>CAXXVL010000002.1:2150000-3479960 GCA_963667845.2 Smithellaceae bacterium | reverse complement strand
AATTTAATATTTATCGCAATAATCACAGCTGCCCTGTTAATTACAATTATTCAGTGGGGCCCGACTTTTCTTGATTTTCAAAATTCCGTTCGTTTGAAAGGTCTTCCTTTCGATCCGCAGGCAGAATTATCACTGTCCTGGAATCAATTAAGACACCTGATGGTTCCGGTTTCTTTCAGCCAGTCATTTGGAAGTGATCCGGCCGCTCTGATGAGACTGTTTCCGCCGCAAGGGAAAATTCCCTGGCTGCTCAGCATTTACCCCGGCCTTTTGGTAACGCTTTTTGCTTGTCTCAGCGTTTTTTCAAGACCGTGGCGTGAAAAAATTTTCTGGCTGGCACTCTTTGTAGCGGGAATCGTTTTCTCCTTGGGCAATAGCATGCCTTTTTTTAATCTTGCTCACAGGATATTTCCTTTTTTCCGCTTTCCGGAAAAATATTATTTTTTATCCAATATCGGTCTCGTTGTTTTGTCCGGTTATGGTTTTGACCGCCTCATTCTTTTCTTAATGAAATTTGGTGAGAGAACAAGATATGTCTTGCTGATTATTCCATTGATGCTTTTTGCTGATTTGTATATGGCACATGCCGGTCTCAATCTAACCTGTAAAATCAATCTTTATCAGTATTCTGATCATTTTTTGCAACAGATCCTGCGAGACAGAGATCTCTTTCGTGTCTATGTGGATGAGGACAGTTTCATCTCGCGTATATCCGATAAAACATCCATAGACAATCGCCATCTGATCGCTCAGACGATCAAAGCATCTAATATTGGTGTGATTAACAATATTCATTATGTTGATGGAAAGACCGGAATGGAATTGCAGTATCAGTGGATCATTTCGGAAATTCTTCGTCAACCGTGGACACATAGAATTAAAATACTGCAATTGGCAAATGTAAAATATATTGTTTCTGCGGAAAACTTGGAGGCTCAACCGGAAATCATGCCTTATGTTCAAAGGATCAATCCTATCGTTTTTCAAATCAGAGATCATCTTCCTCGTGCCTGGATGGTAGGGGCAATACAACCATTAGGCCTGTGGACAGTTCAAGATTATCATAAGCGACTGTTTGACTGCCGCACAACCGCCCTGGGACCTGAAAGTATGGGGGGGATGCTTGAGAGTCCATACCATCAAGATGTGGATAATATTGTGTACGAAAACCACAATCGTATTCATATCGACATCAAGGCCCGACAGCGAGGTGTTCTTGTCCTGTCGGAAGCTGTATATCCGGGTTGGCATGCTACCGTCGATGGTCAGCCGGTAAATATTATTCGTTTGAACTACCTGTTTCAGGGAGTCTCGATTGGTTTAGGCAGACATGAGATTCTGTTCGAATATCAGCCCCCTTTCTTTCTCTTATTCGCGACTATATCAATTTCTGCTTTCTTAATTATTGTCGCGGTCTGGTTCACCCGCCGGAAACAATTTAACAAGGACAGGAATTCTTCACGCCGATGAATTCACTTGCTACCTCCCAGAAGAAAACTGTCGTTATTTTGGCTTTGATTCTTTTGACGCTCGCCGCGTACTGGCAGGTGCAACAATTTGAGTTTGTCAATTATGATGATCAGGTTTACGTTACCCAGAATTTCAAAATACAGACAGGAATAACCCGGCAGACGATGGTGTATGCTTTCACGGACACACGGACGTCCAACTGGCATCCGATAACCATGTTGTCTTATGCACTGGATTGGGAGTTGTTCGGGGAGGGCGATCGCATCGCTCAAACAGGCGTTGAAGCTTAATCGGAAATTTGGCGAAGGCCATTATCGGTTAGAACTTATTTTTTTTCGGGGGGGGGGTAGGGTAGAGGAAGCCATTACCGAATATCAAAAGGCCATTGCTTTATATCGTGAACAGCCCGCGTATCACGATGGTCTGGCCACGACGGTCTGGCAATGCCTATACTGCAAAGGGGAGACGTGAAGAAGCCATTAAAGAATTTCAGGAGGTGTTGCCTATTCAGCCCGAAAATGCAGTAGCTTATGACAATTTAGGTGTTGTTCATGTTCAACTGGGGGAAACGAATAAAGCTATAAAGAATTTCAAGAGGCGGTAAGAATAGAACCTTTTGTTTGCCAACCCCCATTATCGGTTGACGATTATTTTTCAGCAGAAAGGCCTGAAGGAAAAAGCTCTTTATCATTATAATGAGGCCGTGCGGATCAATCCCGGATTTAGGAAAATGAGAACGAATCGGGAAAAAGAGAAAATAAAAAAGAATTAAGGATTTGATGCTTTGATGATTTCCAGGTTGGCCTTAAAACCGGAGTTGTTAGGACAATATTGAACTGCGAGACTCAGGTTTTCCAGGGCGCATTGTTTTTCGTTCAGGCGTCCGCAGGCCACACCCATGTTGTTCAGCCATTCACATCGTTTAGAAGTGGACATAATCAGAGCTTGGGCCTGGTTCAGGTATTTTTTTGCTTCTTCGGGGCGTCCGGTGTCGATTAGCAGGGCTGAATAGTTGATATAGATGTCTGCTTTGCCCGGAAAAGATTTCAAGGAGGATAAATACAGTTTTTCCGACTCACGATATTTATGTTCGCTATGTAATGCTTCAGCCAGTGTGTCTGCGAACAACACATTATGAAATTGCAACACCTCAATGTTTAAGAATGATCGCTGATTCTTCCATAATGTATCATTCAATGTATAAGAATATGCGGCAAAATATAAAAAGATGATCGATATTACGGATAAGGCAATAAATTTTGTACTTTTATGGGATGTCAGGATCTGGATAGAATATGCAACGGCAATCGAAAGAAAGGCCAACGGGAAATACAACCATCTCATGGTAATGATTGATGGTGACGCGAAAGGAATTAAATTTAGAACGGGAAACATGGTTACGACGAATACAGAGATGGAAAAAATTAACAGTCTCTTATTGCGCAATTTCCACAAAGCGATCACCAGCAGCAGTAGAAAAATATAAGAGATGATCGTCTGATACCCAAAGTACGACTCAGGATATGTTACATAGAAGCTGTGCAGACCGAAAGGCAGAAAAGCCAGAAGGAAATCGGATGCGATAATGTGCGGCACGAAATACAGGCGGGTCAAGAAATTCGCCGATACAATCGGGGATGTGAAGGCACCGATCACCTGAGAGCGCAGAATCAGGTAAGCTAGTCCGAGAAACAGGAAAGGCAAGTAACTTCCAATTTCTTTAATCAGCACTCTACTCTCGGTCACCGTAAATCTGTTCCAAAGGAAAAATACCGGTATCAGCATAATGGCGGTTTCTTTAGATAAAAGAGCCATACAGAAAAACACAGTGGACATCAATAAATATACTAATCGGCCCCGCCGGCTTTCCACGTAAAGAATGAAGGAAAGCAGGGAAAATATTGTGACGAGCAAATTGTTTCGGCAGACGATCATTGAAATAGATTCGGTATCTGTGGGGTGAAGGGCAAAAAAGATCGATCCCAAAAGAGCGGCGCGACCGTCGATTTTCAAAATAATCAATAGCTGAAATATCAACAGGCAGCAGATGAGATGCAGAACGATATTGGTCAAACGGAATCCGAATGCTTTCATGCCCCATATTTTATAATCAATAAAATAGGAGAAGCTTAAGAGCGGTCGGTAATAGCCGGTGTGGAAATGGTTGGGGGTGTCTGTTTTATCTATAATGCCGTCTTCTTGCGCAAGATAAGAAGAAATACTGTGCAAGTGCTTTACATAGGGATTATTTTTAATCAGACTGATGTCATCGAAGATAAAATCCCCGGAGAGTGACGGCCAATAAACGATCATGACCAGCAAGATGATGAATAAATGAGGAAAATATTTTTTAAAAATCATTGCACTCTATTACTTGAGATACTTCAGTTTTGTCCAATTATTTCTTAATTGAACAGACCTCATTGCAGTTTCCATTATTTCAAGAAACGCGATGATTAACGACGTGTGTCTGAAGAAGGAAAAATAAATGGTTAAGCAAATTATCTCTAATAGGTAGGGCCTAGGTATTTTTCGAGAAAGATGATATATGAAAACCAACTGATTTCCGCACCCCTAAGTAAGCGCTGCTGCGTTCCAACGGATACCCTCTATGGAAAAAAAATGTAATTTTCTCTTTATTGCAGTCATCTTCATTGCAGGTATTATTGCCTATTCCAATTCCTTTGATTGCTCGTTTCATTTTGACGACGGCAATGTTTTTCACAGCAGTGTTACGGAAGGCTCAACGACCATTGGCGACTGGATTCGTCTTTTCCCGAACCGACCTATCGGTATGTTGACATTCGTTCTTAATTTCCATCTCCATGGTCTCGATGTCTGGGGATACCATGTGGTGAACCTGATCATTCACCTGATCAATGCGTTTCTGGTCTGGTGGCTAACCTGGTTGACCCTCTCCACCCCGGTCATGAAGGAGACAGAGATCAGCAGGCATAAGACAGTGCTGGCTTTTTTGACCGGTTTGCTTTTCGTGACTCATCCCCTTGCCACGCAATCGGTAACGTACATTGTCCAGCGATTTGCCTCGCTGGCCACGCTGTTTTATCTTTTATCCATGATTCTCTTCGCCCAGGGAAAGCTTTGGCAGGGCAATAGGAAGATCCCGTGGTTATTATTCGGCGGTTCGGTCATCTGCGCCATACTGGGTATGCTTTCGAAGGAGATCGTCTTTACATTGCCGTTCGCAATCCTATTATTCGATTATTGTTTTCTGAAAACCACTCCTCTGAAAGTATCAATCAAGGACGAAGGTCTCATTATTTCATGTACGATATTTGTAATATTTCTTTTCTGGACCTTGAGAATTGTTTCCTTGAAGCATTTCGGTGCGATACCGCCGATTCAGGGATACGCTTATTCCATATCGATGAAGGAGTATTTATTCACCCAGTTCAGCGTCATCCTGACCTATCTTCGCCTTTTTATCCTGCCGATTCATCAGAATTTTGATTATGATTATCCAATTGCATCCGGTTTCTTCCAGTTAAAAACATTTTTGAGTTTTTCACTTTTACTTGGAATTGTTGCGGCGGGCGTTTTGCTGTTCAAGAAATACCGGCTTATATCATTCGGGATATTCTGGTTTTTTTTGACGATATCTGTGGAGTCCAGTTTTCTGCCTATTTCCCAGAATGTGATCTTCGAGCACCGCACCTATCTGTCCAGTTTCGGTTTCTTCCTGGCGCTGACCGGAGCTTTCTTCTATTTTTTCAAGGATCGGTACTTCAAAATTGCGGTGATGATTCTTTTCATCATTGTGGCGGTAAATACTTCCTTAACTTATCAACGCAATAAGATTTGGAAGAACGAGCACACCTTCTGGGCTGATTGCCTGAAAAAATCTCCGGACAAGGCAAGGCCGAACAATAATTTTGGTCTCGTTTTGTTTGCCGAAGGAAAAACCATAAAGGCTATTGAATATTTTGACAAGGCGATCCGTCTATCCCCGGATTTTATCTTTTTTTACAATAACAGAGGAGCAGCATATGCTAAACTGGGCCAATATCAACAGGCGATTGATGATTACAATCAGGCGATTCGACTTAACCCGAAGCATCCCGGTGCCTACTATAACCGGGGTATCGCTTACAATGACTTAGGGCAATCCGAGCAGGCTATCGAAGACTTCCAATCGGCAGTCCGTCTGAGGCCGAATTTTGCCGAGGCTTACATTAACCTCGGGTCCACTTACCTTAAAGTCGGTCAGTATCACAAGGCCATCGAGAACTCCAGTCAGGCGATCCACCTGAAACCGCGTGATGCCAACGGTTATTATAACAGAGGGTTTGCCTATGGCAAGCTTGGCCAATATCAGCGTGCAATTGAAGACTATAATCAGACCGTCCGTTTGAAACCGGACGATTATGAAGCCTACTGCAACCGGGGAACTGCTTACGGCAAACTCGGCCAGCATCAGCGTGAAATTGAAGATTACAATGAGGCCATCCGCCTAAAACCGAATTATGCCGATGCCTACAACAACCGCGGGACTTTTTATCTGCTGCGCGGCGATTTCCAGCAGGGCTGCCCTGATGCGAAAAAAGCCTGCGAGCTTGGAACGTGCAAAACATTAGAGTGGGCTAACGGCAAAGGATACTGCCGATGATTTGAGGGCCATCAGGAGACGATTTCCCATGGGTATCTTCAACGAGCACATCTCATTTAAATGATTCAATATAAATTCCAATTATTTTGAACTTTCCCCGGTTTAACGGACATTTCGAGGATACACAACACATATTGAATGGAAATGGAAGAAGTGTATCCCCCGGGTAGTGGGTCAGTTTGGGGGAAATTAAATCTTTCAACATCCTATAATAATCCTTGACAATAGAACGATCGTTCTATAATATAGTCAATGAAACTTAGAACCATTTGATGTATAAATCCCCATCTTCACAAATACATTTCAAAAGGGGATTCTTATGTCGCGTTTTAAGACACTTAAAATTGCAGCGTTGAATATTAAGACCCAGCCTCATTCTATGGAAAATTATGTAAAATTATTTCAAGATTCATTTAGGATTAATGCGTTAGGTAAGATAAGGGGATCGGACTGGGGGATCATAGGATCAATGAACCAGGAAGGTACTAAAGATAACGTTATTCTCCAAGGTATCATATATCGATATTTAAATATCGATCCCAACGCACCATGGCTTGACCTCAAAAATTTGATTCCACTTGATGAAATGAGGCCAAACGCTACACCAATCATACCTCCACACCTAAAACCGAATCTCAAGAGAATTTCTTATATTTTTTATCCCAAAGTGCATCGCTTCTTCTTTGCATGTAAGGATATTACGCCGGGCGGAATGATGCTTTTAATGGATGATCTATTTAAAAATAAAATAATTTCTAATGAATATGGAAAAGTCGATGTGATCGTAGAATCCACACGGGAAGCAATAAGAAGAATATTGGCAATGGATATTATACGAAGGCTCTATATAGACTTTACCAAACCAAATGATGATACCTTGGGTTCTGCCGAGCAACAATGGCTTGATAAGATAGAAAAATGGCGGGTAAGGAAAATACAACAGAATATGACATCAACTGACGAAAAGGGCATAGACGCGGCCGATGACGAAATAAAAGCTTTTATGAATATTGCTCGATCAAACGGGAAAGTTTTGGCCAAGGGATACGAAAATGAAAAGAAAGTATTCATTTCAACAGACGACCATCCATATATAGAAATGATTACTTATAACCCCAACGCAGAGAGTGAGTCCTCTGTCATGAGGAGAACATCTGAACAAATGATAAAAAAAATAAAGCAGGTGTAGATGTTTAAGTCATTTAAAATAGCCTTTTCTCCCTATAAGTACGTTGGAGAAAGTATAGGCAGATATTGGAAAATATACGGTGGATGGCATGCTTTATTATACTCACCGTACTTCCACCTATCGCTCATCATTTCATTGATATGCTACCCTGTTTGGTATGTTGAGCATGAAGGTTGGGCATGGTTCAATCTGTGTATATCAGTAATTCCAAATTTAGTAGGATTCACATTAGGCGGATATGCAATGATACTGGCCTTTGGAAATGAAAAGTTTCGGTCATTATTGGCGGGCGCTGGCGATAATGGCGAGGCTTCACCGTTTATGATAGTAAACGCAACTTTTATCCACTTTATAGTAATGCAAATATTATCACTACTCATTGCCTTGATTGAGATAGGATGGGCAATAAAGACCGGCGTTTTTGCTTTCATTGGCTTTACGATTTTTGTCTACGCTCTTTTAACGGGTATCGCGGCGGCATTTGCAATTCTTCGCTTGGCTGGATGGTTTGATGAGTTCATTACAAAACAAAATAAAAATTAACGGTAATACATAATCAATACGCAATTCACATTTTAATTTAGAAACGCGACGATTTCCTCTATACTCCACACATGATCGGTAAGCCCTGCTTCCATTGCGGGGGTTACTCTCAGAGTCTTATGAATGCGGCAAAAGTTATAGTGCATGAAATGTAATGCTACCGCCGCCTCAAGGTTTTCTATCTTCTTGCTGAATCCGTTTGTTAGTCTCGTAAACCTTCTCATGCTCATACGCATGGTGAGGTTTTGGCGCTCAACATAGCTTGTTGAAATTTCTTTTTTGTCGGGATTCCCGCAAACACGAAGTTTCTCAATGCCCGTACACTCTGCGGGACTATATCTTCTTTGGTCAGTAGTTGATTGAGGATTGCCATAGGTCTTAACCAGCATCGCATAATCAATATCGCCTCCGAAAGCATCATCGACGGCTTGCAAATACGGTTTATGCCCATCGGTTGTTAATTGCACACGGTGTTTTAATCTACTTGCTAGATCGGTCATGAAAGCATGAGCGCATTGAGCATCACGTCTGCCGACAAAATAAGACGGAATAAGTTTTGTATCTGCATCAATAGCCGTCCAGGTATAAACGTCACCATATCCCCATTCGCCTTTATGATCTTGAGGGACGTTCTTTTCTTTGGAATAACAGAAAGCCCATATTTCGTCGCATTGAATCTTTGTGCAGGGGAGGTCATGAAATACTTTATCTTGATAATCAGCACAGGCTTTACCTACTTCGGCAAGCAGCTTAACAACTGTGTTCTTTGCTGCGCCTGTCATTCTTACAGTTGCCCGAATGCTGTTACCCTCTACTAAACAGCCGATGACTTGCGCTCTCTTTTCAGTGTCTAGCTTATTCATGTTCATCCCCTTTGTTATTTCGTTGTGACCATTATACTTGAGCGGTTAAGCAAATGCAAGCATTATTTTTAAAAATGTGCTTGCAAAATACAGAATCTTTTTCTATAATGCAAGCACAAATTTAAAGGGGGTGCTTGCAAATGGAAGATGAAGCAACGGGGAAGGCTAAGGGGGGATTAGCAAGGGCGGCTAAATTAACGCCGGAAGAACGTAGTGATATTGCAAAAAAAGCGGCGGTTGCGCGTTGGGAACGCGGAGAACCAATTTTAAAAGCTACACATGAGGGGCCGCTAAATATTTCTGGAATAAAAATTCCAGCCTACGTCCTTGAAGATGGGACAAGAATTCTTTCCCAACGAGGGCTACAGCAATCTATTGGCCTTTCCAGAAGTGGCGGTAAAGATGGTGCGCGGCGAGTAAGTATATTTATGGTCGGGATGTCCAACAAAGGAATAGAAATCAATGATTTACATACGCGCGTCAATAATCCAGTTATGTTTATGCCGTTACGCGGACCACTTGCACACGGGTATGAGGCAACTATCTTAGCGGATATATGTGATGCTGTATTTGAAGCACATAAACAGGGTAAATTATTAAAGCGACAAGAGCATCTTGCGGTGCGGTGTGAAATCTTGATGCGTGGTTTTGCTAAAGTCGGCATTGTGGCGCTTGTCGATGAAGCAACGGGATACCAGGAAATACGCCCCAAAGATGCTCTCCAGTCATACCTTGAATTAATCGTTCGTAAGGAATTAGCAGCTTGGGCAAAAAAATTCCCTGATGAATTTTATGAAAATATTTATAAGCTCAAGGGGTGGAAATGGCCCGGAATGCAAAAAAATAGATTTAGCGTTGTTGCTTATTATACCAGGGATTTAGTTTACGAAAGAATTGCACCGGGACTACTGCAAGAGCTGGAACATAAAACGCCAAAAGACGAAAAGGGTCGGCGTAAACATAAAATGCAACAATGGTTAACCGAGGATGTTGGCGATCCAATGCTTGCACAACATCTTCATTCCTTGGTTATGTTCCAAAGATTGGCGTTATCAAGCGGATATGGGTGGAACAGATTTTTAAGAATGGTAGATAAGGTTCTTCCGAAAAAGGGGGCAACACTTGAATTGCCATTTATAGAAGATTTATAGGCTATTTATCTTTCCACCTAGCCGCTGCCGCTGCCTTCGCTATCTCCTTGCGCCTCTTAGCTGATAGACTTTCAGCACGAGCCTTGCCGCCCTTTAACCCGCCTAGCCGTCCTAATTCGACGGCAGCGGGATTTTTTACGATCTTCACTTCTTTGTTTTCGTCTATCTCTCCGATAGTTTCATCCAGGATAAACGCTGCAAGTTTATTTAAGTCTCTTGGTCTTTTCGGTTTCTTTTCCATGCTTATAAGATAGCATAAGCGCTCAAGCATGTAAAGAGTGATTAAATTGAAACTGACCCACTACCATCCCCCGAGGTAGCTGAGAGTTTAAGCGGAGGCTATCGGGCGGTATTATGCGGAATAGACATCCAGGAGAGATACTCGCACTGCTTACTTTCTCCATCGATGGGGTTAGAATATTCGCGATAAAAGCATGAAATGTTTTGCTGATTCGTGATGCCTGTTGCATTCCATCGATCGCCAAAAACTATTATTGGCGGCAGTCAAGTGAGCTGGTCTCCAGGGTTTCAGTTTGATTGAAAAGAGTTGGCGGATGTTGAGAAAAACTACTTCCAGCTGACGACATCCGCATCTTCGCCTTCGCCGTCGGGATTGCCGTCTCTGCCGTATGAGAGCAGATCAAATTCGCCATGACTGCCTGGAGATGCATATTGGTAGGGTTTGTCCCAGGGATCGACCGGCAGTCCCTTCTTCAGATAACTGCCTTCCCATTTGGGCATGCCCGGATTTGTTACAAGGGCATTTAATCCTTCCTGGGTTGTGGGGTATCTGCCCACATCCAGTCGAAATTGATCCAGTGCCTGTTCAATAAGCGCAATTTGGGCTTTGGCCGCCGATTGTTTTCCTTTACCGAGTTTGGGAAAGAGTTTTGGCCCGACAAGAGAGGCCAGAAGAGCAATCATGACCATGACGACAATAATCTCGATGAGCGTGAATCCTCTTTGATTCTTCCCGGGTCGATTACATTGCTTATTCTTCATAAAAATCATCCTGATTTTCGTAAATTTTATGCAAATGTTTATTATTGGAGGTTGAGGATAACTAATCAAAAATGCATGCAATGTCAACTAATAAAAAATCGCTGCTGTTTTGGGCACTGTCGGTATCGAACTTTTACCGGATACAGGTCTTCATTCAGGCACTTGAATATGGTTATTGTGATTACCCGGATATAAATCTTAAAAAACCGTGGAAAAGTTGAAATAGTCATGATAATGCACCTTATCTCCTTTTTCCCATACATCCATTGATGAGAGGTCGCCATTTTGTCGCAAAATGTGCCTTATCTCGACGCGGACGCTTTTCCTAAAGTTCCATTTGTCATGGAGACGCTTTCGGTCCGGTTTCTCCGTGAGAATAGGATTGTGCCACTGGACTTCAAACACGATACACTCAAAATTATCATGGCTGATCCGTATAATAAGACCGTTATCGAAGCGATCAAGGTTGCGGTTCCTCATGCACTGGAAATCTATTCCGGCGATAAGGAGGTCATAGATGATCACCTGAATAAGTTCTATAGTCAGGAAACACAGGACATCAATAAGATTATAGAAAACATTGAGGATGAATCGATCCATTTCATACGCGAAGAGGAAGACGATGTCGGGCATCTTCAGGATCTGGCATCCGAGGCGCCGATTATCAAGCTCGTTAATATTATCATTACCCGCGCAATATAAAGCCGGGCTAGTGACATCCACATCGAACCATTCGATGATGAAGTCAAAGTACGCTATCGCATTGACGGCGTGCTGCATGATATCGAGATCATCCCGAAAAAACTTCAGGCCGCCATTTTCTCACGCATAAAAATCATGGCCAAGTTGAATATTGCGGAAAGGCGTCTTCCGCAGGACGGACGGATCAAGCTCAAAGTCGGCGGATCGGAAATTGATGTACGTGTATCCAGCATTCCGGTTCTCTATGGAGAAAGTCTGGTGATGCGCCTGCTTGGCCAGAAAGGCATCAAGATCGACATGGAGCAGTTGGGCTTTCCGGATGATACGCTGGCGACATTCAATGCCATCATCAAAAATCCCAACGGCATTATTCTGGTAACGGGTCCGACGGGCAGCGGCAAGACAACCACACTGTACGGCGCCCTGGACAAAATCAATTCGCCCGACAAAAAGATCATCACAGTGGAAGATCCGATAGAATATCATCTCAAAGGCATCAACCAAATACAGATCATGCCGCAAATCGGTCTGGACTTTCCCAATATCCTGCGCCACATCGTCAGGCAGGATCCGGATATCATCATGATCGGCGAAATACGCGATCTGGAAACAGCGGAGATTGCCATTCAGTCCGCTCTGACGGGACATTTGGTATTTTCCACACTGCACACAAACGACGCGCCGACGGCCATTACCCGCCTCCTGGATATCGGCGTGCCCAATTTTCTTTTGGCTGCGACAATTCGGGGCGTGCTGTCACAGCGTCTTGTCCGCGTGATCTGTCCCGAGTGCCGCGATATCGACGAAGAGGCGATTACTGAAGAGCGGGCCCGGAATGTCTTTTCCGATAACCCTGTGACGCTTTACAAGGGAAGGGGCTGCGAAAAATGCGCTCAAACAGGATTTTATGGGCGATCAGGAATATTTGAGCTATTCACCATTGACAGCTCGATGCATCAGTTGATTGTCCAGAACGCCGATGCCCGGCAGATAAGGGAAATGGCCAGAAGAAACGGTATGCGCACGCTGATGGAAGACGGATTATCGAAAGTCAAATCGGGCGAAACCACGGTCAACGAAATCTTCAGAGCGACGCAGGAGATATAATGCCCAGTTTTTCGCATCGTTCGATAGGCAGAGACGGGAGTGTTTCAGAAGGTTTGATCGAAGCCCGCAATGAACACGAAGCGGAATCCATTTTGAAAAATTCGAATATCATTCCGTTGCGGATTGAAGGGGTGAAAGCCGGGATCGGCAAAGATTCATTTTCATTCAAATCCGCCAAAGGTGAACTGCTGGTATTTACGACCGAACTCCATACGCTGCTCAATGCGGGTCTGCCGCTGGATCGCAGTCTAAATATTCTACTGGGCATCAGTCGAAATATGAAGATGAAGAACGTCATCTTTGACGTCCTCAAATCTATTCGAGAGGGTGGAATGTTTTCCGACGCCCTGCAAAAGCATCCCCGGGTATTCTCACCGCTCTATATCAATATGGTTCGAGCTGGCGAACTTTCCGGAACGATGGAAATGGTTCTGGAAAAACTCATAGAATTTCTGGAATCGTCGGAGGAACTGAAAAACCATGTCTTCTCCGCGATGATCTATCCCGTGATTCTGGTGATCACGGGCTTTTTGTCCATCCTTGTTATGGTGACGTTTGTTTTGCCGAAATTTACGACCATCTTTGCCGATATGGGCACACAATTGCCAGTCTCAACGCAGGTGCTGATTGCGATCAGTAATTTTCTTCTGGCGTCCTGGTGGATCATTTTGCTGGTGATTGTCGCCGGCTGGTTTCTCATGCGTAATTATCTGAAAACGGAGGCGGGGAGATACAACTGGGACAAGCTGAAGCTCAAAGTGCTGGGCGATGTCATCCTAAAGTTGGAAACTGCCCGGTTTTGCAGGACGCTGGGCGCACTTTTGCGTAGCGGCGTGCCGCTTCTGCAGGCTGTAAGAAATTCAAAAGATATTATCGGCAATTTCGTCGTTTCATCTTCATTGGATCAGGTGACGAAAGAAATCAAGGAAGGCAAGGGCATCGCCAAGCCCCTGTCGGACGCCGACATTTTCCCCGAACTGGCGATGTCAATGATCAAAGTGGGCGAAGAGACCGGTCAATTGGATAACATGTTGCTTAAGATAGCAAACACCTACGAGAAAAGTCTCAAAATTTCCATCAAAAGGTTTATCAGCATTCTCGAACCGTCCCTGATTACGGTCATGGGACTGATTGTGGGATTCATTGTCATCTCCTTGTTGATGGCGATATTCAGCATTACGGATATTCCTTTTTAAACGTTTAAGACATCGTTATGCATGGAATTAAAGATAATCAGGTTCCAGCGTGCCGTGGATTTACCCTGATTGAAATTCTTATCGTGTTGATTCTCATCTCTCTGATTTTGGGAATGAGTGTGGTCTATTTCGTGGGCACATTGCCGAAAGCCAGGCAAAAAGCGGCTGCCAGAGAAATAGTCTCTGCGATCAAATACACCAGAAGTCTGGCGGCATTGAAAAATGAGAGGCGAATGCTGATCTTTGATCTCGATGCCGGTCATTACGGGATCGAGGGACGGGCGAGCAAGAAAATACCGGATGAAATGAGATTGGTAATTATTGAATCAGATATCAATGCCGATCCGGTCAGCAGGGGACGATACAGCCTCTATTATGATTCAACGGGCACAAACAACTGGGAACGGATCAGCCTGATTCGGGGCGATCGAATCATCCGGATCAAAGCCGACCCTGTTTTTGCTGCGATGATTGCCGATGAAGAACAGGATGGCGGTCATGACTAAGTCTGTCCGACCAAGAGAACGAGGTTTTACGTTGATTGAAATCATGATTTCTCTGGTGCTGATTTGCCTCGTTGTCGTATCGGTCATCCAATTGTCTTCTGCGAATTTACGCAATCTTGCCAAATCCGACAATCGTATCCGGGCTCTGCAGGGTGCAAGTGACAAAATGCGTAATGTCCTGGAAAATGAAAAAATGGAAGAAAAAGCATGGACGGAAACCGACGACCAGGGAAATGTTTTTGAAATTATTATGACGGAGATAGAAAAAGAAAGGACACGGGCGCTCACTGTGAAACTCCTGCAGGTAACCGTGAAGGCGTCCCCTGCACAAAGCGGCGGAGAGAAGATCATCACGTTAAAGACGGCAAAAATGGTTTCCAGATCCGATGCTCTGAATGTCGCTAAGGATACAAAGCAAAAAGGGTATACGAATTGAACCGGCGGGGCTTTACATTAATTGAATTACTGATGTCCGTTACCATGCTGGCTGTGATTATCGGCATCATGGGCGGTGCTTTGTCGATGGCGTATCAGACGTCCGAGAAAGCAGAAAGAAAGATTGACACGCTTGAGCGACAGAAAATGATCTTTTCTCTGGTCGAATCGCAGCTCCAATCCGCATTTGTGAGCTTCTATGCCGATCAGGGCCAGACAAAGAACAGATTTAGCGGAGCCGCAGATACGGTAACGTTTGCCAGCAATTATTCCATCTGGCGGGGGACCAGAGGCAACTGCCTTGTCACTTATCATGTCGAAAGGGACAGCGGGCGAAAGAGTATCTTCCGCATCGCAGAGCAGATTGTAGGAACGGATGCGAAGCAGGAGACGTCGGTAAAAACCGATTATGAAGCCATCCGGTTTGAGTATTATTATGAAGGTGCCACCGAGGAGGCGAGGTGGGTTGATGAATGGCCGGCTGAAGAAAAGGCGATGCCTCAAAAGGTCAGGATTCATTTTTCAGGCGATGAAGGCGACAGCGTGCTGACAGTGCGTATAATGACGCAGATGTCGGCGTCAGCCATGGGTGCGGTGTCAAACCCCCGTTTTGACAAAATGATATTTTGATCTTTAGAGATCAAACCTTGAAAAATGATGATGAGAGAGATGATGTTAACAAGGGAAGTGTTTGTGGATGAAAAAGGCATAGCCCTGGTGATCGTGCTGTGGATCACGATGCTTTTGATTGTTATAACGTTCGCATTTTCCGCCAGGGTGAGAACGGAAGTATTCTCGACCATCGCCTTCAAGGAACGACTGGAAAATAAGTATCTGGCAGAGGCGGGGCTGCAATGGGCGATGATGGAAATTATATATCGCAATGTTAATAAGAACATTCCCGCTCAAAATGAGGGACTGGAAGCGTCGCCTGTAGACGGAACCTTTCGCGCAGTGAAAATGGACGATGGATATTTCCGAATCGGCATAGCGGATGAATCCGGCAAGATCAACATCAATCTGTTGACCGCTGCGTCGGGCATCATCCTGAATAATTTGCTGGTCAATCTGGGAGTTGAAAAGAATCAGGCCGACACGATTGTTAATTCCATCCTTGACTGGAAGGATGGGGATGATCTGCACCGGCTTCAGGGCGCGGAAAATGATTACTATATGAGCCTGCCCAAACCCTACAAATGCAAAGACGCCAATTTTGATAATCTGGAAGAACTGTTATTGGTGAAGGGCATGACCCGGGACATCCTTTACGGGACGGAAGAAAAGCCGGGTTTGATGCAACATCTGACAGTGTATACATCGACGGCTCAGATCAATATCAATTCCGCAAAGCCGGATGTCCTCAAAGCCATACCGAGGATGACGGATGAAATGATTCAGACCGTCATCCATTACCGGTTATCCGATCATGCAAAAAAAGATGGCTCGGGCCTGCAGTCCATGCTATCGGCAGACTTCGCAAACATTTCATCATACGTGACCACGGCCGATTCCAGCGTGTATGCGGTGGAGGCGATCGGCTATCAGAATGCAAAGAACGGCAACTATGCTCTCAAAGCGGTGCTCGTTGCCGAAGGGGCGGACCGGTGCCGGATTGTCTTCTATCAAAGCCCTGCGAACATAGAGATGCCGAAAAATGACGCGATACCAAAACATCTTGACTGAGATTTATCCGATGCTCGCAAAAGCGGGCCGTTTGGTGCGGAAGGCCTTATTCTTCAGTCTGGCTGATCCGGTGTTTTCATCCGGGAAGGTTGTATGTATTTCCCTGGAGAGAGACGGCGTTTACCTTGTTTGTACCGAGAAAACGCTGTGGAAAGTAAACGTCAGACACTGCAAATATTATCCGCTGCCGGAGAATCAGATTCTCAGCCCAGAATATGCGGCAGCTTCGGTATCCGCCTTTGTCAAAGATTTCAAAATATCGAACGCAACATTTATTCTGGGCTTGCCGCGATCCTGGGCGATCGTCCAAAATGTTCCTCTCCCCCTGGCCGCGAAGGAAGATCTTTCGCGGGTTGTCGCGTTCGAACTGGATCGTCTGACGCCGCTTTCCAGGGATAATGCCTACTATGATTATGTCGTGCAGGCGGAAGATGATCAAAGTATTAAGATTCTCTTGGTTGTTGTCAGAGCGGATCAGATCAACGCTTATCTGAGCGCGCTTGAAACGAAAGGGGCTCAGATAAAGAGAATCGGTCTGACCGTTTTCATGGTCAGATCCCTTATCCGAAATACTTATCCCAACATCGACACGGTTTTTATATCTCTGAAAGACGGAGTCTATGAAGGCGGAATTATCCTGAATACATTAACCGCTCAATCCTATACAGGCAGTGTCGATATAAATGATCAGACGGCTGTTGCTGAGATGGCCGGTCACATTCAATTGTTGATGAATGAACTTACGGCGAACAGCAGTCCTCCCCGAATTGTCGTCAATGCAGATGAAAGCGCCTATTGCGTATTACGGGACAAATTCAGACCTGTGACCGTGTCCGCTCTGATGAGCGATCTGAAGTGTGATGTGCCCGAGCAAAGGAGGGAACTATCGGCCGGCGCATTAGGCGGGGCGCTCGGCGCATTTTCCGAAAGCAGCGACAGCATCGACCTGCTGGCGAAAAAGGACCGCAGCAATCCGCAAATGCCGTGGCTTTCATCCGTTTTATTGCTGATACCGATTTTGGCGATTGCCGTATTCTGTCTTCTTGCACCGGTCCACTTTCAGCAGCAAAAAATTGATGCACTCGGCCGTCATATCCAAACGCTCAAACCCGAGGTTCGAAAAATTGAAGCTTTACAAAGCGAGATCGACCTGCTGGAAAGCGATATCGAAGCCATAAACCATTTTAAAAGACAAAACGACTTGACCATGAATGTCCTCAGAGACATGACAACTACTTTGCCCCCGAGGAGCTGGCTTACCCGCCTGAGGATCACCGATGCTGCTGCTGAGATCGAAGGTTATTCGGCATCCGCCACAGATATTATCCTTAAACTGGAAAGCTCCAAGTATTTTCAAAAGGTGGAATTTGGGTCACCGACTTTTCGCGATCCCCGGCTCAATACTGAACGGTTTGTCATCAAGATGGAACTGAAAAACGGGCTGTTAAAATACGACCGAAGAACCGAGATAAACAATGAAAAGAAAAAGTAAACTGCTGACTCTTTCGATTCCCATCATCGTCATGATGGCCGTTGTGGTTCTTTATGAATACGGCATTTCCGATATTTACCGGAAGGCCGATGAACTCAGCGAACAGTATGGGATAAAAATGAAAATACTTGAAAAATATTCCGGGCTGATTGCGCGTAAGCCGCTGTTGGAAAATCGGATTGCCGAACTCAGACAAGCCAGGAAAAATGAAGAGAATAAGCTGATGATGAGTCCGACCGCAGCGATTGCTTCCGCCAATTTACAGAATTCGCTTAAAGGGGTCATTACGGGCAGGGGAGGCGTGATCAACAGTGAAAGGGTTGAGAAAACGGAAGAACGGGGGAAATTTAAGATTATCAGCGTTACGGTTGATGCGGTGTTTCCGGATATCAGAGTGCTTTCGGATACCTTGCTGGCCGTCGAAACGCAGACTCCTTATCTCGTCGTAAGGGAGGTAGATGTCCGCGTTCGCAATTACTCTGATCCTAAGGAATTGCTCGTGAAGCTCAAAGTAGCCGCTCTGGCGGGACTGTGATTTATGACGCCATCACAAGGCATGTTAAAGAATATCAATGTTTTGAATTTACTGCTTATTGCAGTATCTGTCATTATGTTTTCTTCACTGGCCTATCCATTATTCATCACCGAAGTGACGGTCAGCCTTCCAGTAATGAAAAAAGCATCGGTCGGTCAAGAAAGAACAAGAGTTGCCGAAGATATTTCCATGCTTTCGGAATATTTCGTCTTGAGCGAAAATGGTTACTTGCGGCCTTTGCTGCCGACCGAAACCTCCCCAAAGGATGTTGCAAAATTAGAAGACTCTGCAGCAACGAAAGAAAGAACGACCGTCCTGGAAAAAGTTCCGACCGGACTTGATTTCATCGTTGTCGCCGAGAAGAATTTATTTCACCCGGAACGCCGGATGCCCACTGACAAAAGAGGGGAACAGGCTCTCATCAGACCGGAGGTTATCTTTTACGGCGCGATCATCACCAGTGACAAGAAAATAGCCTATGTCGAGGACAAGAAGAACCCCTATTCGACGCCCGGCCGGGGGAAAAGGCAGACACCGCTGGCCGAAGGCGCGATGATCGGCGGGTATAAACTCAAAGAAATACATCCCGAAACGATCATTCTTGTTCACGGTGACGATGAGATGGTGGTGAACCTGCGCGATCAGAAGGACAGAAAATCGGGAGGAGAAGCCATCAACGCTCAAGTCCGATCGGGCCAGACGCAGGTGTCTCCATCCTCACCCCGTCAGGCTGGTCATTCCGGGGCGGTCCCGCCGCCGCTGCCGCCCAGATCGACAATCAATAGAAGGTAAGGACATCCGCGTTTTGCGTGCAATGGATCCGAAGAAGATTTTCAGAAACAAATGAAACGGCGCTTCCTCTTTGATGGCGATAGAGGAGGCGCCGCTGGTCATTGTGATCTTCGGAATAGAAGACCTATTGCCCCAGAAACAGATTTCGGGGATTATCGACCATCATGGTTTTGACCTGTTCATCCGTCACACCCTCGGCTTTGAGTGCGGGAATGAACTCTTTGGAGATGTGATCGATCCTCCAGTTGGCAAAGGCCGGTAAAAATTTGTCAGGCAAAACGGTTTGACGTCCCAGCCAGACATTCACGGTGTCGTGTGAGAGCATGATCTGCTTGGCATAACCCTGCTTGCAAAGCTCGGAGACATTTTTCACGTTCACGTCAAACGGCGTAATGATATCCAGACCGATGCGGTCAAACGCAATATACACGCCTTTGGCCAGAATTGCTTTGTGGTATTCAATGTCCTTGGAATTGGAAACATGGCCGATCATGACCTTCTTCGGATTGGCGCCCTCCGCAAGCAATAAATCGGCCTGCTCGACTCCACCTGTCGGGCCCTCGGTGTGCGTGATGATCGGAACGCCGGTGGCCTTTTGAGCAACCACAGCGGCCTTATGAACGGCTGTTTCGTAGGCGCTCATTTTGGGACCGGAGCCGATCTTGATGACCCCTGCCTTAACGCCGGTTTTGCCGATGCCCTGAGTTATTTCTTTGATAAAGAGTTCGGACATCATCTTGGAGATGTCCATTCCCCAGATCGCTTTCGTTGTCCAATACGCCGGAGATCCTTCATGCTCCGTGTAAAGTCCTGTCGAGCAAATGATGTTGATGCCGGTCTTCTTTGCAAGTTTCTTATAGAGGATGGGGTCGCGTCCGCCGACATCGTTGGTCGTGGCATCGATGATGGTTTTAATGCCGTATTTCTGTGCCGTTTTGATGACGGCCAGGTCGGTTTTGAAAATGGCCTTGGCATCAACAGGGGCCATGGTGTCATCGGCGAACCATCCGGGATAAGCAAAAACAAAATGTTCATGCACGAGAGTCGTTCCCAGTTTGTCGGGAGAAATGGGCCCGAGGACAGAATTGATCATGCCCGGGGGCGTCGGTTTAACTGCCGCGTTGAGGGATGTTGAAACCAGAAAAAAAGAAATCAACAATAAGAATAAAACGGAAAAGATGGGAATACTACGTCTGCTTCGCTGATTCATGATGTTTCCTCCTTCTTTAATGTTCTAACTGGCCTTTATGGCAAGTCGAAAAAAACAAGGATCGGGAGAACATGCGCAAGTGCGTAATCGTCTACATTTTGCGGCTGTCGTAAGCCCAGTGCAGCAAGGCCTGGCGCTGTTTGCGCCGGCAATTCAGGTCGCCGGCCGGGCAGTGTTTCTGCAATTGAGCCACATGCCTGCGCATAGCTTTCCATCGTTTGATCTGTCTTTCATCATCGGGGCAGCGTCGGCCCGCGAAGTAGCGGCAATACCATTGAAACCAGCCGCGGGGGTCATCGGGGTAGATCCAGCCTTTGGCAATCCAGTAGGACAGGGGTTTTGAGGCGTTCACGCCAAAGCAGTTGAGTCCCGGATCATGGCGCAGGGCGCACAATTTGGCTCTGGTAAACCAGGCGGATGGAAATTCGCTCAGGCAGTCGGTCATGTATTTTCCGCCGAAAACGCCTGCTTCGAGCATTTGCTTCGGTGTTAACTGGGGTTTGAATTCCGGATCAAAATTGCGGCCGGCCGGCCGGCTGAGCAGATAACGGTAATTTTTTTGCATCCGGTCGTTGACGATGATTTCTTTGGGCTTCATCTGCGCTGCACCGAACCTGCATGTTGAACGTTATTCGAATGATAATCGTTGCACGAAATCCACTGGGGCTGCTTACTGGCTTTCCGGACGTGCGAGATTTTCAAAAGTAGTGAATTTGTCCAGAAAGGCGAGTTTTACAGCTCCCGTGGGACCATTACGCTGCTTGCCGATGATAATCTCGGCAACGCCTTTATCCGGGTTGTCATCGCTCTTATTGTATACTTCATCCCGGTAGATAAAAGCAATAACGTCCGCGTCCTGTTCGATGGCACCCGATTCACGCAGGTCCGCCATTTGCGGACGGCGGTTGGGACGGTCTTCTACTTTCCGATTGAGCTGAGATAAGGCGATGACCGGCACCTTCAGTTCTTTGGCCAGTGCTTTAAGCGATCGGCTGATTTCCGATATTTCCTGTTCGCGGGAATTTGTATATCCGCCGGCCCGCATCAACTGAATATAATCCACGACGACCAAGCCCAGGCCCTGATCAGCCTTCAAACGGCGGGACTTGGCTTTCATTTCCAAAACGGAAATGGCGGGGGTGTCGTCAATATACAGCGGAGCTTCGGAGAGCCGGCCCGCCGCCGTCGTGAGTTTCGGCCAGTCGGTTTCACCGAGGAATCCTTTGCGCAGGCGCTGCGAATCAACCTTGGCCTCGGAGGCGAGCATTCGGAAAGCCAGCTGCTCTTTGGACATTTCGAGTGAGAAAATTGCCACAGGTATCTGAGTCTCCAGAGCGGCATGCTGCGCGATGTTAAGAGCGAAGGCTGTTTTACCCATGCTCGGGCGTCCGGCGATGATAATGAGGTCGGAGTTTTGCAGGCCGGAGGTCATATCATCGATTCTGTCAAACCCGGTGGCCACGCCGGTGATGAGTTCCTTGCGGGTGAAAAGGTCTTCGATTGCCCGAAAGCTTTCCCGGACGATGTCCTTAATCGGATAAAAGGAGGGCCGCACCTTATTTTCGGAAATTTCGAAAATACTGTGCTCGGCTTTATCCAGCACCTGGTCGACATCCGAACCGGTCTCATAGCAGCTGTTGATGATTTCGGTGGCCGATCCGATGAGCCCGCGCAGAATCGCCTTTTCTTTGACGATCTTGGAGTAATTGGCGACGTTAGCGGCCGACGGGACGTTATCTACAAGCGAGGCGAGATAGGCAGTGCCGCCGACCGAATCCAAAAGCTGCTTATCCTTGAGGGCATTGCTCAGAGTGATAATATCAACAGGTTCATTTTTGTCGGAAAGTTCCACGATAACGGAAAAGATTTTCCGGTGCGCTTCATTGTAAAAATCGCCCTTATTGATGATTTCCAGCGCCGCATTGATGGAACCGTTTTCCAGCAGAATGCTTCCCAGAATGGACTGTTCCGCTTCGACATTCTGCGGGGGAAGCTTATATAAGGACGGATCGATGTCTTTCATGATTCTTCGCCGACGACATTCACTTTCAGTTCCGTATCAACGCCCGTTGCCAGCTTGATCCTTACTTTAAATTCGCCCAGTGATTTGATTTGCTCATCGTGGACAATCATCTTGCGGTCGATATCGAAGCCCTTTTCCCTGAGAGCGGTTTCAATATCTTTAGAGGTGACCGAGCCGAAGATCTTATGCTGATCGCCCACTTTACGCGCTAATGTAATTGTAACATCGGCCAGGCGCGCGGCCAGATCCTGGGCGTGGCCTTTTTCCTTCTGGGCTTTTTGCAGGACACTCTTTTTTTCGACTTCAAAGGCTTTAATGTTTTTGTCGTCCGCCTCGATAGCCAGCCCTTTTGGAATAAGCAGGTTGCGGGCGTAACCGTCATTGACTTTAACCAGATCTCCGGCCTTGCCCAAGGAAGGTACGTTTTGCCTCAAAATAACCTTCATGGAAAACCTCCTGTTAGCAGTAAATCGTGTATAATTATTCTGTCGCCTGATCTTTGCGGAAGTATTTACGAAAATCAATCCAAATATCGAAGAACCCCACTGCCGCTATTGCTATCATAAGAATTTGTTGAATCGCAATTAAAAAATAAATAAGCCACCGGAAAAACGGGGAGATATTTTTATTCTGAAAGAAGAAGCTAATAATAGCAAGGCCTTGCAGCAGATAAACGACGGACGCAATCAGGAGAATATTGATGCCGAAAGATCTGACGTAAATCTGCGGAATGAAGCATAATCCTCCGCCCGCGATAAAGAACCACACCAGCCAGTCCGGCGCCTTCCATTCGGACATCGCCGATAATGCTGGTACGGCAATGCCGGCTTTATGCAGGAATCTATTGCCGATGAGCACGTTCAGCCAAATGATGAATATTGCCGCGATAACGCACAGAGCGGGAAAAATTCCGGTAAAAAGTTGAACGATTTCGGATTTGCTATCCTTAATTGATTTAATTTCTTCGGGGCCCAAAGGCAGCTGGCTGTATAGCTTTATGTTCATGTCCACGGCTTCCGCAATGTGCTTTTCGACAAGCTGCCAGGGGGTGATGGAAAGCTGGATGCCGCCGTAAATAAAGTAAAATGCAATTGCCGCCAGGATGGCGAAAGAAGGCAGGAGAATGATGCTATTTATTGAATAATTTTTCACTGTTGCCCGGGTCATCAGTACCCCGGCCAGTCCCATCGCTGCCAGTGTAATGACGGGCAGGACGGCATGCATAAATGAAAGGATGACGAGCGTGATGCACAGCCCGGAAAGCAGGGCAATCAGCGTTTTCATCGGGTCATTGAGCATGCCCAGCAAAAATACAACCAGCGGCAGCACAGCAAGGAATAGCAACCCGACAAAAGGAATCAGAGAGGCTGCCAGAAAGAATGTGATGATCAGCAACAGCCGGATAAACGGGCTCTCGGTGGACAATGCGTTAAAATTTGTCAAGAAAAATAACCTGCGTTGAAAAATAGGTAATGGACTTAATCCCGCTCACTTGGGGACGAGCGTTAATTCTCTGTCGCTTGCTGCGGCATATTGACGTTCATTTCATACCCTCGATAGCTTACTGCGAGGTTGTTGACTTAATTCAATAAATTCGCTTGGGTAAAATCAAAACCGGCCGGCTCTCATCCGCGAGGACAAAGCCGGCCGGTCTGATGAAAAAAACTATCGGCCTTCAGCAGTGACAAAAGGCATAATGGCGATGGTGCGGGCTCTTTTAACCGCGACCGTCAGTTCTCTTTGGTGATACGCGCAGTTCCCCGTAATTCTTCTGGGCATGATTTTACCGCGCTCCGTCACAAAATTATTGAGAATGACCGGGTTTTTGTAATCAATTTTAATATTGGAGTCCGTGCAGAAGCGGCAGAATTTCTTTCTGTGGAAAAATTTCTTCTGGGGCGGACGTGATGGTCTTTCGGGTCTGTCGGGTCTGTCGCCGTTCGTTATAGCCATGATTATTCTCCTTTCGGGGCAATGTCTTCCCGGGTAATTGCTTTTTTGAATGTCGGCCTTGCGGGTCTTGCGTCGCCGGCCGGCTTATCATCCCGGTTTGCCGCCGAATTATCAGTTTCTATGCGGATCGACGTGCGTTTCACTTCCGCCGCGACGACTTCCGATTCCATCCCTTCACGGGTTGTGGCGCCTTCTTTGGTCACGGTCATGAACTTCAAAATGCGGTCGTCGATTTTAAAATTTCTTTCCATTTCAGCCACGATGGAGCCGTCACCGGCATAGTCGATGAAGAAATAGAACCCGTCTTTTTGTTTGTTGATTTCGTAGGCCAGACGCCGTTTGCCCCATTTTTCAGCTTTGGCGATGACCCCTTTACGTTCGGTGATGATGTTGGAAGACCGGTCCATGATGGCTGTCAAATCTTCTTCCGACACATCCGTTTTGACAATAGCTATAACTTCGTATCTTTTCAAAATTTCTCCTTTCGGCTCTAAAGCCCCTGATTTAGTTCAGGAGCAAGGGGAGTCCTTATTCTTAGTGTTGACGCGTTCTATATCAGGATCATTGGAAAATCAAGGATTATATTTATGTCTGCAAGGCGATTGAAAGCATGTTTCGCCAATTCAATTGCGATCCGAAACGATGATGAAAACTGCACGCAAGAAAGGAAAATGATTTTAAATCTAACGGATTTGGTGTAACCTCTGCGGCGCTGTCAAGAGGCTGTCCGTTTGTAAATTGCTTTAATCGAGCTTAAGCGGGACGAGCGTTAATTCCCTGTCGCTTGCTGCGAAATAATGACGTTCATTTCATATCTCGACAGCTTGCTGCGAGGGGGTTGATTGATTAAATATTTGCATTGAGCAGGCTTTTCGACGACGATCTCATCAAAAGGAATAAAGATGTTGAATGATTATCTCCACAATGATCCCGCTATGCCCGAGGCCTGGTCTCCCTGGTTTGCCCACGAGTATCTTGCCTACTTTTCCGTGCAGGCCTCAGATGATCTCATGTCCTTGCCTTCCGTATCCGTAAAGGCAAATCCGGGTTACGGCGAGAAACGTTGGCCCACCGGTCCAAAACACATCGATGTTTACAAGGAGAGTTATCAGATTCATCGTCAACTGGACCCGTTCTGGTCTTTTGATCACAAAAAAAGAAACGGCGATTTTGCTCTGCAAATACCTTCCGGAAGGACGATTGAGCCCTGGAAAATTCTTGTCATTTACAGCACAGAGCCCGATCTCTATACGGACGATGATCTGATACTGCATAAGAATCAGCGAATCACCGGGGGCTCACATGGGTGGCGGCACATGTATTTTAAGCTGATGGGAACAACTTACGGCATCGCGCCGCAATCTTTCCGCGTTCATAGAGATCTGGCGGCATTGGCCTTTGAAAACCGCGAAGACTACTGGGGCTGGCGCTATCTTGCACGCGGTGCGCACTATCTGGCTGATCTCGGGCATCCCTTTCACGTCAAGGGATTGCCCGGTTCATTTCTTGTCAGGAATTATTTTACGCGGCACGAAATTTTGAGAATTGTATCCGCCCTGCATCAAAGTTATGAAATCTATGTAGAGCGCCGTTTTCGCGAGGGCTTTGAACCGTTCAAACAGGCCCTGCTGCAGGGGGCGAGGGAAGGACAGAGCGAAGATACGGATGCCGGACTGCAAGCCTATATTAAACGGTGTAAAAAGAGGCATAATCCCATATTCTATCATTTGCTGGATCGGTTCGGCCGGGAACTCCTGGATGCTTTTGCCGAGAACGATGAAGTCACTCAACTGGATGCTGCGGCCTGTAGCAACCGCAGTTCCAGGGACGCGGTAAAAGTGCTTTTCAAAGACGAGAATCTGCCCAAACTGGCTTTTCTCGACGAGATCACATGCGAGATTCTGACTGACGTCGGCAGAATGCAGGGAGCGCTCTTTAACGGATTTGCCTCTCGGGGGAAATTATACCGGAATCGATAGGGCTCGGCGCCGGTTGACTGATTTCCATTTTTGCCTGCGCGTGTGCAGCACGGCTTTATTTACTGCCGTTCTGCGGCGCGTCCCCGGCTTCCAAACGGCGTGAAGGAGCAATAGAATCAATCGTCGACGCCTGGAGCGTCGTAATCGTTTTCCCTGTGGAAAGCGCCAGACAGTAAATGTGCGCAACTTTTTCCAGAAGCTCCGCATGGAGAGGCGCCTTGCCCCATTCGGATTCATCTTTTTCGTTTCTCTCCCCTTGATTATTCAAAAGATAGATATATTTTTAAAACAATGATCTTTGCGTCCGTAACCTGTTTGACGTTCGGCGGAGATGGGCTGAAAACAATATATCAATAAAGATTCCATGTTCAATCCGTCCGATGACTATTTCGCAAAGAATAAAGCGGTGATTGCATAAAAGGAGAGTCAGCCCGGGAAGTAACCGCACATTGCCGATCCGAGGTCCGCCACGGATCATTGATTTCCGGGGAGCTTGCGGAAGGTGCCCGACTGACGAGGATGATATTAATAGAGTTTCAATAAACGGATTGCCCAATGTTTTCTTTTCGTTCGATTTCTATATTTCTTGCATTATTCACATTCATGACGGGGTCTGCATTTTGCTTTGATGCCCGTGAATCCGACTCTCAGGTTTGGAAGGTCGGTGAGCGCCGGTGGACGATTCAAGAGGAAGATAAATACAGCAAGTGGATAGAAGTAAATGTTGCAGCAGACTTCTTTATTCGCCATGACATTCGCGTGGACTGCGCCGATGTGCCTTATGCGCTCCGCTGGATTTATGCGCGCATCGCCCATCTGCCGGCAGCTGCAACGACAGGTGATAACCGGCTGATGGGGCACTGGTCAAGAGACTGGGCGCATCTCCCGACCGGCGCGACGTGGGATAAAGACCGTCGGTTTCGGGCCGCCTTGTTGCACATGCTGTCGATTACAGCGACGCGAACCCTGCCCGCTGACACCTATCCTATTTACATTGGCGCAGACTCCGTGACGCCCGGAACCGTTTTCCTGATCGCGGAGGACCATGCCGGCATCGTCAACCGAATCGTCATGGATGGAAGTACGACGCATCCCGTCCAGACGCTGGAAGCAGGCTCGCCGGCAAGGATCCAGAAATTGCATCTCAGGGATCTCATCTTACCGGATCCGGGCGGTGATAACATGTCCGGTTTGCTCAAATTTCGGTGGCCGATAAAGACGGGCGGACAGTGGCATTATCTTCCCGTGAAGGAGCATCCCTTCTATTCCACGGAACAGTATTCCACGGCTTTCGCTTTCGGATACAGCGACTTTCTGGAAGCCATAGCCAGGCGGATCGATCCGAAGGTTTATGATCCCAATGAAAAGGCGGAAAAAGCAATCAATACGATCATCGGCCGGCTGACTGAAAGAATACCCGTTGTTCTTGACGGCTATAAGAAATGTCACAAAGTTCCTTGTCCGGAAGAGTCCCGCTTATGGGCAATTCACAGCACTCCCGACCGGGATGAGTTTATCAGCGTTATGGTGGATCATCTTGAAGAGATCATCACAGAAAACCATTTGGACAGGAATGCCATTCTCGATAAAATGGCGAAGGTCCGGCTGCAAATTTTTCCTGACCGGTTTGTGACTTTGCAATACGTACTTGAGAATTATAAATGGTTATCTTCGGACCCGGAAGCTACACTCGAAGCCCGCTGGGGACTGGATAAATGCGGCACCATTGCGATCCAACTAAAGAGCGCGCGGGAATCCATTTCGTTCATTAAAGCGAAGTACGGCAGGAAGGATCCCCGTTTTGCCGAGCAATCCATTCCAACGCAACAAAAAATCGTGGACGAAATGATCCGGGAAAGTCAGAAAAACAACTGTGCGACAGGTTCCCGTCAAAATTGATGCTTGAGGAGTATGCTGCCGTAGCAGGCCTGCGCCACACCCTTCAAAATAATTTGCTTTTAATCACTAAATGCCAATTGTGTGATGCCCGTCATCACGGAGACGTATTTCTTGTTGTTTTCCGGAGCCGACTGTAATACAGGGAAATCGACGGCGGTTTCGGCTGTTGGTGGAGGTCCGAAGAATTGGATTTTATGAAATTTTCTTTTCGTCTGATCGCTATATTCCTTGTGGCATTCACCTTCCCGGTGACGTCTGCATTTGGTGACAATTCCCGGGAGTCTGATTCTCAGCTGTGGAAAGTCGGCGAACGCCGGTGGACGGTTCAAGAGGAATATAATTACAGTAAGTGGATCGAAACGAATATTACGGAAGAGTTTTTCATTCGCCATGAAATGCGGGTGGACTGCGCCGATGTGCCCTATGCGCTGCGCTGGATTTATGCCCGCATCCATCATCTGCCGGCCGCCGCCAGAACAGTCGATAACCGTCTGATCGGGCACTGGTCAACGGATTGGAAACATCTGCCGACCGATGAGAATTGGGAAAAGGATCGTCGGTTTCGAACTGCGCTGCTGTATATGATCTACAGAACATCAACGCGAACCCTGCCTTATGATACCTATCCCATCCATATTGCCGCGGACTCCGTCACGGCCGGAACCATCTTTCTGATTGCCGGAGATCATGCCGGCATCGTATGCCGTCTTGTCACGGATGGCAGTGCGGCCCATCCGATCCAGACCCTGGAAGCGAACCTGCCGACAAGGGTCCAGAAGATGCTCCTCAGGAATTTCATGTTCCTTCCGCCCGGTCATGACCGCGTTTC
Organism: Smithellaceae bacterium; assembly: GCA_963667845.2. Classification (GTDB taxonomy): domain Bacteria; phylum Desulfobacterota; class Syntrophia; order Syntrophales; family Smithellaceae; genus UBA8904. The sequence goes on along the minus strand of CAXXVL010000002.1, from coordinate 3,450,774 downwards.
CGGGTTTGTGAGATTTCGCTGGCCGGTCAAGACAGGCAATGGGTGGCACTATCTCCCTGTGAAGGAGTATCCCTTCTATTCCGAAGAACAGTATTCGTCAGCTTTCGCCAAGGGGTATGCGGACTATTTCGAAGCGGTGGAAAAGCGCATTGACCCGAAAATCTACGACCCCAGTGAGAAGACGGAAAAAATAATAAATACTCTCACGCGCCGGTTGAACGAAAGAATACCCGTCGTTCTTGATGGTCATAAGAAATGTCATGAAATTAAATGCCCGGAAGGCTCGCGTTTTTGGGAAATCTACAGCACACTCGACCGGGATGAATTTATCGGCGTTATGATTGACCATCTGGAAGAAATCATCGGCAAAAATCATCTGGACCGGAATTCTATTCTCGACAAAATGGACAAGATTCGACTGCAAATTTCTCCTGACCGTTCTGTTAATTTGCAGCATGTATTTCAGAATTTCAAATGGATGTCTTCAGACCCCGGAGCCACGGTTGAGGCCCGCTGGGGACTGGACAAGTGCGGCATCATAGCCATCCACCTGAAGGATGCCCGGGAATCCATTTCTTTCATTCAAAAAAAATACGGAAAGACGGACCCCCGTTTTGCAGAACGTGAAACCTGGTCGCAACAGAAGATTGTGGATGAGATGACTAAGGAAAGTCGGAAAAACAATTGCGCCGCGATAGCTTCCCGTCAAAATTGAAGGCTGAAAAATAAGTCGACAGAAGATGCCGAAAACCGAATTTTTACCGGGTGAGGGCTTTCATGTAAAAAGTTGACCATTTTATGGAAAGCATCCGGTAGGAAATAAAATAGGCAATAATGGTGCAATACCAATTTAAAGCAGATGCATAGGAGAGATAAATGGAGCAGCCTATTTTGTAGGGCCTGCGCGCCATCGAGGCGTCGTCGAACGTCCTGGTGCCCACAACGGCGGCGGTCCTGGCCGACTTCGGCGCCGACGTTATCAAGATCGAACCGCCGGGCGGTGGCGATATCCATCGCTACGGGCATCAGCTCCCCGGAATGCCCGTAGCGGAAATACCTTACGCATTTCAGGTTGAGAACAGAAATAAGAAAAGGCATGGTGTTAAATCTCAAGGAAGAAGCGGCCCGGGAAATCCTGCAAAAACTCATCCGGAATGCGGACGTTTTTATGACGAACTATCGGGCAGCCGCCCTGGAAAAACTCCGGATGACGTATGAAGATTTTCAAAAGATCAACAGCCGCCTGGTTTATGCCTATGCCACAGGGTATGGGGAAAAGGGACCCGAAGCGAGCAAGCCCGGATATGATATGGTCTCCTACTGGACACGGTCCGGTTTTGAGGACCAGGTGTTCCCTGTTGAGGGCTGGCTCTCGCCGCTTCCCTATGGATCGGGAGACCGTCCGAGCGGCATGAATTTACTGAGCGCGGTCCTGCTGGCTCTGCTGGGGCGGGAAAAGACCGGTAAAGGCGCCAGGGTATCGACCTCGCTTCTTGCGTCCGGCGCCTGGAGCAATGCGACGATGATTTCCGCGGGTCTCTGCGGCGCGCGCTACAATGAGAAGGTCCCGCGAGAACGGGCCTATAATTCCACATATATCTATTACAGGCCGAATGACGGCCGCAAATTCAAACTCAATATCCACGATCACGTCAAAGGCTGGGCGCCTTTCTGTCTGGCCATCGCAAGGCCGGATCTGATCGACGATCCACGGTTTGCAACCGTTCAAGTCCGTGTCGAGCACATGGCGGAACTTATCGGCATCATCGATCAGATGATCGCCCAATACGATCTCGCCCATTGGGTCCGTGCGCTTACGGAATACGATATTCCCTTTTCCACCATCCCTTCATCCGGAGAGATCGCCAATGACCCGCAGATGGCTGCCACGGACGTCTTCGTCGAGGTCGATCACCCTCGCTACGGAATCTTCTGTACGGTGAACAGCCCTCTGACAATCGAAGGATCGGACAAAGTCAAACCAAGGCCCGCGCCGGGTCTCGGTGAACATACCCGTCAAATCCTGAAGGACATGGGCTATCCGGAAGAAAAAATCCGCGAGTTGTTCGACAAAAGCATTGTATCTTAGCCCGCAGCACTGCGAAAGGGCGCAGAGAAAGAAGCAGGGATGGAATCGGGCATGTTTTGATTATTCGGGCTGCAACCGTTTGCGAAGCTCCCGCGGATGTCCTTGCGATAAAAAATGGACAAACAAAAACCCCCGCTGTTTTTCGGCGGGGGTTTTTGGGTTTCCTGATGAGCTTGGATGATGGCTTGGTGGGCGATGAGAGACTCGAACTCTCGGCCTATGGCTTCGGAGGCCAGCGCTCTATCCAACTGAGCTAATCGCCCATGCCCGGTGCTTCTACTATATCCGGGCGTAATCTTCAATGAATAAATTCCATCATGTGAAAAAGAAGGCAGAAAGATGGTTTTTAGTGTCCGGTTATTTTCCGGGGGAATTCTGCGACTGCTTCTTAGAGGTATGGTCTTTACCCAGATAATAATTGATCCAGGAAGATGTCTGATAAAGGTCCCAGTTGCAGGGGGGAACGTTAACTTCGCGCAGGTGCATTTCTTCTCCGTGCTTCTTTAAACGGGCGTATGCGCGGACATAGACGCACTTTCTCTTTCCGGGATGGACTTCACACCAGCCCTGAAAACTACCGCCGCAGGCGCCGTTGCGCTGGTTTTTCGGGCACTGCGATATGGGGCACAGGTAGGCGACATCAATAAGTGCGCAATCCCCGCAGTCCCGGCAGTCAAAGAGCATAACTTTACTTAAGTGTTCCGTCTTGTGAAAAAAATGTTCCAGCTTTGAACCCTGCACTCGATGACTCAATTTCTTCATCATACCGTAAAGCTTTTTCCCCGGTTCGAACATCAGTTGGTGAAATGTCCGCGAAAATCCGTATGTGCATTCGATGTCGGCATCGAGCGGCCGGGATTGACGCGACGCGGCCTTTACGCTGTTGAGCCCAGTCGCCAGGTCGCGCTCAAAATAATAAAATCCGTTATCCAGCGGATAATCAAAATAGTGGATGAGGTGGGGCCACTCGGGAGTGAGCGTTTCGCCGAGACGGGTAATTTCCTCCACCTGCTCATACCTGATGTTATGACCGCCGATGTGGACCCCGTCAAATCCCATGCCTTTCAGGATCGCATACATCCGGGCGGCGCGCAGGATTCTGGCCCCCTCGCCTTTGTCGGGATCATTGCGCTCCTGATCCAGCTGGGCAAGCAGCTTATCGGTAACCACGGAGCCGGGCAGGTCATTGCGGTTCATCATTTTGGCTGCGCCGAACGGAAGGATGTAAATGTTTCCGATAAGAGGGATATTGAAATTGCTTTGTTTCATGAAAAGCAGCACTTCATGAAACTTTCTGGCGTCATATCCCAGTTGCGTAACGATGAATTGTGCACCGGCTTCGACTTTCTTCTGCAATTTGAAATACTGGCTCATTTGTTCCGCTTCAGTCGCTTTGAAGGGAGAGACAACGGCGCCGGCAAAAAAATCGCTCGGCTGGTGATGAACGACCCCCCTGATTGCCGGATACTCAAGTCCGCGGTTCATGTCGCTTACCAATTGAAGGACATGAATCGGATCCAGGTCAAAAACCGGGGCAGGTCTTCCCTGATATCCGGATACGGGATAATCACCGCTCATGATGAGAAGATTGCGGACGCCGGCCCGGTCCAGCGCATAGAGCTGGCTTTCAATCTGATTGCGGTTCTTGTCTTTGCAGGTGAAGTGAACGAGAGGCTCGATACCCAGCTTGAGAATTTCAACGCCCATGAAATCGGCGGACATGGCGGGGGTGCCGCCCGGATTGTCCGTGAGCGTCAGGGCGCAAACCTTTCCGCCGGCGGCCGCCTGCGCGGCCTGGGCGATGGCTCTGTCCTGCGCTGCTTCTTTTGCACCCCTTCCCGGCACCAATTCCCAGGTGACCGGGAATACGGATGGATTCAACAGCGCCTCTTTGAATCGATATTTCTGCATGGTCAATCCACATTATTCCTTACTGGTGCGCTCACAATTTACATTTACAAAAGAGGTTGTCAACTGATTTTCGCAGCACGGATCAGTGAGACCGACACTTTCGGCTGTCAGGCCCCGCGACGATCTATTGTCACACCCCGTTAACATCAATGGACGAATTACCGGCGGATCATTTCGTCTACCCATCCTTCGGACAATAATCCTTTCCTTGCAGTTGGCCCGGAAATTTGTTACTTTTCGGACATGCAATCAGTTGCGCAAAGGGGAACGAAGTACCTATTATACGGCCTGGCAATTCTTGTCCTGGTCTTATGGTCTGCATACGGATACGCTGCGACTGAAATATCCAAAGTCCGGCACTGGGCCGCGCCCGATCACACGCGCGTAGTGTTTGATCTCAGCGCCGAACCGGATTATCAGTTTTACCTTAGAGACAATATCCTGACTCTTGAGTTTAGAGGCGCGTCATTTCATCCCTCTCTGGCCGGCGAAATAATGGTCGGAAAACCAGGCGTCAGCAAAATCATCTTTTCGACGGCGGACGATGACACCTGTAAGATTGAAATTGCCCTCACGGAATATTTGACCACCGAAGTATTCAAGCTCAAAAAAATTCTCGATAAGCCTGATCGCATCGTTGTAGACATTATCGTGGAGCCGGCCGCCAAAGTAGAGGCGGTCAGGCCGCGCATCATACCGTCCGTGAAGAAAAGAGTGATTGTGATTGATCCCGGCCACGGCGGAGAAGACCCCGGTGCCGTGGGTAAAAACGGAACGTATGAAAAACATGTCGTTCTGGCCATGAGCCGCGAAATCAAAAAAGCGATTGACGCTATGCCCGGATATTATGCGGTCTTAACCCGCGATGGAGATTATTATGTGTCTTTCAGCAAGCGCCTGAATGTCGCCAGGCTGTCCAATGCGAGCCTCTTTATCAGTGTCCATGCCGACGCGGCCAGAAACCGGCAGGCCCGGGGCAGTTCCGTTTATTGTCTTTCCACGGGGGCGGCGAGTAATGAAGCTGCGAAATTACTGGCCAACAACGAAAACCTCTCCGATATCGTCGGCGGTGTCCCCAATGGAGAGGGCAATAATCAGTCCGACGAGATTATCCTGAATATGTTTCAAACCAACACGATCAATCTATCGAAAACATTTGCCGCGGATTTACTCGATCAAGTGGGCCGCGTGCAGTACCTGAAATGTCCCGTCTTTCATGAAGCGCCTTTCCGTGTGTTGAAGCTGCTGGATACGCCGGCGGTCCTTCTGGAGACTGCGTTTATCTCCCATGCCGAGGAAGAACGTCTGTTGAAGAAGAACAGCTTCCGGAAAACAATCGCGCAAGCGGTTGCCGCTTCGGTTGCCAATTATTTCTCCGGGACAGCGGTTGCGGCGTCAACCGAGGACGCGGCTAAACCGGAGGAGAAAGACTTTCCCGCAATAAAGAAGACGGCGGATTCGGAGCGTTCATTAAAAACGGCGACCTATCGCGTCAAACGCGGCGACAATTTGAATGCCATCGCGAGGAGGCATGAAACGACGCTGGCAATACTCTTAAAACTGAATCACCTGAAAATAACCGATCCGCTCTATGTCGGCCGGAAGATTCTCATCCCGGCTGCCGAGCCGGAACGCGCCGCCGCCGGGCCTTTGAAAAGCTATACGGTCAAAAAGGGCGATACGCTCTTCTCTCTCGCGAAGAGCTGCAAAATGACCGTCGACGAATTGCGTAAAATCAATAATATGGCAGATAAAGATGTCCTGTGTTTAGGACAAAAAATTAAATTGCCTCAGTAATGTAAATATTTCATGAACCGTCATTCACGCTTTCACCGTTAACACTTGCAAGGAGGTTACCATGACCGAAGCAACCCAGCAGGCCCTGTGCGGATTGCGCGACCTTTCCATGATTAAATGGTACGTGATTCCGCTTATGGCAATTGTCTTTTATGTGTATACGCGTGAAATCAAAGACGCGAAAAAATCCGGTGACTGGAACGCTTTTTTGGCCGGTTTAACCATCTTCGGCGCAGATTTTTTTAACGAGACCTGGAACGGGTGGGTCTTGAATATCACGGGGCGTTCCGCTTTCTGGACGACACCGGGCGACACCGCGCTCCGGACGATGGTGGGCTGGAATATTGAAATCATGTTCATGTTCATGCTCCTGGGCATCATTTATTACAATACCCTTTCGGAGAGCAAAAAAGAAAAAATTCTGGGCGTTCCGGAAAAATGGTTCTGGGCCATCGGCTACAGCATCTTCTGTGTTTTCATTGAATGCGTTCTGAATCTGGGCGGGCACCTGGTGTGGGAGTATCCCTTCTGGTATTTATCTTTTAAAGGCATCTGGCTGGTCTTCTTCATCGGTTACTTCCACTTCTTCTGCTTTGCCATACTGGTCATCAGCCTCAAAACAATGAAGGCCAAGATAACGACCGTGGGAATCATCTATGCCGTTCCGGTTTTCATGAATATCCTGGCTTTCGGTTTCTTCGGCTGGCGGTATTAGTTCCCATCCAAATGCAGGGAACGGCCGCGTCGCCCTTAGGGGTGGAAGCGACCGTTCTTCTGTGCATTGCTGAAGTCTTCCCGTTTGGTTGACAGGCTGTGCCAGTGCTTGCATCGGAAATTCTTTTAGGCAGATTTAGTAAGCATGACAATAGAACAAGGGACTGCCACCCTTCGGTGGTGGTTGCAACCACCCATTCGGGTGGCGAGACCCCTTGTTCTAAGAGGATTTGCAGTCATCGTCGAGATGCGAAAGGTATACAAAGCAGCGTTAGACGCACTTCAATAGCACCAATGATTTATAGACCGGTATAGTATTCAAAGACTTTGTTATATTTTTCGTGGACCATCTTGCGGTCGAATTCCCAGAATTCGGCCAGCATCTTTTCCTGTTCATCTTTGTTGAAGTATTCCTGGCAGGGATAGAAGAAGTGTTTGTCTTCTTTTTCAATGTGCCTCGGATAAAAACCGCCCAGCTCCCGGGCCAAATGAATGATGTCGGCGAGTTTCCCTTCATCACCCGATAAATAGGCCTCTTTGGCAGCGACGATCTGCGCCGTTGTTTTTCTGCCCCATATGTGTTCGTCAATCAATTCCTGCATGATTCTTTTGAGATCGGCGGTCAGTTCCTTTTTTGCAAGGTCCCGAAACAGGATTTCTTCTTCTTTGCCGTGATGCGTGCGGTCCGCATAGGTCCGGACGAAATCAACGGCCGTGTCGATGATCACGGGGTTGACGCTTTTGTCGGCTTCCGCTTTATCCATATGACGCATCATCGCCACCAGCATTTTTTCAATCAGACGATGCTCCCACATTAAGGGTCCAATCGGTTTCATCAGTCGTCCTCCTTTGAAGGTTGCCTTCGATTTTGAACCGGCAAATATTTGTCCGTATCTTTATAACATTCCTGTATGAAATTGACAAAATAATACTGCAATAATTGCGCAGATGGTTTTTGCCGGCGAATTTATATGTATTGCAACCCGGTTGCAATTTTGGTACACGGGCATACCATGAAAAAAAGCATGACTAAACCTCCTGCGATAGAAACGCTTCGGCAGGCGGGGATTGCCCAAACGCCGCAGCGCCGGGCCGTCCTGAAGATTCTGCAAGCAGCCGATCAACCGCTCCGCGTGGGTGTCATTCGCGAGAGATTGGAAAAACATACGCGCATTAATAAAGTGACCGTTTACCGGATTATTTCCCTTTTCAAGAAGCAGGGCATTATCCGGGACGTTCTTTCGGCGGGCGGTGCGGTTTATGTCGAAATGGCAACGTCGGATCATCCGGTGCATCCGCACTTCAGCTGTAAAAGTTGCGGGACACTGAACTGCCTCACGCCGCTGACGTTTTCCCAGGCGCGTCAGTTGATGGCGGCACGCGACAACTATAGTGTTGAGCACATCGAAATCAATATTTCGGGGCTTTGTAACGGGTGCCTCCGTGCAACAAGGTTGCAAAATCACCCGGGAAAGAAACGGCTATGACCCTGTCCGCCAAAAAGCTTTTTCTCGTGCTGATCGTCGGTCTTTTCCTGCTGCTGTCCTGTAAGCCCAATCAGGAGCCGCGAGGAATCAACACCCGCCTGCAGGTGACGGCCACCATATTCCCGCTGTATGATTTTGCCCGCAATGTCGGTGGCGATAAAGTGTCGGTCAAAATGCTTTTACCGCCCGCGGCGGATGCTCATCACTATGAATTGAGACCCGATGATATCGTCCGGGTCAGCAAAACGGATATTTTCCTGTTTACCAGTTTTGAAATGGAGCCTTGGGCCTATAAGATTATCGGTGCGGCTGCCGAAAAGACGAATATGCTGGCCGTTGAGGCGGGGCAGGGCACTTTCTTAATCCCCCTGTCCGAGGAACATGAGCATCATGCAGATCACCCGTCTCCTCATCCGGAAAAGGGCAATGTGCAGGCGGCTAAGTTTGATCCCCATATCTGGCTTGATTTTGACAACGCGCAGAAGATGATCGATACCATCGCGGCGGCCTTCATCAACAAGGATCCGCAAAACGGCGAGACTTATAAGCGAAATGCTCAATCCTATAAAGTCAAGCTGATGGATCTCGATAAAGAATATCGGGAACAATTGTCAAACTGCAAAACGCGAACTGTTCTTCATGGCGGCCATTGGGCTTTTGCGTATCTGGCGAAACGATATCATCTGGAATACATGGCGGCGTACAATATGTCGGCGGATGCCGAGCCTTCGCCGCAGCAGATCTTGACCATGATGGGTGAGGTCAAAAAACAAAAGCTCTCGTACATCTATTATGAAGACCTGGCGGCGCCGAGGCTTGCCAGGACTATTGCCGAAGAAACCGGAGCGGGGCTTCTCAAACTTAATAACGGGCATGATATCAGCAAAAACGATTGGCAAAGCGGCGTGTCATTTATTGCTCTCATGGAAAGAAATCTTGTCAACCTTAAAAAGGGGATGCAATGCCGGTAGTCCGCGTAGATAATTTGACGTTCAGGTACGACGGTATGGATGTGCTAAGCGACATCACGTTCGCGGTGAACGCGGGAGACTATCTCGGCATTGTCGGCCCGAACGGCTCGGGGAAGAGTACGCTCGTCAAAAACATTCTGGGTATCGTAAAGCCGGAAAAGGGACACGTGGAATTGTTCGGCAAGCCGCTTCAGAGTTTTCGTGAATGGGGGAAAATCGGTTATCTGCCGCAGCGGCTCAGTGCATTAAACGCTCATTTTCCGGGCACGGTTGAGGAAATCGTCCAAATGGGTTTGCCTAAAAAAGATCCGGCAATGCTCGCGCACACATTGGAAAAGATGGCGATCGGTCACCTGGCCTCGCGTCTGATCGGCGAACTGTCCTATGGCGAGCAGCAGCGGGCCATGCTGGCCCGGGCGCTCTTGAGACGGCCCGAACTGCTTATCTTCGACGAACCCACGACGGCGCTTGATCCTGAAACCCGTGAGATATTTTATTCCTTAACCCGGGCGATGAGCCGGGCGGACGGAACAACGATTATTCTGGTGACCCATGATATCGGGGTCATCGGTCAGTACGCCCGGAATCTTCTCTACCTGGACAAGAAGATCATCTTCCTCGGATCTTTCGGCGACTTTTGTTCATCCCCGGACATGACCGGATTTTTCGGCACGGCGAGCCAGCACATGATCTGTCATCAGCATGATCAAACAGGGAGCAAGATCTGATGGAGATGCTCGATATCTTCAATTATGGCTTTGTTCAACGGGCGCTGATTGCCGGTGTTCTGATTGCGTCCGTATCGTCGCTTTTAGGCATGTTTCTCGTTCTGCGGCGTTTCTCCCTCATCGGCGACGGATTGGCTCATACGACGTTCGGCAGTGTTGCCGTCGTCCTTCTGATCGGCGTCAGCCCCTTTTATATCACTCTGGCGGCGCTGCCGCTGGTCATCATTTCCTCCCTCGCGATTTATAAATTAACCTCATCGAGGAAGATCAATTCCGATGCCGCCATCGGCATTGTTTCGTCTCTGGGGATTGCCGCGGGCATCATTCTGGCCAGTCTGTCCGGAGGTTTTAACGTCGACTTATTCAGTTATCTTTTCGGAAACATTCTCACCGTTAACAATACCGAGCTGCTCCTTGCCTTCATTGTTTTTCTGATCGTCGTCGCCGTGGTCGTCTATTTTTATGACGACCTGTTCGCGGTAACCTTTGATCAGGAACTGGCCGCGAGCATGGGCATCAGGACAGGACGGATCAACATCCTTCTTTTTCTGCTGACCGCCGTTGCGGCCGTTCTCGCGATGAGAGTTGCCGGCATCATGCTCGTCTCGTCCCTGTTGATTTTACCCGCCATGACGGCGCTGCAGCTTTCCGTAAGTTTCCGAAAGACGCTGATTGCCTCCGTAGGCTTTGGCGTCTTAGCGGTTCTTTTCGGCATCGTGTTTGCTTTCCTATTGAATTTACCCGCGGGGGCAATGATTGTCCTCATGAATATCTGCTTCCTGTTATTGATTTTCACATTCAAAAAACTCTCAATTCCGCGGAGGTAAAGCGCCATGTCGGTAATCAGAATTTTTGCGACGACTTCCAATCTGCTTTTTATTGCCGCAATTCTTCTGGGGCTTTTTTTGCCCCAGGCCGCTTCCTGGGCTTATTTTTTGGTTTTACCGGCTCTGGCGATCATGCTCACCGTAACCCTCCTGCGTTTTCCCGGGGGATTTTTCAAGGAACCCAGAAGCCTTCTTTCCGGAGCGCTCTGGGGCAACCTGATGAACTACCTGATTTTGGGAAACCTGATTATTCTGGGGAGCATTTTCTTAATCCGCGATGAAAAATTCTGGATCGGTCTGGTTCTGATTGCGGCGGTTCCCCCCGCAGTGGCTATTGTGCCTCTGGGAGAAAAATTAAACGGGGATAAAATGATAACGATGGCCGGTTTTGCCGGAACGTATTTAGGTGCGCTTATTCTGACGCCCCTGATCGGAGTCGCGTTTCTCAAATTTATCCCCATCCATTACGACAAGCTCATTGTTCTGGCCATAGCGCTGATCGCGCTGCCTCTCCTTCTCTCCCGGGTCATTGTCGACCGAAACTGGGACAGAGGGATAGAAACGCATGAGGGAATGATTTCCGATATCTGTTTTTTTATTGTATTTTACGCCCTGGCATCCCGTAACGCACATTTGATCCGCCAGTGGCCGGCGGATATTGTCTTAATTTCAATTATCGCCTTTGCCACCGTTTTCTTAATTACACTCGCCCTGGTGCTTATCGGCAGACATTATAAAATACCCTCTGCGACCCTTTCGTCGCTGCTGCTTCTGGGAACCATGAAAAATTACGGTCTGGCCGGCGGTATTGCACTGTATATTTTCAGTAACGAAGCTGCTGTGCCCGCCTTGATTTTTTCCGTTTTCATGTTTCTGAATTCCATCTGGCTTAAATTCAGGGTGCTTGGCGGTATCGGTTCGCAAGCACCGGGAGAGACATAGCGAACTAAAATTTGACAAAGCTTAGAGGCTGCCTATACTAGTTATCTAATAATACGGAAAGGAGATAAATAGTATGGCGATAATCTTACCCGAACTTCCTTACGCGAAAGATGCGCTGGCCCCAACCATTAGCGCGAATACCCTGGAGTTTCATCACGGGAAACACCACAAGGCCTATGTCGATAACCTCAATAAACTGATTGCGGGGACGGATCTGGAGAGCAAGGCGCTCGAAGAGATCATTAAAATTGCTGCCAAAGATCCCGCCAAAGCAGGCGTTTTCAACAATGCCGCTCAGGTGTGGAATCACTCCTTTTACTGGAAATGCCTCAAACCGCAGGGCGGAGGGGCACCCACGGGGGCCATTGCTGCGAAAATTAATGCCGCCTTCGGCAGCTACGAAAAATTCGTTGAAGAATTGAAGAATGCCGGAACGACTCAGTTTGGCAGCGGTTGGGCGTGGCTTATCCAGGAGGGGGATGCGGTGAAGATCACCAAGACGCCGAATGCCGATAACCCGCTTGCCCACGGGCAGAAGGCTCTGCTGACCATCGATGTCTGGGAGCATGCTTACTATCTTGACTATCAGAATCGACGGCCGGATTACCTGGCCGCTGTTATCGGAAAACTCATTAACTGGGATTTTGTGAATGCCAATTTAGGGTGATCCGGAGCGGGTCACGCCCGGGTTTAAGGGTCAAAAAGCACTTGATCAGAGCTATAAATAAAAAGAAGGGGACTTGATACCAAGTCCCCTTCTTTATTATGACAACACTTGCAGGATTATTATTTTTTCTTATCGACTCTGTCTTTAAGTTCTTTGCCTACTTTAAAGAAGGGCAGTTTCTTGGGCTCAACTTTGATTTTGGTGCCGGTCTTGGGGTTCCGCCCCGTATAGGAACCGTATTCTTTAACAACAAAGCTGCCGAATCCGCGAATTTCGATGCGACCGCCATTTTTCAGCTCATCGGTAAAGCCTTTAAAAACAAGATTAACGACATCGATTGCTTTTTTTTCCGTTAAATTAAGCTTCTTGCTCAAAGCTTCAATAAGACCGGATTTGTTCATAGAGCCTCCTTATGACTATTTACAGCTTGAATCGCCTGATATAATGACACAAGTCATCTTGCACGTTGGCGACTATTATTTATTTTTAGACGATTGTCAAGAATATTTTTACCTTTTTTGACTGTTTGAATTCTCAAGCAGCTGATGTATTTCCCGGCCGGTCAGATTTCTCCATTCGCCTTCTTTCAGACCCGCCAGCGTAATATTGCCGATGGATTCACGAACCAATCGGGTCACCTGGCGGCCGGCTGCCTCAAAACCGCGGCGAATGATTCTGTTTTTGCCTTCGTGCAGTGTCAGGCTGAGCCATGTGCTTTTATCATTGATCTTTTCAACCTTTAAATTGTCCGGCTTGAACAGACCGTCCGGCAGAGAAATGCCTTTGCCGATTTGCTTTAATTCTTGGGCACTTAAGCGCCCTGAAATCTTTACCCGGTAGGTTTTCGGCACCTGAAAACGGGGGTGCTGGATCTTCTGGGCAAATGCCCCGTCATTGGTCAAAAGTAAAAGTCCCGCCGACTCATAATCGAGCCTGCCGACAGGATAGACTCTTTCCGGAATGTCCCTCACCAGATCTACAACCGTCGGCCTTTTCTGCGGATCGGACATGGTCGTAACGTATTCGGCCGGTTTATAGAGCGCTATGTAGTAGGAATCTTTCTCAACGGAAATCGTATTGCCGTCAACGCGGATGACGTCTTTTTGAGGGTCGGCCTTAACGCCCAGTTCCCGTACGACCTCACCGTTCACGCTGACCCTTCCGGACGTGATCAGCACTTCGGCGTGGCGGCGCGAATCAATTCCCGCCGACGCGATGATTTTTTGCAGACGTTCTTTCATGAATCGAGTTTATCCTTATCCTCTGATATTTCCTGAGGGGAAGATCCATGCTCAGGTGTTTCCTGTCCTGCGGTATTGTCGGCGGCGGAGTCCTGCTCAGTGGTTTCCTGAGGGGAAGACTCTTGCTCCAATGTCTCCTGCGTGTTGGTGTCAGCGGCGGCGGACTCCTGCTCAGCGGTTTCCTGAGGGGAGGACTCACGCTCCGGCGTCTCCTGCGTTGCGGTTTCGGCGGCGGCGGACTCCTGCTCAGTGATCTCCTGAGGGGAAGACTCACGCTCCGGCGTCTCCTGCGTTGCGGTTTCGGCGGCGGCGGACTCCTGCTCGAAGATTTCCTGAGTGAAAGACTCTCGCTCCGCTTTCTCCTGGTCAGCGGTGTCTGCGGCAGCAGATTCCTGCTCGAAGATTTCCTGGTTTTCGGTGAGCTCCTTGAGCTCTCTCATGGTGGGCAAGTCGGCCAGCTCTTTGAGGTTGAAGACTTCCAGAAACTTCTTGGTGGTGCCGTAAATAATCGGTTTGCCCGGCACGTCCTTGCGTCCCACGATGCGGATCAGTTTTTTATCCAGAAGACCTTTCAGCGGAGCACCGACGTCGACGCCGCGGATGCTTTCAATTTCCGACTTCACGATCGGCTGCCGGTAGGCGACAATGGCCAGAGTTTCGAGCGCCGCCGGCGACAGGGAGGCCGGCTTGGTGCCTTTGAGTTTTTTCACCCAGGCAGACATTTCCGACCGGGTGCGATACTGAAATCCACCGGCGACTTCCTGAACGCAGATTCCGTTTTGGCGCTCGTCATATCCGGCAATTAATTTAGCCAGCGCCTCTTTGACCTCTGTTTTATCCACGCCGTCCAAGACAGCGCAGACTTTTTCAAAGGTGATCGGCGACTCCGACGAAAAGATCAATGCTTCCAGAATAGCTGAAATATTTTCCATTTAAGACTCCACGGCCGGGAAGATGCGAATAACGCCGAACGCCGCCGTCTGATACGCTTTGACCATTTTCAGCTTAATAAGTTCCAGCAGGGCCAGAAGGGTGTAAACAATGCGGCGTCGGTCTTTTCTTTCTCCCAGTAGTTCTTCAAAAGTGAGATTCTTTTCGCGCGTCAGGCGCTCCATAACGTCGTTGATCATATCCGTCAACGACAGCTTTTCCAGGTCAATTTCCAGAAGTTCTTTTTTATCCAGACGGGAAACCAGATGGTGAAAGGCTTCGATCAATTCAAAAATGCTGACCTCGACCAGTTCATCGTCATCGGCGTCGGGGGTTTTCGTTTCTTCGGCGAGCGTTGACGTGCGCTTAAATACATCACGCTCCAAAAGCGGCCGGTGCGCCAATTCCGCGGCCGCTTCCTTAAAGGTCTGGTATTCCAGGAGCTGGCGGACCAGCTCAGCGCGGGGATCGTCTTCCAGCTCTTCGGGCGTCGGCTCCTCCGGAACGGGCAAGAGCAGGCGGGACTTGATATGAATCAGGGTCGACGCCATGACGAGGTACTCGCCCGCCAGGTCCAGATTCAGCGACTTGATGATATTGAGATAGTCGAGATATTGCTGCGTGATCAGAGCGACAGGAATGTTGTAAATGTCGATTTCATTTTTTTTGATGAGATACAACAGCAGATCCAGCGGACCTTCAAAAATATCCAGTTTAATCGCATAATCTGTCGTTTGGGCTTCATCCATAGATCACTTTATATTTTGACGGCTTCCCGGACCTCGGTCATCGTCTGACGCGCGATCACGGTTGCCCGGGCATTGCCGTCAGCGATGATGTCCTCGATTTCTTTCAGGTGGTCCACGTAATAATCCATTCGCTCATGAATGGGCGCCAGGGCCTCCTCGATCCGCGACGCCAGCATTTTTTTGCAATCAATGCAGCCGATGCCGGCAACGCGGCAGGCCTTATTGATTTCGGCGACGGTTTCCGCAGGCGAGTACAATCCATGAAACGTAAAGACATTGCAGATGTCGGGATTGCCGGGATCTTTCTTCCTCATCCGCTGCGGATCGGTAAACATGGAGGCGATTTTCTGATAAAGCTCTTTGCCCCGGTCGGACAGGTAGATGGAATTCTCGTAGGACTTGCTCATTTTGCGGCCGTCGACGCCCAGCAGTTTCGGGACGCTGGTCAGAAGCGGTTCCGGAACGGGAAAAACTTCTTTTTGATAGATGAAATTAAACCGGCGCGCGATTTCGCGGGTCAGCTCGACATGCGGCAGCTGATCGACGCCGACCGGCACACCGTAGGCTTTATACATGATGATGTCGGCCGCCTGCAGAACGGGATACCCTAAAAAGCCGAAAGTGGATAAGTCTTTGGAGGTCAGCTCCGCCTGCATTTCCTTGTAGGTCGGATTGCGCTGCAGCCAGGCGAGCGGCGTAATCATGGACAGGAGCAGGAATAATTCAGCATGTTCCTTCACGGCCGATTGAACAAACAACGTGCTCTTGAACGGATCGAGGCCGGCGGCCAGCCAGTCGATCACCATATTGATGCCGTTTTCTTTAATGCTTTCCGTTGACGCATACTCGCTGGTAATGGCATGCCAGTCGGCCACGAAATAAAAACAGTCATAATCGCCGCTGTTCTGCAACCGGACCCAGTTGCCCAAAGCGCCGTGTAAATTTCCCAAATGCAGCCTGCCGGTAGGCCTCATCCCGCTGAGAATTCTTTTTCGTGTCAAAACAAAAGCTCCTTAATGCCCATGGATAAATGCACCAAGGCCTCCGATTGTCAAATAAATAATCCGGAGGCCTCAGTTTCCAAAACTTAAAAATTCACTATTTCACTTTGTCGGCAAGCGTCTTGCCGGCCTTGAATTTTACGACTTTTTTGGCAGGAATCTTGATGGCCTTACCGGTTTGCGGATTCCTTCCCTCTCTTGCTTTTCTTTTTACGACGGAGAACGTACCGAATCCCACCAGACCCAGCCGGCCGGCCTTCTTTAATTCCTTGGTAACGGCCGCAACGTAAGCATCCAGAGCGCACGCCGCCGCTGCTTTGGTGATACCCGCCTCATCCGCCATAACTCCGATCAATTCTGCTTTCGTCATGCTTCATCCCCCTTTCACAAAATTAAAAGTTAATTCTATGATCTCCCCTTGCGACGATCATGCCTTATGCTGCTTATATAACCGCCATTGATTCTTCTTTACAATTTTTTGCATCCGATTTTCAGAATCAGCGTCTGCCGTCCGGCAAGAATGATTTAACTTTTGTTTACTCGTTTGACGAAGCGTATCCAAGCTTCAAACTGGCGCTACGCCTAACATAAAAAAAATTAACAATCAAGAAAAAACTACTTTCGGAGCACTCTGGCGGAGCAACTGGAGCGCTGCCCCGGCTGCATTATCGTGAGCGGAGGGACGCAGAAGAGGGGAGGGCGAAGCCAAGCCGAATCCATCGTTTTTGACAAGTGCCCCTCCATATGCTACTAATCCGCACACTTCGGATAAACGGGTGGCGACGGGTCTTGTCGAGGGTTGCAAAGCGCGTCAGGCAGGTTTTGGGAAAAAAGGATTGGTTATTTATGCAGAGTAATTTCAGGCAGTCGCTCACGGGTTGGATCACTCTCTCCCGCCCGTCATTCCACACGGTCGGCATCATGCCTTTCCTTCTAGGGACTTTCCTGGCTTACCGTCTGGCCGGCGTCTTTCATCCGGAAGTTTTTATTCTGGGCGTTGTCGGCGTGGTGCTGGTCATGCTTTCAACATATCATTCGGGGGAATTCTTTGACCGCAGGGAGAATGCCATTTCCTCGCGGCTTCACCAGAACCCTTTTGCGGGCGGCACCCGGATGATTCCTGAAGGCAAGATGCCGGCCGGGGTTGCCCTCTGGACCAGTATCATTGCCTTCGCTATTGCTTTGGTGATCGGAATCGTTCTGCAGTTTGGTTATCAGACGGGTCCCTATACGCTCGTTCTGGGCTGTCTGGGAGCGCTGCCGGGCTTCTTCTACTCCACCGAGCCCATCCGGCTGGTGAAGCGGGGTTTGGGCGAAATATTGATCGGTTTTTGCTTCGGCTGGCTGCCCGTCGCCTCGGCCTATTACATTCAAACCGCGTCCATCGCGCCGATCATCCACTGGTTGTGGCTGCCCATCGGCTTCTCCATTTTCAACGTGATCCTTCTTAACGAATTTCCCGACTATGAAGCGGATGTCGCCGCGGGGAAGAAGAATCTGCTCTACAGGATCGGCAAACAAAAAGGCAAAACCGTCTATATCGTTTTCAATCTGCTCACCTGCCTGACGATGCTGATATCGCCCTCGTTCGGAGTTCCTTTCCGGGTCATTTATTTTTATCTGCCTTTTACGGCCGTTGCATTATTTATCGCATACCAGATATTCAAAAACCGTCACGAAGATGCGAAGCGTCTGGAGGTGTTATGCGGCCTGAATATCGCCGTCAATATCGGAACGTCGCTTTGCTACATACTGGCCTTCATTTGAGTGCAGAATGAAACACAAAATCGTCAAAGCATTTTATAATCCTCCGTCTCTTCTCTTTAAGCAGCTGGGGAGCACACTTTTGATGGGCTACCTGAACCGCTGGAGAAATTTCCCGGGGTGGCTGGTCAAGCATGGCCTCCAATCGATGTCCGTGGCGAGCGGTGCTCAGGGAATGGGGTGCATCGGCTATCCGGGACATCCGGTCTGGGAAGTCACCGGAGCCTGTAACCTGCGCTGCATTCATTGTCATGCGACAAGCGGGCAGGCCGCCGCGGATGAGTTGACCACGGATGAAGGCAAGAGGCTGATTGATCAGCTGGCCTCGGAAAGCGAATTCCGGACCCTGATTTATACCGGAGGCGAACCGCTGGTCCGGCCGGATATTTTTGAGCTGCTGAGACATTCGCAGAAGGCGGGGCTGGCCAACATCATTGCCACAAACGGCACCTTAATCGATGAGGAAATGGCCTTCAAACTGAAAGATCACGGCGTCGTCTGCAACGCCATCAGTTTTGATGCGGCCGATCCCGCCGTCCACGACATGGTCCGGAACAAGCCGGGTTCTTTCGATCTCGCCCTGCGGGCCGTGGAAGCCACAAAGAAAGCGGGCATCTTATTGCAGATTAATACGACGGCCATGGAATACAACATGCCGCATTTGCCGGAATTGATTGATTTTGCCGATCAAAGCGGGGCGGGCATCATGCTGATGTATCAGCTCGTGGCGGTCGGCCGCGGCGAAAAGATTGAAAAAGCCACATTGAAAAAGAGCGCCAACCGGTATTTGAGCGAACTGATCTCGGCCAAACAGCAAAATGCTAAAACGATTATCGAGCCCGTGGCCGGACCGCAGTATTGGCCTTATCTCCTGGAGAGACGCGGCATCCGCGGCGGCTGGCCGCTTAAACTTGCCGGCCATGTCTTTCACGGCTGCGCCGCCGGCCGTGGTTTTGTTTATGTCAAAGCCAATGGCGACGTCTGGCCCTGTCCCTTTGTCGAGGTGAGCGGCGGCAACGTCCGGGAAAAAAGTTTTCACGACATTTATACGGACTCCGCATTATTCAAAGATCTGCGCTCCCGCGAAGAAAAGCTCAAAGGCCTTTGCGGCGAATGTCAATACAAGACCGTCTGCGGCGGCTGCCGGGGACGTGCCCATGCGTACAGCGGCGACTATCTGGCCGAAGACCCCCGCTGCTTCATCCGGGAAAAGGAAAAGGCATAAACATAATTTCCGCAAGCATAGAACAGGAACAAACGTCTTGTCGGCTAAAACACAACATTCACGATTTAAAATGGCCTTGCGACCGGAAAAATTCACAAAAAACAAGAAAACGTTGACAGGGAATTCCGCCTCCTGTAATGTAGCGGCCGTGTTGATGTTGCAACTCCATTATTCAAATAAATTAGCGATAAATACGGTATCATGAATTCCTAAGGGAAACCAGAGACAATGGCCTGCATCAAAAGACGACTGACCTACGTTGTTTCCATCGCGGCTGTGAGTCTTTTTTTTCTTTTTTTCCCCGCCGGAGGATATGCGATGCAGCCCCCGCCCCCGCCTTTAAATATAGACCAATTAAAAACACTTGTTGCCCAGGCTGATCTGATCATTGTCGGCAGGATCACAGCGGTTCGAGAAGCTGAAGGCATTGTGGAAGCAACCGTCCATGTGGGAAAATTGCTGAAGGGCAAACCCGCCGGAAAAACGATCGAAATCAAAGAGAAATATAAGCCCGCTAATCGTGAGACACCGGCCCCGGAATCCAAAAACGAAGGGGAGCCCCCGAAGATGATTAGCCGCACAATTGCCGGACCGGGCGCTTATCATGGAAAATACAAGGAAGGTTCGCGCATCGTTTTGCTGCTGGCGAAAATTGCAGGGGCCGAAAGCTACAAACCGCTGGGTTCGGGCACTTACAATAAATATCTCTGCGAGTTTCTTATCGAAAACGGTGGCATCAAGAGCGTCGAAACAGACTATTTCCGTTTCGCGCAGGATCTGGAAAAGCATACGGCGACTGAAAACAAATTTATTTATCTTATCAAAAAATTGATAGAATCCAATTCAAGCAAGGGAGACAGGGATGGGTAAAATTTTAAGACGAATATTATGCATGTTGGGCGTATTTCTTTTGGCCGGTCTCATTTTTATTTATCCGGCGCTTTCGGGAAGCGGCGTGGTGAAGACACCAGTCGCAGTAGGACCTGTACAGCAGGTCAACCCCCATTACGGCACTCAGACCGTCACTTACGCTGACGGAACAAGTCTCAGCCGGAATATAATCAACGGCCCACCCATGCCGCCGCCGGGCTACGGATTTGAGCGGGCGGCCGTTTCGCTTCCTAAACCCGACAAGGCGATGGCAACCAGTACGCTTACCGTCCCCGCTTTTAACTGGGTTTTCGGATGTTCTGCGGTTTCCGGGGCGATGATCGCCGGCTACTATGACCGGAACGGGTATCCGAACATGTACACCGGGCCGACCGATGGCGGCGTCATGCCATTGAATAACGGCTCCTGGCCGACATGGATGGACCGAAATGGCCTTGTGTATCCCAATCTTCCATTGGCTGCCTCCCACAATGGAGTTGACGGTCGGGCGACGCGCGGTTCCATTGACGATTATTGGATGAATTATGACAGTACTGCCGCTGATCCCTATATCACCGGCGCCTGGACGCAGCACGCCTGGTCGGGCGCAATCGGCGATTATATGAAGACGAGTCAATCAGCCCCTTACAGTCATAAGGATGGCTCAACAACCTTCTATAATTATGTCTCATCACCAGACCAATTAACCTGCGCCTATATGGAAACAGTTGGGATAAGCACCGAGGATGGGACGTATGGGAGAAAACTCTTTTATGAAGCCCGCGGCTATACCGTCACGGACTGTTACAGTCAAAAGACGGATAACAAAATCGCCGGAGGCTTTTCATTTGCTCAGTTCAAAGCGGAAATTGACGCCGGCCGGCCGGTGATGCTTAATCTGGCAGGTCATACTATTGTCGGTGTTGGCTACAACGATACGGGCAATACGGTTTATATCCATGACACTTGGGACTATCTCGACCACACCATGACCTGGGGAACAAGCTATAGTGGAATGGAGCTTCTTTCCGTCAGCATTGTCAATCTTGCCGCTGCAACCGATGTGGTGCCGACCATTACGGGTTTATCAAGCACTTCAGCCCTAGTGGGCGCTTCGGCCTTCACTTTAACCGTTACTGGAAGTAAATTTATCGAGAGCGCATCGGTGGTGCGCTGGAATGGTGTTAACCGCACGACAACATTTGTTTCAGCTACGCAATTGACGGCGGCTATTCCCGCCACAGATTTAACTGCCGCCGGAGTTTCCCCGATCACGGTCTTCAATCCGGCACCCGGCGGCGGTACCTCCAACGCGATGGACTTCACCGTAAACAATCCGGTGCCGGCTATCGTCAGTTTAAGTCCATCCTCTGCGGTGTCCGGTAGTGCAGCCTTTACGTTGACCGTCACCGGCACCAATTTTGTCAATGGTTCGACGGTTCGCTGGAACGGCGCCGACCACACAACCAGCTTTGTCTCCGCCACACAGATTACGGCGGCCATTCCGGCCGCGGACGTCGCTACTGCCGGATCATTTAACGTTACAGTTTACAACGCTACTCCCGGCGGCGGAGAATCCAATACCTCGGCGTTTTCGGTCGCGGTGCCCGTGCCCGCGAGCGGCGGCGGTGGAGGCGGGTGTTTTATCGCCACGGCTGCGTTCGGTACACCGATGGAAAAGCATGTGAGTATTTTGCGCGAGTTCCGCGATCGCGTTCTTTTGACAACTTCGGCAGGAAAGGCGTTTGTGAAATTCTACTACGAAGTCAGTCCGCCGATCGCCGGCAGGATCGCCCAGAGTGAGGGGCTGCGTTTCGTGACCCGCTGCAGCTTGCTGCCGTTTGTCGGGATGGCTTATCTGATGGTCAACTACGGCGCGCTGACCATGCTCACGTTCATGCTGTCCTTCATTTTGCTGGCGGGTGCTCTGATCATCATGATCCGCAGGAAAATGACGACTGTCCGTGAATAAGTTTTGATTTTAATGTCAATAGGAAAGGGGCTCCCTCGGGAAGCCCCTTTTTTTTGATATTGACAGTGTTCCGGATGCCGGCGCGGCGGCGGCTTACGGGAAAAATAATTTTGCCGATAACCCGGAGGATTCGGGTATTATTTCTTGTCTTTGATGCCCAGAGATTCGCAAATAATCTCGGCCGGATCAAAGGCCTCCATGCCGGAGAGACCGCTCAATTGCATCCGGCAGGACCCGCAATCCGCCATAATGGCTTCGGCGCCCGTCTTCTTAATGAGTGAAACAGCCCGCCGGCCCAGCTGTATGGCCGTGGCCTCATTGATTTTCTTAAAACCATAACTGCCGTTGAGCCCGCAACAGGTGTCATCGAGAATGTGGCAGGAGAGCCCCGGAATCATCGCCATTAGATCGGCCGCCGGATAACCGAGTCTCAGCGCTCTGAGGTGGCAGGGGATATGATAAGCCAGTTCCCGGTTCACTTCTTTGAAATGCGGTTTGATCTCTTGCTCCCGAATCAGCTTGAGGAGATATTCGTGAAGGTCGTAGCTGTTTTCAGCGATTTTTTTCGCGCCGGGAATGTCCATGATTCCCTGATAATCATGCAGCAGGCACAAGCCGCAGGAGGTGCAGGTATAGACGATGTCATATCCGGCATCGATATAGTTGGAAAGCGAGGAGACGTTCTTCCGGGCAAAGGACCGCGCCAGATCCAGGTTGCCGTTGCCCAGGGCGGGCAGTCCGCAGCACCACTGGGGCGGCAGGACAACGTCGATTTTGAAGGACTGAAGCAGTCGGATGATTTTCCGGCCGATATCGGGGCGGTAAAAGTTGATGAAGCAGCCGTAAAAGAAGGCGACTTTTCTAGCTTCGCGGCTGCGCGTTTTCTTTTCGCCCCGCAGCGTTTTGAAACTGAATTTGGGAAACGGGATATAGGTGGCGATACCCAGGCGCTGAAACAGCCGTTTCCCGATTTTCGTAGCGGCGAAGCGGTTGGCCAGCGGCGCCGTGATCGATCCGAGTGTGGAGAGATAGTAATTATTGGCAAAGAGCAGATGCGCCGCCGTGTGCGAATGCTCCATGCCGTAGCGCTGCTGCGCCTGGAGAATCGTCTGCGCCGGCTCCACGCCGCAGGGACAGGCCATTTCACAACGCTTGCACTGGCTGCAAAGGAGCACCCAGTCATCCACGGATTTTTCCCGGTCACTGCGGAAACGCTGGGCGTCCGGGCCGGACTGCTTCGGACCCGGAAAAGCAGGGTTGACGCGAAGCACGGGGCAGTTTTCCACGCAGATCGTGCAGCGTATGCAGTGTTCGAAATTCATCGCAGATACTCCAGGCACGCCTGGGCCGCCGCTTGACCTGTGGCTATCGCCAGGCCGTGTCCGCAGCCGTATTTCAATACGTCCGTATCGGCCAGGATGGCCCCGCAGGCAAAAACGTTGTTCCAGGGGCAATCCACGGGCCGGAAGGAAACGTCTACCGCAATGCCCGCCCGGCCGATGCCGTGGTTCATGGAAAAATAATCCTGATCAAACCAGTCGTCGGGATTCGCCGGTGCAGATACGGGCAGGTTAAAAACCTTTTCGATAATCCCGTCGCGTTTTGCGGTGAGTCCTCCGCCGACAAAAGATCCCGTGGCCAGGATGAATGCCCTGGCGTTGAGGCTTACGGGCCTCCCCTTGGATTCGGCCCTGACGGCTTCAATCTGGCCGCCGGATTTTTCTATGCCGACAACCGGCCAACCCCAGTAAATGACTCCGCCCTGGCGCCTAAAGTGATTTTTCAATCCGTTGAACAGCCGTCGGCCCGGCATGGACGGCGGAATCGTGGGGATTTCAAAGACGGGGCGCTCGAGGCGCAATTCGATTTTTTTCACAATGGCTGCCGCCGATTCCAGACCCAGAACCGCGGGGAAGGCGATCTTGTTCTCGCGGATGTTCTGTTTTTCCAGCCACAGAACGAACGCTTCCAGAAAGGCATCGTCTTCGAAATTGGCGGCGATGCCCATGGTGGTGGAAACGCCGGCGTCATAAGTTGAAAAGGAGGCATTGGGGAGCCGCGAGATGATGTAGCCCGGGTAAAAATCCTTCAGCCCGGCAAATGTAATAATATGGATTTTTTCATCCGTACTTTGCGGCGACGCCTGCATGGTCGCGGGGACCAGACACGTGGTTTTGAATGTTCCGATGGCGGAGAGAACCAGCCGGTTTTTTTCCGGGTCGCCCGCATAAGGCATGTTCATATCGGCCATGATTTGCTGAAAGTCGGCAAGCGCAAGGCGAATGGTGGCCTCCGCGATCAGATGAAACGGATGCCCGGCAGGCAGACCTGCCACGCCCGCGAGGGGGTTATCGGTCCGGGAGCAGACATCAATGCAGCCGGTGGATAGACAGGCGGTAGGTTCTCCGGCAGTGACGAGCGCGACTTTCAGACCGCGTGCCGCCAAGACGGCACCCGCCGTCAGACCCGCCGCGCCCGCGCCGATGACAATGACATCATATTCAATAACGCTCACTTGTTTTTCTCCATCGCCAGGATGCCCAGGTAGATGTATTCAACCAATTGCTCTTCCCGAAGCTGATCACCCCAGAGGGCATAGCGGATGCCGCGGAACCGCCGCTGCAGGAATTCCCGGAGCGATGAGACGGATTGCTCCGGCGTTATGAGGTTCATGTCATGCATGATCCCCAGGGCGCGAAACGTGCAGAACCCGCCCTGGCAGGGGCCCATGCCCAGGCGTGTGCGGTGTTGAATATCGCCGACATGCCGGGTTCCCGTCTGCTCGATGGTTCGTTCCACGTCTTTGCGGCTGACAAGTTCGCATTCGCAGATGATGTCTTTCATATCGCCCAGACGTTTCGAAAGAGGATAGCCGCTCAGTTCTTCCTGTCCGTCCAGCGGGCGCTCGGCCGTTTCGCAGTCTCTTTTCAGATTGAAGGCGTTCATGACGGTATCCACCATCTTTTCCGCCATCAGCCGGAAGGTCGTGAGTTTCCCGCCGACAATGCTGTACATCCCGTTTTGATGGTCAATGATCTGAAAGCCGCGCGATATTGCCCGGCTGTCCAGCTTCTGCGATTTGAGCAGGGGGCGGACGCCGGAAAAAGCCCGGATGATGCGCGTCGTGTTGAACTGAGGAATCATGCGGCCCGCTTCGCCGATGATGGTGTCCACCTCGGTGGATTGAATGGCTATTTTATCCGGGTCTTCCACTGCGAGCGATGTGGTTCCGGCCAGACACACGGCCTCGTTGGGGACTATGATGTCGCCGTCGGAAGAGGGCCGCAGACGGTTGATGACCATGTCCGTGAGGCGGTGGTTGGTGA
Organism: Smithellaceae bacterium; assembly: GCA_963667845.2. Taxonomy (GTDB): domain Bacteria; phylum Desulfobacterota; class Syntrophia; order Syntrophales; family Smithellaceae; genus UBA8904. Next base: position 3,425,563 of record CAXXVL010000002.1, on the reverse strand, counting down.
TGACGAGCGAGCCTTTCGACAGGGTCAGAGGGACTTCGCAGCCGGCCAGCTTCGCGACAAGATTGGTCCAGGCGCCGGAGGCATTGACAATGATATTGCCGTGAATTTCTTTCACTTCGCCGGTGGCCGTGTCGATGGCTTTGACACCGATACAGCGGCCGTGGGATTGGACAATTTCGGTGACACGATGGCGGGTGAAACTCAGGCCGCCTTTCAGTTCCGAGGTTTTCATATTGAGCATGCATAATCGAAAAGGATCGATCGAGCAGTCGGGGACCTTGACCGCTTCTTCCAGATCCGGATTAAGGTTGGGCACCAGCTCGAGAGCTTTGGTGGAGGAGATGACTTCCGTGGGAATGCCGACATCTTCGCAGCCTCTTAAAAACCGCTCCCGGAATATTTTGGAATCGCCGGGCAGGCGCACGAATAGTCCGCCGGTCGGCTCGACGCATTTTTCGCCGATACGGCGCAGAATTATATTTTCATCATAACATTCTTTGGCGGCAATGGGATCGGAAACCGCATACCGGCCGCCGCTGTGCAGAAGACCGTGGCACGCGCCGGTGGCCCCGGCGGCGTAATCGCCTTTTTCAATCAGGCAGTGGGGGATGCCCCGGAGCGCCAGGTCGCGCGCAATGCCGCAGCCGGTCGCTCCTCCGCCGATAATGATGACATCCGTCTTGATCATATGATTAGACTTCTTCCTCTTAACCTACAGCCTATAGCCTAAGAGCCTTCCGGTCTGTAGTTTATTCTTCTTCCCAATTCCTGGCGCGCTCGACTGCCTTTTTCCAGCGGGTATAAAGTTTCTCCCGTTGATCTCCCTCCATGACCGGCTGGAACCGTCGATCGACTTTTCGTTTTTCGGCGATCGTTGACAGGTCCTGCCAGAATCCCACCGCCAACCCGGCGAGGTAGGCTGCCCCCAGCGCCGTCGTTTCGATAATTTCCGGGCGCTCCACCGGAACATTCAATATGTCGGACTGGAACTGCATGAGAAAATTATTGGCGCAGGCGCCGCCGTCCACGCGCAATTCCTGCAGATCGATGCCGCATTCGGAGCGCATCAGCTCCAGAACGTCGCGCGTCTGATACGCGATCGATTCCAGCGTGGCGCGGATAATGTGATTGCGGGTTGTGCCGCGGGTGAGTCCCAAGATAGCGCCCCGGGCATACATGTCCCAGTGCGGCGCGCCCAGTCCCACAAAGGCGGGCACGACATAAACGCCCTGCGTGTCGGGGACTTTCGTGGCGAAATACTCGCTGTCGCGCGCATCGTAAATGACGCGCAGAGAGTCCCTGAGCCATTGAATCGCCGCGCCGGCAATAAAGATGCTGCCTTCCAGCGCGTATTCCACTTTGCCGCCGACGCCCCAGGCAATCGTCGTCAACAGGCCGTTTTGCGAGTGCGCCAGTTTGTCACCGGTCTGCATCAGCATGAAACAGCCGGTGCCGTATGTATTCTTGACCATGCCCGGAGCGAAACAGGCCTGGCCGAAGAGCGCCGCCTGCTGGTCGCCGGCGTCCCCGGCAATGGGAATTTCCGCACCCAGGACGCGTGCATCGGTGACCCCGTAAACAGTGGAAGACGGCTTGACTTCCGGCAGCATGGAAAGCGGAATATCAAGTTTGGCCAAAATCGATTCGTCCCAATGAAGTTCTTTGATGTTATACAGCATGGTGCGTGAGGCATTCGAGTAATCCGTCACATGGACTTTACCCCGGGTAAGATTCCAGATGAGCCAGGTATCGACGTTTCCGAAAAGCAATTCACCTTTTTGGGCTCTGGCCCTGGCGCCCTCGACATGATCAAGAATCCATTTCAGCTTCGTTCCCGAAAAATAGGCATCCAGCACCAGACCGGTATTCTCCCGGATATAGCCTTCCAGGCCCGCAGCCTTCAGCTCGTCGCAGATCGCAGCCGTTCGGCGGCACTGCCACACAATCGCATTATAGACGGGTTTGCCCGTGGCCTTGTCCCAGACAATAGTGGTTTCGCGCTGGTTGGTAATGCCGATCGCCGCAATTTCTTCCGGCGCAATGCCGGCGGTGGCCAGCACTTCACTTGCGACGCCCCGCTGGGAGCCCCAGATCTCCATGGGATCATGTTCCACCCACCCGGCCTGGGGATAGATCTGCGTAAATTCATTTTGGGCGATTTTTACCGCGGCGCCTTCGGAGTTGTAGATTACGGCCCGCGAACTGGTGGTTCCCTGATCAAGCGCTAAAATGTAGGATTTGTTCATCGGCAAACTCCCGGACATCAGATTAGATATCGTCAACACTATGGCATAATGCCATGATTTTTGCCAAGAAAAAAGGAGGAATGGAGGTTGCTGCGGGCGGGATGCCTTTATCTCGAAAGCTTAGGCCAAATGATCTCTTACTTCTTTTCAAAATCGTTCAACTCGACCTTGAGAGAAAGCAGCCTCAGCATGTCCTGCAGCGTAATCACACCGACCAGCTGATCTCCTTCCACGACCAGCAGAAGGGAGTGCCGCGTTCGGTTCATGACGGCCAGAGCCTGTGCGGCGCTTTCATCAGGATGAATCGTTGTTTCCCGGTCGCAGGGCATCGTGATCGAACCGACCGTCTGATTGGACCACTCGTCCCGGGGAACCCGCGCCGCCGCGTTGACGGATATGCAGCCGTTCAGCCGGCCGAAAGAAACGACGGGATACATCTGATAGTGGTGCTGGTAGACGTAATCGTGAATAAATTGCTCCAGGGTCGTTGCCCGGGGAACGATGACCGGGTCCTTCACCATGACGTCGCTCACTTTTACATTCTGAAAAACGGTCCGGGCCAGCATCTGTTGATAGGCGCTCTGCGCGGCGATTCGGACAAAGAAGCCGAGCATGAGCCACCACAACCCGCCCACAAAATTACCCATGAACAGGGAAATAATACCCAGGACGATGAGGATGATTCCAAAACCGGAACCGACTTTTGAGGACACAGAGGTCGCCCAGCGTAAATCCTTTTTCCAGCGCCACAGCAGGGAACGCAGGATTCTGCCGCCGTCGAGAGGAAATGCCGGCACCAGATTGAAGACGGCGAGCACGAGATTCAGCCAGGCCAGATAAGCCCCGACGCCGTATACTTCCACGGGCCAGCCCCAATGACGTGCCCCCATGAAGGCTAAAAAGAAAATCGCCCCGGCCAGTGCGCTGGATAATGGCCCGACAATAGCCATTCGGAACTCAGCCGTGGGAGACGGCGGGTCGTTTTCCATTTCGGCCACGCCGCCGAAAATAAACAGCGTAATGCCCTTCATGGTGATGCCGTGATGCCTGGCGATAAGAGAATGCGCCAGTTCATGAAAAACGATGGATGCAAACAATCCCACGGTTCCGGCTGCACCCATCCACCAGTAGGAAGCCTGCGGGAGGTTTTTGTAAAATTCGGGAAATAAACCGCTGGCCAGTGACCAGGTGATAAGGGCGGCAAGGATAAGCCAGCTTAGATCGACCTTTACTTCAAAGCCCAGTATTTTGAAAAGACTGACGGAACGTCCGAATATCATTTTCCAGTTCTTCTTTCTCACCCTTTAATCCCGCTTTGGCGGGACGAGCGTTAATTCTGCGTAGCCTGCTGCGAAATAATGACGTTCATTTCATGGCTCCCGACAGCTTGCTGCGAGGTGGTTGATTTCTTTTTCAACTTTTTTCGGGCCACGGCCGGCCGCTCAAGTTGACTGAAGCCGGCAGGGCACCGTCTTTAAAGAACACTTTTTTATAAAATAATTCATTTATCGCAGGAATCAACGGCTTAACTGATAATTAATCCACACGGTGGCTCGGGATCAACCGTCCCCAGCCACCGCTGAAACAAAACAATTTGACATCTATGGGGTTTTTAAGCTAGTTTAAATTCGGTTCAGATCTGACATCAGAAATAAATACAGGATCTTCTTATGCCGAAATACAAAATCCACTTGCCATTTATTTTAGTATTTCTGTTTGCGTTTGCCGGCGCCGCCTCCGGGGCGGCAAAAAGCCAGACGCAGCCGCCACCGTCACCGTCACCCAAGCAAGCGCAGCAGCAATCAGCTTTAAGATGGGTTACACTTTCCACGGATTCCCGCGACACGGTGAGAGAAATTATCCGCTCGGAAGTGGACAGCCGCGAGTCGTTTTCCACGAAGCAGGAAGAGAGGACCAACCTCAAATCCGTCGAAGATGAAAAGGAAAGGGAAGATTCCGATTACAAAAACGCCATCATCGGCGCCAACAGGGAATTTGTCCGCTCCAAGAAAAGGCGTGACGATGCCACGTCGCAGTTTCAGATGGTGTCTACGGATCTGGATGAATCCGCCAAAGGCATCAAAACCATTCGTTCGACCATTGAAAACCTGGACGGCCAGATTGCCCGTTACGAACAGGACATCAAAGCGCAGCAGGATTCCCTCAAGCGCTGGCTGCAGACGGAGAAACAGGGAGAAATCCTGGTTGCCGTGATTTACACGCGCGGCTTCCGCGACAGCGCTCATGCTCTGGAGGCAAAAGCGGATGTCGCCTCGGCGCCCCTCATTGCCGCTCACATGGGGACGTACATTCAGTCCTTTACCCGGGCAATCAATAACGTGGCAACGATCGACTTTATTCGTGCCACGGAAGAAGGGACCGCCAAATGGAATAATGAAGAGCCCATCCGGATTGAACTGGATAAAAATGTCAAGGGCACATCCTATTTGAGACTGAAGCGGTATGAGTTGTATCCTTTTCAGGAAAACAAAGCCGGCAAGGTAAAAACAGGGACCGGGACCGGGTATCGGGCCGCCGTGATTCAATCCCGTAAAGACCTGGAGGCGTTTCTGACGGGCAATCAATATGCGGCGGGCAATTATGACCTGGACCGCGCGAACAAAATCATTGCCAATACGGTCCAGGGCAACGCTGCTGCGGAAGAGAGTTTGAACGAGCAGGTGAAGACGTTCCAGGATCGCATTCTGAATCTGCAAAGCAAAATCAGCCAGGCGAAAACGGAAAGAGAAACGCAGAAAGTCCAGCAGAAACGGCGGGAAGAAAGTTATTACAAACTCAGCCTCGATGTCACGGCGGTCCGGGAGAAGAAAGATCAGGCCGAAAGATGGTTCCAGCAGGCGCAGGCCGCTCTCCATGAGAAAAAACGCATTCATGAATCCATCATTATCAAAACAGCACTGGCCGCCACGAAGGGTTCTCAGACGCCGGCTGAAGCATCAGCGGAAGTCATTCTCGATAAGCTCGTCGAAGTAAAGAACGATGCCAAGACCCAGCATTCAAGCTCGGCGACCGAAGTAACGAATTTTCAGGTATCATCGGAGATGGCCCGGCAGTCCATAACGGAAGCCAGAATTACAGCGATCCGCCTCATATCTTTTGTTAACGAAGGGGACAGTGTCCGGGTTAAAATGGCGTTTCGCGTGCGGACCGTTCTGGAGGAGCAGCCTGTCGCCGACGAAGCGGTCAAGACGGATGACCGGCCCCTGGCAAAGACCTACGATGAGCCGGTGGTCGTCCCCGCGGTGGTCCCGACGGCGCCCGAGCCCAGAGCAACAGCCCCGATTCCGCAGCCGACGGCTAAACCCAAACCCGTTCCGGCCTTCAAGCGAACCTACCGGCCGTTGGCGGTAAAAGACGCTCTCGGGTGCCTGTTTGAACTGCGCAGCGCCGGTGTTACGCAGGATGGTCTTCGGATACTCGTCGAAGTCATCAATACCGATCCGGCGATCCGCAAGGTTGCCTTCTACGATGAGAGCTTTCCCAAGTCCTGGCCCCGTTCCAAGGTTCGTGCGGAATCGGCCAATTCCTGTGATCCGGCTCACGCTTATGTCTGGCAGGGGGCTCAAAAAAAATTGATGATGGAAATAGACAGCCGGGGCCGCGGGGTCGAAATCCCGCCGCAGAGCTCCGTCACCATGGAGTTGATTTTCAAGAATGTTCCGTCTAAGGTGAAGACGGTAGGGATTAACCTTCATCCGTTCATCTATTATCAAGACGGCAGAAGGGAAACCTGGCAGGAGTTTGATCTTAAATTGCCCGATATTCGGTTGCGGCGATAAGAATTGGAGATTTTATGAAAAGGTATTGGTTGTTTGCATTGGCATTCGTGATCGCGTTTACCGCGATGGTCTATGCTGATTTTTACACTTGGGAAGATGAATCCGGCGTGTCGCATATTACCGATTATCCGCCGCCGGCCAACCTGAAAAGTCGCAATGTCAAGCTCCATGAAAAAAATGCTCCTGCCGGTCAGGCAGATCCGCAGGCGAAGACGGAAACGAAAATGGTCATCACCCTGTATACGAAGAATGATTGCCCGGACTGCGACAAGGCCAGAGACTTCCTTACTGCCCGTAATCTGACCTTCACGGAATATAATATGGATAATGACCAGACGGCCGCTGTTAAAAGAAAAGCAATAGACAACGGCACCGACGTACCGTTTGCCATCATTAACCGGAATCAGGTGTATGGGTTTTCCGAGGCGGTCTATGACCGGGTGCTCAAATCATCTCCCTGATGAAAACAACTCTATTTTTTTATACGGGAACGGGAAATTCCCTCTGGACGGCCGAAAAAATTGCCGGTTTTCTTGACCGGGCGGAGTTGATTGCTCTCAGCCGATACCGGAACAAGGTATTTCATTGCGACTCAGAAGCCATCGGTCTGGTTTTTCCGGTACATATCTGGGGCGTGCCGTCGCCCGTCATCGAATTTCTTCAAAATCTGGAAGCTGCTTCGGCGCAGTATATTTTTGGCGTGGCCGTTAATGCCGGTCAGGTCGCAGCAACACTTCTTCAGCTGCAAAAGATCCTGAACGCGAAAAACCTTCATCTGTCGTCCGGCTTTTCCATTGATCTTCCCAGTAATTATATTCCCTGGGGCGGAGCCATCGCACAGGACAAACAGCAGAAAAAGATGGCCGTTGCTCTCGCGAAGATTGAGCGGATCGCAGAGGCTGTCCGCGACAGGGTGAGCCTCCGGCCGGAGGCGGGTCCCTTTTTGCAGAATTTGATCTTGTCGATGATTTATAAAAAATCTCTGCCGCATGTTCCGCGGATGGATAAGTCTTTTTTTGCCGATGAAAAATGCTCGTCGTGCGGAATTTGTGCAAAAATATGTCCCGCCGCAAATATCCGGTTGGAGGAAGGCAAACCCGTTTGGCTGCATCGGTGCGAACAATGTTTTGCGTGTATTCAGTGGTGCCCGGAAGAAGCGATTCAATACGGAAAAGGGACCCGGACGAAGAAACGCTATCACCATCCGGATATTTCGCTTAAGGACATACTGGCGGTTGCAGCTGGAATTGACGTAAACGAAAAAGACAACGTTAAGGATCAAAAGGCGTAAGCGCTTATTTTACCCCGGCTTGTTTTTCTTTCCTGTTCAGGATCATTTCCCAGATCATCAGTATCGCGCCCACGGTGATGGCGGAATCCGCCACGTTGAAAGCCGGCCAGTGCAAAGAGCCGACGAAGACATCCAGAAAATCCACGACGGCGCCTACGCGCAGCCGGTCGATTAAGTTGCCGACCGCCCCGCCGAAAATCAAAGTGAGAGAGCCCGCCAGAATCAGGTTTCGCGGGTGGCTTTTGACAAGATAAAAAATAATCAAACCCGCCGCCAGAACCGTCACCCCGGTGAAGAAGACATAACGGAAGGTTTCGGAGGCATTAGCCAGAAAACCGAATGCCGCGCCGGGGTTCAGGACATATACCAGATTAAAGAAACCGGGAATCACCGGAAACACTTCATGAAGCGCAAAGTGTGCCGTGATAACCGATTTTGTGAGTTGATCCAGCACAATCACAACCACTGCGCCCAGAACGAATATCAAAAGATTCTTTTTCAAAAAATTCTCCTTGTCCCTTGTCCCTTGTCCCTTGCACCTTGAGCCTTGAACCCGTTTAAAGATTCGATAGACAGCGGCCGCAGACGGTCGGATGCTGGGGATCGGAGCCGACCGACTCTTCATAAATCCAGCAGCGTTCACATTTGGCGCCGTGCGCCTTTTCCACACCAACGGACAGGCCTTTGATTTCTTCGCTTTGGTACGGACTGGCGATGTCTTTTTCATCGACCAGCTGAAGCTGCGAGACGATTAGAAGTGCGCGCAGATCTTCCCGATGCGTTTCAAACAAAGTCCGCATCTTTTCCGGCGCGGCAATGCTGATGCGCGCATCCAGCGAATGGCCGATCACTTTATCCTTGCGGGCCTGTTCCACGGCCTTGGCGATTTCCGCCTTGGCGTCAATCATAACCTTCCAGCGTTCACCAAGGTCCACGTTTACATACGCTTTGTTGACCTGCGGAAACTGCGTCAGATGAACACTTTCCTCTTTGCCCGTCCAGGAGGGCAGCGCCGCCCATACTTCTTCGGATGTGAAGGTCAGGATCGGTGCGAGCAGTCGGGTCATGGCGTTGAGGATGGTGAACATCGCCGTCTGTCCGGATCGGCGCGCCGGGGAGGCGGCTTTGCTCGTGTAGAGCCGGTCTTTTAAAACATCCAAATAGAGCGCGCTCAAATCGACCGTGCAATAGTTATACAGCGTATAGAAGGCCATGTGAAACTGATGGCGTTCATAGGCTTCGGTAACCCGTTTGATAACTTCCTGCAGACGATTAAGCGCCCACCGGTCCATTTCCAGCATTTGTTCATAAGGCAGGCTGTCCGCGTCCGGTTTAAAATCATACAGATTACCCAGAATGAATCGGCTGGTATTGCGGATGCGGCGATACGCTTCCATCAGGCGTTTGAGAATTTCTTCGGAAATGCGGATGTCATCGGTATAGTCTTCCGCCGCCACCCAGAGTCTGAGAATTTCTGCGCCGTATTTGGCAATGCCTTCTTCAGCGCCGATCACGTTACCGACGGACTTGGACATCTTCTTGCCTTCGCCGTCAACAACCATGCCGTGCGTCAGAACACTTTTGTAGGGGGCACGTCCCCGGGTTCCCACGCATTCCAGCAGTGATGAATGAAACCAGCCCCGGTGCTGATCGTTTCCCTCCAGATACATATCGCAAGGCGACTGCAAATCAGGTCGTTTTTCCAATACCGCCGCATGGCTCACGCCGGAGTCAAACCACACATCCAGAATATTGACCTCTTTGGTAAATTCGGTTGCGTGACAGTGCGGACAGGTCGTGTGTTTGGGCATCAGATATTTGGGTTCTTTTTCAAACCACACATCCGCGCCGTCTTTTTCCACTAAGGCCACCAGGTGATCGAGGATTTCCCTGGTCAGAACTTCATTTTTGCATTTTGCGCAGTAGAATATCGTGATCGGCACGCCCCACAGACGCTGCCGGGAAATACACCAGTCCGGTCGGTTTTCCACCATGCCGTAAATGCGGTCGCGTCCCCACGCGGGAATCCACTGTACTTCGTTGATAGCGGCGAGCGCTTTTTTGCGAAGGTCGTTCTTCTCCATCGAGATGAACCACTGTTCGGTCGAGCGGAAAATGATCGGCTTCTTGCAGCGCCAGCAGTGTGGGTAGGAATGCTGCATGGGCACGTGCCCCATCAATGCTCCGACTTCGTCCAGTTTTTTAATGACGTTATCGTTGGCGTCAAACACGAACTGGCCGGCGAAGTGTTCAACGTCTTCCGTGAATCTCCCTGCCTCATCCACCGGCGCATAGTTGTCCAGCCCGTATTCCAGCCCGATTTCATAGTCTTCCTGGCCGTGGCCGGGGGCGATATGCACCGCGCCGGTTCCGGCCTCCAGCGTGACAAAGGGGGCCAGAATCAAAACGCTGTGCCTCTTCACCAGGGGATGCATGCATTTCTGGCCTTCGAGGACTTCGCCCTTGAACTCATCGAGAATTTCGTAAGGTTTGCCGCGATACCCGAATGCGTCCAGGCAGTAATCCAGCATATCCTTGGCCACAATGAGCACTTCATCATTGATTTTTACTGCAGCGTAGATGAAGTCGTCTTTGACGGCAATGGCCAGGTTGGCGGGAATCGTCCAGGGTGTGGTCGTCCAGATGACCATGCTGACTTTCTGCGAGGCCAGCTTCGGCAGCACGGAAGCGATATCGGAGACGAACGTGAATTTTACATAAATAGACGGCGTGCGGTGATCGGCATATTCCACTTCCGCTTCGGCCAGCGCCGTTCTGCAGGAGGCGCACCAGTATACGGGTTTCTTTCCTTTATAGACGCTGCCTTTGAGGTAGAGCTTTCCGAATTCGTTGACCGTCGTGGCTTCGTATGGATAGGCCATCGTCAGATAGGGATTTTCCCATTCGCCGAAGACACCGAGGCGCTTAAACTGTGCGCGTTGAGTGTCCACAAATTTTTCCGCGTAGGTGCGGCAGGCGCGGCGTTTTTCCACCTGCGTCATGGTTTGTTTCTTCGCCCCCAGTTCTTTGTCCACCTGATGTTCGATGGGCAGTCCGTGGCAGTCCCAGCCCGGTACGTACACGCCGTCGAAGCCGGTCATATTTTTGGCTTTGATGACGATGTCTTTGATGATCTTATTGAGCGCCGTACCCAGGTGGATATTGCCGTTGGCGTAAGGAGGTCCGTCATGCAGAATATAAGGCTGCTTGCCCGAGGCCATGGCCCGGATTCTTTTGTAAATATCCATTTTGGCCCACTGATCGAGCATTTCCGGTTCGCGCACGGCCAGATTGGCTTTCATGGGAAAAGCCGTTTGCGGAAGATTTAATGTCTGTTTGTAATCCATTTTTGCTGCTCCTGTTTTCATTCAAAAAAAATAGCGGCTAAACCGCAATTTGTTGTCGGTAGAGAACAATCGGTAACCTGACCACCAGGGGGTGACACGGGCCCGGAAACGTTCCTTGGCTGATTATGCTGATATATCGAATCAGTTGCAGTCAACTATCACATAAACATGCGACTTTCAAGCATAACTCTTGGCGATCCGGTGTAGTGTATTCATGCTCGATTCTTATTGCAACCTGAAGAATATTTTGTTAGTTTTATGGCGACTTTCAGAGATTCGATTGCTTTTAAGATGATCAACCAAAGGAGGATACCATGAAGTTTAGATTTATTTCCGTGACCGTTGGGGCGGGGATGCTATTATTATTGGCACAGGCTGGCTTTTGCCAGAATACGGTCAGTATGTCCGAATGGGTGGATAAAGTCGGTCAGGGTTCCGTAAACTGGTCGGCAGGCTATATTGAAGCAGTCGGGATCGGCGCGCCGCCGGACCGGAGCATTGGGAAGATCAACGCGCGCCCGATGGCTCTGCGCGCGGCGAAAGTCGACGCTTATCGCAATATCCTGGAAATAACCAAGGGGGTCCAGGTGGATGCCAGAACCACCGTCAGGGACTTTACGGTGGAGAGCGATGTCGTCAATACGCAGGTCGAGGGCCTTGTGAAAGGCGCGCAGGTTGTTGATCAGCAATACATGTCCGACGGAACCGTGGAAGTCCGGCTGAGAATGCCCCTTTACGGCAATCTGTCGCAGATCGTAGTCCCCCTGGCCATTGAGAAGCGCAAGGCCGTCCCGCCGCCCGCACCGGCTGCGCCAGCGCCTGCTACTCCCGCTCCCGCCGTTACCGCGCCGCCTCCCGCGCCTGTGGCCTATACCGGGCTGGTGATCGACGCCCGCGGCATCGGGGCGCGTCCGGCCATGTCTCCGCGCATCTATGACGAGGAAGGCAAGGAAATTTACGGTTCCGCCAATGTGGATCGTGAATACGCGGTCCAGCAGGGGATGAGCGGGTATGCCCGCGACCTCACGTCGGCCCAGAGCAATCAGCGTGTGACGGCCAATCCCGTGACCGTGAAGGCGCTGAAAACCGGCGGCGCCGGGAAATCCGACCTCGTGATCAGCAATGCCGATGCAGGTCAGATACGCGCGTCGGCGGAGAATGCGTCGTTTATGAAGAAATGCCGGGTGATGATCGTTCTGGATTAGAACGGGATACCAAGTCGCATTCTTCGGCTAACTTTGTTGGTGTGTCGTCGGCTTCCCCAACGTATAAATAATACGCCTGCGGAGCCTCCTCCTTGCCGAAGCTGATCTTTTGAATGCAACAGGGTATGAACGTTGGAAAAAACGAGGCCGCAGTCACGAATACCTTGGTGGCTGCGGCTTTTTTTCGGTGAAGAAATAGAGAGAGCGCGAAAAGGGAAGCCAGTGTCAAAACGTATCGTTGTTCTATCCGAAGAAGTCGCAAACCAGATCGCCGCCGGAGAAGTGGTGGAGAGACCGGCATCGATTGTCAAGGAACTGGTTGAAAACGCAATCGATGCCGGAGCGCGCGATATCCGCGTGGAACTTTCCCAAGGAGGCTGTGAGTCCATCCGAGTTGCCGATAACGGTTCGGGCATTGAGCACGAAGATGTTGCGCTCGTTTTCGAGCGTCATGCCACCAGTAAAATTTCGAAACTCGAGGATATATACTCGGCCGGATCATTCGGCTTCCGCGGCGAGGCCATGGCGAGCATCGCTTCCGTCGCACGCGTGGAGATGCTGACCCGGCGGAAAGACGATTTGGCGGGAACGAAGGCGATCGCCGAAGGCGCCGTCATTTCGGAAATTACGCCTGCCGGCTTGCCCCCCGGAACGCAGATCACCGTAACGAAACTATTTGCCAATGTGCCGGCGCGCCGCAAGTTTCTCAAGACCGAGGCCACTGAACAAAGCGCATGCCTCGACGCCGTTACGCGCCTGGCGCTGGCGCATCCGGAAGTCCGCTTTATTGTTACGGCCGATGGGAGGGAAGTATTTGCGGCGCCCGTCGCGGCAGATGTCTCGGAGCGGATCGGCATGGTTATGGGAAACGAGTTTACGAGCCGCTCTCTGGCGATTCGTGCCGAGACGGACCATCTGCGGATCGCCGGTTTTATTTCCCCGCCGGAATTTACAAAATCCAACTCCAAAAATATTTATTTATACGTGAACGCCCGTTTTATCCGGGACAACAGCATGACCCATGCGGTTCTTGCCGCTTACCGTCAGGTGATTGAACCCCGCCGCTATCCGGCGGCGGTTATATTCCTGGAACTGCCGGGAGAGGACGTTGATATCAATGTTCACCCCGCCAAACTGGAAGTCCGTTTTCGGAATTCCCGGGAGATTTATGATCTCATCTCGAAGACCGTGGCGAAAAGTCTCGCCGGCACGCAAATCTCCCGCGACGCGCTTGCTTATCGTCTGACGTCCCGGGAATCATCATCCGTTTCCTCCGGATTCTGGAGGCCGAGAGATCCTTATTCATCTGCCGAGCTCCCGCGGGAGATTTATTCGCGGCAGAATCTGCGACAGGCGATTGAAGAGGATTTGTTTGCGCGCACGGGAAGTCCGGCGGACAGCGCTCTCCGCGTTGAGGATGGCTCTTCGGGAGAACCCATTACATTTGCGAACCGCAGCTATCTGGGCCAGTTTGCCGGAACGTACCTGGTCTTTGCAGGTTCTGACGGTGTGATGCTGGTGGATCAGCACGCGGCGCATGAAAGGATTATCCTGGAGCGTTTGAAAAAAGCGACCGCAGAAAAATCGATAAGCCAGCCTTTGCTCATGCCGGAAGTTGTCGGCATCAATCCGGCCCAGATCAGTCTTTTCGAAAGCGCGCGATCCACCCTCAGCGATATCGGACTGGAGCTTGAAATATTCGGACGGGATGCGATTGTGGTGAAGGCCATGCCGGCGTGCCTGCCGCATGTCCCGCCCGGCGACATCATTTCCGATCTGGCCGATCAACTGGGCGATGAACGGAAAGATCTATCGCTCGAGGAGCGCAGGGAAAAGATCCTGGCCCAGCTCGCCTGCCGCGCGGCGATTAAGGCCAATGCGGTTCTTTCGGCCCAGGAAGTCGCGGCTCTGTGCCGGGATCTGGAAAAAACGCCGTATAACGCAACGTGTCCTCATGGACGTCCGATCAGTGTGCAATTTTCTCTTTATGAAATCGAAAGAATGTTTAAACGAAAATAAGGTGCGCAAGATTCCGCTTGTCGTCATCTGTTCGCCCACTGCGACGGGGAAAACCCGCCTGGCGCTTGATCTGGCGCTGCCATGCGGCGGAGAGATTGTCAATGCGGATTCGCTGCAGGTCTATCGCTATCTGGATATCGGCACGGCCAAGCCCACGTCCGAAGAACGTCAGGCGGTGACGCATCACTTGATCGATGTCGTCGATCCGGATGAAGATTTCAACGCGGCTGTCTTTGCCGAGCAGGCGCGGACGATCATTGAAAAAATAGCACACCGGCAGAAGCCGGTATTTGTCGTCGGCGGAACCGGCCTGTATATCCGGGCGCTCCTGCAGGGGATTATCGCCACGCCGCCGGTCGATGAAAACATCCGCAATCACTATCGCGGAATTCGTGATCGTCTGGGCAAAGAACATCTCTTCGGGTTGCTTCGCGAAAGAGACCCGGAGGCGGCGGCGCGGATCAATCCCCACGACGCCGTACGCGTGATTCGGGCCCTGGAAGTCCTCGAGCAAAGCGGGCAGTCCATCGTCACCCTGCAGAAGCGGCATGCCTTTGCCGATTGCCCTTATGACGCCTGTAAAATAGGCCTGCAAATCGAGCGCTCCGAATTGAAAGAGCGAATTGCACTTAGAACAGCGCAAATGATGGAAGCGGGGCTTGTCGAAGAGGTGAGGGGGATTTTATCGCGGGGGTATGATGAAAGACTCAAACCGTTGCAATCGCTGGGATATAAGCAGGTTATCGAATTTATCCGGGGGAAGTATGACCGGGATGCAATGGTCGAACGAATCAATCGCGATACGTGGCAATATTCCAAAAGGCAGCTGACCTGGTTTTCGGCGGATAAATCGATTAAGTGGTTTGCCCCGGATCAATCCGACGCAATCCGAAAAACCATCGAAATGTTCCGGCGGGAAAGTTGATCTTTCAAAAGGCTTGACAAATCGGCAAAATACGCGCCCGACCCGGTTGCTGTGCAGCAATATTGACTTGACTTAAAGGGGCACTAAAGCTAGTTAAGAAATGCATTTTTAACCGATAATCGATTAGAAAATTAAGGATGCACACCTTTTAGAAAAAAGAAAGGAGCAGCATATGTTTTATTCTCAGCGAAGAAATAAAATTCTTCTTCTTGTCGTCTTCATAATGGGTATTTTATTGATTGCCGGTTGCGGACAGGTACCCCGCGTTTCGGTCAGCCAGTTGGATACGCCTGAGCACCATGTTTTCACCGGGATGAGGCTTCTGGACCAGGAGAAGTATGCCGATGCCCAGAGGGAGTTCGAACTCGCGTTGCAATTGGATGGAAAATATTCCAGGGCCTTCACCGGCCTTGGATTGGTCAAAACCTATACCGCTGATTTTAAGGGTGCTCTGGAGAATCTGGAGCAGGGGACTAAATACGCCAAAGCGGATGAAGAAATGCTGTTTGGCCATGTCAGTATGATCCGCTACCAGACGCAAAGTAAACTGGAAAAGAAATGGCTGGCTATCTGCAAGGATGAATTTGATGCGGCGGTGAAACTCGACCCGAAGCATTCTGCCGCTTATTATTTCATGGGTCTTGCTTACAAACAGGCTTGCGATTTCAATGCCGCGGGCCTGATGTTTACCAGGGTTTTGGAACTGAAAACGGATTATGTATCGAAAGCAGACAATGAATGGAACTTTATCCAGAAGGTTCAGCGGGCGATGCCCGGTTCAGTGACGGGAAAACAGATTGCGCTGGTGGAGCGGATTACCCGCGCGGACGCCGCGGCGCTGTTTATGGAAGAATTGAAAATTGATGTTCTTTATAAAAAGAGAACGCCGAAGAAATTCGATACCTCTTTTAAAGATCCGGAAAAGGCCGGCAATCAGGCGAAGATCGTCGTCACGACGGCAAAAGATATTGCCGATCATCCGCTGCGGGCGGATATCGAAGGAATTCTCGAAATCGGTCTGCGGGGTCTGGAAAATTATCCCGACGGCAATTTTCATCCGGGCGAGATCGTCACCCGTGCCGCCTACGCCATGATGCTGGAAGATATTTTGCTGAGAGTGACGGGTGATGATTCCATCGCAACAAGGTTTATCGGTTCGAGATCGCCGTTTTCCGATATGAATAATTCATTGCCTTATTTCAATGCGGTCATGGTCGTGACAACGCGCGGTCTCATGGAGACCAAAGACATTACTACCGGAGAATTCGCGCCGAATAAATCCGTGGCGGGCGTGGACGCCCTATTGACGATCCGGATGCTTAAGGACAAATTGAATTTTAACTGAATTGCGGTTTGCAAAATGAATCGTGAGGCGGGACATCTCTTTGTCCCGCCTTCAATTTTAAGCACACCGGGAGACGATCATCCAAGAAGTCAGAAAGGGCGCAAGCCCTTTTCGAGTATTGATAGATAGATGGGAGAGAAATATTTCATGGTAACAAAAGAGTTAGGCAAGGCATTTGAACCGGCCCAGGCCGAAGGAAGATTGTATGATTACTGGCTGAAAAATAAATACTTTCACGCCAAGGATGAAAGTGATGCCCCGGCTTTTTCCATCGTCATCCCGCCGCCGAACGTCACCGGGATGCTGCATATGGGGCATGCGCTCAACAACACGCTGCAGGATATCATCATCCGCTTCAAAAGGATGCAGGGATATAATACGCTCTGGATGCCGGGCATGGACCACGCGGGCATCGCGACCCAGAATGTTGTGGAGCAGCAATTGAGGAAAGAAGGGCTGTCGCGTCATGACCTGGGACGCGAGAAATTCATTGCCCGCGTCTGGGAATGGAAGGAAAAATACGGCGGCGTAATTATCAATCAGTTGAAGCGCCTGGGGTGCTCCTGCGATTGGGACCGTGAACGTTTCACCATGGACGAAGGTCTTTCCCAGGCGGTCAGGGAAGTCTTTGTCCGATTGTATAACGAAGGCATGATTTACCAGGGGGATTACATCGTTAACTGGTGCCCGCGCTGTCATACCGCCATTTCCGATCTGGAAGTCGAATTCAAGCAGGATCAAAGCTTCCTGTGGAATATCCGTTATCCGCTGGCCGACGGCAGCGGGGATATTGTGGTGGCCACGACGAGGCCGGAAACGATGCTCGGAGATACGGCCGTAGCCGTCAACCCGGCCGATCCGCGCTACACGGATAAAGTCGGCAAGTTCGTCATTTTGCCGCTTATGAATAAGCAGATTCCGATCATCGCCGATGACTATGTCACGATGGATTTCGGTTCGGGTGCGGTGAAGATCACGCCCGGTTCCGACCCCAACGATTTTGCCATGGCCCAGCGCCATAACCTGGAAATTATTTCCATCATGGACGGGCACGGCATCATCAACGAACACGGCGGCCCTTACAAAGGACAGGACCGTTATGAAGCGCGCCGGAATGTTGTCGCGGATCTGGAAAAGGGCGGATACATGGTGGGTACGGAACCCTATGCGCACAATGTCGGCCAGTGTTACCGCTGTAAAACGGACATCGAACCGATGGTGTCCAAGCAGTGGTTCGTAAAAATTAAGCCGCTGGCCAAACAGGCCATTGCCGCTGTGATCAAGAAGAAGACAAAGATCATTCCCGCATCCTGGGAGGCTACGTATTTTGACTGGATGAATAACATCCGCGACTGGTGCATCTCCCGGCAGTTGTGGTGGGGGCACCGCATTCCGGTCTGGTATTGCGGCGACTGCGGCAAAGTGATCGTTTCCACGGTTGATCCGGACAAGTGTCCCGCCTGTGACGGCTCTTCACTCAAGCAGGATGAAGACGTCCTCGATACCTGGTTCAGCTCGGCGCTCTGGCCGTTTACCACGCTGGGCTGGCCCCGGAGAACCAAAGCGCTCAAAACCTTCTACCCGACGTCGCTTCTGATTACCGGATTCGACATTCTCTTTTTCTGGGTGGCCCGCATGATGATGATGGGCTTGTACGTCATGAAAGACGTGCCCTTTAAAGATGTTTATCTCCATGCGCTCGTCCGCGATGAAAAGGGCGAAAAGATGAGCAAGTCCAAAGGCAACAGCATTGATCCGCTTGTGATGATCGATCAGTACGGCACGGATGCATTTCGATTTACATTGGCGGCTTACACCGCCCAGGGGCGTGATGTCCGCATGTCGCCGGAGCGCATTGAAGGCTATAAATTTTTCGTCAATAAGATCTGGAACGCGGCAAAACTCACCCTTTCCAATCTGAGTGATTATGATGAAAGCGCAGCGCTTGTCGCTCCCGATTCGCTGCCGGAAAAATGGATCAAGGCGAAATTAAATGAAACAGTCGCGGATGTTATCCGCAGTCTTGATGAATACCGGTTTAATGATGCTTCCGCCGCCGTTTATAATTTCATCTGGCACGAATACTGTGACTGGTACCTGGAAATCAGTAAACCCGCGCTCTACGGCAAGCTGAGCCCCGAGCAGAAACAAGCGACCCAGCGGACGATGAAAGAAGTGTTCGGCGCCATGCTGCAGCTGCTCCATCCCTTCATGCCGTTTGTGACCGAAGAACTCTGGCAGGCGCTTCATAACAGCGATGAAAACTCCATCATGGTCAGCAAATTTCCGGAATTCAAAGAGGCATGGAACGATCAGGCTGCCCAAAAGGAAATGGAAATGCTTATGGAGATCATAACGTCCATCCGCAATATCCGCGGTGAAATGAGGATTCCGCCCTCGCACAAATTGACGGTTTTAATTTCCGTTGCCGATGAGCAGGCTAAAAAGGCCGTTGAAGTGGGCGGCAATTATGTTCTGAATCTGTCCAATCTCGAATCCCTGACGGTGGAAGTGAATCTGGTTGAGCCGAAGGGTGTGGCAACCGGTGTTGTCGGCGCGACAAAAATATTCGTGCCGCTGGCCGGCGTGGTCGATATTGCCGGCGAAAAAGTGCGCCTGGAAAAGGAGCTGGCGAAATTAGCGAAGGATCTGGAGCAAAGTTCGCGAAAACTGACCAACCATGATTTTCTGGAAAAAGCCGCGCCGGAAATCATTGCCAAGGAAGAAGACAAATTAAAGAATTTCCAGGAAAAATTCACGGCGCTCGAGAGCGCGTTGAAAAAGCTGAAAGAGATTGCCAGCGTGAAAAGCGCGCAGAAATAATTTTGCCGGCATCGAAGCCGCTTATGCTAAAGCAATCTTCGCAAGCTGAAGGAATGCGGGGATAGTCCGAGACCGTACCCTGCGGCCGGAGATGATGATCAAAGGGAGGATCACAAAACAGGAAATGGTAGCTGTACAAATTCAAAACATTATCAAAGCCGCGCTGGCTGAAGATATCGGCCCGGGTGACATCACGACGCAGGCCACAGTCGGTCTGAAGCAGAAGGGCCGGGCGCGTGCCGTTGCGAAGGACGATTTTGTCGTTGCCGGCATCGATGTGTTTGAGGCGGTGTTTAAGTGCGTTGATAAAAGCATCAAGGTGCAGAAAATGATCGCCGACGGACGGGTCGCTAAACGGGGTGCGGTGATTGCCGAAGTCGAAGGCCACCTCTCCGGTATTTTGCAGGCCGAACGGGTGGCGCTCAATCTGTTTCAGCGGATGTGCGGTATCGCCTCGCTGACAGCGAAATATGTCGAAGTTGTCCGAGGGACAAAAACGAAAATTCTGGATACGCGCAAAACCGTTCCGGGGCTGCGCATTCTGGACAAGATGGCCGTCCGCCTGGGCGGCGGAACCAATCACCGCATGGGGCTCTATGATGGCGTTCTCATCAAGGACAACCACATCGAGGCGGCGGGAGGCATCACGGCGGCGGTTCGGGCGCAACGAAAGCATCTGCAGCAAAATCTGAAAATCGAAGTGGAAACCAAAAATCTGCGGGAAGTGAAAGAAGCCCTGAAATGCGGCGTCGATATGATCATGCTGGACAATATGACCAATGACGCGATGAAAAAAGCCGTTGATTTCATTGCCGGGCGCGCACTCACCGAGGCATCGGGCAATGTTAATCTTGAGCGGGTAGCGGATATCGCCGCGACGGGCGTCGATTTTATTTCCGTGGGCGAACTGACCCACTCCGTCCGGGCTGCCGATATATCCCTCAGAGTAAAGGGCGATCGGTAAGACATGGGGAACCTGAGTGTCTTGCTGATCCCGAATGTATTTAATTATTGAAAATATTTCCGGCAGACGGAAACGACGACGGTTTTGTATCCGGTAAGGAGCAACCGAAAGAATCAAGGAGAAAGTCATGAAACGAATTGTTACGAAGGAAGATTACATTAAAAGCCTCCAGGACCTTCATCACGTTGTGTATTATAACGGGAAGCGGGTCGAAGATGTAACGGCGCACCCGGCCTTGCAGCCGCACATCAATTCGGCGGCGCTTACCTATGAACTGGCGCTCAGGCCGGAACATGAAGATTTAATGACCGCAACGTCGCATCTGACCGGGAAAAAAATCAACCGGTTTACGCATATTCATCAGAGCGTCGATGATCTGCTCAGAAAGATTCAGATGCTGAGGCTTATTGCCCATGAAACCGGTTCGTGTTTTCAGCGCTGCGTCGGATTTGACGCGCTCAACGCCGCTTATATGACGACCTACGACATCGATCAGAAATATAAGACGGACTATTTTGAACGCTTCAAAAAGTATCTGACGCATATTCAGGAAGACAATATCATGCTGGTGGGAGGGATGACGGACCCGAAGGGCGATCGCTCTTTGTCCCCATCCAAACAGCATGATCCGGATCTCTTCACGCACATCGTTGAGAAACGCGCGGACGGCATTGTGATTCGCGGGGCCAAGGCCCACATGACCGGAGCCGTCAATTCTCATGAAATTCTGATCATGCCCACGCAGGCAATGAAAGAAGAGGACAAGGATTATGCGCTCTCCTGTGCTTTCCCGCTCGATTCGCCGGGCGTCACGTTGATCTTCGGACGCCAGACCAACGAGGAGCGCAAGCTGGAATGCGGCATCGATTCCGGCAATCCGCGCTTTGGCCTGGTCGGTGGTGAGGCGTTGATTGTCTTTGAAAACGTCTTTGTTCCCTGGGAGCGCGTCTTTCTCTGCGGTGAGTATGATATGTGCGGGTTGTTTGTGGAGCGGTTTGCGACGCTGCACCGTCAGAATTACGGCGGATGCAAAGGCGGCGTGTCTGATGTGTTGATCGGCGCCACGGCGCTGGCTGCGGAATATCAGGGTACGGCCTCCGCGTCGCACGTCAAGGAAAAACTTGCCGAAATGATCCATCTGGCCGAGACGATCTTCTGCGGTTCCGTCGCCTGTTCAGCCATGGGACGAAAGACCTCCTCCGGAGCCTATTATCCCGATCCGCTGCTCGCGAATACGACGAAGCACAACGTCACACGCCATATTTATGAAATCGCCCGCCTGGCGCATGATATCGCCGGCGGCATTATCGCGACCATGCCGTTTCAGGCGGATCTGGAAAGCAGCGAGGTCGGGCGCTACGTGAAGAAATTTCTCATGGGGGTCCAGGGGATTAAAACCGAAGACCGGATCAAAATCCTGCGGCTGATTGAAAATATGAGCGGAGGCACGGCGCTGGCCGAATCGATGCACGGAGCCGGCTCCCCCCAGTCGCAGAAAGTGATGTACGGACGACTGGGCAACCTCGAGCAGAAAAAGAAGTGGGCGAAGAAAATAGTTGATATCGCCCAATGAGCTCAGATGAACCTTAACCAGAGAGCACTGGAAGAACACCTTGCCGGCAGGTTCATCGGCCGCGAGCTGCACTATTACGAGACAACGGATTCAACCAATGACGAAGCCTTTCGTCTGGGGACGGCGGGCGCGCCGGAGGGGACGGTGCTTGTTGCCGACATGCAGCGGGCCGGCAAGGGGCGTATGCAGCGCGTGTGGCACTCGCCCGCGGGCGCGAATATTTACACATCCATTATCCTGAGGCCGGAATTCGCGGCGGCGCGTGCACCGCAGATTTCCATTGCCGCCGGCGTTGCGGCGGCGGAAACCCTTTGCGGTTACTGTCCTGACCGCGTGCAGCTGAAGTGGCCCAATGACGTTCTGATCAACAGGAAAAAGGTTTGCGGCATTCTCGCGCAGATGAAAATGGCGGGTGCGGCGATTGATTTTGTGGTTGTGGGAATCGGTATCAATGTTAACCTGAACCGCGAAGCATTTCCGTCCGATATCCGGGAAATTGCCACGTCCTTGGCGATCGAAACGGGCTTGGAAATATCGCGCCTGGATGTCATAATTCGATTGTATGAAAATACGGCAAAATGGTATAGAGAGCTGGCTCAAGAGGGGTTTGGCGCGGTCAGGAAGAAATGGCTTAGCCTGGCGCCGATGATCGGAGGGCCGGTTTCGGTCCGCTACGGAGAGGAAACCGTAAACGGCGAGGCCGCGGGAATCGACGACGACGGTTCATTAATCCTTCGGACAGCCGGACGTAAGACCATAAGAGTCTCCGCCGGAGATGCAACAATTTTAAAGAGGTGATTAACTATGCTGCTGGTTATTGATGTCGGCAACACAAACACGGTGCTGGGGCTTTTTGATGAGGATCAGCTGCTCCACGATTGGCGCATCCGGACGGAGATCGACCATACGATTGATGAATACGGCGTCCTCATCTATAATCTTTATCAGTCCAGCCGCATGAAGGCCAAGGAAATGAAAGCCGTTACGGATATTATTATTTCCTGCGTGGTGCCGCCGATGCTGAACATCCTGGAGCCCCTCTGCATCAAATATTTTAACATTAAGCCGATGATCGTCGGCCCCGGAATCAAGACGGGCATGCCGATCTTTTATGATAATCCGAAAGAAGTGGGAGCCGACCGCATCGTCAATGCGGTAGCGGCTTTCAGCAAGTACCGCCGGGAATCCATCATCGTGGATTTCGGTACGGCAACCACCTTTGACTACGTTTCGCCCAAAGGTGAATACATGGGCGGCTGCATTGCACCCGGCATCGTGATTTCCAGTGAAGCCCTTTTTGAAAGAGCCTCCAAGCTGCCGCGCGTCGAATTCAGCAAACCTAAAACGGTGATCACCAAAGACACGGTCAGCGCCATTCAGGCGGGCATCATGTTCGGCTATGCCGGTCTGGTAGACGGCATCGTCACGCGGATGAAGGCGGAAGTCAAAACCAATCCGCTGGTCATCGCCACGGGAGGGTTGGCCCGGATTGTTGCACCGGAAACGAAAACCATTGAAAAAATTGAAGAGATGTTGACGTTGGATGGTCTCCGGATCATTTATGATCTCAATAAGAAATAAATCATGTTGAATGTCGGCTTAACAGGCGGTATCGCCTGCGGAAAATCGACCGTGGCGCAAATGTTTGTACGCCTCGGCGGTCATTTGATTGATTTTGACAAACTGGCTCACGAAGTTCAGGAGCCGGGAAAGCCCGCCTGGTGTGACGTCGTCGACTTCTTCGGCGCAGAGATATTGCAGGCCGATAAAAGCATCGACCGCAATAAACTGGCGGCGATTGTTTTCAACCAGCCGGAAAAACTTAAACGACTCAATACCATCGTCCATCCGCGCATCTTCGAGGAATGGTGCCGCCGCCTGGAAGAAACTAAAACGCAAAATCCCCACGCGATCATCTTTGCGGATGTTCCCTTGTTGTTTGAAGGCGGGATGCAGCATCTTTTTGATCTGACGATCCTGGTGATGGTTGCGCCTGCGGAGCAGATTAGCCGCCTGATCGCCCGCAATGCGATTAGCCGCGCAGAAGCCGAGCTGAGGTTATTAAGCCAGATGCCGATTCGTGATAAGATAACTCTCGCGGACATTGTTATCGACAATCAATGTGCCGTTCGGGAAACGGAAGCAAAGGTGGCTGACGTGTGGCGGGGTTTACTGGATAGGGAAAGAACGAGGGAAAGTTGAATCTCGAAGGATTAAGCGATATAGGACATCATAAGGATCGGAGGTAAGGAAATGATCGAAAAGAACGTCAAAACCGATTTCAGTGCGAAGGTATCCGAACCGGTGATCGGAGCGGGGACATTTGTTCATCCGCTCGCGGCGGTGATCGGGAACGTGATTTTGGGAAACAATGTGATGGTTGCGCCTGCGGCGTCGGTGCGCGGCGATGAAGGACAGCCGCTTTATGTCGGCAACGATACCAATGTCCAGGACGGGGTCGTGATCCACGCGCTGGAAACGGAACTGGACGGCAAGCCCGTGGAGAAGAACCTGATGGACGTTGACGGCAGGAAATACGCGGTTTACGTGGGAAACCGCGTATCGCTCGCGCATCAGGTGCAGATTCATGGTCCGGCTGTCGTGATGGATGATACGTTTGTCGGAATGAAAGTGCTGGTCTTCAAGTCTTTCGTCGGAAAGAATTGTGTCATCGAGCCGGGCGTTATTTTAATGGGTGTCAAAGTCGCCGATGGACGCTACGTGCCGGTGGGATCGGTTGTCAAAACGCAGGCCGAGGCCGACGCACTGCCCGTTATCACCGCCGACTATCCGATGAAGGATATGAATAAGGGCGTGCTGCATGTAAATAAAGCGCTGGCCAAAGGTTATCTGACCGCGAAGTAACACGTTCGGAGGACGGGCGAGGCAGCCGGTTTGCGCATATCGACCGGCTGTTTTGCATCACACCATGTTAGTCAAAAGCAAATCTTCGGGCAGCCATCAAAAACCAAACGCTTGTCTTTCCTGCGGCACAACGGAAAATATCGGTAAGCGGCGTTACTGTTCCGTCAAATGCCGGCAGCACCTGCGTCAGAAACTTACGACGCGGAGCGGTTTATTGCAGGCACTGAACACCCGCTATGCGACATTTTATTTCACGGATAAGCTGATCATTCTGGACGTGGTTCCTCACGGTGTCCGTGAGATTTTCCGTTATTCGGCATTACGGACCCAGGGCGTGAAGCCGGCGGAAGATTTCGGCGGAATGACCAATCGACTGGGCAATGCCTGGTGGGAAGAGGAAAAGAGGACGGCGAAAAACTATCTGGCCTCGCGCCATGTTCTGGGGTTGGCTGAAAGACTGGCTATCCCCGAAGGACTGACTCGCCCGCGGTTGATCAGAGTTCCCACGGTCAAACCGGAAAATTTGATCCTGCTGGATATCGCCAAAGCGGATCTGGGTTCCCGGGAGATTGTTAAAATGATTAAAAACGCCTACCGGCGGCAGGTTAAAATCCATCACCCGGATGCAGGCGGCAAGGCGGCCACATTTCGCAAGATTCACGAAGCCTATAAAGATCTGCTGCGCTGGGCCGATAATCCCGCATTTATCCGTCGCCGCGGCTTCATCGATAAATGGTATTATGACGGAGATAACAAAAAATGGGTCCAGCCGATACCGGTCAGGAAGAGCTAGCAGGCTGTTGAAAAAGGCTCATAACCTAAAGGTCACGCGTCTGCGGTTTATGACCTTTAGGTTACGTTACGCTTCGGCTCTCGCTCTCACTTCCCGATAAAGTACGCCCTTATGCTCGATCCTCGCGATGCCTTGCAGCTAAACCTTCGAGTGACCTTCAGGTTATTTGAACAGCCTGCAAAGCAAGGGTTTTTGAACACCCTGCTAGAGCCGCCCGAGCCGCTTTAAAAAAACCAGTTCAAACCCAGAAAACACCCGAGCGTATTGACGCCGTCATTGGGCATGTAAATGCCTGCGGATGAAACGTGAAGATACTGCAGGGCGAGATTGATACTCATCTTGTCCCGGATAAAATAATCCAGCCCGATGATTCCCTGCTCATTGAACTGGAAAACGCCGCCCAGATCTTCACCCCGGATCTCCGTAAGGACCACGCCGACACCGGCATCGATGTAAGGAACGATGCGGGTGCCGGTGATAAAATGGTATCTGAGATGCGGTGTGAGGCTGGTGATGGCGCGGATATGTGAATTGAGCTGAGTGCCTCCGAAGAATTCGGCCCGAAGTTCCAGGTTGCCCTGGTACCATTTACCCTTGCCGATGACGTTTCCGATGACCCGGCCATAAGAGCTCGAGATCAGAGCCAGATGATGGCGCTCTTCACCGCCCAGCATCAACATCCCGTAAGCCGCCCCGACGCTCAAACCGAACACCCGGGTGCCCGAGCGAAATCCCTGACCCGCTTCAGAATCGAAGATAGCCCATGGCTGCGGGGATGTAAGGCCCCGGTTCTCGCTTTCCGCGACGTTTATGGTGAAGATTGATTCCGCGCGCGCGGCAGCAGCCGACAGCAGAAACAGAACGCACAGCGTCACAGCGAGCAAATGCTTCGCGGTCCGACTCCCGCCCGCGCAACGAGGTCCTGACAAAACGTTATGAAGATATCTTGCGCCAAGGGTCATACGATGCATACCTCCGTCAACATCAGATGCTTGCGGGACGGATGCCCCAAACCAGTTGAACAGCTCTTCTTTTTGATTCCCGTCGCCGTCATCGTTTCCTCTAGTATAAACATCGGTCTTTGATTTTAAAGAGAAAGAGAAAAGAAATTCTTTTAGGCTATTCGATAAATGCCGGCGGAAGAATAAACGGATGCGGCTGATGGCTAAAAGAATGGATAATGGTCAGTTACAGGCAGCGGTTTTCGCTGCCTTTTGTTTATTCCGTGATTGACAATCGCGAAATCAAGAAGTTGACGAAAATAACCTTTGTTTGATATCCATAAAAAAGTATAGCGTCTTCAACTCGAGAATTTTGAATCCAAAAGATTGATTTGGTAAGATGGAGGAAAGTCCTATGAAAAAAATTACGGCAGCGAGTGTTATGATTCTGAGCCTGATATTCAGTTTTCAGACCTCTGCGTCGGCCGACCTGTTTGATTTCGTCGGAACGTGGTCGGGAGATTATTGTACGATGAATTCCGGCGAAGGTCTCCATTGCGGGCGATCGGCTGAGATTGTGATTGCAGAACAGAAAAACAATCTTGTCCGGGGATACATCAAAATCGGCGGCAAGGAATACCCCTTGTCGGGCATTATCAGTTCGGGTAACCGGATTGATTACACGGATTCCCTCGGGACAATCGGTGTCCTCGGCCTGACTGAGGAAAAGAATATGCAGATGAAGGCGCTCAATCGCTGTCTGGCGGGCCGGGAGCAGTGCGCTCATTCGGGCATCTTTAAGAGAAAAAAGTGAGAATCGGTCATGAGTGACTGAATGTACTGCAAGGTGAGAGTTCTTTGCGGCATCCCGATATCCTCCGATATCAGGATCCATCCGGATGAATCATCTTCCGGTCTCTGAATGCGCGGGTCCGGCAGCCACTGACTATCCGGTGTTCGCCGCAATCTTACCGGCCCGCCCTTCGAAGACGTCTGCTAACGTCCGGCGAGCAGCAGAGCGGAAATCCATTTTATTTTACCGGCGCGGCGCGGGAATCTCTGTCCGGACAGCCGTTCCGCATCCTCATGCCACGCGGCGCGATGCTTGCGCCGTTGTATGGCGGGGCAGGGTTCATTTTGCTCTCCGGCTTTCATTCATCGTCAGGATGTGATCCCGCCCATTGCCTTGTAAAGCGTGATCACATTGCTGATGCGGGCAAGATGCAGCATAATCAAGACTTGCTGGGCGGTGTAGAGTGACCGTTGCGCGTCGAGAACGGAGAGGTAGCTGTCAACTCCCTTTGTGTAACGCGCTTCGGAAAGGCGGTAAGTGATCGCTAAAGCATCCACCAGTGATTGTTGCGCCTCGATCCGCTGGTTGACTGTGCCTTTTACTGCAAGGGCATCGGCCACTTCCCGGAAAGCCGTCTGGATGGCCTTCTCATACTGGGCGATCGACATTTGCTTATCTATTTTGGTGACATCATAGGCATACCATGTACGGGCGTCAAAAATGGGCAAAACAATCGACGGCGCGAAACTCCACACCCCCGAGCCGGCTTTGAATAGCCCCGACAGCTCGGCGCTGGCGGTTCCAATGGAAGTTGTGAGCGTAATCCGGGGAAAGAAAGCCGCGCGGGCAGCGCCGATATTGGCGTTGGCTGCCTTGAGCTGATGTTCGGCAGCCAACACATCCGGCCGGTTGAGGAGCGGTTCCGAAGATAGACCCGGAGAGATGTCTCGCGGTTCAGTGATGTTGCCGAGGTCCAGTGCAATCAATTCTCTCGGGACGGGAGAACCGACCAGAAGATTCAAGCCGTTTTCATCCTGAGCGGCCAGCTGCGTATAACGGGCGACGTCACCCCGGGCCACGTCTACCTGGCTTTGGGCGCGCTTGAGATCCAATTCGGATATCATGCCGACGTCGTAACGCCTCCGGATCAGCTTGTACGAGGATTCCTGAGCCTCGAGCGTTTTCGATACCAGGTGGAGAGCTTCCCGATCAGCAGCCAGGGCCAGATAGGCCTGTGCCACGGTGGATACGAGTAAAATCTGTGTACCGCGCAGAGCCTGGTCCGTCGCGAAGTATTCTTCCAGGGCTTTGTCCTTCAGGCTGCGGATGCGGCCGAAGAAATCGATTTCCCAGGATGTCATACCGAGATTGACACTGTATTGTTCGGCAGTATAGGCGCTTCCACCGGATGACAGGTCGGCAGGAATTCGTTCCTGATACCAGCTTCCCACGGCATTGATCGATGGCAGAAGCGAAGCGCGTCCGATGCCGTACATGGCCTTGGCTCTTTCCACATTCAGCGCCGCCACCCGGAGATCCCGGTTGTTCACGAGGGCGATTTCGATAATTTCACGCAGCTGTGCATCGGTGATAAAATCGCGCCAGGGAAGATCCGGCACCGTCTGCGTGGTTTGAGCGGCCTTTGTCTCCTGATATGCCGCCCCGGTCGGCCACTGGACCGGTATTGGCGCCGCCGGGCGCTCATATTTGGGCGCGAGCGTGCAACCTCCCCATAGGAAGGCCAGGGCCAGCGGCAGGATTAATAATTTTCTCTTCATATCATTTAACCTCTGATGGATTCGTATCTTCCGTCGCGGCCGATTTCTGATTCCGGTGTTTGGGAATCACTTTCGCGATCAACTTACTGAAAAGCGAATTCTTATCGTTTGCGGCGCCGGGGGTTTTCTGTTTGCCAAACAGTTTTTCGATCAGCATATAAAATAATGGCACGAAGACGACCACCAAAATGGTTGCAGTGATCATGCCTCCCAAAACGCTGGTGCCGATGGCATTTTGTGCGCCGGCGCCGGCGCCGGTGGTGAGCGCCAGGGGCAGAACACCGAAACCGAAGGCGAGCGACGTCATAAGGATCGGACGGAAGCGCAGTTTTGCCCCCTCCAGGGTGGCTTCAATGATCCCCATGCCTTTATCCAGTCCGCCCTTGGCAAACTGGACGATGAGGATGGCGTTCTTCGTGGCGAGCCCCAGTGTCGTCAAAAGTCCGATCTGAAAATATACATCATTGGCCAACCCGCGCAAACTCGACGCGATGATTCCGCCGATGACGCCCAACGGCAGCACCAGCAGGATGGCGATGGGAATCGTCCAGCTCTCGTAGAGCGCGGCCAAACATAAAAAGATCACGAAAATGGAAAAAGCATACAAAAGCGGCGCCTGAGAACTGGCCATCCGTTCCTGATAGGAAAGTCCGCTCCAGTCAAAACCAAAACCGCTGGGCAGCTTGGCCATCGCGTCTTCCATGGCCTGCATGGCTTCGCCCGAACTCTTGCCCGGCGTAGGTTCTCCCCAGATATTGATGGAGGGGAATCCGTTAAAGCGCGTGAGCCTGGGAGCGCCTGTCGTCCAGCGCCCCGAGGCAAAGGAGGAAAAAGGTACCATTTTACCCTGTGCGTTGCGGACATAAAGCTTTTCCAGATCCTTGGGCAACATGCGGTAGGGAGCGTCCGCCTGGATGTACACCCTCTTGATACGACCGCCTTGAACAAAGTCGTTGGCGTAGGCGCTCCCGAAAGCGGCCGAAAGTGTGTTGTGGATGGACGTGATGGGAATCCCCAGTGCGCCGGCTTTTTCCCAATCCACATCAATACGATATTGAGGAACATCCGCCATGCTGTTGGGCCGGACCTTGGTTACTCTGGGGTCCTGGGCCACAAGGCCGAGCAACTGGTATTGGCCGTCCATCAGGGCCTGATGACCCAGGCCTCCGCGGTCCAGTAATTGAAAATCGAAGCCCAGGGACGTGCCCAGTTCCGGAACTGGCGGAGGCTGAAAGGTGAATACCATGGCGTTGCGGATACCGGAAAGGGCTCCCATGGCTCTTTTGGCGATGGCTTTGGCTTTCATATCAGGCCGGTTGCGCAGGTGCCAGTCTTTAAGCCTGATCCAGACCATGCCGTTGTTTTGCGCGCGTCCGGAAAATCCGACACCGGTAATGGTCATGACCATCTCCACAGATTCTTTTTCATTTTCCCGAAAATATTTTTCAATTTGCTTTGCGGTCTCCCCGGTCTGTTCCAGGGTAGCACCGGTGGGCATGATGATCTGGGCAAGCAAGGTTCCCTGGTCTTCATCCGGCAGATAGGCTTTAGGCATGCGCAGAAACAGGACGCCCATGACCGTGACGATCACAAGGAAGACAACCAGATAGCGCTTTTTCCGCGTGAGGGAATGGCCGATCAAACGCACATAACGCTCTCGGAGGCCGAAAAACATGCGGTCAAACCACAGGAAGAAGGGCCGTGCAAAAAAGACGGCATTTTCCGCCGGTTCATGGCCGGCCTTTACCGGTTTAAGGAGCGCGGCGCACAAAACCGGCGTGAGGATCAACGCCACAATGACCGAAAGAAGCATCGCTGAAATAATGGTAATGGAGAACTGGCGATAGATGACGCCGGTTGAGCCCGGGAAGAAGGCCATGGGGCCGAAAACGGCGGCCAGCACCAGTCCGATGCCGACCAGCGCGCTGGTAATCTGCTCCATGGATTTAGCCGTGGCTTCTTTGGGGGGTAGTCCCTCCTCAGTCATGATTCGTTCCACATTTTCCACGACCACGATGGCGTCATCGACCAGAAGGCCGATGGCGAGCACCATGGCAAACATGGTCAGCATGTTAATTGAAAATCCGAAGAGTCCCAGGATGGCGAATGTTCCCAGAATAACAACCGGCACGGCAATGGTGGGAATGAGCGTGGCCCGCATGTTGCCCAGAAAAAGCAACATCACCAGAAAGACCAGTACGATGGCGATGATCAGGGTCTTGATCACTTCATTGATGGAGACTTTGATGAAGGTGGTCGAATCATTGGGATAGACGACTTTCAATCCGGCGGGGAAAAACCGGCTCATCTCCGCCATTTTTGCTTTGACCGCATCAGCCGTGTCCAGGGCGTTGGCGTCCGGTGACTGCCGGATCGCGATGCCCGCGGAAGGTTTGCCGTTGTTGAAAACCTGGATATCGTAAATTTCCGTGCCCAGTTCGGTCCGTCCCACATCGCTGATACGCACGATGGAGCCGTCCGGATTGGTTCGCAGAGGAATTTTGGCAAATTCTTCAGGCGTTGAAAGCATATTCTGAACGATGATTGTGGCATTTAAACGCTGGCCGGGAATGGAGGGCGCACCACCGAACTGGCCCGCGGAAACCTCCACGTTATAGGCTTTGAGAGCGGCCAGCACATCGTCCACAGTCATTCGATAATCCGTCAGCTTTTGGGGATTGAGCCAGACACGCATGGCATAACCGCTGCCAAAGACTTCCACCTCGCCCACGCCGGGGACACGCGCCAGAATCTTTTCCAGATTGGATTTGGCATAGTCTCTCAGGTCCGTCCCGTCCATCGAGCCGTCTTCAGAAATCAGACCGACGAACATCAGATAATTGCGGGTGGACTTGCTGACCGTTACTCCCTGACTCTCAACGACATCGGGGAGGCTTGTCAAGGCTGTTTGAACCTTGTTCTGTACTTTAGACCAGGCAATATCAGGATCGGTTCCGGGCTTGAAGGTCAACTCCAGGCGTGCGCCGCCGGCAGAATCACTGGAGGCGGACATATAGATCAGATTATCCAGACCGGTCATTTTCTGCTCAATGACCTGGGTGACGCTGTTTTCCACCGTCTCGGCCGATGAGCCGGGATAGGAGGCCGTAATCGCAATGGTGGGAGGAGCCATCTGCGGGTACTGGGAAATGGGCAGATTGTAAATAGCAATGCAGCCGACCGCCATAATGATAATGGCAATGACCCACGCGAAAACCGGACGATTTAGAAAGAATTTTGATAGCATTATTTGGCGCCCCCGTTAATTTGTTTTGGCGGGCGGGGCTGCATTCTTCTTTTTTCCGCCGTTTGGGTCACTGTTTTCAAAAGGGACAGCTCGTACGGAAATGCCGGGTTTCACTTTCAGCATTCCCTCGACAATGACCCGATCACCGGGCACAAGACCCGCTGTGACCCGCCAGGCATCGCCTAGGGCGCGGTCCAGTGTAAGTGCGCGCTGTTCAACCTTTCCGGTGGAATCCACTATTAATGTCATCGGGTTCCCTTTGGGGTCGCGGGACACAGCCTGCTGGGGGATGAGAATAGCCTGCTTGTTGATACCTTCCTGCACGAGCGCCCTGACAAACATGCCTGGCAGCAAAATGTCTTTCGGATTGGGAAACACAATCCGCAAAACAACTGATCCGGTTGTCGGATCGACCGTGATGTCACGGAATTGAAGGTTTCCTTTCAGTGGATATTCCGTCCCGTCACCCACTATGAGCCGGACCTTCTGCTGATTCTTGCCGTATTGATCGATTTGTCCTTCCTGCAACAGGCGTCGCAGGCGAAGAATTTCAGATGTAGATTGGGTGACATCCACATACATGGGATCCAGCTGCTGAATAGTCGCCAGAGGTATGGGCTGCTGAGCCGTGACCAGAGCGCCCTCTGTCACACTGGATTTCCCAATACGACCTGAAATGGGCGCAGCAATGGTGGTATATTTCAGGTTGATCCGCGCCGTCTCCAGTGTTGCTTTTGCGTATTGAATATCGGCCTGGACCTGTTTAAGCATAGCTGCCGCATCATCATAATCCTGCTGACTGACCGCTTTATCGGCAAGGAGTTCCTTCAAACGGGCCGCTTTTAATTGAATCGTGGAGAGCTGAGCCTCGGAACGGGCCAGCGCGGCCTTCGCGTTATCAAGTGAAGCCTGATAGAGGGCGGGATCGATGTGGAAAAGAACCTGGCCGGCACGGACATCAGCGCCCTCCGTAAACAGTCGCTTTTGGATAATGCCACTTACTTGAGGACGCACTTCGGCAATTAAATAGGCTGCTGTTCGACCCGGCAATTCGGTGGTCAATGTCACCGGTTTCGGCTCTATCGTTACAACGGCGACTTCGGGCATCGGCGGCGGGCCGCCCGCATTCCGTTGCCCGCATCCTCCGAGTATCAATCCTGTGACAAGAATGACTCCGGTAGCTATCAACCCGATTCTGTAATTTCTATTCATTTAACACCTCTGCTTAATGTAAAATATGAATGTTCATCCCTTGCTTAATTTAAAATTCATTTGTCTGCCATAAAGCTTTGGCATTACCTCTTGATTGCATCCCAGCAGGCTTCGGTAATTTGCTTGATCAGCGGTTCGTCCAATTCGACGAACCCGAGGGTATGGTCGCGTATGACATAGAGCATGGGACCGATAGCCAGGGAAGAATGTACGATAATGGGTAAATCTTTCAAAATTCGCTGAGAGACTCCTTCCTGAAAGATTCCTGCGAGTGTGTCGTGTTTTTTAGAATTTGTGTCCTTCCCCAAGAGTTTGTCGCGGCGCTTGGAAATCCCGTAAGGGGAGTTGAAGTACTGTTCCATATAACGGAAATGAAGCGGGTTTGTTAATAAATACCGGCAGAGCTCACCGAATACATGGAAAAATTGTTCTTTAACAGGCTTTCCCAGCGGGTAATGAGCAAGAAGAGTGTCCATCAGCTCGTCTTCAATTTCCTGGAACAACGCGTTTATAAGCACGTCTTTATTTTCGAAATACCGGTAGATCGTTCCGGCGGCCACGTGAGCCTTGTCGGCGATCTCGGACATGGGAGCGTCGTGAAAACCCCGGTCGGCAATGAGTTCCAGTGCCGCCTGTATGATATCAGAGCGTCTATCGGAATTCGTCATCATTCTGTTCCCCCCCCCTGGTCGTGAATGAACATTCATTCATGAAAAATGAAAAAGACCTACATCACCACAACGGCGCTGTCAAGGACTTTTGTGCGTACATTTTGTGCAAGGAATAAAAGATCCAATATTCAAAGAGTTGTCATCCAAATGCCTTTAAAAAGACAAGGATTCCTGGGAAAAACTCCAACGTGTTGATATTGCCGTCGGTCACGTAAAGGACCGATGAGAGAGTGAAGTTATTGCATGCAGACGCTTGCAGATTAATCTGGAACGTTCCGGCGCACGAAGATGATGTAACCGGGAATTCCGTCGGGGAGGAACAAGGTGAAAGGTTCAAGGAAAAAATGCGAGTATTTAACCTTGTTCCTTGGGCCCTGTACCTTGAACCTTTTCCAGCTCCTCCGGCGTGTTCAGATTCTGAAAAAGACGGCTATCTTCATTAAAAGGACGAATCTGCTCTTCGCTGATTGCGAGAACCCGCATGTCCCGATAAAATCCGGTGATCTTGAGTTTATCCATCAACAGAAGCCTTTTAATTGAAGGAAGACAATTGCGCGAATAAACCGCATGCAGGGGTTGATAGCCTTCGACAGTTTCCGGGACGATCACGTCATATTTTCCCGTCCGTGCAAGAAGATATTCAACGAAGCCTTTATTGAGAAAAGGCATGTCGCAGGGGCAGACGAAAGCGTAATCGTTTTTGGAATAAAACAAACCGGTATAGATTCCCCCGAGCGGACCTTTCCCTTTGTATATATCCGTAACGATGGCAGCGTCCGCAAATTCAGTATAGGAAAGCGGATCGTTTGTCACAATGATGATCTCGGAAAAAATCTGTCCGAAGATGGCCAGGGTTCTATTAATCAACCGCTCGCCGTCTATTTCCAGAAATGCCTTATTCTCGCCCATGCGTGTGTTTTTGCCGCCTGCGAGAACAATACCGGTCGCATTTATTTTTTTATCTCCCAACGTTTGCACCTCGATTTTTGTAACTGTCATTTACCATAAAACGGTCAATTGTTAATGATGAATTTTTATAGCAAATTGAAGACATTTTTATTGACTCTTGAAATATAAACCTATAAAAGCGCAACATCGAAATATTTTCTAATTATACAGGGGGGTACTTCATGAGTTCTGATGATAATGTTTTTGGTATGCCTGCCGCAAGCGGCAGATGGATTTTTGTGATTCTGGGATTGATCATGAATGTGTGTCTGGGAGCTGTTTATGCCTACAGCATTTTTTTGAAGCCGGTTAGAGACGCATTCCCCGGTGTTTCAGCCTTTCAGGCGAATTTGCCTTTTATGGTTTTTCTGGCGTTCTTCGCCGTTCTGATGTTTTTCGGCGGTCGATTAATGGAAAGGATGGGGCCGCGCAAAATGGGGATCATCGGCGGCGTCATCGTGGGTCTGGGCTGGCTCTTGTCCAGTTTTGCCTCCAGCATCTGGATGCTGACATTTACGTACGGCGTCATCGCGGGATCGGGCGTCGGCCTGGTCTATGGCTGCCCCGTTTCCATGGGCGCAAAGTGGTTTCCGGATAAAAAGGGTCTGGCAGTCGGCCTGATGCTGGCCGGTTTCGGCGGATCCGCCCTGATAACAGGCAAGATTGCCAACGCCATGATTCCGTCGGTCGGCCTGCCTGCAACCTTTATGTCTTTTGGAATTGTATTCGGTATTATCCTGGTTGTCTTAAGTCTGCCGTTCCGATTCCCCGCTGCCGGCTTTGCGCCTGCCGGCTGGAAACCTGCTCCGGGAGCGGTTGCACCGGCGGATTTCACCCCGGGCGAGATGGTGAAAACCGGATCATACTGGGGATTGTTTTTGTGCTTTATCATTGGTTCGATTGCCGGTTTGATGGCGATCGGTATTTCCAAACCGGTCGGTAACGAAATCATTAAAGTTTCCAGTGAGACCGCCGCTACGCTTGTCGGCGTATTTGCAATCTTCAATGCCGCCGGTCGACCGCTGTTCGGCTTTCTTACGGACAAGATTAAACCTCGCAATGCGGCAATTCTCAACCTGATTATGATTCTGATCGTTTCGATCATCATGATTTTCGCTAAAGAAGGTGATACCGGGCTTTACACGATCAGTTTTATCGGCTTCTGGCTGTGTCTCGGCGGCTGGCTGGCGATCGCTCCCACGGCTACGGCGACATTCTTTGGTATGAAGAATTACGCCCGCAATTATGGCGTCGTGTTCTTTGCTTATGGAGTGGGTGCGATTGTCGGCGGTATCATTTCCGGTCAGGCCAAAGACGTATTCGGAACATACACCGTTGCCTTTTATCCTACCGCAGTCCTGGCGATTGTCGGTCTGGTGCTGGCGGCTATTCTGCTTAAAACGCCAAATAAGGCCTAAGGCAGTAGAAGATCATCTTGAAGAGTTTGGTAAGAAGACCTCCCCCGTGCAGATGACGAGGGAGGTCTTTTTATTTGGATTCAGCGGATGATCTTACGATCGATGACGGCAGACTGGGTGCCGTTTCGTTCCACCATGGAATGGTTGTCGCCTTTTCCGCGAAAGCGCTTGACGTTCAGCATGAAGATTTCCAGCTTGGAAAGTACATTAGGAGGCAGAAGGTTGCCGTCGATTTCGATGGAGATGGCCGGATATTTTCTTTCTCTGGCCCAGGGCGTGAAAAGTCCTTCGATCACGCGGCCGATCAGACAGGCGAACGGCGAGATGTTGACGATGCCCGAATAGCCGTCCATCATGGCCGTCGCGGCGACGCCGCTGGAAATGCTGATTTCAGAATACAACTCCAGGCCGACGAAATGTTTTTCAGTGTTTTGCATGATGGCATTCATATCGTGAGGTGTATGCGGGACGAGGCCTGTTGACTCCAGGGTATTGCGGATATTCTTTTCCACATTCTTTTTATAGATATGTTCTATTTTCCAGTCGATGATGTCCCGGAACTCCCGGGCAAAAACACGACGGTACCAAGGCACCAGGCCCAGTCTCTTCTTGAGTTCATAATGCCGGACAAAGTCGCAATAGTAAAACCATTCGACGACATTCGATACCTTGCCGACGATACCGTGCTTGCTGAACTGCTGAATCAACTCATCGACCGCGAAATCATCGCGCCGGACATAAATTTCTCCGACGATCAATACTTTTGGACAGTCTTCCATTTTCCTGGCGAGAGGAATTTTCGAAATCGTATCGGCAATATCCTTTAGAACCGGCAGAACTCTGGTGATGTCCTGTTCGGCCACGCGGATCATCTTCTGCCAGATCTGATCATATATCTTCATGGCGTCAATCGGATCGGCAGCGCACGTTCTGAGGGATGTTTCAACGTCTTTCATATAGTCGCCGATAACGGCCGCCCACCAGGCATACTTGGTGAATTGAGACCCCAGTTCGGTATAGGAGTTATCCGAATCCATCGTGAAGACCACCACATTTTCGAGGCGCAAATCCTTGAAAAGGTTTTCGTAGAAGACAAAGTACTGGCCGGTCCGGCACGGTCCGGTGGTGGTGGGAACAAAGAGGATATAGATTTCATCCTTGCGGTACTGGTCGGAGGATAAATATTTGAGCGCGCTGCCCAGAACCAGATGCGACGGCAGACATTCTTTGCCGGACGCGTGATTGCGCGCCAGCTGCAGGGTGTAAATATCCGGGACAGGCATGGCTTGCGCGTTGATGCCCAGACCCCGGATCGTCGCGCCGATCAATTCTGCTGAGAGCCTGCCCATGTTGGATAAAAGCAGTTTAACTCGGGGATTATTCTTAATGGGTATCTTTTCGCCGGTTATATTATTTTTGATGTGAATATCTTCGCCGGGCTGGTTGATAAAGCGCAGACCATTATCATACCGTTCTTCCTTGATATCCGTGAGTTTGGAACGATACCCCTCGATGATGTCGAGGAACGCCTCGATGCGGGTATCCACGCCGGCGTCGGCGGTATGGGAATCCAGCTCCAGAATCAGGAAGGGTTTGATGCCCATGATCCATTTTAGATAATGCAGCATGAAGGAATCGGGTGCGCAGGAGAAGTTGGAAATGTAAGTGATAAAAATGTTGCCTTCATCCTTTAGCAGCATGCCGGCTTTCATGTCCTGCTGGCCATAATACCAGTACATGTTGGGATAAATGGCCTGATCGGCAAACGGCAGAATGTCAAAAGGAATTATCGAATAGCCGCGGGACGTGTATTTCCGGGGGA
Organism: Smithellaceae bacterium; assembly: GCA_963667845.2. Taxonomy (GTDB): domain Bacteria; phylum Desulfobacterota; class Syntrophia; order Syntrophales; family Smithellaceae; genus UBA8904. The sequence continues at coordinate 3,387,537 of CAXXVL010000002.1, read as the reverse complement.
TACCCATATTCGCGTCAGTGGTGAATGAATTATAGGGACGCCCCAGAATCGCGATAACGGGCCGTTTGGATTTCCGCGCCTCTTCGAGCGCCTCCGTGCCCAATGCGGTAAACCTGGTGAAGCATTCCATCTGCTTTTCGTAAGCAACCGCAAAAGCATTCCGGGCGTCATTTTCACTGACCCCCAGCTTCGCGGCCATGGCGATAAAAGGTTCGGCGGCTTTTTCCGTTCCGTACATGAAGCTGACCACCGGCGCCAGGTATTTTTCATCCGGGATTTCCGGAAAGGCTTTCTTGATGTAATAGGGCAGGCTCTGCGTGATCGGGCAGAAATTGGCCGGCGCATTTTTCTCATAGCTTTCCATGTCGCGGAAATGCGGCAGGAAAATGTAATCGATTTTGCGGTTGAAAATATCCTGGACGGCCCCGTGCGCGATTTCGGCAGGGAAGCAGTAGCTGCTCTCCACGCGCGCCGTTCCCTCGTGGGAAATCTCTTCCGAGACAAATGTTTCGATGCCCAGGGAATGGAAGAACCAGGCATAGAGAGGCCAGAGCGTGTAAATGGAGAAACAGCGGGGTATCCCCACCACAAACGGTTTCTTCTTGACGAGCTCCTCGGAGTTGGGCGCGCATTCTTTAAAGAGAATTTCGTTGCGCTTTTCGACATAATCTACGACTTCGGCTTCATTGAAGACTTTCTTTTTCCGGATATTGGCATACTTGTTACAGCGCCCGCCGAACATGTATTTATGTCCGTTGACATTGAGGATGCGGATCGGACAGAAATTATCACAGGCCTTACATTGAAATTCTTTTTCGTAGACAATGCTTGTTGCGAGAATTTGATCCAAATCATACGCGGTCTTGGTCAGGAATCCGTCAGTCAGTTTTTGTTTGGCCAGAATCCCCACGCCGAAGCAACCCATGAGCTCGGGATCGGGCGGCACGAGAATGTCCTTGTCCAAAAGCATGGCGAAGGCCAGCGGAACGGCTTTGTTTTTGGCAACGCCGCCCTGCAGGACAATATTTTTGCCGATGGTCCGGTTTCCGACAACGCGATTAAGGTAATTCGATACGATGGAGGTCACGATACCGGCCGTAATATCCTCGCGGGAGGCGCCCTGCTGGATGGCGTTGCGGATGTCGGAATTAATGAACGCGGAACAGTGCTCGCCGAATTTCAGGGGTTTCCGGGCTGCGAGCGCAATGTCGCCGATCAGAGCGGCCTCCGGAATATTCAGATCACCCTGCGCCGATTCCTCCAGAAAAGATCCGGTTCCCGCGGAACAGGCTTCGTTCATGGCATAATCAATCGGGACCTTGTTCTTCAGCGAAACATACTTGGCGTCCTGGCCGCCGATTTCAAAAATGGTATCGATATTATCGCGGTAGAACGATGTGCCGACGGCGTGCGCAATGATTTCATTGTACACGGCGGGTGTTTCCAGAAAGACGCCGAGGATCTCACGGGAGGAGCCGGTTGTGGAAGCCAGCGTGATGCTGATTTTACCGTCGCCGATGTCTTCACGGATCTGTGTTTTCATCTCTACCAGGCAATTTTTGAGCGCACTGACCGGATCACCATGCGTGCGCCCATAGAACGAGGCAGTGACTTCATTGGTTTCGATGTCGATGAGGCAGGCTTTCGTCGTGGTGGATCCGCCGTCGACGCCGAGAATATATTCGTGGCCGGCGGCCACTTTTCCTTTTTGTGAAGGCAGGTAGGTGACTCTGCCTTCTGCGGTCTGCAGGCTTTTGAATCTTTTAAATTGAATATGGCTGCTTTTGAACAAGGCGCTGAGGGGCGGTAAACTGCTGCCGGATGTTTCCGCCATCAGGGCCGCGCCATAGGCTTCAAAATAGGGCGCCTGGTCGGGAACAACAAATTCAATTTGCGGCATGCGTTCACGGATGTAGCGCAGAATGTACTGATTCTGTGTTACACCGCCGACCAGCAGGACTTTCCCTTTTTCGATTCTGGCTCTTTTCAGAAAGTCGATGACTTTGATCGCCATCACGTCGCTCAGAGATAAAACGATATCGCCCGTATTGGCTTCACCTTTATTGAGGCGGTGCGTGCAATCGCTTTTCATGAAAACAGAACAGCGTGAAGAGAGCTTCAAAGCGCAGCTGTTTTTGGGAATGTTATTAATATCCGCAAGTTTCATGTTCATCCGCGCAAGCTGTTGTTTGAAAAATTCACCGGTGCCCGAAGCGCACTTGTTGCCGGAAAAGCTGGTGATAATCTTGTTGCTTTTATCCAGGGTGTAGACAACGAGATCTTCGCCGCCCAGAGAGACCAGCGCGTCAATCTGATCATTGAGTTTTTGCAGCGCTTCTTCGATGCACAGCGGTTCGATGACGCTGTTCATATTTAACAGATGACGGCCTTCCGTGCCTGTGGACAGCGCTTTGACGTCTTTGGGCAATTCGCGTTTAGAGAGAATTTTTTTGAGTGTATCGAGAAAATTGCCTTCGTGCGGTTCCACGGCACTCCATAGGAGCTGACTTCCGTCAAGCATGGCTACCTTAACATTTGAAGAGCCGATATTGATTCCCAGGCTATACATAAGAACTCCCTTAAAATATTATCCGCATGGTCAATATTACGATTGCACCGCGTCGTCAAGCATCAGATACCATAATTCATAAATAACTTCAGAAGACAATTCCCCGGACAGATTGGACCGAAAAAAAAGCAGCTGATAGCGGGTGCCGTCAGCTGCTTTAGTTTCAATTGCAGGGAGTGCCGTTCGGAACAATCTTCGTTGCTCACGAACGCAAGTTGTTATTAATGGCCTTCTTCCATTGCACCGCCGATATACATCATGGCCAGGAGCATGAAAACCAGCGTCTGGACAATCGACGTGAAAATCATCAGAACCATGATGGGCAGCGGAACCAGCAGCGGTACCAGAAGCAGGACGACGAGCAGAACGATGTCTTCACCTGCGATATTACCAAATAACCGGAAGGTCAGCGACAACGGCCGTGACAGATGGCTGATCACTTCGATCGGCAGCATCAGGGGAATCAACCACCAGACAGGGCCCAGGAACTGTTTCACGTACTTGAAACCGTGGGTCATGATACCGACGACGTGTGTCGAGAAGAAAACGACCAGAGCCATGGCGAGGTTTGTATTGATGTTGGCCGTCGGGGATTCAAATCCCGGAATGATTCCCACCAGGTTGGAGGTCAGAATGAACAGTCCCAGGGTAGCGATCAGGGGAAAGAATTTTTTTCCGGCATGCCCCATTGTGTCGAGCAATAATGAATGAAAGCCGTCAATGATGACCTCCATGACATTTTGCAGGCGGCCCGGATAAACTTGCAGGCGCCTGGTGGCCAGGAATGAAAGCACGGAAAGCAGGAGAACGATAAACAATGTATTGAAAACAATGGTCATATTAATGCCCACATCTTTGAGCCAAGTCGTGTGGAAGAATATTAGGGGTTCCATTTGTTTCTAACTAACCTCCTCAATAAAGTTTTTTTTTGCCAGGGTAGTGATCACCGTGAAAATGATGTTGATGACTACCACGGAAAGTCCAAAAATCAGGCCGATGACATTGACAGTATCGGCGGAAATCAAAAAGAATAAAACAACAGCCGTCAGGGCCAGGCGAATGTAGTATTTGATCATGGTCGGCCGTTTGACATTGCCGGACGGATTCTTGAAAAGACTGCGCAATCCGAATTCCATACCGTAGAAATTCAGGATACTGATAAAACCGCCCAGTAGAACGCCTAAAGAAAATTTTATCGGAGCAAAAATAAGAGAAGGGATAAAAAGAATCGCCAGAATAATCCAGTTGGCAATTTCAAGTCTTTTTTGGAGCGGGTCTTTGACGATGAGGTTCACTTTTCAAACTCTTTATGATGGATTCGTCATCCTTGAAATTTTTCTTAATCAAAACATAAATGTTTCGAAACCCGGCTGAAATCCCGATCAACAGGAAAACAACTGTGAATACATGACCGGAATCGAACTTACGATCCAAATAACTTCCTAAAAGGAGGCAACCAAAAATCGCCAGAACCATAGCGATTCCAATGCTGCTGGCAAATGCCATCTGGATGCTCAATTTTTTGGTTTCGCTATCCATTTAGTGATGCGCTCCTTAACATGCGCTCATGACAAAGTCAATCAAAAACATGACCGCCGTTCATTATTTATTTAATCGGTCACGGTTTTTCCTATACCAGTCGATCGTCCTTGTTAACCCGGTAGTCAAATCGGTTGTTGCCCTAAATCCAAATTCTTTCATAGCTCTGGTTGTATCGAGCAGACGTCGCGGCTGACCGTCCGGCTTTGACGAGTCCCACATTATCTTTCCCGAGAAACCGGACAGTTTTGCGATCAGTTCGGTTAAATCCTTAATAGATATTTCAAATCCGGCGCCGATATTCACGGGGTCACTTTTGTTATAGGCATCCGCAGCCATACTAATGGCGGTTGCCGCGTCTTCTACGTAGAAGAATTCCCGTGTCGCCCTACCTGTTCCCCATACCTCCAATGTATCAGAATGATTATCCATGGCGTCAAAGCATTTTTTAATCAAGGCGGGGATAACGTGGGAAGAGCGGGGATCAAAATTGTCCCCCGGACCATAGAGATTCACCGGCAAAAGAAAAATGGAATTGAAACCATATTGCCGCCGATAAGCCTGAGACTGAACGAGCATCATTTTCTTGGCTAAACCGTAAGGTGCGTTCGTCTCTTCGGGGTAACCGTTCCAGATGTCTTCTTCTTTAAAGGGCACAGGTGTAAACTTTGGATAGGCGCAGATCGTACCGAGCGCGACAAATTTTTCGATCTTATGTAAGTAAGCTTCATGAATCAGTTGTGTGCCCATGATAAGATTATCATAAAAAAGTTCTGCGGGTTTTTCCTGATTATAACCGATGCCCCCTACTTTTGCGGCAAGATGAATGATGATATCCGGTCTTTTGTCGTCGAACATTTTCCGGACGTCTTCGATGTTGGTTAAGTTATATTCCGGCAAATCAACGATCTCGATAACTTGGCAGTTATAATCGGCAAGTCTGCCGATCAGATGCTGTCCCAGAAATCCCCTGCCGCCCGTGACAATGACTCGTTTATTCTTAAGCAAAATTTTGTCCTCCACTTCACGTGGTGTTAACTTATTCTTTCCGAACTGGCACAGGCGAAGCCTGCGTCCAACAGCGTTTTTTCTTTTTTTGCCAATTCCAGGTCGTGAGCGATCATCATATCAACCAGTTGATCGAACGTGACTTTAGGCTGCCAGTTCAACGTCTTTTTGGCTTTGGATGCGTCCCCCAGCAGGACGTCAACCTCCGTCGGACGGAAATAGCGAGGATCGACTGCCACATGTTCGTGATAATCCAACCCCAGCTTGCTGAAAACTTTTTCTGCAAATTCACGAACAGAGTGCGTTTCACCCGTGGCGATGACATAGTCGCCGGGCCGGTCCTGCTGAAGCATGAGCCACATGGCCTCTATAAAATCGCCGGCAAATCCCCAGTCTCGTTTGGCTTCCAGATTGCCCAGGTACAGTTTGTCTCTCAGGCCGAGTTTGATTTGAGTCGCCGCCCGCGTGATTTTACGAGTGACGAATGTTTCACCGCGACGCGGTGATTCGTGATTGAACAGGATGCCGTTGGCTGCAAACAGTCCGTAGGCGTCACGGTAATTTTGCACAATGTAATAAGCATAAACTTTGGCTGCAGCGTAAGGACTGCGGGGCTGAAATAAAGTGTTTTCGTTTTGCGGCGGCGGTGCTGCTCCGAACATCTCGCTCGACGATGCCTGATAGAATTTTGTTTTGATTCCGGTCTTGCGAATCGACTCCAGAATCCGCAATGTGCCCAGCCCGGTAATGTCGCCGGTATATTCCGGCATGTCAAAACTGACCTTGACATGGCTTTGCGCACCCAGATGATAAATTTCGTCGGGACGGATGGCAGCGAGCAGATCCATGAGCTGACCCGATACGCTGAGATCGCCGTAGTGCAGAAATAAGCGGGCATCCGGATCATGAATATCGCGATAGAGATGATCAATACGATCCGTGTTAAATGTACTGGACCTGCGAATCAATCCATGGACCTCATAGTTCTTATCCAACAGGAATTCCGCGAGATATGATCCGTCCTGTCCCGTGATTCCCGTAATTAATGCTTTTTTCAAATTGACTCCCAATGTGAGCGTTTTATAAACGCCAATAATTGATGCCTAGCAATCGAGCCTGATCCGGTGTGAAAACGGTCTTAATATCGAGAAGAATCGACCGGCCTTTCCGGCATAGTGAGGATATCCTCTCTATTCCCAATTCCTGATATTCTCGATGGGCTACAGCAAGAATAACGGCATCCACATCTTTAATTTCTTTCAAGGGCACAAGTTCAACGCCGCAGTGCTTGCGCGCTTCTTCCGGAATGGCGAGCGGATCATGCGCCAGAACGGTGACGCCATAATCTTTCAGCTCTTCAATAATATCTACGACCCGCGTATTGCGCAAGTCAGGAACATTTTCTTTAAAGGACAGGCCCAGAATTGCGACTCGGGCCTTCTTGACCTGGACGTCGGCGGCGATAAGCATTTTAACGGTCTTTTCGGCCACATATTTGCCCATGTTGTCGTTAATTCTTCGACCGGAAAGAATGACTTCCGGCCGGTAGCCGATGCTCTCCGCTTTATAGGTCAGATAGTAAGGATCGACTCCGATACAATGCCCGCCAACCAGGCCCGGTCGAAAATTGAGGAAGTTCCATTTTGTGCCTGCAGCCTCAAGGACTTCGAGAGTGTCAATGCCCATTTTATTGAAAATAATGGCCAGTTCATTCATTAAGGCAATATTGATATCGCGCTGGGTGTTTTCAATAACCTTTGCGGCTTCGGCAACTTTGATGGACGATGCCTTGTGCAGGCCGACTTTGACGACAGCGCTGTATATGCCTTCCAGTAAATTCAAAGTTGCAGAATCGGAAGCGGAAATGATCTTGGCGGTATTATCAACGGTATGCACTTTATCTCCGGGATTGATCCGTTCAGGCGAATACCCTACCGTAAAATCTCTGCCGAACTTTAACTTCGATTCACGCGCCAGGATGGGAACGCATACGTCTTCCGTTACGCCCGGATAGACGGTTGATTCATATACAACGCAAGACCCGGCTGACATATGCCTGCCGATAATCGCAGAAGCATTTTCCATGGCGGTCAGGTCGGGAACATGAAAATGATCAACGGGTGTGGGAACGGCGACAATGAATAATTTACAGGTGGAGAGTTCCGCCGGTTTTGATGTGAAATGAATGTTTGCCTTCTTTAATTCGACATCGGTCACTTCCATTGTCCGATCATGGCCTTTTTTCAGTTCGGCGACATTGGCTTCACTAATATCGAAGCCTATTACGTTGAAATGCTTTGATAAATGCGCCGCCAGCGGCAAGCCGACATATCCCAGACCCATAACGGCAATTTTATTTTTCCCGGCATAAAAAGACTGTGCAGTTAAGTTTTTCTTCATTGATTAGTAGACTCCTCGGTCAGCAGGTATTTGTATTGGGTGAAAAAAGGAAAGATGTAATACCGTATTGAGTGATGCTTGTCAATGAGGCGGTCATAGATTTTTCAACGTCTTTACGCAGGCATCAAGTGTCCGATCCGTGTCTTCACTCGTGTGTGCAAAAGATAAGAAACCGGCCTCAAATTGAGACGGCGCCAGCCAGATGCCATTTTGCAGCATGCCGTGAAAGAATCGAGCATAAAGGCTTATATCGGACTCTAATGCGCTTGCTAGATCATTGACGGGTCCTTCCTGGAAGAAAAGGGTAAACATTGAAAAGACTTTATTAATACAGACAGCAATGCCCTGCTTCGAAAATAGACTTTCCATTTCGCGACACAGACCGTCTGCTTGATTTGCCAGTGACGGAAAAGAAGCGATCTTGGATTTCAGAATTTGCAGCGTAACGATTCCGGCACTCATCGCCAGCGGATTGCCGGAAAGGGTCCCTGCCTGATAAACATCTCCCGTCGGCGCAAGTCTCTCCATAATTTCTTCTTTCCCGCCTATGGCTCCCACCGGCAGACCGCCGCCGATGATCTTGCCCAGGCACGTCAGGTCCGGCTTGATATTGATCAAGTTTTGGTAACCGCCGAAGTGGAAGCGGAATCCTGTAATGACTTCGTCAAAAATGAGCACAATATTGTTTTTGGAGGTCAGTTCCCGCAATTTTTTCAAGAAGCCCTCTTGCGGGGGAACAACACCCATGTTTCCGGCAACCGGCTCAACGATAATCGCAGCGAGTTGGGATGCATGGCGCTCAACTGCTTTTTCCAGTGCGGCCATATCATTATAAGGCAGGCTCAGCGTGAGTCTGGCGAGTTCTTCAGGAATTCCCGGAGAGCCCGGAATGCCGAGCGTCGTGACGCCTGACCCCGCTTTAATCAGCAGTGAATCGGCGTGGCCATGGTAACAACCATCAAACTTGATGATCATTTTCTTGCCCGTGTAGCCGCGGGCGAGACGAATTGCCGTCATGGTGGCTTCCGTACCGGAGCTCGTCATTCTGACCCGCTCAATAGATGGAATCGCTTCACAGATGAGCCTTGCCATCACAGTTTCGGCACGAGTGGGAGCGCCGAAACTGGTTCCTTTCCCGGCCGCTTTGCAGATCGCAGTTACAACCTCCGGATGGGCGTGACCCAGAATCATCGGCCCCCAGGATAGAACATAGTCGATATATTCTTTTCCCGAAGAATCATAAATCCTGCTGCCCTGTGCACGGTCGATAAAAACCGGATTGCCGCCAACCGATTTCCAGGCGCGCACCGGTGAATTCACGCCGCCTGCTATGACTTGGCTGGCCTCGCCAAAAGCATCATCATTTTGGTGATCCATTAAAAATACTCCGGTGATGTTTTTTTGTATTCCTGCAGGCTTTCCAAAATGAGGTAATCGCTGTTGCCGATCAACTGCGTCATGGTGTCGATCAGCACAGAAAGATCGTTATTCTGAGCATGCAGCATCGTGAAAAGATTATATTTCTCCTGAAACGCAGGCTCCCTTTGATAACAATGGGAAACAAACGGCAGCGACGCAAATGCCCGTCCTGCAACCTCCTCATTGCCGGGAGGTATGGACCAGACCACGAGTGCATTTTTCCGGTAACCTGCATTTTGATGACGTAGAATGGCGCCAATTTTTCTGAGGATGCCGTTCTTTGCGAGATCTCTTAAAAGACTGATCAATTGGCCGGCATTAAGACCACAGGCATCAGCAACTGCCGCAAAGGGCTTGCTGGTCAGGGGTAGGTCGCGTTGCATGATGCTTGCCGCGTTTTTCTCCTGTGTCGTTAGTATTCTCATGCGTACTTCTTAAACCTCTTGCGTCAGAAAATCAAGATTTGCCTTGGGTTAAAAAATATTTTCAAAAATTCCTTGACAACCAGTTGAAGGATCGTTAAAAATATCGGCAAATGACCGGTAGTCGTTAAAATCTTAAAGAAGGGAGGTTTAAAAGAGATAAAAAAAAATTAACGGTTCCGGGCATAAATCTGTCACAAAAAATAGGAGGCTATACATGAAAAAGAGTTTAGTTTATTCCCTGCTGGCGATGGTGTTGGTTATTGTTTCCGCTCCCTTTGTCTTCGCAGCTCCGGAAGCTGCAGCTGCAACAGGAACTGTTGATTACACAAAAGCCATCATTGTCGGTTGTTCTTTAATCGCGGCTGGTCTGGCTATTGCTTTTGGAACAATCGGAACCGGTAATGGTATGGGCCAGGGCTTAAACGGAGCAACGAACGCTGTCGGCAGAAATCCTGAAGCTCAGGGTAAAATTCTTCTCACCATGATGGTCGGTCTGGCCATGATCGAATCCTTGGCGATTTACGCGCTGGTTATCGCGCTGATCGTCCTTTATGCCAATCCGCTGCTCAAGTACATTGGCTAAAAAAATTTTATAGATATCATAAACAGGGAGGGGGAGCGTACATCGACTTTCTCTCCCTTTTTTATTTATTAATGAGACTCCAATCTGCCAAGCGAAGCGCGGTCAGATTGGCAAGTCGAATTATCCCGCTGAGCAGAGCGTCGCGGGGTTAATGACACCTTTAATATTTTTCTATTTCATTCTTCAATAATAACTTTACCGCGCAACCCCTTTTTTTCGGCCTGCTGATGTTTAGCGACGAGCATCTTTTCTTTTGCCCGCCGGCTTCGTTTTCTCTTTTGCCGACGCAGCTTCTCGATTTTTTCCTTTTCTTCCTCGACAAACCCTTTTTGCTGTCTTTCAATCTTGTCCAGCAGGAGTCGTCGCGCCAGATGACGGTTCAAGGCTTGTGATCTCTCGCGCTGACATTTCACGGCGAGACCGGTTGGTTTGTGGAGAAGATGAACACAGGATGACGTTTTATTGACTTTTTGTCCCCCGGGACCGGAGGAACGAACAAATGATTCTACAAAATCATCTTCGGAAATGCCGAGTTCCTGCATCCTGGCCGCAAGGGCTCTATCTTTTTCTGCGGAAACCGGCATGGGGGGTCCTTAAGATCAAGGAATTGAGTAAATTTCGTCGCCGATCAGATTGATCCAGTTCTCCGTAAGGATTTCTCTGGCTTCTTCAAGTTTGTCCACGCCGATAATAACGATGGTTTCTTTTCCAATGCGGTTGACGGTTGTATACAAATACAAAATATTGACTTCGGCGTTGGCCAGAGGATTCAGAATAGCATTGATGCCACCTGCATGAAGGGGAACTTCCGCGGCGAGAACCGGCGTTACTTCAAAATTGAAATTAAAGCTGCTCAAAAGCGCCGCTGCGCGATCCGGATCATTCACGACCAGACGGACGCGACTGTCGTGTTCAATGCTGGCCGCGGATACGGCTATTCTGCCGATATCCTCCGTGTCAAGAATATGGGTGAGTTTGGCAAACGAGCCGGGTACGTTGTCTAATAATACGGAAATTTGTTTAACTGCCATAGTAATAATACCCTTAATTAATCCTGAACATAATCAAATCCGGTAGCGAACGCTTTGCGGTTGATTTCCGCCAGGGATCTTTTTCTGCTGCCCATGATCGTTTCCAGGCTTTTCAGATAGATTTCCGGAGAAACGACTTTTGCTTTCTTGATGAAAGCGCCCATCATAATGATATTGGCCACACGGCTGTTGCCCAGTTCCTGAGCCATATCCGCGCAGGGAATGCAGATGGTTTTGACATCCTGCCGGATAGGGCGTGCATCGACAATCGATGAATTGATAAATATAGTTCCGCCACTGCTTACTTTATTCTGAAAGGAAAAGAGGGAAGGCGAATTCATCACCACGAGGTAGTCTGGTTCCGATGCCACAGGAGATGCAATTTCTTCATCACCCATTGCAACAGTGCAATTGGCGGTTCCCCCCCGCATCTCGGCTCCATAAGCGGGAAGATAGGTGACGTGTAATCCCTTATTCATTGCCGCATTTGCCAGGCTGATACCCATCATCAGGACGCCCTGGCCGCCGAAACCCGAAAAGAAAGCCTTGACGATCATGACTGTCCCTCCGCTTTTTTCTTCAGGGCGGCGATATTGTCCTTATAGACGCCGGTTGGGAATTCCTTGCCCAGAACTTCGTCAATCCACTTGCAGGAATCGATGGACGACATCTTCCAGTTGGTTGGACACATGGAGAGAATTTCAATCATGGAAAAACCCAACCCGTCCATCTGACACTGAAAAGCTTTTCGGATGGCTTTTTTGGTTTTATTGACTCCGGCCGGAGAACTGACCGAGCATCTTTCGAGGTAAGTAACGCCTCCAATCTGGGAAAAAATCTCACTGACTTTTACCGGATAACCGTCGAGTTCCTGTTTGCGTCCGGTTGGACTGGTGGTTGTCTTCTGATTCAGCATGGTAGTCGGAGCCATTTGCCCGCCGGTCATGCCGTAGACGGCGTTATTGATAAAGATTACGGTGATGTTTTCACCGCGGTTAGCCGCGTGAAAGCTTTCGGCCATCCCGATAGCGGCGAGATCTCCATCACCCTGATAGGAAAAGACGACACGGTCGGGAAGTGAGCGTTTGATGCCTGATGCCATGGCAGGCCCGCGCCCGTGCGGCGCTTCGATCATATCGACATCAAAGTAATTATAAGCAAGAACGGCGCATCCCGCCGGCGGAACTCCGATGGTGATGCCCCGGATATTCAATTCGTCGATGACTTCACAGGTAATCCGGTGGGCTATGCTGTGACCGCATCCCGGGCAATAATGGTAGATATTGTGTTTCAGACTTTTAGGATGTTGAAAAACTATTTTTGACATTTTGATCGAATCCTCGTCGATATGATCGTCATTAATCTCTTTTGGCGTAAATTCTCGCAACGACATTAGCCAGTTCTGCAGGCGTCGGTACTGCGCCACCCGGACGTCCGTGGAAATCAATGTTGGCATAACCCTGCAGAGCCAAGCGGACATCCTCCAGCATCTGTCCGGTGCTCATCTCGAAGACAACGTAGTTTTTGATTTTGGCCGAAAGCGCTCTCAGCTTAAATTCCGGGAAAGGCCACAGAGTGATCGGACGGAACAGGCCGACTTTCATGCCATTTTCGCGAAGCCTTTTAATCGCGCCTTTGGCGATTCTCGCAGCCGTTCCATAAGCAACGATAGCCATTTGGGCATCTTCGGTCAAATGCTCTTCGTGGCGTGTTTCGTTTTTGGTGATGGCTTGATATTTACGGGCCAGTTTCCAGTTATGTTCTTCGCTGTCAATCGGATCCAGAAGCAGGCCGCGTATGAATTTGCTCTTACCCGTTCCCGCGCCGCGCAACATGAATTTTTCCGGATAATTTCTGGGTTTGGGTTTTTTAAAAATGACCGGCTCCATCATTTGTCCCATCATGCCGTCGGCGAGGATCATGACCGGCGTACGGTATTTATCAGCCAGATCAAAGGCATCCATAGTCAGATCCGCCAGTTCCTGGCCGGTCGCCGGTGCCAGAACAATCGTGCGGTAATCCCCATGCCCGCCGCCGCGAGTCGCTTGGAAGTAATCGCCCTGGGACGGACGGATGTTTCCCAGTCCGGGGCCGCCACGCATAATATTGACGATGACACCGGGCAGTTCGCAGGCCGCCATGGAAGAAATACCTTCCTGTTTCAGGTCAATGCCGGGGCTCGAAGACGATGTCATGACCCGGACACCCGTTCCGCTTGCGCCGGCAATCATATTGATGGCGGCGATTTCACTTTCCGACTGGATAAATACGCCGGTTTCAGCACTGCGTATATGCTCCGCCATGTATTCGGTCAACTCGTTCTGCGGCGTGATCGGATAACCGGCGTAAAATCGACAACCGGCGCGGATCGCTGCCTCACCGATAATATTATTTCCTGACATCAATACTTTATTCACGGTAAACCTCTATTGCGACATCCGGACACATGGTCGCGCAGATAGCGCAACCGTTGCATTCATTTTCTTCACTGGCGCAGACGGGGTGATATCCCTGAGCGTTATACTCACCGGATGGTACTATATGACCTTTAGGACAGAAGTGAATGCAGAGGTGACACTCCTTGCAGAGTTCTTTGTTTATCTTGATATATCCTTTCAAAGCATATCCCCAAATCAGTTTTTGCCAGTTATTCAATTGTGTTCGGCGGATGCTATCTTGCGCATAATGTTCATAATGTCAAGTTTTTTTAGGTTAATAGCGAAAAGATCGTCAGATTTTGCCGATTTGAAAACCTTCCAGTTTGATGGCCACAGAACGTTGCATCAGGTCAATCGAAATGACAAACAATTCATTTTCGAGATCACTTTTTATTACCGTTCCCTCGATACCGGCAAAGGGACCGTCTAAAATCCTGGCCGGTTCTCCTTCCCTGGGATACTGTATGGAAAACATTTCCACTTTTTTATCCATGATTCGTCTGATAGCAAGGATTTTTTCTTCCGGCACCGGCAAAGGTTCTGCGTTCTCTTTTTTCCCGAGGATTTTAACCACCCCGGTTGTTTTGAGGATGGCAAGTTTTATTTCATTGTCCAATGTGGCGGAGACGAAAAGATAGCCCGGAAAGAGCGGTACAGATAACTTTTTTTTACGGTCTTTTCGCTTGCTCCAAACCTCCATCTCCGGTAAAAACGATTCCAGATTCTTTTTGATTAGTCCGGTATGGGCCTTGTATTCATGACGACTTTTTGTATGTACGGCATACCATGGCATGGGAAAATACCTTTGTATCCAAATTGTTGGACTACAGCAATAGTTCGACTACACCTATAATATGTATCCGATTTTTGCAATGGTGAAAAAATGAAAAAAATCCATCTCAACGGTTTGCAGTTGAGGTTAGATGAAGGTGAAGAGAACCTGGCGTTAAAGGCTGCTCTTGCAATCGGCATTCCGGTGTCTGATATTATCTCGCTTATTGTGATCAAGAAAGCTTTGGATGCCAGGCGAAACAGGCCTCCCCACTTTGTTTATGCGGCGGAGGTTAGCCTAGCTGTCGAAGTGAAATTGCCGGATACACTTCCCGACGGCATGCAGATCCGACTTTCTGTTGATGAACGCGCCGTTGAGCCGGTGCTTGGCACTGTCAACGGAACATCATCGGGGAGAACTCCTGTCGTCGTTATCGGAACTGGTCCCGCCGGCCTGTTTGCCGCCTATATGCTCGCTTTAAGGGGCATTTCCGTCTTAATATTGGAGCGGGGCCGACCTATTGAAAGACGGATACAAGATGTGCGAAGCTTTTGGGAACAGGGAGTGTTGGATAGCGAGAGCAATGTTCTTTTCGGCGAAGGAGGGGCAGGGACTTTTTCTGACGGGAAATTAACCAGCAGGACAAAGAATCCTTACGCCGGCTGGGTAAAAAGAGTGTTCGTGGAGATGGGTGCCCCGCCGTCTATTTTGACTGAGGCAAAACCACACATCGGCACGGACAGACTGCGCGAAGTGATCATTCGTCTGAGAAAAAAACTGACAGATCTGGGCTGCGTCATTCAATTTGAAAACCAGGTAACCGATTTTGTGATCCGGCAGGACAAAATTTCTGCGGTGATTGTGAATGCGGCAAATGAGATAAAGACGGACAAAGTGATTCTGGCGATCGGTCAAAGTGCCGACGATACATATGAAAAATTGCTCGATCGCGGCGTCGGACTGGAAGCCAAGCCTTTTGCAATGGGTTTACGCATAGAGCATCCGCAGGCCCTGATCAATTCCATTCAATACGGTCCATGGTCAAATCATGCAGCATTGCCTCCGGCGGAATATTTTGTTACGGCGAAAGTCCCTGAACGGGATCGATCCGTTTATACATTTTGTATGTGCCCCGGAGGGCAGGTGATTGGCTGCAGCGCATTTCCGGGGTCTGTTGTCACGAATGGCATGAGCAATAGTCAACGCGACGGCGAATTTGCCAACAGTGCAGTTGTTGCTAATATACGCGTGGAGGATTTTGTATCGGAGGGTAACCCTCTCAGCGGCCTTGTCTTTCGCCGTCATTGGGAGAGGCGGGCTTTTGAGGCGGGCGGCGGCAGTTATTATGCCCCCGCGCAGAGACTTTCCGAGTTTATTGAACGAAAATCGACAGGTGCTGTCGGCCGGACCAGTTATTTACCCGGCGTAAAGGCCTCCATGCTTTGCGAAGTACTTCCGGACTTTGTCGCTGAAGCCCTTCAGAGCGGTCTGTTGCAGATCGATAAAAAAATGCCGGGTTTCGTTTCGCGGGAGGCTCACCTCATCGGCGTGGAAACCAGGACATCTTCGCCTGTGCGTATTTGCAGAGGAGATGACGGTCAGAGCGTAAATGTCCGGGGTCTTTATCCATGCGGGGAAGGTGCAGGATACGCGGGGGGAATTATCAGTTCAGCACTGGATGGCATTAAGGCTGCCATGAGCGTAACGGCGATTATAAACGACTGTCGATAATTATATCTGCGCCTCTCTTCGTTACATGCCTCACGGATAATAATTTTGCATCTTCAAGATTGCGGATGTTTAGATCGCCTATCGCTTCTATGCCCTTGCCGATAATTTTCGGTGCAATGATCGCGACCAAACGATTAGCCAGATTGTCTCTCAATGCGGACGTAATTATTTCTGCGCCGCCTTCGATTAAAACCGAAGAAATATTTCTGGTTGCCAGAAGGGGAAACAATTTTCTCAGGTCAACATGGTTGCTCTCATCGGGATCAATCGTGACCACGTCGGCTCCTGCCCGAGTAAGCTTTTGAAAATCCGGATCGGAAGAGGGTTTGGTTGTAACAATCAATGTCGGCGTTTGAGAAAGATTCTGCATTACGTTGACGTCGGCCGGGGTGGCCAGTCCGGAATCCAAAACAATCCTCAACGGATTACGGCCTCGAACGTTTCTTACCGTCAACGTCGGATTGTCTTTGAGGACGGTGCCAATTCCGATGAGGATGGCATCGTGCTGGGCTCGCAGCTGATGAGCAAATCTCAGTGACGAAGGCGAACTGATCCATTGTGACTGACCGGTTGTTGTGGCGATGCGTCCGTCGAGCGTTTGAGCGTATTTAAGAGTGACGAAAGGCAGACCTGTTTCCATAAAATGAAAGAAGACTTCGTTGAGATTTCGGCATTTGTCTTCCATAACGCCAGTTCTGACTTCAATCCCTGCGCCCTGCAGTTGATTGATGCCGCGGCAGGAAACCAGCGGGTTGGAATCGGTGGCACCGATGACGACGCGTTTAATTTTGTTTTTAATAATTTTATCTGTGCAAGGTGGCGTTTTGCCATAATGACAGCAGGGTTCCAATGTGACATAAAGAGTAGACCCGGCGGCGCTTTCTTTTGCGTTTTCAATGGCGTTGATTTCGGCGTGGTTCTCTCCGCAGAACCGATGATAGCCCAGACCAATGATCCTGTCATCCTTGACGATTACGGCACCGACCATCGGGTTTGGGCTGACATAGCCACTCCCCTTGGCGGCCAGTTTCAAAGCGAGTTTCATATAGTATTCGTCATTCATAAGTAACAGATACCTCAAGGACTATCGCATTGCAAAGAAATTTATTGTTCGCTTCTCGACAGAGAAACGGCGGCAGGAGCGATATTTCCTGTATGAAATGAGCATAGACATGGATATTAGTGATCGGAATCACAATAAATTTATTGACTTCTGACGAAAAATAAGCGAGAATCTACGCAAAGCTTGATAAAAGCAAACCATCTGAAAAGGTGGGACGCAAAGTTACTGGCCTAAATCTTTGACGGGATAAGGCGGCAGGGCTGCCGGAAAAGCTTTCATCAAACCAGCATCCCAGAAAAATCCCGTTCAGAGAGAATAGAAGAGAATTGCATGATCTTAAACATTTTTGCCTTCATTTTCGGCGCTGTGGTCGGCAGCTTTCTCAATGTATGCATTTTCCGCATACCGGCAAGAGAATCTATCGTTACACCGCTTTCTCGTTGTCCGCATTGCCACCATCCGATTCGATTCTTCGATAATATCCCGATCATCAGTTTCGCGATCTTGCGGGCGAAGTGCCGGGACTGCGGAGAAAAAATTTCATGGCGGTATCCGCTGGTCGAGTTGGTTACCGGTTTGTTAACTTTGTTGCTGTTTATCAAATTCGGTCTGACATTCAATTTTCTGGTATTCTTCATTTTTACGGCAGTTCTGATTGTCATCAGCTTTATTGATTTTGATCATCAAATAATCCCCGATATTCTGTCTTTACCCGGTATTCCCATTTTTTTTCTGTTAGCCGTTTTTGTCGTAAAGATTCCCTGGCATGAGGCCCTTGTCGGGTTACTGATCGGCGGCGGTTTGCTTTTTCTGATCGCTTTTGTTTACGAAAAGATTACGAAACGCGAAGGCATGGGCGGGGGCGATATAAAGCTCTTGGCCATGATCGGCGCCTTTCTGGGATGGAAATCGTTGATTTTCGTTTTGCTGTTCAGTTCTTTTACGGGGGCATTGATAGGATTGATCGCGATGGTTGTTAAAAAGAAAGACACGAAGTATGCGGTACCCTTCGGACCTTTTTTATCGGTTGCGGCCGTGGTTTATATTTTCTGGGGCGATGCTTTTAATCTTTTATTATATCGTTTCTGAGAACGTTGAATGAAAATAGTCGATGACTTAAAATGCATCAATTGGTTAAATCGGGATCACTTTATTGAGAGGATATGAAGAGTCTAAAAGAAAAACAAACTAGACCTGCTTACGGAAAGGCTGGAAACGAGAATGGATTCTCAGCGAGGTTTTACAGTTGTTGAAATGGTTATTGTTATTTTCATTGCCGCCATTATTTCAACATTAGCTGTTTCCACATACGGCAAATACAGACAGAAAGTCGACTTGAGAAATTCAGCAAGAGCTATCAGCGCAGATTGTGTTTTTTTAAAGCAAAAGGCTATGGCGGATTGTGTTCATTATAAGATAGTTTTAGACATAGAGAACAACAGTTACAGGATTTTAAAGGGTGGTGCTAAAGGAATGGCTTCTGAATACGATGAGGAAGATGCGATCGTCAAGAATTTGAATTCCGAAGGTCGTGCTGTAGTATTTTCAGCGGATCATCCCTTAAATTATCCGAACGCTCAGATAATTTTTCAACCGAGGGGCACAGTGTCTGCGGGATCGCTCGTATTGGAAAAT
The DNA here is from genome assembly GCA_963667845.2 of Smithellaceae bacterium. Taxonomy (GTDB): domain Bacteria; phylum Desulfobacterota; class Syntrophia; order Syntrophales; family Smithellaceae; genus UBA8904. The sequence continues at coordinate 3,368,924 of CAXXVL010000002.1, read as the reverse complement.
GGCGACGGCTTGCATGCTAAGATAACATCGAATTTAACAGGCAGGGTCTATGTTTCATTCGATGCTTATTGACAAGGAAAGTGATACGGGTCTTAGAATTTAAACGATTTATGGTAAATCAGTATGAAAAATAGAAAAGGTTTTTCCATAGTTGAGTTGCTTGTTGTCATTGCGATACTCGGCGTGGTGCTTTCCGTTGCATCGCTGTCCTGGCAATCATACGTCACCAAGACTAATTTACGGTCGGGAGCAAGGAAGGTGGCCTCCGACCTGACAAAATACAGAACCCGGGCCATTGGAGAGGGCCGAGTGTATACGATCACGTTTAATGCTACTGATAAATATGATATTTCTGCTCCGGCACAAGATAATTTCGCGGTTGTTAACATCAGCGAAACTCCTATAGAAGCATCAGGAGCTCATGATGCAATCATAGAAAATAGCAATTTTACCGGTTGTCACGTTGTCAGGATGACACCGAGGGGATTAGTGGGACATTGCAATCCTCAAGTGGCTAATCAAAGTGATACCGGAACGGTCACTCTAAAGAACAGCCGAGATGTGACAGCGACAATTACACTCAATAGCAGGGGGACTGTAGATGTTACTTTTACAGACTAATAAAGGTATGGGTATGGTCGAGGTCATGATTGCCATATTCTTGACCACGACGGCTATATTTGCCGCTTTTTCATTACAATCACCGGCCTGGAAATCGGCAGCAAAGGCAGACTACCTGGGCAGGGGATCGGAAATTATGCACAGGCAACTGGAGAGCACGGAAGCTTATATAATGAATCAATGCAACACGGCTGCATCAGCCTTAAACGGCATTCCGGCAATACCCGCTGCAGGCGCGACTGCAAGCCTTCCTTTAGATATTTATGTGAGCGGTCTTGCGGGAGGGACAGCGGGTGATGCAAGCTACCACATTGTAACCCAAATTACGGCTGTGACCGACAATTATTTTCGCATCACCGTAACGGTAACATGGCCGCCGTTGAATGCGACCGGCATAAACCAGACGATCTTTGTTTCACGTCAGCAGTATTTTAAGAACGGATGCTAACGATGATGAAGACAAGAAACGGTTTCACGCTCATTGAAATACTGATCGCACTGGTTGTCGGTGCGCTGATGATGGTTGGTGTTTATAGCATTGTCACATTGACTCAAAAATCAACCGCAGGAATGGACAGAAAGATAATTGCGCAGAAGGATGTCCGGAGCGGACTGGATTTGATGGCGCTGGAGATTCGAATGGCGTCCTATAATTCGAGCCTGGATAATACCATATGGCGCAACGCTGCGGACTGCACTTCGGCTGCGGCTAATGCCACATACAAAGGCATTCAAGTCGCAACGTCTGACATGATCACGATTGAAATGGACGCCAACGATAATTCGGTTATCAATGGTACCGCGAATAACCCGAACGAAATCATTGAATATAACTATGACACGGCTAATCTCCGCGTCACCCGCAGAACCAATTGCGGCGCCGTGCTTCCCTTTCTGGGTGATACGGCCGCAAGCGGACGGCCGCGAATTATACGGATTGTCAATAATGCCGTTAATGTACCCGTCTTTCGATACTTTGATTTTAATAACAACCTGATCGCGTCGGCCAATTTACCGGCACAAATTCCGTTGATTAACACGATAGAAATCACGCTGGTTGCGGATACGGAAGATATTGATCCGGCGACTCATGCCCGACGAAGAATTGTCTATTCGACGCGTGTCATACCCAGAAACCACGGAGCCAACCCATGAAGATTCAACATAACGAAATAATATCAAGAAGCGGTGTTTTAGGTTCGGAAAGAGGTTTTATCCTGCTTACAGCAATTATTGCCTGCGCAATCATCATAGCGTTGGGATTTATGGTCGTTTTAATATCTACGGAGGATTTAAGAACCAGTGTGAGCTCTCTGGGCGAAAAAAGGGCTTTGGCCGCTGTTGAGAGCGGTTATCATATAACAACGCAGTCTTTCGATCCCATGGCGACGAATTTCGGATTGAAGAAACCTGACGGGACCGCCCTGCCTCTGAGTACATGGACAGATGTTGATGCAACCTATGCGCCGGGTTCCCGATACAGAATCGACAACATCACTTTGAGCCCTTTTGCTGCGCTTCCTCCGCCCGGCTACTCGATGGAGTCGTCTCAGGGGTGGGGGATGGCCAGGTATGATTTGGCGGTTTCCGGGGAAAATACAACCTATAAAACTGAGGAACGTGTAGGTATCGGTGTTGCCTACGGACCGATCTCATTATCGTTGGTTTATAAGTAATGGAAAATCAAAGTCAAAAACAAGGGCAGGAGGTAAAGAGAGCAATGTTGCACTTCAAATACATTTTTATTGCTGTTTCAATAGTATTGATTTCATTTTTCTTGATCGGTACTGAAAGTCTTGCCGTAACTCCGGCGCCTGGAACTCCCGTGGCTTCGTCGCCCTCACAAACCAAAATTCTAAAAGTGACCGGTATCGTTTCCAAAATACAGAATAATACTCTTTATCTGGAAAGCGGGAAGTCATATAGTTTGAAGGGCGTGAAAATCGAATACGGTAAAGGAAAACCGGTTTTTCAAGGCAAAAAAATGGCGGAAATGTTCTTTATCAATGGCGTTTTGAAAGAAGTAACCATTCGTTGATCGCAAAAGATCTTATCTACGGAGGCTTTTATGAAAAAGGCAATATACCATTCCACGATTTTCATCTTCCTCTTCATATTCAATCTATCATTGGTAAGAACGGCAATTGCCGATGACCAGGATCTCTTTACCCAGGGTTCATCATACGTTCCCAATGTGCTGATTATTCTAGATAATTCCCAGAGCATGGATGAAGATTTCACTGGCAACCTGGTGGGCTCGTGGGCATCGGTCCCGGTAGATAGTCGGCTTGTCGGCGCGAAGAAAGCAATACAGAAGGTCGTTGATAATTTTAGAAGTTCAATGCGAATCGGTTTAATGACCTATAAACTTCCAAGTGTCGCAAGCAACCAAATGCACAACATGCCGTATTTTACGTCGTATGATCCCAAGTCCTATTGCCTGAACCCGCCTGCCGAGTGTTACGATTACTGTGTTACCGAAGACGCTGCCAAACAGGCAGTCTGTCAGAGCGCCTGTGCCGTTGATAATACCAGTTTTGATGCCACCTACCGTGATGAAATTTTAGTAAGTCCAGGAAGTACTGCAGGCAGTGATAAGAGAAAGAATTATTGCAAGCGGATTTATCCCAAAAGCCAGTATTACCTGAATCCCTCATACAGTCCAACGGATTCTACAAAAAATGTTTATTACAAAATTCCGGGAACGCTTTACTCTTCAGGTGATATGGGAAATGCTTTCTGTTATTCGGGAAATTACAGTACAGCCGAATCAACAGACAAGTACGATTGCTATCACAAGAAGTTAGGAACAAGTGACGGTACTTATGCAGGAACCAATCCTGGACAATATGATGGTAGTACTAAATTCTGGGACGATGTATCATTTACCCCGACGGATGAGGATATTGCTCTGGGTTTTAAAGATTTCGGCCGACGAAATGCCTGGCTGCATGTCGACGGTGGGACCTGGTTTGCTGATAATTCACCGGGAGGCGGGTATTTGCATGTAGAAGCTGAGACTGACAGCACGACCCATTACAATGCATTGACGAATAAATTGGTAACGCATGCGAATGATGCGGCTGGTTATATGAACAGCACATTATGCAGTGGAAGCAAGTCGAATTCCTGTCCTTTTATCATCAGTGCCGGACTGACGCCGATGGCCGGGACATTGCAGAGCGCTATTGATTACTTTAAGGGAAATTACACTGGAAAGAGCAGTCCCATACAGGATTCCTGCCAGAAAAATTTTGTTATTCTTGTCACGGATGGTATGCCCAGCGTTTCGGAAAACGGCACCAAAGGCACGGCCGCAGCCTTGGTTCCAGCTGTTTATGATAAAATTGATGCCCTGCGGGCTTTAACGAAAACATTAGGCAGCGGCAGTAATGCACAGTCTTACACCTTTAATATCTTAACGTATGTCATCGGCGTGGCCATGACGGACGATGTCACGGAGCCAAGCCACCCCCTCAACATAATGGCATCCAAGGGTGGCGGGACAACCATGGCTTTACTTGCCAATGATTCAACAGCAATAGAAACACAATTAAATAATATTCTGTCTGATATTACAACGAGATCCTATGCCTTTGCTACATCGTCAATTTCTTCATCACGGACAGCCGATGAGAACTTCATTTATGAGGCTACTTTTGAACCCGTCGGCAGTAATTATCCTTTCTGGAAAGGATTTCTGAAGAAATGGTCTCTGAAGACTGATGGGAGTTTGGATGCGGTTGTCTGGGAGGCCGGCTCCATATTGAAGAATACTCCTGCAGTGGATAGAAATATGCAGACATTGATCGGCGGCAGTCTGACGAAATTTCAGGCGAAGGATATTGATTCGACCAATTATGTTCCCTTTTCATATTTGAATGTGGCCAATCAGACAGAGGCGAATAAGATAATCAAGTATGTACGCGGATATACAGTTGATCCAGTCACCCCCTATACAGATGTGACCAATCCGGATAACTGGAAACTGGGTGATGTTTTTCATTCGAGCCCCATTACGCTGGGCACGCCGACGCCTTTCTTCAATGATACACTTGAAACCAATCCCACAATCGCCAACAAGAAAGCTTTTGAAGTCTATAGAGAAGCACATCCGCGTGCCAGCCATTGCAGCGGCGGAGTAACAACATGCGACGGTTACGGGAAGCGCATGATTGTCGTCGGTGCTAATGACGGTCAGTTTCACGCATTCAATGCAACAAACGGTGCCGAATTCTGGAGTTTTGTCCCGCCCAATCTTTTGCCTAAACTGCAGTATTTAGCGCACTACACCACGACCTCCACGCTGGGACATCAGTTTTTTGTCGATGGCCGGATCACGGCTACTGATGCGTGGCTGCCGGCGTCCCTTTCCAACGGTACGAATAAAAGCTCAACGGACTGGAAGACGTTAGTCATGTTCAGTCTGGGCAGAAACGACCGTGATTACACCACAACCGATAAAAGTGCAGTTCCGCAAACCACCAAGTATTGGAGTTCCTCTTCGTCGTGCGATACCGGTATTGCGGAATATTATAACGCTACGACGGCACCGTATTACTGCGGTTACTATGCTTTTGACTTTACGGATTCGCCGACATCCATGCCGACTTTCAAGTGGACGTTGCAGCCGAGCAGTACAGTGGCGCCTTTCCTGGGTGAGCCCTGGAGCGCAGTCAGTATCGGCAGAGTCAAGATTGCGGGAAATGAAACATGGGTCGGGGTTATCGGCGGAGGCTATAATGCTGCCACTTGCGGAACCAGTTCCTGCTCGGACAAGCGCGGTAAAGGGATCATTGTATTTGATTTGAGGACGGGTCAGACCCTCTGGTCTTATACCTGGAATGCAACGGACGTGGCCAACGTGGGCAGTCCCAATATGGGTGATGCCATTCCCTCGCAGATTTCCCTGGTTGACGGGGATTACGACGGATACCTCGACCATGGCTACGTCGGTGACATGAAAGGGAATTTGTGGCAGGTTAAATTTTGCAGCAAAGCCGATCTTGCCTCAGACGCCAACTGCGGAACCAGCAGCTGGAAAGGTTCTTTGCTGCTCGATAAACTGTCGGGCTCATACAAATATCCGATTTATTTTCAACCGACCGTGACCAGAGACCGTTCCAATAATACATGGATTTTCTGGAGTTCAGGCGACGAAGTTGACCCGACGGGTTCGGGGCCTGCTGCCATTGTTTACGCTATGAAACCGCTCCTGTGCAAAGATGCAAGCGGCAACCCGTCCCCTTGTTTAAGAAGTGATTTGCTGAACATTACATCGGATAAAAGCACATACTGCGGTGATACGACAAAGTTGGGCTGGTATATCAATTTAGCGGGCAAAAATGAACAGGTTTTGTCACAGCCTGTCGCGTTTAATAATATTCTCTATTTTACGTCATTTATACCGGCCTCCGGGAGCAGTCTCAACTGTACAAAAACGGGCACCGCGCAATTATATGCGATCAGCATAGAATCAACTTCCTCCTATTGCAATGTCGGCGGAGGATTGTTTACGGGTGGCAGCAGATACATCGATGTCGGAGCAGGAATCGCTTCCGGTGTCCTGTTATCCTATAATCCCGACGGGAGTATGAATGCTTACGTGACGGTAAGCGGCGCCGGCGGTCAGGAGGGTGGAACGGTCAAAGCGCCGTTCAAGCCGCCGACAATTTCGTCAAGAGCCAATATGCTTTACTGGAAAGATCTCCGCATCCAATGATGACGTACAGCGATCCCTTGAAGAACCGTTAAGAAAAGATCGCCGGAAATCGTAAGGGCAATACTTCAACTTGCAGTGACAAGCGGCAAATGATAAAAGCCGCTTGTCATTTTTTTTATAAGAAAGGTTCTGAAGATTTAATGAAGAATAGACTTGCTGATCTGATTGCCAATGCCGTAGCGTCCTGTACACAAAAAGGCCTGCTGCCCGATGTGAAACTGCCGCACATTGAAATCGAGGTGCCGGCTAATCCGGAGCACGGCGACTATGCCTGTAATATAGCTATGATTCTGGCCTCCCAGGCCAAGCAAAATCCCCGCGCGATCGCCAAAACGATTCTGGAGAATCTGGTTGATCCGAATGGTCTGATTGAAAAAGCGCAAATTGCCGGTCCCGGTTTCCTGAATTTTCAATTAAAAGACGATTTCTGGCGGCAAATCCTGCTGCAAATCCAGGATCAGAGGGAGAAGTATGGCTGCCTCAATATCGGTCAGGGCAAAAAAGTGCAAGTGGAATTCGTCAGCGCAAATCCCACAGGGCCTCTGCACATTGGGCATGCGCGCGGTGCGGTCGTCGGAGATGTTCTGTCGAATCTCCTTCAGGCAAACGGGTATCGTGTTTCCCGGGAATATTACATCAACGACGCCGGCAACCAGATGAACAACCTGGGAAAATCAGTCCTCTACCGCTATCGGGAAATTCTGGGCGAAAAGATCGAATTTCCCGAGAATTGTTATCGGGGGGATTACATTAAAGACATTTCGTCGGACATTATCAACAAGGAAGGCAAACGCTATCTCACCCAGGCTGAAGAAGAAACGGTTCCCTACTTCAACGCCGTTGCCGGCGCTGTGATTCTTGAAGGCATCAAGCAGGATTTAAAGGACTTTGGAGTGACCTTCGACAATTATTTCAGCGAGAAGGAATTATACAAAGAGAACGGAGTGAGCGATCTTCTATCCTCGCTGCAAAAACAGGGTTTCATTTATTCGGACGGCGAAACATTGTGGTTTAAAACGACGGCCTACGGCGATGAAAAAGACCGCGTCGTCATCCGCAAAAACGGAGATCCCACGTATTTTGCCGCCGATATCGCCTACCATCGGAATAAATTTGCCCGCGGTTTTGACATACTGATTGATATCTGGGGAGCGGACCATCACGGATATATGCCCCGTTTGTGGGCTGCGATTCAGGCTCTGGGTCATGACAAAGACGACCTTAAAATCATTCTGGTACAACTGGTAAATCTGTTGCGTGCGGGTGAGCCGGTTGCCATGTCAACGCGTTCCGGCGAATTTGTCACGTTGCGGGAAGTGCTGGACGAGGTCGGCAAGGATGCAGCCCGCTACAATTTTCTGATGCGCCGGTCGGACAGCCATTTGGATTTCGATCTGGAAGTCGCAAAAAAGCAATCCAATGAAAATCCGGTTTTCTACGTCCAATACGCCCACGCCCGGATCTGCAGCATCATCCGAATGGCGTGTGAACGCGGAATGGCACTGCCGGCATACAAAAATATGAATCCTTCACTCCTTGCCCAACCGGAAGAAAGGGTCCTGATTAAAATGATGGCGCGTTATCCGGAAATGCTGGAAGGCGCCGTAAAATCATTGGAAGTGCATCGGATTACTTTCTATTTAAATGAATTGGCAGGTGTATTTCATAGTTATTATAATAAAAATAAAGTTGTGACGGAAGATATGGCGCTTTCTGCCGCCCGCCTGGTTCTGGTTGATGCCGTGCGCATTGTGCTGGAAAATGCACTGAAGATACTGGGTGTCAACGCGCCGCAGAAGATGTAAAGAATTTGTATCACCTGAGAATGGATTGATCGAGTAATTCATCCTGAAAATTTGCATTAATGTGCCTGTTAGGAAATGGTTCCTTTGGGGGGGGGGAGAACTGAATGGGCTCCGGAAATATCAAGAAATTTGAATTGAAGTTGGGCAGAACGGGATTAATTATTGTGATTTGCGGAATGAGCATTTTGTTGTGCCTTTCCTTTGTTCTGGGCGTCGGGGTTGGCAAAAACATGGATACCTACCCCGAAAGAATATCTTCCGTTCCGCAGCAGGTGCTGGCTTTCTTCTGGCGATCGGCGAGAATCGAGAGCGGTCAGAAAAATGTGGAAAGCAAGCAAGCGCAGTCGGAAAAAGGCAATATGAATTTGGCATTTCACAATGCCTTGACCGGCGACAAGGTGCCGTCGATTCAACAGCCGCCGGGTTCGGAAAAGAAGACGGATGAGGGCATAGTAGAAGATCAAAAAGCAAAGCCGGAAATGCCTGCGGCTGTTATGCCTGAGCGCAAAGTCGCAGGTCCATCCAGGAAAGAAGCATCCGGTCAGCCGGCGGCCGACCATGAAAAGCCGCGTCCGGAAACGAATTCCAAGATAAAGGAAACTCAAGATCCTGTTAACGAAACCGGGCCTTCATTTGTTATTCATGTGGCGTCTATGAAAGATAAGGCAAAGGCGAATCTGATTCAAAAGACCGTCGTCGCTTTGGGTTATCCTGCGAAAGTTACGAAGGCGGATATAAAGGGGAAGGGCACGTGGTACCGTGTCGTCGCAACGGGATTTAAGTCGAAAGCGCTGGCGCAGACTGCGGCCGATAAAATTTCCAAAAAGGTCAAAACAAATTGCATCATCCGGCCTGACACTCAGGATGCCGGCTAGAAACAATCAATAAAGGTTTTAAGTATGTTCGAGAATTTAGCGGAAAAACTGGAAGGTATTTTCAAGAAGCTCAAAGGACGCGGCGTACTCAATGAGGAAAGCGTGAATGCCGCACTCAAGGAAATCCGTATGGCACTCCTGGAAGCAGATGTTAACTTCAAGGTGGTTAAGGATTTTATTGAGGATGTGCGCGCGCGCGCCATCGGCAAAGAGGTACTCGAAAGTATTACGCCGGGACAACAGGTGGTTAAGATCGTCCACGATCGTCTCGTCGAATTAATGGGCAGTACAAGCGCGAATATTAAATTCGGCTCCAGGATTCCTGCTGCGATCATGCTTGTCGGCCTGCAGGGTTGTGGAAAAACGACGACGGCGGCCAAACTGGCCAGACTGCTGTCCAGAGAAAAGAGAGTCTATCTGGTCTCTGTTGACGTTTACCGCCCCGCGGCGATGGAGCAGTTGGCTGTTTTAGGCAGACAGATTAACGTGGGTGTGTTCGACGCCGGTACGCTTCGCGATCCGGTCAAAATTTGCATAGAAGCACTTGAACAGGCAAAAAGAGAAGGTTACGAAGTCGTCATTATCGACACAGCGGGCCGCTTGCATATTGACGATTTGCTGATGGACGAGCTTCGTAAAATTAAGGATAAGGTCGCTCCTGCGGAAATTCTTTACGTCGCTGACGCGATGACGGGTCAGGATGCCGTAAACGTCGGATCAAAATTTAATGAACTGATCGGAATTGACGGCGTTATTATGACCAAAATGGATGGCGATGCACGCGGGGGTGCGGCCTTGTCTCTCAAAGCCGTGGTCGGCAAACCCCTCAAATTTGTCGGCGTCGGAGAGAAGATTGATGCACTGGAGGTGTTTCATCCGGAGAGAATGGCTTCCCGGATTCTCGGAATGGGGGATATCTTATCACTGGTGGAAAAAGCGCAGGCCAGCATTGATGAAAAAACCGCCCGGGAAATGCAGCAGAGTCTTCGAAAAAGCGATTTTTCACTGGACGATTTCCGCAATCAGCTTCAACAAATCAAAAAAATGGGTTCGTTGAAAGACATGATGGGGATGATTCCGGGGATGAGCAAAATCAAAGCCCTCAAAGATGTGGAGCCGGATGACGGGGAACTGGTTAAAATTACGGCCATGATTGATTCCATGACCAGGAAAGAACGAGCCAACTATCTGATCATTGACGGCCGCCGGCGCAAAAGAATCGCTTTAGGCAGCGGAACGACCGTGCAGGATGTCAACCGGCTTTTAAAAAACTATATTGAGATTCGTAAAATGATGAAAAAAGTAAATCAAAAAGGCGGGATAAAATCTTTGATGAGGAATTTCCCCTTTTAAAATAAAATAAACTATGATAGAAAAAATTAAATTATTGTTCTTTTGAAGGAGGTTTGGAGTAAAACTAAATGGCAGTCAAAATCAGATTAACGCGTATGGGTGCTAAGGGCAAACCGTTCTATCGCATTGTAGCTGCGGATAAGGAATATCCACGCGATGGAAAATTTTTAGAAATATTAGGGAATTACGATCCCAAGAAGAATCCCGCAGAAATATCTTTAAAAGAAGACCGTGTTCGTGATTGGTTGTCAAAGGGTGCGAAACCTACACTGACCGTATCTCATTTATTGAAAACAAAGGGCATTGAAGCCTCCGTTAAGTAGCAAATCTGTTGTGTTATTTGTAAAGGTACGAGATATTGACTTTCGCCTCACATCAGTTAAATTAGTTTAAGTGTGAATACTGAAGCGAATTTTCCATTTTCCAGAAGCCTTAACTAAAAACCAATGGAGGTGCTGACGATGAAGGAATTGATTAAGTACATCTCTCAAGCTTTAGTTGATAATCCCGATAAAGTGGAAGTAACTGAAGTCATCGGCGAACAGACGTCTGTTATAGAGTTGCGCGTTGCAAAAGAGGACTTGGGAAAAGTCATCGGCAAGCAAGGAAGGACAGCCAAAGCCATCCGCACGATCTTGAGCGCCACCTCCGCCAAGGTGCATAAGAGGGCTGTTCTGGAAATTATTGAATAAGAGATGGATTTCTTTGTTTTTGGGGAGATCGTCAAAACGCACGGTCTCAAAGGCTGCCTCAAAGCACTATCCTTCTTGGAATCACCAAATATTTTGGACGGACTTGATTTCGTTTATCTCGAATCAAAGTCCGGACAAAAAAGTCGTTACGAAATCAAAGTACTTGATCCTAAAGGGAAGTTTCTGTTTCTGGAATTGACGGGCTTCTCCGATGTGGACACGGCTCAAGCGTTAGTGGGCTCAAAGCTTCTTTTGCCCCGGGATATGCTCGGTGACCTGCCGGAAGACGAGTATTACTGGCAGGACGTCATCGGGCTTGATGTTTATACTCCGGAAGGTCGTCATCTCGGCCAGATAGAATCAATTTTCCCGACGGGCAGCAATGATGTTTATGTTTGCCGCGGAATCAATGGAGAATTGCTCATACCGGCCACAGCGGATGCCATAGATAAAATAGACCTTGTCTCGCACAGAATAATCGTAAAATCGCTGGAAGGCCTGCAACCGTGATTCGCTTTGATGTCTTGTCCATATTCCCGGAAATGTTGCAGTCTCCCCTTCAATTCAGTCTTCTAAAAAAAGCTCAGGAAAAAGGGCTGATTGAAATCGGACTGCATAACATTCGCGATTGGGCGGAAGATAAACATTGCATGACGGACGACGCGCCTTATGGCGGCGGCTGTGGGATGGTCATGAAAGTCGAGCCTGTGGAACGGGCCCTGAAGGCAGTGAAACGCTCAGGCGTTGAATCGCTCGTTGTTTTAATGACGCCGCAGGGAGAAACATTTAATCAGAAGATGGCCGCCGAGCTGGCCGGACAAAAGCAGCTGATCATGATTTGCGGACGCTATGAAGGAGTGGATGAGCGAATTCGTGCGCATCTGGTCGACCGGGAAATATCGATTGGTGATTATATATTAACCGGAGGGGAGCTTTCGGCTCTGGTTGTCATTGATGCCGTATCAAGGTTGATTCCTGGTGTGCTGGGAAATGATGCATCTGCCACGAGAGAATCTTTTTCCCTAGGCCTTTTGGAATATCCTCAGTACACAAGGCCTGCACAGTACAAGGGCTGGAATGTTCCCGAGGTCCTGGCATCCGGAAATCATGCCCAGATTGAGCGCTGGCAAAGAATCGAATCGCTCAAGAGGACTTGGCAAAGAAGACCCGATTTGCTCGAAATAGCCGAGCTGTCCCCTGAAGACAAAAAAAACCTGGAAAAAATTAAGCTCGGTCAGATATAAAGGCTTGATTTTCAGATGCGTTTGAGGTAGTTAAATCAACTTTTTTTAAGTCGGGGGGGCTTTTTTTATGAGAGATCGGCTCCCGAAAGCCAGTAAGGTATACATAGCTCTTTTACATTATCCGGTTATCAATAAAGACAGAAAAGTGGTTGCCACAGCGATTGCCAACATGGATGTTCACGATATATCTAGATTGGCGAAAACTTATGGTGTCGAGACTTTCTACCTGATTAATCCGATTGAAGCTCAACGTAATCTGGCCAGCCAAATTATTGACCACTGGAGGACGGGCTACGGTGCGACTCACAATCCATTCAGAAAAGACGCTTTCGAAAAAATTAAAATCAAATCTGATTTGGGTGAAGTGGTTGAGGAAATTGGAGCGCTGAATCATTGCAAGCCGCAAATCATTGTTACGGGAGCTAACTTTCAGGGTGAGTTACTGTCATGCCGCGAACTCAGAGAAGCCATTAAAAGTAATTATTTGCCTTATCTCTTAATTTTTGGTACAGGTTCGGGTATTGCAGATGAAATCGTAAACCAGGCGGACCATCGTCTTGAGTCGATTCGAGGGAAAGACGGTTACAATCACCTGGCAGTTCGGTCAGCGGTTGCCGTTATTTTGGACAGAATTATAGATACAACTTAATAACAAATATTGCGAATATCGCGGGAGGAAATATAAAATGAATGTTTTGGAGATGATTGAAAAAGAACAAATGAGGGGGGATATCCCTTCCTTTAAGGCGGGTGACACCGTTAAAGTATATGTGCGCATCATTGAAGGCCAGAAACAGAGAATCCAGGCTTTTGAGGGAGTTGTTATCCGTAAACGTCGTGGCAACAGCCGGGCAAATTTCACTGTTCGAAAAGTTTCCTACGGGGTGGGTGTGGAAAGGACATTCCCTATGCATTCGCCGGTCATTGACCACGTCGAAGTCGTTAGCAAGGGTTTGGTGCGCCGCTCACGCCTTTATTATTTAAGAAACCTGAGGGGTAAAAAAGCAAGGATCAAAGAAGCGGCCAATAATTGATTTTTTTCATCCTGGCTGTCAACAGGCGCAGTTTGGCCATGAGGATCACTTGAACCCGGAGGTCATTTAATACCGGATCACTGAATAGTTCAACAGACTGAGCTTGTTGCAGGAGATGCGCAAGCTCAGTCAGGCAGAAAGGTTCCTTTACATCTTTTTGCGATGGACACTTTCGAAAAGCTCGCTTATTGTGAAGGCTACCGATGCATTGCGGGTGTCGACGAAGCAGGCCGGGGGCCGCTCGCCGGGCCCGTCGTCGCTGCCGCAGTCATTTTCCCCCCAGCGTACCAAAATTCCGAAATTAACGATTCCAAGACATTAACCGTCAACAAAAGAGACGAACTTTACAAGGTGATCTCAAAAGATGCACTGGCTGTAGGTGTGGGCGTTGCCGAGGCCGACGTCATTGATCGGATCAATATTCTCAGGGCTTCGCTCCAGGCAATGTGCGAAGCGGTTGTGGATCTGTCCATCACCCCGGATTACATTCTCATTGACGGTTTATATACGATTGCCATCGATATGCCGCAGAAAGCGCTGGTGAAAGGTGATGGATTGAGCGTGTCGATTGCCGCTGCTTCCATCATCGCCAAAGTTTCGCGGGACCGGATCATGGAAATGTATCACCGCCAGTTTCCCCAATATAATTTTTTGCAAAACAAAGGATACGGAACCGCCGAGCACCGAAAAATATTACAGGAGATCGGTATGTGTAAGATACATCGCCGGTCTTTTCATTTAAAGAATGGAGACATTCATCAAACGATTCTGGATTGGTCCTGATGGCCGATAAGAAAGACGTACGGAAAATCGATATCGGGAAAGCCGGAGAAAAGATTGCCGCTGACTATTTGAAAAAGAACGGCTACCGTATCGACGAACTCAATTATCGCTGCCCGATCGGTGAAATCGATATAATCGCTCATGACAGAAATGATGTGGTATTTGTGGAAGTAAAATCCAGAAAGTCCGATGCGCTGGGTTATCCGGAAGAAGCGGTGGGTAACAAAAAGCAGAGAAAAATGTCGCAACTGGCCTTGTGGTATCTTCAGGAAAAGAAATTAGATAAAACCTGTGCCCGTTTTGATGTCGTCGCGATCCTCTCCTTACCGTCGGGACATGACATTCGTTTGATTAAAAACGCTTTTGAATTTATTTCTTCCTGAAGGCCGATTTTTTCGCGGTCATGAATGGCCTGAAATGCCTTGAAGCGCAGGGCAGCAAGATTTATTCGTTTCCGGGAAAGGCACCGAATAGCCGACGAGAAGAGCGTTTCAAATCAGAATCGGGATCAAAGACGACTCAACGCCGGCTTTCCGATGGGGAATACGTTAAACCCGATTTCGAAGCACAGCGGCGCATCGATGATATTCCGTCCATCAAATATAAATGCCGGTTTGATCATCGATTTGTAGATTTTGCGGTAGTCCAGTTTCCTGTATGAATCCCAGTCTGTCATAATCACGAGCGCGTGGCATCCGGCCGCTGCCTCATAGGGGTCTTCAACATAGCTGATCGTCCCTGCATCGTTCGCCAGGTCTGCAGCGGCATTGTCCAGAGCTCTGGGGTCGGAGATGACGACTTCGGCATGTTCAGCAAGCAACTTGCGCGTGACGTAGATGGCCGGGCTTTCCCGCGTGTCTCCGGTATCAGCCTTAAACGCAAATCCCAGAACGCAGATTTTTTTTCCGGCCAGGGTGTTAAACATCGATTGAAGTATGTTGGCAACGAAGCGATCCTGCTGATATTCATTGATTGTGACGACGCTCTCCCAGTAGGCTGCAACGTCCGGCAGGCCATAAAAGTGACAGAGATAAACAAGGTTCAGAATATCTTTCTTAAAGCAGGAACCGCCAAAGCCGATACCGGCTTTAAGAAATTTAGAGCCGATGCGGCTGTCGGTGCCCACGGCTCTGGCCACCTCGGATATATCGGCATCGGTCTTTTCGCAAAGCGCCGATATGGCGTTAATGGACGACACGCGTTGCGCCAGAAAAGCGTTGGCCACCAGCTTGGAGAGTTCGGCGCTCCAGATGTTGGACGTGATAATTCTTTCGGGTGATACCCAGCGCGAATAAATATCCACCAATTGTGCACGGGCAGCAAGGCCGCTTTCCGTATCACGTGAGCCGATTAACACGCGGTCGGGATTTTCGAGGTCCGTGATCGCCGTTCCCTCCGCCATGAATTCAGGATTGGAGAGAACATCAAAGGTTATCTTTCCCTTACCCGAAGCCAGGATTCGCTCCATAGCCAGCGCGGTTTTGATGGGGAGGGTGCTTTTTTCAATCACGATCTTTGATGATTGAGAATTATCGAGAATTTGTCTCGCCGTTTTTTCCCAGTACTGCAGATCGGCGGCCATGCCGGCGCCGGCTCCAAACGTTTTTGTGGGTGTATTGACACAGACGAAAATGATGTCATTTTCTGCTATTCCTTTTTCGACATCTGTCGAAAAAAATAAATTTCTACCGCGTGATTGTTGTATAAGTTTATCGAGACCCGGTTCATAAACCGGCAACCGATCGGAGTTCCAGGCGTTGATCCGTTGACTGTTGATATCCACTACAGTGACTTTGTAGTCCGGGCATTTGCAAGCGATCATGATCATCGACGGAGCTCCGACGTAGCCCGCTCCAATGCAAAGAATTTTTTTGTTAAATTTCATAGTCCTGAACTTACCTCTATAGTTTAAGATGATTTTAAGATATCGCGGAAATATTGAATAGTAGAAACGAGACCCTGCTCAAGCGGTATCGCCGGGTGCCATCCCAGTTTATGTTCTGCAAGTGCTATGTCGGGCCTACGTTGTGCCGGATCGTCTGCCGGTAGCGTTTGAAAGTCAATTTTGGAGCTACTACCCGTTAAATCAATAACCATCCGGGCCAATTGCAGGATAGTAAATTCACCCGGATTACCGATGTTAACCGGTCCAAAAAAATCATCATCGGTATTCATCATCCTGACCAACCCGTCAATTAAATCGTCGCAATAACAAAATGAACGGGTATGGTGACCGTCGCCGTAAACCGTGATGTCTTTTCCCTGCAGAGCCTGAAGGATAAAGTTGCTAACGACGCGTCCGTCGTTCACGGCCATACGCGGACCATAGGTATTGAAGATGCGCACGATTTTGGTCTTGACTGCGTTTTGTCGCCTGTAATCCATCATCAGACACTCAGCCGCTCTTTTACCTTCATCATAACAGCTGCGGATGCCGATCGGGTTGACGCGTCCCCAATAAGATTCTTTTTGCGGATGTACGTCCGGATCCCCATACACTTCCGACGTTGATGCCTGAAGGATCTTCGCTTTGGTTCTTTTGGCTATGCCCAGAACATTGATTGCGCCCATAACGTTGGTCTTGATGGTTTTAATGGGATTGAATTGATAATGGACGGGAGATGCCGGACAGGCCAGATTATAAATTTCATCGACTTCCAGATAGATGGGATTAATAATGTCGTGACGAATCAATTCGAAGTGCGGGCGTCCCAGAAGGTGGGCGATATTATTTTTACTGCCCGTAAAGAAATTATCCAGACACAGAATGTCGTTTCCCTCATTAAGAAGTCGTTCACACAAATGCGAACCTAAAAATCCCGCGCCTCCCGTAACCAGTATTCGTTTCATTTCGGCCACATTTTATTCAGAATAGTATTTTTTTTCTTTGCTATTAAAGCCGAAACAAGTCATAGATGTCAACAACAAAAAGTATTTACGTAAGATCTTATGAATAAAGATACGGCTGAAAAACAAGGTACTCTCTACATCGTGGCCACGCCCATCGGGAATCTGGAAGATTTAACACTGCGGGCATTGCGCGTATTGAAAGAAGTTGACCTGATCGCCGCGGAAGATACGCGCCATTCCAGAATTTTGATGATGGCCTACGATGTCAAAACGCCTCTGATCAGCCTGCATGAGCATAATGAGCAGGAAAGAAGTTCGCTGATTGTTTCAAAAATAAAGGCCGGTACGAGTGTGGCTTATGTCTCCGATGCCGGAACCCCTTGTATTTCAGATCCCGGTTATCGACTCGTTAACCATGCAATGGAAAATAAAATCAGAGTGGTTCCGATCCCCGGGGCTTCAGCGGTCGTTGCCGCGCTGTCTGCCTGCGGATTACCGGCTGATCAATTCTTATTCTGCGGTTTTTTGCCGCCGAAGGAAAATAAGCGCCGCCGTTTCCTTGAGTCTGTAAAGGATGAAGAGAAACTGATCGTGTTTTATGAATCCCCGTCAAGAATTACCACTGCACTGCAGGCTGTTTATGACATATTGGGCGACAGGCAGATTGTTGTGGCGCGTGAATTAACCAAGACATTTGAAGAGATTAAACGTGGGCGTATTTCTCAACTGATATCGGAATGGTCAGCGAATAAGGCTAAGGGGGAATTTACAGTTATCGTACAGGGATCTTTTCATGAGCAGGTTTTACTTCCCGATGATGAAATTCGGGAGAGGCTTGAGGAGCTCCTGGCCCAGGGATCTGTATCGGTGCGCGATGCCGTTGCAGATATTGTGC
This sequence comes from Smithellaceae bacterium, assembly GCA_963667845.2. Lineage (GTDB taxonomy): Bacteria > Desulfobacterota > Syntrophia > Syntrophales > Smithellaceae > UBA8904. The sequence continues at coordinate 3,351,050 of CAXXVL010000002.1, read as the reverse complement.
GGCAGACTGGGTTATCCCGAAAAAAAGTTTACGACATCGCTATTAAAATTCAGCAGTTTCCTGAGAGCAATGAAACCTGAAAGTGTACACATATTGCTTGAAGAGTTTTTTGCACTATGGTAACTCGAAATGTAAAACAACCGAAAACTTATTGTTAATTGTCACGGAGCGCGCTAATTAAGGAACAAAAGATGGCTGATAATTCCGGGCCTGTTCAGGGCAAAAAAATTCACGAACTCACTGAAATCTATGACGACCAAAACGGACATGGCCGAAGAGCCATGGATGGGAAAAATCCGCAGCAAATCATCGCAATAGATGGCCGGGGATACGAACGCGGGAAGTCGAACGGTGGAAATATTCATGAGCTGACGGATGTCTTTGACGAAACTCTAGGGACTTCTCAGGTCAATGAAATGATCCTCAGCCGGGCCGAGGAGATAATAAAAAAAATCGTCGGGGAAGTTGTGCCCGCTATTGCAGAGCGCGTGATCAGAGAAGAAATTGAAAAAATTAAGGCTATGAGTTCAGGGAATTCTTCCAGATAGGATTTAAGTGATGAAAGCAACCCTGTTCGTGATTCTATTCATGACATGCATTTCGGGCTATTCAGCCTATGCCAATCAGGTATCGACGGACTTGGTCCTTCAGGTGGAGGGGCATGCTGCGGTCATCAAAAATGATGAAGCCCACGCCCGTGATGAAGCCGTCAAGAATGCGCTGGAAAAAGCCATCCTGCAAGCGTCGGCAAAAATCTTACTGGATAAATATGAGGACGAAAAATTCCAGTCCGTGAAAAGTATCATGGTCGGCAAGGTCGATCGCTATATTAAGAACTATCGAATCGTTTCCGAAGTCAGACAACATGATGAATATACCGCGAATGTGCACGCTGTTGTTGCTCTGTTGCCTGTGCGTGAGGACCTGCTGCAGATGGGCATTCTTCAGGATCAGAAGGAAAAGGAATTGATTTCCGTTTCTTTATCCCTCGCGGGGATGAAAAAATATTCTGATTTCGACCGCATAAGAACTTTCTTGCTGAGCCGATCGAAGACGGTGAAGAATATCTATCCGTGCCGTCTGGAATGGCAGCATGTTTCATTCAATTTGCGCCTGGACGGAGATGTCCAATACTTGATGGCCGAGTTCGAAAAGACGGGAAGATACACGATCGACTCGATCAATCAGAATCAAAATGCTGTTGAAATCAATTTAAGGGTCAAAGAGGAGTCACGATGAGAGCCCACAATATTTCAGTCGCCATAATCTTTGCGGTTTGTTTAGGTCTGCCCGCCTGTACGTTTCTCGCGCCGGCAACGCCCAAAAATGATCGAAATGTGCCTGTCGTGAATACTATTGCTTTGCTGCCAGTGGAAAGTGATACGGCGAATACGAAAGCGGCAAAAATGCTGCGATCGAAATTAAGTGAGGAGCTTCGTTTTAAGGGCTATTCGCAAATCGCCTCGGAGACAATTGACAGTAAATTGATGCCTCTGACGGAAAGCTCCGAAACGAAGAAAAACACGGTCATTCCGCCGAAAGCAATCGAAGAGCTGTTGGGTGCTGACGGTGCCATGTATTGCACACTTCTCGAAAATCAATCATCGACACGGATATTTTACGCGCCGGTTACTGTGGCTATCCGATGTGAACTGCGCAGCACAAAGACTGGTGAATCATTATGGAATGCTCAATACAGGTCGACAAGGAGAAGTTTTGATCTGTTTCGAACAAGTCTGAAGATGAAATCCAACGGCGGTTTGGAAGAAGCGTTGGAGGAGGCAGTCGGCAAAGTTATGGAGTCGCTGCCTTACGGTCCGAAATTAAGAGGATAGCATTTTTCAATTTTCAAATAATATCTTGAGATTTTTTTTATGGACAGGATTCCCGGGAGAAGATCATGAAAAAATCGATGTCTGTTGCTTTTTCAATTGTGCTGCTGCTGATTTGTTTTGCTTCCGGGCAGGCCAAGCCGCCGGTGCCCGTAAAAATGATGAAGGGTGAAGCGCAAGTCACAGCGTTGAAAGGAAAGGCCGACGTCATTTGTGCGGGGCTAAAAGGAACGCGCTCTCTCAAGGTTAATGATCTTGTCCGGGCGGGATGTGAGGTCACGACCGGCGCCGACAGCCGACTGGAAATGGTTTTGCCGGACAAAAGTATTGTTCGATTTTCCGAAAAGACGTCCTTCAAACTTATCGAGGCTGATATCGCTGATGACGGCAAGCGCACTGTCGGGATTTCGGTGACGGTAGGGAAAATCTGGACGAAGGTGCGGAAAGCTCTGCCGGGGAAAGGGGATAAATTTGAAATATCCTGCCAGAACGCCGTCGCCGGCGTTCGGGGCACCGTATATCGTATGGATGTTGAGAGTGACCAATCAGCGCTGGTAAAAGTGTACGATGGTGAAGTTCGGGTGGCCGGTATCTCTAGGACAAAGCTCACGGAAGATTCGGTTCAGGGGCCACCCAAACCTGTTGCAGGACCGACTGTGGTTGAGGGTCCCAAACCCGTGTCTATGGAAGAATGGGTGTACATCGTTAAATCGATGCAGAAGATTCGGATCACCGCGAAGGGTCAGGCCCGGGAGCCCGAAGCGTTTACCGAAGCTGAGGATATGGATGATTGGGTGAAGTGGAATAAGATAAGAGATCAAAAACCATAAACGACAAACAAACTTCGAACCATTGATGAATATACCAAATTTTTTATCACTGCTGAGGGTCATCCTTGTTCCCGTATTCGTCATTTTTCTGATTCAGTCAGAATATGATAGGGCCCTAGTTACTTTTGTGGTGGCGGGCCTGACTGACGCGCTGGATGGAACACTGGCGCGCCTATTGAAATGTCAGACCACGTTGGGCGCTTATTTGGATCCAATTGCGGATAAGCTTTTGCTGGTTACCAGTTTTGTAACGCTGGCTATTTACGGTCTTATCCCAGGCTGGCTGGCTGTTATCGTCATTAGCCGCGATTTTATTATTTTGCTCGGAATTGCGATTCTTACTTTAATGTCGATCTCCTACGAGATAAGACCGGCTATCGTCGGCAAGATTACCACAGCCTTGCAGGTTGCTACTATCTTTCTCGCCCTGCTATACAAGGCTGTCACTCACGATTTCGGATATTATTGGATTATCGCCCTTTGCTGGGCCACAGCTCTATTTACAATCATATCGGGTTTGGTTTACATCTTCCGTGGGATCGGGATACTGAATAAATCCGTACCCGAAGAGGTCAATAAATAAGATATTTGCTTGACACATAAGCGTTTTCCTGCTAGTTCACCAAACGCTAAAAGTTGAATTCATTAGCACAGCACATCCCGTCGACGGTTGCGGGATATGCAATAAACGGGAATAATATTGTTCCTTTAGAATCGAAGGTTTTCCGCGGTTGGATAGAGGAAATCTTCCATATAGGCAAGTAGCTCAGGGGGAGAGCGCCATCCTGACGCGGTGGATGTCCAGGGTTCAAATCCCTGCTTGCCTACCATTTTTTTTAAAGCCCGCATAATACCGTAAGTGCCGATAATTAAAAGGGCATCAGCGAAAATGGTGATGCCCTTTTAAAATGAAATCCAATGGTGATCCATTGGCTGACTGAGAACCCTATGAATATAAAAATTGTTTTTCCGGATAATAATGAACAGAGCTTTCCCATCGGTATGACTGTTTACGATGCGATCGCTGCCTGGCAAAAAGATATCCTCAAGACCGCCGTCGCTGCAAAAGTCAACGGCGTAAACGTTGATCTGAACTTTGTCCTCAAGGAAGACTCCAAAGTCGAACCAATTCTTCCGACATCGAAAGAAGGTCTGTCCGTATTGCGCCACAGCATATCCCACGTCATGGCGCAGGCCGTGCAGGACGTATTTAAGGGAACCAAAGTTACCATCGGTCCGTCTATTGAAGATGGCTTTTACTACGATTTTGAGTATGCTGAGCCTTTTACGCTTGACGATTTTGAAAAGATCGAGAAACGCATGTGGGAGATTGTCGCCGCCGACTATCCTTTTGTGCGGGAAGAACTGACACGGGAGAAAGCGGTCGAGTTGTTTGCTGAAAAGCATGAAGATTATAAAGTTGAAATCATTCGTGACCTGCCCGCCGATGTTTCTGTTGTCAGTGTCTATAGGGATGGAGATTATGTAGATTTGTGCCGTGGGCCGCACATTCCATCAACTGGAAAAATCAAAGCCTTTAAACTGCTCAGCGTTGCGGGTGCCTACTGGCGCGGTGATGAAAGAAATAAGATGCTTCAACGTATTTACGGCACCGGTTTTGCTGATAAAAAGGCGCTTGAGGATTACTTGAATTTACTGGAAGAGGCCAAAAAAAGAGATCATCGGCGTCTGGGCAGGGAACTGGATTTGTTTCAGGTCAATGAAGAGGCCGGTGCAGGATTGGTTATATTTCATCCCAAAGGGATGCTGCTGCGATATATTATCGAAGAGTGGGAGCGCAAAGAGCACTTGAAGCGCGGTTATGATATGGTTATGGGGCCCCAGATTCTTAAAGTTGATTTGTGGAAGAAATCCGGCCATTTTGACCATTATCGTGATAATATGTATTTTACTGAAGTGGATGAGCAGACCTATGGAATTAAGCCCATGAATTGTCTCTCCCACATGTTGATTTACAAATCAAAAATCCGCAGTTATCGGGATTTGCCTCTCCGCTATTTCGAACTGGGTACCGTTCATCGTCACGAGAAGACAGGCGTGTTGCACGGATTGATGCGGGTGCGTCAATTTACGCAGGATGATGCGCATATCCTTTGCATGCCCGAACAACTGAATTCGGAAATCCGCGCTATTGCCGATTTTGTCAATTATGCGATGGGGATTTTCGGTTTTGAATATGAAGTGGAGTTGAGCACCAGGCCCGAGCATTCCATCGGGTCGGATGCAGATTGGGAACTGGCAACCACTGCGCTGGAAAACGCTCTCAAAGACAACAACATCACTTACGAAGTCAATGAAGGCGACGGTGCTTTTTACGGGCCAAAAATCGATTTTAAAATCAAAGATGCTTTAAAGAGAAAGTGGCAGTGCGCGACGATCCAGTGTGATTTTACATTGCCGGAGCGATTTGATCTCAGTTACATCGGCGCGGACGGTGAAAAGCATCGTCCCGTGATGCTGCATCGGGTGATTCTCGGCGCCATCGAGCGGTTTATGGGCGTTCTCATCGAACAATATGCGGGTGCCTTTCCGGTCTGGCTTGCCCCGACGCAATGCGTCTTGCTGACGGTGACAGACAAGCATATTCCTTACGCGTCAGAAGTTCACAAAAGACTTTTGGCCGCGGACATCCGTGCCGAAAAATATTTTGACAATGAAAAATTAGGTTATAAAATACGCCAGGCTCAGCTACAGAAGATTCCCTACATGCTGGTGATCGGCGATAAAGAAATGGAAGCCGGAACAGTGGCGCCGCGGCTGCGCGACGGCCAAAATCTCGGTGCCTTGCCGGTCGAACAATTCATTGCTTTAGTGCGGGAAATGTGTGAAAAAAAGAAATAAGCTTTTCATGAGATTTGTTTCAGGAGGTGCCGTATAGTTAAGGATTTAAGGATCAACAGAGAAATAAAGTCGGCTACGGTCAGAGTCATCAATGAGGAAGGACAGCCTTTGGGCGTTATTTCCTTGGACGAGGCGATCGCCAATGCGGAAAGAGTCGGTCTGGATTTAGTTGAAGTATCTGCAAATGCCGAACCACCTGTCTGCAAAATAATGGATTACGGAAAGTACCGTTACAAGCAAAGCAAAAAAGTCCATGACTCGCGAAAAAGCCAGACGGTGATTCATGTAAAAGAAATCCGTTTAAGACCCAAAACGGAGGCGCATGATTTACAGGTAAAAATAAAACATATAAAGAAATTTTTGGAACAACACGACAAAGTGAAAGTCTCCATGATGTTCCGGGGGCGTGAAATCGCCTTTACCGAGATCGGCCGTAGATTGATGGACCAGATAAAAACTGCGCTGGTCGATGAATGTACAATGGATCAGGAACCGAGGCTTGAAGGCCGGAACATGGTCATGATTGTTTCGCCGAAAAAATAAATAAATGAGAATGAAGAGGTGAGAATATGCCGAAGATGAAAACGCACAGAGGGGCTGCCAAACGCTTTTCCATCACTGCCAAAGGGAAGGTGAAGCGTAGCAAGGCTTTTGCCAGTCATATCCTGACAAAAAAGACCACGAAAAGAAAAAGAACCTTAAGGAAATCCACATTGGTGCATTCCGCGAATGAACGCGCCATCAAAAGGCTTATTCCTTATTTATAGTCGTTAAAGCATTTAAGAAGTTGTATCAATTGAGGAGAGTAAAAGAAAATGGCTAGGATTAAAAGAGGCGTTACCGCCCGCAAGAAAAGAAGAAAAATTTTAAAAATGGCTAAAGGTTTCTTTGGCGCTCGCAGCCGACTGCTTCGAACCGCTACCGAGGCCGTCAACAAGGCCCTGAGCTATGCATACCGCGACCGTAGGGGCCGGAAAAGAGAATTCCGCCAGCTATGGATTGCTCGGATCAATGCCGCGGCCCGTCTGAACAATATTTCTTACAGCCGCCTCATCAATGGCATGAAGAAAGCGGACATCGCACTGGATCGAAAGATTCTAGCGGAATTGGCCGTCAATGATCCTCTGGGTTTCGCTAAGGTCGTGGCCGTAGCTAAAGGCGAGCAGGCGGCATGATTGCGGATATTCAACAGCTCGAAACGGACGCTCTTGCCGAACTGGAAAAAGCCGGAGACGAAGAGTCGATTCTGGCTGTGAGAACAAAATTCCTGGGCCGCAAAGGATTACTCACCGGCCTTTTAAGAAATATTGCTCAGGTGCCGGTCGAAGAGAAACCGTTGTTCGGGAAGCGCTGCAATGAAGCGAAGGAACTTCTGGAAAGAAGCATAACAGAAGCTCTGGAGCACCAAAAACAGGACAAAAAAGAAGAGGTTCTCGCAAGAGAAAAAATTGATGTCACATTGCCGGGTAGAGGTTTCCGTCCAGGCAGAATACATCCCGTAATTCAAGTCCGCCGTGAAATTTGTGAGATTTTCGCCTCATTCGGCTTTTCGGTAGTTGAAGGCCCGGAAGTCGAACTGGATTATTACAATTTCGAGGCGCTTAATATCCCAAAGGACCATCCTGCGAGGGACATGCAGGATACCTTCTATATTGAAGAAAACATGGTTCTGCGCACTCATACTTCACCGGTCCAGGTGAGAGTTATGGAGCAAGTGAAGCCTCCTGTTCGTATTTTGTCGCCGGGCAGGGTTTACCGGCCCGATTCCGATGTTTCCCACACACCCATGTTTCATCAAATTGAAGGCTTACTTGTGGACAGAGGCGTCAGTTTTGCCGATCTGAAAGGTATTCTAACGGCCTTTCTCAAGAAAGTCTTCGGTGATAATACGATCCTGCGTTTCCGTCCCAGCTTTTTTCCCTTTACCGAACCCTCTGCGGAAGTCGATATTCACTGCGTCATGTGCGAGGGCAAAGGCTGCCGCGTCTGCGGGCAAAGCGGCTGGCTGGAAATTCTGGGATCCGGTATGGTCGATCCCGCCGTTTTTCGCAATGTAGGTTACGATGCCGATCTCTATACCGGGTTCGCTTTTGGCCTCGGCTTGGAACGCATTGCCATGCTGAAGTACGGCATTTCCGATATCCGCCTTTTATTCGAAAACGACATTCGATTCCTTAAACAATTTTAGGAGAGCTTCATCTCATGCTCGTCAGTCTCAAATGGCTAAAAGATTATATTGATCTGGACATAACTGCGCAGGAACTTGCGAACCGGCTAACCATGGCCGGTCTGGAAGTAGACGAAATCAAGACGATTGCGCATAAATTTTCAGGCGTTGTGGTCGCCAGGATCATGTCGGTCAGCCCGCATCCGGGAGCCGATAAATTGTCTTTGTGCGATGTCTCGGATGGCTCCGACACGTATCCAATTGTCTGCGGTGCAAAGAATATTAAAGCGGGTGACGTAGTTCCGCTTGCTAAAATCGGGGCCGTTATTCCGGGAGGCTACACGATCAAATCAACGGTATTGCGCGGTGAACGATCCGACGGCATGTTGTGTTCGGAGGCGGAACTGGAGATCGGCGATGATGCGTCAGGTATCATGCAATTGCCGTCCGACGCGGCGCTGGGTGTGGCCCTGGAGACCGCGCTGAACCTGGGCGATACGGTTTTGGACGTCAGCATCACACCGAATCGTTCCGATTGTCTGAGCATGATCGGCATGGCGCGGGAAATAGCCGCCCTGACCGGAAAAAATATACGAATGCCGAAAATCAAAATCAGGGAATCGAGTGAAGACATTTCCACCTTTTCTTCAGTCACGATTATTGATGCAGACCTCTGCCCTCGTTACTCAGCCAGGATGATCAAGAATGTAAAAATTGGTGAATCTCCGGTCTGGATGAAGATGCGGCTCGAAGCTGCAGGTCTGCGGGCAATCAATAACGTTGTGGATGTGACAAATTTTGTTATGCTGGAGATGGGGCAGCCGCTGCATGCCTTCGATTTTCGCTTTCTCGAAGAAGGGCGGATTGTCGTTCGCAAATCAAAAGCGGGCGAAGAATTCGTTTCCCTCGACGAAAAAAGCCACGCGCTTCCCGAAAACACTCTGTTGATCTGCGATGGGAAAAAGCCTGTTGCCATCGCCGGGATCATGGGAGGGCTGAATTCGGAAGTCAAAGAGGATACTCACGTCGTTTTCCTGGAGAGCGCTTATTTCACTCCGTCGTCCATCCGCCGCTCCTCGCGCCGTCTGGCTATGCCGACGGACGCTGCATTCCGTTTTGAACGGGGCATTGATCCGGAAGGGGTGGTCCGCGCATTGAATCGCGCGGCGCAATTGATTGCTGAACTTTCGGGCGGGTCTATCTGTAAAAATTATCTTGACGAATATCCTCAAAAAATAACGCCGGTTGAAAACATTCCGCTGCGCTTGGGCAGAATCGGCGAAATGATCGGTACGGCTATTCCCGCGAAAGACGTCATCCAAATTCTCAGAAGTCTCGACATGAAGGTTCGGGCAGACGGGAAGGGTAAATACCTTGTCACCCCGCCGACCTTTCGTGTCGACATCGAAAGAGAAATTGATCTGATTGAAGAGATTGTTCGGCTCTATGGCTACGATCGGGTGCCGATCACGCTGCCTGCTGTAGCGGTTACGGAGATGGCCGTTATTCCCCGTCTTCGTCTTGAGGAAAGAATTCGTGAATTGATGGTCGGAAGCGGTTTTTCAGAGATCATAAACTACAGTTTTTCATCGCCGGCCTCGGTCGATTATCTTGGCTTGTCACAAGATGATGTGAGACGCAACTTTGTGATGATCAAGAATCCTTTGACGGAAGAACAATCCGTTATGCGTACAGTTATGGCATTCGGGATGCTGGAGACCTTGAAGAAGAATATCAATAACGCTTCTTTCAATTTGAAAGTATTCGAAATGGGGCGGACGTTTTTGAAATTTCAAAACCGGGAATTACCGGAGGAAAATAATATTCTGTCCGGTCTTTTAGCCGGAAAATTGTCCGAAGATTTGTGGGTTAACAAGGCAAACGTTGATTTTTACGATCTGAAAGGCTGCCTGGAAAATTTATTTTACGATCTAAAGTTGGAACAAGTTCAGTATCGTGCTGAAATATCGGAATCATTTTTGCATCCGGGTCAGTCATGCGGCCTCGCTATCGAGGGGACAAAGATAGGTTATCTCGGGCAGGTACATCCGGATGTGATGCAGAAAATGGATATTAAAGGAACTGCTTATCTCTTTGAAATAAATATTGATTTGCTTAATAAGCAGATCAGAAGCCAGATCAGCTACAAGGAGATATCCAAGTTTCCAGCCGTTACACGCGATGTCGCTTTTGTGATTCCCGCCTCTTTGGAAGCCCAAAAGATGCTAGAAATTGTTTTAAGTCAGCATGAAGATTTGCTTGAAAATGTGGTGATTTTTGATATATACGCTGGCAAAGGTCTGGACATCGGGACAAAAAGTTTAGGATTGCGTTTTTCCTATCGCGCTCTTGACAGAACTTTAACGGATGCGGAAATCAATTCGATTCATGATAAAATCATGCACAACACGGTGCGACTGACGGGTGCAAAGATAAGAGCCTAACAGTTTATTTGACGTTAAAACGGAGGAAGAGAAATGACGAAGATTGATATTATTCAAAATGTTTATGAAAAACTCGGTTTTTCCAAAAAAGAATCAGCGGATATCGTTGAATCCGTGTTTGACATCATCAAAGACAGCCTTGCCCAAGGTGAAAGAGTGAAAATTTCCGGTTTCGGGAATTTTATGGTAAAAGAAAAACGTGCCAGGCGTGGCCGTAATCCGCAAACCGGACAGGAAATATCCATCACCGCACGCCGGGTCTTAACGTTTAAGTCCTCCCAGGTACTGCGCAAATCTCTTAACGGTTAGTTGCTTGTATTAACCACATCGTTGCCTGAACGTTTTAAAAGCTTTCCAATCCGGTTGCGATTGGAAGGTTTTTATTTTGTTTCGTTTCTGCAAATATCTTTCTCCGTTATGATTCAGGAATTGTATGGATAGCATAATTCCCGAAAAGGCTTTTTTCCGTATTGGAGAAGTGAGCAAAATCCTCAGTGTTGAACCTTACGTGATCCGTTACTGGGAGACTGAATTTAAGACGATCAAGCCTGTGCGGACGAAAACGGCACAGCGTCTATACCGGAAAAAGGACGTTGAGGAATTATTAACAATCCGCAATTTGCTCTATCAGCAGCGCTTCACCATCAGCGGCGCAAAAAAACAACTCATGAAAATGCGCGGTAAAGATGAATCGGCACCTAAAGACGGCGATCATGAAAAATTAGTATATATTAAGAAAGAATTGGAGCAAATCAGCAAAATGATGAGCTAAAAATCCGGCAATTTTGGTTGCCGGCTTTTTAGCGACTGCTGCGCATAAAAAATATTGCTATTTTTTCTTACTTGCTCTTTTGGAGGCTTTGAGCGGGTTAATCTTCTGAGCTTCTTTAATCTCAATTTTAATATGTGAAGCGGTCGGGCAGTTGCCGGTCATCCATTTGCTTTTCGGATCCGGATAAACCTTGCAATATTTTCCGGTTTCATATTCAAAAATCTTATTACAGTCTCCGCATTTATCGACTATTACTACACAGCTGCCGCCGAAAAAGCCGCAGCCTTTCTTGCTCATAAAAGCGCAGTCCACACCTTTTTTAACAGTTTCACAAATCATTTTACAACCCCCTTATAGATAATTACTCGAAATTGTGACGTCGCGGAAAAGGACAATGAATCAAAAGAAGTATCCACATTTCGTCTCTGATATTTTAACCGGCGTGTCCTTAACAGCAAAAAAAACGCCTGTCAAGAAAAAATAAGCTCTGCTGACGGGATTGTAATTAGATTTATCTTTTCTGACGGTCCTGATACTTCTTAAGCTGATCATCGTCGCGTGGGCCATACGGTTTAACTACGTTATCTTCTTCCACCCTGAATGCGATGCCCACGCCGATATAGGCGTAAAGAATGCCAATCTGTTTGCCCATGGGGTCAATAATCAGAAAACCGGACCACGTCTGACCGCAGCATGCCATGAGTCTTTGCTGCATGAACGTAACGAGTTCCTTCATGCTGGCCGGGGTCAACTGCACTTCTTCTCATAGGTCATTCCCCATCTTGTAAGATTTGTCCAAGGCCATGACGGCCACCGGAAAAGTGCTGGAACCAGTGGTATAATATCGATAGTCGGGGTTGATCTGGTACGTTTCGAATGCAATTGCGGCCTGATCGTCGGGGAGAAACTTGCCAAAGTCGCGTACGTTCGCGCATCCGGCGACACAGATGATAAGTATAAGACTCAGCAGACTCAAAAAAGATGATTTGCAGCATTCTCTCATGAGATATATCTCCCTGATTTAAATTAACAGTGATTGGAAAAGATTGACGCTTATACTATATGATAATAAACAAAACAACGTGAGAAATAACATTCGTCAGTCACAGGCAGTGTTTTGCGGCTGTTATCTGATGAATATGTTTCTCTGATTAAATTGACTTAGATAGCCATTTGTGTTAGTTCCTTCGGCACATAAAAAGGGAATATAATCGAGATAGATGCATCCGAGGCCGTAAAATGAGAAGAGGATCTTTAATTAAAATATTCTGGAGATCTCTTTTCATTCACGCCGCCCTAAACTTTAGACGGATGCAAAACCTTGGTTTTGCGTATGCGATAATTCCTCTTCTGCGTGAACGAAAATTGTCCGGAAAGGATGAAGAAGCATTCCTTACCAGACATTTGCAAATGTTTAACACGCACCCTTATTTATCGACACCGCTCATCGGCTCAATCGTCCGTATGGAAGAAGAGCGGCCGGACGAAGGCGATGCCTCTCCCATCATAGTGGTCAAACAAAGTCTGATGGGGCCTTATGCGGCGATCGGTGATACATTTTTCTGGGGTGCGCTGAGACCCTGTGCCGGCATTATTTCGGCCGGCCTGGCCTGGATAGGCTTGATCCTGGCGCCATTGGCATTTGTTGCAGTCTTTGCGCCGGCGCATGTCTGGGTCAGAGTGAAGGGTTTCATCGAAGGATACAAGCGGGGAAAACAGGGAATTGAATTCATCCGCAGAATTGATTTACCGCGCGCGGCCGTCCGCGTCCGATGGCTGTCTCTGGCCGTGCTGTCAGGCTTTGGGGCATTGCTTTTAAGGGACGGGTATTCTGCAGGGACGGAAATACCAAGGCTTCTTGTGGTATCGGCGGGGCTGGTTATTGTTCTGGCTTGCTGGTTCATGATTAAGAAAGGCATATCGCAAATTTATATTCTATATGGAACGGTAGCTCTGTTTCTAATATTTTCCGTGAGAGATTTCTTGACGTGTTGGAAATGAAAACTTTTAAATTAAAAAATAAACTGGGAATGCATGCGCGTGCGGCTGCATCTTTTGTCCGCATTGCGCAGAAGTATCGTGCGAATATATTTATTGAACGTAACGGTCAAACCGTTAATGGAAAGAGTATTTTAGGAATTTTGACGCTTGCCTGCCCGATGGGCGGTATGATAACAGTAAGGGCAGAAGGCGTTGATGCGGCGCAAGCGCTCGATGAGATCGAAGCATTGATTGAAAATAAATTTGGAGAAGACTAAATCATCCCATGACGGCTGATCAAGGAAAAAAAACCTTTGTTCTTAAGGGAATCGGTGTTTCTCCCGGCATTGTTATCGGGAAAGTCTACCGTTTTGATCCGCTGGATGCCCAGATCTCTTTTTACAAACTTAATAACGACGAATTGATTCCTCATGAAATCGAGCGGTTCAAGAAGGCGCTGAAAGACTCATCCCAACAGCTTCTGGATATTCAGGAAAACCTCAAGAAGACAAAAGTAACCGAACCTCTTTATATTATTGACGTCCATATTTTGCTCTTGTCGGATAAGAAGTTTATCAACCGCACAATCAAGTATATCCGTCGATTGGGCGTCAACGCCGAATGGGCCGTGCGCATGACGCTGGATCACTACAAGCAGGTCTTTGAGGGCTTGGATGATATTTATATCAGCGGCCGCATCAGCGATGTGCAGTATGTTGTTCAGCGAATCCTGCGTAATCTGAGCGGGGAAAAACATGAAATTGTCTGGGAAGTGGGCCGCGGAGGAGTGGTTATTGTAGCGCACGATCTGTCCCCGGCTGATACGGCCCAGATGAAACTCGATAAAATTGTCGGTTTTGCGACGGACAGCGGCGGGCGCACCTCCCATACCGCCATCGTAGCCCGTTCCATGGAGTTGCCGGCTGTTGTCGGGTTGGATAATGTGACGCGTTTTGTCCGAACCGGTGATGAAATCATTGTGGACGGCACATCGGGCCTCGTGGTGGTCAATCCTTATCCCGACATGATGAAGCGCTATGAGGAAAAAAAGCGTCACTATGATGATGCCAAAGACGAGTATCTCAAATATGCAAAACTGCCGGCGACGACGCTGGATCATTACCATGTTCACATTGGTTCCAATATCGAGTTTATTGAAGAGATCCCTTCGGCGATCATACATGGAGCAGAACACATCGGACTCTACAGGACGGAATTCCTATACATCTATCGGGATGAATTGCCGACGGAGGAAGACCACTTCAATAATTACCGTCAGGTCGTAGCGGAGAAGAATTTACAGTGGGCAACCATTCGCACATTTGATTTAGGCGGTGACAAATTTACAAAATATCAAAAACAGGTAAAAGAGTTAAACCCGCAAATGGGTCTTCGGGCCATCCGGTTTTGCCTCAAAGAAAACGAAATATTCAAAACGCAGTTGAGAGCCATCTGGCGCACGAGTGCCCTGGGCACCGTTAAGATTCTTTTTCCGATGATATCAGGCATCGAGGAAATTCGTGAGGCCAAACGACTGCTCGAAGAAACCCGTCAGGAACTTTTGGCGGAAGGTGTGCCGATCGCCGACCGGATGGAAATCGGAGCGATGATCGAAGTCCCTGCGGCCGCCGTCATTGCCGATAAGCTGGCGCAGGAAGTTGACTATTTCAGTATCGGCACCAACGATTTAATTCAGTACTCGCTCGCTATTGATCGTTCCAATGAAAGAGTCACCTATCTTTATGAACCTCTGCACCCGGCTGTTTTGAGATTGATCAAAAAGGTAGTTGACGAAGCGCATGAAGCAAAAATTCGCGTGGCCATGTGCGGTGAAATGGCCGGAGATCCTCTTTGCTGTCTGATCCTCCTAGGGATGCGACTGGATGAACTGAGTATGAATCATCTGGCAATTCCCCGCATTAAGCGTATTGTGCAGCAATCCACACTTTCGGAATCCAGGGAACTTCTGAAACAGGCGATGTCTTTTAATAATGCCATAGACGTACGGGCTTTCGTCCAGGATTATATGAATGGCCGATTTCCGGATGAATTTCAGAAGAAGGAACCATAATTCCAACTCTTATCACGAATCCCCTTAACGGAAGAAATCGGATTATTTATGAGTAAAAAAACACCTACAGATGCCCATCAGCATGAAGATAGCTTGCGCGAAAGTTTTGGGGCATATAAAAGAACGCCACCCGACAACCGGCAGCACGAAGATGAATATTATTCAGGCTGTATTTACGCACGGCAGGATTTCTGGCGTTTTCGGCCGGCGAAGGCTTATCTTTCTCGGGTATCCATCGCTGAAGAGGAGGTCAGTGCTCTCCAGAAGCTTGCCCGGGAAGGCGTTATTATCTATGCCATTAAACAGAGAAGCAAGCTCAACAGTCTGATCATCTCCGAAATAGCCGGCCGTAAAGGTCTGCCCATGCCGGTATATAGTCATGGCGTGAATATGTCTTTTTGGCAGCCTCTGTCCAAAATGCTTAAGTTCTACTGGTCATCCTTTTTGCGCCGCTTCCGCAGAGACCAAGTCACAAGGCAGGGCAAACTGGATTTTCTGAAAAGAAAAGTTGCCGATCAGGAAAGCATTATTATTCACCTTGGAGAATCTGAGTTTATTGAAAGCCGGTCCGCCCAGGATGCAATCGCCAGTCTGATCAGCCTGCAGAGCGAAGTCTCCTTTCCTATCTTCATTGTGCCGGTTCTGGTTGCATACGGACGGCGCAGGGAGAAAGAAGACGAAAGCCTCTTCAATATCCTTTTCGGGCAGATGGAGCATACCGGCACACTGAGGCGTTTGGTTACGTTTATCCGTTATTCAAAACAGGCTTTTGTGATTCCGGCGGAGCCGATTAATCTCACGGAATACTTATCGACAACAAAGAATCTCACCAAAGACGAATTGATTCATGAATTGCGTGGCGAGCTAATTGATCGCATTGAAGAAGAGAAGACGGCAGTCGTCGGACCTGCGTTAAAATCGCGCGACGAGCTCATCGGCATGGTGATGCATGATCCGAACCTCAACCGTTTCATGGACGAGTTTGCCCAGAAAACAAAAAGGGACAGGCTAAGCGTTGCAAAAGAGGCCCGCCGTTACCTTTTCGAAATTGCAGCGGATTACCAGGAGACATTTATTGAAATATGGCTGAAGGCTCTGACGTGGCTTTGGAATACGGTTTATGACGGCCTGTCCGTTGATTCGGAGGGGCTGGCCAAGATTCGTAATTTGTCCAAAAAAATGCCTTTCGTCATCATCTCCTGTCATCGCAGTCATATTGATTATTTGCTGCTTTCCTACATCTTTTATAAAAATAATATTCAATTGCCGTTTATCGCTGCGGGCAACAATCTGTCTTTTTTCCCGTTGGGATATATTTTTCGCCGATCCGGTGCCTTCTTTCTCAGGCGCAGTTTTCGAGGCAATGAAATTTACGGAGAAGTCTTTGCCAAGTATATGGCGACGCTTCTTCACGAGGGACTTCCGCTTGAATTCTTTATCGAAGGCGGCAGAAGCCGGACCGGGAAAATGGTCATGCCCAAATATGGCTTGCTGTCGATGATTATTCAGGCCTATCAGGATAAGTATTGCGAGAACCTGGCGGCTGTCCCCGTTTATATCGGTTACGACAGGGTCATTGAGGAACGCTCCTACCTGAACGAGCTGGCCGGTGCGCCAAAGGTCCAGGAAAATACGGCCGAGATTATTAGAACCACCAAAATCCTGCGCAAACGCTATGGACGGGTTTATATCAATATCGGTGAACCGATTATCATGAAGGACTATCTTGATGCTCAGGAAAAACCCATGGACCGGATGACGCTCGACGAGCGTCAAAGCCTTTACCGGAAGATCGGTTATGAAGTCGTCCTGGAGATCAATAAGGTTTCTGTGGTCACGCCTTTTTCCCTGGTGGCCTCGGGTCTGTTAAGCCACGACCGTCGCGGCATTTCCCATGACGAGCTGAACGGCATCCTGAGCGAATTCTATGAATATCTATCTACCCGGCAGGTAAAATTTGCCGCCACATTTGCACACCGCGACCGGGCGATTATCGACGCACTGAATATTTTCGATTCGACGGATATTATCTCCAAAGTTGAGGCCGACGAAGAAGAAGAGGAGATGCAGGAAATCGTTTATTCCCTGACCGACGCCAAGCGGTTGAATCTGGAATATTACAAAAACAACATACTGCATTTTTTCATTCCGATCTGCTTTGTGGCAACATCGATGGTCAATCATCATGAAGACACCATGTCATTAGCGAAGATCATGGGGGATTACAAATTTCTGAAATGGCTTTTATGGAATGAGTTCATCTTTGACGAGACGCGGGACGACGTGGAGGAAGTCAACGATGTTCTCGCCTATCTTCATAACCGATCCATGATTGTGACGGCGGAGCGCGACGGGGATGTATGGGTGGAGATCAAAAGCCGGGGTGGCGCCAAACTCAGGCCGTTTGCGGGACTCATTCACAACTACCTGGAGTCGTGCTGGATCGTTATTCGCAGCCTGGTGTATCTTAAGAAGAAGCCGCTCACGCAACGGGAATGGCTGACCAAAATTCGTCCGCTGGGCGACAGGATGTTCCGCACGGGGGAAATCCTGCGCGCCGAAGCTTTGTCCCAGGCCAACTATCTCAATGCCATCAAATTTATGGAAGATGCGGAGCTGATTATTTCACAGACCGGAGAAGAAAAAGGCGGGAAGCGGGAACTTACATACACCCTGACGGACAACCGCGCGCAACTGGAAGTTCTTCGCCGCCGGCTCTTCAAGTTTCTTTAGCCTTCTTTTTTTAAAAAGAATATTTTAAATGGATTCCGCCATAAATAATGGCGCTGTCTTTATCAATCAAGTTGTTAACGAGACCTTTCCCCTTGAATTCCTGATTATTCGTATTATTTGTTGAAAAAGCATAGGTAATGGCTGGTGCAATTATCAAGGATTGAGATACGCTGATCGGCAGATAAATCGATATCGCAGTGTCATGAAACGGATTGTGGATAAATGGCTTCAGGGCAGGATCGTTATAGGGAGTCAGGCCAGACGCTTCTTCACCGTTTCTGCCGTAATTTGCTATGTGATCCGGTGCCAATCTCAAATCTCCGCCGATATCAAAAGCACCCGGCAGTTTCAATAAATCATATAATTTTGTACTGCCTCTGATGTCACCCATAACGGTTGAATGAGAGGAAAGTAAAGTATTCAGACTAATAAATGTGAAAATATCCTGCAAATAAGGATATTTGCCCCCGGCGATCATCGGATGGAAAGAAAAAATATGCTGTGTAAATCCGGCGGCCCTTTGCAGCAATTCTGTTTGTCCCAAACAGAATATAGAAGAAGGAATATCTGCGGCAGCAGATTCCAGTGTGACACCTTGATTCCAGACACGGGCATTAAATGGTTTTTGTCCACGTGAGTCTGCCGATGTTTCCGTCAAAAAAGCATGTGCCACCGGCATCTGCTGAATGCCCTGGATGAATATATTTTCTGTGTCCCGGTTTGCTGCCGTCTCGTGGGCAGAGACTGCGACGGACACCAGACTCAGAACAATGGCGAGGGTAGACTTTAGTAAGAAGTTTGCTTTTCTCATAACGAAACGCACCGTCTTTGACCGGAAGACCCCGCATCTTTACATTCAATATGTCAATCCAACCCGAATAAGAATTCCTATAACCATCGTACGATATCTATATCTGCGCATACGATTGTTTGGTCAGTGACCTGCGATACATGAATTCAAAGAATTGGGGTTTGGCAGCTTTTGAGAGGATTATTCCTGATGATTCGAGGGCTGAACATAGAGTGACACCCGTTGCGGGGTGTCACTCTATGGATTGGATTATTTCTTTTTTGATTTCTTTGCGGGCTGTCTGATGTTGTAGAAAGCATCTTTGCCGCGGTAGCAGGCCGCATCGCCGAGCTCTTCTTCAATCCGCATCAACTGGTTGTATTTGGCGAGTCTGTCCGTGCGGGAAAGCGAACCGCTCTTGATCTGGCCGCAGTTGGTGGCGACGGCGATGTCCGCCATGAACGTGTCTTCCGTCTCGCCGGAGCGGTGCGAGACTACGCAGGTGTAACCGCATTCTTTCGCGCGGCTCATGGTTTCCAGTGTTTCTGTCAGCGTGCCGATTTGGTTGAGTTTGATAAGGATGGAATTGGCGATGCCAAGTTCGATGCCTTTATTCAGACGCTTGACGTTGGTGACGAAAAGGTCGTCGCCGACGATCTGGATTTTGCTTCCCAGTTCATCCGTCATCAGTTTCCAGCCGGTCCAGTCGTCTTCAGCCAGTCCGTCTTCAATCGAAATGATCGGATATTTGGCGACCATGTCCGCGTAAAATTTTACCAACTCTTCTGCCGACTTCTGGGGCTTGGCCTCCGCCGCCAGAATGTACTTCCCCTTTTCATAAAAAGAGCTCGCTGCACAGTCCAGCGCTATAAAGATATCCTTGCCGGGTTTGTAGTTTGCTTTCTCGATGGCCGTCATAATGCTCGACAGCGCTTCTTCGTTGGATTTCAGGTTCGGGGCAAAACCGCCTTCGTCGCCGACCGATGTGTTTAAGCCTTTGCCTTTGAGTACGGATTTCAGGGAATGGAATACTTCTGCGGCCATGCGGATGCCTTCCTTGAAATTGGGTGCGCCCACGGGCATGATCATGAATTCCTGGATATCGACGTTGTTGTCGGCATGCTGGCCGCCGTTGAGGATGTTGCACATCGGCATCGGCAGAACGTTGGCGTTAACGCCGCCCAGATAGCGATAGAGAGGCAACCCGGACACTTCCGCACCTGCTTTGGCACAGGCCATGGAGACCGCCAGAATGGCGTTGGCTCCGAGTTTTCCCTTATTGGCGGTGCCATCCAGTTCGATCATTGCAAAGTCGATATCACGCTGTCTGCGGCAATCCATACCGATGATTTCGGGTCCGATTTTATAGAGAATATTCTTAACTGCAGTTTCAACGCCTTTTCCGTTGTATCGTTTTTTGTTGCCGTCTCGCAATTCCAGCATTTCATGCTCGCCGGTCGACGCGCCGGAGGGAACCGCAGCTCTGGCGGTGACGCCCGCTATCGTGGTGACCTCGGCTTCGACGGTCGGATTTCCCCGGGAATCCAGTATTTCCCTGGCGTGAATATTGATGATTTCTGGCATATGAAAACCTCCTTTTCGCTTTGCCCCAATCTATAACAGAGGGACGGCTTGATTTCAAGGCGATATTGAAGATTCCCAAGCCATGGATTCAATACGCACTGTACCCTGTAGCTCTCAACAGCAGCTGAACCCAGAATCTAATTCAAACCTGCTTGATAACTTTTAGCAAGTCGGATAGTAAGTAAGCCGATTTTATTAAGATCAAGAGGAGTCACCAGGGTTTGCAGACAGAAATTGCAAAGAAAGATAAAAATACCAAGCTATTTTTGCACATGAAAAAATGGCTGGAGAAGGCGGTTCTGGATTATGCCATGATCGAAGAGGGAGACCAGGTGTTGATTGGCGTCTCCGGTGGTGCAGACAGTTACGCTCTTCTCGATTTGCTGGATTCAAAAATGATCTTTGTTCCCCGGTTTTCTTTCATTGCCGTTAACATCGACATGGGTTTTGATCCCGACTACATTGCTTATCAGGAATTGGAGAAATATTTTCAGGAACATCATTACCCTTACGTCATGGAAAAAACGGATATCGGTTTGATATCGCATTCGGATTTCAACAGGAAGAATCCCTGCTTCCTGTGTTCGCGCCTGCGACGCAAAAGAATTTTTGAAATCGCGGAGGAAAAAGGCTGCAACAAGATTGCTTTTGCCCATCACCGTGACGATATTATCGAAACGTTGCTGATCAATATGTTTTACGGGCGGGAAATCAGTACGATGATGCCTAATCAGAGCATCTTCGGTGGCAAGCTGCATATTATCCGTCCGCTGGCTTACCTGCGCGAGGAGCTGGTAAAAAAATACAGCCGTGAGCGACAATTTCCGGCGGTCAAGAACGCATGCCCGAGCAGTGAGAATTCCAAAAGGATCTATGTGAAAAAACTCTTAAACGAACTGGAGCGAGATAATCCGGACATCAGGCATAATATTTTCAAAGCCATGAGCCATGTAAAACCGGACTATTTACCGTCCTGGCCGAAAAAATAAATGGCTTTAATTCCGGATTAAGGTAAAATTGAATTATGGCTAAAGAAAACACAGCGCAAAGACTGATCGCGTCCAACAAAACGGCGCGTCTCAATTATGATATTGACGATGTGTACGAAGCCGGTATTGTTTTATCCGGTACGGAAGTCAAGGCTTTGCGCGCCGGAAAAGCCAACCTGAAAGACAGTTACGCCGTCGTCAAAGATGACGAAGTTTATCTGCGTGAGATGCATATCAGTCATTATGATCACGGTAACCGTTACAATCATGAACCTCTGCGACCGCGCAAGTTGCTTTTACACAGACGCGAAATCCGCAAGCTATATGGCAAATCACGGGAAAAAGGATTGGCACTCGTTCCGCTCAAGCTGTATTTCAAAAACGGTATGGTCAAAGTGGAAATCGGCATCGGCAAAGGCAAAAAACTCCATGACCGCCGTGAGGACATCAAAAAACGCGAAGAACGACGTGATATTGCACGCGACTTCAAGTCCAAGTTGATCAAGATTTAACTCTTTCGATCGTTTACTTCCAAGCGTTTTGTATTAAATTACCGTCGTAGCTATCTTTGCAATGCAATCAGAGGTGATAAATATGGAAGGGAAAAAAGTCAGCGAAAGCATCGTGATCATGGGACAGGCGATGAACCCGGAAAACGCCAATCCCGCCGGCAATGTCCACGGCGGCGATATCATGAAACTGATTGACACAGCGGGAGGAATCGCGGCCACGCGCCATGCAAGAGCCCACACGGTAACGGCGTCTATTGACCGGATGGATTTTCATCATCCCGTTTATATCGGCGATTTTCTGACCTTGAAAGCGTCGGTAAATTTTGTCGGAAGGACATCGATGGAAGTCGGGGTTCGGGTGGAAGCGGAAAATCCGATTACGGGAGAGAAACGCCACACCGGTTCCGCGTATCTGACCTTTGTGGCTCTCGATGCCAACAAGCGACCAGTGCAACTGCCTCCGTTGATCTTAGAATGTGACGAGGACAGACATCGCAATACCGAAGCAGCCGAGAGAAGACAGATGCGTCTTGCGGAAAAGAAAAAGGAGATGAAAAAACACGAATCCAGCGTGCAATGCTGAAGGACGTTGATACCGGGAAATCGAATGATTGCAATACCAGGAGTATTAAGACCTTGTCATTTCAGATGACAGAAATATCTTTATTTTCATTTGTCATTGCGACGAGATTCAGAGGCGGAAATCCGGTACGGCTTCTTTCCTTTGACAAAAGGGCGATAGCCGACTATATTAAAGTCAAATAAAAATTTAAGGGGGGCGTAACGGTTTCGACGGGGACATTTGAAGTTGTAGAAGCGTGCCGAGGTTCCTACAGGCCTCGTTAAACAGGTAGGAAACATATAATCGCAGAAAACTACGATTACGCTTTAGCAGCTTAGGCTGCTAACGTTGAACTCGGTTCTCCTGTTGGCTGAGCAAGACGTCATTTAGACAGGATAGCCAAACTTTTTGCCTGGGGGAGGGCGGCGAATACTTACAGGATAGCGCGGTGAGATCCGGCCTTAGGGAGCAAACCAGCGTGAAGGTTCTAAAACGAAGGCTACGCACGTAGAAGCTCCAGCGGAAGGTTTTCGGACGCGGGTTCAATTCCCGCCGCCTCCACCAAAAAAGCTAAGTAATTTCGGTTACTTAGTATTTTTTTGCCCTTCAAAAAGCGGTATCAATCCGGTATCAATTTCCTTGATCGGTATCACTTCAGCACCTTTGCGATAAATTGACAAAATATCATCATCTTCGGCCTGACCAAGATACCGTTCAAAGGCTTTGTTTGTTTTGCTCATTGCAGCTTCTTTAATCTGTTCTGGGGAATAATGCTTTCTCAGTGCTCGAACAGTAGAATGTCTTGTGCCGCCATAAAGATCAACACCTTCAACGTTTAAATTCTCACAGGCACGTTTCCACCATTTATAGAAGAATTTTTCACCATAAGCTTGATCTTTTCTTGTGCCTTGAACTCCTCCGTCATGCCTAAAGAACGGCATAGCCGGTAACGATAAAGAGAAGGTCTTCAATAGATCAACGTCCTCGGGCAGTATAGGAACGCTCTTAAAACGTCTTTCCTTTGGGTGTGGGAAGTATAAACGGGCATTGCCTAGGTCAATCTCTCCTTCTTTGATCGAAATCATCTCAGCCGGCCGCACGCTAAAATAAGTGGAGAGCCATTTAATGCCTAAGTAAACTTTTGCCGGAGCAATGCGTTTTACTTCTTCAATGATTGCCCTTTGTGTTTCTTTATCAACTGTTCGTCGATATCCAAGCTGGTATTCGATTTTAGGAAAGTCTGGAATGTCAATGACATCTTGCCGCTTTTTCATCCATTGGTAGAATACTTTGATTGTTCCGATAATATTACTTTTCGTTTTATCGGATACAGTTAGCGACTTCACGAAGTCCTCGAAGTCACCGCATTTCAAATCTTTGACATTCCTATTATCGAAAAAGCTTTGAGCATGGTTGATATGGGGCCGCATGTTCTTTGCTGTTTTTACCTTAGCATATTCAAGAAATTTCTCGCTCATGTTTGTAAAACCGAGCGGGTTATCACGCTTATAATCTCTCTCATCAAAGGTGCTTTCATCGGTCTTGAAGCGCAAGCCATTGAGAAATCGAGATGCAGTGTCATATGATCTGAAGCGTTTTAGAATACCGCCGAACTTTACAAATAATCTTGATGATCTAACTTTGGGGTGATCAGGGCAGGCAACACACGTTTTCATATCTTTCAATGAACTGCCGCATATCGGGCATTTTTCTGCCGAATAGATACCGCCCTTCATACAAAGCTCACCTCCCCAAATTTGTGGGCAGGTTAGCACATTTCGGCCCGCGGTCAATATCATTCTTCAGCGCCTCGATGCCGCATTGTTCTGTCGCTTCCATCAATCGACGGTTTTTCTCTATGAAATTTTGATCGTTTTCTTATGACTTTTTCTTGTATTTCTGACGGCGCTAGAGGATGTTTTCTGACTTCATGCACATATGACCTAATGCAGTCTTCTATCTTAACAGGCTTATCACGATCTTCATTATTTTTTTCCTGCTTAGAGGCATGCAAAGACATTAGTATTCCGTTTGCCTGTTGCATTAATCGCTTTTCATCTGAACGAATCGCCTTTTCTCTAACTAGAGGTTCTGCCCCTTGGATACCTTTGAAACCGTTTTGAATTTCTTCATACCATTTGAATGTCGATCGCTGTGTGTGATGCAATCCTGGTCGATCTTGAAACTTTAACCAGTCTTTTGTGCAATAAGCCCATGCTTCAGCACTTTTCTGCAGCAGATCATTAGGCTCTTTAAGGCCAAGCTCTTTCAAGACCTCTCTTCTCAGTTCAAATTCGATTCTGATTATTTTTTTGCCAGCCGGAATTTCATAGATTTTCCATATGTCATACATCCACATTTTCTTTGACAGCTTCTGAATTTCTCGCGGTTTGTCATAAAGCCGAGCTGAAATATAACCTTTGCCAATAGTAATTCCGGTCAATTTCATATGATGGAAATGAAGTGTTGCATCGGCTGCTCTGGTTACAGAATATGTCAGTAGTTCGTAAGACCAGATCTTTTCAGGCAGTAAAAAATCAACACAAAGATCCACGCGGCTCAACTTTGCTTTATCAACACGCCCGCCATTCTTCTTGAGTATTCCTAAAGCGATTTTTATGACTTCCTGAGGCCCTAAACGCCATAATGCTTCTGCTCGGAATTCAATCATCACATTGGGTCTTGAACCGGGTCTTTCTGAATTTGCTATTGTAAAGGTGAAATCACATCCGGTCAGAATCCATGAAAAGCCCTTTGTGCCGTGAGGTTTTATTGTGAAAGGCCACACTTCGTCAGGCATGACATGCTTAATTTGTCCTTGATAATCGACACCATATTTTTTAGCTTCTTCCTTAATTTCATCAAGATATTGGAAAATAGGCTTATCACCGTTTACAGGCTTATCCCAGACCATATCAATTGATATTGTTAACCAATCAACTCCTGAAGCTAATATATTATTCACGTTTGCGGGGTGGCTGATAGTCATATGCCACCCCCGGTCGTTTTATGGAAAGAAAATGATAATTGAGGGCTATCAAGCCTATTCTTCTTGCAAGCTCTCAAAACCGGTCGTGGCGGTTTTGAGAGCTTAGCAAGACCTGAATAAATACTTGTTCTGTAGCGGTTGAAGACGTGACGCGAGAACTCTGATTCACTTACGATTGATGCTTTGGGAAATAGTCTGAAAATTACATCAAGTAATTCTTTCTCCTTGTCTGATTGCATAAGAAAGCCTCCCGGATACGTTCCAGAAGGCTCTTGTTGAACACAGTAGGATATGATGTTATAGTTACATCAGATCACTTCCGGTGCATGATGCTGCCAAGCTAATTGCCTATTAGGAACGTGGTTAGAAGGCTCGGGCGTTGCCGCGCTCGGGCCTTCGCTATTCAATTACTTCTTTATTTCTAAATCGCCCTTCTTATCTAACATAACTTTACCGCTAAATAGGGCTTCCTTGAATTTTCTCATTACATTGCTACTTTGATAAACCATTGGAACAATCCCTATTTTGTCCAGCACTCTCAATTCGTCCAATCCTGTCTCCATAAGATTCGCCATAAGCTGACTTCTCGTCAGGTTATATTTCTCGGCATATTTGTCGATTTCATCGACTGTGCTAGGTTTAAGCATCACAGAGAATTGATGTTTGGGTTCTTTCACTTTCAGTCTTACCATAATGTCACCTCCGTATGTTAATTTATGGGCGATTAAATCATGTTAGGTTTTGAAAGTCAACAATATTTTTTTTAAAGATAAAAAGGAGCGGTTCCGGTTCCGACGAGCTACTGGCGGCCCATTCTCACCGGAACCGATTTGTATTATTAGTATTATTGAAAAGAAAGACTATCCTTCCATTAAATAGTAAGACAAAGAGATTTATCCTCTTTTGTTCTTGCATTTATTCTAAAAATGTATATATTCTCTAACAACAAGAGAAAATATCTCATAAAAAGAGGTTCAGCATATGCTTATTAAATTTTGCGTTAAGAATTATTTATCCTTCAGTAATAAAATAGAATTTACTACAATCGCGACAGCAGAACGTCAACATCGCGAGAGATTAATTAAAGATTCTCGCATGCCATACAAGATAGTTCCAATTTCTGCAATTTACGGGGGAAATGCATCTGGTAAATCAAACTTTTTGAAGGCCATAAGTTTTGCAAAAAATCTAATAAATAATGGAACAAAACCTGAACATAAAATTGATGTGGAACCATTCCGTCTTGATGATCAATATATGGATAAACCATCAGAATTTTCTTTTGAAATTAAGACTACAAATGATTGTTATTCATATGGATTTACAGTTACCAAGGAAAAAATTCATTCTGAGTGGCTGAATCTTGTGACGAAAACGTCAGAAAAGAAACTTTTTTTTAGAGATGAAGCAACAAAAGATATCAATCGCTTTGATCTTTCATTTTTTAAAAACAAGTTGTCTCCAAAAGATTTTCAAGTACTCGAATTCAACGCTATAGGAACTAGAGCTAATCAACTCTTCTTGACGGAATCTATACAAAGAAACATGGATATTTTTAGAGATGTCTATGATTGGTTCAGTAAAACGCTTACAATTATTTATCCAGAAACTGTGGCCCGAAGGATGGAATTTTTGGGTGAAGAAGAAGTATATAAATTTTGCAATATGCTTCTTCAAGAGGCTGATACTGGAGTTAATTCAATACAAAGCGAAGAACTGTCGGTAGACTCAATCAATATTCCAGAGGTCGTAAAAAATTTTATAAAAGGACAGACGACAGACGAATTTATATCTGAAGTGAATTCAGATAAAGGCAGATTTGCATTTAAGCTGAAAGATGGAAATGTGATATCATCAAGATTGTTTAGCTATCACCTGTCTTCTGATAAAAAAAAGGAAATTAGATTTGAAACCAGTGAAGAATCACAAGGAACAAAAAGGTTGATTGATTTGCTTCCTGCTTTCTATGAACTGTCAACGAAAAAGTATCCTAAAGTCTATCTGATTGACGAGATTAATAGAAGTATGCATCATCTTTTGACGCGAGGACTTATTGAGTTTTTCCTTTCCACTTGTAAGGGAGAGTCAGGTTCCCAACTTATATTTACAACACATGATTTATTATTGATGGATCAAGATCTAATGCGTAGAGATGAAATGTGGATACTAGAAAGAAATGAACGTGGAGAGACAGATCTATTATCGCTGAGTGATTTCAAAAATGTGAGATATGATAAAAATTTATTAAAAAGCTATTTACTCGGTCGTTTCGGAGGAATTCCCCATATTCGCAGATTATCAACGCTAGAACAATTGAATCGAAAAAATCAAACTGAAAGCAATTGAATTATGCCTAAGTCTTATCGATCCTCTATTCGGAAAAGTGGCTTTAGAACGAGAAAGAAACTTTTTGTAATCGCAACAGAAGGAACCGAAACAGAACCATTATATTTTGAACAGTTTATAGGGGCGCGAGATAAATCTATTAGGATAAAGATATTACCTCCCATAAAATATAAATCTGATCCTCGATCTGTAATGATGCGTCTTATTCAATTTCATAAAGATCACGATTTAGACGACAATGATGAATTATGGTTAATAATAGATCGTGATAAATGGGATCATAATCTTCTTGATCAGATTTTTTCAGAATGTAAGAAAAAAAATTATCATCTTGCAGTAAGTAATCCTTGTTTTGAATTTTGGCTTTATTTACATTTTTGTAATCCAAAACCATTTTATACTGCTGCTGACTGCATAAAAACTTTAGCAAAAATCATGGGGGGCTATAGCAAATCAAATTATGATTTGGAGATGATAATGCTCGGATTAGATAAGGCAATTGAAAGATCATATAGTCATGATGATATAAATGAGTCATGGCCTAAGAACTGTGGTACAAAAGTACACCTAATAGTTGAGAAGTTGCTTTAAGCTTATAAAAATAATAAGTCTCCCGAAACCCGCCCAACCTAAAAAAAGAATCATATTTATTTAATCGTTTAGATTACTTACAAATCGGTGTGAACATTCGATTCCCATGCACATCAGCTAATTGTATTTGGGTGTCGCCTTCTATAGAACTGATTAGCTATATGGTAATTTAATAGTTGAATCCTTGATAAATTCCCAACGGATTTTTCATCTCTACAGGACAAACAAAAAAATGGTCCGTCCGGTTCATCGTTCAGATAAAAATCACCCTGAAGACTTTGACAGACTGGACAAGTATTCGCAAAACAGCTCTCTCTCACTGTGTGTGAATATTTAAATTTTACAGTCTTTGGATAGAAATGTTCTTTGACTTCTTCAATTAAAAATACAGGGATTTCATTTTTGCATTTCCAGCAGATTGTAACTCCGCAACCATATTTCCCCATATTGATATTAAGATTAAATTTGTCAGATAATTTTTTTATCAACTCCGAATAATCTGAAAATCTTTGATGACACTCCCTACAAATTACATTCTTTAGATTGTCATCAATGGGAGTCCACTGCATCGGGCTATTAATTAAATCTTCTGCTTTAATTTCTATAAAGGGTAAGCCTAAATTTTCTTTCTTCTTGCTTTCCATTAAGTGAGTCACAAATACCTCTATTGCAGCTTCGACGGTATCAATTCCGAACAATCCGACATCAGCAATAAAACCAGTATCAAGCCTTACTTCTGCAGCTGCATGCGTAATTTTTGATGGAAGTTTCTGTATATGCTTGCCACAGCAGATCGAACAAGTTCTGACTATTTCTGGTTGCCGTCCTTTACCGTTTACAAAATCATTAACTGAATTGATCACCAGCATTTTTGCTGTTCTATGTAGAATGGTCTCATTGGTGCAATTAGTATTACTGTTGTGTGCAAAATGGGGTATTTTTATATTACCTTTTCTGAAAATCACCTTTTCATTACAATTTGGACAAAAATACATTGCTTCTCTTTTAGCATTAATTGGCTTGGTCAAGATTCCTGATGAGTCCATAGCAAACGGAACTTGGAGAGTTTTGCTTGTCAAATATTCTGCTTTCATGTCAAATCACCATCATTTTTAGGAGAATCATAAATGTCATTCGATTCAAAGATTATTGAAATAGAAAAATTTCCAGAAATAGGATTATTAAGGGTCAAACAGATACTCCAAATAATTCCTATTTCACGATCGTCATGGTGGGCAGGGGTGAAAAGTGGACGTTACCCAAAGCCCTTTAAATTAAGTCCGCGGACAACAGTTTGGCGGGTGAAAGATATTCTCGATCTCATCAACAAAGAATAACTGTTTCATGTTGACTTTTGTATCAAGCTGGTATCAGCTGCTTTATGGCGTCAATGAAATCGCTTTGTTATGATGCGGGCCGCGGGTTCAATTCCCGCCGCCCCACCAAAAAATCTAAGTAATTTCGGTTACTTAGTATTTTTTTGCCCTTCAAAAAGTGGCATCAATCCGGTATCAATTTCTTTGATCGGTATCACTTCAGCACCTTTGCGATAAATTGACAAAATATCGTCGTCTTCGGCCTGTCCAAGATACCGTTCAAAGGCTTTGTTTGTTTTGCTCATTGCAGCTTCTTTAATCTGTTCTGGCGAATAATGCTTTCTCAGTGCCCGCATAGTAGAATGTCGTGTTCCACCGTAGGATCAACGCCTTCAATATTCAAATTTGGCACAGGCACGTTTCCACCATTTGTAGAAGGATGTTTCGCCATAAACCTGATCCTTTATTGTGCCTTGATTCCTCCATCATGCTGCAGGAACGGCATAGCAGGAAACGATAAAGTGAAGGGTCTCTAATAAATCGACATCCTCACGGAGTATGGGAACGCTTTTCATGATTGCGCCAGATCAGTAAATACGATGCATAGGCTGAACTGATGTTTCCCAGTCTTTCGCGCCTGCGGACAATTTCCTGAAAGAAACGGATCATTAACCTTGTTGTGTATGCAAGACTTAAATCAATAATAGGCAAAAAGCAGCAGGAAGTATACTCGCTTCAAAATATCTTACCGCTCATTATAATAATATATTCAATCCAATAGCATTACTATGGTATTTTACTCAATATGATAGTTGATAATTAAATAATTAAATATTATCAATGATGGGCACTTTTTATTGATGTATTATCATAGTCATGCTATGAAATTGCGGATTAAGAAAATAAAATAAACAACAAGGAGAATAGTTATGATCAAATCAAGATTGTGCGAGTTGCTCGGAACAAAATATCCGATCATCCAGGCGGGCATGGGACCGTTCAGCAACAATAACCTTTGTGTGGCCGCGGCCAATGCGGGCGTTCTGGGATTGCTTTCGACAAGCGGTCTTTTTAACAAGGACGACCAACCGTGGATTTACAATGCGTTCGTGGAGACGGCAGAAGCGAAACGTGAGGATGATATGGCCACGGTTCTGGAAAAGCTGTTGAAGCGCACCTATCGCCTGGTCAAAGACAAAGGAGGCGTATTCGGAATAAACGTCATGGTGTCCGCGGAACTTAAACAGCATTCGCTGGTCATGATAGACACTGCCATCCGGGTACGGGAAGAGAACCCGGACATGAAGAAACACTTCAAAGTCATCTTCACTTCTGCCGGTGACCCGGTTGGTTGGAAGGACAAGATCAAGGGCGCCGGTTTCACCTGGATGCATGTTGTACCATCCGTCAAAGGCGCGCAGCGTTGCAAAAAGGCCGGTGTTGATGTTATCGTCGCATCCGGTCATGAAGGCGGTTTCCATACGTCTTGGGAACCGGTCCACTCCATGATCCTTCTGCCCGCCGTGGTCGAAGCCGTATCGGACGAAAAGACGCTCGTATGCGGCGCCGGCGGATATTGCGACGGCAGAACACTTGCCGCGGCCCTGGTTCTCGGTGCAGACGGAGTTCAGATGGGAACGCGCTTCCTGGCAACCCAGGAGAGCGACTTTCACCAGATCTGGAAGGAAGGCGTTGTTGCCGCCGGTGATCGCGGAACAATTGTTGCCCGTGGTTTTGTCGGGCCGGCCCGCTGGCTGAAAACTCCCCGTAGCGACGAACATGCCAAAAACACGTTGCAAAAATCGCCCGGCGTTTTCCTCGGAACGCCCGATGATTACACAACGATCGATATGTCTCTTATCAACTTTGAGGTTGAATCCATCAAAGCCGTGTATGAAGGAGACAAGACAAAGGCAATGATGGCCGCCGGCGAGGCTGCGCAGCGTATCAATGATATGCCCAAAGTCAACGACCTGGTCCAGACCATTGCCAAAGAGGCGGAGGATATTCTCAAGAGCGTTCAGACAAAATTATTGGGATAACCTTACAGAAACATTTTGAAAAATAAGGTTTTAAAAAATACATTAGAAAACAGGAGATGAACAATGAGTAAAAGAGAAGTAGTTTTTATTGATGGTGCGCGGACGGCCTTCGGAACATTAGGCAAGACCCTGAAGAACTTTACGATTGAACAGTTGGGCGGTATTGCGCTGAAGGGCCTCGTAGAGAAAACAAAGATTCTAGAAAAGGGCGGCGTTGTGGATGCTGTTTATGCGGGATCGGCCGGCAGCGGCAATTCGGCTCTGAATCTGGCACGTTGGGTAACCCTGGCCAGTGGTCTTCCGGAGAGCACGTCAGCGTCTTACATTGAAATGCAGTGCGGATCGGCCATCGATTGCATCAACCATGCAGCTTATAGAATCCTTTGCGGTCATGCCGACATCATGATTGCCGGCGGTATGGAGTCCTACAGCCAGATGACCTGCAAGTTTTCCATGTCCACGGAACCCTTCAAGATGATTCCTCCGATGCCGATTATGCCGTCTCTTTCCCCCACCTTTGATCCGGCTACCATGAATATGGGACTCACGGCGGAGGCGCTGCAGAAGATCTATAACATTTCGCGTGAGAAACAAGATGAGTTCGGTCTGCGCAGCCAGGTGCTGGCGAAGAAAGCCGCGGACGCCGGTTATTTCTTGGACGAAATCATTCCCGTCATGGTTCCGCAGGGCAAAAAGAACCCGCCGCTGGAATTCAAAGTGGATGAGCACCCCCGGATGACCTCCATGGAAGCACTGTCCAAACTGCCCCCGGCGTTTATTAAAGATGGAACGGTCACCGCAGGGAATTCTTCCGGTCGTAATGACGGCGGCGCTTTTGTTCTGATGATGACCCGTGAAAAGGCCGAGCAGTTAGGTTACAAGCCGATGGCCAGATGGGTTGCCGGCGGCGATTATGGTGTTGATCCCAAAATCATGGGCATCGGTCCCGCTTATGCCGTTCCGGTGGCTCTGAAGCGCGCCGATCTGAAACTCTCCGCTATGGACGTTTTGGAATGCAATGAGGCCTTTGCCGTGCAGAATCTGGCCGTGGCTGCTGAACTCGAGAAACAGACCGGCGTAAAAGTGGATTGCTTCAGCGACAAATGGAATCCCAATGGCGGCGCGATTGCCTTTGGTCATCCCAACGGCGCCTCCGGCGCACGTATCTGTATCTTTACGATGAAGGAATTGATCCGCAGAGGCGGTAAGTACGGCTGCTTCAGTTCCTGCTGCGGCGGCGGTTTGGGCGTGGCAACGGTCATTGAGAATTTACAGCGTTAAGAAGTTCGAAAACTACCGACAGCCTCTTCCCTTTCTCCTTATTGTCCTACCTGGAGAAAGGGAAGAGGTTAATTCCGTGGCGAAAGGAACCATGTTTGTCGTCGGAAGGATAACAAAGACCGAGTATTGATCCGGAAGATGCAAGATTACAAACGTTAAGATTGAATTGTGAGATAACAGATGGAGAAAGACAGAGCATCATCTGAAGCATATAAAGAAAATAATCTGTTTGCTCCGGGTATCTGAATACAGAATGAATTGCGTGCATTGATTATTTTACGATAATAATCGGTGGAGGTTTCACCAAGCATGATCGAAGAGATAATTCCCAACATTTACCGTACTGAAATTCCCCTGCGAGGAAGTCCACTGAAATGGCTGAACTCGTATATCGTTAAAGGGAGTGACCGGTTTCTGATTATTGACACCGGCTTTAATCGAGAAGAGTGTCTGAAAGCAATGAACGACAGCCTGCAGAAGCTAGGCGTCGATCTGAATAGGACTGATATTTTTATCACTCACCTGCATGTTGACCACATAGGACTTGCCGGCACACTTGCCCGGGAAAGAACCAAAGTCTACTTCAACGAGGAAGAAGCACGGCAAATAAATTCTGTCCATGAAAATTGGAATCACTACTGGCAAAAAATTGTCGAGATTTATGTCGCCAATGGTTTCACCGCCGACAGCGCCCAGACATCCATGAAGACTCATCCGGCTCATAAGGATGGTTTAAGACAAAAGATTGATTTCACCATTGTTAAAGAAGGTGACACGATAGATATCGGTGACTTTCACTTTAACTGTGTGGCTACCCCGGGGCATTCGCCGGGTCATATGAGTCTGTATGAAGCAAATAATAAAATTCTAGTTGCGGGTGATCATATTCTATTTGATATAACGCCCAATATCGCCTACTGGGTGCAGATGAAAGACGCCCTCGGGCAGTACCTGGCCAGTCTTGAAAAAGTCAATGCCCTTGATGTGAAACTGGTGCTGACCGGTCATCGCCGCCTGGTGCACGACCTTCAAGGAAGAGTCAAAGAGTTGCAGGAGCACCACGATGCCCGGCTGAACGAAGTTTTAACGGCTTTAGGCGATGGGGAAAAGGATGTCCTCCAGATAGTCCCTCATATCAAATGGGACATAACTGCCAAGACCTGGGATGAGTTCCCGCTGCCGCAGAAATGGTTTGCCTTCGGGGAAGCTCTGGCGCATGTCAAACATCTGGAAGAAAAAGGCAAGGTGCGTCACGTATGCCGAAATAATAAGATAAAATACATGCTGGTTTGAAGGTGAGAATCGACCTTCTATATTGTTTATTTGTTCCTTCCTGAAATCGCAGACTTGCCTCTTTTACGTTGATACAAGACTTCAATCCATAATTATGGTGCTGCGACGTTGACAAACAATATCGTTCTTCGTATACTTGCCACAAGACAGTAACGCCTGATGACGTCCCACCCGACAGCCGGGTAATGTCTTCCCTCGACGTCTCCTCCTCGATCTTATCTTGACAAGAAGATGGCTGCCGAGCTGATTCTTGTCACCTGCATGATTAACCAATGAATCGTATTTCCCCGTTCCGAACACGGACGGGAAAGAAAGGAGAAACACCATGAAAGATAAAGTCCATGAACAGGAAAGCCCCGTAATGAAAGAGAACCTGCACGGAGGGGCAAGCGGGGTGACCCGCCGACAGCTTATAGCCGGAGCGGCAGTGACGGTTGGGATTGCCGGTGGAGGGCTTCTTTTGCCTCGTCCCCTGCGAGCTGTCGAAGTTCCCAAAAAGTGGGACAAGAAAACCGATGTCGTAATAATCGGTACAGGCTTCGCGGGACTGGCGGCGGCGATCGAGGCACATGACGCCGGGGCGAACGTCATTATCATTGAAAAGAGCCAGGTGATCGGCGGCAATTCGGTCATTGCCAGTGGCGCTCTCAACGCGGTTGACCCCCAACGGCAGAAAAAGCAAGGCATCGAGGACTCCGTTGATCTCCATTTTAAGCAGACGCTGGAAGGCGGTGATTTCCGGGGTGATCCAGAAAAGGTGCGCTTCTTAGCGGAACATGCCTTAGAGGGGCTTCAGTGGCTTGAGAAGATGGGTGTTGAATTTGAACCGAAGGTTTATACGGTTATCGGCGCACTCTGGCCGCGTAGCCATGATCCGGCGAATAAAGGACGGGGCGGGTCAATTGTGCGAGTTCTTAAAGGGCAGGTGGACAAGCGAAAAATCCCCATCCTCACGACATGCTCACTCACGGGTATTGTCCGACAGAAACCTATCAGCGGCGATGTTCTAGGAATCGAAGCCGAATATCGCAAGAAAAAGATTTACGTTGAAGCGAAACGGGCCGTCGTCTTGGCAACAGGCGGATTCGGGGCTGATGTGGCCATGCGCTCCAAATATAATCCCCGCCTGGATAAGGATATTCCCACAACCAATGTCAAGACGGCCACGGGTGAAGCGATCAGCTATTCTGAGGACATAGGAGCCGACGTTATCGGCATGGATTTCATCCAGCTCCTCGTCGCCTGCAACTTTTACACAAAGCAATATGGTTCTCTTGCCAACCTGGGCATTGACTCGGCCATTTTCGTCAATACCAAAGGACAGCGCTTCGTGGCAGAGGATTCCCGGCGCGATGTCCTTGCCGATGCCATTCTGAAACAACCCCAAAAAGTGCTGCTCTGGGTGGCTGACGACCGCTGCCAGAAGCGCTTCAATGAGAATATCACAGAACAGATCATTAAAGACGGTCTTGCCTTTCGGGCAGATTCTCTCGAGGAGCTGGCAAAGATCCTGAATACCAAATTTTCCGTTCCTGAAGATGATTTCTTGGCGACGGTGCGCAATTACAATGAATCAGTCCAGAAAGGGAAGGATGAAGCATTCGGCAAGAAGGCTACTAATTTGAAGACGATAGAAAAAGGGCCCTTCTGGGCAAGCCCCACCCAGGCCGGTGTCCACCATACCATGGGCGGACTCCGTACGAAAGGAACGACCGGTCAGGTTATCGACCGATATGGGAAAATCATTCCCCGCCTCTATGCTGCGGGAGAAGTAACCGGGGGTGTCCATGGAACAAACCGGCTGGGGGGCAACGCAACGACTGATTGCATTGTGTTTGGCAGATTAGCTGGGAGCACCGCAGCGAAGGAGAAGTAAAGTGCTGGACACAAGAGGCACCGATGAGGGCCGGCCGGCATCAGGTCGGCCCGTTTTTTATGTTGCGTTGCATTGAAGTTGAGGGGGATATTCCATTTCGTAGGCAGAAGGATAGCGCGCTCAGAAATACAGCTGAGATCTCAGGCGAGTATATTGGAAATTTATACAATCAAGTCATTATCGAGATTTTGATGACGCTGTTCCCTGCGTTCTCGAATCACAGGTTGGCGAGCAGGCATTGTGGAGATTTTAGTTCACAGATTGTCAAAGTCACTTTCTTTCAATCCGATATCCTCAAAATATCATCTTGAATGCGCCCATTCTCAGGCAATACAAGGGGCCTGAAGAAACGCTCATGGTTATCAAACTCGCGCCAGACTTCTGGAAGAAGAAAAACCAAGAACCGGGTCCTGATGTGATTGAAAGGATTGGCGGCGGTTGGGTTGGCGAGGAGGCTCTCGCGACTTCGCTTCACCGCGCTCTGGCTGCAGACGGGGTTTCGCAAGGGTATTTGTCTATCCGTTAATCAGAGCGACGACTCTGACGGCAGGGGATCAATCACAGGCAATGTCATCGGAGCCATACAGGGAAGTGCGGGGATACCCACTCACTGGCTCGAAGAATTGAAATTGAAAGATGTCATCACAGAAATCGCCGGCGATCTCTTTGTTCGTTTCAAAAAATACAGATGATTTACGGAAGAAATATCCAGGTTACTGAACTAAAATGCAGGAATTGGAAAATCTGTCTGAGTGCAAATGACTTGTTCTTTAGCGTGCAATATCATGGGCGAAATATGATAAAAATTGTTTTTTTGTTATTTTTAAATTAGCATAGTCCAACTCTATAAAACACAATACAAACAAAGAGAAAAATATTGGGTATATTTAGGGTATGAATAAAAATCGAACCGGAGAATATCAAATAAATAAAGTATCCTATAAAATTTGTTCAATTTCCCGCTGCCGAGCACAATCACGCGAAGAGTAAACGACCAAAAATGGCGGGTTTTTTAGCGCAAGCGGCATTACTGCCTTCTCACTTCAGGCCGGACGGAAAGATTTTAAGGGAAGCCGACACAAAGCAGGATGGGCCTGAGACCCTCCCGGAAACGGAAAACAATGGAACAAAAAGACTACTATGACATACTGGGAATCACGAATGACGCCACTCACAAGCAGGTCCGGGACGCCTACCGCAAACTGGCGCTTCTGCACCATCCGGACAGAAACCGGAACAACCCGGAGGCGGCGGAACGGATGAAAGCGATCAACGAGTCCTACGCCGTGCTTTCCGATCCACAGAAAAGAAGAGAATATGACTCACTCAAAAAGACGTACGGATCAGCGGCCTACGGCCAGTTCCGGCAGACGCATTCCGACCAGGACATCTTCAGGGGTTCGGACATTCAGCAGATATTTGAGGAACTGAGCCGCGCCTTCGGCTACCGGAGCTTTGAGGACATCTTTCGCGAATCATACGGCACGGGCAGCAGCACCTTTGAATTCCGGCAGCCGGGAACATTTGGCCGGGTCCTTGCGGGCGGCCTCTGCGGCGGCCAGCTCGCCGGAAAAAGCACGCTGCTTGTCGGGTTTCTGGAAAAACTGATCCGATATGGCTTAAAAAAGAAATGGGGCATTGAACTACCGGAGAAAGGCGGAGATTTGAAGGATATTGTCGTGCTTTCTCCCGACCAGGCCCGCCTTGGCGAAAAGATTCAATACTTCAATAGAAAGGCGGGCCGGGAGCTGTCTGTAACGATTCCCCCGAACACGAGGGCAGGACAGCAACTGCGCCTGAAGGGCATGGGAGAGCCCGGCCGCGGGGGAGGAGAAGCCGGAGAGCTCTATTTGACGGTCAGTATCAAAAGTTCTCTGATCCAGAAAGTGAAAGATGTCATCGCCGGAATCAGGTCTTCCGTTGGATAATGTTCATCCATCGCGAATTTGGCCCGGAAGCAATCGTCAGGTCTTATTCGGTCAGCTTTTCCGATGCGCGATAAATCATAAACAGGAAAGAAGGTTTGTATGAAGAAGCAGGCAAAAGGGCGGGTACACGAGCGGATTACCGCGATTCCGAATAGCTGGTACCCGGTCTATGTTGTGCAGGGCGACAGGAAGAATCTGATGATCGACGCCGGGATTAATCTTCTGGCGCCCCGTTATCTTTCGTTAGTTGAAGAAATCCTCTGCAATTCAGAACGACTCGATTATCTCTTTTTAACGCATTCACATTACGATCATGTCGGTTCGGCGTATTATTTGAAACGGCGTATTCCCGGTTTGAAGATCGGAGCTCATGAACGGCTTGCCGGTTTACTGCAAAAGCCGTCGGTTCTGGAGATGATGAACCGGCTCAGCGCCAATCATGTCGAACTCTTAAAGTACAATACCGGCGGCGAAGATCTGAACCTGCATCCCTTTGCAACCGACATTGTTCTCAGAGAGGGTGATGAATTCGAC
This sequence comes from Smithellaceae bacterium, assembly GCA_963667845.2. GTDB lineage: Bacteria > Desulfobacterota > Syntrophia > Syntrophales > Smithellaceae > UBA8904. The sequence continues at coordinate 3,312,726 of CAXXVL010000002.1, read as the reverse complement.
CTGGGCGGGCTCACCTGCCATGTGTATGAGACGCCGGGGCACACGCGGGATTCGCTGGCTTTTTACTTCCCGGAGATCAAAGCCTTGTTTCCCAGCGAGGCCGTCGGTGTGCTGCAGGGTGAAACCGGCAGCGAGATGCAGGTCGAATTTCTGTCATCCTACCGGGACTACATCGACTCCCTGAAACGAATGATTTCTCTTAAGCCGGAACTGATATGCCTGGCCCACGGCTGGGTGCTGACCGATAAAGATGCGACGGATTTCCTGCAGCGTTCACTTGCCGAGACATTCGGCTACCGCGAGCTCATTGAAAGCTATCTGCACGCGGCCGGCGGCGATGTAGAAAAGGCGATTCTGGACATGGCTCACGCCGAATACGACGTCAAGGGCGGCATCTTCCAGGAACGGTTTGCGTATATGACCAACCTGAGCGCCCAGGTGAAGCACATTGCCGGGTTGCAGCATCAATAATCACTGTTACCGGCAGCACAAAGATATTGAGCCATTCTGTAATTCCGGGAAAGCGAAGCGCAACCCGGAATCCAGAAATTCAGTACCGGTTCCCGGCGCAATTGCCCTCAACCGGCGTCATCTGCTGGGTGCAAACCCGGAGATACCGGCACTCGTTCCCTTCATGGTATTCGCCGGTATGACGGACGCGGTGATGATTCCCAGGCTGACGATGAAGAGTATCGCATACTCCGAAGGACACGAATACGGGAGTCCGTTTTCATTTTCTTTTTGAGCAGGCTTCATTTTCCACCCGGTACCAGATGCTGCCTTCGTTAATCAGGTATTGTACCGGCCGGGTTTCATAGGCTTCATGGATGGTGTTTCTGTCGTTATCCAGATAAACGAATCTCGTAAAGCGGATCAGGTGTTTTGCGCAATCGATTTCGCAAAGGATTTCTATGGATCTGAATCGCTTAGCCTCTTTGTGAGCCGTCCTTAAGTATTCGTTGATCAACCCCAGATATTGACTTCGTTTCGAGGGAGCAATCTTAATCCATGTGGCCGTTATTCCCGGAGCGGGGGAGCTCAGGCGAGCGGCATCGGCAAAAACGGCATCACGATATTTTGTATAGCCGGTCAAATGCCAGTTGTCAGTCATTCTTTCCGCGCACAGCAATGCAGGCATCATCAGAGACAGGCCAACATAGAAGAACAGCGCTTTCCCTTTCATCATAGATTCAAGCTCCTTTCCTGTTTGTTTCGGCTCTTAGACTACCCTAAAAGAAGATGAATGAAAATGGATCATCTTTTCGTATAAAGGGAGAATCCATCATTGACAGTAAGCAATGTTGACCTAAATTAAATCCGCGTTAAATCGTTTAGTTACTAAACACTATAAAAAAACTTGCAATTGAAAAGGATTAATTTTAATTATCTTTTCAAGTTGCATCGGTACAGACACAGCAAACAGATTGATTCAGAGCAGATTTAAGGAGTGTTTATGTGGGAATATACGGACAAGGTCAAAGAGCATTTTCTCAATCCGCACAATGTGGGCGAAATCGAAAATCCGGACGGCGTGGCAGAAGTCGGGTCGCTGGCCTGCGGAGATGCGTTGAAACTGACATTCAAGCTGGATGAAAACAAACGCATCAAGGAAGCCAAATTCAAAACATTCGGTTGCGCAAGCGCCATTGCGACGTCATCCGCGCTGACGGACATTATCAAGGGGATGACTCTGGAAGAAGCGCTCAAAGTCACCAATCAGGATATTGCCCAGTATCTGGGCGGGCTGCCGGACGAAAAAATGCACTGCTCGGTGATGGGCAAGCAGGCGCTGGAAAAGGCTGTAGAAAATTACAAGGGTGCTCCGGCACTGGCGACCGGCGAAAAAATCATCTGTGAATGCTTCGGTGTGACGGATAAAGAAATCGAGAAGGCGATCCGGGAGAACAACCTCTCCACCGTCGAGGATGTCACCAATTATACCAAGGCCGGCGGCGGCTGTGGGGGTTGTCAGGATGCCATTGCCCAGATCATCGAGCGGGTGAAGGCGGAGCCGAAAGCGGGCAGCAAGCCAAAACTCACGAATCTCCAGAAAATCCGGCTGATCGAAGAAACGATAGAGAGGGAAATCCGGCCTTCACTGAAACAGGACGGCGGGGATATCGAGATCCTGGATATCATCGGCAACCGGGTGGTTGTGGCCCTGCGCGGAGCGTGTGCGAGCTGCAAGGCATCGAACATCACTCTGAAGGATTTTGTCGAACATAGGCTCAGAGAGCTTGTCTCGCCGGATATTAATGTTGAGGAGGCCGCCAAATGAAAACCATTTATCTCGATAACAATGCCACAACACAGGTGGCCGAGGAAGTGCTGGACGCCATGATGCCTTATTTCCGCGAGCTTTACGGCAATCCTTCCAGCATGCATACTTTCGGCGGCCAGGTCGGCCAGAGGATCCGCTCGGCGCGCGAACAGGTGGCGGCACTGCTGGGTTCGTTGCCGGAAGAAATCGTGTTTACCAGCTGCGGGACCGAAAGCGACAATTCCGCGATCCGATCCGCCTTGATGACGAGGCCCGATAAAAAACATATCGTGATCAGCCGGGTGGAGCATCCGGCTGTTCGAACCCTCTGCTCTCATCTGGGAACGCAGGGATATAAGATTACCGAACTGCCGGTGGATAAAAACGGGATTCTGGATCTGGAAAACCTGGAAAAGAGTCTGACGCCGGATACCGCAATCGTCAGCCTGATGTGGGGCAACAACGAAACGGGCGTGATTTTCCCGGTTCAGGACGCGGCGAAACTGGCGCATGAAAAAGGGATTCTGTTCCATACCGATGCTGTTCAGGCAACGGGGAAAATTCCCATCAATATGAAGAACAACGTCATTGACATGCTCTCCATTTCCGGTCACAAGCTGCATGCCCCGAAAGGCATCGGCGTGCTTTATATCCGGCGCGGGACCAAGTTTTCGCCGTTTCTGATAGGCGGGCACCAGGAAAAAGAACGGCGCGGCGGAACCGAGAATACGCCCAGCATTGTCGGATTGGGGAAAGCCTGCGAACTGGCGGCAAAAAATATGGAGAAGGAAAATACTTATGTAAAACGGCTGCGTGACAAGCTGGAAAACGAACTTTTAAAGCGAATTCCGCAAAGCCGGGTCAACGGCGATATTGTGAACCGTCTGCCCAACACCACGAACATCAGCTTTGAATTCGTGGAAGGCGAGGCGATCCTCCTTCTGATGAACGAGCTCGGCATCTGCGCGTCATCCGGGTCGGCCTGCACGTCCGGATCGCTGCAGCCGTCGCACGTCCTCCGGGCGATGGGGGTTCCTTTTACGATGGCGCACGGCTCTGTCCGTTTCAGCCTGAGCATTAACAACACTGAAGAGGAAGTCGACTTTGTCATCGATAAAATGCCCGCGATCATCGAAAGACTGCGCGGAATGTCTCCGTTCTGGAACAATGCGACCCAGGCCTGCAATGCGCAGTAGTAGCGCCACAAGGCAAATATGGGGAGCGGCCCCGACCGTTCCCCACTCCGGACTATTGACAGCTTTTACATTTACTTGGATCGGGAAATGGCTTTAAATGACCGGCCGGTCATCATAGCGGTTCCGACTCTGGAATATGAGAGGCAGAAGACTGATGAAGCGTTCCGATAAAAACGGGAATAAGTGTAAAAATGAAATAAAATCGGCGAAAAATTACCGGGATGAAGTGCCCGCCATTGTTGACGAACTGGTCGCCACATGCAGTAAAGAGGGGTGTTTCGATCATGTCAGCGCCGAACCGATTCCGTCCCGGGAATCGATGATCGATATTCTGCGCCGCCTGGGGCTGATCCTCTATCCGGGCTATTTTATCCGCACAAGACTGGATTCCAATAACCTGGAATATTATCTTGGCCAGCAGATGATTGCCTTGTACGAGATCCTCTCGGAACAGGTGATTCTGGCTATCCGTCATGACTGTATCCGTCACAATCAGTCCTGTGTTCATTGCGAGCCTCTGGGACATAAGCTGTCCCTGGAATTCCTCCGGAAGCTGCCCGGGTTGCGCGCGATGCTGGCGAACGATATCCGTGCCGCCTTTGACGGCGATCCGGCTGCCAAAGGATATGACGAGATCATCTTCAGTTATCCAGGGATCTGGGCGATTATGGTTTACCGGATCGCCCACGAACTGTATCACCTGTCGATTCCGCTCATGCCGCGGATCATGACGGAATACGCTCACAGCCGCACCGGCATTGACATTCATCCGGGGGCTCATATCGGCGAAAGTTTCTTTATTGACCATGGAACCGGCGTCGTTATCGGCGAGACCTGTACGATCGGTGACCGCGTGCGGATCTATCAGGGGGTTACACTGGGAGCTCTTTCTTTGTCCAAAGCGGAGTGCCGGCGATTGAGATCGAAAAAGCGCCATCCCTCGATTGAAGACGATGTCATCATATACGCAAACGCCACGATCCTGGGCGGTGACACGATTGTCGGCGCCCGGTCCGTGATCGGCGGCAACGTCTGGCTCACCCATTCCGTGCCGCCCGATACGGAAGTATTTATTAAAAAGCAGGATTTGATATTTGGCGCGAAACACTATAAGGAACACGCGTCCAGACAGAAGTTGAGGTGATTTCGGTCACTTTATTTTGTTAAAAAAAAGGTGGATTTTTTTTTAAATAAGGGTTAATTTCAGTAACCTGTTTTCCAAAAATAAAACTTAAAAAGGGGTGTCCAATGAACAGAGCAGAGTTAATCGAAGAAGTAGCAAAGGCAACATGCACGAAGAAAGAGGCTGATGCAGCGGTTAGTGCGACATTGGCGGCAATCCAGAAAGCCCTCAAAAAGGGTGACAGCGTAACATTGGTGGGATTCGGCACCTTCTCCGTGAGCAAGAGAAAGGCTCGCAAAGGCAGAAACCCGCAGACGGGCGAAGCCATCAAAATCGCCGCCAAGAAGGTTCCGGTTTTCAAAGCAGGCAAGGGTTTGAAGGACGCAGTTAAATAAATTTATTTGTCATTATGAATAAAAAAGCCGGTTCATTTTATTAGTGAACCGGCTTTTTTTATTGGAAGGGTCTCGGTGCCTTTGCACGGCCGGCCTGACGCTTTGATCTGTGATCGGCTCCTTATGCCCCTTCGCGGAAGAGCGACGTTCTGCCGCCGTCCACAACCAGGTCATGGCAATTGACAAAGCTCCCTTCATCGGACGCCAGGAAAAGCGCACCGAAGGCGATGTCTTTGTCCAGGCCGGCGCGGGGCAACGGTGTTGCCTTGGCGAGGCTGGCTTTCAACTTTTCCATTTTGCGGGCGTTTTGCTCGTCCGACAATTTATTGGCTGCCTGTGATCCGCCCCAGAAGATGGGCGTGGCGATCGCGCCGGGCGAGATGCTGTTGACCCGGATGCCGAAGGGGCCCAGCTGGGTGCCGGCTAACCTTGTAATATGGGTGACCGCCGCTTTGGCTGCCGTGTAGAGATAGCCGCCCTGGTTCATCCGGATAGCCGCAACGCTGGAGTTGTTGATAATGCAGCCGCCGCCCTGCGCCTTCATGACGGGGGCCGCATGCTTCATGCCGAAAACAACGGCGCCCAGGAGCAGGTTCATGCTGTAGTTAAAATCTTCGGGGGTCACTGTCTCCAGCGTGCCGCGGTCGGGGCCGCCGGCGTTGTTAAACAGGCAGTCCAGTTTTCCGAAACGCGAAACTGCCAGATCGATCAGGGCCTTGATGTCCGCTTCCACCATGACGTCCGTCTTTTGATAAACGACATTGGCCCCCAGGCGTTTGGCGATGGCGGCACCTTTTTCTTCCGAGCGTCCCGCGATGATGACCTTTGCGCCTTCGGATACGAAGACCTCGGCCGTTGCTTCACCGATGCCGCTTGTGCCGCCGGTGATGACCGCCACTTTGTTTTCCAATCTTTTACTCATATGTTCACTCCTCTAAAATGGATTTTATCTGTCACCCAAATATCGATGTCCGGTTGGATAGTATTCCCCGGGGATATTGTCAAATTAATTATTGCCTGAACAATGATTGATTTTCTTTGCCCCCCGTTTGTGTTATTGAATATCACAGGTTAGCATGCAACGGTCGGAATGCCCGATTCGCCTGCCAGGCCAAGTCGGAGAAGAGAGTTCGCCGGATCCAGACGATCCTCAAGAGGAGATTTTATGAATCAGCCCGAATTAACCCGGCAGGCGCTCGACATCCTGCGCAGCGGGGAAAATTTTCAATGGTATGTCATTGCGCTTCTGGCCCTGGTGATCTATGTTTACACGAACGAAATCAGCAAAAAAAACTGGCAGGGGATCGCCGCCGGACTTTCGCTTTACTTCGTGCACTGGTTTTATGAGATAGTGAATGCCCTGATCCAGCATGGAAGCGGACATGCGCTCTGGACGGTGCCGGCCGGCACGTCGTTTCTGCTCCTCGTCGGTGTCGGGATAGAGCTCAGTCTGATGTTTTCCATAGCGGGTCTGGTGGTTTCCAAAATCCTTCCTCCCGATCCCAAGATGAAAATATTCGGTGTTAACAACCGCATTTTTTTTGCCGTGGTCAATGCGGCCCTGTTTTCGATCATTGAAATCTTTCTGGCCAAGACGCCCGCGTTTCACTGGGTTTATTCCTGGTGGGGCGCGCTGCCGGTCTTTGTTACCGTGTACATTCCTTTCTTCGTGGTGTCTTTCCTGTGCTACGACTGGAAACCGAAAGTGCAGACAGCCGTGATCGGTGCGCTGTTTGTGGTCGATGTCTTGATGCTGATCGTGTTTGCGGGCATTTTAAAGTGGATATAAAATTCAGATAAAACCCATAAAGGAGAGCATAATGAAACTGCCGGAATATGTGACTGCAAAAGAAGTAGCACGCATCTGTAAAGAGGCCGGTCTGACCGATTGGTCCAAACGGAAAACGGACGTTGTTTCAGTCAAGGAAGCCGCCAAAATTCTCAAAATCGTGAATGTGGAAAAGATGAAAATCCCTCTGGACGATTTCCGCATCGGCTTGGAAGTGGAACTGGAGCACGGGACACGGTTCAAAGATGCCAACGTCACCAACAACCACCCCCTGATCACCGGAATGATCGTTCTGGCCCATCTGAAGGAAACGATGGACTACTACCGCAGAATCGATGTGGCCGAAATTGAGGGTGATTTGCTGAAGGCCATTCTTGCCGGTGACCTGGCGAAAATCAAATCCAAATACAAGAAACTGGCCGCGGCGCAAAAAGTCCTGAGCGACGTGGTTGCCAGACAATTGAAGTAAGGTGCGGCATTCCGAGGTTGTTGAACCACCGGAAATGGCGAATATCCAGGACTGTCCGCGAGGGCATGCGGACGTTCAGGATGTCATGGCGACGTATATTCTCTGTCTTAGAAATTCAATGTCATCAGGAGCGATGATAAATGACCGGTCGGTTCAATAATGTCGCTGTCGACTCTTTCGGCCAGATCTTTTCCTGCGGCCTGAGTCACCATGTGAATACCCTTTTTCACATGCTGGATAAAATCTCTGGCCGGCATCATTTCGCTGTAGCCTCTGGTTGCCGAATAGATACAGACACCTTGTCTGGCCTCCTCTCTGGCCAGATCCGCCGCGGCATTCAATATCATTAGAACTCTTTTGGCAATGGCGACCGTCCGCCTTGGTGAAAAATCCCAGAGGGCAACGGCATGACAGAAATGAGAGCTCGCCCGAAAGGGTTGGAGTGAGATCGAGTCATCATAAATTTTGAACCTTTTCACCAAAATATCTTCGATGAAATCGTGTTGACGCTGCTGCCGACTCCCATAGGTGCTCAAGTTGATCTGCAATCGAAAACCCGCCGAGGAATCGGCAACAGTTTCCAATTTCCCATTGATTGTTTTTTTAGGATTGACAAAGATATCCTCATCATTTTTCAGGATAGCCTTCAGAACGCGCATGGCGTTCAGCCCGTAGTAGGAGCGGATGGCCGACAGCGAGACGGCCATGGCCTTCCCCAAAAGGAATTCGGCCCTATCGAAGGCATCAAAGACGGCCTGTTTTGCCTGTGAGAGATCCGGCAATCCGTGACGGCTCTTGTCTCCATTGCGCAGGAACCTTAAGATGAGTATCGCCTTGGCGATGTATATCGAGGAATATTCACAGTAAAAATCCTCCAATTTTGACTCGCAATTTTCCTGAATATAGATGGCTTCATGTTCGGCCTGGGCAAAGAAAGTACCCGCGATAGAATAAGTCGGCGCATTTAGCGCCTGCTCCCGAAAAAGGACCATCCGCAGCGTTCGGGCTGTGAGATCGGTGGGATCGATGCTCAGAACGATGCGGAGGATTTCAATGGCTTCCTGAATTTGTCTCCGATAGTAAAGCGTCTTCGCAATTTCAACGCCGAGGAGAGAGTTATGGGGAAAGTTGAGGAAGGCCGTAATCGCATTGGTCTTGGTGCTTTCGGGATTATTGAGTGGCGACTCCTCCGGAAACCAGCGCAACCGTGAGAGAATTTCTCCCGGAAGAACGTTATTGTTCAGACGGCTTGCTTCCAATAAGTCAGGGATAAAATCAAAATAAAAAGCACTCCAGAAGGCCACGATCCACCAGATGCTGAACGTTTCTCCTTTGAATAAGATCGTTTCACTGGGCTTGCTGCACATGATGACGCGGGTGTCATTGATCAGGAGGCATTGACGAACATAATCGGAAACGCGAATAATGGGATCGCCCGACAGCTTGGCATTGAGCATGGGCAGCAGATAATTATCCAGAGAGGCGAATTTGCCGGCGACGATCCCGATGGATAAGAATCTGTTGTTGGTATAATATTTGGATATTGCCCAGCGAATGGCGACGTGGTGAGTCAGTGAAACAGCGTGTTTAAGGCAGGACCGGTAGGCCGTCGGATCGCTGGCCTCCTCTATTTTCGGAATGTCAACGTAAAACGTCGTGAAGTCATGAGACCTGACTTTGCCCCATGTGCCCTGGAGCGAATCTCCCATCGTCTTGTCCAGGTAATTTTTGATGCACGCCTTAAGCCAGTTGGTGATGGGATGATCGATAACGTCTCCGCGGCTCACCAGGGAGAACCCGATGCGGATCCCTTCTTTATAACTGTCGGCAGGCTTCTCTTCCGGGCAGATCTTCATCAGGGTTTCATAGTTTAGCTGCGGACCAAGATCGGCTCGCTCATGGCCGAGCCAGAACGCGAAACTTCGGATCACATTCTGCTTATAAGCATTATCCGCAGGCTTTGTCTTAAGGCGTGTCAACATGGAATTGCTCACTTTGGGCAAATCGATGCCGCTCGCGGAGATCAGGGAATTGATCCGGTCGGCCAAAGCCCGCTCCGAGAGGTTAAAGCTAAACATTTCCTCTTTTTTATCGAGAAGCTCTTCAAAAGTAAGTTGATCGGGCGGCGCGCAGTCTTCAGGAGTTCTGGCTTGAATGGCGATAAACTCTTCCAGGCTTTTGGAGGAGGGCGTTTCGATGATTTTGTTTTGCACTGCATAATCAACAAAGGATTGGACTGCTTTTTTATTGTCGCTGTCTTCGGCAAATTTGATAAATGTCTCCCGTGTCGGGAAAACAGCTGAAATGGCGGCCATTGCCTTATCCTGCTTTTTCATGGTTTCCCTTGCTCCTTTTGCTTCTCTTGATCTGCAGCGCTTCCGCCATTAATGGTTCATTCGTACTGAAATCACGTTCAACGTGAAAAATCAATGTTTCAGCATGAAACGGTATTTATCGTGAAACAGTCCAAAAACCTTGATTATCACTCCGATGCAGATTACTTACTCACCCTCAATATATCTTGTCAAGACTTTAGGCTTTGCCGCTTAAATGTTTTCATATCCTCGATAAGGAGCTATCCAATGGTATCGGAAAGAAAACCCTGGTTAAAGTTTTATAAAGGCGTGCCGGAGACGATCAATTATCCCCGGGTGACCATGTACGAAGCGCTGATGCAGACGGTCGAGAAGTTTCCCGAGCGCACTGCCTATGATTTTTTTGACTACACGGCAACCTACCGTCAATTCGCCGCGCAAATCGATTTATGTGCCAATGCGCTGGCTGCCCTCGGGTTGAAGAAAGGGGACCGGATCACTATTTCCATGCCCACGTCACCCCAGGGAATCATCTGCTTTTATGCGGCCAATAAACTGGGCGTCGTGGCCAGCATGATCCACCCGCTCTCTACACCGAGCGAAATCATCTATTACCTGAACATCAGCAAGAGCCGCGTCGCTCTGACCCTGGATCTGTTTTACGCCAAATTCAAAGAGATCAAGAGTGAAACGAAGCTGGAAACGCTGATCTTGACGGAAATCTTCGATCAAGTAACCCCGCCCCAGCAGGGCGCGGACAAGACCCATGAAGACCCGATGGTCAAATGGTGGAAGCCCCTGATGGCCGCAAACTATCCCGACGCGCCAAAAGCGGATATGGGGCCGGACGAAATGGCCGTCATCCTGTATAGCGGCGGCACAACGGGTTTCCCCAAGGGAATTATGCTGTCGAACTATAACTTCATCAGTGAGGGCCTGATGGTCGCTAACTGGGGCGAAGGCCTTCATGCCGAAGACGCCTCCGTTCTGGCGATTCTTCCTATTTTCCACGGGTTCGGTCTGGGGATCTGCTGCAACGCGGCCTTTATGGGAGGCGCCAAAAGTATTCTTGTCCCCCAGTTTACCCCGGAGATCGTGGCCGATCTCATCAAGAAAAAGAAGCCGACCCTGATCACCGGTGTGCCGACCCTTTATGACGCCCTGACCCGAAACCCTGATTTTCAGACGGCGGATCTGAGTTGCCTGAGAAATACTTCCTGCGGCGCCGATTCTCTCCCTCGGCAGGTCAAGGAACGATTCGAAGAACTCGTGAAACGCCAGGGCGGGAACGTCCAGCTTGTGGAGGGCTACGGACTGACGGAGGCTGTGACGGGCATTATGTCCACGCCGCTTGACGGCTATCGGGAGGGCAGTGTGGGTATTCCCTTTCCGGACATGCTGGCAAAGGTTGTCGGCATCGGCACGACCCGGGAAGTCCCCGTAGGCCAGGAAGGAGAGCTCTGCGTGAGCGGTCCGGCCGTCATGCTCGGCTATCTGGAGAGCCCCGAGGAAACAGCGGCGGTCATTAAGGAACATGACGACGGCCACACCTGGCTTCATACGGGAGATATCTTCACCACGGACGAAGACGGATATTTTTACTTCAAACTGCGGCTGAAAAGAATGATCAAATCCTCAGGGATGAATGTCTATCCCGTTCAAGTGGAGGCCGCTCTGGATAAACACCCCGATGTGCAGGCCGCCTGCGTGATCGGCGTGCCCGATGAGGCGCAGGTTGAAAGGGTTAAGGCCTTTGTTGTTCTGAAAGATAAATCAAAAGCCGGTCCGGAACTGGCCCAGGCCTTGATTGTCCATTGCCAGAAGCATCTGATCAAATGGTCCTGCCCCCGGGAGGTTGAATTCCGGGACAGCCTGCCGCTCACGAAAGTCGGGAAGATCGCCTACACCGAACTGGAAAAACTGGAGATCGAGAAGCTCCGCCAGGAAGGCAAATACACCGGCGGCAAATAATAGATACATCCGGAAGAAAGATTGCGGGTCACGTCTGCTGTTACAACCGGATGAAATTAGGGAAAGCGCACAAAATTGAAACAAAACTGGAGAAGGACGTCATGACAGCGAGTGAAAAGATTAATGAACTTTATCAAAGCAGGGGAAAGCGCGCCAGGCAACTGCATGATGCGGGCAAGAAAATCATCGGTTACTTTTGCTGCTTTGTTCCCGACGAAATTATTACAGCCTTCGATATGGTTCCCTACCGTATTCAGGGAAGCCAAAGCGAGCCGATCGATCAGGCGGACGCCTTTCTGGAACCCATGGCCTGCCCGTTTGCCCGCAGCTGCTTCAATATGGCGCTGAAAGGGGAATACGATTTTCTTGACGGCTTTGTCGTACCGCACAGCTGCGATACGGTTGACCGCCTGTATCAGATCTGGCGCCACAACAGGCCATCTCCCTTCAGTCATATCATCAATGTGCCCCATATGATGGGGGCCGGTTCCGAAGCGTTTTACCAAAGCGAATTGGAGTATTTCATTAAACGTCTGGAGGAGTGGTCGGGCCGAAAACTCGAGAAGGCGAAATTGTCCCAGGCCGTGAAACTCTATAACCGGCGCCGGGCTCTCCTGAGGGAATTGTATGAGCTTAGGAAATCGGATCCGCCGCTCGTGTCGGGTGTGGAGATCACGAAATTGCTGGTTGCCGGCATGGGTCTCCCCGGAGCGGAACACATCGAGCTGATCCGGGAGTTCATCGACGAAGTAAAAGGGCGTCCGCTTGCCAAAGCCGCGGACGTGCCGCGTATTTTCATTTGGGGGAATGAAATCGACGATATTGCTTTTATCAAGCTTGTGGAAGATTCCGGCGCCCGGGTGGTGATGGATGATCTCTGTACGGGCACGCGTTTTTTCTGGGATGATGTTCCCGAAACGGCGGACCCTCTGGCGGGGATTGCGAGCCGTTATCTGGCAACGCATTGCCCGCGCACCAATGTTCCGCAGATGGGTGATCGCAAACAGGATCTGGAAAACCGCTATGCCTATATCGGCCGGTTTATCAAAGACTGGCAGGCGAAGGCCGCGGTATTTTATATCGTCCGCTATTGCGATACGTGCGAACTGGATGGGCCTGACCTGCGCGAGTATCTCGAAGGGTTGAAGGTACCGGTGCTGATGATCGAAGATGATTACTCGACCTCGACAATCGGTCAGTTGCGGACGCGGGTACAGGCATTCCTGGAAATGATTGGATAGGGAGAAAATGATGGAAGCAAAAGAACAAACGAAAACGACGGCAGTGAAGGGCACCAATACGGCCCGCAAAGTGCGATCTCTGGTAAAAAATATTTACCAGTCCGCCCATGAAGCAAAGGCCGCAGGGAAAAAAGTGGCCTATATGATGGTGAGCTCGCAATATGACGAGATTCTCCGTGCCATGGACATCGTCCCGCTGCCCACGGAAAATTACGCCGGCCTTTGCGCCGCGAAGCGCGAAATGGACCGCTTTCTGCTGAAGGCGGAGTCCGACGGCTACTCCCAGGTCCTCTGCAGTTATGCCCGGATCGGCCTCGGGTTCGACAGTCTGAGAAAAGAAGCGGGCGGCATCCCGGAAAACTCCCCCGACGGCGGCATGGCCATGCCGGACATGATGCTGGGCTCCAGCGCTGTCTGTGATCCCCGCTTCAAGTGGTTCCAGGCGACCCGGCGTTTCCTGGACATTCCCACCTACAGTATTGACGTTGCCTGGCCTCCGGGAGACGCGGTGACCAGGGATATCCGCGATCATTACGTCCGGTACCAGACGGAGCAGTTCCGTGGCCTGATCACGTTTTTGGAAGCACAGACCGGTAAAAAACTGGACACGGAGCGCCTCTGGGAAGCGATCAGACTGAGCGACAAGGCCTGGCGCCTCTGGTACGACGTCGACCGTCTGCGCGTCGCCGTTCCCTGCCCGATGCCGGCCCAGGATCACTTCAGCATTATGACGGCCGCCTATTATTATTCCGGAACACAGGTAGCCGTGGATTTTTACCAGGGCCTCTACGACGAAGTGAAAGAGAAGGTAGATAATAAGACAGGCGTGATTCCGGATGAGAAGTACCGTATTCTATACGGCGGCGGCCTGCCGCCCTGGCATACGCTCTGGATCTTCAATTACTTTGAAAGTTTCGGAGCGGTTTTTGTGATCGAAAATGTCTACCGCTCGTATGATCCGGTGGAGGTGCCGAGTCATGTGAAAGATCCCGTCGAATATATGGCATGGCGCAGTTTCCTGCGTTTATCGAAGCGGCATGAACAAGCCCAGGCCGGAAGCGGCCATCCGTTTGTGGAACAGCTTCGCGAAAAGATCAGAGATTATAAGATTGACGGCGTCGTGTTTCACGCCTGCCGTTCCTGCCGGGCCACGACGGTCGGCCAGATTCACATGAAGAATCTGCTGGAACAGTACACCGATATTCCCATGATGCAGCTGGTTTCCGATATGGTGGACCTGCGGGATTACTCGGAGGCGCAGTGGAAAGCACAAATCAGCGCGTTCCTGGAATCGCTGGCGGGACGCGCCATTAAATAAAGAGTGAAGAGAATAAACTAAACTATGCCTTTTGCGGGAATTGACATCGGCTCCACCATGAGCAAGGTCGTCATCGTTGATGATCAGGGACAGAGTCTGGCTTCGGTCATCGGCCCCACGGGTGCAGAGCATCGTCACCTGGCCCTCCGGGTAATGGATGAAGCCGTCAAGAAGTGCGGCCTTTCTTTTTCCGGCCTCGATTTCATTGTGGCGACGGGTTACGGACGGATCAATGTTCCGTTTGCCGACAAGCAAATGACGGAGATTACCTGTCACGCCCGCGGGATTTGGTCCCTATTCCCGGCGACACACACCATCATCGACATCGGCGGACAGGATTCCAAGGGCATCAAACTGGATGCCGAAGGCCGGGTGGCCGATTTTGTCATGAACGACAAGTGCGCCGCCGGAACGGGCCGCTTTCTGGAAGTGATTGCCGAGACTCTGGGGATCAAGCTTACCGAGATGGGCGCTCTGTCGCAGAAGGCAAAGACGTATGTCAAGATTTCCAATATCTGTACGGTTTTTGCGGAGCATGAGGTGACCTCCCGGCTGGCGGAGGGAGCGACCATTCCGGAAATTGTCGCCGGTCTGCATGTGGCGATCGCCGGCCGAGTCGTCAATATGGCGCGGCATCTGGGATTAAAAAAGGACGTGGTGGTGACAGGCGGGGGCGCCAAGAACAGCGGCCTCATTAAAGCCATCGAGGACAAGGTCGGCTTTCCGGTTCGGGTTCCGCCGGAGCCCTTTATTACCGGAGCTTTGGGGGCGGCGCTCATCGGCAGTGATTTTGCCCGGAGGGGCATCGTCCGCACCCGTGAACGGAAAATGGAAGAGGTGACGTTTTTCGCATGAACGATTTAGTAAAATATTATGCCGGTCTGGATATCGGCTCGGTCTCTATTGCGGCGGTTCTCACCGCCTGCGGCAAGATCGTAGCGAGCGATCTGGTCGTCTCCGGAGGCAATTACAAAGAAGCCGCCCGGAGGGTTCTGGAGTCAGTTACCTCCCGGGCCGGGATTGACCGCGACGGTCTTTCCGGCCTGGTGGTGACAGGAGTCGGCGCCGAGAGTGCGCCCTTCACCGGGCTTACGGTTTCCGATATCTCCTGCCAGGCCATGGGCTGTCATTGTCTCTTTCCGTCTGCCCGGACCGTGGTCGATATCGGTGGGCAGTTCACCAAAGCAGCGAGAATCACAGCCGCCGGAAGGGTTGCCGATTTTTTGATGAGCGAAAAATGTGCTACCGGTTCCGGAAGGTTTTTGCAGGTCATTGCCCGTATTCTCCATGTTCCTCTCGAAGAGATCGGGGCGCTTTCTTTAAGATCAGTCACTCCCGTTGAATTCTCGACGAACTGTGCAGTCTTTGCCGAATCGGAGACGATTTCCCGCCTGGCTGAAGGCGCCCGTGCCGAGGATATCCTGGCGGGTGTCCATCGGGCGATGGCTTCCAAGGTGGCAATGCTGGTGAAAAGGGTAAAGATGGAGCCCGATGTTGTCTTGACCGGGGGCGGAGGAGAGGACGCGGGACTGGTGGGGGCTATCAACGCGGTTCTGGGTATTTCTGTTCTCGTTCCGGACGTGCCGCGCTTCACGGCGGCTTTCGGCGCCGCACGTCTTGCGGAAATGAGGGAGTTCGACCAGCAACCGGCTATCCGTGAATCCGCCGGACTGGTCTCTATTTTGTAAGCGGTGGAAGTGGATGTCCGAAGTCATGAGCCCCATTGCGAAGAGACAAAGAAATAGGCTGTCCCTGCATTTCATCACCATAAATATTGCATTTGAAGAGAGAAAAGGAACAACGAAATGGCGGATAAATTTGCAAGCCGGAGAAACATCGATTTCATGCTCTACGACGTCTTCAAGGCGGAGGAGCTGACTCAATACGATTTATATCGGGATCATAGTCGTGAAACCTTTGACATGATGATCGATACCCTCTGGAAAATGGCGGACGAATTCATGTACCCGCTCTTTCAGGAGATGGACCTCTATCCTCCGCAGTATATCGATGGCACGGCTAAGGTGCACCCTTCAATGCCTGAATTCATGAAACAGTCCGGCCAGGGGGGATGGATCAACGCGGCCTGGCCTTACGACCGCGGCGGGCAACAGGTTCCCAACCTGGTCAACGAGGTCTTTTCCTACGTCATGGGTGCGGCAAACAGTTCCATGGCGATCTATCTCAGCCTGACCACGGGAGCCGCAAACCTCATCCTTAACTTCGGCACTCCTGCGCAAAAAGACCTTTATCTCGAAAAAATGACTGCGGGAGTTTGGCAGGGGACCATGGCGTTGACGGAACCGGACGCCGGGAGCTCGCTTGCGGACATCAGGACCTCGGCCCAAGATTCGGGCCTGGGGCATTACCTGATTCAGGGAAAGAAAATATTTATTTCAGCGGGGGATACAACGGCGACCGAGAATACCGTCAACCTGCTGCTGGCCAAGATAAAAGGCGCGCCGGCAGGGGTGAAGGGGATTTCTTTGTTTATCGTCCCCAAATACCGTTTTTCCAAAAGCGGTGAATTGGAATTCAATGATCTCACTTGCACCGGCATCGAACACAAAATGGGAGCCAAGGGAGAGCCGGCCTGCCAGTTGAGCATGGGCGACAACAATGACTGCCGCGGATACCTGGTCGGAGAACCCCACAGGGGATTGTCCTACATGTTCCAGATGATGAACGAGGCACGAATCGGGACGGGAATTATCGCGGCGGCCAAGGCGACTGCTGCCTACTATGCCTGCTTAGAGTATACGAAGCAACGCTTACAGGGCCGAAAACCCGGCCAGAAGGATCCCGCGTCTCCCCAGATCCCCCTGATCGAGCACGCCGATATCCGCCGGCTGCTTCTTTTTCAGCTCAGTGTCACGGAGGGCGGGCTTGGCCTTGCCCTGCAACTGAGCAAGTATATGGACCTGGCGAAGTCGGGCATCGAGAAAGAAAAACACGAACTGCTGGTCGAATTCCTTGTCCCGATCGTGAAGACTTTTCCCGCCGAATATGGAACCCTTTCCATCAGCGCGGCCATGCAGTGCCTGGGGGGCTATGGTTTTTGCCGGGATTTCCCGATCGAACAATATTACCGCGATATCCGGATCGACGCTATTCTCGAAGGATCCACAGGCATTCAGGGGATAGACCTTTTAGGCAGGAAAGTAACCATGAAAAACGGCCAGGCTTATAAACTTTTCATTGGCGAAGTTAGAAAGACTGTTCTGACGGCCGGCATGATTCCGGATATCAGCCGCCAGGCTGATGAACTGGCCAGAGGGCTGGGCATTATGGATGACGTCACCGCGTATCTCCTGGAAGTGGCCGGCCGGCATGATGCAGAAGAATTCCTTGCCGATGCAACCCTCTACCTGGAAATGGTCGGCCTTGTGGCCATCGGCTGGCAGTGGCTTTTGCAGGGGATTGCCGCCCACAACGCGCTTCAGGGTGCCGCGTTTGATGGTGACAAAAACTTCTACGAGCGCAAGCTTCAGACGCTGAGGTATTTCATGACCTATGAGCTTGCCAAGGTGGACGGGTTGGCCAGAACATTAAAAAACAGTCGCGGGCTGACTGCCGACATGAAGATCTCTGTATTCGGAGAAGAATGACGCTGGTTGCGATAGATTAATGGCACAAAAGCGCAAGAGTGTGTAGTAAGTTGTAGTGCGTAGTAAGTTGTAAGGAAATTAAAACAAACGAGGAGGAGGATGTTTAAGATGAAGTGGATGAGCAAAAGTATTTTTGTGTTGATGCTTATTTTTGCAGTTTTGTCTCTGACGGTATCCGGCCCGTCAACCGCAATGGCCGCCAAGGCGAAGAAGGCAACCAAAGAAGCCAAAGTGGATCCGTCGGATAAACTGGGCAAAGCCAATGCGGCTTTCGATGCCAGCAAGATGGGCGACATGACCGGCTATGATCCGGCGACCTGGGTGAGCCCGACGGGAGATACGATCAAAATTGCGATTGTTGCCTCCTTTTCCGGGCCGTCTGCGATTAACGGGCAATTCTACTGGGGCACAGTTAGCTGGGTTGCCCACGATATTAACAAACGCGGCGGCATCTGGGTGGACGGCAAAAAGAAACTGATCCAGGTGATCCAGGCCGATACGATGGGAAAAGTAGACCAAGCCAAGAAAGTCGCCGAGCGGATGGTCCTCCAGGAAAAAGTCAATGTGCTTTGGGGATGCGACGGCAGCCACATCATGAAGGTCATCAATGAAGTGGCCAACAAGCACAATGTCATTGCCTTGAACGCCAGCAACACTTCCGATGATATTCAGAATGCGGAGAATTTCGGACGCTACTCCTTCCAGGGGTCTTTCTCCGCCGATCAGGTTGCCCGAGGCCTTGCCTACTACTACGGACAGATCAAAAAGAAAGAAAAGAAATTTTATATCCTTTGCCAGGACTATGGATTCGGTCATATCTTTGCAGAAGGGTTCAAGAATGGTCTGAAGGAATATTTTCCCGAAGCGCAGATCGTCGGCGAGGATTATCATAAACTCTTTCTGACGGATTTTGCCCCTTATCTGTCAAAGATCAAGGCTTCCGGTGCCGAAGTGATCTTTACCGGAGACTGGGTACCCGATGCGGCCAATCTCGCCAAACAGGCTCAGCAGAGCGGAATCACGCTGCCTTTTGCGAATATCTGGATGACGGAGGCCAATATGCAACACGAACTGGGCCGTAATGGCGGAGCAGGTTGGGTTCATGTCGGCCCGTATCATTCTCCGGTGCCCTTTGACGCTGCTCCGGGATACACGAAACTGTATACGACCTATCGTGCACAGTGGGAAAAATTCAAGTCTCCTCCTTACAACAGCCACTCCTTTGAGCACTCGATGGCAGGTGTCGGAGGGTCCTGGGTGATGCAGACGTATTGGTTGCTGAGCATCATGGAACGGGCAAAAACCACGAATGCTGATAAAATAGTCGAGCTCTGGGAAGGCGATACCTATCGACAGGCCAACGGCAAGGTTACCAAGATGCGGGCCTGCGATCACAAGGCGATCCAGGATCTCTCCGCCGAGTTATACGCACCTCCGGAGCAGCAGAAGGCGTCTTTTACGATTCCGCCGTATTACTGGTTTAAGGAAGCCTCGTATGTTGGTACGATCATCAGGCTTCCCGCCGAAAAGGTTCTCCCGTGGATGGATCCGAAGCTGGATCGATGCAAGGGCAAAAACGGCTGGGGTGAATAAAAGCAAAGACCGGACCCGGTGCGCGGCGGCAAATCTTCGCGCATCGGGTTTCTTTAATGACGACGTATAAAAGAGGGTGATGAACATGCCGAAGGCTCTTGAAGGATTGAAAATACTTGATTTGTCACAATGGGAAGCCGGACCGTCCTGCACCGAACAACTGGCCTTTCTCGGTGCCGATGTGATTAAGATCGAGCCGCCCGTGACCGGAGAGGTCGGCCGGACTTTTATGATCAATAGCGAAGATGCCCGGAAGGGGCTTGACTCGTGGTATTATCTATCGCTCAACGCCAACAAGCGCGGCATCACGCTGAACCTCAAGCACCCCGAAGGCGTAAAAATGTTCAAAGAGATGGTGAAAAAGGCCGATGTTGTTGTCAGCAACTTTGCACCTGGCGTGATGGAGCGAATAGGGATCGGCTACGATGTCCTTTCCAAAATCAATCCGAAGATCATTTACGCAGAGAATGTGGGTTTTGGCAAAGGGGGCCCTTACAGCAATTATCTGTCCATGGACGCGATTGCCAAGGCCGTCGGCGGGGCGTTCAGCAATACGGGAACGGCCGATACGCCTCCTTTGAATCCCGGGCCGAACATCGGTGATACCGGAGCAGGCATGCACCTCGCCATCGGTATTCTGTCCGCCTACATTCAGAGGCTGAAAACCGGCGAAGGACAAGTTGTGGAGCAATCCATGGCGGATGCCGTTATTAATTTCAACCGGGTGCCGACCGCTTTGCATCCGCTGGACGACGGAGAGCCGGCGCCCCGTCGTGATTTTGTGGAAGTCGTGAAATGCAAAGGGGATGGTCCCAACGACTATGCTTACGTCAACATGCTTACAGGAAAGCAATACGAAATGGCCATGACCGCGATCGGGCGGAAGGACCTGGCAACAGAAGAGCTGAAAAACGACATCCAGCTGCGCATCGAGCGGTATAATGAAATCAAAGAAGCCATCGAGGTCTGGACCCGGACGAAGGACAAGATGGAGGTCTTCCGGACTCTGGCCGATCTGGGGATTCCTGCCGCGCCGGTGCTGGATACGAAGGAAGTTTTAAATGATCCGCATTTCAATCAGCGGGGGACCATTGTGGAGTTTGAACATCCTGAGCGGGGCAAATTCAAAATGGCCGGTTGTCCGATCCGATTGTCAAAAAGCGATTATGAATACAAACCCTCTCCGCTCCTCGGTCAGCATAACGCAGAAGTCTATCAGGACTTGCTGGGGCTGACACCTGCAGATCTCGAAAAATTGCGCCGCGACGGCGTCGTCTAGTGTAGTGCGTCGTAAATTTCTTTATATAGATTCAGAAACGCAGATGTTAGCGCAAGGAATTCTAGCCACCCTTCAGTGGTGGTCTATGGGGCTTCACGTTAATTCATGGTCATCCGACACAGCCAAGATATGTAAAGAAGCGTTGGACAGACTATCCCAGGACCCACCGGCTCCAAGCCTTTCTTGTACACTCGCCCGGAGAAATCAGGGCGGGGGCAGCAAGCCCTTTCCGGTGTAAAAGGTTTACCTTGTTAAGATTTTTCCCGGATATGTCGTCTGTGTCTTTGGCCAGATGGGGCAGTATGCGGGCATCAGGGAAGAGGAATCTAAAGAGAGTCTCATCTATCGTCATGTAAAAAAAATGATCCGATAGCAAAAAAATGTTCGCTATCCGTAAAATATATGGCTAGAATCAAAGACGGGTAAAAAGAGTCTGCAGACAAAATAAAGTCGATATCATTTTTGGGAAACGGACTATGGCAAAAGCAAACGATAAAAAGAAGTCATTCGGTGAGAGTGTCAGAGCGTATCGGGAAGACAGAAAATTGAGCATCGAGGAACTGGCTCATGAAACCGGATATCCTGTCGACCTGCTGGCAAGAGTTGAAAAAGATGCTGCCACGCCCCCTGTGGCTCTCGTCCTGCAGTTGAGTCGCACGCTGAAGGTTGACGTTGGAGTCCTCGGAGCCGCCGAAAGCAAAAAGGCGTCATCACGAATGAAAAGCCAGAAGATCCGTGCCGGGTCATACGCTTACGCACAGCTTACAAAATCCGGCTCGGACAAGCACCTTGGCGCTTATCGTGTTACGATCGAACCGAACACGGCGCACCAGGGCGTTGCCTACCATCACGAAGGTGAAGAATTCATCTACGTGCTGGAAGGAAAGCTCTCAATTCTGGTGGGAAAAAACAAAAGCCTTCTGGGGCGCGGCAAGTCTATCCATTTTAATTCGGCGCTGCATCACGAATTGAGCAATCCTGGCGACGAAAAGACGGAACTGCTGGTCGTTCTATACATTCCTTGAGAGTGACGGTTATGGCATTTGAAATCACAAGTGAACAAGAAATGATCCGGCTCATGGCCGGAGATTTTGCTAAAAAGGAACTGGAACCCATGGCAGCCGAATGGGACAAACAAGGCGTTTTCCCGATGAAGGCTGTAAAGAAAATGGGTGAGCTCGGTCTGCTGGGCATGATGGTGCCGCAGTCTTTGGGAGGATCGGGTGCGGGAACCGTCGCCTATTCGCTGGCCTTGCAGGAGATCGCATACGCCTGTGCATCGACGGCCGTCACCATGTCGGTGGCCAATCTCTCCAGTGAACCGCTCCTTAAATTCGGCAATAAGGAACAGAAAGAAAAATGGCTCACGGGACTCGCCGAAGGGTCTCTGCTGGGCGCGTTTGCGCTCACCGAACCGGGCGCGGGCTCTGATCCGGGTTCGATGACCACTACGGCGATTCTCAAAAAAGACAAGTATATCATTAACGGGACCAAGGTCTTTATCACGCACGGACAGTATGCCGACATCATTAACCTGATTGCGAGGACCGGCCAGGAGAAGGGGACCAAGGGGCTTTCCGCATTTATAATAGAAAAGGGCACGCCCGGCTTCAGCATCGGGTCAAAGGAAGAAAAGCTGGGACTCCGCGCGTCCAATACTGTGGAGCTGGTTTTTGAAGATTGTGAAATTCCTGCGCGCAACCTGCTCGGAAATCCCGGCGAAGGATTCAAGGTAGCCATGCTGGCACTGGACAGCGGAAGGATCGGTATCGCGTCGCAGGCCGTAGGAATAGCCAGGGCCTGTCTTGACGAGGCCGTTTCCTATACGAAGCAGAGACGCCAGTTCGGAAAACCCATCAGTTCGTTCGAAGCCATCCGGTTCATGATCGCAGACGCCGCGACCAAGATCGAAGCCGCTTCCTGGCTGACCCTGGCTGCGGCGGACCGCAAAGACCGGGGATTGAAGTTCACGCGGGAAGCCTCGATGGCCAAGCTGTTCGCCTCAGAAACCGCCAATGCGAGCGCTTACATGGCCCTCCAGGTTCACGGGGGCTATGGTTATACAAAGGAGTACAAGGTCGAGCGTTTATTCCGCGACGCGCGCGCCACGACCATCTACGAAGGCACCTCGGAAATCCAGCGGATCGTCATTGCCAGGGAAGTGATCAAAGACTAATCGCTGACGGGGCTGATACGTTTATTGTTCGACCTGCCGGGAAGCTCTGCTCTATGAGAGCAGTCAGCCTGACGATCACCTGCGTTTGGCCGTCAAACCTTTATTAGAGACCATCAAAGAATAGAATTTGGAAATCCGAATATGCCGGAAAAAAGCAAGCGGACGTCGTCCGGATCGACAGGAAAAGCAACTCCGAAGAAAAGAAACGGACCCGCCGCATCAGCAAAAGGAGATGTCGATCCCCGCATTTGCGGGCTTTTGGACGCTGTCCGGCGCGGGTGGTACCGGGTGGAAACAGGGGAACTGTTCGCCGGCTTTCAGGTCACCGGGGACGATGTTGTTTTGGATGTCGGATGCGGGGAGGGAAACGCCGTATTGTTTTGCGCAAGACAAGGCGCCCATGTCGTTTTTTCGGATGTCGATCCGGCAAAGGTTGCGGCGCTCATCCAAATGGCCAGTGAATCTCCGGCAAGAAAAGTTGAAGGCTTCGTGAGTGACTCCATGCCGCTGCCGCTGCCGGATGAATATGCGACGAAGATCATGTCCACTGAGATGCTCGAACATACGTCAAACCCGGAAAAGATTCTGAGAGAACTTGTGAGAGTGGGCAAGCCGGGCGCCAAGTATCTGATCACCGTGCCTGATGCCCGGTCGGAAGTGCTGCAAAAGCCGGTTGCACAACGGGGCTACTTCTCGGAGCCGAACCATATTCAGATTTTTGATCGGGAAAGTTTTGTTAGCCTGGTGGAAGCCTCAGGACTGAACGTCGAACGCTATGATACCTGGGGCTTCTTCTGGACGGTCTTCATGTCACTGTTCTGGATCGTAAAGCGCAACGAGGGCGTAAACGGCGCCGTTCTGGACAGCATCAAGCCTCCCTATCACCGCGTTTTGCAGAGCTGGTCCAATACCTGGGCTCAACTGATGGAATTGGAAGGCTCTGAAAAATTAATGGAGTCCTTCGATCAGGTTTTGCCGAAGACCCAGGTCATCATTGCCCGAAAGGCGTAAATCCATAAAATAGGATTTACGCCGCGGACCACAGACAGTTTTTCCTATCGGTCCACGTTATCTTGCCTGCAGCGCCCGGCCGATCGTCATGATTTCGGCTTCTTTGGTTCCTTCATACAGCTCCAGAATTTTTGCGTCCCGATACCATTTCTGCACCGGATATTCCTCGATATAGCCGTAGCCGCCGTGCAGCTCGACGGCGTAATTGGCACAGAAGACCGCGGTCTGTCCGCCGTAGAATTTGGCCATGGCGGCCAGCGTATAGTCCGGTTTCCCCTGATCGATCAGCCACGCCGATTTGTAAACCAGCCCGCGCAGCGCTTCGATGCGGATCGCCATTTCGGTGAGTTTCATTTGAGACATCTGGAAGGAACCGAGCGGGGCGCCGAAGGCCGATCTTTCTTTTACGTATTTAATGCTGGTCTCTAGGCAGGCCTCCGAAAGGCCCAATGCCTGGCCGGAAACCATCACGCGGGTGATATCGAAAAAGTGCATGAGCTGGCGAAAGCCGTGTCCTTCTTTCCCCACCAGATTGGATTGAGGAACGCGCACATCCGCAAGCGCGATTTCCGCGGTGTCGCTCGCCCGGATGCCCATTTTCCCGTGAATCTTATTGCGCGTTACACCCGGGGCATCGGCCGGAATGATAATCAGACTGAAACTGTTGTGTTTCTTCTCCTCCGGATTGGTGATGCACTGCGCGACCATGAAATCACAAACCGTGCCGTTGGTGATGAACATTTTACTACCATTAATAATGTAGTGTTTGCCGTCTTTGACCGCGCGCGTTTTATAACCGGAGACATCGGTTCCGGCATTGGGCTCGGTGTAGGCGCCGGCGCTGACTTTCACGCCTTCACAGATCGGAGGCAGATACGCTTGCTTCTGTTCTTCCGATCCGTAGTTAAGAATGGATTCGCAGCCGAAACCCGAGGCGACAACGTTGAGGCCGATCCCCATATCAACCTTGGATATTTCTTCGGTAATGATGGTATTGCCCAGGATTCCGGCGCCGGATCCGCCATACGCTTCCGGAATCCAGGCACCGACCAGGCCATTCTGTCCGGCTTTCTTTCGGATTTCCGGCGTATATTTTTCATGTTCATCACATTCCTGGGAAACCGGGCCGACTTCCGCCACAGCAAACTTATAAGCCATTTCTTTTAACATCTTCATTTCTTCGGTCAGTTCAAAATCCATGATTATTTCTCCTTTTCAGTAAGCGTCAGATTGCCGTGACGGCATCCCTGGAATTATTTGTGTCGGAAGATATCTTATTTTGTGTAATCGTAGACCCCTTTGCCGGACTTGCGTCCGTAATTCCCGGCCCGGACGAGCTTTCTTAAAATAGGTGCGGGCCGGTATTTATCGCCCAATTCCCTGTGCAGTCCCTCGACCACGCGCAGCAAGGTTTCATTGCCCACGAGATCCGCGAGCGCCAGCGGGCCGATCGGATGATTGCAGCCCAGAACCATGCCCTTGTCGATATCCTCGGCCGACGCCAGGCCTTCGTCCAAAACAAAGAAGGCTTCGTTGAGCATGGTGCAGAGAATTCTGTTGACGACAAAGGCCGGGGCCTCTTTGACGATGATGACTTCTTTGCCGATTTTCCGGCCCCATTCTCGGGCTGTCTCCAGTGTTTCATCGGAGGTCTGGTGACCGCGGATGATTTCCAGAAGGCGCATGACCGGCACCGGATTGAAAAAATGAGTGCCGATGAAGCGGTCCGGCCTCCCGGTCACGGCCGCCATTTCCGTGATGCTGAGCCCCGACGTATTCGTAAAAAACAGGCAGTGTTTGGGGACGATTGCTTCGAGTTCGGCATACACCTTCTTCTTAACGTCCATGACTTCAATCACCACTTCCACAACGATGTCCGCGCCGGTCGCAGCTTCTTTCAAATCCAGAGTCGGCTTGATGCGGGCGAGGATGGCGTTCATATGATCCGAGGTCATCTTTCCCTTTTCAACATCACGGCCCAAATTCTTTTTGATCGTGTTCATTCCACCGTCTACGAATTTTTGTTCGATATCGCGTACGGCAACATCGTAACCCGCCTGTGCGCATATCTGCGCAATACCGCTGCCCATTAAGCCGGCGCCCAAAACACAAACCTTCTTAATTTCCATAGCGAACTCTCCTTGCAGACTGTATTGAATTAATTAGATGACCCAGTATCTCCCGGTAAGACAAGTTGGAAAAAAAATTAACAGAATCCTGCCGGCGAAGTCAAGGAAAAACCATCAAAAAAGGCGGGTTCTGCAACGGGCCGTCATGGGGATCGAAGATGACCGCCGTTTGCGGAACCTCGTGTGTTGATCAGAACATCCGGAAGGTCAGTGAAACCGCAAAAGCGGCTTTAATCCCGCTCACGCGGGACGAGCGCTAATTCGCTGTCGCTTGCTGCGACGTTGTTGATTCGTTAACTTGAGCTGAATCAGTCCCATCTCGATTCATTGACTTTCTTGATTGCAGTATTTAAATTTTACCTGACGGATAAGCAATGAAGGACGCGGAGGTAAACGATATGCCAATGGAAAATACGAAGGAAACAAATCCCGATCACCACCCGATACAGCGTGAAGCGGAGGAACTCGAATTAACATCGGATTCTCGAGGGCGAAAGGCGAATACGCGAAGGCTCCGGGCCGTATCGGCAGGAGCCGCGGCTACGGGAACTCTGGCTGTCGGTGCTCTGGCGGTCGGCGCAGTGGCAATCGGCGTTCTGTCGATTGGTGCCCTTGCCGTCGGCAGGCTTTTTGTCGGACGAGTGAAAATCAGACGGCTTGAGATCGACGAGCTGGTTGTTCATAAACTGCGCATCACTAAATCTATTGAGACGGCTGACGCTGCTTCGCAGAACAAAGACTGAGACCGCGGCCGGGTTTGACCGGAATCCGGGATCAACCGTCAGGCCATATCGATTTGTCTTTTCGGCCGTGCCGTGCCATTGGAGCGGTGATTTCCTTGACAGGCAAGTCCAAGTTTCTTATACTCTGTTCACAAAAAAGGAAATTTTTATCGATCGACAAGATTGTGAAAAGAGGATGGAAATATGAAAAGAGAATTAAGACAAATTCCTGTTGTCGTCATCATTATTGTCCTGATGGGAGCCATCACCTTCGCGAACGCAAAGGATGATCGTTTTATCGTCCATCAGGTCAATGGAACGGTCCTGGATACGAAGACAACATTGATGTGGGCGGCAAAAGACAACGGTACCGATATCAGTTGGAAGGATGCAAAATCCTATTGCGAGAATTATGACGCCGGCGGCTATCGGGACTGGCGGATGCCAACGCCTGAGGAGCTGGCGAGCTTATATGATGCGGCAAGGAATTCTCCGGCGCAGTGCGCGGGAGAATTCAAAATTCATGTGGCGACGGAGTCAATCGCGATGACGTGCTTTGCTGTGTGGACCTCTGAAACGCGCGGTCCGGATGCGACGCAATTCAGTTTCGTTTATGGTGCTCAGTCTCCGTACCTGCAGTCCCACACATATGGGGTCCGGGCAATCCCGGTGCGGCTTGCGAAATAGTCTTAGATCAAAACAGTGCAGATCACATTTCAATATCTTACGGTCCGCCGGGCCGTTGTGATCGCAAGGAGGTGTTTCATGAAAAAGAAATTGATTGCGTTTCTGGTAATGCTTGCCCTGATCGCGGGCGCGACGCCGGCCCTGGCCAACGAGCCAACCGATGCCTATATCATCCCCGATGTATTGCTTGTCAGGCCCTTGGGACTCGCGGCTATTGTGCTCGGCTCGGTGATATTCGTCATCGCGCTGCCAGTTTCCCTTCCCTCCGGCAGTGTCAAAAAAGTAGGGCAGCGGCTCGTGGCGGATCCGGTCGAGTTTACTTTCGTAAGACCGGTCGGTGATTTTGACTACAGGCTGGGGACCTGGCAAAGGAATGAAGACTCAAAACAATGAGCCGGATTTCTCCTCCTCAAGGAATTTCCAGGCAGAAAGTCATGTCGAAGAGACGGAAGCTTCAGGCAAGAACATCCCGATATCCCTCCATCAATCCCCGAATGAATTGATCTTATCGGGCAGGATCGTGAAGACAAATCGACGTCATGCAGCTCAATTTGAAAAAGCCTTCACGCAGAATTCCAGGTGCTTCTTCGATTAGTCCACACCCCGGCGAAAACGGTTGTCGTGCCTGTTGTGATCAATGCTCCGGTCCGTCAGTCATTATCACGGCTGCGCCGAATTCGGCGCTGATCTCATCGTCACCATATCGGAGAGAACGTTTACACTCTCATTCACAAAGGGCGCATACTGGTCACGGGCTTTCTTGCGGAGCTCGGCCGGCGTCTCTTTTATCTTGCCTGCGCCTTCCTTTTCGATGGCCTTGCGCAAATCGGCGATACGGATGATGCCTTTTTTGCCTGCGGCTTCTTTATTGTTCTTGATGATCTCGATGAATTTGTCATCTTTGGCGATTCGGGCTTTGGATTTCGCTGTCAGTGTGGAGATCAGGGATGGATCCAGAGGTTTCCAGCCAAGACGATGGTTTCGCAGCTTGCCGAGGAAGGGAGCGATTTCCTGAGCAGGAAGCGGGTAATCCAGTGCCGTTTCCCCGACGTCTTGAAGCACAAACCAGAGGGGCAGCCGAACATCCGACGCTACACCCGTCTTCTGTGTCGACTTGCCGCCCGGCAGGAAATAAAGAGCGGTGGTTACTTTCATGTTGCCCAAATCCCGGGGCAGCGGTGTCAGTGACTGAACGGATCCTTTGCCGAACGTATGATCCGATCCGACGATGACCGCACGATGATAATCCTTAAGAGCGCCGGCGGCGATCTCACTGGCCGAAGCGCTGAGCCGGCTTGTCAGCACAACCAGCGGTCCGGTAAAGACCGTATCGGGATCTTCGGCGGGAAACGCGATCACCTCGCGGTTGTCGTCGGGTGTGGTCGCGGCCGAACCGTTGGCGAGAATGGTTACTTGACCGCGGCTGTCCCTGACCGCCACAATGCCTCCACGACCAAGAAAAAGCCCGGTCAGGCGGACCGCCTCACCGAGGAGTCCGCCGGTATTGCGCGATAGGTCCAGCACAAGCCCGTCGACATGCTGCTCGCGGGCCTCGGCAAGAAGGTTTTTTACATCCTGATAGCAGGACTTGTTGCTTTTTTCGTCGCCGTAGAAGGAGGGAAGATCGATCACGCCGAAGCGATAGAGCCTGTCCTTTGCCTGACGGGTCATGTAAGTGATTTTGGCCTCCTGTTCCTTAATGTCGATTTTGTCGCGCATAATCGTGATATCAAAGCGGTAAGTACGTTCCTCCTGCCGCAGGATGGTCAGCGTGACCTGTGTTCCTTTCTTGCCGCGAATCATTTTAATAACGTCACGCAGATCCATGTCGATCACATTGACGGGTTTTTCCCCTTCCTGGGCTACGGCGATAATTTTGTCCTTCGGCTTGAGCCGGCCCGTGCGCTCGGCGCCTCCTCCGGGCATCAACTCCTCGATGACGGTAAAGCCGTTATCGCTGCTGAGAACAGCCCCGATTCCTTCCAGGGAAAGCTGCATATGAATCTGAAGATCCGCGAAGTTCTCGGATGACAGGTAACTGGTATGCGGATCCAGGGCCACGGCAAAAGCTTCGGCGGCGCTCGTAATGAGCTTTTCAGGATTGCGCTCGACCACGCGCATCGTCTGCAGTTCATAACGATGGATCTGCTTCTTTTTGGCTTCGGCAAAGTCGATGCCGGCGAGCAGGTCGTTTTCGATCTGGAATTGCACGACCTTCCTCAGCAGCGCTTTTTTTTCATCCGCCGTCTTTACGTAGGGGCGTTTGTTCACGTCGATGAGCAACTGGGCCGACTCATCGATCCGGTATTCCGAATCCAGAATTTCTCTGATCATCGCTTCGCTTTCGCGCGCCCGTGCGACGAGGGTATCATAGACTGGCTTGAGTGACGCGCAATTCCCCGCCTGCAGACTGGCAAACAGGGTTCGCAGACTGGCCCTGAATGTTTCAACATCAGGCGCGTATAGCAGTGTTTTTGACGGATCGAGGCTTTTGATCATTTGATCAACAGCATGCGTCTTGATATCTTCGGTCAGGTTCTTCATCGCGTAGTGGTTTGCCAGGTACGTTCCCATCAGCGTCGGCAGGCGGCTGCAGGTGAGATTTTCGGCCTCGGACGAGGAAAGGGGCAACAAGAGGACAACGAGCAGAAAGACCAGAAATTTTTGAAAAAAAGCGCCGTACCTGCTGTCGAAGATCGCCTTGCGTTTTGGATGAGGGTCATTCGGGGTATTTCCGGGGCCGGTTGCGCTGTTTGGGTTGCCCATTGCCATGCTTGTTCCTCCTGCCTGAGGCCGTTTTGTATTTTTGTTCAATTTCGCGGATGCGATGGTTATAACGATAGAAGGACGACAGGGATCTGTCAAGGAGAAAGGAAATGAAGAAAGAATTCTGTGCCGGATGCTGAAAAAAGAAATCACACGGCATTCATCCGGCAATTTACCGGCCGTGACTCAAAGGCGATTGTCATGACGACAGACGCTACCAGGCGGATGATGAGCCGGTTGTCCATGATCTCAATAATTGACTGATTTTACAAACTGTGCGAGATTGCAAGCGGAATCAACTGCCGGGGGACCGTTAGAGGAGACTGCCGATGCAGGTTCATTTCTGGGGCACGCGGGGGTCATTGCCAACCTCTGTCACGACCCGATCCATCGAGTCGAAAATATTCAAGGCGATTCAGGCGTCGCGGTCTTTCGGACTGGAAACGGATGAAGCGATTAAAACATTTATCCGTGAGGCATTGCCGTTTTCGGTCCGGGGAAGCTATGGAGGCAATACCGCGTGCGTCGAAATGGTGAATGAGAAAGAATATATTATCTGCGATGCCGGAACGGGTCTGAGAGATTTCGCGCACGACTACATGAAGTCAAAAGCGGCTGGCCTCAAAAGCCTGCCCAATGTCTTTAATATCTTTATTTCTCATTTGCACTGGGACCATATTCAGGGCTTTCCTTTCTTCACGCCGGCGTATCTGCCCGGCAATCATATCCGCATTTACGGGCATCATGCCGCGTTGGAGGAAACCTTTGTCCGTCAGCAGGATCAACCCTGTTTCCCCGTGCCGCTCAAGGCCATGAAAGCGGATATAGACTTTCACCTGCTTGACGCGGATCGTGATTACGACATTGCCGGCGTCAAAGTCAGCGCTGTCAAACAGAAGCACCCCGGCGATTCATACGGATACTGTTTTGTCACGAACGGGAAGAAAGTAGTCTACTCGACGGATTGCGAACACGATGCGGGCGCTCTGGATGATCATTACCGGTTCATCGAGTTCTTCAGGAATGCCGATCTGTTGATATTCGATGCCCAGTACAGCTTTATCGATGCGGTCGATGCGAAAGAAAACTGGGGGCATTCCAGCAATCTTCTGGGTGTTGAACTGGCGATGCGGGCGGGCGTCAAGCGTCTGTGTCTGTTTCATCATGAACATACATTGGATGACGAAGCGCTTGATCGGTTCCTCGCCGATACCGGAAAATATTTAAATATTCTGGACAGTTCATCCGGCATGGAGATCCATCTCGCTTATGACGGTCTGTCTGTAGAGATATGATCCTTCTCTCTCGATCAAAGCCCGCCGTTTAGATCGGTTGACATAAATCACTCTGAGGATGATGCAGCAAAGACAGAAAACTTTTCTCACGCAATAAGGCAGCCGGTCCCGTAGCTTTGGCGGCAATCCGTGCAAATTCGATTTCATCGTCCAAATCTTCTTGACGTCCATGACCGTTTCTTATAGGTCACACATACTCGGGAGCGGCTTGTCCGATACTGTGTGAGCCTTATTTCGAAAAGAATCAACCACCTCGCGCAAGCTGTCGAGGTATGAAATGAAGGTTATTATTTCGCAGCAAGCTAAGGAGAATTAGCGCTCGTCCCGGGTGAGCGGGATTAAAGGAGATTTCGGGTGAGACGTTTTCTATCAGAGGCAATAGTCATATGGATTGTCTTTTTCACCGGACAGGCATTGGCGGCAGCGGATGTAACCGGCTCCGTCAATAGACATGAATCGATGGCGTACTATCGCGGCGAGTGCACGAATGTATCGTCACTCGCAACCAAGGAAAGAAAACTGGTGGCGTTTGTCTGCAAAGCGAAGGCGTTCGCCCTGGCGAATCTCGATAAGATGGGCTCAAAGAAGGGACTGGACGCCGCGTTTAAGGAATTCAACAGGCCCGCCGGTGACGCCGGGTGTAAGGCAGGCAAATGTCTATTTCAGCAGGGGGAGCTTTATATCTTTGCCTATGAAAACGAAAAACAAGATGACCGGATTGCCAGGATTATCTGCAGGGCGAACGGCGCCAATCCGACCATGACCGGCAAGGATTTCTTCAATACGGGCTTTGCAATGAAAGCCTATCCCCAGTATGGGATCAAGTACAACCCGGACGCTAAATTCTTCCGGATGGTTTCCGATGCCGCCTACCGGAAAAATGGCTATACCAGGGGTGTTGTTCTGTTCACCTGGCCCAATCCTCAGGACGGCAACAGGATCTGGCTGAAGAAAGGCTACTCCACAAGGATTACGGACACGGTCTGGATCGGTTCCGGAATTTATATAGAGAAAGTTAATTGATAAGAGGCGGTCCATTCCCCGGAAGCGGCCGGATGAGCCGGCTCAATGAATAAGGTACTCATATGAACAGCGAATCATTTTATACCTCCCTGTTTGAGCCGCGGGCGATCGCGTTTATCGGGGCGTCGGCAAATCCCGCCAAATGGGGGTTCATTCGCAGGAGGCGGGCCGGATAAGCGCCCGGAATATCGGCGTCCGATGCGATTTAATCCCGCTCACGCGGGACGAGCGTTAATTCTCGACAGCTTGCTGCAAGGTGGTTGGTTATTGTCGGTCATTGACAAGCTTCAATTTGTATTATTAAATGCAGCCATGCATGTGCAAAACGTAACACTCCTTTGGGCAAAATATCCGGAAAAGGATGTCTATCCCTTCAATGTTCCCGCTTTTAAGAATACCGGAGGTCTTTCACTTACGACGCCGGTAACGTTGTTTGTCGGAGAAAACGGTTCCGGAAAATCTACACTGCTTCGGGCCATTGCACTCGCCTGCGGCATTCACATCTGGCAGGAAACCGGCCGTACCCGATATGATTATAATCCCTATGAGGATAAGCTAGGCGAGTATCTGTCCATTCAATGGACGGATGGCAAAGTTCCGGGGTCTTTCTTCGGTTCGGAAAGTTTTCAGCATTTCCGTCAGGTCCTGGATGAGTGGTCGGCGGCCGATCCGGGTCAACTCAACTATTTCGGCGGGAAATCGCTGATGACCCAGTCGCACGGCGAATCGCTCATGTCTTTCTTCAGGGCGCGCTATCGGATCAAGGGGATTTATTTGCTTGATGAACCGGAAACGGCTCTTTCGCCGCGAAACCAGATCAGGTTATTGGAGTTGCTGAACCAAGCCAGTTACGAAGGCTCAGCGCAGTTTATCATAGCTACGCATTCGCCGATCCTGCTTGCCT
Source organism: Smithellaceae bacterium (assembly GCA_963667845.2). GTDB lineage: Bacteria > Desulfobacterota > Syntrophia > Syntrophales > Smithellaceae > UBA8904. The sequence goes on along the minus strand of CAXXVL010000002.1, from coordinate 3,279,456 downwards.
GCCCTGGCGCCGTCATCTATAATTTCGATCAGACGCCGATTCAACCGGTTCGGTATGAGGACACGGAACATTACCAGATCTACAAGAAATTTCTGGAAATCAGATAAAATAAGAAGACGACATCGATGAGAAAGGGAAGTGCCGATGAGAGACATTAAAGAAATTCTGGAGGCGCAAAGTATTGTGGTCATCGGGGCATCAAGGGACCAGGAGAAGCCCGGCGCACAGCTCCTGAATGTTTTGAAAGCAGTGGGTTATCAGGGACGTGTGGCCGGCGTCAACCCCCAGGGGGGCGACGTCTTTGGATTTCCCCTTTACCGGAACATGCTGGAAGTTCCTTTCAATGTCGATCTGGCCGTTTTGCTGATTCCGCCCAAGTTTGTTCCGGATGCCTTGCGGGACTGTGCGCGTAAAGGCGTCAAAGGAGTGGTGATTTCAGCCGAGGGTTTTGCGGAAACCGGACCCGAAGGAGCAGCCTATCAAGAAGACGTCAAAGCGATCTTGAGATCTTCCGGCATGAGAGGGTTCGGTCCCAATACACTGGGTCTCGTCAATACCCGGACGAAACTGACGACCTCTTATTTTGCCACGACAAGGATGCTCGAGGCCGGGTCGATCGGCTTGGCGGCGCAGTCCGGGATTTTTGTAGGGGCGCTCCTGCGGTATTTGAGTTCACTCGATGGAATGCATCTATCCAAAGGCATTGGCCTGGGAAACAAGGCGGATGTAAACGAATCGGATGCCCTGGCGTATTTAGCGGACGATGAACAGACAAAAATCATCGGCCTGTATCTGGAGGATGTCAAAGACGGCAGCCGCTTTTACGAGAATTTGAGAAGAGCGGTGGAGAAAAAGCCCGTCCTTCTCATCAAAAGCGGACGCACAAAGGCCGGTGCAAAGGCTTCGGCATCTCACACCGCCAGCATGGCCATGGAAGACAGGGTCTTTGACGGTGTTGTTCGCCAGGCCGGCGCAATTCGTCTCTACGCCATCGATGAGTTTGTCCGGACGGTCAAAGGATTTCTCAATATGCCCCTGCCCAGGGGAGACCGCCTGGCGTGCGTGACTTACAGCGGAGCGCAGGCGATCATGAGTATCGATGCCTCTGCGGAAGAGGGATTGAGCGTCGCCGTGTTGGAAGCAGATACGCAGGCGAGAATCGGCAAAGTCATCGCTACCCAGTCCAAAACAAAAAATCCCGTTGATATTTTCCCCGACTGGATGACCTGCGGATACGAAAAGACGACATCGGAAGTCATGAAGGCGCTGCTGGATGATGACGGCGTGGACGGAATTATTTTTATTTCTTTTGGCGACAAGAACCCCGGCGTCTACCAGCCCATGGTCGATATTATTAAAGCCGACCGGCGCAAGCCCGTCTTTGTGTCCCTTCTGGGAGACAAAGACGATAAGGAGGTCTGTCAGCGGTTTCTGGATGCCGGCGGTGTGCCGTGTTATGATTTTCCCGAGCACGCCGTTCACGTTTTTGCCCGTATGCGGCAATATGCCCGCATCCGGGATCGTCTTACGTGATCCGGTTTGCCGAGGCGGTTCAAGTCAGCAACGAAAAGGGTGCGAGAAACGACTGACGATCGTGAGGTAAAACGAAACATGCGGGTTCTTTTCATCGCCGCCAATACCGAAAAAATCAATATTCTGCCCATGCCGCTGGGTCTGCATGACGTCGCAGCGGCAACTGAGCAAAGCGGACATGAGGTTCTGGTGTTGGATCTCATGGCGCGGGCGGATTCCCGGTCGTGCATCCGGGATGCCGTTTTATCTTTCCATCCCGACGTTATTGGCATCTCCGTACGAAATATCGACGATCAGGTGATGCATGGCGCAAGGTTTCTGCTCGACGATGTCAAGGAAGTTGTGCGCCACTGCAAACATTTGTCGAATGCTCCCGTTGTTCTCGGCGGAGCAGGCTACAGCATCTTTCCCGAAGCCGTTCTGGACTATCTGGAGGCGGATATGGGCATCCAGGGGGAAGGGGAAGCCGTTTTTCCCCAACTGCTCTCCGGACTTTCGCGGCAAGCCGATCTTAGTGGATTGCCCGGTCTGTATCTGAGAGGACGCGGACGGCAGGGTGGTCGGGTCTATGTTCGCGACCTGGGCGACCTGCCCATTTCCGGCGTCCATCGTTTTTTGGCCGCCTACGACCGGAATTTGTGGGTGCCGTTTCAGACAAGACGCGGCTGTCCCATGAATTGCAGCTACTGTTCGACCGCAACCATCGAAGGGCGGACGATCAGAAAGCGATCCCCCGAAAATGCGATTGAAGAGCTGAAGAACTTTGTGGAAGCCGGATTCAGCCAGTTCTATTTTGTCGATAATACTTTCAATCTGCCGGCATCTTATGCGGCGGAGATTTGCCGGCTGATCATTCATCACGGGCTCCGCGTCGCGTGGCGGTGCATCTTCTATCCCGGGAAAGTCAATGAAGACCTGATCAGATTGATGGCCGATGCGGGTTGTCGGGAGGTCAGTCTGGGATTTGAAAGCGGTTGCGAACGGATTCTCAGGAACATGAACAAACGGTTCAATCCCGATGATGTTCGCCAGACATCGCTTTGTCTGGCGAAGCGCGGCATCCGGCAGATGGGGTTTCTGATGCTGGGGGGGCCGGGAGAAACAAGGGCGTCCGTTCTCGAGAGCCTTGCCTTTGCCGATTCCCTTCCTCTGGATACGGTGAAGGTGTCGCAGGGAATCCGCATTTATCCCGACACAGCGCTGGCAAAGATCGCCCTGGACGAGCACATAATTACGCCGGACGATAATCTCCTCGCGCCCGTTTTTTATATGGTCCGGGACATTGAGGAATGGCTGAAGGAGACCGTGGCGCTCAAAATGGCCGAGCGTTCCCACTGGATAACGTAGTCCTGCAGCGCGATATTCTGATGTGATGCCGGATACCGGCCGCTCAAGAATATTCGAACAAGGCAAAAGTCTTCTTGACAGTAACGGGGAAGATGAGATTAAATAAGACCATATTTATGGAGGGTGCATGACAAATAAATTGGGTCTGATCTCCCTGGCCGTTGTCTTATTCTTCGTAGGAACGCTGATTGTTTCCGTCGAAGAAGGATTTTCCAGATCACGGGTAAGGGTTGCTGCTTACCGAAACGCATCGGTTCCTGAATCAAGACGCCTTCCGCAGGGCTTGATATTGCGTTCCGCCGCAGCACTGGTGGAGGATCAACAGACGGGCGAACTCCTGGTTCAGAAGCAGGCGTCAGCCGTTGTACCCATAGCATCTATCACCAAACTCATGACAGCCATGGTCGTGCTCGACGCCGAGTGCGATCTTGAGGAATCGATTACCGTCCTGAAAAGTGATGTGGACACCCTTCGTCACAGTCACTCCCGCCTGCCGGTGGGGACCGAGTATACACGCCGGGAGGCGCTGCTCCTGGCCCTGATGTCATCCGAAAATCGCTCGGCTCACGCACTCGGCAGAACTTTCCCGGGCGGTTTTTCGGGCTGTGTTGCTGCAATGAATGCCAAAGCCCGATCTCTGGGACTTATGGAGACACATTTTGAAGACACGACCGGACTCTCGAGCGGCAATGTTTCTTCCGCCCGCGATCTGGTGCGACTGGTGGATACGGCTTATCAGTATCGCCTGATCCGTGACTTTACAACCAGCAAACATGCTACGATTCAGTCCCACCGTCGGGTGCTGGAATTTCGCAATACCAACCGTCTGATTCAAAACCCCCGCTGGGATATCGGTTTGTCCAAGACAGGCTTTATCGGCGAAGCGGGGCGCTGCCTGGTGATGCAGGCTCAGGTGGCCCAGCGTCCGGTGCTGATTGTGCTCCTGGACTCTCAGGGCAAGTTGACCCGCGTCGCTGACGCCAACCGGATCAAAAGATGGCTCGAAGGTCCCGCGCCCGCTCCCGGAACGAGAAAAGGTTAACCGACCCCGAAAGCAAAATACGTCCTGCCCGAAGAACAATCGTTCTTATTTTCTTGCAGTTATTTCGTTATCTTTATTGACTCCTGGTTCTAAATTTGCTAAGTGACTATCAGTCTAAGCGTTTCGCAAATCCTGGTGACGGATGATGGAAATGATTGATTTGCATACACACTCTATTTTTAGTGATGGTGAACTTATCCCGGCCGAATCGGCGCAGCGCGCATATGCTGCAGGGTACAAGACGATTGCCATCACGGATCATGCAGATTATTCCAATATCGACTTTCTTCTTCCGCGGATTATCAAAGCAAGCGAGCACATTACCCGTCATGGGAAAATCCGGGTTTTACCGGGGCTGGAATTAACGCATATCGATCCTTCCGATATCGAAGAGCTTGCATCGCAGGCCAGAAATTTGGGGGCGAAAATCATTATCGTCCATGGGGAAACCCTCACGGAGCCCGTGCCTGCCGGCACCAATCTGGCGGCGATCCGCGCCGGCGTCGATATTCTTGCCCACCCGGGACTCATTACGGAAGAGGCAACACGGGAAGCGGCTGCCAAGGGCGTCTTTCTGGAAATTACTACGCGCCGGGGTCACAGCTATGCGAATGGGCATGTTGTATCCATGGCCAGAAAATGCAATGCGCAGCTGGTGCTCGATAACGACGCTCACGCGCCGGGTGATTTTGTCGGCGTTAAAATGGCGACAAATATTGCGCGCGGAGCCGGGTTATCCGATGAAGAAATTGCCGTCATGTTCGAAAACTCTCAAAAGCTGATTCAAAGGTTATTTTCGTGAAAAAAAGTTCCGTTTCCCAATCGCTTCGCATTTGTCTATTGACGTATCGAGGCAATCCGACCTGCGGAGGGCAGGGGGTTTACATCAAGCATTTAAGCAAAGCGCTGGCCGATGAAGGGCATCGGGTGGATGTCATTTCCGGCCCTCCTTATCCGCACCTCGACGACAATGTCCGGCTGATAAAACTGCCCAGTCTCGATCTTTATCATCCGGATCACCTTTTTCGCCCGGAAAAGATCGGCGATTTAACAAGCGCCATCAATATGTATGAATTCTTAAACGTCTGTACGGGCAGTTTCCCCGAACCCTTTACGTTCGGCGAACGGGTTTATTCGTATCTGAAAAAACACAGAAACGAATATGACATCGTCCACGACAATCAATGCCTGTCTTACGGGATCGGCAGGCTGGGCCGGAAAGTCATGCCGACGCTTGTCACCATTCACCATCCGATCACGGTGGACCGGCAGGAAGACTATAGAGTGGCCAGGACGCTTCGTCAGAAATTTCGCGTTTTCCGATGGTACTCGTTCATCAATATGCAGCTGAAGGTGGCCAAGCAGTTTTCCCATATCATCACGGTGTCGGAATTTACGAAGAAAGACATCGCCAAAGAATTTTCGCTCGACGAGAACAGATTCCGCGTTGTGCACAACGGGATCAATAATGAGTTCTTTTATCCGAAACAGAACGGCCCTCGGCCGGACAATGCGTTGATCGTGACGAACAGCGCGGACACGCCTCTAAAGGGTCTCAATTTTCTTCTGGAGGCGGTGGCCCAGATTCGTAAGAAGCAGCCGATCAAGTTAACCGTCATCGGTCAGCCCAAGAAAGACGGCATTATTGAAAACCTCGTGGCGAAACTCGGTGTGTCCGACATTGTGCATTTTACCGGACGTATCGAAAATGAGGAATTTGCCGATTACTACGCCAAATCAACCGTTGCGGTTGTGCCGTCCCTGTATGAAGGCTTCGGCATTCCGGCGGCCGAAGCCATGGCCTGCGGTGTTCCCTTGATTTCTACCTCCGGCGGCGCCCTGCCGGAAGTCGTGGGCGATGCCGGTGTCATCGTTCCTCCCGCCGATGCGAAGGCTTTGGCCGATGCCATCACGCGGCTGTTGAATGCTCCCGAAGAAAGAAAGAAGTACGCGCAGGCCGGGCTGGCGCGTGTCAATTCCGTGTTCAGCTGGAAGAAAGCGGCGCAGGAAGTGGCCGATGTCTATCGCGAGGCAATCCATGGTCACAGTCGATTTTCATGAGCTCAGGTTAAAACCCGGTTGTGTTGTTCTGGATGCCGGATGCGGAAGCGGCAGGCATTTGCGTGCCCTGGCGAAACTGCCCGGCCTGAAGATCGCCGGCATCGACCGCAGCGCCAAAGATGTGGCGGACGCGCTCACTGGATTGAAGAACATGCCTGATGCTCTGTCTTTCGACTACCGGGTTGAGACAGCGGACATCAACGCGCTGCCTTTTGACGATGAGGTCTTTGATTGCGTCATCTGCTCGGAAGTTCTCGAGCATATTCCCGAACACGAGAAAGCGCTTTCCGAACTGGTTCGCGTCCTCAAGCCGCAGGGGCATTTGGTTGTCAGCGTGCCGCGTTATTTCTCGGAGAAAATCTGCTGGTTGATTTCTTATGCTTATCACAGCGAAGAAGGCGGGCATATTCGTATTTACAAAAAGAAACATTTAAGCAGAATGCTGGACCGGCAGGGGATCACCTGCTGGAAAATCAATTACAAGCATGCGCTGCATGCCCCTTACTGGTGGCTCAAATGCCTGGTGGGCCTGAAAAATGAAAAGAATATCCTGATCCGGTTTTATAAAAAATTCCTGGAATGGGATATCATGAGCAAACCGAAGGCAGTGCGGATGCTGGAAGAAGCGTTAAATCCGCTGATCGGCAAGAGTATCGTGTTTTATCTGAGAAAAGGTTAAAGCCCATGGAATTGAATGTATCGTCGATTGAAGCGATCAAACCCATCGAGGTCGAAAAAGTTGCAGAGTTTATTGCGGCCATCCAAAAAGACACCGGCGAAATCCCCTGGTCGCAGGGCGGCAAGACCGATCCCTGGGACCATGTCGAAAGTGCAATGGGCTTGAGCATTGCCGGATATTGGGTCCAAGCCGAACGCGCTTATGAGTGGCTGATTGCCACACAGCTTCCCGACGGCAGCTGGTGGTCGGAAACCCAGGACGGAAGGATTATCAATTCGACGAAAGAAACGAATTATGCCGCATATATCGCCGTAGGCGTTTATCAGCACTACCTGATTACGGGTCATGTTGATTTTTTGAAATCCATGTGGCCGTCGGTATCCCGGGGCATCCAATATGCGATCAACATGCAGGCGCCGGAGGGTGAAATCTACTGGGCCAGAAATAAAGACGGTGTCATTGATAAGATGGCGCTTTTGACCGGGTGCAGCTCCATATATATGAGCATCAAGTGTGCGCTGGCGATCGCCGATGTGCTGGGGATTAAAAGACCCAGCTGGCAGAAGGCCAAAGAACTCCTGGAGGCAACCATCCGCAGCCGGCCCGATCTCTTCAACATGATCAAGTCGCGTTTTTCAATGGACTGGTATTATCCGATTCTCTGTGGAGCGGTCTTAGGCGATGAGGCGAAAAAAAGAATCGACCATCTGTGGGACAGATTTGTGGTGCCCGACTGGGGCGTCCGTTGCGTGAGCGACCGGCCCTGGGTCACGATGGCCGAAACGTCGGAATTGATCCTGTCCCTGGCGGCCATGGGAGACGATACCCGGGCCAAAACCATTTTCAGCTGGCTTGGCGACAAGCGCTATCCCGACGGATCTTACTGGATGGGCGTTACATTTCCCGATAGCGTGATCTGGCCCGAAGAAAAAACGGCCTGGACGTCTGCGGCTGTTCTTATGGCCTGGGACGCCTTAAACGGCGTGACACCGGCTGCGAAAATATTTAATCATCGCTATTGGCAAGAGCGACAATCATAATCTTCGAAAAAAACTTACCGCATTATTCTGACGGTTAATTTTTACGATTACATTGTCCGATAAATTATTGTGAAAAGAGAAACGACTTGCAGAAGGATCATCGTCCCTATTACATCAAGAAGCTGAGCTGGAAGTTTGAACGATGGTATGCCAACCATTTTCTGGCACCGCAGTGTGAACATTTTGGCCGGAACTTGGTTTTTATGAAACCCTGGGGCGTGGAAATTAATGGCTGGCCCGTGTCGATCGGAGACTACACGACTTTGATTGCCACCATGGAAAAGCGCATCAGGATCACGGCCTGGATGGCGGATGGAAAGTCGGGAAAAGTTGAAATCGGCAGGCATTGTCTGATTTGCCCGGGCACCAGAATCCAGTCGGCCACGGCCATATCCATCGGCGACGATTGCATGATGGCGCAGAATGTCTGTATTACCGACGCAGACTGGCATGACATCTATGACCGCAGTGTTTCCATCGGCAGCACAAAAGAAATTATTATTGACAAGAATGTGTGGATCGGTGACAGCGCCATGATCGGTAAGGGCGTTCACATCGGAGAAAATGCCATTATCGGCGCGGGCGCCATCGTTGTGAAAGATATTCCGCCAAACGCGATTGCCGCGGGAAACCCTGCTGCGGTTGTCAAGTATCTGGATGCGGACAAGCCCGTCAAATCGCGATCGCAATGGATGTCTGATCCCAAAAAAATGGCTGAGTATTTTGACGCGGTCGAACGGATCATGCGGGAAAAGAATTCACTTTTCGGATGGTTTCGATCCATCTGGTTCCCGCGCAAAGGAGATTGAAGATGCGTGTTGCAATTATTGCCGCTCCCTATCCTCTGGAAGAGTTTCCCTCGCCGCCGCTGGGCATCTCTTATGTTGCTGCAGCTTTCGAGAAAGCAGGCTGTGACGTACGGATTTTTGATTATATCATTTCCAGCTATTCCAGAGAAAAACTTACCCGTCAACTGGCCGATTTTCAGCCGGACGCCGTTGGTGCAGGATCGGTCACGATGAATTTTTATGACGCGCAGCGGATTCTGCACGATGTAAAAGACATCAATCCGGACATCCTTACCATGATGGGAGGGCCGCATGTCTCGTTTACCGTGGAAGAGACTCTCCGGACTTATCCGGAAATCGATGTAATCTTCATTGGCGAAGCAGATGATACGATTATTGAATTCGCTCCGCTCATGAAGCAGAAAAATAAATGGCGAAGTATTCCGGGTATTGCATTTCGCGAGGCCGATCACGTCGTCAGCAACGGCAGGAGAGATTTCATTGTGGATGTTGACCGCATCCCGCTTCCGGCACGGCGGTTACTGCCCATCTCGCGTTATCGGGCGTTTGGTTTTCCGGTCAGTATGATTACGGGCCGCGGCTGTCCGCACGGCTGCATCTTTTGTCTGGGGCGGAAAATGGTCGGATCGAAAGTGCGCCGCCGCAGTCCCGGGCTCGTGCTCGACGAAGTCGAGCAGATCATGGGATTGGGATTTGACCGCATGAATATTGCCGATGACCTTTTCGCGTCCGATACCGGTCGGGTCAAAGAAATCTGCAACGGCATCAAAGAACGTAACCTGAAATTCGCGTGGAGTGCTTTTGCGCGCGTGGATACCGTCAACCAGGAGATGTTTGATGCCATGGCCGACGCCGGCTGCGACAGCATCAGCTTCGGTGTGGAATCGGGCTGTCCCGAAATGCTCAAAAGGGTCAGGAAAGGAATAAAACTTGAGCAGGCAAAAAGCGCTGTCAGGATGTGTAAGCAGTCGGGTATGCTGGCTCACGCTTCTTTCATGGTCGGGTTGCCGGGAGAAACGAAAGATACGTTGAAGCGGACAGATGCCTTTGCCCGCAGTCTGGAGATTCTTTACGGCTATCATTATCTTGCGCCTTTCCCGGGCACAACCTTGTGTGAAAAAGTGGCAGACTATGATCTGGAAATATTGACAAGAGACTGGTCAAAATATGATGCCAATGATGCGATTGTGAAAACAACGGAACTTACTCCCCAGGATATCCGCGATTTTGTCGCCCTTTACGACGTCGAAATGAGGGGCGAATGGCAAAAAGTGCTTGAAAACTACAAAACGGGTAAAAACACACCTTATGATGATATGCGGGTTGAAGGTCAGCACCGGATGAATATTACGTTTTCGATTCTGAAAGAGGACCTGGTTGAAAAACTGGGTGTGATCGATGTCTCTCTGAATGGAAACCGTGATGCAGCACGGGAGATTTTTATTGAAAGAATGAAGACGGCGATTTCCGGCGATCAGCGCCTGATCGAGAACACGGTCAGCGATTTTATAGCCCGCAGTTATATCCGTGCGGTAGAAACCGAAAAAGGCTGCACCTGGCAATGGTCATGAGCAACTGGCGGTGGAATGACATTCATCGTTTGCCAAATTTCGGGCAAACGGTGTCGCCGGGAATGGCAGTCAACGTGCTCCGTCCATCATCGCCTTGAATGGATCTTCGAAGTAGAAGCGGCAAGTATGTTTCGTGCCGCCTTTCTTTAGGGTATGTCCCACTGTGCATAGATCCTGAATGATTTTTTACTCGCGGTGCCTGTGCTCTTGCGGCAAACTTCCGATACTTTCCGTTTTCATCATGACATGAATTTTCTTTGACTTTCTTCTCTCGGACCTCTGTGGAAGGTATGCGAGGTCATTGGGTTTCAGGAATTCCTTGACATGCAATACGGCGTTTCCTATACTCGCTTTAAGGAAAATATATATCTGTCAAAGAAACCGCAACGTTAGAGTTGTCACCACATTGGCATCAGGATTATCATCTTCCCGCCGTACAGAAAAGATGAATAGGGTAGCCACTGCAGGGTGAGGCTATACCCGGAAGTCCGGGAGAGGCGGACCGCGACAGAATGATGGCCGGAATCGTATGAAAATAGGCAGGCCCAAAAATATTCATGTCGTCGCGCTGCTCTCGATCCTATTTGTGATCGGTCTCTATTACCTTCAGACGAACCTCCTGGAAGGGTTTGAGGACAATACATACGACCTCAGGATGAAAGCCCTCAGGACATCTCCCAAATCTCGCCCGAATATTGCCATTATCGCGATTGATGATAAAACCATCGCTGAACTGGGACGCTTTCCTTTCTCGAGGGTGCACTATGCGACCCTGCTTGACGTAACGACCGGAGCGGGAGCAAGAGCTGTGCTCTTCGACGCTTTTTTCCCGGAATCGCAGACGACACCGGTTGATGACGCATTTGCAACGGCGATAAAGCGTTCCGGACGGGTGACTCTGGCCTGCGGATTTGAATTTGATGAAAGCGGCAACGTTGCGGGATTGACCTCCAATATTCCGGTGCTGCAGAACGCCGCACGACGTATCGCCCATATCAACGTCTTTCCGGAAAGCGATGGTGTCATCCGCTTCACAAAACTTGGCATCGAGTATCGCGGAAAAACATATCCATCGCTGGGCCTTGCCGGTGCCGCCGAACTGATGGGAATAAAGACGTTTGAGATTGACGGCCCCAAAGTGCTTCTGGGACCCCGGAGGATTCCGATCGATGGTGAGCAGCGGATGCTGATTAACTACGCCGGCCCTCCCGGTGTCTATGAACGTTTTTCTTTTGCCGACGTGGTGAAAGGCAGAGTGCCGGCTGATAGACTGAAAGACCGGGTTCTATTTGTCGGGGCTACCGCGCTTGGTATTTATGATATGCGCATTACCCCGTTTTCCAACAATACACCCGGGGTTGAAGTCAACGCCGGCATTGCGGACAATATTGCTGCCGGGAACTTTATCCGGCGCGCGGGTCCGGAAAAGCTCATCGATCTGGTCCTGATCATCATCCTGGGAATTGCTACAACGCTCATGATCTGGAATCTCCGCCATAGCGTCTCGCTTCCTCTGGCAGTGCTGCTCATCGCCTTGCAGGTTGCATTCGCCGGCTTCATGTTTCTGGTCGGAAGATGGATCAGTATCGTCTATCCTGTTTTATGCATTCTACTTACCTCGGCCGTAACAGGTTACCTCCGCTTTTTTATCGTGGACCGGCAGGCGAGGGAGATACGATCGATGTTTTCCAGCTACGTCTCCAAAAGGGTCGTCGATCTGCTCGTAAAGAATCCGGAGATGGCGAAAATCGGCGGAGAATCCAGGGAGCTCACCATTCTCTTTGCCGATGTCCAGAATTATACAACCTACAGTGAAAAACGATCCCCCGCGGATGTCGTACGAATTCTCAATGACTACCTCGCTGCTATGACGGATATCGTCATGAAGTACGACGGAACGCTGGACAAGTTTCTCGGGGATGGAATCCTTGCCTACTGGAACGCGCCCCTCATTCAGGAAAATCATACCGAACTTGCCGTTCGGTGTGCGCTCGAAATGATGGCCGCCATCGGCCCGCTTCAGAAAAAATGGCTCAGTGCGGGAGACGAACCCATCACGTGGGGGATCGGGCTCAATACGGGTGAAGTGATCGTTGGAAATATCGGTGCAGTCGGCAAAAAAATGGAGTATACTGCCATCGGTGACAATGTGAACCTGACCTATCGGATTCAGAATGAAAGCAGGGATGCAGGCTGTGCTGTAATCACCCGGGCACTGTATGAGCGGGTAAAAAATATTGTGATTACTGAACCGCTGGGGAGTTTCCTGGTCAAAGGGAAGCGGATTCCGGTTGAGATATTTGCCTTGAGAGGTTTGCGGCCGGTAACGCCGGCGGCTGATGCTGATGTTCCTGAATATCGGCGGGGTTGAACCGGGCGGCAAACGCCTTACCGGTGGTTCACGGTCTGGTTGATCAGGCGCACTGGAAAATATATTTCCGTAAGAAATGAGGACTCTCCGGGACTTGCCGGGAGCTTCAATCGATCCGGGAGATCCCGGTCCTGTGGAGTGGCGAAATGTTCAGAATACGTCCGGCAATCGCGTTCCTGATGATATCGATGATGATCTCCCTGTCGGCCCAGGCCGCGCATCAGGTCAATTTCGTCTCGGAAATTGCAGTTGATAATCCTTTCCATGCCGCGGCGGACAAAAGCGGCAACCTCTACGTCACCAGCTACAAAGGAGGCATGCTGGCCGGTAAGAGCGGCTTCGTATACGTTTACAGCCCCGAAGGGAAGAATATTCTGACGTTCAGCGGTCAGACAAAGGAAGGCGAGCCCTACCTGCAGAAACCGGCGGGGATTGCCTTATACGGTGACCATATCTATGTCGCGGACAAGTCACTCGACAGCATTGCCATTTTTTCCAAAACGGGCGTCTGTCGCGACACTTTCGGCGAGAGCGGCAGCGGTTCCAAGCAGTTCAGCAGCCCTGAAGGAATTTTTGTATACCAGGGGATCATTTACGTAGCCGATACCGGTAACGACCGGATTCAGGTTCTGGGGCAAAATGGCGTCTTCCTTCGATCGATCGGAAATACCGGAAAGGAGGAGAGCCTGCTGAAGAGCCCGACTGCCGTTGTTGTTGATTCCAAAGGTCTGATCTACGCCATAGACGGTGCTGCCCGGATGGTTAAAATCTATCGACAGGACGGCACGTATGTCGGGAAGCTGACCGGCCCCATCAAACCTTTCTCTCTTGCCGTTGCCGACGACGGTCTGTTCGTCACGGATGCTGAGAAGAATAATGTCACAAAATACAACTTCGCAGGCGAGAAGCTTTTTTCATTCGGAACCATGGGGCCGGGGAAGGTCCAATTTCAGGAGCTCTATGGAATTGCCACGGATGGTCTGGGCAATGTCTATGCAGTCGACCGGTCGAGAGCGACAATACAGGTGATTGCAACCGGGAAAGAAACAGGCAATGATTTGCCGTTTGACATCTCGCCTCCGACATCCGTCAGATGGCTCAGCGATATTCCCGCTTCGGCGAAAAAACTGGCCTGGGACAAAACATCCCGGCGCATTTTTGCCGTCGATCCGGAAAGCGACGCCGTGCTTGCCGTGAAGGACGGGCGCGTCGAAAAGACGATCAGAGTGCCGGATGTGGTCCCCGTTTCCGTAGCGGTTGATCTCAAGGGGTTTCCCTGGATAATCGACCGCGAGGCAAGCCAGCTTGTAAAGCTGGATACCTCGGGCCGTGTGCTCCTCAAAGTGGGTTCGTCCGGAAATAAGGAAGGCTATTTTTCCAAACCGAGCGATATTCTGATTGGCCCGGATGGTTTGATTTACGTCGCCGATAAAAATAATAATCGGATTCAGGTGTTCAACGGTGAAGGGGTCCTCATGAATGCCTTTACCAAAGCGGCGGGGAACCAGCCCCTGGAGGCGCCCGTTGCCATTGCCCAGGACGCGAAAGGAAATACCTACGTCCTTTGTGAAGATCGGAAAATTGTCGTGTGTATCGCTCCCAACGGAAGTGTCACGAGGGAAATAGGGGGTGATCTGATAGGCCCGGATAGATTCGACAGCCCGGTGAGCCTTGCCGTTATGGGACCCGAGTTGCTGGTGGCCGATGCCGGGACAAGGAGCATCAAGGTATTTACACTGACGGGTAAGTTTCTCCGGGAATTCGGTGCCAAAGGAAGTGGAAAGGGGGATTTCAAACAACCCGCATCGATTGTCGTTATGGACAACGCCCAGTTCATGGTTTCCGATCCGGGGAACAAGCGCCTGCAGACGTTTGGCATGCAATACACGCCTTCGGCTCCCACAGGCATCCATGCCAAGCCTGCTATGAGAGCCGTGGATATTACCTGGAATCCGTCTGAAGAATCCATTGTCGAATCATATCGCGTTTTCCGCAAACTGGAAGGTGACTTTTCCTATCAGGAAGTCGGAACATCGCCGAAGAATTCTTTTCGCGATGCCTCGGTCCTTCCGGGAAAGAATTATGTCTTCCGGGTCAGTGCGCGCGGGGCGGGGGGGAACGAGAATATCACGCCCGAATCTGCGTCGTCTGTCCCGCTGAAATACGCTCCGCCGGCCCCCATCTCTCTGGAAGCGCAGAGCCTGGAATGGTCCGTGGATCTGGTCTGGAAAATGAGCAAAGAGGACTATATCGATCATTATAATGTTTACCGCGATAGTGATGGATCGGCATTGATCGCCCGGACGAAAACAGGAGTATTTTCCGAAGGGGGCCTGGAGCCGGATACTTCCTATACGTATTTGGTGAGTGCCGTCAGTATCGATGAAGTGGAGAGCGAACACGTTCCCGTCAGCATTCGCACACAGGTCGCCATCAAAGCGCCGCTGGAAATCGATATTCTCGAGATGAGTGATATCTTCTCGAACACGTATAAGATCTATGAGAATGAAGGGATCGGCAAGGTTAGACTTACCAACAATACACGCAATCCCATCCCGACATTGAAACTTGCTTTCAATATCAAAGAATATATGGACTTCTCGACGGAGGTTGAAATCCAGAACCTTCTGCCCAAAGAAAGCAGGGAAGTTGCCTTCAAAGCGGTCTTCAACAACAAGATACTCGAGGTGACGGAAGATACGCCGGTGCAAACCGAGCTCAAGGTGACCTACTACGAAAATCAAAAGTCGCGCAGTTGTTCGAAGAACAATACGATCAAACTCTATGAAAAGCATCGGATGGTGTGGATCAACAAGGACCGTGTTGCAACCTTCATTACGTCCAAGGATCCGGTCGTTTTGGAATTCACGCGGGCTGTGGTCACCCAGTACGCGGACATCAGCTCGCCCCTCGTCTATGCCGCCGCACTCTATGAATATCTTGGTTTTATGGGAATGACGTATCTGCAGCACCCCAATAATCCCTACCAGATCGTAGAGGGCAAAACCAGCATCGTGGATTATGTCCAGTACCCCCGCGAAACGCTGAAAAGGAATTCCGGCGTTTGCACCGATCTGGTTGTCCTCTATACGGCGGCCCTTGAGGGTTTGGGTATCCGTACCATGGTTCTCGGAACTCCCGATCATCTCTTCATGATGTTTGCATTAGGCGAGGCGAGTGATCTGGGTGATTCCACAATGAACGGTCTGCTGGTCGTTCATGAAGGAACGATCTGGGCGCCTGTCGAGTTGACGCTGGTCGGTTCCACCTTTATGAAGGCATGGGAAACAGGGAGTAAGACCTATTATGAGTGGAAGAAGAAAGGCCTGGAGTTGACGGATCTTGCCAGGGCCTGGGACAGATATAAGCCGGCGACGCTTCCTTTTTCAGACTGGCGGGTTCAGGTGAAAGCCAAATCCGAAGTGAGTAAACGCTATGGCGACGAAATTGCAAAGCTCCATAGAATCTGGCTCAAGCACACCAGCAATCGTTATTATCTAGCTGCAACGAAGTATCCGGAAGACGCTCATGCGTTCATTCAATTGGGAATTATTTACGGCGAAGCCGGAGAATTGGAGAAGGCGCAGTCCTTTTTTGAGAAGGCGGACAAGCTTACACCAAACAATGCCGAGATTAAAAACAACATCGGCAATCTCCAGTATCTGAAAGGGAGATTTAACGACGCACGAAAATCATATGAAAAGGCGGCCGAACTCGATCCCGCCGATCCGTACATTTTAGTCAATCTCTCGCTGTGCTATCTCAAACTCAACAAAAGGGACAAGGCTGCACAGATCTTTCGAAGGGCGGTTGAGAAAGATGATCAAATTGCCAGAAAGCACCAGACACTGGCCATGGAATTGCTGGGAAGTATATAATCAGGGATCAT
This sequence comes from Smithellaceae bacterium, assembly GCA_963667845.2. Lineage (GTDB taxonomy): Bacteria > Desulfobacterota > Syntrophia > Syntrophales > Smithellaceae > UBA8904. Next base: position 3,263,114 of record CAXXVL010000002.1, on the reverse strand, counting down.
CAGACAGAACAAAGAAAAGGAGACAGGCATGAAAACAAAAACATTGCTGATGCTTGGCACGCTGCTGGTATTCGTTCTCGCAAACGGAGCCCAGGGCGCGGGGAAAGACAGTTTTTGGGATAATCTTCAAGGGAAGCTGGAGAAAGTAACGCCTGCTAAAAAATCAGGTGTTACAACGGCAGTCGGCGGCGTCAGAGGCGCAAAGAACGAGTCGGCAGATAATATGTATTGGAAAGGGAAAGACAAGTCTCCGTCCGTCCCGGAAGAGGAGCTTCAGAAGTTCAAAATTGCACTGGACACAAAAGTTAAGGGTAACAATGAGGAGGCTCTCAAGTTGTTTCAGGAATTTCTGAAAGCCTATCCGCAAAGTTCTCTCCGCGTTGAGGGTTTGCAGGCGGTGGATAAGATCAAAGCGGAAATGGCTGCGGCGAAAGCTCCGGCAAAGACTGCTACAAAGACGACGAAAGCAAAGTAGGTGCCGCTTGAGTGCGGCGCCGAAGAGCCGGAAATATTCGGCCAAAGCGGAGCATGCGTGTCCGGTTGGAAATAGTCCATAAACGGCGAATGTATAGAGGCGTTGTCACAACGTCTCTATACATTTGAACTAGAGCCTACAAGCTACAGCCTTTCTTCCTTAATACCCCCAGCGATTTGAAAAGCGGCAGGACATCGTATTCGCCGGATGCCACGGCTTTTTGATAGACAAGATAGGGCGCCTGACCGCCCTGAGACGGGTCGGGAAAAATATCGTGAAAGATCAGATAACCGCCGGGCACAACGTGCTTTGCCCAGGTTTCGTAGTCGTTTAATGCGGATTCATAGGCGTGACTGCCGTCAATAAAAACGAGGCCCAGCGGTGTATTCCAGGATTTTCCAACAGTCTCCGAGCGGCCGATAACCGGGACTACTGCGTTTGCGAGATCAAAATCAGCGATGGTCTTGCGGAATAAGCGCAATGTATCGATTTTACCCGTTACCTGATCCACCAGATCAGGATCGAAGTATTCCTGGCCCGGTTGCTGCTCTTCCGAACCCGTGTGATGATCAACAGAAAATAATACTGCATTATTTTCCTTGCAGCCTGATCCCAGGAAGATCGCCGATTTCCCGCAATAGCTGCCGATTTCCAGACACGGGGCGGATTTGGAGACTTCCACAGCCAGATGATAGAGCTGCCTTGCCTCGTCATCATCTAAAAAACCCTTAACGTTCATAATTTTCTTCAAATTAAAAATCAAAGCGGCCATCCTTCAAATTCATAGTCTTTTCATAAACCTGCGATTGATAAATTGCAATCCCCAAAATGACCGATGGTTATTATTTTATTTAAAAATGTTTTTTCTTGATAAGGCCCATATGTAGTGGTAATATTCTCTTCAAACCCCAATATATAGCGTATTCAGGGGGCAATATTTCTTTTAATCAAGCCGGGAGGGGGCGCATGAACACAAAGATTAAAAAGAGAGATGGCCGTTTAGTTAAATTCAACGCCGATAAGATCACCAGCGCCATTGCCAAGGCTTGTGCCGCCACTGGCGAATTTGATATGAAGGAGGCGCGCAAGCTGACCATTAAGGTGCTCAATCTTGCGGAGCAGCTTTTCAATGGCAAGATATTATCGGTTGAAGAAATTCAGGACATCGTCGAAGAAGTTCTGCTGCAGTCGCCCTACCGCATGACGGCCAAAGCCTATATCATTTACCGCGATCAGCACTCCCGTCTGCGTGACATCACCAATAAGATGGAAGTGGACCTCGTTGATCAGTATCTGAGCAAGGCCGACTGGAAGATCAACGAGAACAGCAATATGGATTATTCACTGCAGGGGCTGAATAATTATATATCCTCTGAAGTGAGCAAGGTTTACTGGCTCAATGAAATTTACACACCGGAAATCCGCAAAGCGCATACCGATGGTGATTTTCATATTCATGATTTGAGTTTGCTGTCCGTCTATTGTGTGGGCTGGGATTTATATGACGTCCTGATGCAGGGATTCCGCGGCGTATCGGGCAAGGTCGAAAGCAAACCGGCCAAGCATCTGCGGAGTGCGCTGGGGCAGGTTGTCAATTTCTTCTATACGCTGCAGGGTGAAGCGGCGGGCGCGCAGGCATTTTCCAATTTCGATACGCTGCTGGCGCCGTTTATCCGGTACGACGGATTGAGCATCAAGGAAATCAAACAGGCGCTTCAGGAATTTATTTTCAACATCAATGTGCCGACGCGGGTCGGTTTCCAGACGCCGTTTACGAACGTCACGCTCGACCTGACGATTCCCAAATATTACGCTGATCAGCCCGTGATTATCGGCGGTAAACCGCAAAAAGAGACCTATAAGGAATTTCAAGAAGAACTTGATTTGTTCAACAAGGCATTTTTGCAGGTCATGGCCGAAGGCGACGCCAAGGGAAGAGTATTCACCTTTCCCATCCCGACCTACAGCGTCACAAAAGATTTCGACTGGGATAACCCGAACATGACTGATCTGTGGGAAATGACCGCAAAGTACGGCGTGCCGTATTTTTCCAATTTCATTAATTCAGATATGAATCCCGAAGACGCCCGCAGTATGTGCTGCCGTCTGCGGATCGACAACCGGGAACTGCAGGTGCGCGGCGGGGGGCTTTTCGGTTCCAATCCGCTGACCGGTTCCATCGGTGTGATTACGATCAACATGCCTAGGATCGGCTATCTGGCCAAATCGAAAAAGGACTTTATGCAGCAGCTGGGCCGGCTGATGGATATTGCCAAGGAAAGCCTGGAGACCAAGAGAAAGGTCCTGGAAAAATTTACGGACGGAAATCTTTATCCTTACACAAAATATTATCTGCGCAATGTTAAAGAGAGATTTGACGAATACTGGAAAAATCACTTTTCCACAATCGGACTGGTCGGGATGAATGAAGCATGTCTGAATCTGCTGGGAACAAACATTGCGACGACGGAAGGCCAGGAGTTCACAAAAGCGGTGCTGGACTTTATGAGAACCCGGCTGATCGCCTATCAAAAAGAAACGGGCAATAATTATAACCTGGAATCGACACCGGCGGAGGGGACATCTTACCGTCTGGCCCGGATAGATAAAGTGAAGTATCCGGACATTATTTCCGCAAGCGACGGCAAATCCAAAACAGCCGAGCCATACTATACAAACTCGACTCAGCTGCCGGTAAATTACACCGATGATATCTTTGAAGCCCTCGATTTGCAGGACGAAATTCAAACGCGTTATACCGGCGGTACGGTTTTCCATACATTTGCCGGTGAACGCGTCGACGATCCCATGGCGGTCAAAGCCCTGGTGCGCAAGATATGCTCCAGTTATCACTTGCCCTATATGACTTTTACTCCCACGTTCAGCGTGTGTCCCTCGCACGGCTATATCAAAGGAGAAGTGGAAAACTGTCCCACCTGCGCGGAGGCCTGTGAAGTTTATTCCCGCGTGGTCGGATATCTGCGGCCGGTCAAGCAGTGGAATAAAGGCAAACAGGAGGAATTTGATTCACGACAGGTATACCGGTTGCAGTAACCGTAAACGGATGATTTCAGAAGAGCGCCATTTGTCCCGGCAAGAAGAACCCGGAGATTTGCAGTCATGAAGGATGGCAGGGAAAAGAAATGAAAATTGGCGGTTTGCAAAAAGTCTCTCTGATTGACTATCCGGGCAAAATAAGTGCTATTATTTTTACGCAGGGCTGCAATTTCCGCTGTCCGTATTGCCATAATCCGGAGTTGGTGGAAAAGAAGTTATATCGTCCGTGTCTGCCCGAGAAAGATATCCTCGAATTTCTGGAGTCGAGGCGCGGAAAGCTCGACGCAGTGACGATTACGGGCGGCGAACCGACGCTCCAGGAAGATCTGATTCCTTTTATCGGCAGGATTCGTAAGATGGGATTTTGTGTGAAACTTGATTCCAACGGCTCGCGCCCCGATGTCCTCGCGCAGCTGTTTCAGGAAAAGCTTCTCGATTTTATTGCCATGGATGTCAAGGCACCGGCCGCCAAGTACCCGAGTCTAATTAAGGCAGCGATACCCTTTGATGTTATCCGTGAAAGCATCGGGCTTATTCTAAGGTCGGGGATCGAACATGAATTCCGTACGACCGTAGTCTCTTCGAAGTTGTCAGGCGCGGATATTCTGGAGATAACGCGCGAGATTGCCGGTGCGAAGCGCTATGCCATACAAAAATTTCGACCGGTCAGAACACTGAATAAAAAATATCTTTCGGAAACTTCATATCCGGACGAAGCATTATTGAATATTAAGAAGCAACTGGAAAAAGACATCCCGCTGATCGTGATTCGTTAGTTCAGGAAAGCAGAAAGAAGAACCATGCGAGAGAAAGAAAAAAGCGGAGATTCCATTAACGCCGATCATTTGAGGCGATTAACGCAGATCGGCACCGCCTTGTCAGCGGAGAAAGATATTGATCGTCTGCTGGAAAGAATATTAACGGAAGCACGTATTATCACGGGGGCTGACGGCGGAACGCTTTACTTGATGTCGGCGACCGAGAGCGAACTCCATTTTGCCCTGGTCCAGAATGAATCTCTGGGACTGAACATGGGAGGCACCGGCGGCAAAATAACCTGGCCGCCCGTCAAACTGACCGGTGCTGATGGACAGGCCAATCATGCCAATGTTTCCGCTCATGCGGCGATCACCGGTCAGACAGTCAACATTGCCGATGTCTATGATGCTCCCGGTTTTAATTTCGAAGGCCCGCGGACGTTTGATCTGAATGCCGGATATCGAACGCAATCGATGCTGGTTGTTCCGATGCGCGATCATGCCAACAACATTATCGGTGTCCTGCAGCTCCTCAACGCAACGGATCCGGGCACGGGTCAGGTGATCCCTTTTTCCGGAGAGGCCCAGGAACTGGCCTGGTCTCTCGCGTCCCAGGCGGCAGTCGCGCTGACGAACAATATGCTGATCGCCGAGCTGGAAGATCTACTCGATGCGTTCATCCAATCCATTGCCATTGCCATTGATGAAAAGTCCCCGTATACCGGCGGGCATGTCCGGCGCGTCGCTGATCTAACCATGAGGATCGCCGAAAAGATTAATGACGCTTCCGACGGTTATTTTGCCTCCAGGTCCTTTTCCGAGGATGAAATGCGCGAATTGCGTATGGCGGCGTGGCTGCACGACATCGGGAAAATTACCACTCCCGAGCACGTCGTCGATAAGTCAACAAAATTGGAGACGATCCATGACCGCATCGAAGATGTCAAAGTGCGGTTCGAATGGCTCAAACGGGAGCATCAAATGGCGATCCAGAATGCAAAAAGTCCGGATCGTCATCCATCCCGGGACATTGAAGGGGAGCTCAGAGTTCTGGACGATGAGTATCAGTTTCTGGTGCAGGTGAATAGCGGAAACGAATTTATCCAGGATCATATGATTGAGCGGATTAAGCAGATTGCAAAGCGGAAGTGGAGTACATCGATGCAGACGATGCCGCTTCTCACGGAAGATGAGATTTACAATTTGAGCATCCGGCGCGGGACCCTCAATGATGAAGAAAGAAGTATTATCAATAATCACGCCGCAATTACTTACAAAATGCTGGCCAAGTTGCCGTTTCCCAAAAAATTTAAGAAAATAGCTGAATACGCTGCAGGACATCATGAAAGGGTCGACGGGAGCGGGTACCCTTTGGGGCTGAAAGGCGATCAGTTTCCTTTACAGTCACGCATTATCGCATTAGCGGATATTTTTGAAGCGCTAACAGCCAAAGACCGGCCTTACAAAAAAGGCAAGACGCTTGGGGAAGCTTTGGCAATCCTGGAGTTCATGGTCAAGGATCAACATATCGATGCAAATATATATGAGATTTTCGTCAAAGAAAAAATTTACATGGATTATGCTGCGAAGGAATTGTTAGCGCAGCAGATAGACATATAAAAAAATACAACGTGCGAACGGCCTTTTGGACATGGTCGCGCTAATGGACCCTTGAGATTGCTCAAAGCTCACGGTGTGCGGACTTTCTTGAAGAAATTTTTCTTGATTTTATGCGGTTGTATGGTATGTTGCATGTCAAGCGGTGATTTAAAGTAAATTGCTCCGCTCTATAAATGTGCTAAAGCACTGAAAATCAATCATTCAATTGAACCCGTGCTTTGGCGCGGTTTTTTTTTGGGTATCGAACCCGCACAAAAATTTCTGTAAGGAGAAATGTCTATGCAGATTTCATCGGAAAGTGTAAAAGTCGGCCATCCTGATCTGGTTGCGGATACTGTTGCGGCTAATATCATTGCGGCTATCCTCGATGAGGAAAAGAAGCAAAAACTCACACTGGCAAACATGCCGCATTGCGGCATTGAGGTATTTCTGGGCAAAGGGATATGTCTGGTTGGTGGTGAGGTGAGAACGCGGGTCTATGTTGACGTCGATAAAATTGCCAGAGACTCCGTCATCGAACTTGGATACAACCATGCGGCTGTGGGCCTTAATGGTCATTTGATGGGCGTGTTGAATGCGATTATTCCTCAGTCGGAGGATATCAATCAGGGTACAAGCTGTCTTCTGAACAAGGATCGGGAAATCGGGGCGGGCGACCAGGGCATCATGTATGGTTTTGCCTGCAACGAAACGCCGGAACTCCTCCCGTTGCCTTACGTTCTGGTGAATAAATTGATGCGGGCCTTTGAATACTGTCAGGATCCGATTTTTGCACCGGACGGGAAGGGGCAGGTCTCGGTGGACTACGACGCGAAAACCGGCAAACCAAGGCGCCTGGCCAAGGTGCTGATGTCCAACTCGATTGACTACCGTTATGTAAAAGGGAACCGTTTAAAGGTGCGCGATCGCGCCAAAAAAATTGCTTTTGATTGCCTGAAAGATTTTGTTGATAAGAAAACTGAATTTTTATTTAACCCGACGGGAGAATGGAATGCCATTAATTCCTGCAGCGCTGCGGATTCCGGTGTAACGGGACGTAAACTCGTTGTGCAGTTTTACGGCGGGTATCCGGGCGCTCAACTGGGCGGAGGCGCAGTCGTCAATAAGACGCCGGAAAAAGTAGATTGCTCCGCGGCTTTTGGCGCGCGGTATGTTGCGAAAAACATCGTTGCGGCGGGGCTGGCCTGTAAATGTTCCGTTCAATTGGCATACGCAATCGGCATTGCCAGGCCGTTTTCCATCTATGTCAACACGTTCGGAACCGGAAAAATTTCGGATGAACGGCTGGAAAAAATCATCGAAGAGTATTTCGATTTGACTCCGGAAGGCATGATCGAGAAATTCAATTTGCTGGACGGCAGCATTTATCGCAGAATTCCGCGGACTTTTTTTATGGACGACTATCGTTGGGAAAAAACGGATATGGCGAAAACACTGAAAAATGCAGTCAAGTAGATCATGACAAAAATTGACGGGAGAAAACGGTGATTCCGAGATATTCAAGAGAAAAAATGACGGCGATCTGGAGCCAGAAGAACAAGTATCAGAAATGGCTCGACGTGGAAGTGGCGGCGTGCGAGGCGATGGTTACGCTGGGCAAGGTCCCGGCCGAGGCCTTGAAAACCATCAAGGCCAAGGCAGCCATTAACGTGGACCGGATTGACGAAATTGAGAAAATAACGAAGCATGACGTGATCGCCTTTGTTTCCTCCCTCACGGAAAAGATCGGTGAGGACGGCCGGTTCATTCACATGGGACTTACCTCTTCGGATGTTCTGGACACGGCATTGGCTGTGCAGCTCAAGGAAGCGGCCGAGATTCTGCAAGACGATATGGATCTGCTTCTCCAGGTTCTGAAAAGAAGGGCCTTTGAACATAAGAACACGCTGATGATAGGCCGTTCACACGGCATTCATGCCGAACCGATTACCTTCGGGTTGAAAATGGCGCTCTGGTATCAGGAAATGGAACGCAATCGGGCGCGCCTGGTTCGTGCGAAGGAAACGGTAAGCTACGGCAAAATTGCCGGAGCCGTGGGTACTTTTTCCTTTATCGAACCGTTTGTTGAAGAGCATGTTTGTGAAACGCTCGGTCTGAAGCCTGCGCCCGTATCATCGCAAATTGTGCAGCGCGACCGGCATGCGGAATTTTTCACCACTCTGGCCATCATCGCTTCCTCGCTGGATAAGTTTGCGCAGGAAGTCCGCCTGCTGCAAAGAACGGAAGTTCGCGAAGTGGAGGAGTATTTTTCACCGGGACAAAAGGGGTCCTCCGCGATGCCGCATAAGCGCAATCCGGTGCTTTCGGAGAATATTTCCGGGTTGGCGAGACTGGTGCGTTCCTATGCCGTCGCGGCCCTGGAAGACGTTGCCCTTTGGCATGAGCGTGATATCAGCCATTCCTCTGTGGAACGCGTCATCGGACCGGACGCTACAATCCTTCTGGACTTTATGCTGGGGCGCTTCACCGGACTCATGGATAAGCTGGTTGTTTATCCCCAGCGGATGATCGCTAACCTCAATATGACACACGGCGTTATCTTTTCGCAAATGGTCCTGCTGTCCCTTATCGAAAAGGGAACGACGCGCGAAGACGCTTATGCCGTTGTGCAGAAGAATGCAATGCAGTCATGGAACGAAGGAATCGAATTTAGAAAACTACTATCGCAGGATGAAACAGTCACGAAGTCTCTGAGCGAAAAAGACCTGGATCAGATTTTCAACGTTAATAATTTCCTGAAGAACCTGGATTTTATCTTCAACAGAGTGTTTGGATCTTGAAAGGCAAACAGCAGGCGTAGGGAACGGTCGCAACCGTTCCCTACAGAATATCCGGCAACCCGAAAAGGGAAGAATCAATTTGTTTTTACCAGGATCGTGTCTTTCAGGAAGGAATCCGACGAATCCGGATAATCCATGGTGTAGTGCAGGCCGCGGCTTTCTTTTCTGGAAAGGGCGCTCTGGACAATCAGTTTAGCCACCGTGGTGATATTGCGCAGTTCGATCAGGTCTTTGGTCACTTTATAATTCCAGTAGTATTCATCAATTTCCCGTTGAACCATGTCAATTCTGCGCTCGGCACGTTCCAATCTTTTGTCCGACCGGACGATGCCGACGTAATTCCACATACACCGGCGGATTTCGTCCCAGTTATTGGTGACGACAATGCTGTCGTTACTTTCAGACGAATCGCCGGGGTCCCAGGGGCGGATCGGCACCGTGCTGATTTGCGTTTGCTTGAAAGATTTCGAAATTTTTGTAAAAACCCGGTGGGAGTAAACCAGAGCTTCCAAAAGCGAATTGCTGGCCAGACGGTTGGCGCCGTGCAGGCCGGTGCAGGAGACTTCACCGCAGGCGAAAAGATTGTCAATGGAGGTCTTGCCGTAGTGGTCGACGGCCACACCACCGCAGATATAATGGGCGGCCGGCGCAATCGGGATCGGCTGCGTGGCCATGTCTATGCCGTATTCCAGGCATTTGTGATAAATGTTGGGAAACCGGTTGATCAGAAAATCACGGCTGTGATGTGTGATGTCCAAAAGGACATATTCGTTGCCGGACTGCTTGATTTCCGTATCGATGGCCTTGGCCACGACATCCCGCGGGGCAAGGCTTTTCATCGGATGATACTTCTCCATGAAAGTCTCACCGCTTTTCAATTTGAGAATCCCGCCTTCGCCGCGGACGGCCTCACTGATCAGAAACGCTTTGGCTTCCGGATGGAACAGACACGTCGGATGAAACTGAATGAATTCCATGTTGGCAATTCTTGCACCCGCCCGGTAAGCCATGGCGATGCCGTCGCCGGTCGCAATATCGGGATTGGTGGTAATCAGATAAACTTTGCCGGCGCCTCCCGTGGAAAGAATGGTATATTTGGCCCGGTATGTGTGGATTTCGCCGTTGTTAATATCGAGCACATAGGCCCCCGGGCAGTTAATCGTCCGTCCGTCGCTATCCTTCTGGATGATGAGATCGATGCCGATATGATTTTCGTAAATCTGGACATTCTTGAGAGCTGCAACCTTCTCGTGAAGCGCCCGTTCGATCTCGCGGCCGGTCAGATCTTTGGCATGAAGGACGCGGCGGCGATGATGCCCGCCTTCCTGACCCAAATCGTAAAGATGGGGCGGGGTTTCGGATTTTGTAAAATTGACGCCCCAGTCGATTAACTCCCGAATGCGGGGCGGAGCTTCGCGAACGACAAAATCAACGACCTCTTTCTGGCACAGCCCCGCGCCGCAGGCTAGTGTATCGCTGATGTGTTCTTCAAAGCTGTCTGTTTTGTCGGTGACCGCGGCAATGCCGCCCTGAGCGTAATTCGTGTTGGATTCCGATTTTTCTTTTTTGGTGACAATGGCTACCGTCCCGAGCTGTGCCACTTTGATGGCCAGACTCAAGCCGGCAATGCCGCTGCCGATAATTAAGAAGTCTGTTTTGATTTCCATAGAATGTCGTCCGATCATTAAGTGTTGGTAAAAGTTTGTTTACAAATCACGGGCGCTTTTATATAAGCCTTTTTAAGCGTTTGTAAAGTAATTTATCGAAGGAGTGAATTTGTTAGTTTTAGGAATTGAATCATCGTGTGACGAAACGGCCGCAGCAGTTGTGAGGGATGGACAGCTCCTGTCCAATATCATCGCTTCGCAAATAAAAGATCACAGCATTTACGGGGGCGTTGTTCCGGAGATCGCCTCGCGTAAACATATTGAAGCGATTGCACCGGTGATTATGGAGGCCGTTGCGGATGCGCGCATATCACTCGCGGACATAGAAGGAATTGCCGTCACGCGTGGGCCCGGTTTGATCGGTTCACTGCTTGTCGGATTATCAACAGCCAAGGCGCTGGCCTATGGTCTTCATATTCCGTTTGTCGGTGTTAATCACCTGGAAGGTCACATCATGGCTTCCTTCCTTGCTGAAAAAAAACCGCAGTTTCCTTTTGCCGCACTGGTCGTATCCGGAGGGCACACCAACGTATACCTGGTTAATAATTATCACGATTTTAAACTGCTGGGGCAGTCGCGTGACGACGCTGCGGGTGAAGCCTTTGATAAGGCCGCGAAGCTGCTTGATCTCGGGTATCCGGGAGGAGTGGTGATCGACAAAATGGCCAAGGCGGGAAATCCCGCCGCATTTGAATTTCCCCGGGCAATGAAAGATTCGCCCGATTTCAGTTTCAGCGGGTTGAAGACGTCACTCCTGACTTTGTATAAAAAACGGGGAGGACATTTTAGCCCCGATGAATTACCCGATGTCGTAGCGAGCTATCAGGAAGCTATTATCGATGTCCTTGTCGAGAAAACGCTCAAGGGGGCGGGCAAAAATAATATTGCCGATATCGTTGTCTGCGGCGGTGTCGCCGCCAACAGCCGCCTGCGTTTGAGATTCGCCGATGCCACAGCCCAAGCGGGCATGAAATTGTTTATTCCTCCCATGGTTTTATGTACGGACAACGCGGCCATGATTGCTGTGCTGGGAGAGATCGTGCTCAAAACGGGTCGCTCGGATTCGTTGGATTTAAATGCCGTATCGCGCTGGCCTTTAGCTGCGCACGTCTCATAAAAATGATGCCAACACCCAAAGAAATTTTACGCCGGTATGGAATTAAGCCGAAGAAAAAGCTGGGTCAGTCCTTCCTGGTCGACGTGAACACTATCCACAGGATTGTCCGGGCAGGAAGAATTAGTCCGGATGACATCGTTTTGGAAATAGGTGCCGGGATCGGGGTCCTGACAAAGTATATTGCACAGATTGCCAGGAAAGTTGTTGCCATAGAAATCGATCCCCAGCTGGTGGCCGTCCTTCAGGACCAACGCGGTGAATTCTCGAATGTAGAAGTCTGTTTATGTGATATATTGAAGCTAGATTTCGTTTCAATATCAGATAAGTACGGTTCAAAACTTAAAGTTATCGGTAATGTTCCGTACAACATTTCCAGTCCTCTTATTTTTAATTTACTGTCTAACCGGTCCGTGATCAGCGATTTTACACTGATGCTGCAAAAAGAAGTTGTAGAAAGGCTGGTGTCGTTGCCCGGTCATAAAACCTATGGCATACCTTCCGTATTGTTTCAAATGTATGCGGATATGGAGCGGCTCTTTGATGTTTCGGCCGCCTGTTTCTATCCCGCGCCGAAAGTGGATTCTTCGATACTCAGAGGTTCATTCCGGAGTGCCGCACGGGTGGAATTGTCGGATGAAATTCTCTTCAATCGTCTGGTCAAAGCGTCGTTTGCCCAGCGTCGCAAAATGCTGAGCAATAATTTAAAAAACTCTGAATTCTTGAAAACGATATCCGACGCGGATCTAAAATCAGCGCTCTGCGAAGCCGGCATTGACGGCAAAAGAAGAGGCGAAACCCTGTCCCTTTTTGAGTTTGGAAGTTTAAGCAACATTCTGAAAAATCGATTGACTAACATCCTGTGACATACTAATCCTTTTTCCATATTAATTTCCGTGTGAATTGACTGATCAATATGCAAAATAAGCGTTTATATATCGAAACATTCGGCTGCCAAATGAATGTGCATGACTCGGAGCAAATGGCTGTTTTGCTTCAAAGTATCGGATATTATTTGACCGACGAGCCCGCAACAGCGGACCTGATTCTGATCAACACCTGTTCCATCAGGGAAAAAGCGGAGCAAAAGGCCTTCAGTGAATTGGGACGACTGATGAAGTTGAAAGAAGAGAATCCGAATTTGATCGTCGGCTTTGCCGGCTGTCTGGCGCAGCATCTGGGCAAGAAAGTTTTCGCCCGAGTGAAAGGCGTTGATCTGGTTTTCGGTACCCATAACATCCATCGATTGCCGGAAATGATTGCCTCCGTAGCGAAGAACAGAAGGAAAGTCACCCAGATCGATTTTTCTTCCAGCATTCATTCGCTTAATATTTTTGCGCCGCCACCGGAACGATCTTTATGCGCCTTTGTTTCCATTATGCAGGGATGCGACAATTATTGCGCTTACTGCGTTGTGCCGTTTCTACGGGGTCCCGAAATGAGCCGGATGCCCGACGATATTGTTCATGAGGTGAGGGAATTGGCCAAATTGGGCGTGAAGGAAGTAACCCTTTTGGGGCAGAACGTTAATTCATACGGGAAGAAATTAAAACAGGCCTGTAATTTTGTTTCTCTGATAGAGAAAATCAGCGGCATTAACGGGATTGAACGCATTCGTTTTACGACATCGCATCCGAAAGATTTATCGGATGAGTTAATTGACTGTTTTGCACATGTGCCTAAATTATGTGAGCATATTCATCTTCCCGTACAGTCCGGTTCCAATCGTATTTTAAGACTGATGAATCGCGGTTATTCATCGGAGGAATATCTTCGGAAAATTGATCATTTGCGCGCCGTCTGTCCTCAAATCAGTATTACGTCCGATATCATTGTCGGATTTCCGGGGGAAACAGTCAAAGATTATCAAGAAACCATTGACATGATGGAAAAAATCAGGTTTGATTCAGTGTTTTCGTTTAAGTATTCTGAACGTAAAGGAACCGCGGCCCAGACGCTGCCGGACAAGGTGCCGGAATCTGAAAAACGACGACGGCTTAAGGAATTACAGGCACTGCAGGACGGACACACGCAGGAAAGTAACTCGGCACTGGAAGGAAGCGTCCAGGAAGTCCTGGTAGAAGGCCGAAGCAGAAATTCCGAACAGGATATGATGGGCCGGGCACGTTCGTGGAAAATAGTGAACTTTAAAGGCAGTCCGGAGTTAATCGGCGAAAAAGTGCTTGTGGAAATAACACGCGGGTATTTGCATTCACTGCGGGGAAAAAGATTGATCGTTAAGGAGGTTGGGGATGCTGCTGGAGATGAAGGTATCGGGGTTGACACTTGATCCGATCACCAATACACCTATTGTCATCCTGAAAGATATGCAGGAAAGCAAGGCCATCCCTATTTGGATTGGTTTATTTGAAGCGAGCGCCATCGCTACGGAACTGGAGCATGTTGTTTTTTCGCGGCCGATGACGCATGACCTGTTATACGAATGCATCAAGGCGCTGGGCGTTACGGTCAATCGCATTGAAATTATCGATATTCGGAATAATACATTTTTTGCCAGCGTTTACCTGACCAGAGAAGGGCAAACATACACTATCGACGCGCGGCCCAGCGATGCCATTGCATTGGCACTGAGAGCTGAAGCGTCCATTTTTGTGGAAGAGAGCGTGCTGGAGAAATCCCGAAACATCGATTTCGGGATGAAGCTTACCGATATCGACAAGTTTAAGGAAGATAAGATCAAAGAATTTCTGGAAAATTTATCAGCCGAAGATTTCGGAAAATACAAGATGTGAAGCATGAAAGATCTGCTCGCTGATTTTCGAACATTTCTGGATGTGGAGCGCAATGTATCGGAACATACCCGCGTGGCTTATCTGACGGATATCGAGGAGTTTAATGAATTCCTGCAAAGCAGGGACAGTATATCGGCACACACGACGTTGCTGGATGTAAACACGGATACCATGCGTGGTTATCTGGCTTATCTGCACAGCCGGAAGTTAAAAAAAGTATCCATCAACCGCAAGATATCTTCCCTGCGGGCGTTTTACAAATATGTGCTGCGCGAAGGAAGGATTAAAACCAATCCGGCTCAGGCTGTTCAGACTCCAAAAATGGAGAAGTACATGCCGACTTTCTTGTCGGTAGATGAAGCGTTTGCGCTCCTGGACGCTTCCGGAAGCAATAATTCCGCAGCCGGCCTGCGCGACCGGGCGATGCTCGAGTTGTTCTATTCGTCGGGACTCAGGTTGGCAGAACTCGCCGGACTGGATAAGGAAGATATTAATTTCAACGGGGCGCTGGTCAAACTGCGCGGTAAGGGGAAGAAAGAAAGAATCGTTCCTGTGGGAGCGCAGGCGCTGAACGCCATCGATAGATATCTGTCCGCGACGGCGAATGTCAGGAAAGAGTTTCTCGCGGATTCATCAGGCGGAGCCCTTTTTCTGAATTCGCGCGGCAAAAGGATTACAACCAGAAGCATTGCCCGCATTGTGGATGCGGTCACGATCAAGAGCGGTATTGGACGGAAGATCAGTCCGCACGCACTTCGCCACAGTTTCGCCACGCACTTGCTTTCCGCAGGAGCTGATTTACGGTCGATCCAGGAAATGCTGGGACATGAGAGTCTTTCGACAACGCAGAAATACACGGCGGTTAATATCAGCCGTCTGATGGAAGTGTATGACAAAGCCCATCCAAGGGCGAAGAACAAACGAGACTGACCCGCTTACGGTGCGGTTGTAGTGAACGGCTTGGTCGAATGGATCCCAAAGATTTGGGAAGAATTGAAAGATCTTATTACAGGGAGAGAAAATGCATATTAGAGGCACAACCATACTGGCCATTAAGAAGGACGATAAAATCACCGTAGCCGGCGACGGTCAGGTGACATTGGATACGACAATATTGAAACACGGAGCCCGCAAGGTGCGCAGGCTTTATAACGACGAAGTGATTGTAGGATTCGCGGGGGCGACGGCGGACGCCTTTACGTTGTTTGACCGGTTCGACCAGAAACTGGAGCAATACAACGGCAATCTGCTGCGTGCGGCGGTCGAACTGACCAAAGATTGGCGGACAGACCGGGTGCTGCGACATCTGGAAGCCCTGATGATTGCGGTGAGCCGAGATTATTCCCTGATCATTTCCGGGAACGGCGATGTTATCGAATCGGATGATGATGTCATGGCTATCGGATCCGGCGGCGCCTTTGCGCAGGCGGCGGCGCGCGCACTGGTGAAGCACAGCACTCTATCCGCCACTGAAATCGCCAAAGAGTCGATGAAGATCGCTTCGGAAATTTGTATTTATACCAATGATCATATTACGATTGAAGAGATTGATCTCAATTGCGAAAAGCCCAAAGAAGTCAAAAAGAACAAAAAGTAAGGAGCTGTTTAAAAGATGAATAATTCTGGGTTAACACCCCGTGAAATAGTGGAAAAATTAGACCGTCACATTATCGGCCAGGCCGACGCCAAAAGAGCCGTAGCCATCGCGCTGAGAAACCGCTGGCGCAGGCAGAATGTGCCGGAAGAGCTGGCGGACGAAATATCGCCCAAAAATATTATCATGATCGGTCCCACAGGCGTCGGGAAAACGGAAATAGCCCGAAGGCTTGCCAAACTGGACAACTCTCCCTTTCTGAAAGTGGAAGCCTCCAAATTTACGGAAGTCGGTTATGTGGGGAGAGACGTGGAGTCCATGGTGCGAGATCTGGTCGAATTGTCGATCAATATGGTCAAGGCCGAGGAGCAGGACACTGTGCAGGCGAAAGCCGCCGAAATCGCTGAGGAGAGAGTCCTTGATCTCTTATTGCCGCCGCGGCCCATGGAAAAGAAAGTGGGCGACATGCTCACGGATTCCGATCAGGAACAAATCGATCTTCCTTTGACCGAGGATCAAATCAAAAAGCAGGATGCGACCAGGGAAAAATTGCGCAAGCTGCTTCGTGAAGGAAAGCTTGATGAGCGAATGGTGGAACTGGAAGTCGCCGAACCGAGAAGCGGTCCCATGATTGAGATCTTTTCCGCCGCCGGGATGGAAGATATGGGGCTCAACCTGAAAGATATGCTCGGCAATATGATGCCGCAGAAGAAAAAAAGAAGAAATGTAAAAGTACCGGAAGCGCTGGACATCCTGGCTGCCGAAGAGGCGCAGAAACTGATTGATATGGACAAAGTGACCAGAACTGCGCTGGATCGAGTGGAACAATCAGGGATCATTTTTCTGGATGAAATCGACAAGATCGTCGGGGGAGATTCACAGCACGGTCCCGATGTTTCGCGTGAAGGCGTCCAGCGCGACCTCTTGCCGATCGTCGAAGGCTCCAACGTCAATACCCGGTACGGGATGGTGAAAACGGATCACATCCTGTTTATCGCTGCCGGCGCATTTAGCGGCACCAAGCCATCGGATTTGATTCCGGAGTTGCAGGGTCGCTTTCCGATCCGAGTGGAACTGGACTCGCTGGGCAAGGATGAATTTGTGAGGATTCTGACCGAACCCAATAACGCGCTGGTTAAGCAGTACACCGAAATGATGGCGACGGAAGACATTCAACTTTCGTTTACCGAAGACGCCGTCGAACAAATTGCCGAAGTGGCCACGATCGTCAATGAGCGGACGGAGAACATCGGCGCACGCAGGCTTTACACCATCATGGAGACGCTCCTGGAGGACATTTCCTTCGATGCGCCAGACCTGAAGGAAAAGAAGATTATTATAGATGCCAAATACGTGGAAGAAAAACTCGACAACATCGTCGAGGACGAAGATTTGAGCCGCTATATCCTGTAAGATGGAGAACGTTTATGGAGCACATTCAAAATTCGATGGAGCGGGCAGATATTCTGCTCGAAGCTCTGCCCTACATCCGGCGGTTTTACAATAAAACGATCGTCATCAAGTACGGCGGACACGCGATGGTTGATGAAGACCTGAAGGATAAATTTGCCCGCGATGTTGTCATGATGAAATACATCGGCATCAATCCGGTCGTTGTGCACGGCGGAGGCCCGCAGATCGGCAGTTTTCTGAAGAAGCTGGGCAAGGAATCCAAATTCATTCAGGGCATGCGTGTGACCGATGCGGAAACCATGGACATTGTGGAAATGGTCCTGGTCGGTATGGTGAATAAAGAAATTGTGGGTTTGATCAACCGGCATGGCGGGAAAGCCGTAGGCTTGAGCGGCAAGGACGGCAATTTGATCGAAGCGGAAAAATATTATTTAAATGATGAAAAGGCAAAGAATACGCCGTCCGAAATTATTGACATCGGCCTGGTCGGTAAAGTTAAAACAGTCAACGCCGAATTGATCGTGTCTCTGGCTCAAAACGGTTTTATCCCCATTATCGCGCCGACCGGGATCGGCGAAAATGGGGAGACGTATAATATCAATGCAGACATCGTGGCGGGCGAAGTTGCTGCCGCGCTGAAGGCCGAAAAGCTCTTGTTGTTGACGGACGTTGCCGGGGTGCTCGACAATCATAAGAATCTTATTCAAACGATGACCAATCAGGATGCATTAAACCTGATTGATGATGGGACGGTTGAAGGCGGCATGTTTCCGAAAGTGAAGTGCTGCCTTAAAGCGTTGCGCGGCGGTGTGAAGAAAGCGCACATTATCGATGGGCGTCTGAAGCATGCGATTCTGCTGGAAGTCTTTACAGACAAGGGAATCGGTACGGAAATCGTTTTATAAGAAAAGGAAGAATCCACGATGAATGAAAAAAAGATCAAGGCTCTGGCCGATGATAATATCATGAATACCTACAGGCGCGTTCCGATCGCTCTCGTAAAAGGAGAGGGGGCGCGGGTCTGGGACGCCAACGGAAAAGAATATCTCGATTTTGTTGCGGGTATTGCCGTCTGTAATCTGGGGCATTCCCATCCAAATGTTGTTAAAGCCATCAGAAAGCAGGTTAAAGATCTGACGCATGTTTCCAATTTGTATTACACGCAACCGCAAGGGGAAGTCGCCCGGCTTCTGACGAAGCATTCGTTTGCCGGCAAAGTCTTTTTTTGCAACAGCGGTGCGGAAGCCAACGAGGCGGCTATCAAACTCGCTCGAAAATATTCTCACGAGAACATGGGCGCGGACAGATTTGAGCTCATCACGATGAAGGATTCTTTTCATGGGCGGACCATGGCGACCATCACGGCAACAGGGCAGGAGAAGTTTCAGTTCGGGTTTACACCGCTTCTGGATGGTTTCCGATACGTACCGTTTAACGATCCCGCGGCACTGGAGGCGGCCATCACACCCAAAACCTGCGGCATCATGCTTGAACCGATTCAGGGGGAGGGCGGGGTAATCATTCCCGACGAAGCGTATCTGGCCGAGGTCAGGGAAATCTGCAACAGGCATAAGATTTTAATGATTGTCGATGAAGTGCAAACCGGTATCGGACGAACGGGTAAATTATTTGCCTATGAATATTCCGGCATCAAGCCGGACATCATGACGTTGGCTAAAGCCCTGGGAAATGGTTTTCCGGTGGGTGCCATGCTGGCGACTGACGAAATCGCCAAAGCATTCAGCCCCGGCAATCACGCGTCGACGTTCGGCGGCAATCTGCTGGCCATGGCGGCGGCAAAAGCCACGATAAAGACGATGCTGGATGAGGGCGTGCTGGAGAATTGTCAGAAGATGGGCGGCTATTTTCTGGCAAAACTTCATGCCCTGAAAGCCAAGCATTCGATTATTTCCGGTGTCCGGGGAAGAGGACTCATGCTGGCCTGCGCGTTGTCCGTTGAGGGCGCCGATATCGTTGGGGCCTGTCAGGAACGGGGATTGCTCATCAACTGCACCGGGGGCAAAACACTGCGATTTGTCCCGCCGCTGATCATTACGCAAAAAGATATTGATATTGCGATCGGAATACTGGATGCGGTTTTGGAGGGGAAATGAAAAAGGATCTGTTGAGTTTTGCAGAAATGGCTCCTGCGGATTTTGAAGAAATCTGGCTTCGCGCTGCCCGGCTCAAAAGAATGCTGAAAGAGGGGAAGGAACACGCGCCTCTTAAAGGCAAAACTCTCGGCATGATTTTTGACAAGTCTTCCACTCGGACGAGGATATCTTTTGAAGTAGGTATGTATCAGTTAGGAGGCATTGCTCTCTTTCTGAACTCGCGGGATACGCAGATCGGGCGCGGCGAAACACTCGCGGATTCGGCCCGGATGATGTCGTGTTACCTCAGCGGGATCATGATCCGAACGTTTGCCCAGGAAAGCGTTGAGGAACTTGCCCGCTATGCGTCTATCCCTGTCATTAATGGTTTAACGGATCTGCTGCATCCATGCCAGATTCTGGCGGATTTGTTCACCATCAGGGAAAAGAAGGGATCATATGAAGGTGTCAGAGTCGCCTATATCGGTGACGGCAATAATGTCGCTAACAGTTGGATCGAAGCGGCGGCACGGTTGCCGTTCGAGATGGCGCTGGCCTGTCCTGAAGGCTACGATCCCGACCATCGTTTGCTTGAAGAGGGTAAGATGAGCGGGAAAGGTCAAGTCAGATTGTATCGCGATCCCTTTGATGCTGCGAAAGATGCCGATGTGCTTTACACGGATGTTTGGACGAGCATGGGCCAGGAGGCCGAATCTCAGGAACGAAAAAGGATCTTTAAAAATTATCAGATTAACGAAAAGCTTTTAAGAGTGGCCAAAGAAGACGCCATTGTCATGCACTGTCTGCCTGCTCATCGCGGCGAGGAAATTACCGCCGACGTCATAGACGGTCCGCAATCCGTTGTGATCGCTGAAGCGGAAAACCGGCTGCATGTTCAAAAGGCGGTTTTAGAAATATTGCTTTAGGAGGAAGAAAATCGTGTCGAAAAAAGTTAAGAAGGTAGTATTGGCGTATTCCGGCGGTTTGGATACATCGGTTATCGTCCGCTGGCTGATTGAAACGTATGGATGCGAAGTGATCTGTTTTGCCGCGGATGTCGGGCAGAAGGAAGAATTAACCGGATTAGAGGAAAAAGCGATCAATACGGGCGCGAGCAAGATATATATTGAAGATCTGCGGGAAGAATTTGCCCGCGATTTCGTGTTTCCAGCTCTGCGCGCCAACGCCATTTATGAAGGCACGTACCTTTTGGGTACATCGCTGGCCCGGCCGCTCATTGCCAAAAGGCAAATCGAAATTGCCAAAAAGGAAAACGCCGATGCCGTGTGTCACGGAGCTACGGGCAAAGGCAACGATCAGGTGCGATTTGAGTTGACTTACATTGCGCTCAACCCCGGCATCAATATCATTGCCGCGTGGAAAGACGACAACTGGATATTTGATTCCCGGGAATCCATGTTCGATTATGCAAAGAAATACAAGATTCCGGTTCCGCTGACGAAGAAGAAGCCTTACAGTTCCGACCGCAATCTCCTGCATATATCGCATGAAGGCGGCATTCTGGAAGATACCTGGGCGGAACCGCCGGAAAATATCTTTGTGCTGACCCAGTCGCCGGAGAAGGCCCCGAACAAGCCGACCTATGTGGAAATCGATTTCGTCAAGGGAAATCCGGTGGCCATCGACGGTAAGAAAATGTCACCGGCAACACTGATGGATCATATCAATATCCTGGCCGGGAAGAACGGCGTTGGCCGGGTGGACATGGTCGAAAACCGCTTTGTCGGCATGAAGTCCCGCGGCGTTTATGAAACCCCCGGCGGAACAGTCTTATGGGCGGCGCATCGCGCTGTGGAATCCATTACGATGGATCGCGAAGTCATGTTCATGCGGGATTCGCTGATTCCCAAATACGCGCAACTGGCCTACAACGGCTTCTGGTATGCGCCGGAGATGAAAACGCTTCAGACTTACATTGATGCAACGCAGGAGAATGTCACAGGGACGGCAAGGATCAAACTTTACAAAGGCAATTGTGTTGTCGTCGGACGTAAATCGCCTTATTCGCTTTACAGCGAAGCCTTTGCCACATTTGAAAGAGACGAAGTCTATAACCAGAAGGACGCGATCGGTTTCATTCGGCTCAATGGTCTGCGTCTGCGCATTCAGAAGATGATGAAGAATAAAAATTAGCCTTACGGAGAGAGCACGCATGGCGAACACACCGAAACCATGGGCGGGGCGGTTTGGGGAAGCCACAGCCAAGAGTGTGGAGAAATTTACCTGTTCTCTGCATTACGATTCCCGGCTGTATCGGTATGATATTGAAGGTTCTATCGCCCACGCGACGATGTTGGCCGAATCGAGGATTATTTTACGCAAAGAAGCGGCCGCGATCATCCGGGGATTGAAGAGTATCCTTGTCGATATCGAAAAGGGTGTCTTTGTGTTCGATCCGGCGGATGAAGACATTCACATGGCGATTGAAAAAGAGTTAATCCGGCGCGTGGGAGACGTCGGGGGTAAACTCCACACGGCCCGGAGCCGCAACGATCAGATTGCCCTGGACGTTCGCCTGTTCCTGCGCGCGGAAGTTGACGGGATTATCCGGTTGCTGAAAAGTCTGCAAAGGCTATTGGCACAGTCGGCCGGCAGGGAAATTTCCACGATCATGCCGGGCTATACGCACATGCAAAAAGCACAGCCGGTTTTGCTGTCTCATTATCTTATGGCTTTTGCGGAAATGTTTTCGCGCGATGAGCAAAGGCTTGCTGACTGCAAAAGGAGACTTGACGTTTTGCCTCTGGGAGCCGCAGCACTGGCCGGCACGGGATTGCCGATCAACCGGCAGCGAACCGCCGAACTGTTGCATTTTCCGGGCATCAGCGCCAACAGCATGGACACGGTAGCGGATCGCGACTACATTGCCGAATTTATTTTTTCTGCGGCATTGACGATGATGCACCTGAGCCGTTTTTGTGAAGACCTGGTTCTATGGTCATCCGACGAATTTGGTTTTGCGGAAATTTCGGATGCCTACACAACCGGGAGCAGTATCATGCCGCAGAAAAAGAATCCCGACATCGCGGAACTGATTCGAGGCAAGGCGGCTCGCGTTTACGGCGATTTGTTCGCCATTCTGACATTGCTCAAAGGATTGCCGATGACCTATAATCGTGATTTGCAGGAGGACAAGGAGCCTCTTTTCGACGCGGTGGATACGGTGAAGGACTGTCTCGCGATTTTTATGGAGATGTTGTCCCATACGAAATTTAATGCGGCACGGATGTACAACGCGGCAGGCGGGGGTTTTTCTACGGCAACAGATATTGCGGAGTATCTGGTTGAGAAAGGCTTGCCTTTCCGGCAGGCCCATGAAGTTGTCGGCCACATCGTTGCGCATTGCCTGAAAAGTAAAAAGACATTTGCCGAACTCGACTTGAATGATTTTCAGAGATTTTACGCCGGTTTTAAATCGGATATTACTTCCCGGCTAAATCTGGAAAACTCCGTTAATGCCCGTAATCATCGAGGCGGCACGGCCACGAGGGCAGTCAAAGAAAGGATTCAAGAATTTGAAAAAAGGCTCGGTAAGAAATAAGGGGATATTTTGCCTGGTTCTCATTCTCCTCCTTGCGGTCGGTTGTGGCCTGAAGGCTAATCCCGTTCCGTCGGCATCGGAGGTCGTGAAAACAAAATACGATCCGCAATTGATCTTAGCCGCAGAGGGAAAGGCTATAGTGCTGGCGTGGCAGCTGCAAAATATTGACCCAAGAATCAGTTATTTTAATATTGAAAAAAGTGAACTGGGCAGCAGGGGAAATGTCTGCAAGGATTGTCCGCGCAGCTTTGAAAAAATCGGGCAGGTTCCGGTGATGAATGCGGGCAATGGCAAACATAAGTACGAGTTTACCGATCCACAAGTGGACAAAGGCAAAACGTATAGCTATCGGTTGGGTATATGCGATGTGTCGGGTGTGTGCAGCGAGTCGCAAATTGTGGAAATAGATTTTAAATAAAAACCAGGAGGCATTTGTATGTTTAAAGGAGCCATTACCGCTCTCGTAACGCCGTTTAGCAATAGTCAGGTGGATGAAAAAGCTCTGAGAGAACTCATTGAGTTTCAAATCGCGGGCGGCATCGACGGTCTGGTGCCTTGCGGAACAACGGGTGAATCTCCCACATTGACCCATGACGAACATGACCGGGTGATTGAAATCACGATTGATGCGGCAAAAAAGAGGGTGCCGGTCATCGCCGGAACAGGATCAAACAGTACGGCAGAAGCACTGCGTTTGACGAAACATGCTTATGAAGCGGGTGCGGATGGCGCGCTGATTGCCTGCCCTTATTATAACAAGCCGACTCAGGAAGGCCTCTTTCAGCATTTTCAGCTCATCGCGCAAAATGTGCCTATCCCGATTATTCCGTATAATATTCCCGGCCGAACCGGCGTGAACATGTCACCGGAGCTGATTGCCCGCCTTGCTAAAATAAGTAATATTGTCGGCGTCAAGGAGGCTTCCGGATCGATCAAACAGATGAACGACGTGCTTGATTTATGCGGACCGGAATTCGATGTATTGTCCGGGGATGACGGATTAACGCTTCCCCTCATGGCGATGGGCGGAAAGGGCATCATTTCCGTTGCATCAAATATCGTTCCGGGGGATATGAGTCGCCTGGTTGATGCCCTGGACGAGGAACGACTGGCCGAGGGTCGGGCGTTACATCAAAAAATGAGTCCTTTATTTGATGTTCTTTTTGTCGAAACGAATCCGATCCCCGTCAAAGCGGCTCTGGCGATGATGGGGAAAATCGAATATGAATACCGGTTGCCTCTTTGCAAAATGGCCGCAGGAAATTATGATAAACTCAAAAAGGTTATGGAAAATTACGGCTTGATCTCGTGATCAGGCTAAAATACTTATAATCTAAGGAGTAGATGCTATGGTAAAGGCTATCGTCACTGGAGCGGGCGGAAAGATGGGAGGGCGGATTATCAGCCTGATCGCAGGAATGGAGGACATCAAGGTCGTCGGAGCCATTGAAGTGATGGGCCATCCAATCATCGGCAGGGATGTCGGCCATTCGCTGGGGCTTGGAAGGACCGGCGCGCTGGTCAGCGATAAGTTGGCTGATTGCATTGATCAAGCGGATGTGGTCGTAGACTTTACCAATCATGAAGCCTCTCTGAATTATTTGAATATCGCCAGTGAGAAGAATTGCAGCATTGTCATCGGGTCTACAGGATTTTCGGCAGACGAAATGAAACTCGTGAGCCGGCTTGCGGAAAAAACCCGCTGCGTACTCTCCCCGAATATGAGTGTCGGCGTGAACGTGATGTTAAAGGTATTGGAATACTGTGCCGGCATCCTCAACGACGATTACGATGTCGAAATCATCGAAGCTCACCATCATTTGAAGAAGGACGCGCCTAGTGGTACGGCGATGCAGATGGCTCAGGTGATTGCCGACAAACTGGGTCGGGACATCAAGAAAGAAGCAGTCTATACCCGCCGGGGTTTGATCGGGGAACGGACCAAGAGGGAAATCGGCATTCAAACGATTCGGGCCGGCGACATCGTCGGCGAACATACGGTGATGTTCGGCGGAATCGGGGAAAGACTGGAATTTACGCATCGTGCGCAAAGCCGTGATAATTTTGCCAAGGGTGCGATCCGTGCTGCGCAGTGGATCGTGAACCAGAAAAACGGGTTGTACGATATGCAGGATGTTTTGGGGCTGAAGAGCGTCAAATAAGCTGGAGTTATGCTGGAAGGTATTTTGGCCTACATCGGCATCGGTTCCAATCTCGGCGATCCTTTGCTGCAGTGCAAGGACTCGATCAGCAGACTAACGGGCCTTGCCGGAATCAGCGTGGAAAGGATCTCCTCTTTTTATAAAACGGAACCTGTCGTATCTGATTTGTGTTTCGGGGGGGATCGCCTAATACTCGAAAATCAGCACTGGTTCATCAATGCGGTGGCGGAAGTCCGGACGACTTTTTCTCCCCGCGATTTATTGCGGGCTTTGCAGGACATCGAAAGCAAAATGGGAAGAGTGCGATCTTTTGCCGGTGCTCCGCGGACCATTGATCTGGATATTCTTCTATACGGACAGGAGATCATTGGTGAGGATGATTTGACGGTTCCTCATCCTGAGATGCATAAACGGCTTTTTGTGCTGGAACCGTTATGCGAAATCGCTTCATACGTCATTCATCCGGCATTCGGTGTTTCGATGCGGGGATTGAAAGATCGACTGAATGATCAAAAGATTGTCGAAATTTTTGACAGATAAGAGAAACAAAGGCCATTATGAGCATTGCTAAAGTTTTAATTCTTCTCATCCTGATCTATGTGGGGTATAAGGTGGTGACGTCACTTCGGCGGGTTAAATCTCGGGATGCGAGAGGCTATCGGGTAGATTCCGCACCGCTCAAAGGAGAAGATCTGGTACAGGATCCGCTTTGCGGAACTTACATTCCCAAGAGTCAGGCGTATATTGAAGAAATAGAGGATCGTCAGCAGTATTTTTGCAGCCGGGAATGCTGTGAAAAATACCTGTCGGGAAGAAAATAATAGAAGTAAGGGGGAATTATGAAATTTTTCATCGATACCGCTAATATTGGAGAAATCAAGGAAGGGCTTGCTCTGGGGATGGTGGATGGTGTTACGACGAATCCTTCTCTTATCGCCAAGGAAAAAAGAGATTTTGATTCGGTCGTCAAGGAAATTCTGGAAATTGTCGAAGGACCGGTCAGTCTGGAAGTTCTCAGTCTGGAGGCGAAAGGCATGTTTTCTGAAGGCAAAAAACTGGCGCGCCTGGGAGAGCAGGTTGTGATCAAAATCCCGATGACCACGGAAGGCCTCAAGGCGACGAAAATGTTTGCCGAGGAGGGAATTGACGTCAATCAGACACTGATATTTTCACCACTCCAGGCTCTGATGGCAGCAAAAGCCGGTGCAGCCTATGTCAGTCCATTTGTCGGGCGGCTGGATGATATCTCTCATGACGGCATGGAACTGACTCGGCAAATTCTCGATATTTATGATAACTATGAATATGAAACGGAAGTGATTGTCGCGAGCATCCGACATCCCAAGCATGTCCTGGACGCAGCCTTAATGGGCGCCGATATCGCAACGATTCCCTTTAAAGTCATTGCACAGTTGGCTCATCATCCCCTCACCGACAAGGGCATTGCTTCGTTTCTTGAAGACTGGAAGAAAGTTCCCAAAAAGTGAAGGTGTCATAAGGACGCATTTACCGTGAAGGACCGGCCGTTTACACATGAACAATAAACGTGAGATATTTAACCTTCCCAACACGATAACACTGGCACGAATCAGCGTGGTGCCTTTTCTGTTTTTCCTGCTGGCATCGCCCGGTCCCTTCTGGTCTAGGGTACTTGCCGTCTTATTTGTGCTGGCGGCCATTACGGATTTTCTGGATGGTTATTTTGCACGCAAATGCAATATGATCACGACAATGGGTAAGTTTCTGGATCCGCTGGCCGATAAATTGATCGTCAATACGGCGATGATCCTGATGATACCCATTGGTCGAATAGATGCCTGGATTGTCGTGATTATTATTATGCGGGATTTGATCGTAGACGGTATCCGCAGTATTGCTTCTTCGGAGGGGATATACATTCAAGCGAGCATTATCGGGAAACAGAAGACACTTGCGCAAATCTTTGCCGTGACCGCTCTCATGATTCATTATCCTTTTCTGGGCTTAGACGCACATTTTGTGGGTACTGTCATTCTTTATGTAGCTTTCTTATTAACGATCTATTCGGGCTTGGATTATTTTGTTAAATTTTACCAGGGAGCCGGCAAGGTTTGAGATCTCATTACTTTAGAATTTCGTACGCTATACATATCAAAAAAAGATTCGCCAATATTTAGTCATTTTTTTATTGACAAGATGAGCCTATTTGTTATATTCACCCGCGTTCTCAAGTGAGCGGGCGTAACTCAGTGGTAGAGTGCTACCTTGCCAAGGTAGACGTCGACGGTTCAAATCCGTTCGCCCGCTCCATTTTTTTTGCGGCGGCATAGCCAAGTGGCTAAGGCAGCGGTCTGCAAAACCGTTATTCTCCGGTTCAAATCCGGATGCCGCCTCCACTTTAATCCAGGAGTTTGCTTTATGAAAGAGACTCCTTTTTTTATTCAAGATGGCGCAGTAAAAATTACAGTTGTACGCCCGAAGATCTTTTTTTGATCAGTCCAATTGATTCATCTTAGAATTTTTCAGTAGTGTTCGTCCGCCCCGCTGCGATTCCTCCCAAGTAAAGAACGATTCAATTGATTTAGTATCATCACTATCCTGATACAGAGCCTTTTCAAATGTGAGGCGTATCAATATCCGATTCGAGACATACTAAGACGGCAGATAACGTTTGATGTCTTTCACTCACTATTTCAAGAATGTCCCGAACGCAGTTGGGAAACTATTTATGACGGATGTTTCAGGAGGATGCGGCAAATAAGAAAACCGGTTGATTTCTTTTCAATGATGCTGCGCCGAAAAAAATTATATTTGCCGGTTAGAAAAGTCGTGAAAGAATGGATACCGCCTCTGGAGAGCCGGGCTTGATCGATTTTTCAACTGGTTATGCACGAGGGCTGTTTTGATCGGACCGCAATATGATAATTTTCCATTTGCAAGTTTCGTTTGCAGTCGACCATGCGAATTCTGTTTCATAATGGTATCAGAGATTTGATCCTGGACTTGGCCGCCAGACCCCGATAAGATTTTGTGCGAATATCTATAGTCGCTACTGCATCGTTTCCTGGTAAATCTTCCAATTACCGTTAATCTTTCTCAAATCCAATTTCTTATGGCCCTTGCTTTTCAGCAAATTGGAACTGTAATATTGCGTGAATGTCGCAATCGACCGATTATTGCTTTCGGTTATCTCCAGATTGTCGATGCGAATATTAATATTCTTGCTGTGGTTGCGAACTTCAATCTTATGATTGACCCATTCCTTTAAATTCATGCCTTGAGAGCGAAAGTCTGACGCATAGCAGGATCGATAGACTATCATATTGCCTGACTTCCAGCTGTCCGTCCATTTCGAGATCAAATTTTGGACAGCCTCCTTGGATGATGCCATGTCAGGTTCGGACACAGCAGGTTTGCCGGACTTTGGTGCAGCTGCCAATGTGTCTACGTCATCGATGATTAACCATTTATTATTGATTCTTTCTAAAGAAAGTTTGTTGAAGGATCCTTCAAAAGAATTATCTTTGTTGATGCCGGTAATTTGATCAAAGAGTATCACAGCATTCTGATTCAGCTGCAAAATTGAAACATCTCTGGGATCTAATGAAAAGTGCTGATTTGCGTTTTTAAGCGAGGACATCTTGGTTGCGAGTGCTTCTCGTTTTTTCCCCTTAATGCGCGTGTTATCCAGATACAAGGCATCAATTGTTTTGAGATCTCCTGCCAGATAGGATTTCATCCATAAAGAGAGGATCCTTTCCAGCTCCGGTTTCAGAGGTGATGTCTTGTTTTGTGGAACCCATGTAATTGTTTCAGCGATAATAATAGGAGTTTTGTTGATCTGAATATATTTAAGAAGCTCATGGATATCCTTATCTGCGAGGACGACGCAGCCACTGGACTGAAAGGGCGTAAGAGGTTTTACAGTGCCGTGAATCCATATGTTTGTTCCGTTTCGCCCTGCCTTCCTATCTGAAATCGTCGGATAGTCCAGCGGAAATGCCAGTGTCCCGTACGTTTCGGGGGGGCCGGGGTTATATAGTGTTTTTGTGGCGAAAAAAATCCCATGCGGAGTTTTAGCATCGCCGGAGATTTGCTTGCTGCCTTGATTCTTGCCAGTGGAACAATTGGCCTCGAAAATTTTTACGAAGCCACCATTCTTTTGGAAAACATAAAGCTTTTGAATTTTTTTATCTATGGCGATCACGTAGCCCGATGAGATGGACACAATGGAGTCCGGTATTTTCTCAAAGTATTGACTATTGCTGGACTGCACGCTGGACGGGGGAAAAAACGCAAAAAAAGAAATTGCAAGAATGACGACATAGGTAACTCTGAATATCATGAATCTTCTTACCCTGAATTTTAAATTTATTTACAAGTTGTGCTGTCTTAGCAAAATCTATTCTGGTCTTCAAGTAATAATTAAGAGAATTCATTTATATAGATTTACTTTAGATATTATTTTAATAGCAATGTTGTACTGAAAAACCGTTCATCGTTTGGTTTTTCAGTACAAATCCTTTTTCCTCGCACAAAACAGTTATTTGTCTCTCGATTTTATCACAGCTAACTACTAGAAATCATAGTACATAATTAATACATAATGTCTTATATCATTATTGGCATGAATATGGCTATTATGGAAATAGGAGTCACAAGCGCGATTTCATTCCTGTCTATTACGGCTGTGTTTACGTGAAAGAAAAGAGAGGTGTTTTCGAAGGAACGAAGTGACCACGAAATTCTTGAGGTCATTGAAAAGATTTTTCCCTGAGATAGCAATGACAGAATGCTGCCTTATACGAGTGGGAACTGGTTGTTATAGACGCAAAGACTCAATTTAGACTTGGTACATGTTGACCGATGCGGCACGTAGCACTTTGTCAGAACTTGAAGTAGCGTTACAGGTCCCTGTGAAGAAGTTGGAAGTCTGAAAATTCGACCTGACAGGCAAGATTGCTGAAATAATTTGAAATGTTTAAATAACTGTGATAATCATCACAATGACAGCATTCAATAAAGTATCTTCATTTCAAAAAGAAAAAGCTACAAGAATTGGAGATCATATTTCCAAGTTGTGTGGCGGATAAAAATAGTTGAAAAACATGCTTTTTTACTGGAGATAATTGTTGGCACTTACTAAAGACATTAATTCGACTGAAAGATTGCTAAACGTTATTCGCGGTTCACATCAGCCTTCGGTAGAAAAAGCGGACTTAGCAGAAGATCAATCTCCGAAACAGAAGAATTCGAAAAAATTATCTATTAACTTTCCCCAAATTGCAAATAAATACCATATCAAAGTTGGCATCCATATAAGCCGGGATGATGCAAACTTTGTCAAAATGGCTAAAACTTCTGACGGCAGATTGCTGCTGATTGATCAGAAGATATTGAAATTTCCAGATCATATCTCAAAAGGATCTCAAGAATTTAATGATCTGTTAAAAGAAACGCTGAATGCTTTTGTTGGTCTTCCGGGCGACTGCGAAATCTGGGCACTAATGAGCGCTACGGATGTAAAAGTTCATTATTTGAAAATTCCAATTGTTCCTAAGAAAGAATTGGAAAATGTTATCTATTGGACGGCCGGGAAGGAAAATCCGATAGATGAAAAAAGCATGATTTTTGACTATGAAATGCAGGGCGAAATTACGGATCAGGGTATTCCCAAGTATTCAGTGATGGTCTATAGCGCTTCCAGATCCGAAGTAGAAAAGATAAGAGATATGTTTTTATCAATGGGAATCAATCTCTCTGGTATTACGATTGCTCCTTTTGCCTTTCAAAATATTTTCCGGACAAAATGGATTGACGTGACAGAGACGACATATGCCAGTTTATTCATCGGCAACGATTTTTCGCGCATCGACATTTTCAGCAGGAATAATCTCGTCATGACGCGGGGGATCAAGACCGGTATCAGCAGCATGGTGGAAGCTCTCAACGAATCTCTTGCAGAAATTCTGCCTAAGCAAGAAGTTGATAACGAACGTCTTCAGAAAATACTCACCGATATTTCTGCCGATGCTGAGAAATCTATAAAAGATGAAGACGGCATCCATTGGAACGACAACACAATACTGAATATGATTAGACCGGCCTTGGAAAGATTGACCCGACAGATCGAAAGAACACTCGATTATTACACAACCTCAGTCGGGTATGAAAAAGTGGAAAAAGTCTTTATTTCTTCTGTCCGGAATAATTTTTATCGCCTCATTCTGCATTACGTGAATGAACAATTAGTTATAAAAAGCGAGGCTTTTGATCCTTACGAGGCGAAAAATTTTTCCTCGTCGGTATCATTGTCGCTTATGGAGAGGGCATCCCTGGTACCGGCAATAGGATTATCCTTATCTGATCGCAAGTACACTCCGAATGCCATCTTTACATACGTGGATAAGAAGAAAGAAATTATCAAAAAGAGAATTAATCGCGGATTTTTGCAGCATTTGCGGCCGCTTTATTCATATGTTCGGTTATCTTAGTTTTGCAGGCAATTGAAATCAGGCAGATTAGCAGCGAAGAAGGAAAATTGGAAAAAGAACTATCGCTTGTCAAGCCGGTCTTATCTAAGGAGAAAGTCTTAGTCCTTGCTGGTGATTTGAAGTCACGGTATCGGACTAAAATGCAATATGTAAGAAAATACGAAGCCATGGCGGTCATTACGGAACTGTCTTTCTTGACGCCGCAAGATATCAGGTTGACCGAGGTCAGGATATCTCTCGCCTCCGAAATGCAGGACCAAAAAAGAGCTGCGACCTCGAAAGACAAAGCAAACGGCATATGGATTGAAGGGGTGATCTTGGGTGACCGCAGTACGCTGGATACGATTTTGGCTGAATATGTTATGAAGCTGGAAAATTCACCGATTATTCAAACCGTATCCATCTTGAAAAGTAATATTGTGACCTTCAAGAAAAAAGAGGTTCTTCAATTCACAGTTAGTGCGAAGATAGGATAGTGATGATTAAGAAAATCAGTCGGGGAATTCCTGCAAACAGTGCGAGCTATATATTGATCTGCGGTGGTATAATATTCCTTGTCATTCTCCTGGGAATTATTCCTTTGCATCGTTACAAATCCAGCCGCGCAGACGAGGTCAATAAAATTAAGGATCAAATTCAAGAGCAAAAGGATCTGAGAGCGGTTTACCAGTTATTAGATGGTACTTCGAAGAAGAAAGAAGTGCTGTCATTACCAAATCCCCCGAAAGAAAGATTACTCAGGGGCCGACGTGGCTAAATTTCAAGATTCGTTTCGCTTAGAG
Organism: Smithellaceae bacterium; assembly: GCA_963667845.2. Lineage (GTDB taxonomy): Bacteria > Desulfobacterota > Syntrophia > Syntrophales > Smithellaceae > UBA8904. Next base: position 3,230,811 of record CAXXVL010000002.1, on the reverse strand, counting down.
GCGAAAAGATCGGGCCTAATGGTTGTCGCCCTTGCGCCGGATACTAAATCCATAACCGGTAATTCGCAATATCTCATTTATAGTGCAACCATGAAAGGAGATTTTACCGACTTCCGAAAAATGCTCGTCGGTTTAGGTGCTTTGCCCTACGTCGATCAAATTCAGGAAATCGGTATTAGGCAGGGTAGCGATTCCATGGAATTTAAAATAAAAATAGCGGTTGCACTGGCAAATTAGCTGGTTCGGGATACTAGGGATTCGAATGAAGAAATTAAACAATCGACAAATCATCATTCTTGCTGTTGCTGTCTTATTTGTGTTTTATGCAATCTATGAATTCGTTATTGTCGGTACGGTTGCGAAAAAAGCGGGAACGGGAGTAAGGCCTGTTGCGCGTGAATCTTTCGTCACTACGTTGAACACCGACCTCACAAAATATGTGATCGCAAAAGCGGATACCTATATCATAGAGCGGGCGGAGACGAGTTGGAATAAGAACCCATTCTGGGATCGATCGTCCTACCGCGAATATACTGGAAAAGAGTCGAGCGGCGATCTTGCGACGAAAATAGTTTATTCCGGATACGTGGATGCCGGGAGAAAGAAATTGGCAATTATCAACGGGTGGGAGTATGAGGCCGGAGATGCCCTCGACATCAAGGGTTATATCTTGAAAAGTGTAGCCCCCTCGAGAATTCTAATTTTTAATCGCAATACCGGAAGCGAATTTTATGTTCCGATACAGGAATGATACTAAGACATGGAGGTTATTGCCTTGAGCTTAAGTGAAGGCCCTAAAAAAATTGACAAGATCGTGATCAGCTTTTTTGTGCTGATATTCTTTCTTGGTTGTTCAGGTGACCTCAAGAGTACAAAGAAAGATCCTCTCTTTGAAAAATGGAATACGCTTGCGGACAATTCTCGGGGGCATTCCCCTGAAGCCCAGCCTAAAGAGATTGATGTGGCGAGAATAACCGAAAGAAAAGCTGAACGAACCTTATTAATGGGAGCGCCGGCCAAAAAATTGCCGACCAAGCCGATTAATCTGACAATGCGCCAAGCGGACCTAAAGGCTGTCCTGCGGGCAATGGCCAAATCCGTGAATTATAACTTGTTAGTTAAGAACGATTTAAAAGGCGAAATAAGCGTTGATTTTCGTTCAGTTCCTTGGGACCAGGCCTTTACCGGATTATTGAGAACATATGGTTTAACCTATGTGTGGGAAGGCAGCGTCATCAGGGTGATGACCATTGAAGATGTTGAACAGGAGCTCAAACAGAAAGTTCAATTGCGCGACATACAATGGGTAGAGCCGTTGATGAAGCCGGTCGTTATTAAGATTGACTACGCTGATCCCAAAAAACTGGAAAAGACGCTGCAGGGCTTTTTGACTAAAGATAAAGATGGAAAGACACGCGGATCGGTTGTTCTCGATGAACATAGTAATTCGCTGGTCATTTCGGCAAACACTCAGGATCTGGAAAACATGATTCCAATCATTGAAAAGTTGGATAAGCCTACACCGCAAATATTAATTAAAGCCAATATTGTAGAAACATCGAAAAGTGTTGCCCGTGACCTAGGTATTAAATGGGGTGGATATAGCAGTGGAAATCTGGGTGGTAAAGAAAGTCTTATTGTAACTGGAGGTAAAGGTGTTCCGACAGGCGGGATAGGGAGCAAGGGGTTTGGAGTGAATTTTCCGGCGGGCTCTGCAGGAATCGGTATATTAGATGCCGCAACTGGTCCTCTTGGTACCTTGGGTCTGATGTTTGGAGTTATCGGCGGAAATTTATTGGAGGTGGAATTGCAGGCATTACAAAAAGATAGTAAGCTGAATATTATCTCCAGTCCGTCGATTACAACACTCGATAACCAGAAAGCGTTTACGGAAAATGGGCAAAAGGTGCCTTTTGTAACGTTGACAAATAGCGTTGCCGGCGCCTTGCCGACGCAAACCGTGACCTTGAGAATGCCGTTATGAAACTGGAAATTACCCCCCATGTTATTGACGGAAAAAACCTAAAAATGAAGATCTTGGTGCAAAAAGATGAACTGGACTTTACCCATGCCGCCTCAATGTTAGGCAACCCCATTATTATTAAGAAACTCACTGAAACAAATCTTATTGTCAAAGATGGTGAAACTATCGTTATTTCCGGATTGACAAAAGAAACAAAGGGAGATGGAGATGCTGGCTGGCCATGGTTGAAAGATGTGCCAGGCTTGGGCTGGGTATTTAAAGCAGATAACAAGTCGGAGGCGATGGAAGAAGTGCCTAATTTTTATCACACCTCATATCCTTCAGACTGCCGCTGTTGAAAATAAATCAAGTGCAATTAAGAATAAAGATGAATCCAGGCAAACCGGCGATAATTAGAAGGCGATGTCTGAACAATGGAATATTTTAATCTCCTGGAATTTAATAGAGAACCATTTTCCAATTCGCCGGAGCCGGAATTTCTTTTTGCCTCACCTCAGCAAAATACCTGCCTGCAAAGACTCGAACTGGCCATACGCTTAAGACGTGGCCTGAATATCGTGGTCGGTGCCGTCGGTACGGGGAAGACCACGTTATGCCGAAAACTAATCCAGAATCTGTCTGTGCCTGCTGCGGGTGAAGCGCCGGTAATTGAAACCTTTCTGCTGTTGGATCCTGCTGTAGCCGGGCCATTGAATTTTGTCAAAACGGTAGCCTCTATTCTTTGCGTCTCAGATATTCTGCTCGATGACCAGGAATGGCAGATAAAGGAAAAGATAAAGAACTTTCTTTTCGAACAGGGCGTTCAAGAACAAAAAATTATCGTTCTGATCATTGACGAAGGGCAAAAAATTCCTGATGATTGCCTGGAAATCTTGCGGGAGTTTCTGAACTATGAAACCAATAGTTTTAAGCTATTGCAAATTGTAATTTTCGCTCAGCCGGAGTTTGAAAAAAATCTATACGCGAGGGCAAATCTTGTTGATCGGGTCAATAACATTCATCATCTTCAGCCGCTTTCATTCATGCAGACGAAGGCGATCGTTGAATATCGGATCGCTATAGCCAGTCGGGAACCAGCGCACCGGGCGCTTTTCACACTGGGCGGATTTCTCGCCATCTACGTTGCAACAGCAGGATATCCGCGCAAAGTCGTTTCCCTTTGTCATCAAGTCTTAATTATGATGATCATTCGAGACAAGAGAAAGGCTGGATGGTTTTTGGTGAGGCGTTCCGTGAACAAGTTAGCGACGTCCGGATTTAGACGAGTCACGTGGGCGACGCTCTGTCTTTTGTTAGCTGCTGTCTTCATCCTGTCCTTTGCAATCTATTTGAACGAACCGATCAAAGGTGACAGTCCAGTCTTCAAGCGACCTGTTTCAGCCGGCATTGACGTAAGCGAGAAAGCTTTGCGTCCACTTTCAGCGCCTGCATCGCCTGTGCCTGGCGGCAACATTCTCAATCAAAAGGACACCCGTCCTGCTTCAGTGCAAATGCCTGATTATCTCGGCACAATATCCCTCAAGAGAAGAATGACTATTTGGCGCGTCTTTGATAATATTTACGGAGACACGAGCAGGGAACTCGCTTATCGATTCATTGAAAAGAATCCTCAATTAAAAGACATTGACAAAACCCTGCAGGGAACCGTAATTCAAGTGCCTGCATTTGCGGAAAAAGCGCACTCGCTGAACAAGGATGCGGTTATCGTCTCTCTTGAGGACAGCCCGGAGCTCGAAAATCTTTATTATAAGTTCATAGAAAAAAAAGACCTGAGGAATATGCCGGCACTGCTGTTTCTTTCCTTCTGGAATAAACAAAAAGGGATGCAGTTCTCAATCGTTCTGGGAAAGCGCTTTGCAAGCGTGGAAGAGGCAAAGGAATCAATCAACCGATTACCGTCATCGCTTGCTGCCTCGGCCCACGTATTATCGGCGTGGAACGATGATACGGTTGTTTTCAACAGTAGGGTTTTGCAGAAATAAGGCTTGCTCGGTACGGAGGTGCGATGAAAGTCAAAAAGCGGTTGGGCGAAATGCTTGTCGAAAACGGTTTGATCTCTGAAGATCGACTGAAGCAGGCCCTGATCGATCAGAAGAAAGCCGGTTTGAAGCTGGGGCAATTCCTTACACGCCTTGGAATCGTCAATGAGCAGCAAATCATTGATGTACTGAGCCGGCAACTCAAGATCGCCAAGTATCACCCGGATCATTATCCGTTGGATATCGAATTAATCCGGTACATTCCAATCGAAGTTTCACAGAAATATCAGATAGCCCCTCTCCGGAAGAAAGGCAGACTGTTAACAATCGCCATCGTAGATCCCCTGGATATCAATACACTCGATTACATAGAAGTCCTGACGAACTCTGAAGTCGAGCCCGTATTCTGTTCGGAAAGGGAACTCAACGAACTGATCAACTCTTTGTATGGTGCTCAGTCCGGTCTGGGCAGCATCATGGAGAACATGGAAGTCAAATTGCTGGAAGAGGGACAGGAGGAAGCCGAACCCAATAAAGAAGAAATACAGGTGGCATCGCTGCAGGATATGGCGGGCGAAGCTCCCGTTGTGCGTCTTGTTAATTCCATCTTTGCACAAGCCATCCGGGACGGCGCAAGTGACATCCATATCAGTCCGCAGCAAAACTCCGTACAAATGAGATTCCGAATTGATGGAAAACTTATGGAAGTCCCGTCTCCTCCTAAATCACTTTTTCTGCCCATAGTGGCCCGGATGAAAATACTTTCCAATATGGATATTACCGTATCGCGTATTCCGCAGGATGGCCGATTTACGCTGAAACTGGATAGGAAAGAAATCAATGTCCGCGTGTCTTCGATACCGACGATCTACGGGGAAAATATTGTTTTGCGCCTGCTGGACGCCGGCAACAGTGTCTATTCATTGGACCGGCTCGGGATGAGTGGTTCGGACATGGAAAAGATTGAGAGAGTCAGCGAAAAGCCCTATGGTATGATTTTAAGCACCGGACCCACCGGGAGCGGAAAAAGCACCAGCCTCTACGCCATCCTGAATACGATCAATAAACCGGATATCAACATTATGACATTGGAAGATCCTGTGGAATACAGGATCGGTAATATCCGCCAAATTCAGCTCAATCGTAAGGCGGGGATGACATTCGCCAGCGGTCTGCGTTCGATTTTGCGCCAGGATCCGGATGTTATTCTGGTGGGCGAGATCCGCGACTCGGAAACTGCTGCAATTGCCGTCCAGGCCGCGCAGACGGGTCACCGCGTGCTGAGTACCGTTCATACCAACGACGCTGCCGGGGCTATCGTAAGATTTATTGACATGGGTATAGAACCTTTCCTCGTGTCCTCCGTTTTGCTGGTGTCATTCGCCCAGCGATTAGTAAGAACGATATGCCCTTATTGCAAGGAACCGTTTTCACCGAAGGATACCGCCTATGAAGCCTTGGGAATTACTCCTGACGAGGCGAAAAGAGGTGATTTTCAGCGTGGCAGAGGGTGTTATCAATGTAAAAATACAGGATACAAAGGACGAACCGGTCTTTTTGAAGTGCTGGTCAATGACGAGCTGATTCAGGACATGATTCTCAAAAAGAAGTCAAGCCGGGAAATTACCCGTATCGCTGAAGACGCAGGAAATTTGCGGACCCTCAAGAAAGATGCCGCCGGCAAAGTCTTACAAGGGATAACGACTCTCGAAGAAGCTATGACTGCAGTCATGACCTGAAACGGAAAGCGTGTATGATATGACGATTTACCGATACAGAGCAATCAACGAGACCGGGGACACAGTTTCAGGAACTTTTGAAGCGGAATCCGATCAAAATGCGAACACGATCCTGATATCACGCGGACTCATCCCTTCACACGTCGCGCCAGAAACATCGGATCGGCGCGATACAATTTGGGCAAGGATCACCGCTCTCGGCGGCAATGTCAAAACAAGAGATCTCATCCTGTTTACCAAGCAATTCCGCTCTATGCTGAATGCCGGCGTTCCTATCATCAGGGTCATGCAGGTCCTGGAAGCTCAGACAGAAAGTAAAGTTTTGAGACAGGCCATAACGGCGATTGTTGGGGATATTCGTGAGGGCGCCACCATGTCGGACGCGTTTGCAAAACATCCGAAAATATTTTCCCATCTGTATTGCAGTATGATGCGGGCGGGAGAGCTCAGTGGTAGCGTACCCAGCGTTCTGGAACGGCTCATTTATATTATCGAACACGAAGCTAAAATTAAATCCGATATAAAAGCGGCCATGCAGTATCCGCTGATTGTCGTCATTGCCTTGAGTATAGCATTTGTTGTGTTGTTGACCTTTGTGATTCCTCAGTTTGTTTCGCTTTTCAGCAAGTCGGGTATAGAATTGCCTCTACCCACAAAGATTGCCATTCTTCTGAATTTGTATTTGAAGAACTACTGGTATGTCATTCTCGGAATTGTGATTGCCGGCATTTTCGGTTTGAGGCAGTATTTTAAGACAGAAAACGGCAAACTGGCGCGGGATAGTTTTTTGCTGCGGATCCCCGTTTTGGGGCCCCTGTTCCAAAAGGCGGCCATGTCTCGTTTTGCCAGCATCTTTGCCATACTGCAATCCAGCGGCGTGCCGGTTATGCAGTCGCTGACCATCCTTTCAGACACCATCGGCAATGCTGCTATCGCCCGATCATTTAATTATGTCCGGGAAAAAATAGAAGAAGGCTCCGGAATCGCCGCCCCTCTGAAGAAAGCAGCTTACTTCCCGCCGATGGTCGTAGATATGATTGCCATTGGAGAAGAATCCGGAAATATTGAAGAAATGCTGAGGGAAATTTCCAAGCACTACGACGATGAAGTGGCGTATGCCGTCAAAGCTCTATCAGACGCTATAGGACCCGTTTTAATCATCGGTCTGGCGGCAGTGGTTGGTTTTTTTGCACTCGCCATTTTCATGCCGATGTTTGACCTGACGAAAATGGCCAGGAGGTAGCCATTAATCGCACTCATGAAGAAGAATTTTTACATTAATCTTCATATACTGATCCCGATGATTTTTACAGGGATTACCATTTTGGGTATTATCATCTCTTATCAGCTGGCAAGTGCGCCACAGGAGACAAGCCAGTCTTTGCTAATTAATATCTATACTCTGGCTTTGATTATTGGTTGCATTTCCTTCTTTGCCACTTTCTTTGTTCTTCGCTTATTTTTAAAGCCGCTCATGGATTTTGTGGAAAAGACACAAAAATTACCTATTCTATCAGCGGTCCGAAAGGAAGAACCGCAGGAAATTACGAAGGATATTAATAAAATAAATGAAGTATTCGACAGCGTCGCCAATATTCTAGGTCAGGTGGAAGCTCGGGAGCTTTTTCCGAACGTCATTGGTTCCAGCCCGGTCATTCGCAATATTTTCACACAGATTCTCAAAGTCGCTCCCACTGATTCCACCGTTTTGATTACAGGCGAGAGTGGAACCGGTAAGGAATTAATCGCATCGAGTATTTATGAACACAGCCCGCGCAAAGGCAGGCCTTTTGTTGCGATCAATTGTGTGGCCATTCCTGAAGGCCTGATGGAAAGTGAATTGTTCGGATATGAAAAAGGGGCGTTCACCGGCGCTAACTCACGCAAAATAGGCAAGTTTGAAATGGCTGACGGCGGAACCGTGTTCCTCGATGAAATCGGCGACATGCCTCTGGCCGCGCAGGCGAAACTTCTGCGCGCCCTCCAAGAGAAGGAATTTGAGCGTGTCGGTGGGACTTCGCCTGTCCGTGTGGATGTCCGGTTCATAGCGGCCAGCAACAAAGACCTTCTGCAATTAATCAAGGAGGGAACATTCCGAGAGGATCTCTATTTTCGGTTAAATGTCTTTTCGATTATGCTGCCGCCCTTGCGGGAAAGACGCGAAGACATCGCCACATTGTCTGCCCATTTTTTGGAAAATTCTCCCAGACGTGCCCAGTTAACGACAGCCGCTTTACAAGTTTTGATTGGGTACAGTTGGTCGGGAAATATCCGGGAATTGAAAAATACGATGGAAAGAGCGTCTATTTTGTCCGAGGATGGAGTAATCGACGTTCGCCACTTACCGGAAAATATCCGGCAAGGAGGCGGTAAAATGGTCTCAATGTCTAAAGATCGTTTACCCCTCGATGAACAAATTCTTTTAATGGAAAAGGAAATGATCATAGGAGCTCTCAAGGAAACAGGGGGAGTTCAGGTAAAGGCAGCCGGCATCTTGGGGATCAATCAAAGGAGTCTCTGGCATCGCATCAAGAAGCATGAGATAGAGGTTGATGCGTTTAAGAGTCTACATTAATTGTAGATGAAGTACAAAATAATGGGAAAAATGCCGGCCTCGCGAACATGAAAATTCATTTTTTCCCATGGTCAGAGAAGTGCGCGCCTTTGGCGCAGAATGATAAATTTGGATGCATTATGATAGTCATCCAAGGGATTGTGCGCCTTAAATAATAAAAAATCCACGTAAAATTAGATAGTTCAAGCAGTAATTCGGGCAGGAAGTAAAAATGTGGAATCCCAGTTTCCTGAAGTAAAGTTACCATTGATTTTATAACTTGGATAAATGATGAGGGAAAGGAGGCGATATTTGCAGTAAACCACTAAATGGCATGACAATTGAATATAATATCCGAAATTGTAGCGTTATACCGAAAACGAAAAGTGTTAACATGCAAATCAAAAATGAAGAAAAGGAGATTAGAGACAATGAAGAATGAGAAGGGTTTTACGCTAATCGAAATTATTGCAGTTCTGGTCATTTTAGGTATCTTAGCGGCAGTCGCGGTGCCAAAGTATATTGATATGGCCGCGGACGCCAAAAAGGCGGCAGCCAAGGGACAGGTAGCCGAGATGAAATCAACTTTGAATCTTGCTTTTGCGAAGTATGTTCTCGCCAATAACGGCGCCGCGGCCACAAATGGCCAGGCAGTATTAACTGCGGCAGGATTAGCGACGGCCGCAACAGATTACGGTACGGCACCTGATATATGGAATGTAACGCTGACACCTTCGACCACAACTGTTCGAATACTCGTAAACAGTTATGGGACTCCCGTTGATGCAGGATATAAGGCGTCTGGAACGTGGACAATACCTAATACTTTCTAATTAGAAGTATTTTCATTTTTAACTTGAATTAGAAGGATTTTGAAACAAGGTAAAGCGTTTTAAAGGGGAGGGATGATGACATCCCTCCCCTTTAAGCAAGTTGAATTCATTTAATCCCGCTGTTGCGGGACGAGCGTTGTTTCTCCGTCGCTTGCTGTGAAATAATGACGTTCATTTCATACCTTGACAGCTTGCCGCGAGGTGGTTGGTTATTTCTCTGGTAGTGAAAGTATGAATTCAATGTTTAAAAGTGAAAGAGGATTTACACTCATTGAAGTTATTGCAGTCCTGATGATTTTAGGGATATTGGTTGCCGTAGCCATGCCCCGGTATGTTGAGTTGATTAACCAGGCGAAGAAGTCTGCCGCCGGCGTTGAAGTAGCGGAAATGAAATCAACGCTGAATCTATCTTATGCAAAATATTTCATCTCCAGCGGTGCAGCGGCTACAAACGCGGGGGTGATCATTATGCAGGCAGGCCTTAATGATGGAAACCCACAAAATATAGGAACATCACCCGATATCTGGAATGTTACAGTAAGCAATAAAGGTAAAGCAGTTGAAATAGTCGTAAACAGTCGGGGGGCTCCCGCTGATTCAGATTATAAGACGACGGGAACGTGGAATCTGCCGGACTGATGCCACGTAAATGGGAACGACCCGTTTGTGCCGGACGAGCGTTAATTTGCCGTAGCTTGCTGCGAAGTTGTTGATTCAGAGGCTATTTCAATAAGGTTTCTATCGATCTATCTGATAATCCATTGAAACATTTTGTGTAAAAGAATTACTTGTTCATGATGTCCGCGGCATGGACAATTTGAGTTATCTTCCGGGGATCGGGTACATAAACAAGAAGATTCCGATTACGTGATATTTCGTTTAAATAAAAACGTAACGATAGACTTTTCTTAAAGCAGAACAACTTTGATAATTCCTCATTAAGCTGTTCTTTTGCATTTATCTTGTCATATAATTCTATCAAAGCTAAATTACAATACGGGTCCAGCGGAGAAGAAAGCTGATATAGTTTCCAGTAAGATAGGGCCGAATGGATGTTTCCTTTCTTGCGCGCAGATTCCGCCAGTATGATCAGCGGAAATGTGCTGTCGAGATTCTTACTCAATATTTTTTTTGCACATCCCTCAGCCTGTCCAAGTTTGTCCTCTTTAATCAATATCAGGCAATACGTTTCATTTAATTTAGGGTTGCTGCCCGACTCTTGACTGAGCAGCGGCTCTATTAAACGATGTGCCCTGGAATATTCATTTTTTGACAAATAGATATAAGCGATGTAGATCTTATTAAAAACATTAGAAGGCATGTTGCGGGCGGCTATTTCGAAGTATTTTAAAGAAAGGTCATATTCACCTTCTTTAAAATAATAGATTCCCAGATTCTGGAACTGGAAATCCCGGACCTGAGAATTGGCAAATTTATTCAGTTTCAGCGCCTGATTAAAATTTTGTAATCCATATTCCTTTTGATCACGTCTCAGGTAGTATAATCCCAGATTCGTATAAGGACGGCTTAATTCCGGGTACTTTTCTATGTTGTCGCTCCAGAGGAGAAAGTCATCGGCAAAGATGCTGTTGCGGCGGAAGGAAGTATCGCCGAGGCCGAAGATGATGATGACAACGCTCAAAGCAACCGCAATTTGAATGATTTTCCTATAGGAAAAATAATCAATTACAAAAACAATAAACTGAGCGACTGGGACAAATAAGAGCATGGCCGGAAGGTAATTGCGATGCTCGTAAATTAATTCCAGTGGAAGCACTGTTCCTTCAACGAGATGATTTAAGAAAAAGAAAAGAAGGCAAAAGGAAATCAGGGGGCGTCTTTTGGCCAGATAGATGGCGACGCCGATCATGGACAAGATTAATAAAATAGAGGGCAGTGTCGTCCATGGAGAAAAAAGGGACGTGGATACATCGATATCGTAAAGCAGTGTCAAGCGCGAATTGATCGGATAAAACAACAAGGAGAGATAAAAAAGGATAACGCGCGGTTCGGTTAGAAGTCTCTCACCCATTGTGAAGTCGCGGACTGCATAACTGCCGAAGGCATTGGAAAGACCGCCGGTATAAAGAAAGCCGATGATGAAAATCAGCATCAGGGGAAAAATAAAAATTTTACAGAACTTTATAATGTTTTCTTTAGTCACGCCTTGAATTAATAACAAATCGAATAAGAAAATGCTGAAGGGCAGGGTGACCGCGTTTTCTTTGGTGAGCATTGACGCCAAACCGGAGAGCGCAGAGCCGGCGAAAAAACAAATCGCATTAACGGTCTTTTCAGACGTGCGCCCCTTCAGATAGAAATACATGGATAGAATGTAGAACATGCCGGCCATGGAAGCCATTCGTTGAACGATATAGGTGACGGAAGTGACGAAAAGGGGATGAATGGCCCAGAAGAACGATGCCAACAATGCGACCGGATAAGCGATGGTTTTAAATTGGTCTTTGAGTTTCGGAAGTTTCAGAGTATTGTAAATGAAAAGAAAGAGAAAGACAGCGGACAGATAATGGATGATAAAATTAACCACATGAAACCCGAAGACATTCAGCCCGCCAAATTGATAATTCAAGGCAAAACTAATATATGCCAATGGTCGCAGCAGCCTGTCCTGGTAAATCCCTGTTACGCAATGTTTCATCTCCGACCAGGAAAGTGATTTTATTTGAACATGCGGATTTTCAACAATATTGGCGAAATCGTCAAAATGCCACTCACCGTAAAAGCTATTTGAATAAGCGATTATCAAAACAATGAATAATGAAATGAAGGTAAAAGCGTATTTATTCGCTTCCGGAAATTGCCATTGAATGCGCAGATTGAATCCATTTTCTTTTGTCAGCATAACATTCACCTTACTCGATAAATACCAATTCAATGTCCTTGTCGGAGCGGCATTCAAATAGTAATATTTTCGCAAAAACAAGCAATTTATCCATCGTTTTATACGTCAATTAATTTCGAGACATTTCTTCCTTATAAATGCGTAATTCTCAACTTGCGGAAGATAAATCAGCAACTTTTCATCTGTGGTCAGTGATTTTATGTATTCATCCAGATTAGAAGTGCCTTGTAAATAATATAAAATCCGGATCTCGTGGTTCAGTCTTTTCGTGTCTTTCATTTTCGCATATAAATCGACAAGCGCGAGATTGGCAAAGGAATTTTGAGGAGCAATCTTCTTGATTGACTCCCAATTCGCGATGGCGCAGGCATAGTTATTTTTCATACGGCATGTTTCCGCAATGATCATGAGAGCCGGCAGGGAATTGGGATTTTTGGCCAGGCTTTTGCGCGCAAGTGTTTGAGCCGCATCAATCTCTCCATTTTTCAGACAGATCATACCATACAATTCTATTATTTCACGGTTATCAGGATACGTATTATATTTATTCTGAATCATTCTGAGGGCGTCATTCATTTTATTTTGCCGCAGTTTTATTTTTACCGGGTAGGTGATGTTATAAATATATTCAGGAAGGTATTCGGAAGATTTTTTAAAATAGCCCATGGCCAGGTTATCCTTCATTTCCTCAAAATAATAAAGCCCCAGATTGGATTCCTGGACAGCCCGTATGGCCTTGTTCTCAAATTTATTTAAATTCATCGCTGTTTCGTACTCCCTGAACGCTTTCGCTTTTTCCCCCAAGTTAAAGTATATTCTGCCCAGGTTTGAATGGGGCCTGCTCAGGAGGGGATATTTTTCAATATTGTCCATCCACAAATGGAAATCGTCAGCGACTATCTTATTTCGGTTGTAAGTGATATTACCTTCACCGACCAGGATCACAATGATGACTGCAGCAACAACAAACTGAATTATTCTCTTAGAAGAAAAATAGTTCAACGCAAAAATAACGAACTCCGCCAGCGGTATAAACAACATCATCGCCGGCAGGTAATTACGATGTTCGTAAATCAATTCTAACGGCAGGAGGGAACCTTCAATGAGATGGTTTAGAAAGTAAAATAATATGCAAAACGAAATCAACGGGCGTTTTCTTGCCATGTAAAAAGCAAAACCGATGATCAGTACAATCAATAGAATGGAAGGCAGCGTTGTCCAGGGTTCAAAGATAGAATGAGAAACATCGATATCGTAAAGCAAGGCGAGCCGCGAACCAACCGGGTAAAACAATAGCGTAAGATAAAACAGGATAACACGCGGTTCCGTCAAGAGTCTTTGCACCATCGAAAAGTCTCTTATTTCATATCCGCTAAGAGCATTGGAAAAACCGCCCGTGTAAATCAGCCCGATGATAGAAAACATCAGAAGAGGAATTAGGATAATTTTACTGAATCTCTTGATATTTTCCTTGGTAACCCCTTGAATCAAGATTAGATCGAACAGAACGATACTGACGGGCAGCATGGCAGCATTTTCTTTGGAAAACAGAGAGGCCAAACCCGAAAGAAAGCAACCGCTGAAGAGGGCGATTGAAGATCCCGTGTTTTTAGCTGTTCGCGCCTTGAGATAGCAATACATGGACAGGATATAAAACATACCGGCCATGGAAGCCATGCGCTGCACGATGTAAGTGACCGACGTGACAAAAAGGGGATGAATCGCCCAAAAGAGTGTGGCAAGCAGTGCCAAAGGATAGGCAATTGTAGAATACTTATTGCGCAATAAGGGAAGTTTAAGCGTATTGTAAATGAAAAGAAAAAGAAAAACGGATGAAAGATAATGGATGACGAAATTAACAATATGAAATCCGAAAACATCCATTCCTCCTAACCGATAATTAAGGGCAAAGCTGAAATACGACAATGGTCGTGATAGCCTCTCCTGATATATGCCGGACACACATTGTTTAACTTCAGACCAGGAAAATGATTTCATCTGTATATGAGGATTGTCGACTATATTTGCAAAATCATCGTAATGCCACTCACCGTAAAAGCTGTTGGAATAAATGGCTGTCAAAATGATTAACAGCGAAATAAAGGCAAAGGCGTATTTATAGGCATCCGGGAATTTGCATCGAATGGGTAGTTTAAAGCCATTCTCTTTTGTCAACATATGATCAGCCTTAAAATGTTGCGAATTGAAGCGAGACATCCTATGAAAATATGGGAATTAAAGTCAATGACTTTTGATTGTGGTCAGCGACAATTTCCCGAGATGCGAAGAGAAAGCCGCAAGTCAGTTTGATGCATGGCGCAGAGTGGTCTTGAGATCGCCATTTGCGTCTTTTTGATTCAATAAGATGTAAACGGCTATAACGATAAAAATCAGGTGGGGCGGACATTTACTTTCCTTTGAGGAAATGCTACTCTGCCCTAAATTCCTGGCTTCTCTCAAGTAGTGTTTAACAGGATGGAAGAAAACTTAAATGAGACTCTATGAAAGATAATGCTACTGGCCGTTCACGCGTTCTCGTTTTAACCTCTACCTTTCCCCGATGGGAAAATGATCCGGAGCCAGCGTTCATTTTTGAACTCAGCCGCCGCTTGTGCCCTCACTTTGATGTGACCGTACTCTCCCCGCGCACACCTGGTAGTAAGGCAGTGGAATCTCTGGACGGCCTGCATGTGATCCGCTTTCCATATTTCTTTCAACGCTGTGAGAAGCTGGCGATGCACGGCGGCGGTATCCTGAATAAACTGCGGTCAAACCCTTTCTACTACCTGCTGGTTCCTTTTTTTCTTATCGGCCAGTTGTGGGCGTTGACTCGTCTATTGCGTCGGGAGCGGTTTGATTTGATCCATGCCCATTGGCTGATTCCTCAGGGACTGATCGCCGTTATCGGTTTGATTCTGGTGAAGCAGAAGATTCCTCTCTTATGTACATCGCACGGAGGCGATCTCTTTGCCTTGCGCGGAAATTTCTTTCAGCGCGTGAAACGCTGGGTCATGGACAAAAGCAAGGCGCTGACTGTGGTAAGCCAGGCCATGAAAAAAGCGGTTGTCGATATGGGGATTGCTCCGGATAAAGTATCAGTTATATCAATGGGCGTTGATCTGAGACATCTCTTTGCCCCCGATCCGACAGTCGCCCGAGGCACAAGTAAATTGCTTTTTGTCGGACGTCTCGTTGAAAAAAAAGGTGTGCGTCTCTTACTGGAAGCCATGCCAAAATTGCTGGCCAAAAATTCATCTCTGCGTCTGTGGGTGGCAGGCGCAGGTCCTTTAGAGGCAGAATTGCGGGAGCGTGCACACTTGTTAAATATATCGGACAAAGTTGATTTTCTGGGGATGATGTCGCAGGTGCAATTACCTGTCCTTTATCGGAGAGCAACACTCGCCGTGTTTCCCTTCGTTGTTGCCAGGAGTGGTGACCAGGAGGGCTTCGGGTTGGTGCAGGTGGAGGCAATGGGCTGTGGATGCCCCGTGATTGCCGGTGATCTTCCAGTAATTCACGACATCATCACGCATGAAAAGACTGGTTTACTTTTTGCCTCAGGTGACACACAGGCTCTTACCGATACAATCCTCAGGGCTCTCGACAATCCTGATTTATGTCTCAGCTTGGCTCGTGAAGCACACAAACACGTGGTAGAAAGATTTGACTGGGAAGTGGTTGCTGGAAAATATGCGCGAGTCTATGAAAAAACAGGTAGAATGAAGTGACTGAGATAAACTATTACAAACATTCTAAAGGATTTGCGACAAATATCTCTCGATTGAATAAAGCTTTAAAAATTCTCAGCGTCCTCAGAGAGTTTGGCATAGGGGAAGGGGAAAGGCATTACTTATTACTTGATATCGGTACTGGCAGTGGCGAAATAGCCCGATACTTAGGTGAATATTTTGATGTGGTGAGTGTGGATGTTATTGATCAGCGAACTGCCTATAACGGATTCAAGTTTATTCAATTGAGTGGTGAAAAGTTTCCTTTTGCGGATAAGTCTTTTGACATCGTCGTCAGCAATCATGTCATTGAGCATGTAGCAGATGCGGAAGGGCACTCGCAGGAGATGGCTCGAATTCTGAAGGATAACGGACTGGTCTATCTGGCTACGCCCAATCGGTTATGGCCGTGGGAAGTCCATAATGGCATACCTCTGTTGCATTACCTGCCTGCCGGGTTATTCAATCGCCTCTTGAAAATATTGGGAAGACACCGTGAAGATATTTTTCTACTTACCTGGTGGGCTTTCAGGCGTAAAATGAAAAAAAAATTTTCTGTCAGCCTCGTGAGTGATCGGATCTGCAAATGGCCGTTAAGGTATAACATGCAGTGTCATCCGCATATTGCAAGAATACTTTCCTGGGTACCTTTATGGGTTTATCGACTATTTATTTTCATTAACCCAACTTTTGTCGCGGTGTT
Source organism: Smithellaceae bacterium (assembly GCA_963667845.2). Taxonomy (GTDB): domain Bacteria; phylum Desulfobacterota; class Syntrophia; order Syntrophales; family Smithellaceae; genus UBA8904. The sequence continues at coordinate 3,214,428 of CAXXVL010000002.1, read as the reverse complement.
AAGAAAATAAGCAATTCAGTTATTTTGACAAAATTTCTTCGAATAATTTCTCGTACTCAGTAACCATCCGAGATAATGTGAACATCCTTTCAACTTTTGCACGATTATAGTCTCCCATTTCACGGCGCAACCGGGAGTTTTCGGCGAGAGAACGGATTCTGTCTGCAAATGCATCTACATCGCCCACTGGGCACAAAAAACCGCCTTTGCCGTCGTCGACCAGTTCCGGCAACGAGGAACAATTGGTTGCTACAACGGGAAGCCCGCAGGACATGGCTTCAGCGGCCGCCAGACCGAACCCCTCTCGGACCGTGGGAAACAGCAGAATATCAGCATCTTGATATACACCGGTCATTTTATGATAGGGTACCGCGCCCAGGCATTGGAGGCGAGGATGATTTAATAATATGCCTTTAGGCTGCAACCCTGAGGTATAGAGAATGTTACTGTTTCGATCCAGCCTCTCCGCAATGGGGACGAGCCACTGTGCGCCTTTTCTTCGAGTGAGGTTTCCGCAGAACAGGACATTAATAATTTTGGTTCGCATACCGGGAGTTCGTTTTTTGGGAACAAATATTTCATGATCAACGCCGTTATGGATAACCCTGATGTCTTCCGTGAGTTTCAGGTCTTCTCTGACCAGATCTGCCGTAAATCGGCTGACTGCCGTTAGGGTGTGAGCCTTTCTAATAGCCATCCGGGTAAACACTTTCAAGTCGGTCTGGTAATGGATGTTCTGCGCCACGCTGCTGTAACCGCGCATAAAACGATCCAGAACATAGTTGTGAAATGTTAATATCAGGGGAACATTGTTTCGCGCAAAAAAATAGGCATAATCCGGCGCGGCATGAATCAAGTCGGCATGGCTGGATCGGCCCAAAGAAAACAGAGACGGCGGGAATAGTGTTCTGTATGGATTGTACGGAATAACCCGGTAGCCGGATATCCTTTTTTCGAGTAATTTATGAACAACGAAGGCCCCGTTGCCAATGCCCATCGGACTGATAATGCGATAATCATTGTTCATGATTCAGCGCCGATCCTTCCTAAGTTTTGTCACGTAAGAGAGGTACCGATAGGGCAGGTATAGAAGCCAGTAAATTTTATACAACAACCCCATGGGCAGTGAATGGCAATTCTTTTCGTGCACTCTTTTTTCTTCTTTAAATCGGAAACTTAGATTCTTCCAGTCCCGAAGAGAACTGATTCCGTTGTCACGCATAACTGTTAGAATGACGGGCGCTTTAGCGATCCCGACACTGCGGCGATAAGCCCTCAGAAAAAAATCATAATCCATTGCAATTCGAAATTGCGTGTCAAACCCTTCTAATTCTTCAAGGAGTTGCCGGCGACAAAGTGCACCCTGATGATATATGCCTTGCTTGAAATTGGTCCAAAAACCAAACCCTTTCGGCACGTAAATTTCGCGCTGTTTCCCAAAACGAATCCTGCATGCCAGGATATCCGTTTTCTCATCCAGGAATGCGAGAGCGTCTTCCAGGCTCCTTTCATTTGCGAAGTAATCATCCGAATGAAGAAAGATAAGATAATTTCCACTTGCATGAGAAGCGCCTTTATTCATGGCATCGGCGATTCCTTCATCTTTCTCAGAGATAAAATAGTTTATTTGACTCCTGTATTGATTAATGATTTCCAGAGAACGGTCCGTTGAACCGCCGTCAATAACGATGTATTCTATGTTGCCGTATGTCTGCCCCAATACACTTTTGATCGTTTGTTCGAGGTGTTCCTCCGCGTTGAGGACAATCGTAATGACACTGATCAAGGGCGGTTGGGCAGGAGTGGAACCCCATGCTTGCCTTACATCGTCTGGAGTCATCTTGATATTAAATGCTTTAAACTTGGACGCTGAAAATATTTTAGAATCGGCACTCTTTTATTTTCCAGTATCTCATCTATGGACTTCACGAGATGAATGCCATAATCATCCAATAGCTTGGCTTGCTCATAATGGCCCACTACATATACAGGAACTTGTAATAGATTTAATTCTGTAAGCCGTGTCATAAACCCGGTAGTCTGTGGTTGTTGAATTATGACCCCCAATGTTGATTCTAACAATTTGTTTAAATTAGAATCAGAAATTGAGCCGCGCACGTCGATGTTTTCATTTTTATAAGCCACTAATACTTCACTTCCATAGCCAGCAACGATCACCTTTTTCTTCCAGTCTACTGATTTGATAATTTGGATCAGGAGCCGTTCGATGCCAATTCTTGTAGGTACATTGTACACAGTCCCAAACACTAGATAGAAGTCCTTTATACTAATCTCTCTATGCTTTCTGAATATTTCAATATTGTCAAAGAAGCTTTTAGATGGATAATATGGTAAAAAATCGACATTTATATCGAAGCATCGGAGAATCGCGGCATCAAATTCTGATATTGCCAGTATTTGCTTTGCGCCTCTGTAAATATTGACTTCCCAGTCAAAAGCATCACCAGGGGAAAAAAAAGAATTATCCGACTGGCCATGCACCAGAAACTCTACGTTATGAGGTACCACAATGTATGGTAACTCAGAAATTCTGACAATGTCTGCCACCACCATCGAAGTTCCCTTAACTACCTCCAAGACAATTAGATCTATTTTCTCCGAATTTATACAACAAATAACTGGATATCCATAAAATATATAACGATACACGCCCCGCAGCGTAAGCCTCCTGGCAACAAAATGTTTAAATGCAGAAGAAATAATCTTGCTAACAGAAAACAGGCAAATCCAAATGCTTTTATATTTGGAGACATTTTCCTGCCAAGAGATAGCATTGGATAAAACAATTAAGTCAACATCATCTCTCTCTTCAAGCATTTCAAGAATCTGTTCGCTACGACGTGTTCCACCGTGTCTCGTGGAAGATTGAAGAAAGGATGAAATATGCAGCACTTTCTTTTTCATTTGTTCGATTCCTATTTATAATATTTTTGACTACAATAGTGTCACAAGGTTGATTTATTGACTCAGATAATTGATCATTGTGATGTGGTCAAACTGCTCTTTTTGAGAAACAATCCTATTCACGAGTATTTGCAAATGCGCTCAATAAATACCACGAAAGCCTGAGGTGTGTTTATCTCAAATCCCTCCCAAGGCTGTTATTCATCACTCGGATCGGGGCGTCCAGTCTGTTTCCCATGACTATGTCGCGGCTCTACAACAAAACAGTTTTTTGATCAGCGTGTACCGCAGAGGCAATCCCTATGACAACGCCACCACGGAAAGTTTTTTTAAAACACTCAAGGTTGAAGAGGTTTACCTCTGGGAATACCGGACGCTGGAAGATATTCAGATTCGGCTTACCTTTTTCATTCAGGAAGGATACAACCACAAATGTATGCATTCCTAGCTTGGATACAGACCGCCGGTGGAATTTGAAGAACCTTTCTATCAAAACCAAAATTCTTGGCCGACTCCTCTAAGCGAATCTGTCTAATCTTGAAGTGCAGTCCACTTCGCTTTCATCTGCTCAACCGTCGAATAGGAATGGTCGCGCCTAAACATTCCTTTATCCTTCACGAAAACGACGTCAACTTGTCCAAGTGCATTATCCAAGGGCCGGTTCCATCCATGAATAATATCGTAAACAACAAAATCACGCTCTTTCATATATGAAATCACTTCGCAGAACTGTGGAGCCCCTACCATGAATTCAAACAGAGACACTTCCAGAACAACCACTTCCGTTTCCAAAAGAGCTTGTGCTGCCCCATCCAGCGCGGAAAGCTCAGCTCCTTGCACATCAATTTTGAGAAGATAAGGGCCATCTAACTGCTTTTCCTTGAGAATATCATCTATTGTTATTAGTGGCACATTGATTTCGTATCCATCCGCCTCAGTCCCCATAGTTTCTTTGCGTAGCGACGATCCGTCCAAATGGTTCCTGTGCACGTTGAACGTAGCCTGACCAGATCTTGGACCCGCTGCAGCTAAAGCATAGGAACCTTTGTATTGTCTGAGGGTAGCGATTAGGTCTGATTCAAACTCTTTCAGTGGCTCTATCAGCAGGAAGTAACACTCTGGGAACGATCTGTATAGTTCTGGTGTCCCTGACGCAACGCCAACATCTATAATTGTTTTGGGTTGAAACCCAAGCCCACGAATTAAAGCGTATGACTCCCCAATGGTTGTTCGTATTCTTGTATTTTTCGGTGCAAGCCTTCGAATATCATAGCCGAATGTGTTGAAAAACAGGCGCATAGCGCTTTTGATTTTCATTTTGATAGCCTCCTTTGGTGTGATCATCTTTGCAGCTAACGAGCCTGTAGAATAAGTCATTTTTGCATGTATTGTGTGAGATGGCAATTAGAAGAATTTATTCGATCAACTGTCGAATAGTAGTGTTTTGATTATATTCACTATGTTCTTGATTCTCTGTTTGTTTGCCAACATATTTTGTTTCACCAAGTAAAATAGAATCGCAGGATGAGAAAAATCGTTCATCGTTTTTTTTGAAAATTCATAATATGGAAGAATTAATTCGATATTCTTTCTTCTAAATTTTGAAAATCTATTTGGACTGCTCCCCATCCCCGTTAATGTTTTATTGAAGCCGAAATATTCTTCGATAGTAATAAATTCTCCATATTTTAAGAAATCAATGATGTTAGACCAGTCGCCTCCTAAATAATCATAAGGAACGAATGCTTGTTTAATGAAGTAAGTTCTATAGATTGAGTAAAATCGAGAATTCGCGCCAGGGCTTTTTAAAAACTTAATTGCTCTTTGCAATTCGGAGCCTGTCAGCGGCGCAACGCCGGAAGTACTGCATGATAACGCGTTGCCGTCTATCAAAACGTTGGTTGTGCACGCAAATACATTACTATTGATTTCTAGGATACTAATGCAAGAAGATATATAATCTTTGTCCCAACTGTCATCATGTGCCGCCCACATAAAATACTGTCCCGATGCCTGGCTCAAGACAAACGAGAAATTAAATGCTGCTCCCCGATTCGCTGGCTGCCGCACATACCGTATTCGTGATTCCTTGCCTGCATACGCCCGGCAAATCGATTCTGTACCATCTGTCGAGGCGTTGTCAGAAATGATCAATTCAAAATCACTGAAGGTCTGAGCAAGCAGGGAATCTAATGCCGCGCGAATAAACGACGCCCCGTTGTAAACAGGCATGCCGATACTTACCTTTGGCGGAGTTTGATTAATCACTATTTCGGTATCCTTGGTCATTGGCTTGGCATTTGGTTCTGCTAAGTATCAAACACAGCTGCTCTCACGATAAAAACCGTGCGCCAATAACGCGACAGCGTCGCATGCAAAGGTGCCATTCAACGGCTCACTGCCGCATCATTAGCCAAACATGCCGTATATGCCTCAACACCTCTTGTCGCAATAGCCCAGCCGCCCAGGTTGCTGAGGCAATGGTCAGTAGCGATGCAAGGGTCAGTTGGACCGCCTGCTCAAGCCAGTTATCAGCGCTGCCAGGCCAGAATAGGTATACCGAACTGGCCACTAGGATCGCCGCGGCAAGGGGCTTGAAGATATCCTGAATATACCAGCGCCACTTCTCCCGGGTGAGTATTCGCCGGTACATGAAATGAACGCCTATAAACACATATCCAGAATTCAGAACTGCCCAGACCCAGGCGGCTCCAATGGCACCGTAGCGCGGCACTATCAACAGAAGTGCAGGTACGATAAAGGTCACGGCAATTAGATTGATTTTTACAGACAAACTGGTCCACCCGTGGGCCAGTTGTGTCTGGTAGGGGACCCACATTAACCCGTTTAACAGCGTGCCCAGCATCAGTAGCGCAAGCAGCGGCCAGACCTTGTCTGCCAAAGCGGCGTCCTGGGTCCAGAGGCTGAGAAACGTTTTGGCATACAACATCAGCACAATCGCCGCACTGCCTGCTATAACGGTTACCATTTGGGCTCCCTTGTGGTAAGCGTCAATGAGCAAAGCTTCCTCCCGCCGCTCGTAAAATTTACAAAACTGGGGATAAAAAGCCGTGGTAATCGGGCCGATCAGTTGATAGAGAGCACTGGCGACGACAGTAGCCAGTGTGTAGAATCCGTATTCGCTCAGCGATAAAAGTTTTGAAAGTAGAATCTTGTCGACTTGCGTCAGAAGCAAGGCCAGAAAGGTAATGCCGATTATGCCCCCAGCAAAACGCCAGACACCGCGCATGGCGTCCAACGAAAAGCGCCCATTCCGCTGCGATTGTGGAAGGGCCTGATAGGTGGTTGCACCTAAAATCACGAGTGTTAGAATGGATAGCAGCCCCTGCCATAGAAAAAAAGCATGAATGGTGGGAGATAACCAAGCGAGAATCGCGACGGCGCCAAGGCCACGTAGCGTAGCCATGGCGCCATTAATAAAACTTAATACAACCTGGCGCTGGAGGCCAACTATACTACTGCGGTAGACATTTTCGACGAATCGTAACGCGGTGACCATACCCATGATACCTAATGCCTGTGCAACCACCTCGACCGGAAGATTATCGGCTGTCAGCCATGACGTGGCGATCCAGTTGGAACCAACCGCGATGCCACCGGCGATGAGCAGGGCAATGACGATGGCGATGATCTCGACGCTGCGAAGCAGGTCACGAATGGATTGGGGACTGTTGTTGCCTCCAGTAAAGCGTGCCATTTCGCGGCCAAGCATCGACGTCATTCCTATATCGAATAGACTCAGCCAGGCGGTGAGCGCGGCAAAAAGACCGATCAATCCATATGCCTCGATACCCAGATACTTTATGTACAGTGGGATAAAAGCCAGTCCCATCACTGCAATCCAGCCCTGCGCGAGGTAGTTGGCGATAAGATTGCGCTTTAGCATTTTACTGGCAGAGGACGGACCAATTGCCCTGAACTAAATGATGTTTTTTGAAAAATGGGGGAAAATGCAAACACTTTTATAATAACCTGATACGCAAAGGTTGGTTACAGTACTTTTTAAGCAGGGTTATAAGGCAATCCTCTTTAAATACCCATCGGGAGCAACGGTCATAAGCAATTTGTTTTCAATCATTTTATCGATCTCGAAACGGAGGGGGGTGCCATCGGCAGCAGCGCGGCCACCTTCGTTCAGGCGGCGCAGGTAATCTCGCACAGCGGTCTTCGGGTTGTTTCCTTTGCCCCAGGGGCGGTCGGGGAACATGTCTTCCGGCATGTCCTCGATGATTGTGTCGAAGACAATACAGTAGCTATCCTGAGAAACCAGAGGCGCGTAGGCCTCCAGTTCGGCGAGGACGTGTTCATGCGTGTGATTTGAGTCAAGGCAGACGAAAATACGCTTATATCTTTTACTGTATTCATGCACTTGAGCAATAATGTCAGAGGCAATGCTGGAGCCCTGGAGCATTTTGATTTTGTGGGCAAGCGGGTGTGCCAAAATGGCGGCGCGGTTATGTGCTCGGATATCGATATCCAACCCGAGAACCCGACGGCAGCTGGCGGCGGGATCTAGCTTCTTGCCCCGCTCTAGCGCTTCGCAGTAGTCGATCATCGCCAGCATGGAAGCACTCAGGATTAATGAGCCGCCGTGGGCGATACCGGTTTCGATGATTAGATCAGGTTGAACCTGCCAGACCAGTTCCTGCATGGCAACTATGTCCTGTGGATACTGAATGATTGGGCGTCCCAGCCAGGAAAAATTATATGAATAACTGGACTTGATCGATTGGCACAAAAATTCTGATTTAGCCCGAAGCAGAAGAGAGTTCTTGCCGTTGTGTTCAATTCTTGCTTGAACTTCTTGTTCAAAACTCATTTTGATCCACCTTGTAATAAATGAATTTATTGCCCGCAGTCGCTTTGATTTCTTCGGCGTAATTGGAGTTCATGACGAATATGGCGTCATTGCGAGCCATACCTGACAAGCCATTCTCCGGTGATAACACCGGTAAACCTGTCACCGGCATGAATTTTCCCTGTTTGTGTGGATTGATGTCAATGACAGAATTCGGAGTTACTCCACCACGTCGCAGCAAATGCAATGAAAAAATGACTCCTTTCGATCCACCACCCCATATGGCATTTTTTCTCCCACGATGATTATTCATTGTAGCGATAGCGCGGTCAATGCCATCAAGAAAATCCGCAGGTAGATGGAATTTATGAACGTTCTTGCTGGGATTCAAGCACAAAGATGCAAGATCGGCTACGATATAAAGGTATTGTCCGCCGAAAAAACTTCCTGAATCAAGAATCCGCGAAAATAGACGGAAGAAGTCGGATAGTCTGAAGTAATTAACGTGTTCAAAAAAAAGATCAAACCACGCCCGATGATCGCTTATCCAGTCAAGAGATGGGACTTCGATATAAATCAACCCATCGCCACCGTTTGCTTCAGCGATTGAAGCAAGAAAACGTATGGGATTCGGAATGTGCTCAAGAACATGACGGAGGATAATGGCCTGTCCGGTCAAGCCAAGTGATGGCGAAAAAGGTTTTTTGATAACATCTGGATCATTTCCTTCATAGGCGGGATCTATTCCAATGATTGAGAAACCTTGATCTTTCATGAGATCGAGGAACTTTCCCTTGCCGCAACCGATTTCAAGTATCGATTTCTTGGTAAAGTAGAGTCGAATAATATCTGAGACCTTGAACAAATGTTGTTCAAATACGGCGGAATAGCCTTGTTCGTTCTGGTAATTCTTATCGTACTTCATCAACTCCGGCTTGAAGGCAGTATTGTGTACAAGGCCGGTCAACGGGTCCTGAACCAGTATCAAATCTCCCACAGGGCAGTCTATGGCATCACTTTCTGTATCATAGAAGCGATTCTGTTGAACGGGCAGGCCAGCCATTTGATAGATGATTTTAGCGTTCATCCTTTTCCGTCTACAGCTTTAATTTTGACCCCGTTTCATAGCAGCGCGGCATTCTTGCTGCCACCAGTCGATAGTCTCTTCGATCCCCCCATCAATATCATATTGAGGCTGCCAGATAACTTCACTGAATAATCTTTTGGTATCAGCAAATAATACAGAAGGCTCATTTTCCTTTTGCGAAAGCGCTCCTAATTGAACTAGGTCGTTCTTACCTAGTTTATCGGCTATTGATAAAATAATTTCCTTCAAGGAAATTGGTTTTCCGGAGGCTATATTGACAGGTCCATTAATATTACTCATCAGTAATGTGACAAAAGCCGATGCAACATCTTTAACGTGTAAAAAATCGCGGATCTGATTTCCATGAGAACATAGAGCGGTCTTATTACGGATCAAGTTTAAGATGACAGATGAAACAAGGCGATTGGGATTCTCATGAGGTCCATAGAGAAAGAAAATCCTCCCCCAGGCACTGCTTAGATTTGTTTGCCGAGAGAAGTCTTTCAATACATGTTGCATAGCGTTTTTGCAGGTCCCATACAACGACGATGGAATCAGTGGCGTTGTGTATTCGGAACAACAGCCAAAATTCCAGTCATATTCAGCACAGCTCCCGGCCATAACCACTCGCATGCCGCCATTCTTTTGAAAAACACGCAGTAAATGTAAGCTCCCCTCCAACCAGTGAACATTTGCAGTAGAAGTCCAATATTCGCCCGGCTTGGCATACCAGGCAAAATGAAGGAGGTGGGTTGGATGAATCGTTTCAATCAATTTATTAGTCATCTGTGTGTCTAATAAATCTACGTCATGCCATTTGATACCATAAGAATTATTTTCTGGAATAATAACATCTGCGGCATGAACATCAAAACCTTTTTCCAGTAAAAGCGGCAGACAGTGTCTGCCGATGAAGCCTGACGCACCTGTCACTAAAATTCTTATTGGTGAATTGCTATTTATTGTCATGATATTTTTCTCACCTCAGGCACAGCCACAAAAAAGGCTCCCCCCCACTCCCGCACATAGCCATGTTGCTCAGTGATTTCGTCGGCGATATTCCATGGCACAATCAGTACGATGTCCGGTTTCTTTTCCTTAAGAGCTGCGGGTGGCAAAATGGGAATGCGGCTGCCGGGGAGAAATTTCCCCTGTTTGGAGGGTGACGCATCGCAGACGAAAGGTATTAGGTCCGGTTTGATCCCTGCGTAGTTAAAGAGAGTATTCCCCTTAGCAGCGGCACCATAAGCAGAAACAATCTTTCCTTGACGCTTGGCGTTCAGGAGAAAAGCGAGTAAATCGTTCTTTACTTTATTGGCTTCTTCTTGAAAGCCTTGGTAGTAAGGGACATTCTTCATTCCAGCTGCGGCTTCTCTATCCATCAACTTCGCAACCTTTTCGCCAATAGGGTGCGTGCCCGTATCCGTTCTCTGGACGAAGACGCGCAGGCTTCCGCCGTGGGTTTCAAGTTCTTCTACATCGAACACTGTAAGTCCGTTGACTCTGAAAATGTGCTCTACTGTGCTGAAAGACAGGTAGGAAAAATGTTCATGATAAATCGTGTCAAACTGCTTTTGTTCAATTAAATGCATCAGATGTGGAAACTCAAAAGTCGCGACACCTTTTGGTTTGAGCAGGAGAACGAAACCTTTTACAAAATCATTAATATCCGGCACATGAGCCAAGACATTGTTGGCTACTATCAGATCGGCTTGCTTGCCATGGTCTACCAGCGTTTGAGCCAAGCCGACACCGAAAAACTCCTCCAAAGTTTCAATGCCCTTGAGCCGAGCCGCCGAGGCGGTGCTGGCGGTGGGCTCAATCCCTAGGCAGGGAATTCCTCGCTGCTTGACATATTGCAGCAGATATCCATCATTGGAGGCCACTTCCACAACCTGGCTACCAGCACTCAGACCAAAGCGTCCGACCATGGAATTAACATAGTGTTCGGCATGAGCCAACCATATTGCAGAAAAAGAACTAAAGTAAGCATATTCGTCGTTAAATAATTCTGCCGCTCTCGAGTAAGCCTGGGCTTGTACTAACCAGCAAGATTCGCACACGAGGACTTTTAATGGAAACCATTTCTCCGGTCGGTTCATTGTCAATTTTGTAAGATAGGCATTTGATGGTGGAGCACTGCCGAGATCTATTAATGTCAAAGTTACGTTTGATCCACAGTGGCGACATTTCATACTTCTACCCCCTTAAATTTCTCGGTTATAAATGGATGAAGGCGATCGCGATCTGAAATATCTGTTATAGGTAGGGGCCAGATAATTCCGATTTCCGGGTCGGCTATATTGATAGCAGCTTCTGAGAGGTCGTGAAATGCTGCGGTATGGAGGTAAATCAATTCGCAGTCATCGCTGAGCGTCTGAAAACCATGTGCGAAGCCTTCGGGGATAAGTAGGCTCTTCTGATTAGCAGCAGAAAGAATTTCACCGTGCCATTGCATAAAAGTGGAAGAACCCTTTCGGATATCCACAGCCACATCGTAAACCTCTCCCCGCAGGCAATTGACGACTTTGCATTCGGCGTGCGGTGGATGCTGGAAATGGAGGCCGCGTATGGTCCCTTTTTTTAAAGTATATGTGTGATTGATCTGTGCAATTGGTTTTCGCAATCCGGCCGCTCGGAATTCTTCTAAACAAAAGAACCGGGCAAAAAAGCCACGTGCATCCTCCATTGGCTTCCGTTGAATGACCCAAAGCCCTTCGAGAGGCGTGAGATGAAAATCAAAACGTTTATTTTGATTCATATTCATATTTTCCACTCGTCTTTACCGTCATTCCAGATTCTTTAGATAGTCCATACCCCCAAGTGGCACCTATAAGAGTCCAGTGTTCCGATGGCCGTTCTCAATGAATGATCTCTTTTAACGTTTGCTTCAAATTTAGTCACTGGCGAAATAATCATATTTAGATAATCTTTCCAGATTCAGCTCCGCACCTTGAGTTACAAAGTGACAACTGCAACTCTGGTGGTAAGTAAATATTGTACTGTGTTTTCCGGCGCGCAGGGAATGGCTATTTATTGCCTTGCCGTTCCCATACCAAAAAGTAAGACCGCTTTTCCAGCGAAGGCTGGAAAGTCTTGAATTCCTGCTTGGACAGCACCAGGGAACGAATCTTGCGCTTGATGTAGCGTTCAGTTTTCCTGCTCAAATCGTTCAGGTGATATTGGTCAATGTTTCCGACCAGCACCAAATCGATGATTCCGGTATCCTTGCCTTCGGCATAATCGTCGATGATGTAGGCTTTTTCCAGGTCTCCCAATCTGGTGAGAATGCTGTCGATAACTTGGTCCAGGCCCATGACTTTGCCGACCATGGATTTCAGCTCCGGGAAAAGAGGGTGATCATTATTTGCCGTGTAAAAAACATTGCGTCCTTCTCTTTCCGAGGTAAGAAGCTTCGTTTTTGTGAGCTGATTCAGCTCTTCACGGACGGCGTTGGTCGAAACCTGAAGATCGTTGGAAAGTTCCCTGAGGTATGATTTTGTTCCAGGGTTGAAAAAAAAGCGCATGAGCAGACTGATTCTAGTCTTCGATGATATAAGCCCTGCAAAAAGGTCGTTCATATATATTCCATTATGAGTAGTTATCCTACTCATAACACATAAAAGTTTATTGTCAAGTTTATTTTAAAAAGGATTCTTTTCTTATAGGAATTCTATTTATCAGCTAAAGAAAACTGGCAAACGAGTCCAAGAACGTTTTCATTCAGAGAAAAGCATCAAAGTCGGACTGCGCGCGACGGCGACTTATCAAATTGAATTTGCGATCGAACTGAGGGAATGGGGGATCTAATAATTATCAAAAGGTTATTCGGTTACCGGTTTAGACTTTCAATTGCGCCGACTAAATAACGGATTTGTGTGCCCATGACGGCACTATTATTGCCGCATACAGGCAAACCGCGCATGGTAATCAATCTCAAATGACCACAGCAGTATATCATTTTATCTTCAGCAACCCTTGTTGTTTAGGTTTTATCTTATACCTATTTCCGCACGCCGGACATTGATGTTTTGTATTAAGCTTATGCCCGCACTGGCAGATCCAGCCCATTTGACGAGCAGGATTGCCGGCTATTAAAGCGTGATCGAGCACATCTTTGGTCACAACAGCGCCCGCGGCGACGAAGGCATAACTGCCGATGGTGTGGCCACAGACAATTGTTGAGTTAGCGCCGAGGGTCGCACCTTTTTTAACCAATGTAGGTTTGATTTCGGACATTCTGCGAATTTCGGAGCGTGGGTTGATAACATTGGTGAAGACAACCGATGGGCCGCAAAAAACGCCATCACTCAATGTTACACCTTTATATACGGAAACATTATTTTGGATTTTGCAGTGGTCACCGATGGCGACATCCGGCCCGATCACGACATTTTGCCCGATTGAGCAATTTTGACCGATTTTCGAATCGGAAAGAACATGGGAAAAATGCCAGATTTTTGTCCCGGGTCCGATTGCGACACGATCATCAATTGATGCTGTCGGATGAATGAAAGCGGTTGTCGCATTTGCCTCTGTGGCCGTCTGCTTCTTCGGCAAATTGATTCTCTGACCATTTTCGTTAAGAGAACGCTCCGCTGCATTTAAGATCCGGAGAACGCGCAGGCCTTCAGCGCCGTCTGTTAACGGCTGTTTATTTTTTCTAATGCAATCCAGAAAATGTTCGCATTCCAGCTTCAGTGGTTCGGCATACGGAACGGCGATACGTTCGGGAATTCCTTTTGTCGGTACGGGGATATTATGCTCCCATTTTACGGAATGAGGATAGATCAGCAGTTTTTCTTCCCAGGGCAGCGTATCGTCGAAAACGGCCATTTTCCGGTCACCGACGACCACCAGTTTCTGGTCTTTGAAGGGATGCAGCCAGGAGACAAAAATATGGGCTTTCAGGCCGGAAGAAAATTCCAGATGCGTCGTGGTAACATCGGCAATCTTCTTATGAAGGTAGTTTCCGCCGGTTGCTAGGACGCTTTCCGGTTCTTCTCCGGCCAGGGCGACGATCATCGAGATATCGTGGGGAGCGAAGGACCAGAGAATATTTTCTTCTCTGCGGATTTTACCCAGATTCAACCGATGCGAGTAAATATAGTTGATTCGCCCCAATTCGCCGCTTACGGCTATTTGTTTGAGTTTCGCAAAAACCGGATGATGCTGGAGAAGATGACCAACCATCAATATCCGCTGATGTTCCTGCGCAATGCGGATCATTTCTTCAGCGTCTTTTTCGGCGAGCGTCATCGGTTTTTCCACAAACACATGCTTGCCGGACAGAAGCGCCTCTCTGGCATGGATAAAGTGAGTTTCCGCGGGGGTTGCAATGACGATCGCCTCCACGTCACGATGAGAGAGAACATCTTTTAGCGACGAATAAGTTTCGCAGGATGGATAAAGCTTATGCATTTCTTCCAGAGCTTGCGGCCTTTTATCGCAGACGGCGATGAGAGCACCAAGCTCGAAATAGTTACGAATCAGGTTTTTGCCCCAATTGCCTGCTCCGATGACGGCGATGTTTTTTTCATGTTTCATCATTTTGTTATTGCTCATAATCAAGATTTATAAAGTCTCTCATTGTCCTGAATATCCATCCACATAGCGAATAAAAGCGACTGAAAGCTACTGGTAAATAAGAAGAAAAATGCCAACATTGTCGTGGCTGAAACCGTTTCCTGGAAAAGAGTATACGTTAGAACCTTGACGGCATACGGCAAAGAAATGAGGCCCACCACGATGGCAAAATGATAAAGCAGAAAAAGCGGATGAAAATCACGGAAAAGATATTTCACCCAGAGTCTTTTAAAGAAACTTTTGAAAAGCAGCCATGCAATGCGGGGAATCACTTTATGCACCTTCATTTTAGAGGTCTCGCCGACATTGTAAACGGGTTTGATTTTGATTTCTTTTATCGTGCAGAAGGCAATATTCAGCTTAACGAGCATATCGTTGGGCATGCCGTATCTGGGGTAAATGTCATGAATCTTAATCGCGTTTAACGCGGAAAGAGAAATGGCCGTATATCCTGTCTGTGTGTCGGAGACATGCCAGTAGCCGGAGGCGATCTTGGTTAATATCGACAGGATGGAATTGCCGAAAAAACGCGTCTTGGGTATGACCAGACGAGCACCGCCGTGAATGAGCCGGTTACCTTTCACGTAGTCGATGTCATCGGTCAAAATCGGGTTGCATATCTTTTCCAGTTCGGCGGGATCCATCTGACCGTCGCCGGCCATAACAGCCGTGCAGTCGATAGCGTGGTCGAGACACCATTTATAGCCGCGGGCGATGGCGGCGCCGACGCCGCCATTCTTCAAGTGGTTGATCAGGATGACCCGATCGCTGTCGGGATGCGTGTTGGCTATTTCGGAGGGTGTATAATATTGAATGTCCCTCTGTTGTTGATCTTTCAGCAGCGTTTCCACTCTGTCATATTTATTGCCGTCGATTTGGGATCGGTCTTCGCTGATAACTTTCCCGGTTGCGCAATCTTGATTGATATAGGCCATAACAACGCCGGCCGTGTTGTCCTTTGAACAGTCGTTAACCACAATGATGCGATCAACGAAACCGGGCATGGTTGAAAGGACGTGGCCGATCTGTTTTTCTTCATTGTATGCGGGGACAACAACAGCAACTGTCTTATCAAATAGCATCGAAGGCGGCTCCCAAGTATTGCGGTGTACGAACGCTTACTATTTTTATAATCATTTGTCCAAAAATATTTTATCATTACATTGAATTTACTTGATATTCATTGATGGTGATAATAGGGTCTTTATAGATATGCGCAGCAGTCTTATGCTTTGAAGAATTAAAAAATCGGCACCGGACAGTATGTGACAATGGATCAAAAGACGGACGCAGAAGTTGTTGCTGAGGTTCTGAGAGGCGACCGGCAAGCCTACGCGAAGATCATTGATGCCTACAAGGCGCCTGTATTTAATCTGGCATTTCGCATGACAGGCACCTATTCAGACGCGGATGACCTTACACAGGAAATATTCATCCGGGCGTATCAAAAACTTCATCAATTCGACCCGGAAAAGAAATTTTTCACCTGGCTTTATACGATCGGCATCAATCTTATCCGCAACCATTTGAGAAAAAAAGCGAGAAATGATTTTCCCCGCGCATTCGATTGCATTAGCTCTGAACCGCCGATACAGGGAAATGATGGAAGAGAAGGGGACCTGCATTCCGAAGACCGCATGAAAAAGCTCGAGGAGAATATGCGAAAACTCCCGGTCGATATGCGGGAGGCCATCATTTTAAAATACCAGCAAGATCTGACCTTTGAAGAAATTTCCGACATAACGGGCGATTCCGTCAGCGCTGTCAAAATGCGGGTCTACCGGGGACTGGAGCGATTGAAGCAACTGATAGGTGATAATTATTCATGAAGAAGGATTGAATTCTCATTTCTTGATTGCGAACCGCATCATTTCCCTGCCGTGTGCCGATAAAGAATACCAAGTTTAATTATTAAAACATATTTTGAAAAATGAAAACCCCGTGATTTATGAGCACGGGGTTTTCATTTTAAATATCAGAAAATATGGGACCGTTAGTGGTCACTTACTGTGTCGTTGTTGTTATAATTGACCTGACAGTTACCATTACCTCCATTGGGTAGGATATCGGCATTCATGGCATTAGTGTAATTGATGCTGCCTAAAGGCGATGAGCAAGCAAAATCAGTTAGACTGCATCGTGATATCGTGTCCCCCGTGTTCAAGCTGTTGTTTGTAATTGCATTTCCGTCTCTAACCCTAACACAACCCGACCCAGTCACTGCAAAGTAGCGTCTGTCGCCAGTACTATTATAGACCGTGTACCCGCTGCAACCGACATAGAAGGTTGTTGAGCAGGTATTGCTGCCGGTGGCATTGCTGACGGTCAGGGTATAGGTTCTCGCTCCCGCGGTGATTTGATTGCCCGTGGTGCAGGAACCGCCGTTAGAGGCTGTGAAGTCGCCGCATGTTCCGCCAGGAGATGAAGACCATATGCCATCGGCCGGACCATTGGTAATTGTCCATGTCAAAGTTGTAGTATTGTTGTAGGGCAAGATATGCGGACTGTCCACAAGGGTGCAAGTCGGCGGCGGTGCAGCGCCCTGATTGACTGCCAAGGTCTGACCAGCAACAATAATCGTGCCAGTCCTCGCAGTGCCGGTGTTAGCAGCAACGCCGTAAGTAACTGTCCCCGGGCCGGCTCCGCTGGCGCCGCCGGTAATTGTAATCCAGGCATTGTTGCTCACTGCCGTCCAGGCGCAGCCCGTGCCGGCCGTGACCGATATGGTCTGGCCGGTTGCTCCGCCATACGCCACCGCCTGACTGACCGGATTGATGATGGCCGGACAGGTAAGTGGGAAGAAGGCTTTGAAGTTGCTGATCTTGATGTTCTGATTTCTGCCGCCAGTTCCTTCAGTAAAGCCGAAAAAAACCTGGCTCAAGGCATTGTGATCCGCCGCAGAAAGTGTCACCGTTCTGGTGATCTGTGGGCTAGTTGAAGTGTAGGGACTGGTAATATCACGATACTGAGCAAGAGCGGTCGGTAGCTCGGTGTCGCGGTAGATCCAGCCCATGACCTTGTAAAGTCCGCCGGTTCCGGAGGTGATGCGGATGATTTCAACCCGCGCACTGTAAGTGTGACCGTCTTCCATCCAGTTGCATAGCGTTCCGGGAGCACTTAGGCAGTTGGATGTCGTGAGGCTCTTAGTTCCCTCGTAATAGCCGCCGCCCGCGTATCCATAATAGGAATTTACAGGCGGGCTGGTATCGCCTGATCCCTGCCCATGTATGTTGTCATCGAAACTGGCCTGAGGATACGTATTGCCGACGGTGGAAGATGCGCTGCACATCGTGCTTGCGCTCGGATTCAGTCCCCAAAACAGCCAAGCAATATGATTATTGTTACTATTATCATTCCTGCCGCCGCTGCAACCGTTATACGTTAAAGCGCCGGTGTTTGGATAGGTGTCAAATTCCATAGCCATTTTGGGCGGCTTGAGGCCTAGCTTATCGGATGTATTTCCCGGACCGGCATAACCCAGTAACTCACCCATGCTGGCGCCCGGGGGCGCTCCGCCTGTCCGATCACGTGTATTGTTGATCGCACTCAGAACCGTAAAGGTAAACCCGTCGCCCCTGAACATGCTGTCTGCCGAATTATCTTCGGTAGAAGTAAGGTCGAAATACGCGCGCAAACCATAATTAAATGCGCAGGCCCCGGAATTGCAGTTGCCCGCGCTGCTGCTGCCCTGATACCAGATCGAACCTGATGAATCACTTATATTGTTGCCGAGATTAAAGCTGCCGTCGGGATTTGTTACGATTGCATCACCTCCAAGCTCATTCGGATTGGTTCCCGGACCGGGTGTGATGGTACCGCCGGAACTCGTATCGGGCAGCTTCCAGTATGTAGCCACATCATAGGTGATGACCCGCCTGGCTTCGAAAAAAGTACCCGCGTTAACGATGCCCGTGGATGTGATGATTTTGGTCGTATCGTTATAGGCAATATTGAACATGTGCTTGTCATCGGGTAGCCGAAAGTCGCCGATGGTATTCGTATCCGACAAATTCTTAATCTTGTAACGGATGCCGGCTTGCGCCAGTTGATAGGCTTGGTCGTTGGAGTTGGATAAAAGGCCCGTGAAACTGGAGGCCGTCGTCAGACTGTAAATACCGACCCCCAGGACACCCAGCAGCAGCATGGCGATAATGAGTGTAATGAGGACAGACCCTGTTTGTCTGAAGCTGCTCATGATTATTCCCCCTAGTAGAATGGCTCCTGGACCTTGACCGTGTCGGCAAAGGTTGATGCGACGTTATCCGCGCCGTGCAGACTAAACGATATATCGACGCGGCGAATTGAAGACAGATTTGCAGCGGCGAGCGGCGGCGTCAACTCTTGCGGATTACCGGAAGTATCAAACTTGTAATAACGGAGGTTAAAGGCTGCGACCTTGTCTGCCAGTGTAATACCATCGATCTGAATCTCCGTGCCGGAAAGCGCAATTGTATGGTTCACCACCGTCGCTGCTACCGGATCCGTGTAAGTTAAACCTATAGAAGTATCCGAGGCCGCTTTTATGATGTAATCTTCGGCTTTGGGGTCTTGCAGGCCGATCTCCTTGATCATTCTGGCCATGGTCACCTGAGCCTTCAACGACGTTTCATTACTTTGCTGTGAGAAGAAATAACCTTGCGTGATCACGACCAGTCCCATGCCGGCGAGGACTGCCATAATGCCTACTAAAAGCATGGAGACGATGACCTCAATCAACGTGAAACCGTTACAATTTAGGGTTAGACCCTTGCGCATCTTTGCCCATCCTAACGCCGAACAAATAAGGTAGTCAGCGTCTCCGCCGTCCTACCGGAATCATCCGAGCGGAAACCAATAGTAACTTTTAGATATTGCCCATATTCCAGACAGGTTGTATCGCAGGCCGCTTCTACAGATGCGTTGAATCTGATGCAGTGATTGTCGATGACGCGATACCTGCCGAAACTGTTGTCCATATCCTGTCCCTCAGTGCCGATAGTTGACTGTAAATCTGTTTCAACAGCGCCGGTGTTCGTCCAAATAAGTATTGCGCCGTCGGCAACAGTGCCGCCGACTGTTGTGGGCCACGTCGGCTCTGTTGCGCCGCTTGTTCCGCTTGTGCCGCTACTGGAATATTTGAAACCATTCCAGTGAGATATTTGAGGAACGATAACGGTCCCTGCCAAGTACGGTGTGCTCGGACTCCATTTGCGATAGGCGAGTTCCGGTGACGGACCGACATACGTCCAGGTAATTGAGCCGTCGGTCGTGGTTGCACCTGCAGATATGTTGTTCCACACGGGTTCTGCAGTGCCGCTGGTTCCACCGCCGGAACGAAACCTGCCCTGATTGGCGGACGCCGCCGTGGCCAGGATAACCATTCCGGATGCATATGCCGTACTCTTTCGCCAGCGTGGGTATTCGGTGTATTTTGCGGAAATTTTCTCCATGATCTGATACAGTTCCTGAGATTTCTTCAGGTTGAAGATGGAAGAACTGCTTCGATAAAAGGATGTGCCGAAATAGGAAGCCATCATCGCAGCAAGAAAAGCCAAGACGACGATCGTGATAATAACCTCAATGAGAGTAAAACCTCGCGATGTTTTGACGGCGTAAGATTTCATTGTATGAATCCGGTTGTTCTTATTATTGTAAAGCTGGCGGTTTGCCCTCCCTGGTTGAGCGTGACGGTGATGTCGGCTGTCCCGGGGCTACCCCAATAATTGTAAGTGACGGAGGCCGGGACGGACACCATAACATTGCCCGACAGTGTATGCGTGGCGGAGTTGTCGGAGGGAAAATAAACGGTGGTGTCGGCGCCGTTATTCTGAAGTTTATATGAGCCGCCGGAAAAACTTATTCCCCAAGTTGTTGTACTGTCAGTATTATTGCTCAATGCTTTGAACTGGGCAAACCGAAGGTTAGATTTCAAGAGGTCCCTCTCCGTATAGAGCTCATTCCCTGTTGCGGTAATGCGGCTCACGGCCACCGCAACAAGGATGCCGAGAACGACGAGAACGGCTGCTACCTCGAGAATTGTAAATCCAAGTTCATTTTTTGCTTTCATCATGATCAAATGGTCCATCGTGCGTGCATTACTTTGTGTCATCTCTGCGGTTGCGAACTGTGACAAACGTCCTTCCGACGACTCTGTGTATTGTCGGTGGAAATCAGCGTCAGAAAGATTCCGGCAGTAAGAGTCCCGCCGGCAATAACCGTGATAAACGGAATCAAAAAGGTAATCCGATTGAATTCAATACACAAAAGAATGCCATTGATGATTACCACTTCCATGTAAATCAGTGTTGTTGCACGCGATATTTTGATGCTGGTTAACGTGTTTCTCCTCAAAAACAGTCCACCCAAAATCAGGCATCCGGCAAGAAGGAGCATCAGCAGTGGTTGAAACAGGATAACCGACGGCAGAAGCATCTTCATATTAACGCTCCGGAAACCTGCAAGTAAAACCAGGGCAAAGGCCAGATGGGCGACAGCGATAATCATAAAATAGATAAAGATTTCTTTGTGATCCGATTGGCCGCGCAGAGCGCGGGAGGGATTAAGTGAAAATTGTCGGCAACGAGTAATAGCATTCCATATGCGGGAATAGAAACTTGTTTCGATCTGCTCGATTGACATCATTACTTGAGACGACAAATCCTCCGGCGGTTGAACAACGGGAAGTTTCGCGATATTATCTGTCAAATCTTTGAAATCGTCCATATTATTTTCCTGCATTTTAATGTGCGATGCATGAAGGGTGGATTACGTATTTCGCACTATCTGAATCCATATACATTTTCTGAATGGAAAAAGTCACAATCTTATTTCGTAAGTTACTTTTGGCAAAATATCAGGGTCCGCCGAAACGCGATCCCTGCATTAAGAAATAGTCTCGCCACTGAAGGAGTCGTCGAGAGTACCTGTTCGGATGAGAAAGCAGTTTTCTGTATTTGCTGCCTGACTATCAATTGACTTTTATTATTGATATGCTATTACGGAAAAACCCATCGAGTTGGAGGGTTTAAGGTTAAGGAGGTTCACTTGAAAATTACGGTTCAAAAAGGAAAGCTGACGGATGCGAAAACCGAAACCGTTATCCTGGCTTTTTGCGAAGGCGAGAAAGACTTGCAGTGCGCGGCATTTGACGTGGATAAAAAGACGAACGGACTGATCGGCGATGTCATGAAAAGCGGTGATTTCGTAGGCCGGCCATCTGAAGTATGCGTCGTCTATGCGCGAGGCGCCATGACGGCAAAAAGAATTGCCCTGGTGGGTCTGGGTAAGAGAAAGGAATTGAATCTGGAAAAGATTCGCAGCGCTTTTGCCAGAGTCATGCAGCATCTGCGTGGATTGAATATTAAGGAAGCCACGACAATCATGGATTGGAGTCTTCTGCCGGAACAGAAGAAGAAAGTCATAGCCGCCGTGGTGGAGGGAGCGCGCCTCGGGTTATATCAATACACGCCTTACAAAACCGTCGGATGTGATGAAATCAAGGAAATGCGTCAACTGGCGATTGTGACTGATTCCAGCGAGTATTCCCTGCTTATGGAAGAAGTCAGGAAGGCATCGATCATTACCGATGCCGTGTGTTTTGCGCGGGACCTAACTTCTTCGCCGTCCAACGAGATGACGCCTTCGATTCTAGCGGAACATGCCGCCGCGATCGCTAAAAAGAAGAACGTCAGATGCCAAGTGCTGGATAAGGGGAAAATGAAAGCGCTGGGCATGAATGCGCTCCTGGGTGTTGCGTCGGGCAGTCACCAGCCGCCGAAGCTGATTATCCTGGAGTATTACGGTGGGAAAAAAGCGGATGCCCCGCTGGCTCTCGTCGGCAAAGGACTGACCTTTGACAGCGGCGGAATTTCTTTAAAGCCCGCGGAAAAAATGGATGAGATGAAAACGGATATGTCCGGCGGTGCGGCCGTCATGGCGGTGATTATGGCGGCTGCGGATTTGAGGCTGCCGGTGAATCTTGTGGGGCTGGTACCCGCCACGGAAAACATGTCCGGCGGAGGCGCATTGAAGCCCGGCGATATCCTGAGATCTTATTCGGGCCGGACAATTGAAGTTTTGAATACCGATGCCGAAGGGCGTCTGATTTTAGCCGATGCCTTAACGTACGCATCGAAGTATAAACCAGTGGGCATTATTGACATCGCCACTCTGACCGGAGCATGCATCGTGGCATTGGGCGAAGACGTTATCGGTATGCTGGGGACGGACGAGAAAGCGAAAAGGGAGATTTATCAGGCGGGACAGACGACCGGAGAATTGGTCTGGGAATTGCCCCTTTGGGAAAACTATTCGGAGCTGATCAAGAGCGATATTGCTGATTACAAAAACAGCGCGGGACGTATGGCCGGAGCGATCACGGCGGCTGCTTTCTTAAGTAAATTCGTGGAAGACCTGCCGTGGGTGCATCTGGATATTGCCGGTCCCTCCTGGACAGCGAAAGACAAAGCGTATATTCCGAAAGGCGCATCAGGTGTGACGGTGCGTCTGCTTCTTGAATACCTGCAAAATCGTTGCAAGAAAGAGTAGTATGCCGCCTCTTCTGAATATTCAGGATCTGAGAACCGTATTTTCAACGACGAGAGGTGTGATTAAGGCGGTAGATGGCGTTTCTCTGGCTTTGAATGCCGGTGAGACGCTGGGCATTGTCGGAGAGTCGGGTTGCGGAAAAACAATGCTGGCGCTTTCCATCATGAGGCTGATTCCATCGGGCGGCCGAATCGCCGAAGGTCGGATATTGTTCGATGGGCAGGATTTGCTCTCGCTGTCCGAAGAAGCCATGCGGGAGAAGCGCGGTAAAGATATTGCCATGATCTTTCAGGAACCGATGACGTCACTGAATCCTGTTTTGCGCATCGGAGATCAGATTGCGGAGGCGATCCGTTTACATCAGCATGTCCCGGACAAAGAAGCTCTGTCGATGAGCGTCAAGCTATTGGGCGAGGTAGGCATTCCTGAGCCCGAGCGAAGAATAAAAGATTACCCGCATCAGTTGAGCGGAGGCATGCGCCAGCGCGTGATGATTGCCATGGCCATGTCTTGTCATCCTCAATTGCTGCTGGCTGATGAACCGACTACGGCACTGGATGTTACGATTCAAGCTCAGATTCTGAATCTGATTGCCGATCTGAAAGAGAAAAACAATATGGCGGTTATTCTCATTACCCATGATCTGGGCATTGTAGCGGAAGTGGCACAGGACATTGCGGTGATGTACGCCGGTAAAGTGGTGGAAACCGCGGCCGTGGATAAACTGTTTGCCCGTCCTTTACACCCGTATACCCGCGGCCTGATCGCATCTCGTCCAGGCTGCACAAGTGCCCCGGAAGACAGTGACGGTCATTTGAAAACCATTCCTGGAACGGTTCCGAGTCTCTATGATCTTCCTTCCGGCTGCCGTTTTTCGGAACGCTGCACACTTGCCGAGAACGAATGTCTTGCCCGGGAACCGGAGTTGATGGAAATTGAAGAGGGGCATTTCGTTTCCTGCTTCATTGCCCAAAGAAAAGTTCAATGAAGGAGTCCCTGTCCTCCATGGCATCTGTTTTAATTGATATTCAAAAACTGGTAAAAAAATATTCTCTGGGCGGGGGATTCCTGCAAAACAAGCCCAGAATTGTTCAGGCCGTTGACGGCGTTGATCTGCAAATATTCGAGGGTGAAACCCTTGGCCTGGTCGGCGAATCAGGCTGCGGAAAATCAACACTGGCGCGGTTGCTGATGAGACTGGAGAAACCGGATGCGGGGAATATCTTTTTTAAAGATGAAAATATCTCCGAGATGTCGACTGACGATTTAAAAAAATATCGACGTCTCGTACAGATGATTTTTCAGGATCCGTATTCTTCCCTGAATCCCCGGGAGTCGGCTCTCCGCATCGTTCAAGAGCCGCTCAATATACATAGGATTGCGAACCGCGAAGAAAACCGAAAAACGGCCGTCCGCCTGATGATCAAGGTCGGTTTGAGCCAGGAACAGACTAAGCGTTATCCGCACGAATTCAGCGGCGGACAGAGGCAACGGATCGGTATTGCCCGGGCGCTTGCGCTCAAGCCCGCTCTGGTCGTGGCCGATGAGCCGGTATCCGCGCTTGATGCCTCGATTCAGGCGCAAATTTTAAATCTGCTGAAAGACCTGAAAAAGGAATTCGGCTTAACGTATCTGTTTATTTCGCATGACCTCAATGTCATTCGCCACGTTTCCGATCGAATTGCCGTCATGTATTTAGGACGCATCGTCGAACTGGCGGATAAAGATAATTTGTATCAAAAACCTCTTCATCCCTACACGCAAATGTTGCTTTCTGCCATGCCGTCATGCGAGCCGAGGAAAAAACAAAAAGCAAGGTTGATTCAGGGAGAACCTGCCGATACGGAAACGAAGGGGTGCAACTTTAAGAATCGTTGCATCTATAAAATAGCAATTTGCGAGGAACAGCAGCCCGGACTTACCTCCTGCGAAGAAAAGGGATTATGCGCTTGTCATCGCGCGGGTGAAATCTAATGCCGATAAACGAGGAAGAAAGAGTATTCTGGAAGAATGGGGTGTACCTCGGTGAAGGGTTATGGCATCGGTCGTCAGGAGATTCCGGCGTTGTCATTTGTCATCCGCATCCTCTGATGGGCGGATCGATGTACAATAATGTTGTGGAAACCCTCTGCAATGTATTTTCTTCTTGCGATTATTCCACGTTACGATTTAACTTTCGCGGCGTCGGAGAAAGCACCGGGATTTATGACGAGGGCAGGGAAGAGAAGCAGGATGTTTTGTCAGCCTGCAAGTTCTTGAAGAATCAAGGTGTCGAAAAAATTGTTCTGGCCGGTTATTCCTTCGGAGCGTGGGTCTGCTGCCGCCTGCTTGCCGAACAGAGCCTTTCCCCTTCAGTAATATTGGTGTCTCCGCCGCAAAAATATTTTGACTTTGATTGGTCAGGACTTAAAAATGCCGTGGATTTAATTATCTGCGGGGAGTGCGATCAGTTCTGCGATGCAGATGACTTGAGGGAAAAAGCCCAATCCATTCATTCGAGGTTCATCATCCTGCCGGGTACGGATCATTTCTATACGGGACAGGAGCCGCTCCTGTCTCAACATTTGAGAAAATATATTCATGAAAAAAAAGCTTGATTTTAATAAAAATGGTGTTAATGTCGGAATCAAATGGGCAGGTAAGATGCTCATATCGTAAGAGATAGATGGTTTTTTTGTTAGGAAAATTAGTAGTGCTTAGATTGTTTTACACAAAGAAAAATTAACCGCAGAGAATTCTTAATCCAAAAAAGAATTCGTGCGGTTTTTTAGTTTCTGAAGGTCGAGAACCGGAAGAAACAAATTTTTGAAAGGGGGACTTATAGCATTGGCAGAAGGAAAAGTTAAGTGGTTCAACGAGAAGAAGGGGTTCGGATTCATTGAAAATGATGAGGGTGGAGATGTTTTCGTTCATTATAGTGCAATTTCCGGAACAGGTTTCAAAACTCTTTATGAGGGTCAGAGAATCCGTTTCGATATTGAACAGGGTAACAAAGGCCCCAGCGCTGCAAACGTGCAGCCACTATAATCATTCCAGGTAATTAATCTTAACAAAATGCCCCGTTTTACGGGGCATTTTTTTTGAATGTGATGGACGTGCGATCCTGATCAGATAGTCACTAATCTTTATTCAAAATTCTTCGAGCGTAGAAATAAACATTCGAAAATCAGCTGCTCTGGAAAAATCAGCAATATCGTCCTTGGTCCGGCGAGCCGCAACCTAATAATGGAATTATTGAACAGCTGGCATGAAATGTATCGTATGAAGAATTCCTTCGCAACAATGAATAGAAAAAAAGGAGCAATAAAAAAGATCTGGTCAGCTGTAGGATTTGGCTGTAATAACGCCCAGTGAAGGACCGGCACGTTGAGAACGGTCAACGCTGAAATCGGGCTTCCACGATAATTGTCGTAAGAATTGTCCGAAGCAGACTGTGACCGGGACGTGTAGTTGTACCATAACGCGGCGAACACGATTGTAAACGGATGCCGAACACGGGTAGTCCATTTGCTTTCAGGCCGGGAGATGAGAATACTTCACGGGAAATAGTTCGATACCATCCACTATGAAAAAGAATCTGATCGTCATACTGGGGCCGACTGCTTCGGGGAAGACATCCATGGCGGCAAATTTGGCCGCGGATTTTCACGGGGAAATTATTTCTGCAGATTCGCGTCAGGTTTACCGGGGAATGGATATCGGCACAGGCAAGGATTTGTCCGAGTTTCGAAGAAACGGTGAAAGCCTTCCTTATCATTTGATTGATATTATTGAGCCGCAAGAAGAGTTCAGCGTTTTTGAATTTCAGAGAAGATTCTATTCTATCTTCAATGAATTGAATGAAAGACAAATCCTGGCTGTCCTGGTCGGAGGGACAGGTCTCTACCTGGAGTCTGTATTGACCGATTATGTGTTGCCGCCCGTGAAACCCGATCAGCACCTGAGAAAAGAGCTTGAGGAAAAATCATCAACGGAGCTTCGTCGTATTCTCTTGTCCATGAAGCCCGATCTTCATAACAAAACGGACCTTGAAGACAAAGACCGAATGATCAGAAAAATTGAAATCGAGAGGACAAAGCAAAATCCGTTGGACAAGCGAGAACGAATCCCTTCTATTCATGCCGGAATATTCGGACTTCATTGGGAGAGGAACGAGTTAAGGGTGAGAATTGCAGAAAGGCTCAGGCAAAGGTTAAATAATGGAATGATCGAAGAGGTTTCGCGGTTGCATGGATCCGGCCTGTCCTGGGAACGATTGGACAGTTTTGGTCTGGAATATCGCTTTATCTCCCGATATCTGCAAAACGTTATCACCCGGGATGAGATGATTTCAAAACTTCAGATTGCTATAGGACAGTTTGCCAAGAGACAAATGACATGGTTTCGACGCATGGAAAAGAAGGGTGTGAAAATAGAATGGATTCCAGGAGATGATTATTCCAACTTACATGGTCACGTTTTAGAAATGCTGTCATGAAAAAAGCTTCCCTGCTGAATGACTATCTGAATAAATATGCGGCCGGGCCTCAGTGGAAACTGGTGGCGGGGAACCTTGAAAATATCGACCAGGTTGTGGTCATACCGGCATACGCAGAGAAGGAACTGATCTTTGATACCCTGGCATCGCTGGCTGCGAATGATGACGCGATGCTGGAGAATACGCTTGTCCTCTCAGTGATCAACAATAAGGCGGCTTCTCCGGCCGTCGATAAAGAAAACAATGCTCAAACGCTCCAACTATTTAAAATGTTGATTAACGGAGAACCCATCAGCCGTTGTCGGCTTTCCGGCGGTCTGCACCATTTACTGCAAAGTATCTCTGACCGGCGCCTAAGACTTGCATTCGTGGATGCATCGTCTCCCGGTATGGAAATTCCTCAACATTCGGGCGGTGTGGGTATGGCTCGCAAGATCGGTATGGACATAGCTTTGCGCGTGTTAAAAAATACCTCAAGCGAACGACGGACTATTCTGAGCCTGGATGCGGATACCCGCGTTCAAGCCAACTACTTATCAGCTGTCCGGCGTTTCATTTCTTCAGGGCAGGCTCAAACAGGCGTTATTGCCTATGCACATCAAATGCCTCGCGACGAAGATGCCAAGCAAGCCATCTGCTCGTATGAGATCTTTTTGCGCTATTGGGTATTGGGGCTGCAATATGCCCAATCGCCCTATGCATTTCATTCGATCGGTTCGACAATGGTTACGACGAGTGATGCCTACCTTTCTGTGCGGGGAATGAATCGCCGTGAAGCCGGAGAGGATTTCTATTTTCTAAACAAACTGGCGAAAACCGGCCCTGTTCGTCAGATAAAGGAAACGGTAGTTTATCCATCCGCACGCATTTCCGTGCGGGTTCCTTTTGGCACGGGGGCGGCAGTCGGCAAAAGGATAGCAAAGGCAAGGCACGAGAGTGCTCTCTACGACCCGCAGGTGTTTCGCATTTTGAAAGACTGGCTTGCTTTGATGAAAAATTCCTTTGATCTGTCCGAAAGCGGTATTCTCGCCCTGGCGAAAGAGATCGATGCCGGTCTGGAGGCCTTTTTAATTGGCCGGGGCTTCTTATCTGTCTGGCCGAAAATACGCCGCAATACAAAGGATCAGAAGACACATGAAAGACAGTTTCACGGCTGGTTTGACGGTTTTGAAGCATTAAAGCTGATTAATTATCTGACAAAAGAATTCTATCCGTGTATTGGTCAGTCCTCCGCATTGAAAATGATTTTGCAGATGCTGGATGGAGAATTTACGGCTGAGCTGCCTCAGGGAAACGTGCTGAATTTGGAAGACCAATTGAATATTTTATCTTACCTCAGAAGGCGAACATGAACGTACGCCGGCTTGGAAGGATTTTCTTCTTCACTTGACGGAAAAATAAATATCACATATAGCTCAAAGAAAAGAATTTGCGATTCATAATTAATTTCGGAGGAAATTCATGAATAAAAGTTTACTTAGAAATATCCTGATCGTTTTATTGGTCATCCTGATAACTGCAGCATTCGGCTGCAGCAAGAAAGAGGAAGGCACGAAAGAACCTGTGAAACAGGCCGAACAAAAAACGCAAACTCAATCGCCCCTTGGCCTGGACAAAGCCGTAACACCGGCGATCATAGAGCCGAAGCAGGCGGAACCAAAGGACGTCGCGGTCAGCGTTGATGGGAATGCACTCAAGAAAGCCGAACTTGCCAATAGAATCAAGACAAAGATGAGCCTCTACAAAGATAAGATTCCGGCTGACAAGAAGAAGGACATTCAAGCGGGATTGAAGAAGCAGCTGATGGAAGAATTTGTTTTGCGAACACTGCTGACCAATGAAGCGAACAATAAGAAAGTGATTGCAACGGATAAGGATATACAGGCCGCGATCAATCAAATTAAAGCCAACATTCCGCCGGATAAAAAGGTTGACGATTTCCTGAAAGAGAACGGAGTTACCAAAGAAGATATCGCACTGGGAATCAGAATTAGAAAACTGGTTGAAATGGAAGCCGGTAAAAAGGCCAAGCCCACGGCAAAAGAAGTCAGCAAATTTTATGCGGATAATAAAGATAAGTTCACGACAGAGGAAACCGTACGCGTGCGTCATATCCTGGTAACACTTGATGCCAAAGACGATGAAAAGACGAAAGCTGAAAAGAAAGCCAAAATAGACTCTCTGCGTAAGAAGCTCGTGGAAGGCGCAGATTTTGCCGAAATCGCCAGGACCAATTCCGATTGCCCCAGTAAAGAAAATGGCGGAGATCTGGGTGAAATCAAAAAGGGCCAGACAGTCAAGCCCTTTGAGGATGCTGCTTTTTCACAGGAAATAAACGCCATCGGACCGGTTGTCACAACGGAATTCGGTCATCATATCATTCAAGTTATGGGCCGTACCCCTGGAAAAACAGTGGCGATAGATGAGGTAAAAGATAAGATATCCACGTACCTCGAACAGCAAAAGCAATCGGAAGTATTTACTCAAATGACTGCGAAATTAAGGAAGAACGCGGTCATTATCTATTATGAGAATTAAGAAAACAGGTCTGATTGAGAAAGGCCTCTGGTATTTAGGGACGGAAGAATCCTGTGTTTATCTGCTGGAAGGAAGCAAATCCTCCGTTTTGATCAGCGCCGGATTAAGCTATATCCTGCCGGATATCTTCCGGCAGATTACCGATTGGGGCATCTCTAAAAGACAAATCGACCACGTTATTATTTTACATGCTCATTTCGACCATGTCGGCATAGTCCCTTATTTAAAGAGGAACTGGCCTCATCTGACAATTCATGCGTCTTCCCGCGGCTGGAATGTTCTGACCAATCCTAAAGCGATTTCGGTCATGAATGAATACACGCTGAAAGTCTGCCGCAGAGTACGGGGCAATACCGACGTCCTGACGATGCTGGACTGGCAGTGGCGCAATGATGTTCAGGGAGAGCGATTAAGGCAGAACAGCTGTATCGATTTGGGTGACCGACAAGTTGAAATTCATGAAACGCCGGGCCACTCGTCATGCTCCATATCGGCTTACGTTCCTCAATTAAAGGTCTTATTTCCGTCCGACGCCGTGGCTATCCCCTATCGGGACGAATATGTTATCGCGGCCGGCTCGAGCTTGGAGGCCTACCAAAAGAGTCTGGATAAACTTGCAGAGCTGGACATCAAAATGTTATGCGCAGATCATTACGGGTACATTACCGAAGCGGAAGCCACGCAATATATTACACAGAGCAAAAGCGCCACCGATAAAATGATCGATAGATTACAGCAGACGCTCCATCGGGAAAATAGTGTCGAGAAAGCCGCAACCCAATTAGTCAACCGTCATTTCGAACTAAGGCCGGATTATTTTGTCCACCCGGATATTCTATTGAGTACGTATACGCAGATGCTGAAACAGTTTGTGCAATCCGACAAGCAGTAGCTTTATTTGAAACTGTGCTCCGAATCCGGGAAAGCGCTCGTCTTCACATCCTTGATATAGTTCTTGACCGCATTCTTGATATCCACATTCAGTTGGGCGTATTTCTTAACAAACTTCGGCGTCATTCTGTCGTTCATTCCCAGCATGTCGTTGACTACCAGAACCTGTCCGTCACAGTGAACACCGGCGCCGATGCCAATGGTCGGAATGGACAGCGCGGCGGTAATGTCTGCCGCCAGTTTTTCGGGTACACATTCCAATACCACTGAAAAAGCGCCTGCTTCTTCCAGAATTTTCGCGTCCTGCATCATCATTTCCGCAGCATCTTCCTTTTTGCCCTGGACTTTGTAACCACCTAACTGGTTGACTGATTGCGGTGTTAATCCCAAATGTGCCATAACGGGAATTCCCGCATAGGTCATTTTATGGACGATTTCAGCGTGTTCTCGGCCGCCTTCCAGTTTAACAGCCTGAGCACCACCTTCTTTCAATAAACGCCCGGCATTTGCCAGCGCCGTCTCCGTAGACGTCTGATATGATAAAAATGGCATATCCGCGACAATCATTGCCTTGATCGCACCGCGCGCGACTGCCTGTGTATGGCGCACCATATCGTCCATCGTGACTGGGAGGGTCGATTCATAACCCAACACCACATTGCCCAGAGAATCACCGATAAGAAGGATGTCAATACCGCTTTCGTCCAGTACGCAGGCCATCCCGTAATCATAGGCAGTCAGCATGGTTATTTTTTCGCCCTGGGCTTTCATTTTTTTGATGTCCAGGATAGTCTTTCGAGTGATCTTATTTTGTGTGCTCATTATTGGTATTGGCTCCTTTCAAGAGTTCCATGATTATTTGGGCCTGGGTCGAATTTAGCGTACCCTTCTCACGTGCAAGCTTCACCGCGACTTTTCCCATATCAGCGTATAAACATGAGAAGTCGGGGAGATGGCAGGCCATTGCTTTGATATGTTTTTGAATAGTTCCCGAGTCGCCTCGGGCAATAGGTCCCGTTAACGCACTGGCGCAACCTTGTCTTTCGATGTTTTTCAGGCTGCCGTAAACCAGCGGCAGGTATGCTTTACGGGCATCTTTCTGCGAAAAGCCGATGGATAAATAAATCGACTCGACGACACTCATCAATGAAACCAGATAATTCGATGCGATGCAGGCGGCAGCGTGATAAAGAGGCTTTTGAGCGGGTGTTATGGGAATTGGGATTCCCTGGAGGTCGCGGACAATGTCGGCAGAAATTTTTTTTGCTCCAGGTGATGCTGTGACACCGAAATAGCTGCCGGGAATACTTTGGATCGCGCCATCAATAGAAGAAAAACTTTGCAGAGGATGAATACTGGCGACGGATGCACCGGCCCGGTGAGCAGATTCAAGAAGGTCAAGACCTCCCGCGCCGCTCATATGAAAAACTTTTTTGCCTGTGACGGAAGAAGCACTGACGATTTCCTCGCAGACAGTCCCGATGCGGTCATCAGGTGTTGTTATCAGAATGCAATCGGCCAGACCAGCTGCCTGGGCAGGATGCCGAAAACCCGTTGCTCCCGTGTATGCCTGTGCCCGTTTCAAATGGACGGCGGAGAGATCGGCAAAAGCCGAGATATCATGACCGGCTTTTTTCAAAAGAAATCCAATAGCCGTTCCGACCATTCCGGCGCCGATAATGGAAAATGTAAGTAATTTCTTCTTTCTCATCTTGCCCCGTAACGCATAAAAAAAGGTCTTCCGCAACTTGAGGAAGACCCGTATTCGACAGTATTTACTGATTCCCGTCTCAGTCTGTTACAAGTGATCCAAGCGGTTGAATATTTTCTAACATGTCTTGTTGCTTCCGTCAAACAATATTTCTCATGCTCTTCGCTCTATAAAGAACCTTGTTTTTGAATAGTCTCTCGGTTATACAACGATGGGGAGATAAAAATGAAAAAAGTGGATTTGATGATATTCGATTTTGACGGTACGCTTGCCGACACGGGTGCAGACCTCGTGACTTCCGTCAATTACACCTTGGCTGCAATGCGCCTCAATACCAGATCGTCGCAAGAAATTCTCACCTTCGTAGGAGACGGTGTTGCGAAATTAATTGAAAGATCCCTCGGAGAAGATCATCGCGTCAGACTGGAAGAGGCGATGAGCATTTTCAGCGGTCATTACGAAAAGCATCTTTTGGATCAGACCGTCCTTTATCCGCACATTGAGGACGTGTTGAAATTTTTTAATCATAAAATGAAGGTGATTCTGACCAACAAGCGTCACCATTTAGTTCTGGCCATTGCCCGGGGTCTGCATATCGATCGCTATTTTATGGAAATTGTGGGCGCGGATTCCACTCCATATCAGAAGCCGGATCAGCGTGTTGTTGAATACCTGCTGGAAAAATACAACGTCGCGCCGCAAAAAGCCGTTATCATCGGCGATGGCGTAAATGATATCGCTGTGGCCAAAAATGCCGGAATTTTATCGTGCGCGTATTTGAATGGACTGGGAAACAAAGAAACGTTGATTCAAATGGAAGCCGACTTTTATTGTGAGAATATTTTGGAAGTTAATACGCTGTTTCAATGATGCTGATCAAGAAAATTGAACAAACCATAAATAAAAATCATCTCCTGAATAATGGTGACATCGTTGTCATTGCTTTATCCGGAGGAGCCGATTCTTGTGCATTGCTCATGAGTCTGATCAGCTTGGCACAATCCCGCCATCTGAAATTGGTGGTGGCCCATTTCAATCATGGGCTAAGGGATGCGGAGTCAGACGAGGATGAGGAATTTTGCCGGTGCTTAGCTGAAAAACTTGGCCTTCCGTTTGAGACTGAACGAATGCGGCAATCGACAGTTCCCACGGGTATGTCGCCGGAAGATTATTTTCGGAGGGAACGGTATAAGTTTCTGGAAAAAGTTGCCAGTGAGCACGGAGCTAATAGAATTGCGCTTGGGCATCATTTGCAGGACCAGGCGGAAACCGTTTTGCTCAACATGTTGCGCGGCAGCGGTTTGGATGGGCTTAAAGGTTTCGTGCCGATGCGGGACAATAAGTTTATTCGTCCGCTCATGGAGGTAACGCGAAAGGAAATTCAGGAATTCCTGGCAGTAAGCGGCACGGGATACCGCGATGACAGCTCCAATGACAGTAAAGTCTATCTGCGCAACCGCATCCGTAGAGAACTGATTCCTTATCTGAAAGAAAGATACAATCCCAAAATTGAAGAGAATTTGGCGAGGTCGGCGGAGATTATTTGCAGAGACGATGCCTTCCTGAATGAATGCGTGAACGTTATCCTCGTATCACCTGATATTCAAAGAAAGAGAAGAGAGGCGTCCGTCTCAGCCGAATATTTTAAATCGATTCATGTCGCTTTACGTTTCAGACTTATCAAGGCCCTGTTGGAGAGCTTGTCACCGGCGGGCAAAGGTTTTTCATTTGCACATATTCAATCGGTCGTTAACCTGCTGACTGAAGATTCATCAGGAAAAAGAGTTGCACTACCGTACAAGCTTTGTGCCGAACATGAATATGGCCGCCTGACCCTCAAGCTAACAAGCGGATCAAAAATACAAAATTACAAGTACATTATGTCTATTCCGGGAGTCATTGATTTAAAGGAAAGACACCTTATCTTATCGTTAAGACGGGGAACGCCTGCCGAGATTGATTTTAGCTGCGAAAATTTCATTTATTTTGATGAAGGCAAAATAAAAGAACCTCTAATCCTCAGGAATCGCCAAAATGGGGACTGGTTTGAACCATTGGGGACAAGAGGATCGCAAAAAATAAAGAAGTTATTCATTGATCGGAAGATACCGAGAACCGACCGGAACAGTATTGCTTTGATCACTGATCAGGAATCCATTATCTGGATTGAAAACATGCACATGAGTGAAAGAGTTAAAGTAGCGGCTGAGACAAGAAATGTTTTGATTCTCGAAATTCGGCGTTTATCGGAAGTGATTGAGTCCGCAGAAGAAAATAATTGAGTTAAATTGGATATTATTATAAAGATCGACAAACATATTTCATTATAAGGAGAATTATATTGAATCAATTTCAAAAAAATATAGCACTCGTTCTGACGGTGCTTTTAGTTTTTTTGCTTGTCTGGCAACTATTTAATCAGCAGAAGCCCAATTCAAAAGATATCAATTACACGGAGCTGCTGAACCACCTTAAAAATAATGAAATTACCGAGGTTACCATACAGGGAGAAGCGATAAGCGGTAAGCTGGCGAACGGAAGCATGTTTAAAACGTATGCTCCCAAGGATGATTCACTGGTTGGGATGTTGCGGGAGAAAAACGTAAAGATTACGGCCAAACCCATAGAAGACAATCCGTGGTATATGATTTTTATTTCATGGTTTCCGATGCTTTTATTGATCGGTGTGTGGATTTTCTTTATGCGTCAAATGCAGTCGGGCGGCGGCAAAGCCATGTCTTTTGGAAAAAGCAGAGCACGCCTGATTACCGACAAATCTAAAAAAGTGACGTTTGCCGATGTGGCCGGGGTCGATGAAGCTAAGGCTGAACTTGAAGAAGTTATCGATTTCTTAAAGGATCCCAAGAAATACACGAAGCTGGGAGGGAGAATTCCCAAGGGTTTGTTACTGGTGGGTCCCCCCGGAACGGGTAAAACGCTTCTGGCGCGTGCCATTGCCGGTGAAGCTGATGTGCCCTTCCTGAGCATCAGCGGGTCTGATTTTGTGGAAATGTTTGTCGGTGTGGGAGCATCCCGGGTCCGTGATTTGTTCAGCCAGGCAAAAAAAAACGCGCCGTGCATCATCTTTATCGATGAAATTGACGCGGTAGGTCGGCACCGGGGTGCAGGCCTTGGCGGTGGTCACGACGAAAGGGAGCAGACGCTCAACCAGTTGCTTGTAGAAATGGATGGATTTGAGTCCAATGAAGGTGTCATTCTCGTGTCGGCGACCAACCGTCCGGATGTTCTCGATCCGGCACTTTTGCGTCCGGGGCGTTTTGACCGGCAGGTTGTGGTGCCGCTACCCGATGTGAAAGGCCGGGAGAAAATATTTGAGGTACATGCGCGTAAGATACCGGCTGCAGATGATGTGGATTACGCTATTATGGCCAGAGGGACACCGGGCACATCAGGCGCCGATATCGAGAATCTGGTCAATGAGGCGGTACTAAATGCCGCGCGTTTGAACAAAGATAAAGTTAATATGTCGGATTTCGAGTTCGCCAAAGACAAGGTTCTGATGGGTACGGAAAGAAAGAGCATGGTGATCAGTGATGAGGAGAAGCGTAACACCGCCTATCACGAGTCCGGTCATACCCTGATTGCCCGTTTAGTTCCCGGGACAGATCCGATTCACAAGGTAACGATTATTCCTCGCGGCAGGGCGCTGGGCTTAACTCAGCAGCTGCCGATCGATGAAAAGCACACCTATCCCAGTCAATACCTGGAAGGTAATATCGCTGTGTTGCTGGGAGGTCGAGCAGCCGAAGAAATTATTCTGAAGGATTTTACCACCGGTGCCGGCAATGATATCGAAAGAGCTACTAATCTTGCCCGCAAAATGGTGTGTGAGTGGGGTATGAGCAAGGTACTGGGACCGCTCAGTTACGGGAAGAAAGAGGAACAGATCTTTTTAGGGCGCGAATTTGCGACCCATAAGGATTACAGCGAAGAAACGGCGAAAAAAATAGATGAAGAAGTTGTTGCCGTTGTGAAACGCAACTATGATAAAGCCATATCGCTTTTGAGCGAGCACATAGAAATCCTGCACCGGTTGTCCGCTGAGTTGCTCGAGAAAGAGGTTCTTAATAGCGCGGAAATCGATGCGATCATCGGCAGTGCTCTGCCTGCCGAACATGCAGCACAAACGCAGTAAATAATAATGGTTCATTCTTTTTTTGATCTAGATCCGAGTTGCAGGCAGAAAAGCGCCGATTGGGGCGCTGTTTGTCTACTATTCGCCTGCGGGAATTATTCACACTTTCAAGTCAAAATGCCTCAAAATCTCATTTTCCAACATGGTGAAGCACTTTGATGATCGTTAAAATCAATAATATTGAAGAAGCTATTAAAATATTTAAGATAATAGGCGTTGATTCATACGGAATCGAGGCGATGGCACCAAAGACTCAGCATCTGAATATTCTGCTGCCCGCGCAACCCTGCAAAATCGCCAACATAATCAAACAAGAAATGCTTTCGCTGGGCGCCGATGCGGCGGTTGCCCGTGGTAGTGTTTCCTGTGCAGTTGAAAAGACGGATATTTTACTGATGGGGACTTTTAAACAGATTAGTGCTCTGGCCAAGAAGATCGAAAGACAGCCTTTTGGATTGAATTTGATTGCCCAGGACATCCTGAATCTGCTCGGTAATCATGTCCGGGACAGCTTCGTTCTTAAGACGTCGAGGCGTGAGATCACTTTGGGCCGAAGAACTTTGATTATGGGCATTTTAAATGTTACGCCAGATTCTTTTTCCGACGGCAACCGTTACTTTGAGCAAAAAAAAGCCATTGAACGCGGGCTGCAAATGGCTGAAGAGGGCGCCGATATCATAGATATTGGCGGAGAATCGACTCGTCCCGGCTCTAAGCCGGTCACCGCGCAGCAGGAAATAACGAGAGTAGTGCCGGTTGTGGATGCCCTCTGCGGGAAACTGACCATTCCGATATCTGTGGATACGACAAAAGCGCATGTCGCGCAAAAATCGCTGGATGCCGGAGCAGAGATTATCAACGACGTCAGCGCGCTCGGATGTGACAAGAAAATGGCCTCGGTTGTTCATAAAGGATCAGCGGCGTTAATCCTGATGCACATGAGAGGACTACCGGCAAACATGCAAACAGGGAATCTTCTCTACGATGATCTGATGGCAGAGATTATCGGCCATCTGAAGAATGCTTGCAAGAAGGCAATCGCGGCGGGTATCGGATGGGATCATTTGGCAGTCGATCCGGGAATCGGGTTTGGCAAGACATATGAAGATAACTGCCGTATCCTAAACAAGCTTGCTGAAATGAAAATTCTGGGGCTTCCTATATTGATCGGAACGTCCCGCAAATCATTTATCGGCCAGGTCATCGGTGGGCTGGCTACGGACCGAATCGAAGGGACTGCAGCAACTGTCGCTGCAGCTATCATAAACGGCTGCCACATTGTCCGAGTTCATGATGTGTCGGCAATGAAGAAAGTTGCGGCAATGACGGATGCGATTATTCATGCTTAGGTAAATCTATGATATACGGAATCGGCATTGATCTGGTGGAAAACGATCGCATGGAAAGAATCATTCGAAAATGGGGTGATAAATTCTTATCGAGAGTTTTTTCTGAAGGAGAAATAACATATTGCCGACGCCATGCGAGCCAAGCGTCGGTTCATTATGGAGCCCGCTTTGCTGTAAAAGAATCGTTTCTGAAGGCTATTGGAACGGGTCTCGGCAGAGGAGTGAAGCTGCTGGAAATCGAAGTCGTCAATGAAGAGAGCGGTAGACCGGAAATAAGATTGTCCGGTGGAGCGCAGGAATACTTTGTAAATGCCGGCATCGCTAAAATACATCTCAGTATCACTCATACAAAAAGCTACGCATCCGCGATTGTTTTGCTGGAAAAATAATTTTTTAATGATAAATTTATCCAACGAATGAATAAAAAGAATATCCTTGTGGAAATAGCATCCGAAAGTGCCGAACAGACATTTGCCTTAGGTATGGCTGTCGGAAAAGAAGCCGGGGAGGGGGACGTTTTTGCACTATCGGGAGAATTGGGTGCTGGAAAGACCTGCTTTACCGGTGGATTGGCGCGAGGGATTGGCGTCGATGAAAACTATGCGATTACCAGTCCGACCTTTACGTTGATCAATGAGTATCCGGGGAGATGCCATTTTTATCACTTTGACGTTTATCGCCTAAATCAAATAGACGAATTAATTGATTTGGGCTACGATGAGTACGTATCTGGAAAGGGCGTGGTTGCAATCGAATGGGCTGAAAAAATAGAAAATGCTCTCCCGGATAATACGATAAAAGTTAATTTTACATATATTGATGAAAATAAAAGGATGATAAGAATCAGCGGTCCGAAAAGAAGAGTTCTAGAATTAGTTAAGGACATCAAAGGGGAGGTCTAGACAATGGGGTTGGTCGTTCAGAAATATGGCGGAACATCAGTAGCGAATGTTGAAAAGATAAAGAATGTGGCACTGAAGGCAATTCGTGAAAAGAATGCAGGTCATGATGTTATTGTTGTGCTTTCCGCGATGGCAGGCGAGACAAACAGATTGATCGATCTGGCACACAGCGCTGCGGATGCACCCGATGAACGAGAGTACGATTCATTAATCTCGACGGGTGAGCAGGTGACGATTACGTTGCTGTCCATTGTGCTGAATTCCATGGGATACAGATCCCGCTCTTTTCTTGGGTTTCAGGTCAAAATCAAAACGGACAGTGCCTATAAAAAAGCAAGAATATCTATGATTGATACGGATGTTATCCAGAAAGAAATCAAGAAAGGCACAATCGTTGTCGTTGCCGGATTTCAGGGGGTAGATGAGGATAATAACATTACTACTCTGGGACGCGGAGGCTCGGATACGAGTGCTGTCGCGCTCGCTGCAGCACTCGCCGCCGAACGATGTGATATCTATACGGATGTCGATGGCGTTTATACGACCGACCCCAACGTTTGTTCTAAAGCAAGAAGACTGGAAAAGATTTCCTACGACGAAATGTTGGAAATGGCTATGACGGGTGCTAAGGTTTTGCAGCCCCGTTCCGTAGAAATGGCCAAAAAATATAATGTGCCTGTTTATGTTAAATCAACTTTTTCCGATGAAGGTGGAACACTTGTAACGAAGGAGGATCGAGAGATGGAGAGAGAAGTGCTGTCAGGGATTACGTATGATCGGGATCAGGCTAAAATTACCGTTGTTCATATACCGGATAAACCGGGCATCGCGGCGAATTTATTTACGCCTTTGTCGGAACGCAATATCAGCGTCGATATGATTATCCAAAACGCCAGTTCACAAGGTTATACGGATCTGACCTTCACCGTGTCCAAAAAGGACATGAAAGAAGCGCAGAAGATCGTCGAAGCAACAGCTAAGGAAATTGGTGCAAAAAAAGTGGAAGTGGATGATGAGGTTGCCAAAATATCGATCATCGGCGTGGGCATGGTCAGCCATTCCGGTGTCGCGGCGAAAATGTTCAAAACTATGGCGGACGAAAGCATTAATATCATGATGATCAGTACGTCGGAAATAAAAATATCTTGCGTAATACAGAGAAAATATACCGAATTGGCTGTTACCGTGCTGCACGATGCGTTTCATCTGGAAAAGAAAAAATAACTGGAATGATGATGTTTGAACATCAGACAAGGGGAATGATTGCGATATCAATAACTTTAGCGTTCATTCCCCTTGTTTTTTTCTTGATGCCTTTTCTCTTTGATCCCGAAACCCCCGTCCTGTCGACATCCGGATCCGATTCCAAAAATCTGATAATTGAAGTCGTTCAAGAAAGTGGCGAGTCGGGAATCTTTTTTGTCCGGCCGGGAACGACAGCCAGTCAATTGTTTTCACAAGCTAAGATTAAGCCGAATATCAAAATCGATCTAAATCTGCATAGTGGGATAAAGATGCATCTCGTCCCGGCCGCAGCTGACCAGGGGATTGTTATCGGGAAGATGGATGCCGAGAAAAGGTTGGCACTGGGCCTGCCTTTGGATATTAACATGGCGAGTCTGGATGATTTGAGATTAGTTCCCGGGATCGGAGACGGTTTAGCTATCCGCATCTTAAACTGGCGCAAAGAAAATATCAGGTTTGAGAAAATAGAACAGTTAATGGATGTTAATGGAATTAAAGAGAAAAAATTATTAAGATTAAAACGATATCTTTATGTTGATGAGGTAGTGGATCAGGACCTATGACCTGCTGAATGATTCATAGAAGGCAAGAACGCGCCGGATGTAATTTTGCGTCTCGCGATAAGGCGGCACGCCGTAATTGTATTTTGCCACTGCCCCTTCACCTGCGTTATAAGCGGCCAGTGCGAGCGTCAGGTTCCCTCTGTAAAGATTCAACAGGTATCGGAGATAGCGGGCACCGCCTTCAATATTCTCACCTGGATGGAAAACATCATCAACCTTTAATGCCGAGGCGGTTTGAGGCATCAACTGCATGAGCCCTTTTGCACCGGCCCTCGACACAGCGTGATGATTAAAATTTGACTCAGCCTTGATAACGGCCTTGATCAGCGCAATATCCAGGTTAAATTTGCCGGCGGCATCAGAAATAATTTTATCATATTGACGAATATCGATCCCTTTCGAAAAGAGAATCCTCTTTTCTCTCAGGATCATTACATATTTGGCTTTTGGATTGGAAGGCACGTTTGTCAGATGGATGACGCCTTCTTCATCTTCATATTTATAAATATCCGCATATGCGAGAGAATCATCGAGCAGCAGCAAGAATAGCGAAACAAGAAAAATTGCCGACAGTATTCCGATTAATTTAGAAGAATTCTGCATTCTTTTCTTTATCATAGTATTAATAATACGTTAATGACAGCATTAGTTCAAGAAGAAATATAACCTGCGTCTTTGTTTCGATTTCTTCTTTATTTTATTATTATTATATTTTATCGAATGTAAAGAACAAAATCTTTAATTAATTGCACAGAAGGCATTCGATTTTGTTTGTTCTTGACATGATTTCATGATGGTGGTAATGACCTCAACACTTTGCAGCACTTGTCGGGGCGTGGCGCAGTCTGGTAGCGTATCTGAATGGGGTTCAGAGGGCCGGTGGTTCAAATCCACTCGCCCCGACCATTTCCAACTTGTCATTTTTCATATTGATTTTCATTTTATACTCTTTTTTTCATCAACTCATCATTTCTTTTAAAGAACATCGAAAAAAATCACGATTAAGGCAGAAAAGTAAAGAGAATTAGGCGAGACGATGGTTATCTTTCTCTTGCATTAAAGGTAATTATCAATTACAGAAAGCAAAAAGACGAAGAGTGTAATTTAACTCGATTTGCTCCATTATGCGGTAATGATCCGCGTTGACATTTTAAGTAATGAATATATAATCCTGGATTTATTAAAAGGCGAGAGTGGCGGAATTGGCAGACGCACTGGACTTAGGATCCAGCCCGCCCAAGCGGTTAGGGGTTCAAGTCCCCTCTCTCGCACCATATGAAAGAGTGAAATAATCTAATATAAGGAGAAATAAAGTAGTGAGTGAACTTACTGTAAAAGTAGAAGATATCAGCCAGGTTAAGAAAAAGATGTCATTTGTCATACCCTGGGCATTTGTTAAAGATGAACTGGAAGCTGTCTATCGGGAAATTGGCAAGAAAGCCAAGATAAAAGGTTTCCGCCCGGGCAAGATTCCTCGCAAGATGCTGGAAAGCTATTTTAAAGCGGATGCCGAGGGAGAAGCGATTACGAACATCGTCAATAAGTATTATTGGCAGGAGCTTGATGACAGAGGTATTGTAACACTTTCCCGTCCGGAAATTGAGCAGGACGGCTTGAAGGAGAATGCGGAATTTTCATTCAGTGCGTCTTTTGAAACGGAACCGACTTTTGAACCGCTGGGGTATCAGGGTATCGAACTTGTGAAAACGAATATTTCCATATCGGACAAAGATATGGAAAAGCGGCTGCAGGAAATTCGTAAAA
Source organism: Smithellaceae bacterium (assembly GCA_963667845.2). Taxonomy (GTDB): domain Bacteria; phylum Desulfobacterota; class Syntrophia; order Syntrophales; family Smithellaceae; genus UBA8904. The sequence continues at coordinate 3,171,889 of CAXXVL010000002.1, read as the reverse complement.
TGTTTGCCACAATGCAGGACGTGGATGAAGACCGGCAGGCGGTGATGGGCGACTTTGTGACCATTGATTTTGCGGGAACGATGGAAGGTGATGCCTTGCCCGAGCTTAAATCAGATAACTTCCTTCTGGAGTTGGGATCGGATCGATTTATACCGGGGTTCGAAGAAAAACTGGTCGGGTTGAAGAAAGGCGAAGTAAAGGATATTAATTTGACCTTTCCGGAGGATTATCACGAGAAGAAAATGGCGGGAAAGGATGTCTCGTTTACCGTCACGATGAAAGGCCTGAAAGAGCAAAAGCTGCCTGAATTAGACGAAACTTTTATTAAAAATTTTGACAAATATAATACTCTGGAAGATTTAAACAACGACGTCAGGAAGTCAATGGAAGATCAATCCAAGCGTCAAAGCGACGCTAAGCTGAAGGATCAGATAATAGAAGCTCTTTTGAAAGCCAATGAATTTGAGGCACCTCCATCACTCGTTGAACGGCAAATCTTTTATATGATGTCGGACACGCAAAAAAGAATGAGATCGGCCGGCATGGAGGAGAAGAGTGCGATGGAATTAAGTTTTCGGATGCATGATCAGTTCAAACAGGAAGCGGAAAAGACTGTCAGGTCTTTCCTGCTTATCAAGAAAATAGCGGAAAAAGAAGCTATTACGGTATCTGAAGAGGACATTGATAATCATATCAAAGAATTAGCAGAAATTCATCAAACAGATCCTGCTGTCGTTAAAGGCGCTTATGATAATGAAGAGAGAGTAAACTCCCTGAAATCGGAAATTGTCCAGAAAAAGGTGTTTGACTTTATTGAGCAGCAGGCCAATATTAAGGTAATCGAAAAGGTCGGGATGGATGAGGAGGCAGCTGAGTGAATCTGATACCAATGGTAGTCGAACAAGACGGGCGGGGCGAAAGAGCGTTCGACATTTATTCCAGACTTTTAAAGGATAGAATAATTTTTTTAGGAACCGCGATTGACGATAACGTTGCGAATGTTGTTGTGGCTCAAATGCTTTATCTGGAAGCTGAGGATCCGGACAAAGAGATATTTTTCTATCTGAATTCGCCCGGCGGTCATGTCAGTTCGGGGATGGCGATTTATGATACGATGCAGTATATTAAGCCTCAGATTTCAACAGTGTGCATGGGTCAAGCAGCGAGTATGGCTGCTATTCTTCTGGCGGCCGGTGAGAAGGGAAAACGATTTGCCCTTCCGCATTCGCGAATTCTGATTCATCAGCCATTAGGTGGCTTTCAGGGGCAAGCAACGGATATTGACATCCAGGCGCGAGAAATACTGAGACTTAAAGATGAATTAAACAAAATTTTGGCTGAATTAACTGGACAGCAACTGGAAAAAATTATGAACGATACGGAACGCGACTATTTCATGACCAGTGCACAAGCTAAAGTATATGGGTTAATTGACGAGATAGTCATAAGGAAACCGGCGTTATCCGGAGTTAAATAAAAGGAGAAATTAGGTGATTAAGAGAAGTAAAGACAATCGGGGGCAAGGTATGCTTTTTTGTTCATTTTGCGGAAAAATGCAAAGCGAAGTTCGCAAGTTAGTTGCCGGTCCCACCGCTTATATTTGTGATGAATGCATTGAGTTGTGTCGCTGCATTGTCGAGGAAGAAGAAAAAACGGTAGAAAAGAGTCCAAAAAATGTTTTGCCTGAACCAAAGGAAATAAAGAAATTTCTTGATTCTTATGTCATTGGTCAGGAAAAAACAAAAAAAATACTATCAGTTGCAGTTTATAACCATTATAAGAGACTTTTCTCTAATGTCAGCTCAACTGATGGTATTGAAATTCAGAAAAGTAATGTATTACTGGTCGGTCCCACAGGGTCAGGAAAGACTTTATTGGCGAAAACATTGGCAAAATTTCTCAATGTTCCCTTCACAATAGCTGATGCGACGACTTTAACAGAGGCAGGATACGTAGGTGAAGACGTTGAAAATATTATTTTGAGCCTGCTGCAGAATGCCGATTATGATGTCGCTCGAGCATCTAAAGGCATTGTCTATATCGATGAAATAGATAAGATCGCAAAAAAATCAGGAAACCCGTCTATAACTCGGGATGTTTCCGGCGAGGGTGTTCAACAAGCCCTGCTAAAAATTATGGAAGGGACCATGGCCAATATACCGCCAAAGGGGGGCCGAAAGCATCCTCAGCAGGAATTCATTCAGGTGGATACGACGAATATCCTGTTTATCTGTGGTGGAGCTTTTAATGACTTGGAGACGATCATATCGAAAAGAATCGGAACCAATACAATGGGGTTTGGTGCGGAAATTAAGAGCAAGAAAGAGAAGCGAGTAGGAGAACTATTATCGGAAGTTCGTTCCGAGGACCTGCTCAAATTCGGTTTAATTCCGGAGTTCATCGGAAGGTTGCCGGTTATTGCCACTCTTGATGATCTTGATGAAGCCTCGTTGGTCCGTATCCTCATGGAACCGAAAGACGCAATCATCAAACAATATAAGAAGTTATTTGAGTTGGAAAACGTCAATTTGAAATTTACCGATGGTGCATTGCGTTGTGTCGCGAAGCTTTCCATGGAACGAAAGTCCGGCGCACGTGGTTTGCGTTCGATTCTGGAAAACACAATGTTGGAGGTGATGTATGATATTCCGTCGCAAAGGGATATCAAAGAGTGCGTAATTAGTGAAGAAGTTGTCGTCAATAAAGAAAAACCGATTTTGATTTACGATACAAAATCTGAATCTGCATAAAAAAACATAGGAAAAAGTGAATGACAGAAGAACAAAATTATAATGATCAAAACAAAACGAACGTCATCCCTCTGTTGCCGCTGAGGGATGTGGTTGTTTTTCCGCATATGATTGTACCGTTGTTTGTCGGGCGGGAGAAATCCATTGCCGCTCTGGAATCTGCCATGAAATACGAAAAAGGGATTTTCATGGTGGCCCAGAAGAATGCAAAGAAAGATGATCCTGCAGAAGAAGATATTTATCGTGTTGGGACAATAGGTATCATCATTCAATTATTGCGTTTGCCGGACGGAACGGTGAAGGTCCTGGTTGAAGGCAAGACTCGTGGAGCGATCAAAGAATATCTCAAGAATGACGATTTTTTCCTCGTAAAGGTTGATGACATTGAAGATGTAGATGATGATCCCAATGATGTCAGAAAACAAGCTTTAATGCGGAGCATAAAGGAATCTTTTGAACTTTATCTCAAGCTCAGTAAAAAGGTTCACGTGGAAATGATGGGAACGATTGCCGCTATTGAAGATCCGTCCAAACTGGCGGATGTCGTTGTTACCCATTTGAACGTTAAACTGGAAGATAAACAAAAAATTATGGAGATTTACAATATCGGTGAACGGCTGGAAGCTATTTATTCACTGATGCTCTCGGAAATTGAGATCCTCCAGGTTGAAGAAAAGATCAAGCGTCGCGTCAAGAAACAGATGGAGAAGACGCAAAAGGATTATTATCTCAATGAACAGATGCGCGCCATTCAGAAGGAAATGGGCGAAAAAGATGATTTCAAGAATGAAATAGCTGATTTAGAAAAGAGGCTCAAGCAGAAAAAACTCTCTGAAGAAGCAACCAAGAAAGTCAGACAGGAGATCAAGAAACTGCAGATGATGTCGCCGATGTCTGCTGAAGCGACTGTTGTCCGTAACTATATTGATTGGCTATTGGATATGCCGTGGTCGGAGGTAACGGAAAATAAATATACTCTGAAAGAATCGGAAACAATTCTCGATGAAGATCACTATGGTTTAAAAAAGGTGAAGGAAAGAATCATCGAGTATCTGGCTGTGCAATCGCTGGTCAAGAAGAATAAAGGTCCTATACTCTGCCTAGTAGGGCCTCCAGGTGTGGGAAAAACGTCAATTGCAAAATCAGTCGCAAGGGCAACGAATCGGAAGTTTGTTCGAATTTCGTTGGGTGGCGTCCGTGATGAAGCGGAAATCAGGGGGCATCGCAGAACCTACATTGGTGCGATGCCGGGCAAGATTATTCAATCTCTCAAGAAAGCAGGGTCGAATAATCCCGTCTTCTGTCTCGATGAAGTGGACAAGTTAAGTTCTGACTTTCGCGGTGATCCGTCGTCGGCGCTATTGGAAGTCCTCGATCCTGAACAAAATGTGGCGTTTAATGATAATTATCTGGATGTCGATTATGATTTATCCGATATTTTATTCATTACAACAGCCAATGTTTTGCAGACGATTCCGGCACCGCTCCAAGATAGAATGGAAGTGATTCGCATTGCCGGGTATACCGAGCAGGAAAAACTGCAGATCGCGAAAAAATTTCTTTTGACAAAGGAGATGGGGGCGAACGGTCTGATCGGCGACAATATTGAGTTCACGAAGGGCGCCGTCTTGCGTATGATCAGGCAGTACACGAGAGAAGCGGGCGTGCGAAATCTTGAACGGGAAATTGCATCCGTTTGTCGAAAAGTTGCAAAAGAAATTGTCAGCAATGGTACAAAGAAAAAAATTGAGATTACGTCAAAAAACATACCGAAGTATCTGGGAGTCCCGAAATATCGTCACGGTGAGACCGAAGAAAAAAATCAGGTCGGCCTCACGACGGGCTTAGCTTGGACGGAAGTAGGCGGCGAGTTACTGGCCATTGAAGCGTCCGTAATGGAAGGAACCGGTCGTATGGTCATGACAGGTAAACTGGGTGACGTCATGCAGGAGTCGGTACAAGCGGCCCTGACCTACATCCGGGCGCGGGCCGAAAAATTTGGTTTGCCGAAGAATTTCTATAGAAAGATAGACATTCACGTCCATGTTCCGGAGGGAGCGATTCCCAAGGATGGACCATCCGCTGGTATCGCGATGGCGACGTCCATTGCCTCGGTTCTTATGAAAAAGAAGGTCCGCGCCGATCTGGCAATGACCGGTGAAATAACCTTACGGGGAAGGGTGTTGCCGATAGGTGGTCTTAAGGAGAAGATTCTGGCGGCTCATCGGGGCAATATCAAAATGGTCATCATCCCGAAAGATAATGAGAAGGATCTGGCGGAAGTACCTCAAAATGTCCAGCACGCCCTGAAGATCGTTTTTGTTGAACACATTGATGAAGTGCTGGACATCGCTTTTGTAAAAGATGAGGATGTTTACGACAAATCCGTAAGCGATGATATGCAGGTTAGCGCCCAGCCTGTGAATTAGCAGCGATTTCTGATTTTATATCTTGACAAGGAATCTCATTATTGCTAGAAGCCATGCAGCTTTTTTTGGGCATGTGGGCGGGTAGCTCAGCTGGAAGAGCGCCACGCTTACACCGTGGATGTCACAGGTTCGAGCCCTGTCCCGCCTACCAGAAAAAGAGAAAATAGCGAATACGATTTTTTGGGGTCGTAGTTAAGTTGGTTATAACGCCGGCCTGTCACGCCGGAGGGCGTGGGTTCAAGTCCCATCGGCCCCGCCAAAAAATCAAAGGGAGTCAGCTTTTAGCGGCTCCCTTTTTTTGTCCCCCAGTTCCTTATTAAGGGTGATTGACATAATCGATAGAGCGGTTTATTAAAGCAATACAATAGTGTTGAAGAAGAGGAATTCAAAAAAGTGGATTACGAAGGCATGATCATACGCCCTCCAAGCGAGGCCCATAGTTTACTTTTACAGGTCACCGTCGGCTGTTCTCACAACCGATGTACTTTTTGCGGGACGTACCGGCAAAAAAAATTTAAAATTAAGCCTTTTGACCGTATTGAGAAAGATCTGCAGGAAGCCAAAACGTACGGACGCATCGATAAACTCTTTTTATGTGACGGAGACGCAATAATTATCCCGCAGTCGAGATTAGAAGAGATTCTGCTGATGATTAATCGGTATCTCCCGACTCTTGAACGGATTGGCAGTTATGCCAACGCGAAAAGTATCTTGCGGAAATCGGTTGCCGATCTTAAAAAGCTCAGAGACCTGGGTTTAAAGATAATCTATCTAGGCGTGGAAACCGGGAATGCAGAACTGCTCAAAAAGATCGATAAAGGGGCTACGCAAGAGCAGATGGTTGAAGCTGCGAAACGCATCAGGGAGGCAGGGATCAAGTTGTCGGTAACCGTGATTCTCGGAATGGGCGGCATTAAAAACAGTGTCGAACATGCCATGGATACAGCGAGAATCCTGACGGACATGGACCCTGACTATGTTGGTGCGTTGACACTTATGCTTGTGCCGCAAACCGAGCTCTATGAGGATTATATGTCGGGGCGGTTTGTGCTCCCCGACAAGCTTGGATTTATCCGCGAACTCTATTTGATGGTTGCAAACTCGGATTTTACAGACTGCTATTTTACATCTAATCATGCGTCAAATTACCTGCCCATCAGGGCGCGTCTGCCGAAGCAGAAAGAGAAAATTCTGCAAATGATCGGCTCCGTCATTCACGAAAAAAATGAAAGCAGAATGAGGCCCGAGTATTTACGTGGTTTGTGATTTTTCGAGAAATTGACTGAACATGAAAAAAATATCTGATCTCATTTTCAGGCGCAGGCAGGAACATATTCGTCGAGAAATTTTTACTATATTGGCAAAGGGTCAAAAGATCGGCGTTTTGGATGAAGCCTCGCGAAAAATGATCGAAAACATTTTGGAATTTACGTCAATTTCGGTCCGGGAGATTATGATACCGCGGACCGATATCGTTTCCATTAATGCTGACGATGCCGTTGAAGAAATAATTCAGGAGATTGCTGTTTCTCATTTTACTCGCCTGCCTGTTCATCGCGGCGCGATAGACAATATCATCGGTATTTTGAATGTTAAGGATCTGTTAAAAATCTGGTCACAGAGCATGACCACCGCTGATATATTGTCGCGACTGACCAAGCCCTATTACATTCCGGAGACAAAAAATGCTCACTTATTATTTCACGAATTCAAAAACAATAAGCAACACATAGCCATTGTAATTGATGAATACGGCGGCACTTCAGGTTTAGTCACGCTCGAGGATTTATTAGAAGAGATCGTCGGAGATATCCGGGATGAGCATGAAGAAAATACGGATTCTGCGGACATCATCGAGACCGCAGACGGAGCAATTATAGTAGATGGCCGCACCGAAATTGAAAAAATAGAAGAACATCTGCATATCGACATCGAAAGAGGCCGATATGAAACGGTGAGTGGCCTTATCCTAAACACGATTCGCAGAATCCCTCACCTCGGAGAAAATTTTCACATCAACGGACTGAATGTTACAATTGAAAGTGCGGACGAGCGCAGTATCAAGAAGGTGAGAATAAATAAAATGGGCGATAAAATTATTGATGAAGAATAGCGACGCAAATCGTTTTGCCGATTCATCGAGTAAAAACAACAATGGCCGTAATATTTTTTTTGCATTATTCAGCGGAATTCTATTTTTTTTATCTTTCCCCAAATTTGGTCTGGGATTCATTGCCTGGATAGCTTTGGTGCCTTTGTTTATTGCTTTGCGAGATATCAGATCTATTGGTAGGGCGCTTTTTTTAGGATGGATTGCGGGTCTGACGGCATGTGTGGGCATCATATACTGGATAGCCTATGTTGTAGTCCACTATGGATATCTGCCTTTTTATCTTGGGATTTCGATTATGCTGCTGCTGGCCTGTTACTTAGGCCTTTATTTTGCGTTATTCGCTGCAGGAATAGTTTATTTTAAAAGAAAGGTCCCTTTATTCATTATCGCACCAGTTCTTTGGGTGTGTCTTGAATATATCAAATCACAGTTGTTCACAGGATTTCCCTGGGAAAACCTCGGTTATTCTCAGTTTAATAATATCTTCCTCATTCAGATTGCCGATGTGACGGGTATTTTTGGATTGTCCCTGCTGATAGTTCTTTTGAATGTCGCCTTTTTTGAAATCGTCACGAAACGATCGAAAGAATCGTTCGCGTTGGCTGCAATTGTAGTTCTTTTGTGGTCGAGTGTTTATGTATACGGCGTATTACGAATCGCCCAGATAGATAAAATCTTAAAGGGCGCACGGACCATGAATGTCACCCTGATTCAGGGGAATATCGATCAGTCGATCAAGTGGAACAGGGATTTTCAGAAAGAAACTATCAATATCTATGAGGAACTCTCTTTGCGCCGTCCGCAGGCGGCTGGCAGCCTGATAGTCTGGCCCGAAACGGCTGTTCCTTTTAACTTTCAAGACGAAAATGATTTGCATCGTCAGTTGAGTGCGCTGCCGGTAAAAACAAAAAGCTGGTTCATCTTTGGTTCGATGAGCTATGCAGGGAGAAACCGAGGCACAGACTACTTTAACAGCGCGTATCTCCTCTCACCGCAAGGTCTCATTCTGGGCAAATATGACAAGGTTCACCTTGTTCCTTACGGAGAGTTTGTGCCGCTTAGAGGACTATTTCCTTTTGTCAACGGTCTGACTGCGGGGATCGGTGATTTTGCTGAAGGGAAAGGTTTCTCCCCTTTACATATGGACGAAAGGAAAATCGGCGTATTGATCTGCTATGAAGGGATACTGCCGGAGGCGGCGAGGGCGTATAAAAATGCCGGGAGTGAACTCTTGGTGAACATTACCAACGACGCCTGGTTCGGAACTACCTCCGCACCTTATCAGCACCTGTCCATGACAGCTTTCAGAGCCGTGGAAACGAGACTGTACCTCGTACGTGCTGCCAATACAGGCATCTCCGCTATTGTTGATCCGACCGGAAAGGTCGTAGCAGAAACCAAACTGTTTAAAAAAGACGCAATTCATGGTATTATTAAATTCATCGCGTTGCCGACTTTTTACGCACGATACGGGGACTGGCCGGTAGGAGCAAGTTTCCTGTGCGTGGTCGTTTTGTTCGTATGGAGTCTAATAAGGAGAAAGAAAAATGTCATTTGAAAGCATACAGGACGCCGTTAATGATCTGAAGCAAAGAATTCATTACATCGGGGAATGCCTTTGACGTCGATGAATTGGAATTGAAAGTTAAAGATCTGGAGATTCTTGCATCTAAAAAAGATTTTTGGGATGATCAGGAAAAAGCCCGCGCTGTCCTGCAAAAGAAGACAAAATTATCAGACGCCCTTGATCACTGGAAAAGTTTTCAAAACCAGCTTCGGGATATTGAAAACCTCTGGTTGATTGCCTCGGATGAAAAGGATGAACAAGTCATCACAGATCTCACATCCGAATTGGAGCAGTTATCGTCCGACGTTAAAGCTGAAGAGCTTAAAATGATGCTGGCAAGCGATGAAGATCGGATGAACGCGATTATGTCGATCCATGCAGGTGCCGGCGGAACGGAAGCTCAGGACTGGGTGGAAATGCTCTTGAGAATGTATCTCCGGTGGGCAGAAAAAAGAAATTTCAAAACGAGCATCATTGATTCTCTTCCCGGTGATGAAGCTGGCATAAAGAGTGTCTCCTTTACCATGGAAGGTGAATACGCATACGGATATGCCAAAGCTGAAATTGGAATTCATCGTCTAGTTCGCATTTCTCCATTTGATGCGGGAGCCAGACGTCATACGTCCTTCGCTTCTGTGTTTGTGTACCCGGAAGTCGATGATGAGATTAAGATAGATATTAATGAAGATGATTTGAGAATAGACACCTTCAGATCCGGCGGCAAAGGAGGTCAGCACGTTAACAAAACAGATTCTGCGGTCAGGATAACCCATTTACCAACGGGAATAGTCGTGCAGTGTCAAAATGAAAGATCTCAGCACAAAAATAAATCGATGGCTATGAAGTATTTAAAGTCGCGGCTCTATGAAAGAGAATTACAGCAGAAGAATGAAAAACTTGATGAAGAGAACAAGCTAAAAAAAGAAATTGCCTGGGGCAGTCAGATTCGCTCCTACGTGCTGCATCCATACAAAATGGTCAAAGATCATCGAACCAATCTTGAAGTCTCTAACACTCAAAGAGTGCTGGATGGGGAAATTGACGACTTCATACAGGCTTATCTGATGCTGGACGGGCAGCGGGGATCATCGCTTTGCGGCGATAAACACAACGTAATTTGAAGGCGTCAAATTGTTTGGGGATAAGAAGAAAGTGTGTTATAAAGTTCTTAAATGACGAACATGACATAAGCAACAAAGGGAAAATATAGCGTTATTTAGTGACTTAGAACACAATGCCTTTTTTGCTTGAGAACCGAAAAGTATGTAGGAGACTCTATTCATGCCGATATTCAAAAAGAAGGTTTCAGCAATTTGTTTTATAATTTGCCTAAGTGTGATCACGTTGTTTATCCCGGGTGTTTCCGCAAAAGCGCAGAATGTTTATCACAATGACACACTGGTGTCCGCAACGGAAGGAGACATTCAGGAACAAAACCGCATTTTGGCTCAGACGACAGCTGAATCCATTGGCGCTAGCTCTCGTCCTGCAGACAAAAAGGCTTCAAGTGAAGAGGATAAAGCAGAGGTCGAAGATGAACAGGACCTTATGGAAAAAGCTCTAGAATTACTCGAGCTTGCAGATAAATATTGGAAAAATGGAGATATCGAAAATACCGTAAACACCTTGGATAAAGCTTATGCCCTGGTTTTGGATACGAACGGGGATGTGGAAATTGCCCGACAAAAGGATGATTTGCGTCTTTTAATTTCCAGACGGATCCTTGCCCTTTATTCGTCGCAACAGCGAAAAACGAATGGCAAAGCGAGTGAGATTCCAATGGTGATTAATGCTGATGTGGAAAAAGAAATTCGTTCATTCCAAGGTCCTGAAAGAGAGTTTTTTATATCCTCGTACCAACGTTCCGGGCTCTATAGAGACATCATTATCGGAGAACTGAGGCAAGCCGGTATTCCGGAGGAATTTTTCTGGCTGCCTCTCGTTGAAAGCGGTTTCAAGGTATGTGCGTTGTCGCGCGCAAGAGCTCTGGGTTTGTGGCAGTTTATTCCATCGACAGGTTACAAATTCGGCTTAACGCGGGATGAATGGATAGATGAACGCATGGATGTTTTAAAGTCGACGCACGCTGCTATTGCTTATTTGAAAGAACTGCACTCCATGTTCGGTGATTGGCTGACTGTACTTGCGGCATACAATTGCGGCGAGGGAAGGGTGCTTCGAGTCATATCCAGGCAGCGCATCAATTACTTTGACCGCTTCTGGGATCTCTACTCTCAGTTACCCAACGAGACCGCACGCTATGTCCCGCGTTTCCTGGCAACCCTGCAAATCATAAAGAATCCTGAAAAGTATGGGTTTGAGCTACAGACGACGACGGAATCGCTGCTTAACTACGAAACGGTTACCGTAAACAAAATGATGAAATTGACGGATGTCGCATCCAAAATGGAAATATCCGAAGAATGCATCAATGTGCTTAACGCGGAACTCAGATATAGAATTACACCGGACAGGGAATATTCATTCAAAATTCCCCAGGGATCCCTGGAAAAATTTAACATGGTTTATAGCGATATCCCGGACACGGACAGACCGCGTTTCAGTTACAGCCGATCCGCCTATGTCAAACATCGCGTTCGTCCCGGTGAAACAGTTGCCTCTATCGCCAAACGATATAAAGTATCGACTCAAAGCATTTTTGCATCTAACCGTATCAACACAAAAAAAAGATTGGTTAGAGGTCAGATCATTCGCATTCCCGATAACCGTATGGAAACAGCGACGGTGAAGAATACACCATTGCGCAATAAAAATATAGCAGTGCATAAGACATCCGCAGCGATTCAGTCTTACAAAGTAAAGCCCGGCGATTCCTTAGCAGGCATTGCCAGACGATTCCAAGTGCCAATGGCCAAACTCAAAGCAATAAATAAATTGAAAACAAATGCGCTCCAGGCCGGCCGGACGCTGAAGATTCCTACCAGTGCCATGGGGGAGAATGATGACGAAAAACGGGAAAAAGGTACCCGCGTACAAACGTCCGCGGCGGGAAAATCGAATGTCGTAGGTAAAACTCTGACTGCAGAAGAAATTTCCAAGTTAGGAACAGACAAACATATTGTTACAAAAGGTGACAATCTGTCCGTTATTGCCAAAAAATATGATATTGAACTAGCCAAATTAATCCAAATGAATAATCTTTCCGGTCCTGACTCCCTGACGCCGGGGCAAGTTCTTACGATTAGATAAAAATCTGATATCGAATCATCTTAACTGCTTCAATCATCGGGACTGCATTAAGACTCTGAACAATTCTTTTTCCTTTTTTTTCATTTTCATTGCATCGGTTTTAGAGGTGTTTTCATGGTTATAGCCCGTGAGATGCAAGAGACCGTGGATAATTAGAAAAATGAGTTCTTCAGTGAATTCGAAATTGCCGTTTTCGGCATCGCGGTAGGCTGTGTCGACCGAGATGACGATATCGCCGAGCAGGTCGCGATTAATATCACCAAAATCACCTTCCTGAAGAGAAAAGGAAATAACATTTGTTGTTTTATCTCTGGAGAGGTACTGCTTGTTGATGCGCTGAATGGTTGGATCATCGACAAAAGTAATGCTGATTTCCTTATCCGCGCAATTCGCCAGCTTCATGAGACGGATTACTTTGGTTCGGATCGCCCGTTTGTCAATCTTAATTCGTTTCTGCAAATTTTCGAGTCGTATTTTCACCGGCTTCTCTTTTGATATTATTTTCTTTAGGAGGTGTTTCAGGATAATCAACACGATGATGAAAAATTCCCGTCAATATTCGGGTAAACGTTTCCGCAATGGTGTTGAGATTTTTTAATGTTAACTCGCAATCACTCAATTGGCCATCCATATATATACGCTCGATCCGTTCACGGACCAGCGATCGTATCCTGGCCGGAGTCGGGTTTGAAAGCGTGCGCGAGGAGGCTTCGATGACATCGCCCAGCATAACGAGACCGGCTTCTTTGGTTTGAGGCTTAGGACCCGGATAGCGGAAGTCACTTTCCGTCAGAGAACGTATCGATTCATCTTTATCCTTCTTTGCCTTATCATAAAAGAAGCTGACCAGGCTCGTTCCATGATGCTCGCGAATGATGTTGATGATCGGTTGACCGAGTTTGACCCGTGAAGCGAGTTCGCACCCCTCCTTAACGTGAGAAATGATAATAAGAGAACTCATTTTAGGCGATAGCTTATCGTGACGGTTGTCGTAGCCTGGCTGATTTTCAATATAGTAATGAGGTTTGGTCAGTTTGCCGATATCATGATAATAAGCGCTTACTTTAGCCAGAAGTGAATTCGCACCGATAGCTTCCGCCGCAGCTTCCACCAGTGAGGCAACAATAATACTGTGATGGTATGTGCCGGGAGCTTCAATAATCATCCTTTGAAAAAGAGGCTGATTAAGATTGGCCAACTCCAGTAGTTTGATGTCCGTAATAAAGCCGAAAAGAGTTTCAAAGACCGGTGTTACGCCCGCGACAATGATCCCGGTGATGACGCCACCCAGAAAACCCATGGCTAATCGGATGAGTAAATCATTCAGCACATGACCCGTAAGAAGATTCAGACATAGAATGGCGGCCATGTTGATTATGCCCAGGAAGATGCCGACCTTCAAAAAAGTGGAACGTTGACGGCTGTTGACGATGTGATAAGAAGCGGCAATCGATCCCAAAAAGGCAAAAAGTGGAAAAACGAACTTTTCGTCAAACAGAAGGCTGATAAGAAACGAAGTCAGAACGCTCATGATCAATGCCACGTTCCGGTTGACCAGGACGGCAATAATCATGGCGCCGCAGGCAAAAGGAATCGAAAAATAGCATGCATCAATCGGAATTGCAGGAAATGCTCTGTTGATCGCAACCGACATGAAGATACCCGCCTTGACAAAGAAGATTTGCAAAAAGGCCACGATGGCAAAGACAAGGAAATCTACGTTGGATCGGGCAGAAGTTTTCAACCAGTTTCGCGTGCGCCAGAAATAGAGCAGCAGAGTTAGAAAAAGAGTCGTGCAAAAGATTCCCAGGATAATCATAAAACTGGATAACGTAGTATCTGATGTTGTTTTATAAAAGGCTTCCAGTTTAGCCAGTTCCAGATAACCGATTTTTTCCCCTTCACGAACGATCATCTCGTTTTTCTGAACTTGGAAATAAACCGGTTTGACTTCACCGGCGGCGGTCATGATTTTCCTGCTCGTTACCTCTCGGTTGAATGTCAAATTCGGTTCAATCAGCTTCTTTAGAAAGGAAAATGATAACCGGCGGGCCTCCGATTGATCGCCTTTAAAGACGGCGTTTATTTTCTTTAGCAGCAGCGGATCGACGTCCTTGATGCTGAAAACGGAGGATACATCCTTTAAATTTTCCTCGACCCGCGTCACAGCGTTCACGATGGTTATGCCTTTTTCGCGTTCAGTCTTCTGGAGCGCATTTTGTGAAATCAGCGAGCCTTCGTAAAAAAGGGATATGATCCGAGACAATTTTTGAAAAAGATCATCGGAAAATCTGCTCGCGCGGAGAAAAGATAGTTCGGCCTGTGAAAGCGGGATTCCCAGGGATTTTTCAATAAGCATCTTATTGCTTGGTTCATCCGGTTTAGCCACCGCCAGCAAAATTGCTTTCTTGATCCTCGTTCGAATCGTGATGGCGATTTCAGTGTCATAATCATAAACCGAGCGAACATTTGCGGCAGCTTCATTCCTCTTTTGCCGCGTTGAGTTGACATCTTCGACGAGGAAATCACGATCTGCTTTGATGTTCTCCTGAGCAATCATGCCGTGCCGATACTGAGGATTTGAGTAATAAAGCTTAGGAGCGAGAAGAGCCGCCAATGCAATGCTCAGTAAAATGGCAATTGCCCACCGCTGAAAAATCGTGTTGCGCAGAAAAGCGAATGACAGTTTATTCTTGTCAGTCAATTTCCGGAAAAAAGAAAATATCTTATCAGATGAGGAATCTAAGAAATTCATAAGGGTTATTTTTGACGGCTCTTTTTTTCAGTGTCCCATGAGGCATAAGCCGCGATTACATCAGCGACCAAAGGATGACGGACTACATCGACTTGGGAAAAATGTACAATGCGGATCGCTTCGACATTTTTGAGGATTTTTTCGGCCTCAATCAGGCCCGACGATTTCTCCGTCGGCAGATCAATCTGAGTGATGTCGCCTGTCACAACCGCTTTGGAATTGAAACCGAGGCGCGTCAAGAACATTTTCATTTGTTCGGAGGTCGTATTCTGAGCTTCATCCAAGATGATAAAGGAGTCGTTAAGGGTTCGTCCGCGCATGAACGCCAACGGGGCCACTTCTATCAGTCCTTTGCTGATAAGTGCACCTGCCTTTTCCATATCCACCATGTCATAAAGTGCATCGTACAGTGGGCGCAAATACGGATTGACTTTCTCGGCGAGATCACCGGGCAGAAACCCAAGCCGCTCGCCGGCTTCCACGGCCGGACGCGTAAGAATAATCCGTTGCACCTTTTTTTCCAGCAAGTGAGACACCGCCATAGCCATGGCCAGATAAGTCTTTCCTGTGCCCGCGGGGCCGATGGCGAGCACCATATCCGCTGTCCGCATGGCGTCGATGTAATGACGCTGTGCGATGCTTTTGGGAGTTATAATTCTTTTCTTTGAAGATATGAAAACCGTATCCAGAAAAACGCGGGCTAAATCAAAATCGATATCTTCAGTGAGAATCCTATGGGCATAGTCGATATCGGAAGAATGAATATGCCATCCTTTTTCCATGATAGAATATAATTGTCTGATCAAAAGTGAAATCTTTAGAACGGCGGTTTCATCGCCTGTAATGGAAAGGTGGGTCCCCCAGGGTTTAACCTTGATCTGTTCAAGCTTTTCAAGGAGTTTTAAGTGCCGGTCATGTTCGCCGCAGAGGCTCTTTAATAAATTCGGGTCCGCGAAGGATAATTTTTCTACGCGGATGTTTTTAGTTGCTTTAATCAAATATTATCAGCCTCTAAAAATATTAATCTTCACCAAAACCCATTGCCGTTCGGTTGTGCAGACAATTGGATATGGCACCTCTCATGCGAAGGCGTTTTTCTACCACTATGGGGTATTGAATGCAATACAATTCACGCCTGTAAAAACAGGTGGGCGAAGACTTTCGCATCCCCGATGATACTGTCAATCGGGCAGTTCTCATTGGGCTGATGAGCCATCATATTGGATTTAGACCAGACCGCGGCCGGATAGTCTTTTTTGCGCAGATAGGCGGCAACTGTTCCGGCGCCGACGCCTCCGGGGTGGGCTTTCAGGTGATAGACAGCCTCAATTGCTTCTTGAAGGGCGCACACGACAGGAGCATCGGCTGCAGTGGGCTCGGTTGACTGGACGTATTGTTCTTGCGATATTTCAATGGTGACCGAAAATGTCTTTTCTACTTCTTTAACGATGTTAGCTACTTCCGCGAGGACTTCTCGGAGACTGTATTGTGGAAGAACCCTGCAATCCATGTAGAAAACATCTTCGCCCGGTATCGTATTGATATTGCCGACGTTGGCTTCTTTCTTTGTCGGTTCGAACGTACTCGCGGGAGGATCAAAAAGTTGATCCACTGCGTCAAAGATCTTACGGAGTTTTATCAATTTTGTTATCAAATACGATGCTGCCGTGAAAGCATTATTGCCCAGTTGAGGCTTGCTGCCATGGCATTGCCTGCCGGTTGTTTTAAAACGCATCCAGAGGATGCTTTTTTCCGCAATTTCGATCAGAGAGCCCTCTTGATTTCCGGAGTCGGGTACGATGATTAAATCATCTTTACTGAAAATCTGCTCCGGCAGGTCCAAGACATGATAGAGCCCCTTGCTGCCGGAAGTCTCTTCATCCGCTACGAAAAAGAGGCTAATGGTATTAATCGGGAAGACGCCTTCGTCGATAAAGGCTTTGGCGGCGAAAATCGAGGCGACCATGTCCTGCTGATTATCTTCCGTTCCGCGGCCATAGATGCAATTATCTTTGACGTAAGCTGTATAAGGATCGGAGTTCCACAGATTGAGCTCACCCGGAGGAACAATATCCAGATGCGTTATTATCCAGATGACACGCGATTTGCTTTGTCCCTCAAGTGATGTCAGAAAATTAGGCCGAAGACCGCTGGAAACGGCCGAATCCGGTGCGTCGTAATGTTTAAATGATTTAAAACCCATGTTGATCAGCAGCTTTTTCAGCAGTGCGGCTTTTAGCATTTCGCCGTCGCCGCCGTTGACCGGGCCGACTGCAGGAATGGACGTCAGTGCTTTCTGCAATTCGATCATGTCATCCCGGTAGGTGTCGATTCTGTGGGTAATTCTTGTAAAGGTGCTTTCGTCAATCATGATTAAGTTC
The DNA here is from genome assembly GCA_963667845.2 of Smithellaceae bacterium. GTDB lineage: Bacteria > Desulfobacterota > Syntrophia > Syntrophales > Smithellaceae > UBA8904. Next base: position 3,154,684 of record CAXXVL010000002.1, on the reverse strand, counting down.
CAATCTATTGTTACGGTGAAATGAAGACCGGCTGTCCCCATTGTTCGGGCATTTTGCCGAATTGATCAGCATCGCCAACGATAAGCGTCATCCTTCTTTTTTCATTTAAAGACCTGGCGGCAACCCGCTTTAGATCATCCCGGGTCACGGCCTCAATTCTTTCGCGATAGCCGCTGAGAAAGTCGGCAGGTAATTTTTCAAACGCGATGGACATTTGCTGAGAAGCAATTTGACTTGGCTGCACGAAAGAAAAAATGAAACTATTCAGGATGGATTGTTTCGCCGAATCCAGTTCAGACGGACTGACGGATCCACCCGACACGTCCCTTAGGATGTCGTTAATCAACTGAATGGTCTGAATTGTCGATGCCGTTTTTGTAATAGCATACGTTCCAAAAACACCATAATTAGCCCGTGCCTTGTAGAAACTGCCGGCGCTGTATGCCAAACCTTCGTTATTGCGAACGGCGCTGAATATCCGGGAAGAAAAACCGCCGCTGCCGATAATAAAATCGAGGATTGTGAACGCATAAAAATCGGGATCATTCTTACTCAATGTGAATTCTCCGCTCACCGCTGTTGATTGGGGAATTTGTTTCCGGATGACGAAGAGACCGTAGCCGGCCTTTTTCGGAGGAGGAGCGATATCAAGGGCATGAATTGATGTACTCCAGTTGCCAAAATATTGCTCCAGTTTATTAACGGCATCTTGCCTGGAAATATTTCCGGAGACCGCGAAGATCATATTAGATGGCGCAAAATATTTCCGGTGAAAAGAGACCAAATCATCGCGCCGAATATTTTGCAGTGAAGCGAACGTCGGGTATCGGCCTCGCGGATCATCGGGATACAGCAGACGGTTGAATTCACGAAAGGCCAGCTTTTGGGGATTATCCGCAATTCGTCGCAGCTCTTCTTTTTTCAATGAGAGCGCCAACTGCAATTTTTCTTCCTCAAAAGCCGGTTCTTTGATCATCTGTGCGAGCAGATCCAGGCAGGTATCCAGATCATCTTTTAAAAATGAAAAATTGATCGAAGCGGAATCCAGAGACATCGCAATAGAAGGCGAAGCGGCGAGAAAATCAAACCGGTTATCTATTTCCGCACTGCTTAATTTTGCTGTTCCTCCGGTTCTCATGAGGCCAGCCGTGAGTTCAGCGACGCCTTCTTTGCCCTCTGGATCATACATGGATCCGGTTCGTACCATTGCGGATATGGAAATCAGGGGTAATTCGTCGTCACGAAGAAAAAATAAAAGCGAGCCATTATTCAGTAGAATGCGCTCGGCCTGCGGCAACTTAAACTCCAAGCGAGGATACTTCAATTTTTCCGGGGGGGGGATTTGATTTGCGGCAAGGGTCTCAAACGATGCGACCGCGCACATCAGATACAGCAATAAAAAAACCACAAAAGATCGATGCATTCTAATTTTCATCTTTACCTGCGCCGGCGGCATCCGTTTTCTTATTTAAGACAGCGACCGTCCGATTTTCAGCTCGAAGATACTTTGTTGCCACCCTTTGAAGGTCGAGTGTTGTTACTTTTTCGATGCGGGAAATATAATTGGAAAAATACCGATAATCGCCGAGAAGCAATTCGTAGTACGAAAGAATGGAAGCAATTTCGGAATTGGAATCGAGACTTTTGATATAATCCATCTTTAATTGGTTTCTGGCCTTGGCAAGTTCCTGGTTCGAAACGGGATCTTTCTTGATGTTCTCCAGTTCCTGCAGAATGGCTGCTTGAAGTTCATCATTTGTGTGCGGATAACGTGGGCGGGCGGATATCACAAATAGATTAGGATACCTCGTGGCGGGAACGCCATTAGAAATACCGATGCTGTCCGCGATCTGCATCTGCAAAACCAACTTGGAGTATAAACGGCTCGTTCGGCCTTTGCTGAGAATCGTCTCCAGGACATCAAAGATGTAATCATCGGTATCAGGTGCAGTCGGTTTGTGATAGCCGATCAGCAACGATGGACTGGCGTCAAACAAGACTGCAATTTTTCGTTCCCGGGTTTGCGCCGGTTCTTCCGGAATCCGGACCGGTCCAGATTTATTCTTGGGAATCCGTCCAAAATATTTGCCGATCAACTTTTGAGTCTTTTCTAAATCGATATCCCCGACCACAGCGATGACCATGTTCTCAGGTGAAAGGTATTTTTGATGAATCCGCCGGACGGCTGTCTGGCTCATATAGGTCAAATCCTGAGGGAAGCCGATCACAGGCCGTCCATAGGGATGAACGGTAAAAGAGGCACTCAGGAAGGATTCGTAAAGTTTCCCTTCCGGACTTGTTTCCACCCTTTGTCGCCTTTCTTCCATGATGACATCGCGTTCCGTATAAAAATCACGAAAGACGGGATGAAGCAGACGATCGGATTCTATCCGCGCCCAGAGCTCGATCTTATTGGCTGGGAGACTGACAAAATAAGTTGTTACATCCTGTCCCGTTGACGCGTTCATGCCCAGACCACCGTTCTCCGTATAGAGCCTGTCAATTTCATTGGGAATGTAGTAACGGCGCTGTTTGGCCTGCAATTTTTTCAACTGCAGGCCAAGCCCTTCAATGATTCTTTGATCGGCTTTTTCCTGCTTCATCCTCTCTTTATCCAATGCCTGTCCCACTTCTTCGATTTGGATGAGAATCTTTTCTTCTTCCGGGTAATTTTTGGCGCCGATAGTTGTTGTGCCCTTGAACATCAGGTGTTCCAAAAAATGTGCTGCTCCGGTCTGGCCCTGAATCTCGTCTACTGCACCGACGCGATAGCGGATATACAGGGAAACCGTCGGACTGAATGTCCGTTTCAGCATTAAAACAACCAGTCCGTTATCCAATTTGGTTTTGACAACATTTTTTTCCAGGTCGATTGCCTGTGATGGGATTGCAAAGAAAAGGACAATTAATCCGATAATTGATATATAAAATCTATTTCGTGTCAACATGATCCATCTCGTTATCGGATTTTCTTGGAAGAAAGCGGAAAAAGGCATAAAGGAGACCGACGATACAAAATAAAATGATGAATGAGGCCGAAAACAAAGTCATGACGAACTCAAGTGGATTGGCCATCTTAAATGCCCCCACCATGATATTGATGCCGCAAACTAAAAAGAACAGCGACAGCAGCAGGACCATAATATTTTTAATCCGGATCAGAATCTTCATTTCGATTAAACCGTTTCTTTCGGCGATGCTTTGAGTTTAGCTTTGAGACTGCTGTAAACTTCATAACTGAAATCATCATTACGGCAGCACAAAAAAGTGTTGTTATGATATAGAGGTTCGTGCTGAATGTCAAATGGCGAAGCCTCAATTGCGTCCATCCACATTTTTGTGCCTGGTATCGGGGAATATTCGGCGAGGATCGGTTTAGCTCCGCACTGTAAGACGAAATCTATGCTGCGGGAGACGTCTCTTTCTTTCTGATAGGGTATGCCGCACAGCAGATAGACGCCAATGTCTTCTGTTTTGTATCCTGCACCTTTAAGGTAAATAACGGCCTTGCGCAGTTCTTCGTTTTGAACTTTTCCGCCCGTTTCAGTCTGCAATTGAAAATCCGCGGTTTCAAAGCCGAAACGGATGGTCTTGAAACCTGATTCATAGAGGAGTTGACTTAATCGTTCATTTATTTCTCTTAAATGCAAACCATTGGGACAGTGAAACCGGCAAGACAATTTCCTTTTCTTTATTTCCTGGAGCAGAGGAATGATCATCTTTTCAGAATCGACGAGCAGGGCGTCATCGTAAAAGCTAAAATCGACGACACCGAAATTCCGGTGCCAGTATTCTATCTCATCAGCAACTTTGCTTGGCGTCCGCCTGAGAAATTTCTTCTGCAGAATGTGGGATGAGCAGTAGCTGCATCGATACGGACAGCCCAGCGAGATGATGATCGGAATCTGATCAAGTCTGTGAATTAGATCAAAAACAGGGTAGGGCAAGGTGTCCAGATCATTTTCGTCCGGTTTTAAAAAGACATCTTCGTTAAAGAGTTGTCCAAGCAGATTTAGGGTTTCAATTTCTCCTCGACCGCGAATGATGTAATTGGCACCCGAATGAGCTACTGCATGATCATAGCACAGAGTGGCATATTTGCCGCCGAGCACAATGGGAACGCCTGGTAAGACCTCTTTGACAATTTTAATGGCTTCGAACACGCCGGGGTACCAATACGTCATCATCGAGGTCATGAGAACGATATCCGTATCACGATATTGTTCCAACTCCATTCGGAAAACGTCCGGAGCGATTCCATAACGGCAGTAATTGCGCGGCAGGATCTCGAGACAAGGCGGCTTTTCGATGACTTGACGAAAAAATCCTCCATGACCGTATTCGTGACGTTTCGGTGATTTTCCGCCTTTTTGCATCATTGGCGAAGAATAAGGATCTAGGCAATCGATGTAAGAAATATGATGATTGTTTGCGCGTAAGAGGCCTCCCAAGTATAAGAGCCCCAATGGCTTTAGCCAGAAATCATACGCCGCGAAATCATGGATCCAGGGATTGATCAACAGAATGTTTCTACTCATACCGCCGCCTCTTAGCACACAAGTTGGCTGATTACAAAAAATATAATAATTTCAGATGACTGTCCGAGAAGCCCCGACCCGTCGCAGCTGTGGAATCGACTCCGGATTTCGTATGAATTCGGAAGCAATGATATTGCTGTCGAGCCGGATGAGGCAAAGTGTAAGTCGTTGATTTGTCGTCGCAATAATTATTCCCAGAAAGAACTTGAAGACTCGGTCAATTGTTGCTAACATGCCCGAACTTTAAATGGGATTCCTCATGCGTGCAGTTATTCAGAGAGTTGACCAGGCTTGCGTCATAATAAATTCTCAGTTGTATTCCGCTATCGATCAAGGACTGCTGGTATTGCTGGGAGTGGAGCAGGGCGACAGCGAGAAAGATGCCGACTATATTCTTGAAAAGACAGTGAATTTAAGAATATTTGAAGATGATCTCGGCAAAATGAATCTTTCTCTTACCGATGTAGCCGGGGATATGCTGGTGGTTTCACAATTCACATTGCTTGGCGACTGTATCAAAGGACGCAGACCGTCATTTACCCGCGCGGAAGACCCTGGAAAGGCCAATGAACTCTATGAATATTTTGTTTCCAAAGCCGCTCCGAAAGTGAAAAAACTTGCCACGGGCAAGTTTCAGTCGATGATGAAAGTTGAATTGGTTAATAATGGTCCTGTAACTATGTTAGTCGATAGTAAAAAGAATTTTTGATTATGATTGGAAGCGATATCAAAATAGACAAAGAGGGTATCTGGTATTACTGTGGCGCGCATATGTTCCGCAAAGACATTTTGTGTGTCTTCTTTGAAAACCTGCACATTGACGATTGCGGAAAGTACTTCATTGAACTCAATGGTGAAATCTATTATGTGGACGTCGAAGATACGGCTTTCGTCGTGACCGCTGTTTACGGGACGAAGGCGCAGGACCACGGTCAGGATCAGATTGAAATTCTCTTGAGCGATGAATCTTTGGAAAAGCTCGATATGAAATCGCTAGTTGTAGGCGATGACAATGTCATGTATTGCTGCATCAAAAAAGGAAAGTTTGTCGCCCGCTTCACAAGAAAAAGTTATTACCAGCTTGCCGAACTGATCGAGGTAGATGATACCGGCGATCACTACTACATTGCGTTAAATCATCAAAAATATTTCATCAATAACAATTAAGTCATTACCGGATGGAGGGTATCATGTTAGACGACGTAGTAAAAGAATCCTTAACTTTTGATGATCTTCTCTTGGTGCCGGCGGCATCCAGCGTGCTGCCGCGTGACGTTGATACGGCCACACTGCTCACCAAAAGCATTACCCTGAACATCCCGATTGTATCAGCGGCAATGGATACGGTCACAGAATCCCGCACTGCCATATGCATGGCTCAGGAAGGCGGCATCGGCTTCATCCATCGCAATATGAGCATCGACCGCCAGGCGATTGAAGTCGACAGGGTTAAGAAATCGGAAAGCGGCATGATTGTTGATCCGATCACGATCGAACCTGAGCGCAAAGTCAGCGATGCGCTGGCTCTGATGCATCAATATTCCATTTCCGGTGTACCGGTTGTCAAGAATGAAAGACTTGTCGGAATTCTGACAAACCGTGATTTGCGTTTTGAGGAAGATCTGGATCAGCCGGTGGCCAATGTCATGACCAAGGATAAACTCGTCACCGTCAAGGCAAACATTTCTTTGGAAGATTCCAAGAAACTGCTGCACAAACATCGCATTGAAAAATTACTGGTCGTGGATGATGATTTTCGGCTGAAAGGTCTCATTACCATCAAGGATATTGAAAAGATCAGGCGGTACCCCAATGCCTGTAAAGACTCCCTGGGCAGATTGCGCGTCGGGGCAGCGGTGGGCATCATTGATCGTGAAGCTCGCATCGAAGCTCTCCTGGCGGCTGGCGTAGACGTGATTGCGATAGATACATCACATGGACATTCGGCGGGTGTCATCGATGCCATTAAATCGACAAAGGCCAATTTCCCGAAATGCCAGTTGATTGCGGGGAATATCGCAACGTCGGAAGGCGCCAAGGCACTTATCGACGCGGGCGTCGACGCTGTTAAAGTAGGAGTGGGGCCCGGTTCCATTTGTACAACGAGGATCGTTGCCGGCGTCGGCGTTGCTCAAATGTCAGCCATCCGTGACGCATATAAGATTGCATCTAAACATGCCGTTCCCGTCATTGCCGACGGTGGCATCAAATATTCCGGTGATATCGTCAAAGCGTTGGGATGCGGTGCGCACGCTGCGATGATCGGTGGTTTATTTGCGGGTACGGAGGAAAGCCCGGGTGAGACAATTCTGTTTCAGGGTCGCAGCTATAAGGTCTATCGCGGCATGGGTTCGCTCGAAGCGATGAAAATGGGCAGTCGCGATCGTTACTATCAGGATGACGTAGAAGCTCCGTCAAAAACGGTACCGGAAGGGATCGAGGGCAGGGTACCCTTTCGCGGGTCGCTATCATCCAGTATCGTCCAGCTTATCGGAGGATTAAAGGCTGGCATGGGGTATGTCGGTTGTAGAACTATTCCGGAGTTGATTGAAAAATCACGATTTGTCAGGATCACCTCGGCCGGACTCAGAGAAAGCCATGTTCATGACGTCATCATTACCAAGGAAGCCCCCAATTACTGGATCGATTAGAAGAAAATGAAACACGCAAATTTTGTCCATCTTCACGTTCATACACAATACAGTCTGCTCGACGGCATGATCCGCCTGGACGATCTCTTTAAAAAAGCAAAAGAATTTGCGATGCCGGCGATGGCCATAACGGATCATGGTAACATGTTCGGCGCGATTGACTTCTATAAACAAGCCTATGCCAACGGTATCAAACCGATTATCGGCTGTGAGCTCTATGTTGCACCCCGAAGTCGCTTTGATAAGACACCCTCGTCCATCGGTGAGGCAACGCGTCATCTTGTCGTTCTAGTCAAGAACATGCAGGGCTATAAGAACCTGATGAAGCTCACATCTTTTGCCCATATAGAAGGTTTTTATTACCGCCCCCGCGTGGATAAAGAATTACTGAAAGCATGCTCCGAGGGTTTGATTGCCTCCAGCGCCTGTCTGCACGGTGAAATTGCCGCTCATATCGTTCGCGGAAATATGGAAGAAGCCAGAAAATCCGCTCGTGAATATCGGGATATTTTCGGTGAAGAGAATTTTTATCTGGAGATTATGGAAAATGGAATCCCGGAACAGAAAATCGCCAATCAAGGATTAGTTGAACTAAGCAAAGAACTATCAATTCCTCTTATCGCTACCAACGACTGCCACTATCTGAACTCCGAACATGCCGAGGCGCATAATATCCTCCTTTGCATCCAGACGGGAAAGACCATCGAAGACGCTGACAGGATGTCGCTGACCTCAGACCAGTTTTACGTTAAATCCCCCGAAGAAATGCAGTCTCTGTTTGCCGCAACACCGGAGGCGATAGCCAACACGGTTAATGTGGCGGAACGTTGCAACCTGACATTTGAATTCGGGAAATTTTATCTGCCCAAATTTGAATTAAAAAATCCCGAGGAATCACTCGATGATTATCTGGATCGGAAGGCAGTGGAAGGCTTGGAAAAGCTGATGCCCACTATCATGAAGTACCAGACGAAAGACGAAGCTGCCGTTTGGGAAAAATACGCGAAACGCCTTCACACTGAACTGGAAATCATAAAGAAAATGGGATTTGCGGGTTACTTTTTGATTGTTTCGGATTTCATCAAACACGCAAAGCACAATGGTGTTCCAGTAGGTCCCGGACGCGGCTCGGCAGCCGGCTCTCTTGTCGCCTATGCCATTCGTATTACTGAAATTGATCCGCTTCGATACGGCTTATTTTTTGAAAGGTTTCTGAATCCGGACCGTATCAGCATGCCGGATATAGATATTGATTTCTGTCAGGAACGTCGCGCTGAAATAATTAAGTATGTCACAGAGAAATACGGTAAGGACAAAGTTACACAGATCTGTACATTTGGTAAAATGATGGCCAAGGGCGTGATCCGCGATGTGGGGCGCGCCCTTAATGTTCCATACGGAGATGCGGATCGCGTCGCCAAACTGGTGCCCAATGTTCTAAATATTACATTGACTGAGGCATTTAAAATGGAACCCCGGTTTGCGGAGGAACGCAAGAAGAATCCGCAAATTGAAAAACTGCTGTCGTTGTCACTCGTTCTGGAAGGCCTCAACCGGCATTCTTCAGTTCATGCAGCCGGCGTGGTTATTTCGGATGCGCCGTTGGTAGAACGTGTACCGCTGTTTGCTCCGAAAGACGACATCGTTTCTCAGTATTCGATGAAAGATATTGAGGCAGTCGGACTGACCAAATTTGATTTTTTAGGGCTCAAGACTCTGACAGTGATCAGAAATGCCTTGAATTTCATCAAGGAATCACACAACATTGATATTGATATCAATGACTTGCCACTAGATGATCAAGAAACATATAAGCTACTGATGAAAGGTGAAACCGACGGTGTTTTCCAGTTGGAAAGCTCCGGCATGAAGGACCTTCTGGTTAATTTCAAGCCGGACCATATTGAAGATGTCATTGCGCTGATTGCAGCCTATCGTCCTGGTCCGATGAAGATGATCCCCGATTTCATCGCCCGTAAGCATGGAAAACAGCAAATCAGCTACGAACTGCCTCAACTGGCGCCGATCCTGAAAGAAACATACGGCATTATTCTGTATCAGGAGCAGGTCATGCAGATTGCCAATGTCATCGGCGGATATACGATGTCTCAAGCCGATACGCTGCGCAAAGTGATGGGCAAAAAACAAGTTGCGGCAATGGAAAAAGAAAAACCTAAATTTCTCGAAGGCGCAAAAAAGCAAAAAATCAACGAAGTTAAGGCAAAAACCATCTGGGACCAGATGGAAACCTTTGCTGAGTATGGTTTTAACAAATCACACAGCGCAGCCTACGCGATTATTACTTATCAAACCGCTTACCTCAAGGCGCACTACCCGGTGGCCTTCATGGCCGCGCTCTTGACCAGTGAAAAAGATAACCGGGACAAAATCATTAAGCACATGTCCAATTGTAAGGAAATGAGCATCAATATATTACCTCCGGATATCAATGAATCCCAAAAAGATTTCACAGTTTCGGGTGAAAACATCCGTTTTGGTCTGGCGGCCGTAAAGAATGTCGGCGAGGCAGCTATAGAATCGGTTATTGCCATGAGGCAAGAAGCTAATTTTAATTCGTTTATTGATTTTCTAAGCCGCGTTGATCTTCGAAAAGTCAACCGAAGGGTGATCGAAAGTCTCATCAAGTGCGGTTCTTTTGACTCGTTGGGTTACTCTCGGCGCCAACTGATGGAATGTCTGGACCGGGCGATGGAGGAAGCACAGCGGAAGCAAAAAGAATTGTTGAGTAATCAGGCAAGTATTTTTGATCAGTTAGACGAAACGGATACATCCACAACGAAGGGCGGTTCATCATTCCAGATTCCCAATCTTCCAGAATGGAATCGTAAAGAATTGCTTGCCATAGAAAAAGATACACTCGGGTTTTACATCACGGGTCATCCCTTACATGGTTATGCCGACAAACTGAAATTCGTCGCCAACGTAAATTCCGCCACCCTGAATTCGAAAAAAGACAAAGATACCATCAGCATCGCAGGAGTCATCAGTTCACTGACTGAACGATTGACCAAGAAAAAGGATATCATGTGCAATATAATCTTGGAAGATCTGCAGGGGTCGGTCGGTATTATCTTTTGGGCAGACATCTATAAAAAATTTTATGAATTACTTCATGCAGATGAACCGGTTGTAATTCAGGGTAGCATCGATGTCGGGGACGAATCGCTGAAGATTATAGCCCAGGACGTAATTCCGTTGGCGAAGGCCCTGGAAAATCCATATAAACAAGTACGTTTCATGATCGATACGGAAAAAATAACACCCGAAAAAATTATATCCTTGTATGATACCATTAAGAAATACAGTGGGAAATACGATGGTTATATTCATATCGTCAATGGCAAAAGTGAGACTATAGTCAGGCTCGGCGATGAAACCAAACTCGATATCTGCGACCGACTGCAACGGGAAGTCGACGGTATCCTGGGGGAGGGGTCGACAATTTATTGCTGAATTTCTCCACCGGGCTGCGCCAATCAAATACGGAGTTATCAACAGTAATGAAAATAACTTTTGAAAAAATATCCACAGTAAAATATAGCTGATATGAAGTATGAGGAAAGAACATATAGATCGTTAATTAATAAAAATAATCTTATTTTATATAATGTGAAAATAGCGGAAAGCGATCTGTTTATAAGTTCAGACCGGGACCTAATAGATCTGGCGTTCCAGTCGCTCACGAATCATCGCCTTTCTTTAGAATCATACATCAGAAACTATCCAGCCTTTCAAGCCTCACTCTTGCCATTAGAAAGGGATGATTTTGCTCCGCTGATTGTCCGCCGTATGATTGATCAGACGAAAATCTGTGGGGTTGGGCCAATGGCAGCAGTCGCCGGTGCGATCGCTGAATTCGTTGGTTATGATTTATTCGAACACTCGGAAAACCTCATCATTGAAAATGGCGGTGATATTTTTCTTAGATGCAACGACAGGGTCACCGTGTCCATTTTTGCCGGAGAATCTACTTTAAGTTATAAGGTTAAGCTATCCATAAAACCTGAAGAAACTCCTCTCGGAATATGTACATCATCTGCAACTGTTGGACCCTCATTGAGCTTTGGAAAAGCGGATGCAGTCTGTGTGATTTCGAAATCAGCAACCCTGGCAGATGCAGCAGCTTCGGCAGTCGGTAATCGAGTTAAGTCAAAGAATGACGTTCAACCGGCGCTGAATTATGGAATGACGATTCCCGGTGTGAAAGGAATTGTCATAATTATAGGCGATCAAATGGGGGCAGTCGGTGATATAGAATTTGAATAAACAATTATGTTTTAATGTATTGAAAAATAACAATTATTATAATTGTATGGAGTAAGATTGGTTGAAGATCCGCGTATTCGTTAAAATGTTAGAATCGAAAAATGAGAAGAACATGGCTGGTGCCTAGGTGAAACACCCAGGTAAGGGATGGGAGCTATGAAATCAGACAGAAATCCTGACGAAAATGATCTAGCAAAAACTATTTGATTCGTCGGTAGCATTCATTAACCGATAAAAAGTTCGTCTATGTTTACATAACATATCTTATAAGACATAAAGTATGGTTTGCGTGACAAGAGAAGTTGGGTTTATGAAAAAGGATGCGTTCATCTATAAACCAGGAATATGCCTAAATCTCATCTTTCCTAAGTGGAATACAATTAAAAATGCAATACGTCTACTTAGTCAAACTCCATCAGCAGCCAGCTGTTCTATTAATTGTATTTGTTTATCAGTCAATTTCTTCGGAATCTCGACATTTATTTTGACGTATTGATCGCCTTTAACAGCCCCTTTGAGACCGGGAACACCGAACCCTTTCATCCGGATCTTCGTATTATTTTGAGTACCCGGAGCAATCTTCAATCGCTTGGTGGTTCCGTCCAGAGTTGGAACATCAATCGTTGTTCCCAGCGCCGCCTGCGTAAATTTGATGGTCTTCTCGATATAAAGATCATTGCCGTCGCGCGAATAAATCGGATGAGGCAATACATTAATATTTAAATAAAGATCTCCATTGGGACCTCCATTGAAGCCACTTAGGCCTTTGCCCGGAAGTCTGAGTTTCTTACCTGTGCTGATGCCCGGGGGGATCTTGACATTGATGTCTTCAATACGGTTTTCAAGTTGCAACGATATCTTCTTATCGGCTCCCAAAACAGATTCTTCTAATGATATTGATAGATTATACTCGGCGTCCTGACCTTTTTGCGGCATGTTGGCATATTGTTGACCACCTCCACCGAATAATCCGGCAAAAGGGTCTTCTTCATACTCCTGATATCCGCCACCACCTTTTCTGCCGCCAGTGCGAAAGGTCGTCCTCCCTCCCCTGGCACCGCCGAATCCGAAACCGCGTAAAATTTCGTCGAGATCGAAACCCCGGAAAATGTCTTCCTGCGAATACTGCTGACGATACTGATCAGCTGAACCAAACTGGTCATATTCTTCCCGCTTTTTCGCATCGCTCAAAACGGCGTAAGCTTCACTGATTTTTTTGAATTTTTCTTCTGAGGCCGCTTTATTATTGGGATTTTTGTCAGGGTGCCATTTTACAGCCAGTTTGCGATATGCCTTTTTGATCTCATCGGCTGTAGCTTTCTTGTCAACTCCTAAGACTTGGTAGTAATCTTCCGCCATAATCGTTTCAATGTCCCTTTGTTAAAGTCTTTCCGATAATTTAAGCAGTAATTCCCAATTGAAAAGCATCCAAATTCAATTTTACTAACTCTTGCGGGAAGGACTTTCTAATAACGCTTTCCCAAATGGATTTATCAACTTTAACCAGGTTAGCTACGGCGCCCAGCAAGACAACATTGGCTGCTTTAATGTTGCCCGCCTTTTGAGCCAATTGAGCCGCATTAAATGCGATCACCTTGGGATAATGTTTTCTTAAAAATTCGATCACGTCATCAGGATACGCTGATTCACCCAGATTCACAGACGGGGGATAGATTTCTTCAGTATTCAGTATAATAGATGCGTCTTGTCTTATGAATTTCAGATAACGCAGTGTTTCCATCTTTTCAAACGAAACAAGTATTTCCCCGCTCCCGGCCGCAGCTAACGGCGAATAGACTTTCGTGCCGTAACGCACGTCGCTGTTTACACAGCCGCCCCGCTGCGCCATGCCGTGGACTTCGCTTTTTTTGACATCGAAACCGGCTTCCATCATGACCTCGCACATGATATCACTGGCCCTTAAGATGCCCTGACCGCCGACACCGGCGAATAATATGTTGTGTACTTTTGAATCTGTCATTGGTTTTTCCCTTTACCGTAACTAATCGCGTCAAATTTACAGACCTGAGCGCACAAACCACAACCGACACAAAAAGTCTCATCGACAAACGTGATACCTTTGCGCTTCGAGCCTTCCTTTATGACGCCTTCTTTCCATGAAATGGACGGACAATTTAAGTTCAGGCATATTTTGCAGCCTTCGCATTTGTCCGCATCAATTTTCGCTGCAGGAACGGGTTTCCGGTTTGCGCGTTTAAACAGGACACATGGACTCTGAGAAATAATAACGGATGGACCGCTCTTGGCCAGTTCTTCCTTAATCGCGATTTGAGTTTCTTCGATATTGTATGGATTGATAACTCTTATATTATCGATTCCTAAAGCTGATACTAAGACGGTCAAGTTAACTTTCTTAGCTTCTTTTCCCATTAGAGTATAGCCGGTGCCCGGGTGTTCCTGCATACCGGTCATAGCCGTTGTACTGTTATCTAAAATAATGATCAAGGCATCGCTCTGGTTATAGGCCATATTCAGGAGTGATGTAATACCTGAATGCAGGAATGTGGAATCACCAATTACACCTACGACCTTGCCCTTCCCTTTCTCTTTTAAGGCCTTGCTCATGCCGTGAGCCATGCCGATACTTGCACCCATGCAAATACAGGAATGCAATCCTTCAAGCGGTTTTAAATAAGAGAGAGTATAACAACCTATATCGCCATGGACATAAGCTTTTGATTTTTTAAGCGCAAAAAATAGAGCTCTATGCGGGCAGCCCGGACAAAGATTTGGCGGACGATGGGCCAGACTTCCTTTATAAGGAGAAACAGTGCCGTGTAAATCCGAATTAATTGCGTTTTTGATGATCCCGGGATCAAATTCATTGGTGTAGGGGAAAATTTCCTTGCCAACCACCTGGATTCCCATGGCCTTAATTTGTTCTTCAAGGTATGGATCAAGTTCTTCCACGACATAGATTTTTTTGACTTTTGATGCGAAATCACGAATCAATTTTTCAGGCAGTGGGTAAACCATACCCAGTTTCAGGTAGGAAAAATTCGGAAAAACATCCTTTGAATAATTATATGGCATTCCTGCCGTAATAATGCCTACTTCCTGATCGTTGATCTCCATTCTATTTTCAGAAAAAGTTTCTACGAACTCTTTAAGAGCGATTTGACGTTTTTCTACCTCAATTCGCCTTGTCCGAGCGTTGATAGGAACCATGACGTATTTTCCGGCATTGGGCGTCAGCGTTGTCTTGTCTTCCAATGGTAAAGGGTCGTTCAGGGTTACGACGGATTTAGAATGCGAAACGCGGGTTGTTGTGCGAAAGAAAACGGGAGTATCAAATTGTTCGCTGATTTGAAACGCCAACTTTATATACTCCTTGGCTTCTTGGGGATCAGCGGGTTCCAGCATCGGTATCTTGGCAAACTTGGCGTAATTACGGTTATCCTGTTCATTTTGGGAACTATGCATGGAAGGATCGTCTGCGCTGATGATGACGAGGGCTCCTTCAATGCCTGTGTAGCTTACGGTAAAAATCGGGTCGGCGGCGACATTCACGCCAACATGCTTCATCACGGCTAGCGCCCTGACACCGCCCAATGCCGCACCGATAGCTACCTCCACGGCGACTTTTTCATTAGGCGCCCACTCCGCATAAACGCCGGGATGCTTTGCATACTCCTCCATGATCTCTGTGCTGGGTGTACCTGGATAAGCTGCCGCAAATCTCACGCCTGCTTCAAAGACACCGCGGGCGATGGCTTCATTACCTGACATTAATTGCTTTTTCAAATGCTTGTGCCTCCAAATATTTGCAAACGCTCTCCCGCTATAATAGGTATTTCATTCTTATGATACGCGACAAGGTCAGTATCTGTATCGCTTCCTTTTTGCTGCCAGGTATCATTTTCTCAAGGGAGAAGCGCATAAATCAGCCCAGTGTTGCTATCTTTCTTTTGAGAAAAATACTCGCAGCTGAATCCGTTGTTTTATCCAGCGCTTTCTTGTAGTATTCGAGCGCCTTTTCCTTGTTATTCAATTCTTCATAAGCCCGAGCGATATTGCGAAGTCCGATCATTTCGAAGCCCGTATTGTAAACGTTTTGCGCCTCTTCAAAGTATTTCAAAGCATCCTTAAAATCTTTTTTCGCTTCATACGCATATCCCAAGGAAGTTAAAGCAAGAAATTTGATCCCTGTTTTGTCTGTTCCCGTTTGTAAAATAAATTTTTCATAAGAATGGATCGCTTTGTCGATTTCACCTCTGTTGTAATAAATGTTCCCCAAATGGTAATAAGCTAATCGAGCGCTCCAGCTATGGGGATACTTGTCAATCAGCTCTTTAAATATCGCAATATTTTCATCCGTCGATTCTCTGTTTTCGCCGCTTTTTAAAATGTTGCTCTGAGCGGTGGCATATAATTTTAAGGCAGATCCCGAATAATAGCTCCAGTAGAAATAGATCCCGGAAGCAATTGCCACTGCGCAGATCAATGCTATACCGATAATCGTCACGCGAGTTCGGTTCTCCGAAACATAATCGCCCACTTTTTCGAATGTCGTTTGAAAGGCATCGGGACTTTTCAGTTCTTTTTTGGATAACTTTGCAGCCATATTATTCCCCTTTATTGATATTATATTTTTCAGTTAGTTCCAGAAGCAATTTGGGTATTCGACGGATCTTCCCTTCGTTATTCGTGCAGGCATGAATGGTGTAGCCCTCCACAAGAATTTTTTCCTGATTTTCAGTCCATATTTTGGAATTAAACCTGATGCTCGCTCGTTTGATGTAATCGAATTTCGTTTCGATCGTTATCAGATCGTCGTACTTCGCGGGCGCCAGGTAGTGACAGGATACTTTTGTCAAAGGCAGGTTAAGGCCGAGTTTTTCTAATTCGGAGTAGGAGACGCCCAGCTGTCGCATTATCTCATTGCGTCCCATCTCAAACCAGCGAATATAATTGGTGTGGTAGACGATGCCCATTGCGTCCGTATCGGCATAAATCACACGGACTTTGGTGAAATTACTGACCAATGGCTGTGCTCCAATCCCTGATAAATTTTTCCATCAGCAGATAGCCGGGAGATACAAGAATACCACTTTCCCTGGCGGCGCTTTCCGTAAAGCGACTGCCCGCCGCCCGGTTTTCCTCATTGCGTGATGAGATGACGGCAAAGGGGCTCGGGTCACCGACATGAGTCTTCAAATCCAGAGGGGTTGGATGATCGCTTAAAACGAGAATGCGATATTCACCCAGTCTGCCGATGTTGTTCAATATCGGACCAACAATTTTTTCATCGAAAGATTCGATAGCCTGTATCTTACCAGGGGCATTGCCTTCATGACCCATTTCATCGGGAGCTTCGAGATGAAGGAAAACAAAATCCATGAACTTCAGGGCATCGAGAGCCATGCGAGCCTTGCCCTCAAAGTTGGTGTCGATATAGCCTGTAGCCCCTTCCACATGCAGAGGTTTTAATCCTGCATTAATTCCGAGGCCATTCAATAGATCAACAGCTGAAATCATGCCGCCTTTGAAATCATATTTCCGGGTAAGCGGAATCATCTGCGGTTTCTTACCCTGCCCCCAGAGCCAAATGGAATTGGCCGGCTTCTTCCCGTCATCCAGACGCCGGGCATTGGTCGGGTGATCTTTTAAAACGTCTGCCGCCTTCCTCATCAGTTCATTGATATCTTCTGCGCATTCTCCCTGCGGAAGGTACTGCGCAATAGCCATACCGGGAATGTCATGAGGTGGTGTTGTCTGCGGAGATCCGGCAGCATTGTGCCAAACCAGCAGGTGGCGATAACCGACCCCAGGATAAAATCGATATTGCGACGAGTTGAGGTGTCTATTGATATCCAGGATGATTTCTCTGGCTTCGGACGAGGAAATATGCCCGGCGGTAAAGTCATCCATATAAGCCTGTTCGGTATCCTTTTCGCCGATCGTCACGAGATTACAGCGGTAGGCGACGTCATCAGGTGCGAGGTTGATGCCCATGCTGGCGGCTTCAAGAGGGCCGCGTCCGGTATAAGTCTCTTCCGGATTATATCCCAGTACACTGAGGTTGGCCACATCAGATCCCGGGGTAAATCCCTTGGGGATGGTATCAACCAATCCCAGAGTGCCTTCTGCCGCTATCTGATCGAGAAAAGGAGTCAAGGCACACTCGAGAGGTGTTTTCCCTCCGAGTTTTTGGCACGGATAATCCGCCATGCCGTCGCCCAGCAATACAACATATTTCATTATTTGACCTTCTGTCTGTTATAATTCATCTTCAATGCGAATAAAAATGGTTTTACCCCTGACGATGTTCAGTTTGTCTATCTTCTTCAATGCCTGACGCACATCTTTTTCTTTTGCTTTATAGGTCGTCATAACAATTGGAACGGGACCCGCTTCCCCTCGGGCTTTCTGAATAACCGTTGCCAGGCTGATATTATGTTCACCGAGAATGCCCGATATTTTGGACAACACACCGGGGCGATCCAGAACGGAAAATCGGAAATAATACTTTGTCTCAATATTGTCCATCGGGATCAGCTTGATAGTCTTCATCCCTGTTTCGGTAATTGATCTGAGGGGTACCCGACCGGAAATGCCCTTCATCACATTGCGTGCACTGTCCAGAATATCGCTGAACACAGCGCTGGCTGTCGGCATCATGCCGGCGCCTTGACCGAAAAGGAAGACGGGGCCGGAAGCGTCACCCACCAGGTGAAAGGCATTATAATTCCGGTTGACATTTGCCAGCAGGTGTCCTGATGCGATCATGGTCGGATGAATTCTGGCCTCCACAGCATCGCCTTTGAGCATGCCGATCGCCAGTAATTTGATTCGATACCCCAGTTCTTTAGCAAAGGCGATATCCTCGCTGCTTATTTTTGTGATGCCTTCCAGATAAATTTCCTTGAGATTGACTTTTCGCCCGTAAGCCAGTGAAAGAACAATCGCCATTTTGTGAGAGGTATCAATGCCTTCAATGTCAAAAGTCGGATCGGCTTCAGCAAAGCCCAGTTGCTGCGCTTCTTTCAGGACCATATCGAAGGGTTTCCCCTCGTCGGTCATTTTCGTCAGAATAAAATTACAGGTGCCATTCATGATACCGACAATAGAATTGATTTTATTGGCCACCAGTGATTCTTTCAGTGTTTTAATGATTGGGATTGTTCCGCCGACGCTGGCTTCAAATCCGATGTCCACACCTTCTTTCTGGGCGGCGGGAAAGATTTCATTTCCGTAAGTTGCCAGCATCGCTTTGTTGGCAGTCACAACATGTTTGCCCTTTTTTATGGCGTCCAATACAAAAGTCCGTGCCGGTTCATAACCGCCCATCAACTCAATCACAATAGAGATATCCGGATCATTGAGAATGTCTTGGGCATTGGTGGTCAATGTGTTTGGAGGAACTTTGACGCCACGGGATGACGTGATATTGATGTCGGCAATTTTCTTTAAAACAAGCTTTGCCCCGAGCTTCTGGGTAATGAGTTTTTCATTTTGTTGCAGTAATTTAACAACGCCGGTTCCGATATTGCCGAAGCCAATCAAGCCGATAGAAATATTTTTCATTTATCCCACCTTTAGTAATCAATCAAAAACGGCGCAATATATACCTGGCAGCGCCATTTCAAGTGCTGATACCTATAACAAATCCCGTTGTTTTGTCAAATAGATATGATTCTTTTTTGGACGTTAATCAGATTCATGGCAACCATGACCAGGCAGATAGGGAGGGATCTGTCAGCCAGCCAACTGCCTTAACACTTCGTCATGCAAGGGGGTGGGAATCTCCGATTCGCGACCGGCCCGGCAAAGGAAACCGGTCAGAGCATCTATTTCGGTCTGACTGCCTCTTTCTCTATCGAGTTGCATTGATGTTTTGGAATCGTAACCGAAACGGGCAATCATCGCCATTGTCCTGTCCACGATATCTTCCGACAACAAAATATGGCGCGCTCTGGCCACTTGGGCGACTTCCTGCATCATGTTCCTTGCCCTCTCTCGAAGTTCCGGATCGTCTAATATCGCACCGTATGTTTTGCCGGTGGCCGATGTGAGAGACGCAAGCGGACACATCAGCAGATATTTTGTCCACAAGGCTTCTGAGATCTTGTCTGTCAGGATGGCATCGATTTTGGCGCGTTTTAAAATATTCAATATATTGGAATAGGTTAACGCCGATTCCGGATCATCTGTGCCGAAAACAAGCCGACATGCGCCGCCCTCCTGATGGACAACCCCCGGCTTTTCGAGGTGGCTGATGATATAGACGCTGCCGCTCACAATAGCGGCCTCGGGCAATATGGCGCGCAATCTTTCGGCACTGTTTATGCCATTGAGCAGAGGGATAACCACTGTGTTTTTATCGATATCCTTTTTCAGGGACAGCGCCGAACTCTCTAATGAATAACTTTTGACACAAACGAATACTAAATCAAGTATGCCGGCTCGAGTCGCATCATCTGTCGCAATATTCGGCCAAACAACATAATTACCCTCCTGAGCCCGCAACTGCAGGCCGCTTTCTTGGATGGATTTGAGATGCTGTCCGCGGGCAAAAAAAATAATTTCATGTTGGCCGGTTGAAGCATACGCTCCGGCCAGTTTCCCGCCAAAATAGCCCCCTACCCCTCCGATGCCGATTATCCCAATTCTCATTTTGCGCGTTCTCCCTTGCATCGATGAGTTCATATACTACCTGACGGAAAGATCAAGTATCAATTTCGAATGATTCACAAAGCTATTTGATGACCATAGGCAGATGCACAATAAATGGTTGTGTCGTTCGGATCAATGCGCATCCCGTTTATTAATTCTAACTCAATAAAATGAAGTAACGGATAATCAGCAGTCCCTATCCGGTCCTGGCCAAGTCCAGTTTGCCCTGCCAGCGGGCAATCAACGCCTCTTTGAGGATGGCATGTTCCGGTTTTGTGAGGAACGGATCACGGGCTGCCAGTGCAAAAGCATCTTCCTTGGCATCGTTCAAGATACGGGCATCACGGATGATGCTGGCGATCCGGAAATCCGGAAGACCGGATTGTCTTGTTCCCAGAAAATCTCCGGGACCCCGTATAGCCAGATCTTCTTCCGCCAGCGCAAAGCCATCAGTCGTCTTTTCCATCACTTTCAATCTCTGCCGTGCATCCGCCGACACCTTGTAATCAGCGAGCAGGATGCAGCTAGACTGGATGTCGCGCCTTCCCACGCGGCCGCGGAGTTGATGCAATTGCGACAGGCCGAAACGCTCTGCGTGTTCGATCACCATCAGTGACGCACGCGGCACATCAATACCGACTTCGATTACGGTCGTGGCGACCAGAATGGAGATTTTATGGTCTAAGAAATCACGCATGACTTCATCTTTTTCTTTATCTTTCATCTTGCCGTGAATAAGGCCTATCCGGCACTCCGGAAAGATATCTTTTTGAAGATGGCCTGCCATCTTTGTCGCGTCTTTTAAATCCAGGTTCTCCGACTGCTCCACCAGAGGATACACAATAAATGCCTGATGACCTTTGGCCAGTTCCTTACGAATCGTTTCGTAAACCGTCTGCCTTTTGTTTTCGCCCATCAAAATCGTCCGCACCGGCTTTTTGCCCGGCGGCAATTCATCGATTACGGAAACGTCCAGATCGCCGTAAACCGTCATGGCGAGCGTCCGGGGAATGGGCGTAGCCGTCATAACCAAAACGTCAGCGCGAATGCCTTTGGTTCTCAAGGTTGCCCGCTGCAGAACGCCGAAGCGGTGTTGTTCGTCGATGACAACTAACCCCAGTTTTTTAAAATCAACATCCTCCTGAATCAGGGCATGCGTTCCAACGATAATATTGGCTTGACCGGATTTGATTTGTTCGAGCACCTCGTTACGGGCTGCATTCGACATATTGCCCGTCAGCAAAACGACGCGAAGGCCGATGGGTCCGGCCCATGCGGACAGCGTAGCAAAGTGCTGTTTGGCCAGTATTTCCGTCGGCACCATCAACGCGGCCTGGTAACGATTTTCACAAACGGTAATCATGGATGCCATGGCGACCAGTGTTTTTCCGCTGCCGACATCACCCTGCAGCAGTCTGTTCATCGCGGTCGCTGTCTGAAGATCGTTTTGAATCTCGCCGATAACCCGCGCCTGAGCTCCGGTCAATGTGAAAGGCAATGAAGCATAAAATCTCTGCCGCAGACTTCCGTTGACGGAAAACGCAATGCCCTTGTCCAGGACACGCCCCGATTTTTTGATGGCCATTCCCAGTTGAAAAAAGAAAAACTCGTCATAGATAAGACGGCGATGCGCTTCGGAACGGCCGTCAATCAAAGCTTCCATCTGAGCATCATTTGCGGGAAAATGAACCGCGAGAAGCGCTTCATGAATATTTTGCAGGTTGCGTCTGCGGCAAATCTCGGCGGGAATCGGCGATGCGATGTAGCGCGAATAATATTCCAGAGCCGAATGTATGACTTTACGGATATACTTCTGGTGCAGGCCTTCCGTCTCCGAATAGACAGGTACGATGCGTTTGAAGTTCAGAAGATTCTCTTCATCTTCTTCATCGAGGATCTCGTAGTCGGGATGAATCATCGTTTTGACGGCATAGTTAGGAGTGACATTCCCCGTGAAGATGACCCGGGCTCCTTTTTTAAAGGTGCCCGTAAGATAGGACATTTGTCCCTTAAACCATTTGGCGGTGAGCGTGGACGTGTGGTCACTGACAGTGACTTCCAGGATTCGTCTTTTGCCGTAATATCTTAATTCACTTTGAACAACCGTCGCCATGACGGTCTGACTCTTTCCCGTTTCAAGTTTGTTTATTTTGCGAATTTCACGACGGTCTTCGTATGTGCGGGGAAGAAAAAAAAGCAGATCTTCGACCGTGTTGATTTTTTTGGCGGCAAACCGGGCTGCCATTTTGGGACCGACGCCCTTCAGAAACTGAACGGGCTGTGCGAGTTTTTCCCGCGAAACGGTCAAGTCAGAAATTCGTTCGGCAATTTGATCTTCCTGTTTTGGGGACATAGGCTTGCGGGCGTCGAGGATATCAATGGTCTTTTTTATCCTCTCGAGAATGAGCGCTGCTTCCACAATTTTGGATTTTTTTGCCGCTGGATCCTTTTCGTCGTAATCAGAAAAAATACGCACCATGTTGTCCAGGGGAAGTTCAAAACTATTCTTCGCATCTGGAGGGATCGCCGTGATCTGATGAGTGATCAGTCCCGTCATTGATCTTCCCAGATCTTTGATGTGAGAGAGATTCTTAAAATCATCTTTTGCTGCAAAATTAAGAGGCTGTTCAATCTTCAGCAGGCTGCTCTTAAATGACTCCATTTACAAATCTCCGAAAGGCGGAAAGGGAATTGAAATAATTTATGGAAATTGCTGGTTTTTTTAACAAATATTTTTTAATTGTGCAAGTCAATGATTGACACAGGCACTGATTTACGTTAGATCATGACCATCTATTTTCATTTAAAGAATTTATCGCATTTTATGGAGTAATATGTCAACCAAATCAATTAAGTCCAAAGCATCTACTTACAAAGACGCTGGTGTAAATATTGACACAGCAAATGCCTTTGTCGAACGAATCAAACCTCTGATTAAAACAACGGCCCGTAAGGAATTAATATCCGGTATTGGGGGCTTCGGAGGATTGTTTCGTTTTGATGCTGCAAAAATGAAAAATCCGGTTCTGGTTTCTTCGACTGACGGTGTGGGCACAAAACTTAAAATCGCCCAGCTGATGGATAAGCACGATACGATCGGTATAGATCTGGTCGCTATGTCGGTCAATGATGTTGTTGTCCAGGGTGCGGAGCCCCTGTTCTTCCTGGATTATCTGGCCACCGGCAAGATTGAATTAGAAAAGAGCGTGCAGATCGTTGATGGGATCGTTCAGGGCTGCAAACAAGCCGGGTGCACGCTGCTGGGCGGGGAAACAGCGGAGATGCCCGGATTCTACCAAGAAGGCGATTACGACCTCGCCGGTTTTTGTGTAGGCGTTGTCGAACAGGAAAAACTCATAGACGGTTCCATGATCAGCATCAACGACAGGCTGATCGGCCTTGCCTCCAGCGGCCTGCACAGCAACGGGTTCTCATTGGCTCGCAAAGTGCTTTTGGAAAAAGGCCGGCTCTCGATGAATGATTCGGTACCGGAACTGTCTAGATCAATCGGCTTGGAACTCCTCGAACCGACACGGATTTACGTCAAGTCTCTTTTGAACATTTTCAAAAGTTTTAACATCAAAGGATTGGTTCATATAACCGGAGGCGGTTTTTATGATAATATTCCCCGCATCATTCCGGACGTCTGCCGCTGCGTCATCTCACGAAACAGCTGGAAGGTTCCTCCGATATTTTCGGTCATTCAAAATATAGGTCACGTGGAAGAAAAGGAGATGTTCCGGGTTTTTAATATGGGCATCGGTATGATGATGATTGTCTCGGAAAAAGAATCTCAGGAAATTCTCGACCGCCTGAAAGTGCTTGGGGAAACAGCTCATCTGATCGGTGTGGTTGAAAAGAAGGAAGACAAACAGGAGTCGGTTTGCTTCACGGATATTTAGCGGCGGATCTATGGCTGAACTTCTCAAATTGGGTGTTCTGATATCCGGAAGCGGCTCCAACCTTCAGTCCATCATCGATCATATTGAAAAAGGAATGCTTTCCGCGCAGATCAAAATCGTTATAAGCAATAATCCCGAAGCCTATGGTCTTTCAAGAGCCGAAAAGCATGGCATCCCCTATGCAGTTTTAAGACACCGCGATTTCTCCGACCGGGAAGAATTTGACAGAGAACTCACCAGGCTTCTTAAGGATGCCAAGGTCGATTTAGTCGTACTGGCCGGGTTTATGCGGATTCTTACTCCGATTTTTTTGCGCGCTTTTCCCGAAAGAATTATCAATATCCACCCTGCCCTGCTGCCGGCGTTCCCCGGCACGCACGTGCAGCAGAAGGCACTGGATCACGGTGCGAAATTTTCCGGTTGCACTGTCCACTTTGTTGACGACGGCGTGGATACCGGCCCCATTATTATTCAAGCCGTTGTGCCGGTGCTTGCAGATGATACCGCGGATACGCTTGCTGCCAGGATATTAAAAGAGGAACATCGCATTTATCCGCAAGCCATCCGTTATTTTGCAGAAGGCAGAATCGTCAAGAATGGCCGCCATGTCGAAATAAAGAACACCAAAAACATCGACGCTGCTGTGATCCATAATCCGCCGCTTGACGCTTGACGGATCTTTTTTAATCCCGCTCACTCGGGACGAGAGTTAATTCTCCGTCGCTTGCTGCGATATAATAACGTTCATTTCATACTTCGACAGCTTGCTGCGAGGTGGTTGATTCGACCTGACTTGGAGGCAACTATTCATTCATGTACGATCTGATTGTCATCGGGGATGATCTGTCTTCGCATGTCGCAGCTGCCTGCGCCAGTAACCACGGTCTCCATACGCTGCTTATCGCGGAAAGCGGACTGGGCGGATTGCAACTGCTGGATGATTTTGTTTTCAATATCGATTCCACGCCAATCACCGGTCTGGGACCGGACCAGCCGGGGCTTTCCATTTTATCCGACTTGGGCATCACCGTGCCCGAAGCCGCCGATTCTGCAACAGCCATTAATCCGGCCTTTCAAGTGATACTGCCCGACCATCGCATTGATTTCTATAATGAGTCATTAACGCTTACGACCGAACTCGCCCGAGAATTTCCCGAATTGGATTCGGAGATCAGAGACTTTTATCGCGCGGCAACCGACGCTTCGGCTATTTTTCAAAAGTGGATAGCCGAACATCCGCAGATTCAGCCGCAAAATCTCAAAGAATATTTCTCCTATTTGAAAATTTTTCCGCATATTTTCCGGTATAAATTCAGTGCTGCCAAATTCGATAAAATCTTGTCGCAAAATCCTTCCCTGGAAAAAGTGTGGGAAGCCCAGCAAGCGCTGCTTTCCTTCAATAATGATGATTTGTTTTCTTTTGCATCGTCCTACCAGTATTGTGCCCCTTTTCGCGGGATTTCATATTTTGCCCAAGGGAAACAATTCTTATTCAACGCTCTTATCGAAAAACTTGAATCGAATAAGGGGCTGTACCTGAATAATTACCAGGTTTCGTCGATAACCAGAAATAATCCGATCGAGCTCACAATCAAAGCACCAACTGGCGAATCAAGCCAGGTGTCAGGGCGGAATCTGATTATCACCACCAAATCAGATAGTCTTTTGCTACTCAGGACCGGTAACAGGTCTGTCAATATTTCCGATTGGTTTCGGCCGGCGAAAATTGTTCATTACCCCTTCACGATCTATCTGGGCATCGCCGAGAAATGCCTGCCCGAACAAATCGCCAGACATATCGCTTTGGTTACAGATACCGCGAAAGATATTCACGACGGCAACTTGATTATTCTCGAAACCGGCCTGCCCGAAAACAATTTGCCTCTCAAGCAGGCCAGGATATCTCTTACGGCGACTGTCTTCCGCGAGGATGGCGAAGAAAATTGGACGCGTGATGCCTTGAAGCGTGAAGCGCATTCCGTGTTGCTGAGGCTCGAAGACTTTCTTCCCTTCCTGAAGGAAAACATCGAACTGGACAATCTTGACCAGTCGATCGATATCTCGCTTGCCTATCGGAAGGTCGCCTCACCGAAGTATAAGGTGCGAAATGCTCTCTTGACTTCATTTGCTGCTAAGAGCAACAGGACACGATTCGGAAATATATTTCTGACGGGAACATCACTGCTGACGGATGCCGGTTTTGATGCGGAGATGATGTCCGGTAAGAACGCGGCACTGCAGGTCATAAATAGAAGGAAATGATTCCATGACTCATGATTTTGCGATTCCGTATCTTGGCCCCTGCCGGATCGATTCACCGCTCAGCGTCAGCACCTTTGCGTCGGATGCCGACCGGGTACTATTTAACACACGATTGAATGATTATACTGAAAGCCTGGACTCCACGGGACGTCCTTTATCTCTGGAACTGGCGGGTCCGCGGAGAAAGATTTATTTTGATCCGGCTAAAACGACAGCGGCGATCGTTACGTGCGGCGGTCTCTGTCCCGGAATCAATGATGTGATCCGCTCCTTGACAATGACGCTTTTTTATCGTTATGGCGTAAAAAAAATCTTCGGGATTAAATACGGTTTGCTCGGACTGAATCCTGCTTCCGGAGAAGAGCCGGTCAATCTGACGCCGGGTTTTGTCAAAGACATCACCCATATCGGGGGCAGTATTCTCTCCATGTCCCGTGGCCCGCAAGATGTCCAGATCATGGTGGACTACCTGCAACGTCTGAACGTCAATATCCTTTTTTGCGTCGGCGGCGACGGAACCATGCGGGCGGCAGAAAAATTAACTGCCGAAATCAAGAAAAGAAACGCTCCAGTTGCTGTAATCGGTATTCCCAAGACAATTGACAATGATCTTAACCTGATCGAAAAATCTTTCGGTTTTGACACGGCGATAGAGAAAACAGTGGAAGCCGTCAGATGCGCCCACGTGGAAGCCAAGGGCGCATTAAACGGCATCTGCCTGGTTAAAATCATGGGCCGCTTGTCCGGCTATATCACGGCAACCGCGGCCCTGGCTCAGGGGGACGTCAACTTCGTTCTGATTCCGGAAGTGCCGTTTGACCTGGATGGCGATACGGGGTTCTTAAGGTCACTGGAGGACAGGATCAGAGCGCGCGGACACGCCGTTATTCTGGTGGCGGAAGGTGCCGGACAGGAACTGATGGAGCAGTATTCCGGTCAACGAAAAACCGACGCATCGGGTAACGTCCGTCTTCATGACATCGGCTTGTTTCTTAAAAACGCCATTGAACATCACTTCAATAAGAACAACCTCAAAATCAATTTAAAATATATAGAACCCAGCTACCTCATCCGCTCAGTTCCGGCCAATGCCGCAGACAGCATTTATTGCAGTTCGCTTGGGCAATACTCTGTCCATGCCGCCTTGGCCGGGAAAACGGGTCTTCTGGTAGCTCTCAGAAACAACGAATACGTCCATCTGCCGTTATCCGCTGCGACGTCAGGCAGACAGATTGACCCTCAGGGCAATCCCTGGCTCCGGGTACTGGAAATTACCGGTCAACCGGCGGAGATGAGGAAAAAGGGATAAATGACATACCGGAAGAGCAATCTCACCCATTGCCTAACCTTAGACTGCCGCGTGCTTGTCAAAAGATCTGCGTCTTCCCCGCAGCTTGGTGAGTAAACGGCAATTACGGCTGAAAATACTTTTCAAGTTGTGCAGAAAATGCTTGCAAAATAGAGTGTTGTGGTTTAGTAACGACGCACAATTTTAGAAGGAGTTATTTGTATGTCTCGAATTTGTGAAGTTTGCGGAAAAAAACCGGCCATCGGAAACAATGTCAGCCATGCCAACAATAAAAGCCGGGTCGTCTGGCGTCCGAACCTCCAGAAGTTACGGTGTATTGACGAGAAAACAGGAGCCGTAAAAAGAGTGAAGGCATGCACGCGGTGCATTCGTTCCGGTTTCGTCAAAAAAGCAAGTTAGACTGTAGGAAGCCAACCATAATCTCTGATGGTTGTCGCGGTCTCGTGAAGGAAATCTTCATTTTCAATGGAATTCAAGGCGTCTTGAAATAGAGTTTGGATCGCTGCGGCAAACATTGAATTATCATTTCTCAGGCCGAATTTGTCCGTGAAAAGACGAATTCGGCCTTCGATGTTCATAATGCGCTCCATTCTTCCTTTTGTAATGTAGGATACGGCGTTTTTCAAAACCTCCAATACATCGTCTTTTGCAATGCCGTAAAGCCAGGCAATGTCTTCGCAAAATTCTTTCGCCTTGTTGTCCAATGTGAAATGAATCGCCTCCTCTAAAAGCTCAATGGACTTGTTTTTTTGAATATGGGACAAAATCACCAAGTCATAAATCATTTCAATAATGAGATGAGAACGATAAGCTGCCTCACTATAGGTAATGTCCCGCTCGATGATTTTATGCATATTAATAATTGACGCGATCAAGTGCCGTCCTTTGAGATAAGTATAGCCTGAAGAATGCGGATCAAACCCTTCATGATGGGCCAGGGAAATATTTCCATAATGTGCCAGATCATCTACCAAAAGATGAAACATGATATAGGACACGCGTTGATGATTTTGAGGCGATTGAATGAACCTTTGAATGGAGTGGGTCTGATTTGCACTGATCCCCGGATGAATCGTCAGCAGATCCGGAGCAATGTTGTAAATGTATATGTCCGGATCGCAGTGGCGGATATTGGACTCGCTCATGATCTGCTGCAATAAACAGGTGTGAGTCAACATCAGCATGGGAGCGCCTGCTGGCCGCCTGCGGCCATTTCCTGAAGCTTAAACTGGTCTTTCAGGTGATCCAGAATGCCATCCACGTCTTCGATAAACTCCGGTATAATTAAAACTTGAAGAATTGCAGTTTGGGGGTCAATCGTTGAGACGGTGGCGAACCCCTCATATCCTTCGAGGATGAATTGGACAATTGTGATATCACCCTTGTTTATTTTAAACCATTTTCTGATCATCACATGTATAAATTTATCACTTATTTTTTTAAAGAGCAAGAAGCGAAGATGTGGGGGCGGGTTTCTCTCTGAAAACTGAAAGATCATCAAAAATATCCCGATAATAAGTAATGAAGACTTGACATAAGATTTGTCACTGATATGATGCGGTGTGAAAATAATTCTAAAGAAGAAGACATGATTGAAGAAGGACGTCTGCCGGTAACGCACTGGAAGCTCAAAGACACCGGCCATAAAAATATAGAGGAATCGTTAGCGAAAGAATTCGGAGTCAACCGGATCATTTCTCAACTGATGTTGAACCGTCATGTTGCCAGTCTGGAAGATGCGCATCATTACCTCAATCCTTCCCTCAATGA
The DNA here is from genome assembly GCA_963667845.2 of Smithellaceae bacterium. GTDB lineage: Bacteria > Desulfobacterota > Syntrophia > Syntrophales > Smithellaceae > UBA8904. The sequence goes on along the minus strand of CAXXVL010000002.1, from coordinate 3,125,328 downwards.
TCTGCTTAGCCCTTTCCTGATGCAGGACATGAAAAAAGGCGTCTGTCGCCTGATGAAGGCTATTTATGCCGGGGAAGAAATCATCATTTACGGCGATTACGATGCGGATGGCATTACCTCTGTCGTCATTCTTTACAGCTTTATAAAGAAACTGACCGAACACGTATCCTACTATATTCCGGACAGAGTGCAGGAAGGTTATGGTCTGAAAGTTCCGGTGATTGATCAGTTTAAAAGCAAAAACGTCAAGCTGATTATTACTGTGGATTGCGGAATTTCCGATGTGGAACAAATTGCGTACGCCCAGTCCATCGGTATCGATACCATTGTCCTGGATCATCATGAAATAGCCGATCATTTGCCGGTCGCCGTCGCCTGCATTAATCCGAATCGCGGCGATTGCTCATTTCCTTTCAAACATCTGGCCGGTGTCGGAATTGCTTTCAACTTTCTGATCGCCCTTCGCGGCTCGCTGCGCAAGGAGGGCTTCTGGGGAGAAGGCCGATATCCAAATTTGAAAGAATATCTCGATATTGTCGCCCTGGGGACGATTGGCGATATTGCGCCGCTCGTTGGTGAAAACAGGATATTTGCTAAAATAGGTCTGGAACTGGTGACGGAAGGAAAGCGTCCGGGAATCAAGGCTCTGAAGGAAGTGAGCGGAATAGACGGACAAATCGTTGACTCGTTCAAGGCTTCTTTTTGCCTGATTCCCCGCATTAATGCCGCGGGAAGAATTGCCTCGCCGCTCGATGCTGTTGATCTGCTCCTGGCGGAAACGCTGGACGTGGCTCGCCCTCTGGCTGAAAAGCTGGATTTGCATAATCGAAGGCGCCAGGCGATGGAAAGAGATATCCTGAACGAAATTCTTGGCCAGCTGGGGTCGAATCCTGACCTGGAAAATATGAACGCGCTCGTCTTTTCTTCAGAAAAATGGCATCCGGGAGTCGTGGGCATCGTCGCGTCCCGTCTCGTGGATTTATACAGCCGTCCGGCGTTCGTGATCAGTTTGAAAAATGGCATAGGAAAAGGTTCCGGACGCAGTGTGTCCGATTTTAACATTCACAAGGGATTGCAGCAATGTGCTCCGCTTCTGTTATCTTACGGCGGTCACTATCGGGCAGCGGGTATTTCCATTAAGGAGGATGACATCGATGAGTTCGCGTGCATGCTCGATGAAATCATCCGGAATTCCGTTGAATCTTCCGAAATGGTTTCGCATACCTTCATTGACGCTGAATGCGATCTTCAAGATATTAATCTTGATCTGATTCAGCAGATGACAAGGCTTGCGCCCTTCGGCTGCGAAAACCCCGAACCGATTCTTTGCGCCCGGAACATTAAAGCCTCATCACCCGTCATCGTCGGGAACAATCATCTCAAATTGCGCCTCACGTCGAATGCTGCATCCTGCAATGCCATCTGGTTCGGCATGGGAAAATATCTCACCGCTCTCAATGGAGCAAATTTGGATGTTGTTTTCTCTCCTCAGATTAATTACTGGAATGGTTCATCCGACATCCAGCTGAAAATCAGAGATGCCGCAATTTCTGCCTAAGGATAAAGCTATGGATACGGCGACTAAAGCAGCCCTGTTCAACGCTCTTCTTTTTCCCGGTTGGGGACAATTTTATCTCAAACGCTACAAACGCGGACTGGTCTTCCTTTTACCCGTTCTCTTCGGAATAATCGTTTTAGCATCGATGGTGGTTCATGTGGGCGCTAACATCATCAAGGCCGCGCCCTTTAAGAAGGGAACAGTTCAATTAACGCAGGTCATTGATGTGACCCTGAAAGCGCTGAAGACAATCGACCTTCGGTATTTTTTGTGCATGCTGCTGTTAATTGCGTTATTGTGGATTCTATCGATTATTGATGCATATCAACTTGGCAAAAAAATGATGCCGTGCGCTGGGACCGACGCCGATCGGGGATCGTCTTCTGATCCGGTGTAATCGTGCCGATCCTCATGTATTCAAAACCGTCAACTTTGGCCGCGAATCCGTCTTTTACAGCCAGCGTTTGCGGCGGCGGTAGGCTTTAACGTCTTTATAGGATTTCGCCAGCCCGGTTGCCGCCATTCCCAGATAGAACTCTTTGACGTCCGGATTGCCCGACAACTCTTGTGACGAGCCTTCCATTACAATTTTCCCGTTTTCCATGACGTAGCCGTAATGAGCAACCTGCAGCGCCATATGGGCGTTTTGTTCGACCAGCACGATCGTTGTGGCGTGCTCCTCATTGATTTTTTTGATAATGCGAAAGATTTCCTGAACCACCAGCGGCGCAAGTCCGAGCGAGGGTTCGTCCAGCATCAAAAGCTGCGGATGCGCCATCAGCGCCCGTCCGATCACCAACATCTGCAGCTCCCCTCCGCTGCAATAACCCGCCAGCGCTTTCCTTCTCGTTACCAGCGCAGGAAAATAGTGGTAGACAAGTTCCAGGTCCTGCTTGTAAGGCTTGCCCGGCCTTGTGGCCGTGCCGACTCGCAAATTTTCTTCGATCGTCAGATATTTAAATGGCTGACGGCCTTCCAGCACCTGGATGATGCCCTGACGGGTAATAAATTCCGGAGCCTGATTTTGGATGTTGACGCCGTTGTATATAATGCTGCCGTCTGTAACCTCTCCGTTTTCCGGTTTCAACAAGCCTGAGATCGCTTTGAGCGTCGTCGTCTTTCCCGCACCATTGCTGCCGAGGAGCGACACAATCTGGCCCCTTTCCACAGAAAGCGATACGCCTTTTAAAACTTGAATCACGTTGGAATAGACGACGGAAATATTATTGAGCTGTAAAAGAATGTCTCCCATACATATTATCCTAGTAAGAAAACGGCCAGAGCCGGAAATTGGAGCGCAAGATCCGCCATAGTTCCGCAATCCCCTTCGGTTCCAGCAGAATAAACAAAACAATAGCCAGGCCGAAAATGAATTCGCGCAGCGGCGCCATATTGAGCCCCATGCTGGTGACAAAGCCGACATTCATTAAAACTCCGGTCGCATAGCGCAGGGCTTCGTTCAAAACGGTGATAAATGTCGCACCAAAAATCGCACCGGGAATATTACCCATCCCGCCGATGATGACCATGGCAATAAACTCCACGGAGAGGGAGAGGTTGAAGGGTTCGGTGGTAATGCTCACCATGTAGTACGCCCAGATCGCGCCGGCAAAACCTGCATAGAATGAGCTGATGGCGAACGACAGCAGTTTATACTTGAAAATCGGAATACCCATGCCTTCCGCGGCGCGGTCATTGTCCCGGATAGCGATAAATGCGCGGCCGTATTTGCTGCGCATGATGTTGACGGCAAACCAAGTCATTAAAACCAGGCAAATGAAGATTAAGAAGAAAAAGGATTTGTCCCCCGCAATGGTCCAGCCCAGGATGCTGGGCCCGGGCAGTGTAATCCCCATTGTGCCTTTCGTCAGGCTTTCCCACTGAATAAGAACATATTCGATAATGAACTGGCCCGCAAGTGTGGCGATGGTCAGATACAGGCCCTTCAGTCTGCCGGAGGGAATCCCGAAAATCATGCCGATCATGGCGGTGATGATGCCGGCGGCCGGAATCGATAGATAGAACGGCAGGCCCAGGCGAGTCGCCAAAATGGCCCCCGCGTAAGCGCCGACGCCGAAGAACGCGCCGTGACCGAGTGAAATTTGCCCCGTGTATCCGATGAGGATGTTGAGGCCGATGGCCGCAATCGCCATAATCCCGATGTTATTCAAAATATAGAGCAAATAGGAGCTGAGGAAAAAAGGCGCGATCCCGAAGAGTAAAATCAGAAATGCGATGAGGCTTACCCGGCCGTACCAGGTTTCGAAAATGGTCAACTCCTGAGCATAATCTTCGTGAAAATTGCCGCAGGGATGAAAGGATAATTTCTTCATAAATATTTATGCCTTTTATACTCTTTCAATCTCGACCAGTCCGAACAGTCCATAAGGTTTGACCATCAAAATAAAGACCAGTACAATGTACGGGACAACATCACGCAACGAAGGCGACAGATAACCGCCTGTGAAGGTTTCGAGAAGACCGATGATAATCCCGCCGATAATTGCGCCGCCAATGCTGTCTAGACCTCCTAAAATGACCACGGGAAATACTTTCAGACCGATCGCACTCAAGTCATGAACATTCACGCCGTTAATGATGCCGAGAACGATACCGCTCATACAGGCCACCATCGCAGCGATCGCCCAGGACAGAGCAAAGACGCGGCGGACATGAACACCCAGCGATAACGCTGCCTTCTGGTTGTCTGCCACGGACCGCATGAATATTCCCTGTGAAGATTTCTTAAAAAACAAACCGAAAAGGATCAGGAAAACAATGCTGATCACCAGCGTGGCCGAATATACGGGAGCGATATAGATCGAGCCTAAATGAAGCTCGAGCGAGGGCGGCAGAAATTCCGGATAGGTGTGCAGGTTGCCTCCCCAGATCAGCAGAATGAGACCTTTGAACATGGCCGCCAGACCAACAGTGAGCATGATGACAAAAATCAATTTTTCACCGATAAGCGGCCTTAAGAAAAACCTCTCGATCACAAATCCAAGCAAAAAGCATCCGCCCAGAGTCAGGACGAATGCTGCCGCCACGGGAATTTTACCCCAGGTTACCAGGGAGAGAAAAAAGAAAGCGCCCAGAGCCAGAAGCTCGCCGTGCGCAAAGTTAAGGACGCTCGACGCTTTAAAAATCATGACAAAGCCCATGGCGGAAATACCATACAACAGCCCGACGCAGATGCCGTTAACCAATAATTGCAGAAAAAAATCCATACCCTGCTCCTCAATCCACGCTGATCATATTGATGGTTGTTTCGATCTCACCGATTCTTCCGTCGCGATAGCGAATCTTCCCCGTCACCTGAACATTCTTGAGCCCGCCGTACATGGCTTCGATGATTTTAAGATACAGGCCGTAAACGAAACGCCGGCGCACTTTTCCGGTGCGGGTCAGTTCATCATCGTCCGCGTCGAGCAGCTTATACAGCAGGACGAACTTCTTAATCTTCATGACTTCGGGGAGCTGCTCGTTGACCTGCCGGACTTGTTTGAGAATGAGTTCTTCTACAGCCTTTTGCTGGGATAAATCCATGTATGTCGTATAAGGGATCATTTTGTCTTCGGCCCAGTTGCCGACATTGCCCATATCAATATTGATCATCGCGGTAATATACGGACGGGCTTCTCCGAAGGTGACCGCCTCTTTGATATACGGGCTGAATTTGAGCCGCGTTTCAATAAAATCGGGCGAAAACGCATCACCGCTCTTATTGCGGATGATGTCTTCCTTCCGGCCGATAATCAGCAGATGCCCTCCTTCGTCAATGTAGCCTGCATCGCCGGTTTTCAGCCATCCGTTCTCAAATGCCGCTTCCGTCGATTTGTAATCGTCATAGTAGCCTGAGAAATTGGCCTCCGACTTTACCAGGACTTCCTGGTCTTCGGCTAGCTTCACCTCGGTCAGCGGCAGAGGCTTCCCAACGGTTTCCAGTTTGACTTCATCGTCGGGCTGAATCTGAAAAATGCCGCAGGATTCAGTGAGGCCATAGCACTGTTTTAGATTAAGACCGATGGCCCGAAAGAATCCGATGACATCCGGACTGATCGGGTGGCCGCCGGTGAATGCGCTGTGAAAATGGGAGCAGCCCAGGCGGTCCAGCAACGGGTTGTAAACGGCCAGAGTCAAAAATTGATACAGGACTTTTGTCGGCCAGGAAATGGTCTGCTTGTGCAATTTCTTTTCGACAACCGATCGGCCGACGCGCTCACCCCAGTAGAAAAGTCGTCTTTTGATCCAGCTGGCATCGGAGATTTTGACGCGAATGCGCGATGCCATATCTTCCCAAAACCGGGAAGCCGTGATGAGAATGGAAGGACCGATATCCCGAAAGTCTTCCAGAATGGTCTCGGGCGTCTCAGGAAAATTCATCGTCATCCCGCTCCCCAGCGCTACGCCCAGGCCCCACATCTGATCGACGATCCAGGCGGGCGGTGACATGGAAATCCAGTTTTCTTCCGCTTGAATATTTTCCGCCTGAGCCCACTGAACAGCCATCGTTGCCAGATTGCGGTGCGACAACATCGCTATTTTGGGTACGCCGGTTGTTCCGGAGGTCTGAATCATGACGGCGATATCCCGCGGCCTTCCCTTGCCGATTTCGTCTTCAACATATTGCGGATGATCCGCAATAAACTTTTCGCCGTTATCGAGAAGGGCTGCATAACTGATCAGCCAGGGATCATTTTCGTAAGATGTCATTCCGGTAGGATCAATATATACAACTTTCTGCACATGAGGCAATTTGTCCTTGGCTTCGATTAGCTTATCGACCTGTTCCTGATCCTGAACGACGACCAGGGGTGAATGAATGCGACCGATGGAGAAAGCGAGCTCATCAGCAATCGAGGACGTAAATAAGTTAAGAGTCGTTGCACCCAGAGAGTGCGTGGCCAGTTCGGTAAAAAGCCACTCGGGCGAGTTGTTTACAATCATGCAGAGGTTATCACCCCGCTTCATCTTCAGGGCGGCAAAGCCCGCAGCGGTTTTTTTTACGTAATTGAAATAATCATTCCAGGTGTATTTCTGCCAGATGCCGTATGCTTTTTCACGGATGGCCGTCTTTGCATCGCCGTAAGTTTCGGCGTTCTTCGCCAGCAATTGCGGCAAAGTGACTTGAGGTCTTGTTGATTGATGTGCGTTTGCCTTGTCCAAATGTTCAAGCCTCTTCATTCAATCGCCTGAGAATCGCCCAGATATGCTTTGATCACTTCGGGGTTGGCGCCGACTTCATCCGGATTGCCTTCCCCCAGTTTCTCGCCGAAATTCAGTACAGTAATCCGCTGGGCAATACTCATGACGATGGACATGTCATGTTCCACCAGGATCATGGTAACTCCCCATCGCCCGTTCAGCTCCAACAGGAAACGCACCATGTCTTCTTTTTCTTCCAAGTTCATGCCGGCGAAGGGTTCGTCCAGAATCAGTAGTTTTGGTTCGAGAGCCAGCGCCCGGCCCAGTTCCACGCGTTTCATCATGCCGTAGGGCAGAGAACCGACCGTCTGTTTGCGGATAGACTGCATTTCAAGAAAATCGATAATCTCTTCGAGAATTTGACGATGCCGGATTTCTTCTTTCCGAACACCGGGTGAGAAAAGGCAGGAACGCCAGAAGCTGTACCGGCAGTGAATATGACGTGCCAGCGTCATGTTGGCCAGAACGGTCATGCCGGGGAACAGTTCAATGTTTTGAAAGGTTCTGCCGATGCCGACCCCGACGAGTTCGTGCGTATGCAGATGCGTGATATCCCGGCCATTGAAGATGATGTGCCCCTGTTGCGGATGATAAAAGCCGGTTATGCAGTTTAACAAACTGGTCTTGCCGGCACCGTTGGGTCCGATCACTGCCATCAGTTCACCGGTGTGCACGGTCAGATCAACGTCTTTGACCGCCACAACACCGCCGAAACTAAGACGCAAATTTTTTATTTCCAATTCGGCTTTTTTAACTGCTTCAGGCCGGTTGATCATAATCGACGGCCGGCTGCGGAATGCCTTCATGACTACCTCGACGGGAGCGTTCACCCGCGTTTATTCCGGCGGGAGTACCGGATCGTCCGGCATCCCCGCCCTTTAATCATTCTACTTATTGATCAATTTAATTTTATCTTTCCCCGGTACATAAAAATTTGTCAAGGGAATATAGGTTCCATCTTCCTTCACTCTGACCATGCGTGCCATAAAGGAGGCTTCGTGATTATCCTTCGTATAGGTCACCGCCGGAAGCAGTCCGCCGAAATCTTCATTTTTCATCGATTCCATTGCCGCATTCACGGTTGTCGGATTAATAGCCTTGGACTTTTCATAAGCTCTGAGAAAGGCCCGCTCCATAATCATGCCGACCGCAACCCCCTCCCAGTATGCGGCATCAAACGAATCCACGGTCTTATATCGCTTCCAGAGTTCTTTCATCACGGCCATGCCCTTAACATTATCGGAGGGCAGTCCGCCGGGAAACTGCATGACCAGGCGGTTGCGAATCAGCCCTTTGCCCATTTTGAAAAAGTCGGGATCGGTGGATGTCCAGGTGCCCAGAAATAGCGGATTGTATTTGATACGATCGGCGCTTTTGAAGGCCGTGATAATTGCAGACGGTAACATCTGAATGAAGATATATTCGGCCCCGGCCTTCTGCAGCCTGAGCAATTCCGTGTTGAGATCAACGGTGCGGGGTGGAAACTCCTCGATGGCAACGAGTTTAATGCCCAACTTCGCCGCGTAGTCCTTGCTGGGTGCATGAATCGAACGACCGTACGCGTTATTGTAGGTGAGCAGTCCGACCTTCGGCGCCTCTTTGCTCTTATGAATGGCTTTGATATATTCAAGAACAGCCTGGCAATCCATTTTGTAACTGCCGAAGGGCAGATACATGTAATCGACCGGTTTTTCCAGAATTTCCCAGCTCGTGGAGTAATTGATGGTCGGGACTTTGTATTCCTGTATAATGGGCTTTGCCGCCAGACCTTCGCCGGCGCCCCAAGTGGCGATCATGTCCACTTTATCCTGCATGACAAATTTGCGCACGGCCGCCTGTGCTTCCGGCACCTTGTATGCCGTATCAACCGTGATCATGTTGATTCGATACCCGGCTACGCCGCCTTTGACATCGTTGACATACTGGAAATAATCCCGCTGACCTTTTTCGTGAAATTTCCCCCAGCTGGATGCCGGACCGGTCAGGTTAATGGCCGCGCCGACTTTAATCGTCTTCGTCTGGGCTTGTGCCTGTCCGACGACGATGAACGTGCAGAATAACAGCGCTAGTAAAATACTGCCGCATCTTTTCATTTTCCCGTCCCCCTCGTTTTATTTTTGTGACTTTCCGACAAAAAAAAACCGTGAGCAAATTTTAATCTGCCCACGGTTCATTTCCCTTTACGATCGGTCATGATACTTTCAGGCAGACCTTGTAGCCTCTAAAGCTAAAAAAGTAAAAGTAATATCGTGCTGCCTGAAAAATCAGATTGTCTTTCAACATTTTCACTACCTCTTGAGCCGCGTGTATAGGCAAATGGCCGAAAAAAGTCAAGAAAAAGTTTTTAATCCAGATTTGCGGGACGAGCGTTAATTCTCCGTAGCTTGCTGCGAGGTGGCTGATTCCCGCTCTCTTCTTATGACCGTTCGGTGAGCGGCACATAGTTTCGTAAATTGCTTCCCGTGTAAATTTGTCTGGGCCTGCCGATTCTAAACGGCACGGAATCATGCATTTCCTTCCACTGAGCGATCATGCCGGGCAGCCTGCCGATGGCAAACATGACCGTAAACATATCCGTCGGAATTCCAATCATCCGATATAGAATGCCGCTGTAGAAATCTACGTTCGGATACAGTTTCCTTTCGACAAAAAACTCGTCTTTAAGGGCGGCATCTTCCAACTCCATGGCGATGTTGATGAGCGGGTCCTGATAATTATATTTTTTAAAGATGGTCTCGCAGTATTGTTTCAAAATTCTGGCACGAGGGTCGTAATTCTTATATACACGATGGCCGAAGCCAAACAGACGGAATTTACTTTCTCTATCCTTGGCGGATGCAATACATTGCTCGATCGTCACATTGTCTTTCTTGATATTTTCCAGCATTTCGATCACCTTCTGATTCGCGCCGCCGTGCAGCGGCCCCCACAGAGCACAAATTCCCGCGCAGATGGAAGCATAAAGATTCGCCATACTGCTGCCAACCAGACGGACGGTTGACGTGCTGCAATTTTGCTCGTGGTCGGCATGTAAGATCAATAATGTGGAGAGAGCCTTTTCAATGTCCGGGTCCGGAACATAGGGATTCACCGGAGAATCGAACATCATATAAAGGAAGTTCGATGCGTATTTCAAATCGCGCTTGGGATAAACATGCGGATGCCCTATGCTGTGCTTGTACGAATAAGCCGCAATCGTCCGAATTCTCGAAATCAGCGAGGCGGCCATGAGGTCAAACGTTTCCGCCTGAAAATCTTCCGTAAAATAGTCCGTATAATAAACGGACATGGAGTTGACCATCGTTGCCAGAATAGCCATCGGATGCGCGGTGGGCGGGAATCCGTCAAAGAACCTCAGCATTTCTTCGTGAATCATGGAATTCTGTGTGAGGCGTTGTGAAAAAATCTGCTGCTGAGCCTTATTCGGAAGGTCACCGTAGATCAGCAGATAAGCTACTTCCGTAAAACTGGCTTTTTCCGCAAGTTCTTCGATGGGAATGCCTCTGTATCTCAAGATCCCCTTATCGCCGTCGATAAAAGTAATTGCCGACATGCACGACCCGGTATTCTGGTAGCCGGCATCCACTGTTATTAAGCCGGTTTCCTGCCGTAATTTCGATATGTCTATGCCCTTCTCACCTTCCGTGCCCGCGATGATCGGCATTTCATATTTCATTCCATCGAATGTCAGCGTTGCTTTTTCCATTTTTGTTCTCCCGGTAGTCAATCCATAATTTATTTACGGTGCAAACCATGCACTCTGAACATCTTAAATAAGTGTGATAAAGAGATTTTACTTCTCTGCAAAAGCCAGTATGGGTTGGTTTATAGAATCAACTTATTTGTTTTGTTAATATATTAAAAGGAAAAGAGACTGTCAAGATTTTATATGGTTTATCACGCGGCGACGAGTTCTAAACGATGCCCGTAATCTTTCCGGCGTCATCGATATCAATACGGTTGGCGGCCGGGGCCCTGGAAAGCCCGGGCATGCGCAGAATTTCGCCCGTAATGGGAATCAAGAAGCCCGCCCCCGATGCGATTTTTATTTCGCGGACGGTCACGATGAAGTCGCTCGGCAATCCCAACAGACTCGGGTTATCGGAGAGGGATTGCTGGGTTTTGGCAATGCACACCGGAAGCTTGTCATAGCCGAGTTTCTTTATCAGATCGAGATTACGCCTGGCCTGAGGCTGGTAATCGATTGAGACGGCGCCGTATATTTCGCTCGCCACTTTAAAGATCTTATCTTCCACCGGCGATTTCCAGTCATAAAGGGGCTGATACCTTCCCGTGGCCGCGTCGATCAGCGAAACCGTCTTTTCAGCCAGATCCACACCGCCCTGCCCACCCCGCGCAAAAACGTCCGCAACGGCGATGTTCATTCCTTCATTTTCGGCAGCCTCCGCGACGGCCCGAATTTCTTCATCAGCGTCGGACGGGAATCGATTTAAGGCAATAATGCACGGCACATTGAATTTATCGATGTTTTCATAGTGCTTGCGCAGATTTGCCATCCCCAGTACCGCCGCGTGCGGATTCGGAATATTGAGATCCGACTGATCGATGCCGGCATGGTATTTCAGGGCACGGACGGTAGCGACGAGCACGACAATCCGGGGATTCAAATCACCATAGGGGGCGACAATATCGAAATACTTCTCAGCTCCGAGATCAAAACCAAAACCCGCCTCGGTCACCACATAATCCGCCAGTCGAAGCGCCAGATCCGTACCGATGATGCTGTTGGTTCCCTGGGCTATATTGGCAAACGGTCCTCCATGAATAATCGCCGGTACGCCCTCGGTCGTCTGCACAAGATTGGGGAGGAGCGCATACTTCAAGAGCGCGGTTAGAGCTCCCTCGACCTTAAGATCACTGGCAATGACCGGCTGATCTCCGTATGTGAAGCCGACCAGCGTTTTACGAATCTTGTTCTTCAGTTCTTCATAGGAGCGGGAAAGGCACAGGATCGCCATAATTTCACTCGATGGCACAATGTCGAATCCGGTTTCCCTCGGAACGCCGTTTGTCGAGCCGCCCAGGCCGATAACAATATCCCGAAGAGATCGATCATTCATATCCATGACCCTGCGCCACGTGATTTTTCGCGGATCGATATTGAGCGGATTGCCGTGAAAAATGGAATTATCGAGAATCGCCGACAACAGGTTATGGGCACTTTCGATAGCCGGGAAGTCATTGGTGAAGTGTAAATTGATATCATCCGTCGGGTGCACCCGCGACATTCCTCCTCCTGTCGCTCCCCCTTTGAGGCCGAAGACGGGTCCCAGCGACGGTTCACGCAGGGCGGCTATGGTCCGTTTACCAATTTTGGCGAGGGCCTGAGCCAGTCCGATAGAGACCGTTGTCTTTCCTTCGCCTGCGGGCGTCGGCGTCATGGCCGATACCAGAATGAGGGCGCTTTTTTTCCGTCGTTCGAATCGTTTTATCGCTTCCAATCGAACTTTCGCTTTGTAACGGCCGTATAATTCGAGATCATTTTCCGTAAGACCGACAGACGAGGCAATTTCCAGAATCGGCTGCAAATGGTTCTCAGGTTTATCTTGTTTGGGTTTCCGCATAGCGTTACTTATTGATGACCGCATCGAACCGGATGTCGATATTATATTCATCACTGATGCGATTGAATTCATTCTTGAGGTCGATAATCTTGACGGCCGGCGGCAAAGAGAAATAGCATACCATCTGAAACGTATTTGCGCCGGTCACGGGGTTATTATCGACATTCGTCGAAATGTCATCGATATTGACTTTCCGCAACTGAAGCGCTTTACAGATCTGATGGATAATCCCGGGATGGTCGATGGATGTAGCGATGAGCTTATAAGGTATCGAAGGTTGGATGTCTCGATGGCTGGGCGCCTTGGTCTTGCGCACATAAATATCCAGTTTTGTCTTCTCACGGAGACTATCCAAATCTTGAATGAGGCGCTCGATGTCGTCGGTCTTTCCCGAGGTCAGAATAATCATGCCGAATTCGTTGCCCAGTACGCAGCCGCGTGAACGCTCAATGTTGATGCCCCGTGCCGTGAAGAACTCCGCAATATCTTTGGCGAGCCCCGGACGATCCTGTCCCATTGTAGAAATGACAACATAAGATCTCATCGGAACACCTCCCCCGTATGAACATTAATAACAAATTATGGACGGCTTTTTCTAACGGCATCGCTTTGAATTGTCAAGCAATAAGGAGGTAAGGAACCTTATATCCGCCAGAGGTATTGATTGACAAATAAATCAGCCGCACATAGTATGCGGGACAGAAAGGTAACGTCATGGTCGACACACAGGAATCACCCTACAGTTTTATCGAAGAATTATTCAACAGCATCACTCACGGTGCCGGTATCTTATTGAGCATCGCCGCCCTCGTTTTGCTGATCGTATTTTCCAGTATTTACGGCGGCACCGGCCATATTGTGAGTTGTACGATTTTCGGCATCACATTGATTTTGCTTTATACCGCTTCGACGTTGTATCACGGAATTCAAAAGCCGCAGGTGAAAAGGATTTTTAAGATCTTTGATCATTCCTGCATCTATCTGTTGATTGCCGGAACGTATACACCGTTTCTCCTTGTGACGCTGCGCGGTGCACTGGGTTGGACGATGTTTGGCGTCATCTGGTTTCTGGCGGTTTCCGGTGTCGTCTTGAAAGTGTTCTTTGTTGATCGATTCCGGATTATTTCTACGGTTGCTTACGTGCTGATGGGTTGGATCATTGTCTTTGCAATTAAGCCTCTTGCAGATTCCCTGCCCTCCGGCGGCTTAGTCTGGCTCATTGCCGGTGGAATGGCCTATACGCTGGGCGTTGTATTTTACGCCTGGAAAAGGCTTCCTTTCAATCATGCCATCTGGCACCTATTTGTTCTGGCCGGCAGCCTCTGCCACTTCATAGCTGTCATTTTTTACGTTATTCCCTTGAATTCGTGATCATTAAAACCACCTTGAATTATCATTTTTTAAATGCTAAAAACGCAACGACTTTCGAATTCGACAGTCTAATTTAACGGGAGATGAATATGAAAAAAACGATCCGGGTTATTCTATGTCTGGCTGTGGTTATGATGATGACGCAGATGTCAGGTGCCAAAGAAAAATACACAGTGACAGTTCTGCCTTTCGCACTGCACAGCGCTGAGAATATTGAATACGTTCGCCAGGGAATCGGCGACATGCTCATCAGTCGTATTTCTGCATCCGACAAACTGGAGGTCACACGAAGAGAGACCGTCCAGGATGTTCTCAAAAAATTCGGTTCTAAAGAACTGAATCTGCTTGATGTTCAAAACATCGGCAGGCAGTTGAAATCAGACTACATTGTTTGGGGCAGTATCACCAAAATTGGCAACAGCATCAGCATTGATGGTAAACTTGTTGATGTTGCAGGAGGGAAATCAGATGTCGGCATCTTTTCCCAATCGCAAACACTTGACGAAGTGATACCGAAAATAGGCGACTTTTCGCAGCGCATCATCCAGCATATTCTTGGATCAGCTCCACAGGCTCTGCCGGTACCGGCCAAAACGGCGCCGGCGGCCGTCGCACCTGCGGTCGCTCCTCCAACCGCCCCCGGAGCATCACGAGAAGCGCAAATCATTGCGGGCATGAAGGCGGGCGGCAAAAAGGGAACCCTGACCTCCATGATCAACCCGGAATTCATCAACTCAGCCGATCCGGTCAATCGCAGAGGGTTCTGGATGAGCCAGCAGTTTAAGACGGAATTCATAGGGATGGACATCGGAGATGTCAATAAAGATGGCGTTAATGAAGTTGTTGCGATCGACAGGCACAATATTTTTATTTATGTGAAAACGGCGGACGCGTTAAGATTATTAAAGCAGATCAAAGGTAAATCTTACGATCAGTACATTTCCGTGGATGTGGCGGACATCAATCGGGACGGCACTCCTGAAATAATAGTTACATCGCTGAACAATAAAGTGCTGAACTCTTTTGTCCTTCAGTACAAAGACGGTGACTATAAGCTGATCGCTTCCAATATTCATTATTTCCTGCGGGTGATCGATACAGCCTCCGGCACTCCGCTGCTTCTTGGACAGACGTATGGTATCGATAAGATATTTGAATCGCAGATTTATGAAATCGTCTGGAGAAACGGCCAGTATGTCTCCGGAGACAAAATGAAAATTCCCCTGGGATTATCCATTTATGGGTTAACGATGGATACACTGGGATCGGGAACCAGCGAAAAAATCCTGGCGCTTGATGAACTGGATTATTTGTGTGTAATCACGCCGACCAATAAGACGATGTCGCGTATCCTATCGTTTGGTTTCTCACCCGATGAACTGGTCTGGCGAAGCGATACGGTCTATGGAGGCAGTAATAACTATATCTCGCCTTTTGACCCACAGAAATCCAGTGAAGCAGAACCCGCAGATACAGCCTTTGCCAATTTACGTATCCTGACGTTCGACACCAACAAAGACGGTAAAAAGGAAGTTATCATCGTCAAGAATCTGTCCGCCATCGGGCGCGTTTTTAAGAACATTAAGCTTTTTACGTCCAGTGAAATTTATAATCTTGAATGGGACGGACTTGGCATGGCCGAGAACTGGCGGACAAAAAGGATCAACGGTTATGTTGCCGACTATTGCTTCAAGGATATCGATAACGACGGCAAACCGGAAATCGTTCTGGCTCTGGTCCAGTCCACCGGAGCATCGGTCAGCGATCGCAGCGTCATCGTCGTTTATAAGTTGGATTCGGCTCAATAGTTATTGACAAACGCTTTACTCTTAGATATAGCGTGCGGGCGACTTTCAAAAGTCAAAACTCGAATGTTGCCGCGGAAGGGATATGCGGGTTTTTTATTTAATAAAACATTATTCCCCAGAGGCGGTGTAGCTCAGCTGGTCAGAGCATACGGCTCATATCCGTAGTGTCCCCTGTTCAAATCAGGGCACCGCCACCAAAATTTGCAGCCCCCGCCCGCTTCAGGCGGGGCTTTTTTTAAAGAAGTCCATGATCGCCAAGTCGCAAAAAAGCACATCCATTTTTCTGCCGCGGTCTTTTCTTAAAAATCGGCATCTCCAGTCTATCCTGGCGTCTGCCCGCCTATTGATTCCTCCTCATCGCTCGCTTTTAAAGCATTGCCGCGAACTCGTTATCGCTGCAAAAGATGGATCGAGATTATTGGCCCATGTTTCACAGCACCCCCGTTCGCATGGGACGATGATTATTTTACACGGCTGGGAAGGTTCTTCATCCTCTGCCTATGTTCTTGCTGCGGCTTCATACTATTTTGACCGCGGATTTTCTGTCTGCCGTCTGAATTTAAGAGACCATGGTGAATCGCATCATTTGAATGAAGGTATGTTCCACGGCGCGCTCCTTCAGGAAACATTCGAGGCGGTCAATATCCTTGCACAACATTCCAGGGAATTGCCGGTCTATTTGCTGGGTTTTTCTCTGGGCGCCAATTTCGCCTTGCGCATCGCTATCCAGCATTCTCAAACGCCCGTTCACAATTTACAGCACGTATTCGCCGTGAGCCCTCCTCTCGATCCTTACAAGACGACATTGGCTATTGACAGCGGTAAGGCCTTTTATCGGAAATACTTCCTGAAGAAATGGAGACGCTCTCTGAAAAAGAAGCAACTGCTTTTTCCCAAAAGGTATAACTTCAAGAATATCCTGAACGCCAAGACCTGTATGGCACTGACCTCCGACATCATGACCTATTTTCCACAATTTCCTTCCTATCGGGATTATTTCAAGCTATACACACTAAGCGTGGAATCGTTTCAGAATCTGAATGTGCCGGTCAACATCTTTATTGCCGAAGACGATCCCGTTATCCCGGTGGAAGATTTTCAATCGCTTGCTAATAACGCGTTTTTGACCATATCCCGCCAAGCGTTCGGCGGCCATTGCGGTTTCATTGATTTATTTCCCTACCGCCGGTGGTATAATGAAATAATTTCAGACATAATAAAGTCAGATTAAGGATTGTAATGGACTTAACGCTTCTTCGAAAAAAGGATGACTTTCCTCTTTACGTATCGGGACAATTAGACAGGTTGCCCATCGACTATCGCGAAAAACACCGGTCCATTGTTCATTCCAATATCCACGGAACCGATCACCTGGAAGCCGGCGTCGTGCTCCTCCTGTCTTATAAGGAATCGGGATATGTTTTCCAGCTCATTAAGCGGTCGGATGCCGTTGCTCAGGCCGGCGACATCAGTTGCCCCGGAGGGATGCTGGAACATTCGACAGATGAAATGCTGAGACACATCGTATTAAAGACCGGCATCATCCGGTCAGTCGGCGATCGCGCGATGGACGATCTTCCGAATAAAGATGCCGACACGGTCTCTCTCGTTACGCTGTTTCTGATGAATGCGCTGCGCGAAGCCTGGGAAGAAATCGGCCTGAGTCCGCTCAATGTCAGCTTTCTCGGGGCCCTCCCCACTTATACACTGGCTTTCTTTCCACGAACGATCTTCCCTGTGGTCTGCCTGGTTAAAGCCCCCTGCGAATACAGCTTGAATTCCGAAGTCGAAAAGCTGCTGGAAATTCCACTTATTCATTTCTTTCGAAACTCTTCCTATGCGACACTCGAAGTGGAATCGGAAGCAGGAAGTTCCGATCCACGCTACAATATGCAATTTCCCTGCATGGTCATCACTGATGATTGCGGTCATGAAGATATCCTCTGGGGCGCAACCTTTTATATTGTCACGAATTTTCTCCAGACGATCTTCGGTGGTGTTTTGCCCTTCTCGAAGCCCTCACGCACGGTCAAAAAAACACTGACTCCAAATTACGCATCCGGACGCCGTTGACGGTATGAGACATTTATTCATCAAGCGGACCGCCGTCGAAACGGTCATTTTTGACTTCGATGGAACACTGGCGAAGCTCAATATCGATTTCGACCGGATGCGGTACTTGATCAGCGAACTTACCTCCCGTTACGGTATTGATCATCAAATCCTGCGAAACAGGTTCGTCCTGGAAATCGTTGACGAGGCGGCCGCATTTCTGCGGAAACACTCGCGCCGGCAAGCCGCATCGTTTATCCGCGAAGCGTATCAGGTCACCGAGGACATTGAGATCGAAGCGGCCCGCTCAGGGGAATTGCTCTCAAAAACAAGAAATCTGCTGACCGCTCTTAAGGAATCTTCCATTCGCACGGGGGTCATTACCAGAAACTGCGCCCGGGCCGTCCATACGGTATTTCCGGACATTTCATCCTATTGCTCCGTGGTCATTTGCCGCGATGATGTAAAACATGTTAAACCCCATCCGGAACAATTGACTCTGGCCTTGAAACAAACGGGCGGCAATCCTGAACAGTCCATCATGATCGGCGATCACCCCCTGGATATTGAAACCGGCCACAACGCCGGTACGCTGACGGCGGGAGTTCTAACCGGTCTTTTTTCGGAAACCGAGTTTGTTCGAGCCGGCGCCGATATCGTTCTGCCGCAGGCTTCAGACATCCTGGAACTCATGCGGAAAAGCACGTGAGGTGATCATCTCCCATTGACATATTTGAATTAATTATATACGAATGCTCAGCACTTCGCCTGCGCATCCAACTTAACTTTTCAGTCCGGAGAGAATATTATGAATCCACATGTCTTTCGAGAATACGACGTCCGGGGCGTCGTTGATAAAGATTTGAACGAAGAATTTATTATTGACCTGGGACGATCTGTCGGCACCTACGCACGCCGCAACAAGATTCAAACCATGACCGTGGGACATGATTGCCGCTTGAGTTCGGACGCCTACCATCGATATATCATTCAAGGGCTGAATGCCTCAGGGATCGACACCATCGATATCGGACTTTGCGCGACACCCATGCTTTATTTTTCCATCAGGCATTGTCAGGCCGGCGGAGGTGTTATGATCACCGGCAGCCATAATCCGCCGGAGTTTAACGGGTTTAAAATCTGTATCGGATATGATTCGATTTATGGGTCGCAGATCCAGGAGTTAAGGAAAATCATGGAAATTCAGGACTACGCCTCGGGCGTGGGAAAATCACGGCCTGAAGATATCACCGGCGTTTACCAGAATTATCTCTATGATCACGTCCGAATATCCGGAAAACCGCGCGTTGTCCTCGATGCCGGCAATGGCGTCGGCGGACAATTTGCTCTGCCCATTCTGGAAAGGCTCGGCTGTGACGTCACCTGCCTGTATTGTGATCCGGACGGCCGCTTTCCCCATCATTTTCCCGACCCCACTGTAGAAGACAACTTGAAAGACCTCATTAGGCTCGTTGCCGAAAAAAAGGCCGATCTGGGCATTGCCTTCGACGGAGATGCCGATCGGATAGGGGTGATCAGCGACACCGGCGACATCATCTGGGGAGATAAACTGCTGCTCTTGTTTGCCCGCTTTATTCTGAAAGACAATCCGGGAGCGACAATCATCGGCGAGGTGAAATGTTCCCAGGCGTTATACGACGGTATAAAAAAATATTCCGGCCGGCCGATTATGTGGAAAGCGGGCCATTCTCTCATTAAAGCGAAAATGAAAGAGGAAAAGGCACTGCTGGGCGGAGAAATGAGCGGACATTTATTTTTCGCCGACCGCTATTTCGGATATGACGACGCCATATACGCTGCCGTGAGGCTACTGGAGATACTCTCTCAGACGAATCAAAAAATAAGCGAGCTGATGTCCGACGTCCCTGAGACTTTTGCCACGCCCGAAATCCGAGTGGATTGCGATGACAGCAAAAAAGCGGCAGTCGTTGATAAAATAAAGCATCATTACCGGAACACACCCGGCATCATTGATATTGATGGAATTCGTATTCCGTTTCAAGACGGCTGGGCGCTTGTACGGTCTTCAAATACTCAGCCGGTCATTGTGCTGCGCTTTGAAGCCTCGTCCGCCGAGGCTTTGCAAAAAATACGCAACGAAGTGGAAAGCCTTCTTGCGCGCTGATTCCGATCATTAAAGATTTTTGACGATGTTGTCGAGTTGCCTCAGTGCATCGGCCATTGTGCAATCATTCAAAACATAGGCATCGGCCAGGGCGACGCAGACGGCAACACCGTATTCGATTTCCCGCCGGTCCCGTTCGTTAAAATGTTCCGCGGAATCATCTGCCCGGCCTCTTTGTTTCACCCGATTTAATCTCAAATTTCGCGGAGCAAGAATGGCCACAAGTATGCAGGGCGACTTGCTCCGGATGAATTCGATTTCCGACCACGATCGAATGCCTTCCAGAAAGACGATGTCGGCCTTTTGTCTCAGGGCCTCCTCAACAGCCATACGCGTCACGCCCAAACCGTCCACGCCTCTCATTTGAGTAGATATGGCCGCAGTGGTTTCCGGATCTGCAATACATCCTCTCCTGCGAATTTCCGCACGCACAAAATCACCCGTAGAAAAAAGCGGATACTGATGTTTCTGTGCATACTCGGCGGCAATATTCTTTCCTGCCGCCGGCATTCCTGTAATCACGATGAGTTTCATACGCCCCCCCGAATCGACATCTTTCCCTTAATCATTGACAAATTATTTACGATAAAACAAGTACAATGCTTCCCCGGTTCATCCTCTCCTGAAGAAGATTCCGTTCCATCTGTATACTTTTTTTATTGAAAGTTTTTTAATATTATGAAATGCTTAGCAAGTATATTTCAGAATAAAAAGAATGTAATATGTTGTTCAACTAAACCTTGAATAAGGAGTAGGCATCATGAAAATTGCGTATCGCTTTTTAATTCTTCTTTTGATCAGCATGTTTTTATTTGGTTGCGGTAATAAAACAGCCGGTATTGAAGGCAAGATCGTCGATGGCAAAGGAAAACCTTTGTCAGGTGTTACGATTATTTTCAAGCAAGTTCAACCGACTCAGGGATATGAACAATTCGAGGCTAAAACCGGTCCCGATGGTAGTTTCAGTTTAATAGGCGCTGCGCCCTCATCCGATTACATTTTAACTCTGCTCTCAGATAAATGGAGAACAAAAGTAACAAAAAAAATTAAAACGACAGAAGGCGGACAAAATCTTGTTTTAACCGAGCCGATTAAGATTCGTTTTAATCAAATAAAAGACGGAAGCATCATTGATACCAAGACGGGTTTGCAATGGTTTATTTATCCGATCAGCGATGTCACCGCCAGCAACGTCATCGAGACCGCAAAGAACGTTAAACAGGGAGGCTTTACCGATTGGCGTCTACCTTCCCGAGATGAGTTGGCAAGCCTTCAGCAGGACAAGATTGCCTCCAAAACGCCGGGCACCGAGCCCGTTTTGGTCAACAAAACCTGTTGCGCCTGGGTAGCTGAGCCTAATTCAACGGAAGTGGATTGGAAGTTCTATGTCGAAGAAGATAATGACTTGTGGGCATCCAGCAAAATATCACCAGACAATAGAGTTGTTATCGTAAGAAGCACATCTGCCGCCGTTGCAGTGCCTGCTGCTGCAGCGACACCGATAACACAGGCTCCTGCCGTTGCGCAGCCTTCCTCGGGGCAAACTCCGGCGGCGGTATCTCCGGCGACGCCTGCTGCGAAACCCATTACCGGTGTTCGCCAAGCCTCCAGAAAGGCATGCGCCGATAAAAGAGCCCAAGCGGCAAAGGCAGGAAAGCCTGCGGCGACATCCACGCCAGCGCCTGCGCCGGCAGCAGTTGTGGCACCCGCCGGGAAATTAAGCACGGCAAAAGTCGTGAGCCCCGCTCAGACAAAGGCGCCCGAACCGGTAAAGGCGTCGGCTCAGGCAAAAACGAGCGAGCCCTCACTGACTGAATCCCTTTATTTTGAAGCAGCCAGCACGAGTCTAAAAGGTCAGGAGCTTGCCAAATTGAAAGCGCTGGTGGCAAAAATCAAAACGGGAAAAGGCCGCCTGGTTATTGACGGGCACTCCGATACATCGGCCAGCAGTTCAACCAATTTGTTACTTTCTGCACAACGTTCGTCTTCGGTAATTGCCGTATTGAACAAGATGGGGCTAAGCAAAGACATCAAGCTGGAATTAAGAGTAATGGGTGACAGCAAACCTGCCGCATCAAATGATACACCTGAAGGGCGAAAAATGAACCGTCGCGTTGAGGTCAGCTTTATACCCGAATGAATCCCCCCTTCCAAGCTGTGAAATTAAAGCCCTCTGATAATTTCCTTCAGAGGGCTTTTTTAATGTGCTTTTCATCAATAAAGACAGCGCCTGGTCCAGCTTTTCATGACTCCGACTACTTTGTTTCCAAGGGTCCCCGTCGATGCCCGGCTGTATTGCATCAATCTGCTCTTATTTGTCTTTATTTCTTTTCTTCCTTTAACAGCATAAAAGTCGCCGATACGCGGCAGATGTTCTTCCCTTCCCCACTCGTCACCAGACAATCACCGATGATCAGATTCCGGCCTTTTTTGAAAACGGCGGCATCCGCGCGAAGCACGCCATGGGAAATACCTGACAGAAAATTACTCTTGAGTTCTATCGTCGTCAAACCTTCATCGGGAGCCAGTTGGGTCATCATGGCATGGGCAATAGATTCATCGGCCAGCGCAACAATCAGGCCCCCTTGCATGAATCCTGCGCCCTGGAGATATTCCGGACGTATTGGCATTGTAAAGCACGCCCGGCCGGCACTCAGTTGTGTTAACGTGATGTTAAAAGAATCAAGGTACGGATTTAAACCCTTCTTCCCGGAACGAATGTTTTCCAGATAAAGATTGTAGTTAAAAATGGCCTTCACCTCCTGCGATCTTTTATTCTACCAGTTCAAGTTTTCTCCATGGGTTCAAGATTAAACCGACAATACGATATATTCTGAATATTCGCTTACATCATCCATAATCTAATTCCGGGAATATGCCAACCATTTTCACATTCCTTGGCATCAGCAGCGATGTTTTAGGGAAGCGAGGAAGATCGACGTAGATCAAAAACTCTTCAATATGCTCCGGGTGTCCTCGAAAGCAGGAAGATCAACACGATTATTCGTGCCGATGCATGACATGAACGGCAGTGGCTTTGAAAGACACAGCAACCGTTGAACCTTCACGGAGGCCCAAATCTTCAAACGAAGAAACGGTGACATACGCCACGACGGGAAAACCGCACTCCAGGATCATTTTATAGAAAAATGCCTGGCGCACAACCTTTTGAATCTTGGCTGCGAAAACATTGCGGGCGCTGCTCTTTTGCGGCAGCGCAGGCGACACGATGATGTTCTCCGGCCTGATGCAACAGAAAACCTGTTGCCCCGGCAGGAAATCACCTACCGCCTCGATTGTCTTTCCAGCCACCGAAATGTCCAGTCGTCCCTGATGACTGCCTGTGACGGTTCCTTCCAGGATCGTTTCCGTTCCCACAAAGCCGGCCACAAATTCCGAATCCGGTTCGTTAAATATCTTAGCCGTTGTGCCGGACTGAACGATTTTACCGCAGGCGATCACTGCGACATCCTGTGCCAGTCGCAGCGTTTCTTCCCGATCATGCAACGCCATGACCGCTGTGATCTTTGTCGTCTCCAGGATGTGGCGCAGGTCGTCAATGAGCGATTCCCGCGTCGGAGGATCAAGAGAATTGAATGCTTCATCCATGAGGATCAGTTCCGGCTTTAAGGCAAATGCCCTCGCCAGCGACACGCGCTTCGCTTCTCCGCCGGAAAGCGTTTTTGCCGACCGAGTTGCCAGTGAACTGATGCCGAAATATTCCAGTGATTCATCCACGCTCTTTTCAATTTCCTTGGTGCTGAGATGCCTGAATTTTAAGCCCAGGGCGACGTTTTTATAAACCGACGTGGCGAGCAGCAGCGGTTCCTGAAAGATAACGCAGACGCTCTTACGCATGGCGGATCGACGGGCACTGCTGTCCACAGGCTCACCGCGATAATAAATCCTTCCCTCACTCGGTTTCAACAAGCCTGCCATGGTGAGCAAAAGGGTTGATTTTCCGGCGCCGTTGGGTCCGATCAACGCAAGGATTCTCCCCTCTTCTACATTCAACTCCCTGATATCCAGGACTGTGGCGCCACCACGCCGAACGGTTAAATTCTGAACGGTTAATTTGCTCATCGCAGATGTTCCTTTTGCTGTATCAGCGTGAGCAGGAGATTGACGAGAAAAGCCAGGATCAGTAGGATGATTCCCAGAGCAATGGCGATGTCGAAGTTTCCTTTGCCCGTTTCCATGACCGTGGCCGTCGTCAGGACTCGCGAATATCCCTTGATATTGCCGCCGACCATGATGGACGCACCGACTTCGGAAATGACGCCGCCAAAACCGGCCATCACGGCCGCAAGGAGTGGAAGTTTGGATTCTTTGATTAATACCCAGACCATCTGCAGACGGCTGGCGCCTAGTGACAAAATCTGCAGGCGCAGATTCGGGGGCAGGTTTTGAATGGAAGCCAGCGATATCCCCATAACAATCGGCGTAGCAATTATCGCCTGCGCGATGATCATCGCATAGGGCGTATAGAGAATTTCGAGAAAGCCCAAGGGGCCGCTGCGCCAGATCAGGATCGTCACAAAGAGCCCCACGACTACGGGCGGCAGCCCCATCCCGGTATTAATTAAGGTGATAACGAGCCGTTTTCCGTGAAAATTGGTTAACGCAACCGCAGTTCCTATCGAGATGCCGATGAACAGGCTGATGAATGTGGCTGTCCCGGATATTTTCAAGGACAGCCACGTAATTCCCATGACTTCGGGATCAAAACTGATGATTAATTCGAATGCTTTGATGATCCCCTGAACAATTAAATCCACTCGATGCTCCTGACGGCTATTTCCCTAAATCTTCGAGCTTTTTTCCCGCATCCGGGAAAAACAGAGGTGAACCGAATTTGTCGACACCGAAGGTCTTAATGATACGCTGGGTTTTATTGGCAAGCATAAAATCGGCAAAGGCTTTGGCGCCCTCAGCATTGGCCTTTGGCCATTTGGCACTGCTGACTTCAATCACATGATAGATATTCAATAGGGATGCGTCACCTTCTACGAGAATTTCCAGGCCCAGATTTTTCTTTGTTGCGAGATAGGTGCCACGGTCCGCCAGCGTGTATCCCTTTTTCTCCGACGCTACGCTCAGTGTCTGTCCCATTCCAAGACCGGTTTCCTGATACCATTTCTGTCCGGCGGGGATGATGCCGGCCTTCTTCCACAGCGTCTTTTCTTTCGCATGCGTTCCGGAATTGTCACCGCGTGACATAAACAGTGAATTCGTCTGAGCGATCTTCTTCAGTGCATCCGCCGAGGATTTCGCGCCCTTAATTTTCGCCGGGTCAGCAGGCGGTCCGATAATAATAAAATCGTTGTGCATAACCAAACGGCGGTTTACACTATACCCTTCTTCAATAAATTTCTTTTCCGCGTCCGGCGAATGGACAAGCAATACGTCCGCCTCCCCCTTTTGACCCATCGCCATGGCCTGCCCGGAACCGACAGCGATGGTTTTTACAAAGTAACCGGTCTGGTTTTCAAAGATGGGTAATAGAACATCGAGCAGTCCCGAATCCTGGGTGCTGGTGGTCGTTGCGAGTATAATATTCTTTTGCTTCGGCGCGGCAAGCACATTCGCTGCGCCCACGACGATAAGCGCTGCGGCAACTATTAACGTGATGACCCATTTGCTGCTTCTGAAAATCTTCATAGTCGGTCTCCTTACTTTTGTTTTGAAAAATCTTAGGAATGCAATATTCTACCGGCATCCTTGAAATTGTAATTTCCGATTTTCTCAACACGGTTTTTAAACGTGTCGGATTGGAGTGTTTCAATAAAAGCCTGAATCGCCGGCTGGAAAAAAGTATCCTTATCCAGGATCATGTCAAAGCGCTCGCTCGTCAGGGGGTGAAAGTCCAGATCCAATATTTTCGCCACGGCGGCGGAGGCAATTCCGACATCCGATTCATTCGAAATCAGGGAAAGGCCGACCTCAAAGTGCGTGAAGACTTCGCGGTCATACCCATCAATATCAGCAGCGGCGATTCCTCGTTGTTTCAGTTCATGATCCAGCAGAATCCTGATCCCCGAACCCGCCTGCCGGTTAATGAAACGGGTGCCGTCTTGCGTCAGGCTTTCCCAGCCTCTAAAAATATTCGATTGCGATTTTGCGATGAGAAATCCGATTTGCCGATAGAACAGATTAACAACAACGGGGGAATGATCCGGGCAATACTGTTTTAAATAAGGAATATTGTAATCACCCGTTTGCGGATCATAGAGATGCGCAAAAGCGATGTCTGTAAGGCCCGTGTTGAGAGATTCCAGACCATTGATGCTGCCGGTATTGGCAGAAAAGATAGTAAAGGCCGGGTGATCTTTCTTAATCGTCGTAAGAAGCATATCCAGAACCAGGTCATTGCTTCCCGCAGCCAAAAGCGCTCCTTCAATTTGATTGACTTTCTTTCTTGCCTGTTGAAGACCATCGTGGGCGCTGGAATGTATCCATTCATCAATAAGTTTGCTGGGAAAAATCCATTTGCCGGTCACCCGAGTGCAGGGAATTTTGCCGGATTTTATTAGCAGATATACTTGTTTTTCATGAATATCCAAATACTTGGCTACTTCCTTCGTATTCATCAGCTCACTCGACATAAGGACTCCTTCCTTTGAGGTCTGCTAATTAGATCATATCGTTCAATTTATCAAGAATATTATTCCAAATTCCGACTTACGATTACTCCAACATCCCATATCGTTACATTATTTTTTCTTGCTTGGTTATAATTTATCCACATGGATACTGATTATGGATCAATATTATCCACTTGTATAATTACTCGACCATAAATGATAATCAGATAATTGATATTAATTATGAATAACAGGCATTTACATTTTTGCGCCATCCGTTGGCATAAACCTTGATGATAAATTCCCTCGAATCATATATATAACGAAATATTTTCTAAATTCGCGCAATCTGACATGTTAAAGTTTGACAACGTGCAACTTGTAATAAAGATAGGATAAAGATTCTAATAAAAGAAGAAAAGGAATGGATAAAGTTCGCATGAACCAGACATCGAAGACTGAAACGAGCGCTGAATCCGTTTCCAAAAGGACTCGCAAATTTACCCGCCGTCACTGGATAATACTTATAGTAATCATCATTGTCATTATTGCGGGTCTCCTCATCGCGTCAAAAATAAGGAATTCTTTAGCCAATAAAGAATCCCCGTCGGCCAATCAGCGTCCACAACCCGTCGTGGCCCTTATGACGAAAAAAACCGATTTTGATGTCTATTTGAAGGGGCTGGGGACAGTCATCCCGACGAATACCGTTACGGTCAAATCTCAGGTGAGCGGACAACTCATTGCCGTTCACTTTAAAGAAGGACAGCAGGTTAACCGCGGCGACCTGATTGCAGAAATTGATCCACGGCCTTTCCAGGTGCAATTGATGCAGGCCGAAGGCCAGCTGGCCCGTGATGAAGCTTTCTTAAAAAATGCTGAGTCCGATCTGGCGCTTTATAAAAAATTGCTTACTGAAGATTCCATTGCCACGCAGCAGGTTACAACACAGGAAGCCCTCGTAAAACAATACCGCGGTGTGGTTGTAACTGATAAAGGCCAAATCGCCAATGCCAGGCTCCAGCTGACCTATGCGCGAGTGATCGCCCCCATTTCGGGACGCGTAGGTCTAAAGCAAGTCGATCCCGGCAATATGGTTCAGGTCAATGATGCCAACGGGATTGTGGTGATCACACAACTGCAGCCAATCACAGTAACCTTTGCCTTACCACAGGACAATTTGACAATTCTAATGCACCGCTGGAATGCCGGACGAACAATATTACCTGTGCAGGCCTATGATCAGGAAGGCAAAGTATTGCTGGCCAGCGGCAGATTGCTGGCAGTAGACAATCAGATCGATACGACGACAGGAACCATTAAACTGAAGGCGATTTTCGACAACAAGGATAATAAGCTTTTTCCCAACCAGTTTGTTAATATCCGGTTGAAAGTGGATACGCTCGGTGAAGCAACGGTAATGCCCACCGCTGCAGTGCAGAGAGGCAGTATCGGCACTTTTGCTTACGTGGTTAACCGGGACAAGAGCGTAACCGTAAAAATGTTAAAACTGGGACCCGCTGAAAGCGACAGAGTAGTTGTCAACGAGGGTTTGCTGCCTGGAGAATATGTGGTGACCGTGGGCGGCGACAAACTCCGCGAAGGATCAAGAGTGGCGATTACCGCGCAGGACGGTAAAGGCGCGTCGGGCCGTAATGAAAAGACAAACGCTGCTGCCTCGCGCAAAAAAAGGCCGGCTTCATTACCAAAATAAACCATGTCGAATCTGACTTGTGCATAGATAATTCTGTTTCGCCGATATTATAGGCAGATAAATGAACCCTTCACGTCCCTTCATCTTGCGCCCTGTGGCAACATCATTGTTCATGGTCGCCATTCTACTCGCGGGAATCATTGGTTATCGAGTACTCCCGATTTCCGCCCTGCCGCAGGTTGATTACCCGACGATTCAGGTTGTAACCCTTTACCCCGGAGCAAGTCCGGACGTTGTCACTTCCTCCATTACGGCGCCTCTGGAGCGCCAATTCGGACAGATGCCGGGACTGAACCAGATGTCTTCGACAAGCTCAGGCGGCGCATCCGTCATTACGCTGCAATTCAATCTGAGCCTGAATCTTGACGTTGCGGAACAGGAAGTCCAGGCGGCGATCAACGCCAGCACTACCTTTCTTCCAATCGACCTGCCGATGCCGCCCATCTATAGCAAGGTGAATCCTGCTGATGCGCCGATTATGACCTTGGCAATAACATCAAAGACCTTGCCGTTGCCGAAAGTCCAGGATCTTATCGATACCCGCGTCGCTCAAAAAATTTCGCAATTGCCGGGTGTCGGACTGGTCAGCATCAGCGGCGGACAAAGACCGGCCGTACGCATTCAGGCCAATCCCCGGGCACTGGCCTCCTATAAGCTCACGCTGGAGGATTTGCGCACGACGATCGGCAATGCGAACGTCAATCAGGCCAAAGGCAGTTTTGACGGTCCGGAACGCGCCTCCACCATCGACGCCAATGATCAGATCAAGATCGCAGCAGAATATGAAAAAGTCATTGTTGCTTATCGCAATGGTGCACCGGTGCGTCTGGATGATGTCGCCGATGTTCTTGATGACGCGGAGAATGTTAATCTGGCGGCATGGCAAAATCAGACGCCGGCAGTCATTGTGAATATTCAGCGCCAGCCGGGCGCCAATGTCATTGAAGTCGTCAACCGGATTAAAAAAATAATTCCCCAGTTGCGCTCATCCCTTCCGGGTTCGGTCGACGTCAGCCTTTTGACAGACCGCACAACAACCATCCGGGAATCCGTAAATGACGTGCAGTTTGAGCTCCTCCTTGCCGTGGCGCTCGTCGTGATGGTCATTTTTCTTTTTCTGCGCAATCTATCCGCGACCATCATTCCGAGCATCGCCGTACCACTCTCGCTCATCGGAACGTTCGGGCTCATGTACCTTTTCGGTTTCAGCATCAATAACCTGACGTTGATGGCTTTGACCATCTCGACCGGTTTCGTCGTCGATGATGCCATTGTCGTCATTGAAAACATCGCCCGTTACATCGAACAAGGGCTGTCACCGCTGGAAGCCGCCCTCAAAGGATCCAAGCAGATAGCCTTTACGATCATTTCGCTGACCTTTTCTCTGATTGCGGTTCTGATTCCCCTTCTTTTCATGGGAGACGTTGTGGGGCGGCTTTTCCGGGAATTTGCGATCACTCTGGCCGTCGCCATATTAATTTCGGCCGTTATTTCGCTGACCCTTACGCCGATGATGTGCTCCAAGCTGCTCCGGCACGTCCCCGAGGAGAAACAGGGACGTTTTTACCGTCAAAGCGGTTTGTTTTTCGATAGGACAATCGCGCGTTACGGTGAAATGCTTACCTGGATTCTGAATCATCAGAAGGCGACGCTCACCGTCGCCATTGCAACACTGGTATTGACCGTTCTTTTATATATTATCGTTCCCAAGGGTTTTTTCCCCGTGCAGGATACCGGTATGATCCTCGGCATCTCAGAGGCGCCGCAATCGATTTCATTTTCCGCCATGGCCGAGCGGCAGCAGGCGCTGGCTAAATTGATTTTGCAGGACCCGGCGGTCGAGAGTCTGTCTTCCTTTATCGGTGTCGATGGAACCAATGTAACGTTAAACAGCGGGCGCATGATGATCAATTTGATCCCGAAGAATAAACGCGATCTCGATGCGTCCGGCGTCATCCGCCGCCTGCAGGCCAGGCTTGCCGCGGCGGACGTTAAAGGGATGTCCCTTTACATGCAGCCCGTGCAGGATCTGACGATTGAAGACAGGGTCAGCCGGACCCAGTATCAATTCACGCTGGAGTCCGCCGATCCCGAGGAGCTTGCTCTCTGGACCCGTCGTCTGGTCGAGCGGATTTCTCATTCGCCCTATCTCGTGGACGTCGCCAGTGATTTGCAGGATCAGGGTCTGCAGGCCTATGTGGAAATCGACCGAAGCGCCGCCGGACGCCTCGGCATCACAACAGCGGGAATTGACAACATCCTCTATGATGCTTTCGGTCAGCGCCTCGTATCTACGATATTCACCCAATCAAACCAGTATCGTGTTGTGCTGGAGGTGAAGCCCGATTATAAAAAAGGACCATTTGCACTGAATGATTTATATATTGCATCCCAATCCGGGACACAGGTTCCGTTTTCGGCCATTGCAAGGATATCGGAGAAACCGGCTTCGCTGGTCGTCAGTCACCAGGGGCAATTTCCCTGTGCCACCATCTCTTTTAATCTGGCGCATGGAAAATCACTGGGAGATGCCGTCTCGACGATCGAAAAAGCCGAGCAGGAAATTGGCATGCCGATCAGCGTCAAGACAGGTTTTCAGGGATCAGCCCTGGCTTTCAGGGCATCGTTGACCGGCACGCTTTTTCTGATCCTTGCTGCCATCATCACGGTGTATATCGTCCTGGGTATTCTTTATGAAAGCTATATTCACCCAATGACCATTCTATCCACTCTGCCGTCTGCCGGGGTCGGTGCACTACTGGCGCTCATGATCTCCGGAACCGATCTGGGCATCATCGGCATCATCGGCATCATCCTGCTCATCGGCATCGTGAAAAAGAACGCCATTATGATGATCGACTTTGCTCTGGAAGCCGAACGTAAAGAAGGCAAGACGCCGCGGGAAGCCATTTATCAGGCCTGCCTGCTGCGCTTCCGGCCGATTATGATGACGACCATGGCCGCCCTCCTGGGCGCATTGCCGTTAATGCTCGGCACCGGGGTCGGATCGGAGTTGCGCCATCCCCTGGGCATTACGATGGTGGGCGGGCTGATTTTCAGTCAAATATTGACTCTTTTTACTACGCCCGTCATCTATCTGGCTTTTGACGGCATGAGCCGTCGTATTCGAGCCAAATTAGGCCGTCAGCCGGTGATGGCTGATGAAGGCAACGGGACAATAGCATGAGCATCTCCACTCCCTTTATTCATCGGCCTGTCGCGACGACCCTGATTACGCTGGGCATCGCTCTGGCCGGCCTGGTTGCGTTTAACCTGCTGCCGGTAGCGTCGCTGCCGCAGGTTGACTTTCCAACCATATCCGTTTCGGCTTCGTTTCCCGGAGCCAGCCCGGAAACCATGGCCGCCACGGTGGCCACGCCTCTGGAGCGCTCTCTTGGGCGGATCGCCGGTGTCACTGAAATGACCTCGACGAGTTCTCTGGGACAGACCAGGATCTCTCTGCAGTTTGATCTGGACCGGGATATCGATGGAGCAGCGCGTGATGTGCAGGCGGCTATCAATGCGGCGCGCAGTCTTCTGCCTTCCGGATTACCCAGTAATCCATCTTACCGTAAAGTAAACCCCGCTGACGCTCCCATCCTTATTCTGGCACTTACCTCGGATACCATGACCAGAGGACAACTCTATGATGCAGCGGATACCATTCTGTCACAAAAACTTTCTCAGATAAAAGGTGTGGGCCAGGTGCGTGTGGGCGGCAGTTCGCTTCCCGCCGTTCGTGTAGAGCTCAATCCGACCCTGCTCAACCGTTACGGCATCAGCCCGGAGCAGGTGCGTCTGATCATTGCCGCATCCAATGCCAACCGGCCCAAGGGTTCCGTGGAAGCAGGCGATAAACACTGGCAGATAACGGCTAATGACCAGGCCAAGAAAGCATCTGATTACATTCCGCTGATCGTGTCTTATCGCAATGGTGCGGCCGTGCGCCTTGATGACCTGGGCGACGTGGTCGATTCGGTGCAGGATGTTCGTAACGCCGGGTTGTTCAACAGCAGGCCGTCCGTCTTACTGATCGTATACAAGCAGCCCGGCGCCAACGTCATTGAAACGGTTGATCGCGTGAAGGCGATTTTGTCGCAACTGCAAGCCTCCATACCTGCCGCGATTAATTTGCAGATTGCCTCGGATCGCACCCCGACTGTCCGCGCATCGCTGAAAGAGGTCGAGCGTACTTTATTGATTTCCATCGCGCTGGTGATTCTTGTCGTGTTCTTGTTCTTAAGAAATATATATTCGACATTCATTCCCAGTATTGCGGTACCTGTATCACTGATCGGCACCTTTGGAGTGATGTATCTCGCCGGTTACACGCTCGATAACCTTTCCCTGATGGCGCTCACGGTGGCGACGGGCTTTGTCGTTGATGACGCGATTGTTGTTCTCGAGAATATCTCCCGCCATATTGAGGCCGGCCTGACCCCTTTTAAGGCTGCGTTGCTGGGAGCAAAAGAAGTGGGGTTCACCGTTCTCTCGATGAGCCTGTCGCTGATTGCCGTATTCATTCCCATTTTATTGATGGGAGGCATCATCGGCAGACTTTTCCGCGAATTTGCCGTTGTACTTTCCGCGGCCATTCTCGTTTCGCTTTTCGTATCATTGACGACAACACCGATGATGTGCGCCCGCCTCTTGAGATCAAAAGCAGAGCTCGGCACTGGACGGTTCTATCGAAAGAGTGAGCAGATATTTGAGGCGGTTCTCAGTTTTTACAAACGAACGCTGAGTTGGGCCCTGCGCCATGGCCGTCTCACCATGTCGATTCTATTTGTTGTCGTCTGCTTGAATGTTTTCCTCTACATCATCATCCCGAAGGGCTTTTTCCCGCAGCAGGATACCGGCACCCTGGTCGGCACGATCCAGGCGGACCAGAATATTTCTTTTCAGGCCATGCAGCGGAAACTGATCACGATCATGAACATCATTCGTGCAGATCCGGCTGTTGACCGCCTGTCCGGGTTTACCGGTGGCGGACAACGCAATTCCGGGTTCATGTTCATTTCTCTCAAACCAAAGGATGAGCGGAAGGTTTCCGCCGAACAGGTCATTGCCAGACTGCGCCCCAAGCTGGCCCGCGAAGCGGGGGCACGGCTTTATCTTCAGTCGGTTCAGGATATTCGTGTTGGTGGACGAGCGGGTGGAGCTACCTATCAATATACTTTGCAGGCCGATGACCTTACCGAATTGCGGATATGGGAAAAACGCATCAAGGATGCGTTCAACGAGCTTCCTGAATTAACGGATGTCAATACGGATGAACAGGATCGAGGATTGCAGACCTCCGTCACTTTTGACCGGGACTCCGCCTCGCGTATGGGCATTACGCCAGCCATTCTGGACACAACATTAAATGACTATTTCGGCCAGCGTCAGGTGTCCGTCATTTACAACCCGCTAAACCAGTACCGTGTGATCATGGAGGCTTCACCACCCAATTTGCAGAGTCCGGAATCCTTAAAGGATGTCTACCTGATTATTCCTCCCAGTTCACAACTTCCGCAAGGAGCGCAGGTTCCCCTTTTGGCCTTTGCCAATTATGGTTTAACCAATACACCGCTGGTCGTTAACCATCAGGGACAATTTGCAGCATCCACGATTTCTTTTAATCTTCCCCTGGGGGTATCTCTTTCTCAGGCCACAGAATCGATACAAAGAACGATGGATCGCATCGGGGTGCCCGGTTCCGTCCGTGGAAGCTTCCAGGGAACAGCGCAGACATTTCAGCAATCCTCACAAAGCCAACCATGGCTGATTCTGGCGGCAATCATCGCCATCTACATTGTGCTGGGCATTCTTTATGAGAGCTATATCCATCCGGTTACTATTTTATCTACGCTTCCTTCCGCCGGCGTGGGGGCTTTGCTGGCATTATTGATATTCAATACGGAGTTCACCATCATGGCTCTAATCGGTGTCATTCTGCTAATCGGCCTCGTCAAGAAGAACGCTATATTGATGATTGATTTTGCGCTGGAGAGTGAACGAAAGGAAGGGAAAAGCCCTGAAGAAGCCATCTTTACGGCCTGCCTGATGCGTTTCCGGCCGATTATGATGACGACAATGGCAGCGCTTTTCGGCGCTCTGCCGCTAATATTACTCACGGGAGAAGGTTCCGAATTGCGCAGGCCTCTGGGCATTTCTATCGTGGGCGGGCTGATTGTCAGTCAGATACTGACATTGTACACGACGCCTGTTGTTTATTTATACCTTGATCGGTTCCGGCTGTTTTGCATAAAAGTATTTAAGGGGAAAAGAAACCGCCTGCCTGAGCCGGTACTGGAAGGTGCCCCAAAAGGATGATTATGAATAAAATATTAAAATTTAAGATTCTTCTGGCCCTTGTGGCGACCATACTAGGCTGCGCCGTCGGACCGGATTATCAACGACCCGCTGCACCCGCACCGGCAGCGTATAAGGAACTTGCCGGATGGCGTGAAGCACTGCCGCGCGATCAGGAAATACGCGTGAACTGGTGGGAAGCCTTCGGCAGTCAGGAGCTGAACGCGCTCGTGGAACAGGTCAACGTATCGAACCAGTCGATTGCTCTGGCGGAATCTCAATATCGCCAGGCTCAGGCGGCGGTGCGGCTCGCCCGCGCGGGTTATTTTCCGACGCTTGGCGCAGGAGCCGCTTTCACCCGGCAGAAAACGGCAGGAGATGCGGGGAGCACGTTTAATCAGCATCAGGTTTCTCTCAATGCCTCGTGGGAAATCGACTTATGGGGAAAGGTGCGTCGCCAGGTCGAATCGAGCAAAGCATCAGCCGAAGCATCTTTCGCCGATTTACAGGCCATGCGGCTGTCGATGCAGACTGAACTTGCCCTGGATTATTTTCAGCTGCGAACACTGGATACGCAAAAGAAGAATTTTGACGAAGCCGTTGGGGCTTACGAAAAAGCTCTGGAGCTGACTCAAAACCGATACAGGGCCGGAGTTGCGGCTAAAGCGGATGTCGAAGCAGCCAGAACTCAGCTTAAATCCACTGAGGCCCAGGCGACCGATGTCGGCGTCCAGCGGGCGCAACTGGAACATGCCATCGCCCTGTTAATCGGCAAACCGCCGGCTGATTTTTCGCTGCCTCCGGCCGCACCCGCACTGCCCCGGATCAAGATTCCCGTGGCCCTTCCCTCCGATCTGCTTGAACGCCGTCCGGATATTGCAGCAGCCGAGCGCACGATGGCCGCAGCAAACGCGCAGATCGGTGTTGCCAAGGCGGCCTATTATCCTTCTATAACTCTTTCAGGGTCGATAGGATATGCAAGTGCGGCCCTGGCCAGCCTCTTTACCGCTCCTGCTTTTTTCTGGGCTTTGGGACCGATGGCTGTGACGGCGACAATATTCGATGGTGGAGCGCGCCAGGCGCAGACCGAACAAGCCAAGGCGGCATATGATGGAACGGTCGCTTCTTACCGGCAAACAGTACTTACGGGGTTTCAAGAAGTCGAGGATAATCTGGCTGCGCTGCGCATCCTGGGAGAGGAGGCGCAATTTCAGGAAGCGGCTGTAAAATCGGCACGGGAGTCTGTTCGATTAACAACCAACCAGTACAAGGCCGGAATTGTCAGTTACCTGAATGTCGTTACCGCGCAAACCATTGCCCTAACCAATGAACGAACCGTCATCAGCATTACCGGCCAGCAGCTCAATGCTGCCGTTTTGCTCATCAAGGCGTTGGGCGGCGGATGGGTCGCATCTGAACAGCAGAACAATCAAAATAAAATCCAGTAAATCCGCCCGACCCCTGCGCTCAATTTAAGTGCGCGACGTTTACAGTAAGGCATACCCCGATACGGGCTTTAACGTAAGCACTTCTGAAATCAGCATCGTGCCGGCCGCAGTCCGGAGTCCGGTAACCTATGATGTGATTAGTGAAATCGATAATGCGGCGTGGAAACTCAAGCCCGGGTGGTGGCAAATCTATCCGGCTCTCCCTGTGTTTTTTTAGAGCTGGTAAGTATTTTTTCGCTTTTTATCCGGTCGATAACGCACCGCCGATAGACACAAACGATGCTGCCCGGTACGACTGAATCTTAAATCATTTTGCGCTGACAATTCTGTTGACCAAACCTGGCATTTGGGGTAAAAGTCATCACAAATTTATCGACCTCAGACGCTGAATGAATTGCTCGTTCATAAATAACAAAAATTAAATATAAGGGAGGCACGAAAAGAACTATGAGTATGGAAATTAAAGCCCCCATGCCGGGGAAGATTGCCAGCATTCCGGTGAGTGTCGGCAGCCAGGTACAGGAAGAAGAAGAAGTTATCATCATGGACGCGATGAAAATGGAAATTCCCGTTTACGCACCGGGTGCCGGGACGATAAAAGAAATCAAAGTTAAAGTCGGCGATTCCGTCAACGAAGGCCAGGTCCTGGCCATTATTGAATAACAGGAATCATTTTGGGAATAAAAAAACCCGTTGACGTGATGCATCGGCATCATCAGCGGGTTTTTTGTTGATCGGTGCAACGCGTCACCTTCTGCTGGCACTAAATCGGTCAAATTCATTCATCATTGAACTATATTTCCGTATCGCTTCGTTACGGACAGCCATCCGTTGATTGTAAATTTCGATATAGTGCTTCTGGTAACGTCTTTCCAGCCAGTCTCTTTCCCCACTGGTCAGATTCGTGTCACTCATGGACCGGCTCGAAAAAACACTTTTAAAGAGTTGCTCGCGATTTCTTTCCACATCATCACGCGCTTCCCTGTCCGGATTGATTGCATCCGGATTGCCACCGACCTGATCCAGCGCCCATTTTTCATATTTCACACGGTCGAGGGAACCGTCCGGACGCGAAACCAACATTGCCGTCCTCCACGTGACGAAGGATACCTGTCCGTTTCCATCGACAAAGCAATAGATATCCTGTCCCTGAGGCTGTGCATCGCCGCCCGGAGAACCGGAGAATGAAGATTGAACTCCCTGCTGCAGGGCGACGATCCGTGATGCGGCGACGCAGAAGTTCAGATTCTGTCCGGAGCGATATTGAAACGTCGCCACGCCGATCACCTCTCCGCGCATGTTCAGCAAAGGACCACCACTGTTGCCCGGTGAAACAGGTGCTGTGATTTGTATGAATTCCACCGCCTTCTGATTGCGCCGCACCGCGGAAACAATGCCGTCGGATACCGTCTGCTCCAGACCCATCGGGTTACCGATCACAATGATCTTTTCGCCGGGTTCGGGTAGTCCGGATCTGATATTGACCGGTTTGGATTCTGACGGCGGAGCGCTGGTCGCCGCAATGACCAGATCGGCGTCGGCGTCCTGCTGCACAATTTGACGAATTTGAAAGACGCTTCCTTTCAGGGTTTTGATTTCTCCGCGGCCGGACTCGGGCAGTACGTGTTTGTTTGTCACGATATATCCGTCGCGGTTGATGAAGAACCCTGTTCCGATACCGGATGCGGTCTTAATGAGAACGATGCTTTCTCTGTTGCCTCTGACAACATCAGCGACCGACAGCTCTCGTCCGGAAAGAGCCGGATCCGTCGGCATGACTGCTTCATGATCGGCTCTGCGGGCATTGTCGGATTCCGGATTTCCATTTATCCGAGAAGTAGCGTCATCGACCGCCACACCAGCGTCTTTTTTCATCGATTTAAAATAATCGATCACTGACGGCGCGACAAACGAATGCGTCAAAATGATCAAAACGACGACAATACCAGCGTAAATCACCAGGCGCTCAATAGAAATCTTCTTCCTCGGTTCCTCAACGATATCTGGTTTATCGAGAGAGGCAGAGGCAGGTTGCATTCCTGTGCCTGAGGGATTTTCCGTCCATTTGCTATATATTATTCCACACTTAGGACATTCCAATGCGCTAATGATATCATCGCTTTTTCTTCTCTCGTAACCGCATTGAGGACATATCATCATGAAACTCCTCGCAATTTATTATAAATGCAGCAATTTATATACCACTTTACGTATCAGACTTTTTTGAACATTCTAATGAATGATCAATAGTCGGACGGTGTTCCGATGAGCCGATAATGCACATTAAAAATATTATGACAGTACTAAGCGGAAAGTTATGACCCGTTGGAAAATCGATCTTCCGGATGACCGATGAATAGCTTACACCACAGCCCGTGAAACTGTGCGGATGAGCCTGTTTGCGGCAGAATTCAGCTGCTCCGTGACGGCCTTGAATTGCGAAAGAGAACTGGACATCTGCCCGGCGCTATGATTCAGGTCTGCCATGGCATCACTGATCTGCCCGGAGCCCAGCGACTGGAAATGCATGCCTTCATTTACCTTGTCAAATTCCGGACTGAGATAGGCAACCTTGGCAATGACCTGTGAGAGCTGCATTGCAGCATCATCGGCAGATCGAACCCCGTGGGTGACGCCTTGCCGGAAATTTTCCATTTCTTTGACCCCATCCACAACCGAGACGTGCATTTCGTTGATAATATCCGAAATGTCCAGGGTGGAGATTGCCGTCTCATTGGCCAGCCTGCCAATTTCTCTGGCGACCACGGAAAAACCTCTGCCATACTCACCCGCTTTTTCCGCTTCGATGGCGGCATTGAGCGACAACAAGTTTGTCTGATCGGAAATTTTGGTGATGGTCGCAATGATACTGTCGATACTCTTGGCCTTCTGGTTAATCAGGGCGAGCTTATCCGAAACGACTTCCGTTCCGTTCGACAGCGTTTGCATGGCGTCTTGCATCCCGGTAAGGCTTGCGTGTCCGGCATTCGCCAGCCGGGATGCCTCCTCGGCCGCACGCTTGACACCTTCCATTGTTCGGGCGAGCTCCTGAGATGTCGCCGATATTTGTTTCGAGGATACGCCTACTTGCGCCACATTGCCTTCAAGACCCTTCATCGCTTCGTCCTGCTGGCTGGATGCGGAAACGATCGCTGTGGCGATTCCGTTGAGCGTATCAACAGACTCTCTTATTCTTATCGTCTGCTCACGAATGCTCTCCGTCATCTTATTGATGGCACCGCTCAAGATTCCGACTTCGTTTTGCTGTCCGCCGGTGTCAATTCTAACGCGCAGATCGCCCAGCGCGACGCTGTTTACCGCCTGTGCTACCTTCTCCATCGGCTTGGTGACGAGATTTCTTGTCAGAAAATAAACGAACAGCGTGACGGCAACAACAATCAGCAAGACGCTGATAAATGTTTTAGTCAGGAAGGCAAATATTCCAGAAAGGATCTCATCATACCCCCGGCAAAAGATGATATACCAGCTGTCCTGCATGTTGAACTGCGCCGTCGTCAGTTTTTCCACATAGTAGGCTTTGTCCTGCCCGTCAAAGGAGGATAAGAAATAGGACTCGCCCGCTCGTATTTTATCCATAACCGGCTTGATCAAGTCCTTTCCCTTGGGATTCAGTATTAACTTCTTTTGCGGATGCGAAATAATCATCCCGCTCTGATCCATCATCACCAGGTAGCCGGTCATACCAATAGCCGATTTTTCCACGAAGAATTCGGTAAAATAGTCCATTCTCGGAGCAACAATCGTTGCGCCGATGATAGCGCCGTTATGCAGGATCGGGACAGCCACGACAAAGATCGGATTGCCGCGCAGAATGCTGGGATAGACCTCGCTGATGAAATACGGTTTCCCCGAGAAAACATTTTTTATGTAACTGAACTGCGGTCCGCATTTCCCTATCGTTTTGCCTCCTACCGTGTCGATAAAAAAATTCCCATTGCCGATGGTCTTCCTTTCACCCTGAACATCGACGGGTACTGTTTGACCTTCCTCCAGCTTGAGAGCCAGGGGAATATTCTCATAATAGGGATAGCGTGCATGCATTTCCGAGAGGAATTTCTGCGCCGCTGCTCTTTTTTGCATATCCAGAGGCGATGCGCAGGCATCAACAACACGCGGATCATGAGCAATCGTCTGAGCCGTGCGAATCTGCTCTTCCAGCCAGCGAATAAGAGCCTGATTTGTTTTCTTGGCGATAATCTCCGATAATTCAAGGTTGGTTTTCAGGGCTTCCGGTTTGCCGAGGTAATACACGACGACCGCGAACGTGATGAAGAGCAGAGCGATAGCCGGGATGAGCAGAAGCAGATACTGAGTGGATATTTTTCGGGACTTGTATTTCTTGATCAGTGCACGCAGTGCCGGCATATGCTTCATCCACGTATTTATTTTCTAACGCCGAGTTGACGCTTTTTTGTTACCTTATTCATAATAATTAATCAACCATTTCGAGACATTTGGCGACAGATTATCAAGAGCGTCACTTCGGGTGTAAGATCGAGGCGATATTTTTTCACTTGAAAGGATCAACCACGCGGGATAACATACATCGCAGCTAACAGGAGATTCCCCAAGATGAGTGAATATTCCGATCAATATAAAGCAAAACTGACAACTTTTGAAAATGCAGCGGCTTGTGTTAAAGACGGGGACACGCTGATCCATGGCGTCACCATCGCCGAACCACCGGGCATGCTGGCTGCTATTGCCTCGCGGGCTCGATCGGGTGATCTGAACAACATCAAAGTTTACACATTCAACGCGCAAAAGCATTTTGCCCAGACTTTGGGAAGCCCGGATATTGCCGACGTCGTCGATTCTTACAGCTGGTTTGTGAGCGAAGCCTCCCGAAACATGGTACAGGTCGGGTTGACACAATTTGTCCCCGCCTACCTCCATCAGGTGCCGAAAATTGTCATGGAAAATATGGAAGTCGATATTGCCGTCACCACAGTAGCGCCGATGAATGAAGACGGCTTTCTCAGTTTTGGACCCTGCAACGGGTATTTATCCGTAATGGCGACGCTGTGCAAAACATTAATTGTCGAAGTCAACGAGAATATGCCGTTCGTCTATGGCGACGCCTTGATCCACGTTTCCGATATTTCAATGATTGTGGAAAACACCGTCCCTCTGCTGGAATTACTGCCCATGCAACCCAATCCGCTGGACCCGGTTATCGGCAAAATTGTCGCTGAACATGTGCCGGATCAGGCGGTCATCCAACTGGGTATCGGTACCCTGCCCAATGCCATCGCGCCTTATCTCACAGGTCACAAGGATTTGGGCATCCACACGGAACTTCTCTGCCCCGGCATGGTCGATCTGATTAAAAAAGGCGTCATTACCGGGGCGCATAAGAATGTCCACGCGGGCAAGCATATTTTTTCGCTCGCCTACGGTGGTAAAGAGACGTTTCAGTATATGGACAGGGATAAGAGCTTTGAAAATTATCCCAGTTCATATGTTATGAACCCCGGCGTCATAGCGCAGAACAATCGGATGACATCCATCAATGCCATTCTTCAGATTGACCTCCTGGGACAGTGTAACGCAGAATACCTGGAAGGACGCCAATACAGCGGCACGGGCGGACAGCTTGATTTTGTCCGGGGGGCTTATGATTCGCCCGAAGGCAAAGCGATTCTCGTATTATACTCGACGGTAAAAAACGAAGAGGTATCGCGCATTGTCAGCCAGTTTCCGGCGGGAACCATGGTCACGACACCCCGTAATGACGTTCATTATATCGCAACGGAATACGGGATCGTCAACCTGAAGGGAAAATCAACACGGGCGCGGGCGCTGGCCCTGATCAGTATCGCCCATCCCAAATTCCGGGATGAACTCATGCGGGATGCCGAAAATATGTCTCTCATGTAGAGTCGTTTCCGGACAACGCTGCTCTTCACCGCTGAAAATGATGCTGTTGTGAGCGCTGCTTCAGCTTTCAATTCTTACCCGGGCATCCAGGGCAATCACACCTGTACCGTCGGCAAGAACACGGACCGGATTGATGTCCAGTTCACGAATCTGAGGAAATGCATGGAGGAGATGCGTTACACGCTCGATCACGGCCACGTAGCCCGGAATGTCGCCAGCTCCCTTCCCCCTGGTCCCCTGCAGGATTTTGCAGGATTTTAATTTTCGGACCTTGTTTTCAATTTCCGCCATGCCGGCCGGGCAGAGCACGTTAGCTGTATCACGGAATACCTCGATGTAAATGCCGCCGTAACCGAAAAATACAATGGGGCCGAATGAGGGATCGTATTTTCCGCCGACAAACATATCATAGCCCTCACCCGCTTGTTTCATGACGCGGACACCTTCAAACCTTGCGTCGGCCTTATACCGATAAAGGTTTTTCCGAATGTTTTGAAATGCGTCGCGAACCTCTTCGGCACTCTTCACGCCCGTGATGACGCCGCCGGCTTCGGATTTATGAATGGCATCGGGAGATACAATTTTCATTACCACGGGATAACCGACCCGGTCGGCGGCCGCGACTGCTGTTTCGCTGTCAGGCACTACGGCAGATTCGGCGCACATGATCCCGAAGTGATGCAGAAGCTCCAGGGCATCCTCTCCCGTCACCCCCGGGTTTTTGGCAATCCAGGTTTTTGCTCCCTCCAGATGAATGCCGCGAGGCATTTGATAGACGGGGACCGGCAGTGCTTTTTTGGCATAGAAGTCACACTGTTTTTTAAAGGCGCGGATCATCTCACTGGCATTGTTGAAGATCGGGAAATCGAGATTTTGTTTGATCCGGGAAATCGTCGCCGACAGACCGAAGAGGCAGACGCCCAAAGGCTTCCCGGACGAGAGGATCGTTCCGGCGACCTCTTTCGAAAGATCCGTGTGGAACATTTTATAGAAAACGTCCTCGCCGCGCGGCATTTCCGGCCATTGGGTAACAAACACCGCTCCGTCCACGTTGGCGTTATGCATCACGGAATAAAAGATGCTGGGATAAGCCTTCGAATCATAAATATCGCCCATATCCAGGGGATTCGAAAAATTGATAACGCCGGCGTTGGATGAATTTTTAAGTTCATCATAAAAAGCGGCGCCGGGATCGGCAAACTCAAATTCCGAATCTTCACAGAGGTCCGCCATCATCACCGTGAAACCACCCGCAGGAGACATAACCATCATCCGCCTGCCCCGCATCGGCGGCAGTTCAAACGCTTTAGCGATGGAGATGAAATCGTTAAAGTGATGGATGCGGATAATGCCGGCGCGTTCGAAGGCCGCGTCAATGATGGCTTCGTCGTTGGCCAGAGCCGCTGTGTGGCTCATGGCGGCCTTGCGGCCCGCCGTGGTGGTGTTGGATTTCAGGACAATTACGGGTTTGTCGATTTTGGACGCCGCCTCAATCAGGCGGTCTCCCCGGGGGATGCTTTCCAGATACATGCCGATGACTTTGGTTTCCGGGTCCCGGCCGAAATATTCGAGAAAATCCACCTCGTCCAGGTCCAGTTTATTGCCGATGCTGGCAAATTTGGCCATGCCGACGTTGTCATCGGTCATTAGATTCCAGAGCATCAGGCCCACCCCGCCGCTTTGTGAAATAAGCGACAGACCGCCCTTGGGCGGGCTGAAAGAAGGCACGAAGGGCAGACACAGGCCGTTGGCCGTGTTGGCCACGGTCACGCCATTGGGGCCGACAAACCGGATGCCGTACTTCCGGGCTTTCTGCAAAACCAGATCGGAAAGCTTTCGGCCCTCATCGCCCAGTTCATTAAATCCGCCGGACGGGATGGCCATCCATTTAACACCAACTTTGCCGCAGGCTTCGATCTCGTCAGGAA
Source organism: Smithellaceae bacterium (assembly GCA_963667845.2). GTDB lineage: Bacteria > Desulfobacterota > Syntrophia > Syntrophales > Smithellaceae > UBA8904. The sequence continues at coordinate 3,081,731 of CAXXVL010000002.1, read as the reverse complement.
TCAGCTTTGCGGGGATCATAATAAAAACGAGATCCGGAATAGCGGGTAATTCCCGCACATCCTTAAACATTTTGATGCCGTCCACATGCGCATCGGCAGCACGGTGGTTAATTCCGAAAATGCGTCCCTTGTATCCCCACCGGATCAGGTTTTCCAGGACAAGCCGGGGGATGTTGTTCGGCTTAGAGGACAGACCGATGATGGCGATGGAGTCCGGATAGAATAATTTGTCCATGGCAACCTCCTGATATATCTTGACGATCAATTGACAAAATATTTTGCACTTCGAAAAGTATAGGAAAACCCGTGTGGCCTGTCAATAGAATGTTCGACGTTTACGGATCGGTAAACGTTATCTCCACCTTGACTTTTTGAACACTCAAAGCTACGAACGGAGTGCCTGTCTTCGGAAATCTAAAACGCAGACATCATGAATCAGGAGGTTTTGGTTATGCCGGAATTATTAGAAATGCTCGGTTGCCGTTATCCCATCATTCAAGGACCGATCGGGACATTCAACAGCCCACGAATGGTTGCCGCAGTATCCGAAGCCGGCGGTTACGGCTTGCTGGCCGTCGGTTTTCTCCACAAGGAGGACGAAGTCAAAAAACTCATCGATGATGTTCGCCAACTGACGGATAAACCTTTTGGCGCGAACCTTGTCCTCATGAATCCCCACAGCGTTGAATTTCTCAAAGTCCTGGCAGACGAAGGCATTAAAACCGTTACCACGTCTGTCGGGTCTCCCAAAGCGATTTATCCTTATATTCATGACCTGGGCATGAAAGGGCTCCATGTCGTTCTAGCCTTTTCGCATGCGGTGATCGCGGTTGAGTCCGGGGCGGACGCGCTGGTGGTTGTCGGCTCGGAAGCGGGCGGGTTGCGGTCTCAAAATTCCGAATCATCCACAATGGTCCTTGTTCCCCTGGTTGCCGATCATGTGCATGTCCCGATCGTGGCCGCGGGAGGCATCGCCGATTCGAGAGGCTATAAAGCGGCATTAGCTCTGGGTGCCCAGGGCGTTCAGGTCGGCACACGATTTTTAGCTTCCGACGAGAGTCTGGCAAGCGCCGAGTGGAAAAAAGCGATTGTGGAATTGTCCGATGGAGGCACGGGTTTGATCCCACTCTCGTCCACGAAACTGGCACAGAGACTGATTATCACGCCCTGGATCAAAGAGAGACTTGCCGAAATCCCGCTGGAAAGCATCGCTGACGAACTGGACCGCAATCCCGATGCGACCGGAAACTATGAACGCGCGGCCTTCGGTGCCGGACAGGTCGGTGCACTGATCAAGGACATCAAACCGATTAAAGACATTATTGAAGAAATGGTATCCTGATTTTCCATTCTTCGCCCGCCATTCAGGAATATATCGGTGTGTCCGCTGCGGAGATGTCGAATTGTTCTTTATCAGCATCGGTCTTACAGCTGTGGAAAAGGAACTAAGCCGTGAGACTTTCCTTCAAGGTATCGGGTTCTTCAAAACATGAGATATCCTTGCACCAGCAGAAACTGCGCAACAAGATAAACGCCCATAGTGAGCAACCATTCGAAAGGAATCTCGTTCACTAATCTATTGTATGCGTTGATCGTATCCGAGCCCATAAATAAAAAAGCACCGGCCATCGTCATGACGACGCCGCTCGTGTGAACACTTCCCAAAGGAAGGATCGTACTCATTCCCATGAGAGTAATAATGGCGATGTAGATACTGACAGCCGTAAGCAGCTTCCCTGCCCTATGGACGATTAAAAAGTACGCGGCTATAGCTGCGGCAGCATAAAGTGCTGATGCGGCCCATCCCCACGCAGGCGGATGGAACGGACGGGAGAAGTAGGAAACAAAAGCAAGAATGTAAAGAATATGGCCGAATGAAAAACAGATCAGGCCCTGCCGGAAATAGCGGCCGGTATTTTGCGGATCAGGAAGCATGAGGAAGACATCCCCCAGCCAGCCGCACAGGATCGCCCCCGCAAATAAAGGATTCGGATGCGCTGCTGACGTGACATAATACAGAGCCAGCACGGGCATGAGGAATGGTTTAGTGATATATCGTCCGACTCTCAACCGTGCCCCTTCGGCAGCGAGATGGACAAAAGAAATGAGGATAAAGGTAATCAGCAACACATGTGAGACCGTCATGAGTTTTCCCTTATACGGCTTTCCTCCTCATCCTAAAAATCCCGCCTGGTCTGTTATTTCGATAAACGGCGTGCCATTTGATTTCAAGGAACATTTTCATTTTGAACATCTATAAATAAAAGATGAGATCCTGAATCAACAATCTCGCATCAAGCCATCGAGGCATGAAATGAACGTCATTATTTCGCGGCAAGCGACAGGGAATTAACGCTCGTCCCGCGTGAGCGGGATTAAAATGTCGGAATAAACTTAGTGGACCGGATCACCGATGTTAACCGCATAGTTCCCTCCTGTTGCCGCCTCAAGGTCGCATGCTGCATTCGGATGATTCCTGTCCGGACCGGTCTTGCATTCAGCCGTGCTGTAGCACTGGTTGTATTTTCCGCAGGATGAAGAGTTTCCGGGACAGTCTTCCCATGTCGGCGGAACAGAGTTCAGAGCGATGCACTCGCTGCAACCAAGCGGAAAGACGCCGACCGCATTATGATTTCCGGTGGCCTTCGTTACAAGCGTAGTCGACGTGCCGGCCGAGGGGATGATTTGCATGGAATAGTTGAAGCCATTGACCAGTGAAACGTCATAGTGGTCATGAGTTTTATTGTCCTTCGGGGACATGTTGATTTCAAACATTGTTGTCGGACAGGGCCCCATGGGTTCACTGTCCAATCCCACGGAAAGATTGATACCCCCTTTACTGAGGTTCAGTATCTTGTGTGCATCGCTACCCTTGGGAATGACGAATTTGCACCTGTCGGCTCGATACATTTGACAACCCTGTTTATTGAAGTAAGCCTCGTCATAGGCTCCACCGTTTCCGGTCAATCCTGTTGCAAACACAATGTAAATCGTGACACTTTTAGTGGAGTTGTTGTTAAATCGGACGGTCCTTGCAAAATCCGCAACCAGTGGATCCGTTTCGGCCAGAACTTCTTCTCCATCGCTGCGACCGTCCCCGTCCGTATCCGGATTGTTGGGATCGGTGCCATAGATCTGAATCTCGGCGATATCAGCGAGACCATCTCCGTCAGTGTCCAGAGCAAGATCGGACGTGCCTGATGTGCATGCACCGAGCAAAATGAAAATGAGTAGTGCAACCAAAAGGGTGCAGGCTCTTCGATTCATATGAAACCTCTTTCTCATACAAGGACGTATGCTTTGATGACGCTCACGCGTTATAGAAGGATACGGGGTCTGTCTCAGTTTGTCAATTACGCAAAACAGTGCAGATTCGATTCCGTCTTAAAAAGATGATTCAGTCCTTACAACATCACCCGGAGATAGAACCGGCCGATGATGCCTGTATGCCCGGCAGTGATTCGGGAGCCAGCTATGGCGCATGTCTCCTTGCGACCTATCTATGGGAAGATTGCCTTGACAGCGGCTGGTCCGTTTCTTATACTTCGGCACTAAAATAATGTTCCGATGAAGGTCATTTATGTACTATCTCACATCCGATGAACAAATTGCCTGGAAGAAGCTGGCCGGAGAAGCCATTCTCGGAAAGCTCACCCCCCGATCTTCGCTAAGGGGTATTCGTACCGCCCTTCGCGCACATTTTCATTTTTATGTCGGTGGTCTGCTGGCAGGCCTCGATGACAATCGAAAATCGTGGGACTGGTTTCGAGAAGGGGCACTTGAAGAGGGAGGGATATTCAACGCGATTATGGTCGCCTATCTGGAGCGGCACAACGGCCGCTTTCAGATGCCGGACATGATTTTTGCCGATCCGCGGCCCTATGAACATTTCACCACTGTGCCGGGCATCATCGATATGCGGGAAAGATTTGTCCGCTTTGCCGCGTCTTCCCTTCCGGTATTCACTACTCCGCTGACCATTCTTGATGTGGGATGCGGCGACGGCAGTCTATTAATCCTTCTCCTGAGACGGCTCATCGCTGCCGGACGCATCGGTGAAGTCGGTCGGGCTATTCTGGTTGATTCTTCAGCTGCCATGATCGACCGGGCAGCCGAAAAACTGAAGGAGGCCTTCCCGGGGCTCACGACTGATAAACGCCACGGCCGGATTCAGGAACATGCGGCAAAGCTTCCTGCCGGCATCGACGTGGCCTTATTGTCGCTCGCTTATCATCACATGCCGTGGGACGACAAGGCCGTTCATCTCAGGGAAATAGGCGGACGAGTCAACGATGTGCTCCTTCTGGAAATGGACGGGGACAATGACACGCCCGAGATGGGTTCGCCTGCGCTTGCCGTATCCGTTTACCAGTCCTATGGGCCAATCATCGATTCCATCTTTGCCCACGATGCCCCGATTGACGTAAGCCAGAGCTGCGTGGACAATTTTGTGATGGCGGAGGTGATATCGTTTCTAACTCAAGCCCGGGGCAAGCGTAACGATTACCACATTCGCCGCGACCAGTGGACACAGATTTTTTCGGAAAACCTCATCGGACACCACCGGCTTGGAGAAACAACTGTTTTGACCTCGGAGGGATGCGAGTTCTTTGCCAGCCACTGGAGTAGATAATGTCTGGACTTATAAAGGATGAAGCCGCCCATCCGATACCCTTGCCAACGGTGATGACGGCTGCAATTTCAGATATAGAAAAGGCCGCGAGACTCTGCAGGGTTTCTATCTATGAACGCGTAGCCAGCCTTCCAGCTGACTGCGCCCGTCGAAACACTGCTTCATCTTCTTCACGTACTGCCCAATAATTGATAGAAGAGTTTTGTTGTCATGGATATATTCGTTGCCGTTCCGAACACGAAATTCCGGAACATGTGAGAAAGATTGTCATACTCCTGCTGCAGCGCCTTGCTGTCCAGGACATCCACCTCAAACGGGTTTGATGTCATTACGGACGCGGCGAGCGGTTCATGACCAAACGCCATAAAGGGAATCCACCCGAAAACATCATCCGCACCCAGGGACAGGAGGTTGATATCTCCCTTAGGTCCCTTAGCAATGATATCCGCCGTTCCTTCTCTGATAAGATACAACTCAGTATTATTCTGAAATCTGTCGTCAAAAACTTTATCCGCGGGCAATTCTTTTAAGGCGCCGCCGGTGAATGCCTGAACAACATTATCATTAATCGGTTTTAATCTCTTATCAAGGCTGAGGAGGATTTTTTTAAAATTTTCGGATAATTTCGCATATTCGCGATGAAGGGCCTCTGCATCCAGTATGCATAGCTGCACGTCGCCTTCGGCAACAGCCGTCGCAGTCCGCTCACATTCGCCATACAGCAGCGACTTCAAGGTTCCGATAAAACATCCTTCGCCCAGTCTGGCCAATGTTATTGCCCCTTGTGACGTAGAACGGGATATCTTTACCGTTCCATCTGATATGGCCCAGAGCCATTTTCCGTACTCTCCCTCTTTAACGATGGTCGTGCCGTCCGGATAGTAATAATCTCCTGTAACATAAAGATAATCCACCGGGGGCCCTTTCAGCGGCTGCATGGCGTCCATTTCCGCACCTTCCGGTCCGGTTCCTTCCATGCCTTCGCGGTCGAGTTGACCGGGACCGATTTGCTCTATCTTCCCGTCATCCAGTAATCTTGAGGCATCCAGGACAATTTCCATCATGTTTCTTTTGATTTCAGGTTCGATTCCCGTCAAGTCCTCTTCGGAAAAATCATATCTGCCGTCCGCCCATCCGAACAGTGCGTAGACGGCGTCTAATCCTTTCCAATCACCACAGTAGGCATTTGTCGGGTTTCCGCCCCGGAAATATACAATGCCTACGTCTTTGGAATATTTACTACGCAAGGTGAGTTTTCCAGTGCAACTGTTCCCACCAAGCAGTTGAAAAACATCTGCAAGAGATAAAAAAAGCAGGCTTCCGGAGAATACAATATTATCGGCCATAACAGTTCATTTTCGCCCTAATAATAATTTTTGTTGGATAGTTTTTGTATCAGCGTATCGCATCTTTCAGGTATCAGAGATAACAGGTAATTTCCGTTATACTTAACAACCGATTAGAACTTTCTCAATTGCCGCAATATAGGAAACGGTCCCCAAGATGTCAAGGAAATCTTCAATGCCGGAAGGTTTTTAAGGGTTAAAAAGAATCGTCAAAATGTTCAACCCTTGGACTCGATATTTTAGTGAACTTTTCCTGGTGACGACCCAAATAACAAATTCCGTTTGGACTAATTCGCGAGATCGACATCGGAGAGGTGAGAGGATTTGCGTCGATGAGAAATTTTGGTGTCGTCACTGCTCCATTCAGTATCTTATTTTGCGCAGGACTCTGCCCGGATGAGCAGGACCGGAACGCGGGAGTTGTGCAGCACCTCAATCGCTACGCTGCCCAACATCATCTTCTTTAATCCCGTATAACCATGGGTACCCATGATGATTAAATCTACGCTGTTTTTTTGAGCATAATCGGATATGGCAGCTCCCGGACGATCATCCTCCAGTGATTCCGTCTTCACGGGAATCCCGTCCGCACTAAGTCTTGATTGCACGCCGGCAAGATACTTTCTCGAAGCACTTCTCGCGCTTCTGATGATTTGAGCTATATAGGATGCCGGCGGTTCTCCGGCCACCAGAGGATAAGTCAATGCCCAGAATATATTCAGTAAAACAACCTCTCCGGCGCAGCCCGTACTGACCAGATTTTTGACGTGGGACAAAGCGCATTCGGCGAGTTCTGACCCGTCCAGGGGAACGAGGATTTTCTGATACATGGCAGATGCCTCCTTTGCTCTTAGCTCATCAGATCTCTTTGACTGTTGTTGCTTTTGTATCGGCAAATATTAAAGTGGTTGAGCGGATGTGCTGAGGCACCTCAGCCCATTTAATCACTCCTCGATTCTTATTATTGTATTTGAATAAATGTAATAACCTGCTCTGCGATAATCAATAAGGGTTAAATAGCAGTGGATTCGTAGAGGCAAACTACCCGCGAAACCGCAGGTGCTATCGACCCGAATCGTCAATTCCGGATCTCAGGAAAACCTGCGAGATGCTGAACACCTCCAGCAATTGCCAATAATAGTGGATGTTCACGGTGATAGTTCGAATATTCGGTCTTTGGAGATATTTTCTTTGTAGATATTGTTACAAATAAAAATGGGCTAGCAGCCATAACTGTCAACCCATCGATATATTTGGTGAACAATGTCGTGCTCGAACCGACAACCTGCTGATTAAGATTTATCCCCGGTTTATTACTAGCTGATAATTCATTTATCTGGATAAAAAAGAAGTGACCGCTCCCCGCTCTTAGAATTATTCGCCGCTTGAATTGACCCGATCTCTTTCTTCTCTAAGTCAACGATTTCCAATACAGCATTGTGGTATGGCTTATCATCTGTAATCATGTATTTTCAAGTTGAAAACCCTTGAATAGTAAAATGCGGTTGCATCGCATCTCAGCCCTTTTCATAGAGCTGGTAGCGGGCCCGCCCCGCTTGCTTGGCTTGATACATGGCAATATCGGCATTTCTTAGGAGTATATCATCATCTGTTCCATCATCGGGATAGACAGCGATGCCAATACTCGTTGTCACAATGCGTTCATGAGTGTCCAGAAGAAAGGGTTCGCAAAAACTGTTAACGATCTTTTGCACAACCTGGATCGCATCTTCTATAGTCGCTAGGTCCGGGAGTATCAATACAAACTCGTCGCCACCGAAGCGAGCAATGGTATCACCCTTCCTCAGAGCTGTACGTAGCCGTTCTGCCGTTGCCTTGAGAGTGAGATCCCCTATATCATGACCTAGCGTATCATTTACTTCCTTAAAATGGTCGAGGTCGAGCATTGCAATTCCCACTTTTTTTTGATTTCTCTGCGCCTGGACTATAGCAATATTCAAGCGATCGGAGAAGAGTTGCCGGTTGGGAAGACCCGTCAGGGAATCATGGTAGGCTATCTGCCGGATCTCTTCCTCTCTCCGCCTTCTCTCAGTGATGTCCCTGATCACGACAACAGCTCCTACGGTCCCCTTGAGTAATGCGGTTACAATTTCCAAGGGAAAAGTTTCGCCCGTGCGTTTCCGGCCAGTTGCCTGCCCGATATGAAAGCCAATTTTATTAAGAGAATCGCGTATTTCGGTGGGACGGTTTTTATCCACCCGACGGTCGAGGTAGAGTAAATCCGTCGTCTTCTTGATTACTTCCTCCGGAGAATAACCAAAAATATTTACACTTTCATTGACCATCTGAATCCGGCGGTTGTAATCAACCACCATAATAACTTCCGTGCTGATGCTTGCCAGAATATTGCGTAATTCTCTTTGCCTGTAGACCGCATCGCGCCAGCGCTGGTAAGCAACCCATAACAGGACAAGTATCCAGAAGAAGAGCAAATTGCTGACCAATCGATAATAATGATATGAAATATACTGTAAGGATGAAATAATATTGAAGAACAGGTGATATACACCTAAAGAAAGGGCAATAGCAATTGCCACCCACAGATCTCTCGCTTCGCGCTTCTGAATATTGGTCCCGATCATAAACCATTGCCTACCTGAAATATATAAGGCGTTTTGCCAGTATTGTCTATAGCCAGATAAATTACAGACTGTCTGTCACGGTGGTCACAAGTGGTCATCTTTAGGACAAAAATAGAAAGGGGTTACTTTCGTAACCCCTTGATATTTGGTGAGCCCTGTCGGGATCGAACCGACAACCTACTGATTAAGAGTCAGTTGCTCTACCAGCTGAGCTAAGGGCCCTTTTAATGTCTGTTTAAAAACGCTAACCTGTGTCATTGCCTTTAATGTTCGTCGCGGCGGCGTAACTTAAATCTCACGCCTCACATCTCTGGCGCCTAGCATCCGGTCATTCGCATACTCTTTAGGGTATTTGAACATCCACTATATTAAAGAACATCATCTAAACATTCTATTCTGGTACGCCCGGTAGGATTCGAACCTACGACCAACAGATTCGAAGTCTGCGACTCTATCCAGCTGAGCTACGGGCGCGCGGTTTCCATGTCAAAAAATGGGGTGAGTGAAGGGGTTCGAACCCTCGACCTCCGGGGCCACAACCCGGCACTCTGACCAGCTGAGCTACACCCACCATTTTTCGCTTTGGTGCGCCTGGAGGGATTCGAACTCTCGGCCAACGGATTAGAAGTCCGTTGCTCTATCCAGCTGAGCTACAGGCGCATTCTTTACCTGCACCAAAAAAGAAACAGCCTAATATCCCCTCTTCCTTTTTTTGTCAAGATTAAAAGCTTCGACAATTTTATTTTATCGGACATAACCGGCAATTCCTTCAAAGCGATACCCTTTTCTCACGCCGGATGCGCCTTTCGGGTTTGTCGAAAAATAGTGTCTCCCGGTTGACGGATTGAACCAGCGATACAATTCGCGGGTGTTGGTCATGCGCGATGTCGCAATATTACCGATCGTTCCTTCGTACACATAGCCGTTGAGTTTTTTCCCGCCGCCTGTCCGGTCATAATGATAAAAATGATCTTTGATCTGCGGATTATACCAGCGATAAAAACTGGTCGTACCCGGCGTTTGCGGCGCGAAAAGTCTAAACGCAATGCCTTCTTTGATGTAACCGTTTTGAATCAGTCTCTTGGATTCGGCCAGAGGGTCCGCAGTGAATAGATAGTCCAGGTCCTTCGTGTATAGATACACATCAATGACTTTGTGTCCCGCATCGGAAATTACATCGATAAATACTTCCGCAACTTCCTGCCCCACGTTTGATTTAAATACGATCTGGTCACCGTAATAACCGGGCGCCAGATAGGAGGTATCAACTTTAACATTGATATAATCCGTTTCGTTCAAAGTTGTTCCGGAATTGGGGAAAACCGTAATCCAGCCTTTGGGCCCTCTCATGATGTTCTTTCCAAACACCTTGACGCCTTCCAGCTCCAAGCTGCCCTCCTTGACAACAATGGAAGCCATATGCGGACCGTCTGGAAGTCCCTCGGCAACCACCAATTCCTTCTTTTCCCACTGTCCGGACAGCACATCCGGCAGACTCATTAAAACTTCATCAAGGTAGATCAAACAGTTTCCGTCTTCCGTATGCGATTGCAGGAAAAAGCTGATCCCGGTTCCGTGAAACCTGAACTTGATTGCACTGGCATTTCCTTTGCTTACAGGGTAGCCCTTCTTTTCCGTCCACTTTCCGATTAATTCCACGGAATCACTCAAATGGGCAGGGACAATATATTTCCCTTGCTCAGCCACTTCTTCGATGTGGAACGAAAAGTATCTTTCTTTCTGTAGTTCTTTGGAAAGCTCTCCCGACCTCACTTCCGACGTCGTGACGGACCATCTCAGCATCTCTCTACCCTTGTTGGTCAGTTCTATTTTTCTTGAAATGATCTTGCCGGGCAATTGCTCACCCAGATCGAGACGCTGAGGGTTCAGGTTGATGGAAGGCATCGCCTGTAATGCACGAATCCTGAAATCTACAAAAATGGTTCGCCGCCCACCGGTTGATGTCAGTCGAATGGCATTACGGTAAGTACCTGCTTTTAAGTCTTTCTGGCACAGGAGCTCTTTGCCTTCGACTTCCATTTTCATGCTGGTGCGGTACAGTAACGCTCTTGATTTGTCGCCAGGACTACTTTCCGTATTTTCCGCAATCGCCAATTCCATTTTCAGATAAGTCGGGTCATTTGATGTTGCTACTTTGCTTATTTTACCCGTGGCACTCTGCCAGTCTTCCGGACAGTAAGCTGACCATTCCATGCCGCCGGGAACAACATTCTTCAGACTAAACTCTCCCTCGACGGAGTCACCGGGCCGGATCGATCCCAGGTCTATTTCCCTCGGCGTCACGGTGAGGACGGCACGCTGCCCGTCGGTGCTGCTTGTCGAGTTGACCGTAGCAGCAGAAGGTTGCTTGCCGCTCTTATTCTCCGGACCAGTCGCTTGCAAAGCACTAATTGGTAAAAGGATCGTAATCATAAGCACTGAGATGACATAAATGGATTTACTAATCATGTTGGCCTCTTAAATATGAATTAGCGGTTACTAACTCAAAGTCGGATTTTACGCAATGATTTTAAAATACTTGACAGCAACGGCATGGAAGATGTAACGTCGCGTTAATTTTCAGGGCACCTCGTAATGGAGGAGAACCGAAAAGCGACCCGTCATTGTTATTATCCTATGAATGTTGAAAATGTAAGCTTCTGGATGGCATTGAAGTCTGTCGATGGCATTGGCAATGGGACCTTTCAGTCCTTATTGGCGTGTTTCCATTCTCCGGCTGGAGTTTTTGCAGCGTCCATTCACGACCTCCTCGCGGTTCCAGGGATCAGCAAAGATTCTGCCACAGCCATCACATCTTTCAAGGACTGGGATAAGATTCATCGTCAGCTCGATATGCTTGATCGGACGGGTATCAAAGTCATTACATGTCTGGATGAAACCTACCCGGTGAATCTTCTCAATATTTTCGATCGCCCGGCGTTCCTTTACGTTCTCGGAACCCTGTCGAAAGAGGATGTTGCCATTGCCATTGTAGGGTCTCGTCATGCCAGTACTTATGGCAAATACACGACCGACCGAATCAGCCGGGAATTAGCCCTGAGAGGTATTACGATTGTCAGCGGCATGGCGCGCGGCATAGATTCCTGTGCGCATCGTGGCGCTCTGGCTGCCAAGGGAAGAACCATTGCCGTCCTGGGAAGCGGCCTGGATGTAATTTATCCGCCTGAAAACAAAAAATTATTTGCAGCCATCGCAGAAAACGGTGCCGTTATCTCTGAATTCCCACTGGGGACAAAACCTCTTTCTTTTCATTTTCCGGCACGAAACCGCATTATCAGCGGACTGTCCTACGGCGTTGTGGTTGTCGAAGCCGGCGAAAAAAGCGGTTCGCTCATTACAGCAAGACTGGCAATGGAACAGGGACGCGAAGTTTTTGCAATTCCCGGAACAATCGATTCCGCCGCTTCGCGCGGCACGAACAGCCTGATCAAGCAGGGAGCAAAATTGATCGATAATATCGACGACATTCTGGAAGATATTATCCCTCAATTGAATCGATCATTGATCCAGCCTCGGGTGCTAAATGAACACGATCACGCTGTTGATTTTCATTCTCCAAATCTCGAAAAAGATATTCACAAGCTTTGTCCTGTTGACCGGACGATTCTGACGATCCTTGCGTGCGGGAAAAAACATATCGACGATATTATTGCCGGCGCTGATTTACCTCCCGCAAATATTTTGAGCGCTCTTATGAATTTGGAACTCATGGGAATGATTTCCCAGCATCCGGGGAAGTTTTTTTCTCTTGCGGAATGATTAAGCTTTCCAAGCATTGGGTCGACTCGCCTTCTCCCGGCGATGCCGATTGCATGAAAAACCAATCTGATTCGTACCGCCGATGCGCAACACGGTGTTCATACTGGTAACAGGCTTATTTTACTTGGTATATTATTTATTTCTGTGGGGATAGCAGCCGGACATTGTCTTTTTGCAGAACCATCCGGCAATAAAAAGTCTTTACAAATACATTTCGACCATCTATATGGTGCGCCGAAATGTTAGGAGAAGTTATGGCACATTCATTAATTGTTGTGGAATCTCCCACGAAAGTTAAAACGATTAAAAAATTCCTCGGGAAGGATTTTAACGTTGTCGCGTCCATGGGTCATATCAAGGATCTGCCGAAAAGCACCTTGGGCATCGATCTTGCCAAGGACTTCGAACCCACCTATAATGTGATCGACAGCAAGAAGAAAGTCATTGATGAATTGAAGAAAGCGGCCAAGACCGCAGAAAACATTTATCTGGCGCCTGACCCCGACCGCGAGGGCGAAGCCATTGCCTGGCATATTTCCGACGTCATCGGAGCAAAAAAGAACAAGAATATCTACAGAGTTCTTTTTAATGATTTAACAAAGAACACCGTAGTTGAAGCCATCAATCATCCGCTGCAACTTGATTTTGACAAATACGAGGCGCAACAGACGCGTCGCATCCTGGACAGACTCGTGGGCTACCAGATCAGTCCCGTGCTTTGGGACAAGGTTAAGCGCGGCCTGAGCGCCGGACGCGTGCAGTCCGTCGCCGTCCGCATTATCTGTGAACGCGAAGATGAAATCTGCAAGTTTGTGCCGGAAGAATACTGGAACCTCGTCGCCCAGTTTGAAGGCAGCCATCCCCCGCCATTTGACGCGAAGCTCATCAAGATCGATGGCAAAAAAGCGAAAGTTACAAATGCCGAACAGGCCAATCAACTCGCCGCCGAAATCAGGAAGGCTTCTTTCATTGTCGAGAAGCTGGAGAAGAAAGAACTCCGGCGCTCTGCCTTACCGCCTTTTACGACCAGTAAATTACAGCAGGAAGCCTCCCGCTGGCTGCGGTTTTCGGCCAAAAGAACGATGAGTGTTGCTCAGAAATTATACGAAGGCATCGAACTGGGCAAAGAAGGATCCGTCGGTCTGATCACCTATATGAGAACCGACTCCTACCGAATTGCCGACGAGGCGCTGACAGCCGTCCGCGACTACATTAAGGAAAATTATTCCGCCGACTATCTGCCGCTCAAACCTCACACATACAAAAATACGCAAAAGGCGCAGGACGCGCACGAAGCCATCCGTCCGTCGACCATGGCTTATAAACCGCAGGATATCAAGGAATACCTTACCCCCGAGCAGTTCAAACTCTACCAGCTCATCTGGAACCGCTTTGTGGCAAGTCAGATGAACCCGGCGATCTTTGATCAGACAACGATTGATATCGCCGGCGCGAAGTGCACGTTCCGCGCACAGGGTCAGGTGCTGAAGTTCCCCGGCTTCACAATCGTCTACACCGAAGGCAAGGATGAAAAAGAAGAAGAAAACGGAATCGATAAACTTTTGCCGGAAGTAAAAGAAAGTGAAAAATTAGATCTGCTGAAACTCGATACGCAGCAAAAATTCACCCAACCGCCGCCGCGCTTCTCTGAAGCGTCGCTGGTTCGCGAGCTTGAGGAAAAAGGCATCGGCCGTCCCAGTACATATGCCACCATCCTATCGACCATTCAGGATCGCGAATATGTTCGTCTGGAAAAAGGCAAATTCTTCCCGACGGAACTGGGCAAGGTTGTCACAGAGCTTCTGGTTAAAAGTTTCCCCACTGTTTTGGATCTTGCGTTTACGGCGGATATGGAAAACAAGCTGGATGCCATTGAAAGCGGCGCTAATAAACGCGTTAAGACGCTTCAGGATTTCTATGAACTTTTTTCCTCAGAATTGGATAAAGCAAAAGACGGAATGCGCAACGTCAAGCGGGAAGAAACGCCGACCGACCTGGTGTGCGATAAATGCAAGTCGCCCATGGTGATCAAATGGGGGAAGAACGGCCGGTTTTTATGCTGCTCCAAGTATCCCGAATGTAAAAACACAATGAATTTTACTCATGACGAAAATGGCAAGGTAAAACACGTGGAAACGCAAACAACGGATGTTAAATGCAACAAGTGCGGTAAAAGCATGCAAGTCAAAGAAGGACGTTTCGGACAGTTCCTGGCCTGCTCGGGTTATCCGGAATGCAAGAACACCATGAACGCATCAAAAAATGAAAACGGCGACATCATCGCACAGGAAGCACCGGCAACCGATGAAGTCTGCGAATTGTGCGGCAAGCCGATGGCTATCAAACGCGGCCGCTACGGCCAGTTTCTGGGTTGTACCGGTTATCCCGAATGTAAGAACATCAAGAAAATGAGCAAAGACGGTACGGTCTCAAAGCAGGAAACCATCCTCTCGGACGAAACCTGTGAGAGTTGCGGCAAACCGATGGCCATCAAGCGCGGTCGCTATGGTCAGTTTCTGGGTTGTACCGGTTATCCCGAATGTAAAACCATTAAGAAGATGCCTAGAAATAAACCGGCGGAACCACAGGCATGACCCTGCCCAGGTACTTTAGAAACACCACTTGGCAAGCTTTCATGATCCCATATTCCGCTCTGCATAATACTTCAACTTACCAATGCAGGCGTATAACCGTGTGTGACCTTCAGGTTACGTGTGACCTCCTGCACTCATTGGGCTATGCGGTTATCAGGTTATGTGTTCCGTTTTCTGAACTGGAGATTCGCTGATGAGATCTGCACAAGTCAATATCATCGGCGGAGGATTGGCAGGCTGCGAAGCGGCCTGGCAATTGCTCAAACGCGGACATTCGGTACACCTGTATGAAATGAAGCCTCAAAGATTCTCCCCGGCACATAAGACTGAACTTCTGGCCGAGCTCGTCTGCAGCAATTCCCTGAAATCCAACGATCCGGAAAGCGCCCCCGGTCTTCTCAAGAATGAAATGCGCCGGCTTGACTCGCTGATCGTGTCAGTAGCTGATCAAACATCAGTCCCCGCAGGCACTGCGCTTGCCGTTGACCGCCTGGAATTTGCCGAGAGAATCCAAGGCAGTTTATTGAGGCAGACAAATTTCACACTGAGCAGAATGGAAGTTACAGAAATCCCCCGGGATGCTTTAACCATCATTGCGACCGGTCCTCTTACGCCAGATGCCTTGTCTCATTCAATAAGGACACTGCTTGGCGGCGAATATCTTTACTTTTATGATGCGATTGCACCGATCGTGGAAGCGGATTCGATCAATACGGATAAGGTTTACTGGGCATCACGCTACGACAAAGGCACACCCGATTACCTCAATTGTCCACTTTCCGAAGAGGATTATAAGCGTTTTCGCCGGGAATTGCTCACCGGAGAAAAAGTCGCTCTTAAAGCTTTTGAAGACGTGAAACACTTTGAGGGCTGTCTGCCCATAGAAGTGCTGGCCGCCCGCGGTGAAGACACACTGGCTTTCGGTCCGATGAAGCCTGTGGGGCTGATCGATCCACGAACGGGAGGCATGCCGTACGCGGTTGTTCAACTGCGGCGGGAAAATGCGGCCGGATCGCTTTTTAACATGGTTGGGTTTCAGACCAAGTTGACGTGGTCTGAACAGGAACGGATTTTTCGGATGATACCGGGTCTGGAAAACGCGCAGTTTGCGCGGATGGGAAGCATTCACCGCAATACGTTCATTAACTCCCCTTCCCTGCTTCTCCCGTCATTACAATTGAAGAACCGCCCGCAGATCTTTTTCGCCGGTCAGATTACCGGTGTAGAAGGCTACATGGAATCAACGGCCATGGGACTTCTGGCCGGACTGAGCGCTGCCTTTATCCTCGAAGGAAAACAACTTCCGCCGCCACCGGCAGGAACGGCGATTGGAGCGCTCCTGCGTTATATTACCTCTGGCGAAAACGCCGACAATTTCCAACCGATGAACATTAATTTCGGTATCCTCGAGCTCTTGCCTACAAAAAGAATTACGAAAAGAGAAAAACACCGTTTATATGTCGTGCGCGCTTTGCACGTATTAAATGATTGGATGCAGTCTCAGAATTTGTGCTGATGTTTTAATCCATTTGAGTGGCAAAGGCGTGACACCGGTCATCTCCTCGTATTTAGAGATTGAGCACGTGCGACAGGGTTGCAGGATCAAGTGAGAAATCTATTCTTTCCCCTTTGTTGAACAGAGAATGAATTTTTACCTCATGGGCCGGAATCTTCCTTCTGCTAGAGAATTTTGATGTAAGCGTCGACAACGTCCGGATCGAATTGTGTATTCTTGCTTGCAACTAATTCCCGAATGGCTTCATTTCTTGGCATGGACGGCCGGTAGGGACGGTTGTTTGTCATGGCGTCAAAGGAATCAGCAACGGATAAGATCCGGGCCAGCAGCGGAATATCCTCGCCCTTTAAACCGATCGGATAGCCTTTGCCGTCCCACTGTTCATGATGGCATTGAATGATTCTTCTTTCTTTATCCAGGAGCAGGATGGGTTTGAGGATATTCTCACCGATGGTTGGATGGTTCTTAATAATCATATATTCTTCCTCGGACAACTTACCTGCCTTCAATAAGATACTGTCCGGTACGGCGATCTTGCCCACATCATGAAGTGCGCCGGCAATCTTCAGACTTTCCTGATCTTTGAAGGAACAATTCAGGCTTATTGCCAGCCTGACGGCTTCGTCCGTTACGCGCCTCGAATGCTCTTCGGTGTATTGATCGCGCGCCTGGATGGAAGATATCAGTGATTTCAGTGTATCCATAATATTGAAATAAATACTCTCATAGAGAATCTTATTCTCCAGATTCAAAGAGGCACGTTTAGTCAGACTCAAAATATGATGCAGATCCTTTTTGCTGAAGACTTCTCTGTTCTTTTTCTTACGGATACTGAGGATTCCGAGAATGTTTTTTCGAATCATGAGTGGCGCACAGATCAGTGAAGGCGCCACTTCCGGATGGTCATTAGAATTAATCAGGATAGCTTCTTTCTGTTCGATTACCTGATTATAAACCATTTTGAGCGCCGGGCTTTGGGTGTAATTCTGATAAGTGCCATCCGTATTCCCCTTGATGACCTTGTCATGAAATTCGTTATCGTGTTCATCAAAAAGCATGATGGAACAGACCTCGCCATCAACCAATTTCAGAGCCAATTCCGCAATTCTTTCGAATATGGCATCATTATCCATTTGAGAATCTTCTATAAAATCATATATATAACTTTTTTTAGAGAGATCATCCGTTTTGTCCTTTAATCTACTCTGCTCTAAAGTATTTCCCAATATTTCTTGATGCAGTATTTCCTTTTGCCGTAAATGGATATCAACTTTGTAGAGGAGTTCATCAATATCGAAAGGTTTTGTCAAAAAATCGACTGCCCCTTTCTTAATGGCACTTACAGTAAGGTCCGTGGTGGGATTTCCGGTAATCATAATGACCGTAGCCGAGGGATTTCGTTCGCGAATGAGGTGAAGGAGGTCCATACCGCTCATCCCAGGCATCATGATATCACTGATCACAAGATCAAAATCATTTTCATCGAAAAGATGCAGAGCATCCTGACCGTTTTCTGCTTCGGATATCTTATATTGAGGAGATTGACTCAGCGCATCGATGATCAGGTTGCGAGTAGGTAAATAGTCATCAACAACAAGTATTTTTTTCAGACTTTGTGTCGTTATTTTTTGGGCTTTTCTGAGCATTAAAGTACTTTGTCTCTAGATAAGATATCTGCCAAGGTAATTGATATATCCGACTAACTTGTCTTGATGAGGAGATTTCCGGACATTTAGTGTTGGACTAAATATTTTCATCCTTCAAAAGAACATCTCGAAGGTTGTAGCTGATTTTTTCAAATTCTTCCGATTTGTTATCATCTTTTGAGGACAAAAGTGCAATATCGCGATCTTGACTAGCCGATCCGTCTTTCTTCGATACAGAGGGTGAGATTCTGACTTTGCTCTTCCTGGTATAGGCATTGAGCACGCTATCGACCTGATAAGAAGTTATTGCCATGATTACTCTCTAATAATCCTCTTTGACAGATTTATCGGCTTTTGAGCATAAAACTTTAGAGGAAAACTCTATCGGATCCTTTGCGATTGAAAATTTATTTTCAATGGTTCACTTATTGTCGGCTTCGGGTCCTTTGTCTTCAGGAACTATCTCCTGTCGGTGCACCGCCAACTCACGAGGTGCTTCAATGCCAACCCGGACGTATTTACCTTTTACATCCAGAATAGTGACTCTTATATCATCGCCAATCGTAATAGACTCTCCCTGTTTCCTCGTTAGAATAAGCATTTTTCCCCTAATATCATTATCTGATGTAATCCATTTTCGTCAACTCTCCAATTTTCAAAACCCTTACCGTATGACGCCTGCAACGCAATTTGTTTAATCTGAAACGATGTATGCAATATTCTCAAATCAGCATTCTCTGTATCGGTTAGCATATTCCTAATCTTTAGATTATGCAAATCGTGATTACAGCCGTTGGCCATCGCTGCATTAATTTTAGCACCTGTCTCTCGGTTTCCGATTGCGGCCCTTCGTCCGCAGCAAATGAGGCATTGGTTTTGATTTCAATATGTTTATCGTTTCTGAGATAAGCCGAACTGTCAATTAAGGACGCTATAAGGCAAAGTATTACTTTAGTATTATTAATTTAATTACTTAATATATAAGTGTTATATATCATAACTATAATTTAAATTGCAACAATCATAAGATCGTTCTCAATTTATCGATGATCCGTCTTTTTTACAATTCCGGCATAAATTGCGAAGGATATAAAACGCGTCACATCACGTTCGAGATCGAAATTAACGCCTTTTTTTTTGCAGTGATGTAAATAACCCCTTATGTGCTGAATCTTTCAATGGCCCAGCATATTAGTACCTTAGACTATTTTTTAAAGTTATTATTTTTTAGTTCTGCTTAGCAAACTGAACGTTCTGTTAAAACAAACGGGAATGAGACCATTGAATGACGTAGTTTTTCAGCTGAAGATTGATCCCAAAAAGATGGATGCTCGACTCTTTCATCATCTTGCAGGCAATCTGCTCTCCGCTGACGTTATATATGCCTCTTTCTATCTGCCCCTTGATTTCCAGCAATCTTTCATCGCGCATATCGAGTACTTTTGACACCTCGACATTCGCATCCCAAATTTCTGTGACTGCGGTGGAACAATCGATTTTTTCTTGCGTTTTCATAGCTGCAGAGCCGACCTGTTTATCATTTACGGACGCAATACTTGCGTTGCGTTGATATTTCCGGATTAACCGAGTATTGGCATCTTTGATATGCGTCACATTCATTGAAATCTCTTTGTTGCGATCTTTCACTCCTTATCGGCAAAATTAAAAAATTACTTTAATTGGCTTGACGCTCGCCTTATTTTGAATATTAAGTTTTAAGGCATCCTTAAACGCTCTGCAACGGCTTCCGATAATTTCAGAACGGAAGCTTTCAAATTCCCGATGATGATTCTGTGCCTATCCCTTATGGAGATCAACTCATGATTTTTGATTCCATGTTCTGCTTTTGGCCGATCCATCTGGTTTAGGTTAATTTCTGCGCGTAGATGTTTTCAATTTTGATCGGAAATTTCTCTCGCACTTTTAACGGTAATTCGCTCGAGGCTGTAAAAGAGACATCTTGAATTGTTAGAGAGATATTTGTCGATGGAAGTTTCTTCAGCGACGCTAAACATGAGCGGTTTAAAGGATGGAAGTTTAGACAATTGAAAATTGACGATGCCCCATCAGTCCCATTCCGCTTTCAGTGAAACCATAATCGCGGTATCCGGGCTTTCGAATAGCCTTCTTTGATCATTTCTACCGATGATATTTATCCTGGAGTGTCAGGGATATCCGCTTTCTGCCTGCCGAAATATTTGCAGGCGCCGCGGATTTTGCGAGGAGTCTTGTCTTCTTCTTTCTTTATTCCCGGAGAGCTAGCTTCACTCCTATTTCTCTCAGTGCAAACTCGCTGTTCCAGCACTGTGAGAAGATTTTCGGATGCGGTCGCAAGTCTGCCAGGATTGTTTTAAATTCTTTTGTCATCTTTTGATGGGTAGAGCTACCACAATTGAATTGAGGTTCCCATCAGCAGAGACGCTCACGCGTGCCGAGTACTTCTTGAGTATCGCAAGCGCCAATAAAATACCCTGTTCTATATTGACAATTGCCAACTCTCTGGAGTCACTCTGAAGATAATTGCTGATCATGTCCGCATGTTCATGTAAAATAACGTCACCGGAATATTTTATCACTACGACGGCATTGTCATTTTCCTGCCGCGTTTGTAGAAAGAAACCTTTGGGTCCGCTGGCCAAAGCCTTGCTCATCGCAAAACGGATTAGTCGCCAGAAAACCAAGGATAACTCGGCTATATTTCCCGAGACCTCATGAATTTCTTCATCCAAGTGCACATTTTTCTTTATTCCATGTTTAAATTCCAGATAGAAATTGGCGAATCGCATTTCAGCCGCCAATAATTGGGAAAGATTAATAGGCTCATTTCCTTTTGCAGCAAGTGCATAAAATTTTCCGGAGACGTCGCGGAAAATTTCGAAAAAAGACTCGGACTCCTTATTAACGGAACGGACGTCGTTCACGATCCGCTGTAATTCTTCCTCGAGGGCCGAAGCCGCTTCCGGATATTTTTCATTGATCTTCTTTACTGTATTATCAATGCGCCGCTGCAGAAGTTTGGAACGCCCCATAATACCGTTTAGCGGGTTGGCGAAATTGTGCAGAATACCCGGAATAAGTTCGCGGATGAAAGTCGATGTAAATTCGTCTTCCAGTGACTGAGACATATTGCCTTCTTCCATCCTCACCTCCGTGTCTGCTGGCGCGACCAATCACCGCTATTTACATAATAAAATAATTCGGGGGAATAAACATTCTTTACGCCCCGTCACCCATTACCTTTTCCAGTGCATGGATGATTCGGTCAAATTCGTGCTCAGCCGGAATCAAATCTATGATCGGGATGCTATCCCATATCTCCAATTTCGCTAATTTCACTTGAATACACCCGTATTTACCTATCTGGCAAATTTAACCATACCCCGCAGGCGTAAGACGGCCTGCGCGTGAAGCTGACAGACACGCGATTCCGTTAAATCCATCACACGTCCGGCTTCCTTCATGGTCAATTCCTCGTAATAATAGAGGGATAACACAAGCTTTTCTTTCGGCGGCAACTGATCTATCGCCTTCTTGAGCTTGTCTTTGAATTCCATATCCACCAGCATCCGCAGTGAATTGCCTTCGCTAACCTCATCCATAACGTCTTCCCGACTATATTTTTCGAGATAGTCCGGCGGTAAATCTTCGGTCGAAATCAGTGACACGCATCGGGCTTCATCAAGCATTTTGAAATATTCATCAAGCGGTATTCCTAAGTGTGCAGCAATCTCTGCTTCGTTCGGCGCCCGCCCCAGGTTTTTACTAAGCGTGTTCATGGCGCCCTCAATTCTATTATCCTTGCTCCTTGTTGCGCGGGGAACCCAGTCTTTCGCCCGCAACTCATCGAGTACGGCACCCCGGATTCTGAAGCTCGCATATGTTTCGAATTGAACATTTCTTGTTTTATCATATTTCTCCAACGCAGACATTAAGCCCATGATTCCGACATTTACCAAATCTTCTTTATCGGCTGCATCAATTGGCAGTTTCGATGCCAAGCGGCCCACGATGTTTTTCACCAGCGGAGCGTATTGCATGATGAGCTTATCGCGGTTCAGCCTAGACGTGTCGTTTATCGATGATGTTTTCCCAAAAGAACTTAATGCTGCCGTTTTCATATTCTTCCATAGTCTCCGTGGAAATTTTCTTCGCAATTTTTGCGAGGCAGCGAACAGCCGGACATTGCGGATACAGTTCCGCAACGGCTGTTTGCTGCCTGACGGCCTCTTTAACTTTTTCGTCTAATACGATATAGCCTAAATATTCAATAGTTAAGTTCAAAAAATGATCAGTGGCGTTGCTGAGTCTGGCGTAAATGTCTTTAGCCTCGCTGGCATCGCGGACCATATTGACGATCAAACGGAACCGTCTCTTGGCATGTCGCTGATAAAGCACCTTGATCAGCGCGTAAGCGTTGGTCATTGCGGTCGGTTCCGGAGTAGTGACCACGATAATTTCTTTCGCAGCCATATTAAAATACATTACGTTGGAAGAAATCCCGGCACCCGTGTCGATCATCATAATATCAACTGAATCACTAAGAGTGTTGAATTCATCAATCAGCGTCAGTTTCTGTCCTCGCGAGAGCTCTGTCATTTCGGGAATGCCGGATGCTGACGGCAGAATCTTTATTCCGCCGGGCCCCTGGACAAGAATCTCGCTCAGGGTTCTTTCGCCCTTCAAAACATGTGAGAGATTATAACGGGGATTGATTCCCAAAATGACATCGATATTGGCCAGTCCGACATCCGCATCCAGTACCAGAGTCTTCTTCTTTTGAGCAGCAATCAAATAGGCGAGATTCGCAGCAATATTGGTTCTCCCTACACCGCCTTTACCACTCGTCACCGAGATGACTCGGACATCGTGACGGGGCACTATGACCACGTCCGACTTGCTTCGAACGCCTGCGTGAGGGTTACTTCTCTTTTTGATTTCCCGTAATGTTGCAGCCTGATCCGCAATCATATCATTCCTTGTTTGGGGCGGCTTGGACATCTGATCTATAATCTGCAAATGGCGTCATGATTCGTCTCGACAGGAAAACACATTTCGTATCGATTGAAGCAATTTACATACCAGAAACATTTTAGCGCATTCGCACATAAAGATATTGAATATTTTGGAAATCTGACGTTCTGTATAGGTGCTTTCCCGTCAAATAGCCAACTATTTTGTCAAATTATTGACGATTTATTAGAGATGAAGGATTCGCTCGTCGATTCGGAGCCGGCCTGTAATCGCATCATATAGAAGCCTCTGCGCCGGCGCTCAGCTTCAACACCCTCGCCAACGCCTAACCTGGGCAGGGCATTCTTACAGAGTTTTGCGGGGATGTCTCAAGTCTTCAGCATGGCAAGATCAAGGAGCCACCGGAAGAATTCTCGCTGCAAGTAACGGCAGTGTGATGGGTGTAAATTTTACAGGTGCTTTACTATCGTTATATAAATTGGGTGGCAAAAGAAGGAATCGATCACAAGCGAAGATTTTCAGTATCGTAGTGTCGTCAAGGCAGCACTCGTCCCTTATTAAGGCAATCAAGTCACCGGCCAGGTAACCATTAACAAATTGGGCGCGAGTCGAACGCATTGCTTGGAAGAATTCGGAACCGATCCATAGCACATCACGATGTTGTCCGCTGCACTGATCAAGAATTCTTGCTGTTGCTTGACACCGCAACCAGCGAAACAGAATTTGTATCAGGCTGACTTGCGAACCTTGATATTCCTTCCGTCAATAACTCGCTCACCTAATTTGATTTCTGACTGACATCATTTGCAATTAGCGTCCATCGGCTAATTCGAACAACCCCTCGGTATCGATGATCAAGCCGATGCGGCCATTGCCGAGAATCGCGCCGCCGGCTAATCCCTTGACGTTTTTCAAGCCTTCGCCAAGGCTCTTGACCACAACTTCCGTCTTCCCGATAATTTTATCGACCATTAAACACCGTGAACCGCTCTCGCTGTCAACAACAACAATGATGGCCTCCCAGGGCTCTTTATGTTCCGGTTCGATATCAAACAAATCATACATGCGGATCAAGGGCATTAATTGTCCCATGGCGTTGATCATTTCTCCCTTGCCCGCCACGCTGCTATAACTTTCCCTAGTGGGTCGCAGCGCCTGACGGATCGAGGTCGTGGGCAGGATGTAGCTTTCCGATCCGACTTTGACAATCATGCCGTCAATAATCGCCAACGTCAGGGGAAAACGCGTAATAAATGTCGTCCCCACTCCGACCGAACTCTCGATTTCAATTTTTCCGCGCAGTTTTTCCACGGCGCGTTTGACAACGTCCATCCCGACCCCGCGGCCGGACACATCAGTTACTTTAGCCGCCGTTGAAAGTCCCGGCATAAAAATCAGTTTATAAACCTCCTGATCATTGAGGTCTTCATCTGCCGAAACCAATCCCGTCTTGACCCCTTTGTTGACGATTTTCTGCTTGTCCAGCCCTTTTCCATCATCAGTGATCTCAATTACGATATTGCCGCCGCGATGATAAGCTTTTAACGTAATCAGGCCTTTTTCGGATTTACCCGCTATGATTCTTTCCTCCGGAGTTTCCAGACCGTGGTCAACCGAATTGCGGATCATGTGCACGAGTGGATTATATATTTCATCAACCATGTTGCGATCGATTTCGGTATCCTCACCAACCAGTTCCACGGAAACCAATTTGCCGGCGTTCTTGGCCAGATCTCGAACCAGCCGCGACATGCGCTGAAACGTCTGCCTGATGGGTATCATTCTTAAACTGGTGGATACACGCTGCAGAGCTGAGGTGATCCTGAAGAACTGCGAAATGTCGCGAATTAAATCTTTATCGGCATTGGCCTGATTCTTCAGATCCTGCGAAATCATGGATTGTGTTATCACCAGTTCGCCGACCATATCAATCAGATCATCCAGTTTAACGGTGTCCACACGGATTGCTGTCAAGTCCGTCACCTGGTCGACCTGTTTGCGCAACGCCTGGGAAATCTGTTTCGGTTTTACCACACCTTCTTCAATCAACGTCTGCCCGAGTTTTTTATCCGGTGACGTCGATTTTGTTTTCAGCGTCTGCTCGAGCTTTTCTTTGGAAATGAGTCCCTCGTCGACAAGGATTTCTCCAATCTTCTTCCCGCCGATTTCAGTGTCAAAACCCTGTTCAATTTTATGGATCCTCGCCGTAAGGGCCGGGATATCCAAATCCGCATATGCAATGGCCTTCCCTTCCAGAGCGTCACGGAGCTGGCCTATTAACGTCTTGAGCGCGTCAGCGCCGTCGAGTACGACGTCGATGAGCGCCGGTGTCACGGAAATTTCACCATTGCGGGTCCTGTCCAGCAGACTTTCCAGATTATGAGCCAGAGATCTGATTTCTTCCAGATTCAAAAAGCTGGCAACCCCTTTAATGGAATGAAAAGGACGAAATACGGCATTGATATAATCTTTATTTTCCGGTTCGTTTTCCAGGTTCAGGATATTTATTTCAATCTCTTCGATATATTCCAGGGCTTCGGCGATAAAATCGCGGGTCAGGGATTCGTCCTGAATCTGAATTGACGACGTACCTTCGCATTTTGTTTCCTGAATCTCTGCCGCTTTCGGCTCAGATTGACCGTCGGGTAAGCCGGAGGAATCAGCCACACCGGCTACTGCCCTCGCCCGTTCGAGAAATTCGTGGATACTTCCGTTGTACTGGCCGGTATCGTGAAAGCTGTCGGCTATTTCCTGCAGCAGATGGATGCCACTTTCAAACACATTGGCTGCGCCGGTTTTATCTTCAATCCCATCAAGAATGGTTTTTTCCAGGATTTGACTCATACCGGATGCGCAATTCCTTACGGGATTGACTTTCAATCTTTCCGCTTCATCCATAATCTGTTCGAGTTGATCAAGGAACTTACCCGCCGTCGGAATATCCAGGTCTTTCGTGTCCATAAAAAGGTATTCCTCGGCCAATGCATTCAAAAGTCTTATTAAATTTTCATCGTTCATAATTACACCATTTTAATGATTTCTGAAGCGATCTGTTCAATCGAAACAACCTTATCCACAGCCCCCAACTTTACAGCTTCCTTAGGCATACCAAACACAACACACGATTTTTCATCCTGAGCGATGGTGCCGGCTCCGGCTTTCTTCATGTCCAATAAGCCTTCCGCCCCATCGGATCCCATACCTGTGAGGATAACACCGATTGCATTCGCGCCCGCGTACTTGGCGGTAGACTTAAAAAGCACATCAACAGCCGGGCGCTGGTGATGAACCATGGGTCCTGTTTTAATTTCGACATAATACCGGGCTCCGCTCCGCCTCAAGATCATATGATAATTTCCAGGCGCTAGAAGAGCGGTCCCGGGCGTCACGGAATCGCTGTCTTGGGCCTCCTTGACGGTTATTTGAGTGAGATCATTGAGCCGTGCGGCAAACGCCGTGGTAAAATTAGCCGGCATATGCTGAACGATGACGATTCCCGGAGAGTTTGGCGGCATTTTGGTTAAAACATTCTTGAGGGCTTCCGTCCCGCCGGTAGATGCGCCGATTGCTATTACTTTATTGGATGTTTGTGCCAATGCACGCATGGGCTCTACGGAGGACGAAGCTTTCGTTGCTGAATCATCACGCTTGACAATTCGTACCAAAGAAGCGGCCCTGATCTTATCCACCAGCTGTGCCGACATATCGCTCACGCTGTATGCCGCACTGGGCTTGGCAATCACATCAACCGCCCCGATATCCATGGCCTCCAGCGTGAGTTTCCCACCCCGGGGAGTAAGAGAACTGACGATGATCGTCGGCAGTGGATAATATTTCATCAACTTCCGGAGAAAGGTAAGGCCATCCATGCGCGGCATTTCAATATCCAGCGTCAGGACATCCGGCTTCAAGTTGACGATCTTTTCCCGAGCGACATACGGATCGGGTGCCACCCCTATGACCTGGACATCAGGATATTTCGACAGTTCTTCCGAAAAAATCTTCCTGACGACAGCGGAATCATCAACAATGAGCACCTTAATTATTTTCACATTGCCGTCCTTGCCGTACGCATGAAACAATGGATCCTTAGAATCACGCTTGAATTACCTTTTCTCAGGCTCAAGATTCAGGACGATACCAAGATACCGGTTGTCTGAATCAAACATCAGGCTCAGAGCCGCATGAGAATCCTCTGAAAGTCTGTCCGACTTTTTCACATAAGCCGGAATCGATAAATCGAACACTTCTTTGGGTTCCAGTTTATTGAGAAAATTGCCCGCAATCATATTCAGTGCTTCCTTGGCACAATCTTCCATCTTGTTATCCGTTACCTCTTTGGGCTCCAGACCCAGCATGTTTTGCACCATGAGACTGGCTATGCCTCTGGAGAGATACGTTCTAATTTCTCCCTTCATGGGACCGCTGAACTGAATTGATGTCATCAGGTCATACTGAATGTCTTCGTCATAAGGCTCAAGGAAGACGAAAAACATTTTTTCAAATACATCAAAAATCGAGTTCATCAGCATTTCTTGGATTTTCTTCGTATTGACCATCATGTCCGACTCCTATGACTTCGTAAAGTACTTTCTTTATTTCTTCCGGCAGGAATGGCTTCTTGATAAAACCCTTCGCTCCGCGTGCAAAAGCTTCCTTCATGCGCAGGTCGGAACCCTCCGTTGTAACCATGATGACGGGAATTTCCTTCAATGTTGCGTTTTCTGCAAGGAGGTCCAGTAATTCCAGACCATTGATTTCCGGCATGTTAATATCCGAAATGATCACATCCACCCAGTTATCGGCGAGCAATTCCATCGCCTGTCTTCCATCGTTCGCTTCAAAACATTTATCCATCTGGAAGCCGGACAGCACGACGATCTTTTTAACGACCGCCCGTATGGAACTGGAATCATCCACAATCAACACGTTGAATGACATAGGCTTACCCTTCCTTGTTGCTTCTATATGATTTTGGTGAAATCTCGGGCGCTGTTAAAATCATCCGACAGCATCACCATGCTTTTTTCCAGGTCTCTCATTCTTAAATTGAATTTCTTAAGCAAAGCGCCCACTGCTCGTTGAGCCAGTCCTTCTACTGAACTGCCGATCCCCATCATCAAACAGGCCTCGTCCGCCATATAAACAATCCAAGGCATGATCTTATCTTCCTTTTCGAGAAGATCCGGTCGATGATGAAAAGAAATGGCATCGCATATTTCACCGGGGAAATTCCAATGTTCAGCAATTTTTCCACCCAGTTCGGCATGATTAATGCCTATAACAGTTTCCTCCGCTTCCAGAAATGACATGCTGCGCTCGGAAACCATAAGCGTAATTTCAGCCAGTTCGTCACGAACAAATTCGCCCATAATGATTTTTCCTACATCGTGAAGAAGTGAAGCTGTGTAGAGGGTTGTATTTTCCTCCCCTGTAATCATTTTGGACAGAATCTGCGACATCAAAGCGACGGCAACAGAATGCTCCCACAAATCCGTAGCCTTATCGAAATATCCCGAATAACCTTTCTTATAGTATTTGGAAATTCCCGCCGTTTGAATGGCACGCAAAAGATTTTCCCGACCCAGGTACATAACGGCATCATTGATCGTGCTGATTTTGTGCTGGGAACCCAAATACATTGAATTGGCCATCTTCATGATATTCGCCGTGATTGAGGGATCGTATTTAATAATGTTTGCCACCTGCAATACCGAGTAGTCCTCTTTACTCAGCAATTGCGCAACCTTGTTGCCCGTTGCGGGAAATGCCGGAATCGTGTCAATGGATTTCAGGATACGGTCGATGTTCTTCATAATTCTTTCATTTCACCTCCAGAGGACCGGACAAACGTTTTGCCCGTAGCGATTTCCAGACGAACCGTACGGTTGTGCGTCGCACCTATATCTTCTGCGGCAATCATGATATTATTTTTCCAGAATATTTTTCTCATCGCCATAATATTTTTCTGACCGATTCGAAAGAAGTTGGTATCGTCAAGGATGCTGGCGCCGCCGGCAGCTTTGACAATCATCCGCTTCTTTTCCGCTCCCAAACTATAACAAGCCTTAAACAGCAACGGAATACCCGTGTCTGCGAACATCGCCGGATTGTCTTTCGCCTTCTTTTCATCCAGAATGGAATCCGGAAGCATATAATGCAGCAATCCCCCGACCCTCGCAACAGGGTCGTACACGGAGATACCGATACACGACCCCAACGCATAGGTGATGATCATGTCATTCGAATTGCCGCTGATCTTGATTTCCGAAATTCCGACGATCAAATCACTCATAACTTATTTCACATAAACACTGGGTTCAACATAATTAAATTGATGTTTCAACCCGGTCAGGCTTTCCGAATGACCGACAAAAAAATAGCCGCCGCTTCTTAAAGAATCATAGAATTTATTCACTAGAGTATTCTGTGTTTTTTTGTCGAAATAGATCATGACATTGCGACAAAAGATAACATCAAAATTATTCTGCGCGTGAAATCGGTCCATCAGATTGAATCGCTGATAGGTGATCATCTTTTTGATGTCATTTTTAATCCGGACGTAACCCACGGATTGTCCCGTTCCGACTTGAAAATATTTTTTTAAAATGTCCGGACTTATGTTTTTAATTCTCTCCTGCCCGTAAATGCCGGCTTCAGCAATTTTCAATACCTTCGTTGAAATATCCGTTGCCAGTATCGATACATCGAAAGAATGCTGGCCAACGGTTTCTTTTACCGTAATTGCCAGTGTATAAGGTTCTTCCCCCGTTGAACATCCCGCAGACCATATTTTGAAATTATTCTTGGATCCCCGGTGAGCCGACTTCTCGATCGCCAGCAGAATGATGTGGCCGAGCGTCGCGAAGTGCGATTCTTCCCGAAAGAAGGATGTCAGATTGGTCGATATCGAGTCAATCATAGAAACCAATTCATTGGTTCCTTCTTCAGTTGTCACATAGCGATAGTACTCTGAAAAGGACTTGTAGCTACCCGCCCGAAGTCGTTTACTGAGACGCGCCTTGACCAGTTCCTTTTTGCCTTCATGCAGATATATGCCGCATTGTTCGTAGACAAGACGGCTGATCTTTTCAAAATCAGTGTTCTTCAACTCGAAAGTGCTCATGGTCATGAATCAGTATTTTCTTTCAATTTATGAATCAACTGAAAAAGAACTGCTTTGCTATTATTTACCTTTTCGAAATCAGGAATTCTTCAGTCCGGCAACAATTTTGATTAACAATAGCAATCCTTATGCCAAGCATTAAGAGTGCCATTCATCGATAAGCATTGATTTAGGGGTATATCATCTGTTCAATTTCAAACAAACCAGAATTTTTGATAATAATTCATCATTTTAGTCGGCAAAAAGAATGAAATACTTAAGATTAATATGGCATTTATTAAAATCTCTGTCCATTTTATGACACTCCGATCCTTTATCGGCACTGACGACCGCTTTTTGACGGTCTTAGCCATTTTAGTGTTGTATTTTACTTGCCTTTATTTTATAGAAAAAGGCAGTCACAGCCGCGTAAAAGATTGTTTGTTACTCTTCTTGCAGGAACTCATATGAAGAATGGAAAAATCCTCATCGCCGACGATAACGAACTGAATAAAGATACGCTGACTGAAATATTGAGAGACGAGGGATATGAAGTCAAAGCCGTCGATGACGGCCGCGAAGGCATCGACGCTTTCCTTGAAGATAAATACGACATCATCATTACCGACCTGCGGATGCCCAACGTCGACGGGCTGGAGTTCCTCAAATACGTCAAGGACACAAACAAAGACAGTATCGTCATCATGATTACCGGACACGGGACGGTTAATGCAGCGGTGTCCGCCATGAAAATGGGCGCTTTCGACTTTATTACCAAACCCGTCAAAGATGATCTTGTCAAATTGTCAGTGGTTCGCGCGATGAATTTCGCCAAACTCCGTGATGAAAACACATCCCTAAAAGAACATCTCAAGGAAAAACAGAATTTCGATAAAATTATCGGTTACAGCGACTGCATGAAAAAGGTTTTTGATACGATCGACAAGGTATCCAATTCCGATAGTACGATTCTGATTGCCGGCGAGAGTGGAACCGGCAAAGAACTCGTCGCCCGCGAGATCCATTTCAAAAGCGATCGAAGAAACCAACCCATGATCCCGGTGAACTGCGGGGCCATTCCTGAAGAACTGCTGGAAAGCGAGCTTTTCGGGCATGAGAAAGGCGCTTTCACCGGCGCCATTCGCAATCGAATGGGCCGATTTGAGCTTGCCCAGGGCGGCACCATCTTTCTTGATGAAATCGGGGACATGAGTCCTGCGCTTCAGGTCAAGGTCCTGAGAGTTATTCAAGAAAAACAATTTGAGCGCATTGGCGGCGTCAAAACCATTAATGCGGATGTGCGCATTATCGCCGCCACGAATCAGAATCTGGAAAGAGCGGTAGCCGAGAAGCAATTTCGTGAAGATCTTTTTTACCGCATTAACGTCATCCCCATTAATTTGCCCGCATTGCGGGAACGAGGCTCCGATATTCTGATCCTGGCCAATCATTTTTTATCGACATTCAACAAGCTCAAAAAGAAAAATGTTGAAAGTATTTCAGCTGAAGCCGTTAACCATTTAATGAATTATCACTGGCCGGGCAATGTCCGGGAATTGCAGAATTTGATCGAAATGCTCGTGGTGATGAAAGAAGAAGGCGAAATCCACGTTGACGATTTGCCTGCAAAGATCCGCAACATTACAGATGCCGAGGTTCTGGGGAGGAGCATTGCATTTTCCAAAGACGGTATTGATTTCAACGACCACATTAACCGGCTGGAAAAAGACCTCCTCCTCGAAGCACTGAAAATGACTGGCGGCGTCAAGAACCGCGCAGCAAAGCTTCTCAACCTGAACCGCACCACCCTGGTTGAGAAACTTAAACGATTGAATATCACCGGCGGCAGCGCGGACTAGCCATAAGCGACTATGATGGCTCGTGCGCCCTTCGGTCATCAATCTTTCTATCTGCCCCTTACCGTCTTTCCAGATGGGTTGATCACTTATTCCATGAATGCGCGTTCAAGTCTCTTCCGGTTTACTCTTAACGGTTTCGTAAAATTTCCGGAAACGTTCGTTAATCGTTAAACCTGCTTGGTCAGACGAAAATTCCGGTTTGATCCTGTTGACGAAGTACATTTCCACGGTTCCTTTATTTTTTGCCATAATCTGGCCACGGGCTTCCGTTTCAAAATAATCTTTAACCAGGAGATACGTCGATTCGGAAATATTGATCCTTCCTTTGCAACCGGACGATTCCATCCGGCTGGCCAGGTTTACTGAATCCCCCCAGACATCATAAACAAATTTTTTTTCACCCACGACGCCCGCCATCAGAGGCCCCGAATTCATACCGATGCGAATCTCAAAAACGGGACGTCCCGAGGACGCCTTCTCCCGATTGATCTTATCAACCACCGACTGAATTTCCAGAGCGCCGAGCACGGCGTCTATGGCATGCGTCTCGTTGATCGCCGGCACGCCGCCGGCATACATATACGCATCGCCAATGGTCTTCAGCTTTTCGAGACCATACTTGTCCATAATCCGATCAAACCTGGAAAATAGTTCATGAAGCTCCCAAACAAGCTGATCCGGTGTGAGTCTTTCCGCAATTTCCGTAAAGCCGACAAAATCCGTAAAAGCAATCGTGGCCGATGGAAAGAATATCGGCCTGACCCGACCCTGATCCTTAAGCTCCCGGGCGACGGCTGCTGGCAATATATTCAAAAGAAGCTTGTCAATCTTTTCCTTGTCCAATTTTAACTCTGCGCGCTGTTCTTCAATTTTTTTCGACTTCAGCCAGCTTTCGTAACGTTTTTTATTCATCAGATATGTGAAGATTACAGCAACGACAGCCACGCTCAACAGATCATGCAGACTGTAACGGGCTCTGACCGTTTGAAAAGACATGCCCTCGAAATACCCGACAATAAAGAATGTAGCCAGTGAGGCTCCAAGAACGATCAGTACGGACTGCCTCTTCACAGGGACGACGGCCAGCATGGTCAGGATGAAGAGGTTACCTCCCAGATACACGGGGTCGGCTTTTGCCAGAGCGGTGATCAATCCGCAGGAAATTGCGAGATAAGCGCCGAGAATATTCAAAAATAACAGATTGCGTTCGGGAAACCGTCTGGAGATGTAAAGAATGAAAATGACCAGGCTGACAGCAGACATGCCTGCGCGTATTATGGGAAGAAGCGGTTCTTCGGGATGAAGTTGACGGTCAAGAGGGATATAAGGCAGCCAGGCCACCATTGTGATCAGCGAGGCGAAAAAGAGAATCCGGCCGCATTGATAATTCAATTCCTGCTCAAATGTCGGCGGATACTCCGCGCGCGCGCTTTCAAGAATGACAGAGGCTCGTAATCGTTCAAGCAGATTTCGCATGCTTGTCACATCATCCTCCTGCTTCTTCCCCATCACCTGCCCATCGAAACTTTATGGGTGCCGGATGCAATGGCCAATCTCCACCAGTCCCGTCTATCGACTCAGCGCATCAGATCCGTTCCTCAAGCCATACGTGTATGTCTTCAATCACTGCGTCCTTTTCAGGTTCGTTCAGGATTTCATGATAGAGGCCGTCATAAATCTTAAGTCCCTTATCCTTTGACGCGATGTGCTCGTGGAAATAAAGAGATGCATCCGGGGTGACGATCTGATCCGCACCACCATGCAGAATTAGACAGGGACAAGTGTAGTCGACCTGGCGATTCATCAGCCAGCGTGCACCGCGAAGTAATGATTCGCTCATCAATCTTGTGGTGAATTCTTTAAGGTTCAACGGATCTTCCCTGTAAGTCTGCACCACTTCAGGATCGCGGCATATCAAATCCGCAAGTGTGTTGACGATCGCGGCTCGGGGCGTTTCGCTGAAGTCAACTCCTTCGAGAGCAGCAAGCGCAGGTTGAATCATCAACGCTCCGCCGGAAAGCACCTGACCGGATAAACGCCCCGGATATTTCACCGCGCAAGCGGCTGCGATAAAGCCGCCGAGGCTATGCCCCAGCATGAAGACGGGAAGACCGGGATTGTCCAGCCTCACCTTGTCCACGACTTTCTGGGCATCATCGATCAGCTCATTGAAATCGTTGATATACCCCCGGTCGCCGCCGGAACGTCCGTGTCCCCGGTTATCGAATCGATAGACCGAATATCCGAAATCATTGAATTTGGCTGTTACGTACTGATAGCGTCCCGAGTGCTCGCAGAGCCCATGAACAATGACGAGGACGGCCCGGGCATGCGCCGGGACATGTTCCGAAACGAATAGATCGACATCATCTCCCGCCGTCAGGCGGACTTCTTGAACGTTCACTTCCATCTTATGCCTCCTCGTATTGAACAACAGGATCAAACATCTTCACCGGTCGACTTTGCCGATCAACCGCTTGGCATCCGGACAAGAACACGGCAAGGAGAACCGCTGACGCCAAGTAGCCTCAGCGGAAAGATGAACATCTCGCCATGACCGGCTATCCTGTGAGCGGCCTTTTCATCCAGCCCTTCCACAAGAAATTTGGCCGACCGCGCGACCATCCGGTGGAATTCCAACGGATCAGAAGACTCGATGAGGATATCGCCGGACAGAGCCAGGAGGAACGGAGGCAGCGAGAGTATTCGCCGCACCGCCTCACGCGTAAGTATTGCCGATTGATTTTCCGGGGTACTTAAAAAGAGAATATCTTCTTCGCGGTATGCCGTAAGGGATATCAACACTTCGGATAAAGAAGGTGCACGCGTCAAATTCACCAGGAAGAAGCGACCCATAAATCGCTCCGGCGGCAGGGCATCCAGAGCGATGCCATCCTCCATAAAATGCGCCGGCGCGTCGATGTGCGTCCCGCTCTGCGAACCCAGAGATATCCGGGATACGCGAAATCCATCGTTTCGAACAGTACTCCATTCCGATATTTCAAATGGCGGATCGGAATAGCTCCCGTGCGAATAGGGAATAAATGAGGGGTCCAGTGGTTTGGTCAGATCGATGATGATATTTTTTTTGCTTCCGTTCAATCGCTCCTCCCGTCCCTAGGATTTGTGTTGCGTCAGGCTTGTCGCGCTGTTAAGCGTTCGCGTTTCATGCCTTATTGAATTCTTCAAAAATCATTGTAAATATGGCGCGACCCTGCGTCGCAGACCGGAGATCGGTGGAATAGCCGAACATGGCCTTAAGCGGCACTTTGGCTTTGATTTCGGAAATCGGCCCTTTCGGATTGACCGTTTGAATTTCGCCGCGACGGGCATTGATATCGCCGATCACATCGCCCATAAACTCACTGGGCGTAATAATGTCGACCATCATGATCGGCTCAAGCATGATGGGATCGGCAGCCTGGCATCCGTCACGGAAGGCCGTCGCTGCGGCAATTTTGAAGGCCTGCGCGGAAGACTCCCCTTCACGATAGGATCCGCCGGCAATCTTTATGCTTACGTCGATGACCGGATATCCGCTCAGCACTCCACTCGACAGGGCTTCCCGGAGACCTTCCTCTATAGCCTCGTAATATTCTGCCGGAATGATATCCTCGGTCAATTGATTGATGATTTCGTTACCTGATCCCCGCTTGCGCGGTGAAAGCTCGATGCGGACTCGGCCATAATGCTTCTTATCGCCCAATTCTTTATCGAATACGCCGTCCGTTTCAACAACTTTCTGAATGGTTTCCCGATAAACCACGCGCGGTCTCCCGACGTTCACATGAGCATTGAATTCACGACTCAGCCGGTCGACAATGATCTCCAGATGCAACTCGCCCATGCCGGATATCACCGTCTGCGCGGTCTCGTCTTCATACTTGACGCGGAGCGTGGGATCTTCCTCCGTCAATTTGATCAGCGCCTGGGAGAGCTTTTCCTGATCAGCGGGTGTTTTGGCCTCAATCGCCTGACTGATCACCGGTTCGTAAAACTCCATTTGCTCCAGTATAATCGGATGTTCTTCATCGCAAAGCGTATCGCCGGTGGTCGTTTCCTTTAATCCCAGGACAGCAACCAGTTCTCCCGCGTAAGCCTTATCGATCCTTTCCCGCTTGTTGGCGTGCATGCGCAAAAGTCGGGCGATCTTTTCGCGCTTCTTTTTGATAACGTTGTAAACTTCATCATTCGCGGAAATCTGCCCGGAATAGATACGCAGATAGGTCAGTTTTCGTCCGTCATCCAGCATAATCTTGAAGGCCAGTGCAGCCAATGGTTCTTTATCTGAACTCGGACGGATTTCTTCTAGCTTTGTTTTCGGATTAATGCCTTTGACCGGCGGAATATCCTCCGGAGAAGGCAGATAGCTGACAACCGCATCGAGCACGGGTTGAATCCCCTTGTTACGCAGCGCTGCGCCGCACAAGACCGGTACAATTTTTAAGGCAATGGTCGCCCTGCGCAGAGCGGCATTGATTTGCGATACCGACAGTTCCTCACCGGTCAGATACTTTTCCGCCAGATCGTCATCGTAATCAGCCAGGGTCTCGATCAATCTCTCACGTTCGTGCGCCGCCTGTTCGGAATATTCTGCAGGAATGTCTTCCGCTTTATAGTCTATACCCTGCGTGCTGTCATCCCAGATCAGCATTTTCCGCGATATCAGATCAATAGCACCGCGGAACGTATCTTCACTGCCCACCGGGATTTGAACGGGCACGGGTACGGAAGTGAAACGTTCACGCATCATCCGGATCACATGAAAATAATCCGCACCGATGCGGTCCATCTTATTTACAAAAGCGATCTTCGGAACACCGTATTTATCCGCCTGATGCCAGACGGTTTCCGACTGCGGCTCGACGCCCGCAACCGCACAAAAGACAACCACTGCACCGTCAAGAACACGCAGGGACCGTTCAACTTCGATCGTGAAATCGACGTGCCCGGGCGTGTCGATAATGTGTATTTCGGAATTCTTCCAGGTACAGGTGGTCACCGCCGATGTGATCGTGATCCCTCTTTCCTGTTCCTGAGGCATCCAGTCCATGACCGCTTCACCATCATGAACTTCGCCCATCTTATACGATTTGCCGGTATAGAAGAGGATCCGTTCGCTGACCGTGGTCTTGCCTGCATCGATGTGCGCAACGATACCAATATTGCGTATTTTGGATATTTTGCTTTTTGGCGCCATATGCCTATCAGTTGTTCTCGCCTTTTACCGGCGCATAGAGATCGGAATCCGGTTTGAAAGAATTTACCGCGGAAATGTGACCC
Organism: Smithellaceae bacterium; assembly: GCA_963667845.2. GTDB lineage: Bacteria > Desulfobacterota > Syntrophia > Syntrophales > Smithellaceae > UBA8904. The sequence goes on along the minus strand of CAXXVL010000002.1, from coordinate 3,044,395 downwards.
TTTATAGAAGAAAGCGCTTTGCCTTCCACAAGGATCTTCACGGCCTTAATGTCCGGAACATTCGTTGTCAACGAATTGGTCAATGAGTAGATAGTGGCCATTTCCGCAGCAGAACCGCCCGGGTGTAATTTCGTCAAATCGGAGCTGAAATTGACTTCGGCCGTACCATCTTTATCAAGCTTCACATCTTTCAGATTAACATGAGCGGGAAAGGTGTTGACGTTTCCCGTCTTGGAACCCTCGAGGAGTGCTTTGACGACTTCCCTGGCTTGCGCCGCTGCATCTTCTTCCTTATAGATATGACGTTTCTCGCCAACTAGGAAACGTTCCTGACTATCGGAAAAATAAATTTCCGCAATTCTCTTTTCCTTCTTCTTTATCGCTTCCATATCAACGGGCGGGAATATTGCATCAAACAAAATCACGAAGAAAAGCACCAGCAATATAACGACACCACCGATGATGGCGACCAGATAGGCAATCCGGGTGGATTTTTTCTTTTTCCGGTCCTTGAAATTATCTGACCGGCGTTGCTTTTTTGTGGACATACCGTGACTCCTCTTGGAAAAACTGCGCCAATCTAGGGCATTTTCCTTTCACTGTCAAGCACAACGAGCGTCATCAGTTCAAGAACATTACTTTTGCCATCAAAGAAGAAGAATCTTCTGTCCGAGATAAAAAAACAGCCCGCGTATTATCGCGCAGGCTGTTTTTTTCCGGAATCAAATGACCGGCAATAGGGTCCTAATAGTTTTCCGCCAAAACCTCGTAATAGGATTGCGGGTGCCTGCAGGCCGGACATTCCTGGGGCGCTTCATTTCCCTCATGCACATATCCGCAATTAATGCAGTGCCACTTTGTTGTTGCTTTCTTCTTAAACGTTTCGCCGGCGGCAATATTCGCGGCGAGTCGGCGATACCTTTTTTCATGAAACATTTCGACTTTGGCGATCTGCTCAAAAGACCGGGCCACTTCGGCAAATCCTTCCTCTTTTGCCACATTGGCAAAATTCGCATACAGGGTCGTCCATTCCATATTTTCGCCGGCGGCCGCGGCCTCCAGATTGCTCATGGTATCTCCGATAACACCCGCGGGATATGCCGCGACGACTTCAACCTCGCCGCCTTCGAGATATTTAAAAAAGATCTTGGCGTGTTCTTTTTCGTTTTCCGCCGTCTCCAGGAAAAAACGTGAAATCTGTTCAAAACCTTCTTTCTTTGCAGCACTGGCAAAGTAGGTATAACGATTTCTCGCTTGTGCTTCACCGGCAAAGGCCGCCAGTAAATTCTTTTCCGTTTTTGTTCCTTTCAGTGACTTGGCCATATTCATCTCCTTTCATTCGTGATCGATTCCATGTGTTGTTTTATATGCTTCCCGTCATCTTATCAATCGATATTTCTGATCCGTACCGGCGGCAAAAAAATCCGCTACAGGGTAGCTGCCTCGTCAGCGGTCTTTGCCATTTCCGGTCCATAGGGAAGTATCACGAAAAAGCATCGACTTTTTCTTGTCGCTACGTTGCCACAGTAGTTGCAAACACGGTGCATCCTGTAACGCTATCGGTTAAATGCCCGGCATTCCGGGCGTTATGTTAGTCCTAACATGGCAATCTCGGTTGAAACAGGCAACAGCGTGGAGCATGGGAACCGCAAACGCCGGCCCGATTATGCTTCGACGCTGAGCTGACATCCTCTCAAGAAGCCCCGATCACTCGGCACAGGCGTCCGCTAAATCCGTGTTAAAACAATAGAAGATTTTTTCCACTCTTTCCTTCGTTTGTAAATATTGTGTTAACATTGACTGTATCCAACCCGCTGTATTTAATAATTCCACGTTCCGGCAACAATTTATACAAAATTTAGTTAATTTTTGAGTCATAGTGTAGTATGGGATAGCAACGTTCTTTGCAGTGTATTTCTTTCATCCTGACGGGGAGCAATTATATTCATTGACGAGGAGGAACCAGATTATGGCAACAGTAATGCCGGAAGGTGAAAATATTCAGAAAGCGATTAAGTGGATTTCCGCGAGCCTGGAAGACAGCGCCGGCCAGCCACTGCACATGCTGATTGAGAAGGCCGTATTTAAGTTTGATTTATCCCCAAAGGATACCGAATTCCTGATGGGATTCTTCCGCAATCATAAGAAATAGCATCCGCACTTCACCGGAATGCATCAGGCACCTCACGACGACATCCCGGTAAAGATCTACTATTGAATTCAGGACTGGAATCCTGATAAATCGACGCTCTCGATCCTGTCAGGATTCCATTTTGGTCTGTCGTCCCGGTCTGATGAGCCTTGCCCGGATATCTTCTAAATAGTCCGGATGCCGTGTCATGTCGTAAGAAAGAACAAATAGACATTCATTCGGGATCCGCTGCCGCTTTATCCAGCAGATGATCAATCATGTCGATCAAGGATTTGTTCAAGCTGTTGATCACTTCAGGGCGATTCAAAACAATGGACAGTCCGGAGGGTGATTTTCGTGATAGGACATGTTGCGTTCCTGCCATCATTTCCATCCTAGTAATCTTTTTTGCAAAAAAGATTTGCTTCCTCTGGCGCTGTTATTATATAATTTTTCCAATTTCAAGCACTTCTCTAAAACTGCAAACGTTCAACAACATTGAGTGAAGGAGGACCTGATGAAGAAACTAATGACAGCTTTCGTGGTGGTCGCGCTTTTTGCGGGGAGCGTATTATTTATGGCATATGGCCAGAAAGAAAGTCAGCAGACATCGCCAGTCAAGGAAAACGTGGGGTGGACCGTTGCCCGCCTGGTGGTTGGGACCGGCGTCGATAACCGCGAGCCTCAGGGTGTGGCCGAAACCTTTCCCGCTTCAACTGAAAAAATCATTTGTTTCCTCGACGCTAAAGACATTGCCGAAGATACTACCGTTACATTTGTCTGGATGTTTAGCGGAAAAGAAATTTTAAAAACAGATTTGCCGTTGAAGAAGGGTCCGCAATGGAGAACCCGGGCTGATAAAAAAATAAATGGTCAAAAAGGCGACTGGAAAATCGAAATCCGCGACGCGGCCGGCAAAGTCGTCAAAGACATTCAGTTCAAGGTGGAGTAAACGTATCATGATCTCCCGCCTCAACGGACGCGGGAGATCATGAATATCAGCGCATTCTTATTTCTTCAGCAAATCACGGATTTCCATAAGCAGTTCCTGGTCTTTTGTCGGCGGAGGCGGTGCCGCCTTGTCCGCCTGTTTGCTTTTCATAATCATGCCCAAAAACTTTACAATAAAGATATATAAGGCCACTGCGACAATCAGAAAGTTGACGATTTCTCCGATAAACAATCCATAGGGGATTTCTTTGCCGTTGACCACCCATTTCCAGGCCAGATACCCCTGTTCACCCGGGATAATAACACTGATCACCGGCATGAGAATATGCTTCACCAGTGAGTCGACAATTTTGCCGAATGCCGCCCCGATGATCACACCGATCGCCAGATCGACGACATTGCCCTTTAGTGCAAAATTCTTAAATTCGTCCAGCACTGACGACATTTTCTTCTTTGCATCCATATCGCTCCTCCCTCCGAGAGAATATTTCTGCCTCTTTATTCGACCTTGGCCATTTCTTCATAGATCTTCAAATCAATCACGCTGAAAAAATTGTCATATTGCTCTTTGCCCAGCAGGCGCCGTAATTCCCAGCCCGTTTTCGTTTTCTTCTCCGTCGTCACGATCAGGCTCACTTCGCATTCCTTCCAATTAAGCCTCCGGACGCGGGCATTGGTCTTTATTCGCCATTCATCCGAAATCACATAATCCGAATCGATTGTGTTAAGGCGATAATCGACGGAAATATTCTCGCCGATTTTCTTCTCTTTTAGCACACCGACAATCGACCTCAGTATGATTCTCTCTTTCGCCTCATAGATATGCCGGTATTCTTCCGGTTTGGATATGACATCCGATCCCAACCCCGATCCAAGTTCATGGGCACATGCCGTAAGAGACAGCATCAGTGTCGCCGCACAGAGCAAACGAATCCATTTTTTAATCATACATTCCTTTCCGAACGCTATGATGTGTCAACGGCTGGTTCCGTTAATCCACCAATCACTTTTGTCTTTGAACCACCAATGAGAGGAATCCGTCTGAATAATGCGGGCCGCAAGCGTCTTGCCTTCTTCGGTGGAAAGCCTCTGCAGAGCATATTCGATCCATTCATCGGAATATTTATTGCCCAAATCGCCGTACTCCTTTAACTGCAGGATGAGCGCAATTTGATCGGCATCACGGGCAATCTGTGCTTCCGTTGTTTCTTTCGCGTTAAACTCGGCGATCGCCTGACGGATATCGTCGCCGAAAAAAAGGCTTTCCGTTAATTCTCTGACCGCCTTCTCTTCATCGACCTTTACATATTTCTTATTGACATAATTCATGTCGCCCGTTCGCGCCTCGGGAAGATCATGCAAAACGCACATCTTCAAAACGCGCAGTTCATCCAGAGCAGGATTGAGTTTACACAGGGCATAACCGATAAATACTGTTCTCAAGACATGCTCCGCCACCGACTCCCGCCCGCTTCCGAGAAACTGGTAACCGCTGCGGGGGGTCTTGCAAAGCATTCCCACCTCAAACAAGAAATCAGCAATACTCTCCATCTTACCCCTTTTTCAGCACCTTGATGCGGTTCCCCATCATCTCCGACATTTTTTTGATCTGTAACTGCAAAGAAGCGATGCTGTCCGGTCTTGAAGTCTCTATCTTTTCCAGTTGCGCTTTCCAGTGCTCCAGAAGATCAATTTCGGTTTCTCTCAGTTTCTTTTCAAAACGATCCTGATACTCCTTGATAAAAGCGGCGGATGATGAATCCATAGTCGCCATTTGCAGCCTCCTTGATATCCTCGAACATGATTGACATGCATTATATCATTCGACCTCAAACATGCAATAAACATTTATAAATGATGATTTGACAGCCCTGGTCAAATACTATAAGAAAACGCACGATAAAAAATGAATGGTGAATTCAAAGCTATGGGCTGCAAACCGAATCCCGAAGATATCGCCGGAGGACAGGCAATTCTCGAAGGCGTCATGATGAGACATGGTACGAAAATCGCCGCAGCGGTGAGAAGACCGGACAAGGAGATCGTTTTTCAGGAACGCGACTATGTCCCGTTGACCAAACGATACAAACCGCTGGGTTGGATGTTCGTCCGCGGAACGATCAGTTTGTTTGAGATGATGATCATCGGCATTCAGTGCCTGATGTTTTCCGCAGAAGTCGCCCTCTCGGAAGAAGAAAAGAAACCGCAGGGCTGGGAAATGTATGCTTCGTTTGTTGTCAGCTTTGCCGTTGCGATCTTTTTCTTTGTAGTCGTACCGGCATTCTTCTTTACCAAGATAAAGATGTATATTGACAGCTTGATTCTGCTTAATATCCTGGAGGGATGTGTTCGCCTCGGTATTTTTCTCTGTTTTCTTGGCGCCACCCTCCTCATGGCGGACATGCGGCGCGTCTATATGTATCACGGAGCCGAGCATAAAACCGTTTTTGCATGGGAAGACGGCCAGGATCTGACAGTCGAGAATGTTAAAAAATACTCTACCCGGCACCCCCGCTGCGGCACCAGCTTTATTTTGTTTGTGATGATTGTATCCATTCTCGTCTTTTCGCTTCTGGGTCGGCCTGACTTCCTGCATCGCGTCATTTATAAAATTCTGCTGATGCCGGTCATCGCAGGTATTTCCTACGAAGCAATCCGCTTTACGGGAAAACACAGCGGGTTCAAACTGGTTCAGGTCCTGAGCTGGCCGGGGCTCGCACTGCAGAGGATCACCACTCGAGAGCCGGATGACGATCAGATTGAAGTCGCAATTGCTGCAATGAAGAAGGTTGTTTAATTCGCTTTCCCGTTTCTTCACGTGTCCGATACCCGCACAGGGCTGCCGCGGCGGCGCCTTGAATCCGATGGGGATTGACTTTTCTCCATACTTGAAGTAATCAAAAGCATTATGTATATTTCTTTTATACGGGGAGGCAACATACGAATGAGGAAAGCATTTCAGCAGGTTCTTGCTCTTTCCTTTCTTTTAATTGTTCTGCTTCCTTCTGCCGCATTCTCTGAGCGTGAAGACACGGCGCAACTGACCTTCAGCAAGAAAACCGTCACCAAAAATATCACACAGACTTATACCGTTCAGAAAGGAGATGTCCTTTCCGCAATTATTCGCCGACTGCCGGGCATAACCGAGCGGGATATTCCTCGCTATTACCAGCTGACCAAGGAGCTGAATCCCGATATCACCGATCTGGATAAATTATATGAAGGACAGAACATCCGGCTGCCCGTTAAAAGCCCTGCCGCCCCGGGAGACGTTGCATCATCTTTCTCGGCTCCGTCATCAGAAGGAACAGGATCTCAGACGTATCAGGTCAAAAAAGGCGACAGTCTCATTCGGATTGCACATCGCGAACTCCGCATCGCGTCGCGCACGCAAAGTACTCTGCTGCTTATCAAATCGATGAACCCGAACATCAAGGACGTCAACAGAATCTACATCGGTCAGATGATTCGTCTCCCGGACGGCCGACCCGCTTTGAAAGCCGGTGCAGAGGGCCTGGCGCCGAACAGGGCGGTTCCGGATAAAAGTCAAACCGTGACCCGCGAGACCGAATCGCCGCTTACGGATATGACGGACGGCAAGGCGAAGGATGCCATTGTTTTGACGCCCGCCGAACGCATAGCCGTCATCAAACACATTATCACACAAATGAAAGGAAACATGATCACTGCCGGAAATTATTACCTGCCGGTATCACGAACCGAACAATTGACGATTGACTGTGCCAGTATTCCCGTTATTGAATTCGAAGATCAGACGACGGTCATGCTCGACCTGGATAATCGCGCCAATGTTCAGCTTAAGAAAATGATCGGTGACCGCTGGAGCAGCCATCATCTGGTCAAAATAGACGATAAAGACGACATCGTTGTTATGCTGAAAAAGATATTCAGGGTGTCCAAAACCTATGAGATAACCAAATCGCAAAATCCTCTTTCCATTGGCTCGGCCCCCCCGATGGAAGTTCTTGTGGACTGGGTCATCACCAGAAAAGATGCAAAAAAGTCCATGTTCGTAAATCAGGGATTGCGGTTCGTTTATGAGGACAATGGATTGCTGCCGCGGGCCGTCGTGAATTATGCAAAACAAAATTCCTGGATCATCACGGAAATTTCACAGGAGCGAGGCCTGGCCGCTAAGCCGGAGGAAATTTATTCGCTCCCGCCGATGACGATTCTGCCGACTTCTTCCGCCAAGGAGTTTTCCTATGCATTGCTGTCCTACCTGGGCATCCAGGGAGAAAAGGATGCGGACGTCAAAGTCTTCAATATTGAAAAGGACGGGTTCAACCTGTCCATCAAAGCGGACATCGTTGTTACTCGCGGCGAAAAGAAAACGCTTATTTTCTCACGTAATCTGCCGCCCCAGTTCACCCATATTCTGGAGAGGAGCGGCAGCGAACTCATCTTCGTAGCCGATCAGGATGACCCCGCCAGGAATATGGAAAAACTTCTGCGCGGTTTCAGTTTTGTTTTTACGTCCGGTTATTTTACGTTTTCCGGCCTGGACAAGAATCAACCGCCTTATCACTTCGGTTTCAACGGTACCAAAATCAAAACGGATCAGAGCCTCTACGTTGTTAATTTTGACTTCAATCCGGAAATTCGCGGCTTGCTGCAGGAGACATGGTCAGCCAATATCATCCGCTACTGACCACCTGCCGCTGAAGATATCATTACTCCGAGCGCTGCGGATCATCCTCCCGGTGCTCTTATTTTTTAGATTGGATTTCTGACGATGGCCAAAGCAATTGCACTGCTGTCCGGCGGACTGGACAGCATCCTCGCCGTGAAACTGGTGCAAAAACAAAAAATTGACGTTACGGGCCTGACCTATACGACGCCCTTCTTCGGAGCCGATAAAGCGCAAGCTGCGGCCGATCAGATCGGTTTACCCCTGCTGATTCACGATATAACCACGGAGCATTTGCAGATGCTGAAGGCCCCGCGCTACGGCTACGGCAAGAACATGAATCCCTGCATTGATTGTCACACGCTGATGCTGCGTCTTGCCGGCAGAACAATGGAAGAAACCGGAGCCGCATTTCTCGTGACGGGCGAGGTTCTGGGGCAGCGGCCCATGTCTCAGACCCGACAATCCCTTTATGTCGTTGCTAAAAATTCCGGTTATGCCGACTACATTCTGAGGCCGCTCTCCGGACAACTTCTTGACCCGATCAAGGCGGAGCGTGACGGCGTCATTGACCGCCTGCAGCTCTTGGATATTTCTGGGCGGGGGCGAAAAGAACAAATGCGGCTGGCGGATGAATTCGGTATCCGGCAGTACCCTCCGCCTGCCGGTGGTTGTCTCTTGACCGACCCGATGTTTTCACACCGGCTGCGCGATCTCTTAGCCCGGGGTGAGGACCGGCAGACCAGGGACTATGATCTGCTGAAGCATGGCAGGCATTTTCGAACGCCCGGCGGCGTAAAAATTATCGTCGGCCGCAATCATGCCGATAACGAGTCCTTGCGCCGCCTCACCGGCGACGAGGATCTGGTTCTCAACATGGCCGTTCATCCTGGCCCTTATGTTCTTATCCCCTATGGAAATGATTCCGCAAAAGAATTCGCTGCCGCCTTGTGCGTCCGTTACTCCGATGCTCCGGCCGACCGGGAAGCCGAAGTGATTTGCACCTTCCGGGGTCAGGCTGCATCACTGATGAGTAGAGCGGCATCGAAAGAGGATTGCGAGTCGCGGATCATGTAACTTACGCGCGGGGTCGGGTTTAGCGTTTATGCGATATTCTGCCGGCAAGGTGCTCGGGACGTAAGAGATCATTGATGCTTTTGACCGGATTGAAAACCGCCAGCGGCAATTCAACAAAAACCGTATTCCAGTAAGCCATGCCGCCGTTCCAGAGTCCGGGCAGCTCCTGGGCCTTGAGACGGCGCCCCTTTTCCGTTTTGGGGCTTATGGAATAGGCGTCCCGATTGACAAAATCGGCCAGATCGAATTTCTCTCCCAGATAATTCTTCGTGCAGCACACCATATCGACCGGATTAAAATACGAAGCCTGCGACCAGATGTCCGCCTGCCTCTTCAGACGCCGGTTGACCTGGACTGATTCAATAATCTGCAGCGTACTCGACTGATCGTTTTCCCGAACCCAGAAAGGGCCGCCTCCCGGCTCACCTTCATTTCGCACCACCCCGCAGACCCGCAGCGGACGATTCAATCGTTGAAATATCCACTTTCTTTTTTCGCCCGGCGCCCATTTTGAAAACCCCCGCGGCAGGGTTGTGTTAAATTCAGTGCGGCAAAAGTCCACCATGCTGCGCAGGTCGCCGGCTCCGGACCGAACTTCTTTCAACCGCTCAAGTATCGCGAAGGAACGATGCCGCAATTCAAGCGCCAGTCCCCCGAGCATTTTTTTGTAGGGCAATATTTTTTTCTGCCGAGCGACGGGAGCGATATTATCGATATTTTTGATATAGATGAGATCGGCATCCAAAGTCTGAAGGTTCTGAAGCAGCGCACCATGCCCGCCGGGTCTGAAGACCAGACGGCCGTTGTTATCCCGAAACGGCAGGTTATTCTCATCAGCGGCTAAAATTACCGTCGCCTGCGACTGGACCGACAGCCCAATGTCCAATCGGACATTTAACCGTTTTTCATATTCCGGAAGCACTGATCTCAGCAGCGACTTCACCGCGGAGGCGTGCTCTTCGGAAATCGTCAGATGCAGCCGGCAGAGCCCCTCACTACCGCCAATGAAATCGGCAGCCTCTTCGAGATGTTCTTCCAGCGCCGTTCTCACTTCACCATCCGGATAAGCATGAAAAGGAATAAGTGCCTTGGGCAGCCAGCCGAATCGGAGACCGGCGGAGAGGAGGATGTGATTCAGGACCGGACGGACTTTCCTTTCACTCATCGGCAAGCGGATGCGGCGGTCTTTCCGAAGCATCGAGATGAAAGGCATTTTATTAAGATCAGCGAAAAAAGACCGGTCGAGTGCATCGTTTCCGAAGCTACCCTGCTCGGCCGCCGCAAACCACGAAGCAAACATCCGGCTTGCGGCTCCTGATGCCGGCACAAATTTCAGAATGCTGTGTTTCTGGGCTTCACGATCGTAGAGGCTGATAAAGTGCCGTCGTTCGGCTGCTGTATAAGATCGAACGCCGTCACCGGGATTACAGGGGCGGATGAGTTTGATAAATCGCGAACCGCGACCGTAAGTCTCCAACTGCCCGTGCACATCGGAAGGCTTCAAGCCCAGCGCCTTCATCTGTTCAATATCTTTTTTATTGAAAGAATAGAGTTTATTCATCCCGGGTTTACCGCCCATAAAGCTTTCTCCGTTACCGGTTGTTTCCTGCCTTAACATCATCCCGACGGGTTGACAAGTCCCAATGCGGCCGTATGAAGTCTGGTTGAATTCAGGCATTGATTGCGTCTTGACGCGGCAGACCTTTTCAAGTAGTAGTTTTGCACCATCTTATGCGGGAGCACAGAATGAAAAATAAACTTCTTTTCCGATGGATTGCGATCCCCTTCTTTTTAATGATTCTTGGAACGGTCTCGACGGCACTCGGTGCCGAGACGATTAAAATAGGCATCGCGGGATCTCATACCGGCGACCTGGCGTCATACGGGATTCCCACCGTTCATGCGGCCGAACTGGTCGTTAAAAAAGTAAATGCGCAGGGCGGGATTGCCGGGAAAAAACTGGAACTGCTGATCGAAGATGAGGCCTGTAAACCTGAACTCGCGACGAATGCAGCCACCAAGCTGGTTTCCGCAAAAGTAAATGCCGTCATCGGCCACATCTGCAGCGGCGCCACCAAGGCGGCGTTGCGCACTTATATGGATGCAGGAATTATCGTGATTTCGCCTTCCGTGACCAGTCCGGAATTAACCCTTTCCGGCAAGTACCCGAACTTTCACCGCACCATCGGCCCTGATAATGTACAAGCAAGACTGGTTGCCGATTTTGCTCTCAAAACGCTGAGGCTGAAGAAATTCGCCGTCATTCATGATAAGGGCGACTACGGCAAAGGATTTGCGGAATATGCAAAAAAATATCTCGACGAATCTCCGGGAGCCAAAGTCGTTCTTTACGAGGGCATCACACCCGGCGCTGTGGACTATTCCGCCATCGTCCAGAAAATCAAGTATTCAGGGGCGGACGCGGTCGTGTACGGCGGTTACCACCCGGAAGCGGCTTCCGTTGTGCAGCTGATGCGCAAGCGAAGCATGAAGACCATTTTCATCTCCGATGACGGCGTCAAGGACCAGACCTTCATCAAAGTAGCGGGACCGGCGGCCGAGGGCGTCTATGCATCAGGGCCGAAAGACACGACGAAGAACCCGCTGGCGATCGCCGCCATCGCCGAGCATCGCAAAGTCTACGGTTCGGAGCCGGGAGCCTTCTATCTCAATGCCTACAGTGCAATGCTGGCGATCGTTAATGCAATCACCAAAGCCAAATCGACGGAATACAAAGCCGTGCACAAAGCGCTTCGCACCTATGTCACCGACACCCCGCTGGGGAAAATAAAATTTAACGACCAGGGCGACGCCATCGGCGTCGGCTTCTCCATTTATCAGGTTAAGAATGGAACGTATACGGAATTAAAATAATCGCCGGGACGCCCCGATCACCCGCACGTGACCAGGATAAGGTCGCACAGGTAACAGCCGCCTCATGCCGGCCCGATACAGGCAACAGTCAATGAACTTCTTTTGGGATTTATTTTTGGGAGGACTTACTCGCGGCAGCATCTATGCGCTCATTGCCCTGGGCTATACGATGGTCTACGGCATTCTGCAGCTCATCAACTTTGCCCACGGCGAAATTTACATGATCGGCGCATTTACCGCGTTGATCGCTGCCTCCATACTCACCATGTACGGGTTCACCGGTTTGTCCGTGCTGATCCTGGCCGGCGTCGTCGCGATTCTCTATGCCGCGGCCTACGGTTTTACGGTTGAAAAGATCGCCTACAAACCGCTGAGAAAGGCCGGGCGGCTCTCACCGCTGATCAGCGCCATCGGCATGTCCATCTTTTTGCAGAACTACGTCATGCTGGCTCAGACCTCGGATTTTCTCCCCTTCCCCAATCTGCTGCCGCAGTCGGGTTTTCTCGACAGGATCAGTTCCTGGATCGGTCCTTCCGACTTTATCATCATTCTAACTTCCGCTGCGGTCATGATTGCCTTGTCGCTTCTTCTGAAGTTCACGAAAATGGGCAGGGCCATGAGGGCCACGGCGCAGGACCAGGAAATGGCCCTCTTGACCGGGGTCAATGTCAACCGCGTCATCTCCCGCACCTTCATCATCGGCTCGGCGCTCGCGGCAATAGGCGGCATCCTGATTGCCTCTCACGTCGGCCGGATCAATTTTTATATCGGCTTTAATGCGGGCATCAAAGCCTTTACGGCCGCCGTTCTGGGAGGCATCGGCAGCATCCCCGGCGCCATGCTGGGCGGTCTTGTTCTGGGGCTGGCGGAAAGCTTCGGCAGCGGTTACATTTCGAGCGACTATGAATCGGTCTTTGCCTTTGCACTCCTCATCCTGATCTTGATTTTCAAACCTGACGGCATTCTGGGACGTTCCTCCCAGCAGAAAGTGTAGGAAAGGCTCTGCGATGAAATACGGCCGCGAAATCAAAAGATCCGCCTACATCGCCCTCTGGTTTATTCTGCTCACATTTCCCGTGATGGTCGTCAGAGTCAATACCATTGAAAATGTGATCGTCTGGCGATGGTTCAATATCCTGGGCGTCGGCGCGGGCAGCTTTGTTCTTTCTTTCCTGTGGCAACTCTACCTCCATAAAAATGTATCAGCCGGAAACTCAGCGTCCCAAAATGTATCAGGGCTTTCCCATCTCCTGGAAAACCGGAAATTCCAGCGTCCGGCCCTTGTAATCATCGGTCTCTTGACTTTGATTTTCCCCTTTATTTTTTCTCACTACCAGGTGAACATTATGACCACTGCGCTCATTTACGTCATGCTGGGACTCGGATTGAATATTGAAGTCGGGCTCGCGGGCCTCCTGGATCTGGGCTACGTTGCTTTCTACGCCGTGGGCGCTTACAGTTACGCTTTGCTCAATTATCATTTCGGCCTCGGCTTTTGGACGCTGCTCCCCGTCGGTGCCCTCCTCGCGGCTCTTTTCGGCATCCTGGTCGGCTTACCGGTTCTCCGGCTGCGCGGCGATTACCTGGCAATTGTCACACTGGCTTTCGCGGAAATTCTTCGACTCGTTCTGGAAAACTGGAATGCTTTCTCTTTCGGTCCCAGCGGCATCTCCAACATTCCACGTCCCGGTTTTTTCGGTCTAACGCTGACGCCTGAACAAGCTGCAATTTACATGTACTTTCTTTTGATCGCACTTTGCGGACTTGCAATTTTCGTGATTTACAGACTGCAGCATTCCCGCATCGGCCGCGCCTGGGTGGCTCTTCGCGAAGACGAACTCGCCTGCCAGGCAATGGGTATCGATAAGACCAAAGCGAAGCTGGCTGCTTTTGCGCTCGGCGCAACATGGGCAGGAATGGCGGGTGTTCTCTTTGCCGCAAAAACAACCTTTATCAACCCGGCCAGTTTCACGTTCCTGGAATCGGCCATGATTTTAGCGATTGTGGTTTTAGGCGGCATGGGTTCCATTGCCGGCGTCATCATTGCGGCCTTCGCCATCATCCTGCTTCCGGAATACCTGCGCATCTTCAGCGATTACCGGATGATCCTGTTCGGCGCAGCGCTGATGCTCATGATGATTTTCCGCCCCGGTGGACTGATGGCCGACCGGCGCAAAAAACATGAATTTCGTCAGGCCCAAGACAAACCCTAGGAAAGCGTGAAGTATGGAAAATATTCTCGATGTAAATAATCTGACCATGGATTTCGGAGGTCTGCGCGCGCTCGACAGCGTTAATCTGCATATTCAAAAAGGTGAGATCGCCGCGCTTATCGGCCCCAACGGCGCAGGGAAGACGACACTCTTCAACTGCCTGACCGGCATCTACAAGCCCACAGCCGGCGCCATTACACTGTATCCCCCACCGGGAAAGCCGAGACGGCTCGATGGTCTGAAAATCAACACCATCACCAAACTCGGCGTGGCACGCACTTTCCAGAATATTCGCCTGTTTAACGGCATGACTGTGCTGGAAAACGTCATGATCGGCCGTCACAGTCGATCAACGTCAGGCATCCTGGGCGCGATCTTCCGTCCGCACAGCACGCGCAATGAAGAGCAAACCATTGTGGCAGAAAGCTGCGCCATTCTCGAGTACATGGGGCTTGCGGCCTCAGTGAATGAGTTGGCCAAAGAACTGCCTTACGGCGCGCAGCGACGCCTGGAAATCGCTCGCGCCCTCGCCACGGACCCCTGCCTGCTTCTCCTTGACGAACCGGCCGCCGGCATGAATCCACAGGAAACCAATGAGCTGGATGCGCTTATTGCGAAGCTGCGCAATGATTTCGAGTTGTCGATCCTGCTCATCGAACACGATATGAAACTGGTGATGAATCTCGCACAAAGTATCTTTGTGTTGGATTACGGCCAAGAGATCGCGAGGGGAACACCTCAGGAAATCCGCAATAACAAGGCGGTAATCAAAGCCTATCTGGGAAATGAAGATGGAGACGAAGCCGATGCTGAAGTTGATTGACGTGGAAACCTGTTACGGCAGCATCCGGGCTCTCAAAGGCATTTCCCTGTCAGTTGCGCCGGGAGAAATCGTTGCGCTCATCGGTTCCAACGGCGCGGGGAAATCGACCACGCTCATGTCAATTTCCGGCATCACTCCCGCTCGGAGCGGACAGATTTTCTTCAATGGCCAGCCCATTGAAAAGACGGACCCCGACAAAATCGTAGCCATGGGCATCTGTCAGGTTCCCGAAGGCCGGCGCATCTTCCCGAAACTGAGTGTCCTCGAAAATCTGGAAATGGGTGCGTTTCTTCAAGAGGACCATGACGAAATCAAAAAAGGACTCGCCTATACCTACGAGCTTTTCCCGATTCTTCACGAGCGCCGCCATCAGCAGGGCGGCACTCTCTCCGGCGGCGAGCAGCAGATGCTGGCGATTTCACGTGCGCTGATGGCCAAACCGCGGCTGCTGCTGCTTGACGAACCGTCCCTGGGTTTGTCACCTCTGATGACCAAACTGATCTTCTCGATTCTTGCCCGAATTAACGCCGAGCACCGCACGACGATTTTTCTGGTGGAACAAAACGCCTTCAGGGCGCTGAAACTGGCGCACCGCGCCTACGTCCTGGAAAACGGCATGATAACCCTGGAAGGAAAAGCTTCCGACCTGCTGCATGATGAAAATGTCAAAAAGGCTTATCTGGGAATCTGAGGTCGATCTCGATCAAAAAGCAATTTTTTGCAGTCGGCTGCCTGCAACGACGCTTCCGCTTTTGACATAGATTCAACGCTTCTGCGCTCTGTGAATGGAAGGCCGGATGATTTCTGCGGCTGCCGGTTCTTTTCGTGACGAAAACTCCGGTATCAATGCGCTGATGATCAAGAATGTTCCAAACCCCGCCTGCCGTGAAGCCAATCCGCTGCAAACTCTCAGCAAGATATCCGCTTCCCTGCACCTGCAGCACAATTCCCTGTCTCCAAAACGATTGAACCCATTATCCTCATCCCCCTTTCTTTTAAAGACCGCTTCGTTTCAACTCTCGGCCTTTTCCAGATCTTTCCTCGCATCGCGCAAGAATGAGGTTGTAAGGTAGTCCAGCGTTTTCGGGAGGGTCAGTTCCATGCTGTAGAATATCTGCAGACGGATATCCAATCGTACCGGTTCGCAATTCAACAAGTGGCCGCCCCATGAGAAAGAGTTGTCGATAAAGTGAAGGTGATATCCGGGCACGTTGACCGAAGGAACGAAGGGAGGGGTGTAAAATCCAACCAGATGCCCGCGGATATCCCGGAAACGGCGCTTCCTCTGAAAATTGACCGCTTCGGCAAGCGGGTGGTAATTTTCCGTGCGGGGTATCGAGCGCGTCTCAACTGATTTAAACTCGCCCTCCATGTGAATGGCATAAAACATATTATCCGACGGAAGCAAGCGCTTCAGAAAATCGACGAACGCCACGCAGGACAAGGGAACGGCAATTTCGTCGGTCAGCATCGGCTGGAAATGACACATGACCGCAAACGGGGTTTTCATCTCCCCTCCCACCGGAATGGCATTCCCGTCAAGATCGAGCTGAAAGAAAGAGCCGTCGAGTGCAATCATTTCTCCGTCCAGTTCATTGAACGTACCGATACCGAAATCACCCTTCTCTTTCAGCGTAGCGAATGTGACATCGTTCTGATATAAACCCTCCAGCAGGGCATTAATCGGACTGCTTATGTACAGCATAGATTCCATTTTCCACTCCGTCTTTAAGTCAGCATCGTGTCAGCCCGGTCCTGTATGAAATCATCTGCCTTATTTTCCGGACGGCATCACACTCTTTTGCAGGATTGATTGGCGGCAACAGCCGCCGGAACCTGGATGACGCTGCTTCTTTGAATGATTGGACATTTGAGTCTCGATCCCGATGCTCCCTGAGGCTGAAGAACAAAACCGCGGCCGGCAAGTGCCTGATGAATCAACCACTCCGGCAAGCTGTCCAGGGATGAAATGAACGTCATTATTTCGCGGCAAGCTGCGGAGAATCAACGCTCGTCTCGCGCGAGCGGGATCAAATCATCCCCGAGGTCAGGGCTCATCTCCTTCCAACAGATTCCGGATGACCGGCTTGAGGTACATATCACTCAGGTTAAACGGCTGTAATGCCTTAATCATCACCTGAATTTTCTCTTTGACGGTTGCCCTGGAATTTAGAATCAGAACATAGTGACCTTCAATACGGCACAACCCGCCGCTCGTCCATGATTCTTCAAGATTGAGCGCCTCGTCGCGAATGATTATTTCAAGTTTGCAGGCAAGTTCTTCGAGCTCGCTTAAAAGGTCTTCATCGGTCATAAATCCTGCCCGAATGAAAATAATTAAAGAAGCGCATCTGTTGCCTGATCATCGTCATGCCGTACCCGACGTCCGATCCCCGGTAATAATTTAAGAGCTGAACAGGAAGAACCCCTCACACTTTTCGGGTCACATTCAAGGCAACTTTCCTTTCTTCCTCCCACGCTTTCTTTACCCTGACTTGATGATCCAACGTTTCTGTCCTGATTTGATTGATCAATGCCCTGGCATCCGGATCCTTTGTAATAAAATAATTATAGAATTCCTTCTCGAGAATGGACTGCTCAAAATCCCGGCAGATGGAAAGCGCGCTCATTAAACTGATCTTGTTTGCCTGCGTCTTCGCGTAGGTGTCTTGGATCATCTCCAATACTTTTTTTACGGTATAGGTCCTCGTCACCTTTTCATCGAAGACGACTTTTTCGTCTTTTGCCAGGACTGATAGCTCTTTAACCCACTTCGCGTGCAAAATTTCCTGCTCGGACAGTGTGGCCCACAAATCCGCGTATTTCGGAAATTTCTCGGCTAATAATTTGTAAAGATTAGACATGTCTAATTCCAGTTGCTCCAGAAGTTCCAGTAAGCGTTCTTGATAGTCCTTCAGCACCATTTTATTCTCCAGAATGAACGAATCAATAGATGTTTCATTTCGCGCACTATACGAAGAACGGCTGCATGTGTCAAAGAAATAATGAGCAACGCTGATCCGGATAAGGTAAGCGAAGCCGCAGTGAAGCCGGAGAAAAATATGGGAAGCCCTATATGCTCTGTTAGCGCCGCAGTCGGCTTATGTTGATCAGCCGACAAGGCCGTATCCGCTTTTGCTGATTTCCGGACATCACACATGGCTTCGTCGACACGTTTGATCAGGTGCTCCGGATCATCGCCATCTTCGGGAAATAGAGCGATTCCGATCCTTGCACCGACGCTGGCCTGCCGGCGCTCAGACAGAATACGTTGAGACAACTATCCGGATTATCTTTTCAACGATGAAAGCGGCATTTTCCGGCGATTGGAGTCCTCCGCTGTAAATCCGGACTCAAGTACATTCCTTCCATTGACAATTCTTTTGCTTTTTGCCTATACTCCTTCCAAATTATATGCTTGGTTTACAGAACATCTCTTGGGGAGACCATAAAATGAACCGTTTGTCGATTTTCCTGCTTTGTGCTTTATTTCTTTCGGGAGTCAGTCTGGTTGCTGCCGCAGCTGACACAACGAAAACATCACCGGATAAAGATGCCGGTTCGTCCGTTTCGGCAACAGCTAAAGAAGTGAAAGAAGGAACTGTTAAAGTTTACAAAGAAAGCAAAGAAGCGATCGTCCGGGACGTCAAAGCGATGAAAGAGGATATCCCCAGGGGCTTGAAAGAAGCAAAAGAATCGGCTGTGCACCAGTCCGAAGAAATCAAACAGGGCGCCGCCCGCGATTATAAGGAAGCCCGGGACAATTTAGCGAATCCAAAATTGACCCCCCAATCGCAAAACAAGTGAGCCGTGTTTTTTCATTTCTATAGGGAGGATTTTTTTGAAGCAGCATTTTTTAAGGCCATATCCGTCAATCTTATTGTTGATTATTCTCATTATCACCTGCTCGTCAATCAGTTATGCCGAAGTCAAAACGCCCCAGTCTAACGGACAGGCAATTCTGGAAGCCATCAGGATTACCGAACCGCTGAACTTCTGTAATGAACCCGTTCCGCTCGCCGATCCAGACGTTCGCGAACGTCTGGAAAGAGAATTGCTTGTGTCGCTGGATAACAGCGACGACGTGATCCTCTGGCTCAAACGCGCCAATCGCTATTTCCCCGAAATTGAAAGAGTCCTGAAAGCCAATAACCTCCCGGACGATTTAAAATATATTACCATCGCGGAAAGTTCGCTGAGACCGCTGGCCTTTTCCAACAAGGGAGCGGTCGGATATTGGCAGTTTATGGAAGGCACAGGAATAAAATACGGCCTGGAAGTCAGCAGTGATATTGACGAAAGAAGAAATGCTGATAAAGCAACCCGGGCGGCAATCAGATATCTGAAAGATCTTTACACTCTCTTTGGTTCCTGGACCTTGGCGGCCGCCGCTTACAACATGGGCGAAGACGGGCTGAAGTCGGAAATTCTTGTTCAAAAAGTGAGCAGTTATTACAAGCTCTATTTAAACCAGGAAACACAAAGATACCTGTTCCGAATCCTCGCTGCTAAAATTATCATGTCCAATCCGGCGAGATTCGGCTATCAACTCACCAAGGCCGATCTCTATTGGCCCCGAGAGTTTGATACGCTGGAAATCAAGGCCAGTCGGCCCGTCCCTCTTCACATCATCGCCCAGGCCGCCGGCACCTACTTCAAGATCATCAAAGACCTCAACCCGCAGATCAAATACTATCATCTGCCCGCGGGAACCTGTCAGATTCGCATTCCCAAGGGATGTGCGACCGGTTTCCCCGAACGTTATGATAAACTTATCTCGGAATGGTTTTTACGGATCAATGATTCGGTCTATACCGTGAAGAAAGGGGATACCCTGACGGGCATTGCCTCCCGTTTTGATGTTCCCTTTAAAGCCCTGCTGATCTGGAATGGCATGAACAGCAACAAAAAAATAGCGCCGGGCGACAAGCTCTATGTCTTCTCCGATACGCTGAAATCCGTAAGCAGTCAGGAAAACGCCGCTGGGGCGCCGGCACCTTGAAATCCCGACAGCAGCAGCGTACGTTACACGCCGATTCGATGACTCGCGTATTTCTCAGAGGTCAGACGAAATCCGTAATCCAATAATTTCCTCGTCTCCACGGAACGAATCCGCCGATTCTTCGCGCCCAGCACAACAGCCAGCAATCTCGCATCGCCCCGTCTGGCTGTTGCGATGAGATGAAATCCGGCGGCTCCGACGTAACCCGTTTTCAGTCCGTCCGCGCCGGGATAATTATGCAGGAGGTCATTACGATTCGTCAGGATTTGATCGTTGAAGGTAAAACGTTCGATAGAGTGGATCTTTTGAGAATTCGGAAACCGGCGCAGATATTCCCGTGACAGAATGTACATATCCCGCGCGGTTGTGGTCTGCTTCCTGCTGGGCAGCCCATGGGGATTAACAAAATGGGTGTGTTTCATCCCTAACTCGCGGGCTTTGGCATTCATGCGCACGACAAAGTCGTCGACGCTCCCGGCAAGGTACTCGGCCAAAGCCACGGAAGCGTCATTGGCGGAATGAACGGCCATGCCCTTGACCAGATCAAACACTTCATGTTGAGCCCCCGCAATATAGAGCATTTTAGAACCGCCCGTCCCGACGGCGTTCGTGCTGATCGTTACCAGATCCGTGTAACCGGCCTCTTTCTTTTCAATTGCTTCCGCGATCAGATACAACGACATGATCTTGGACAATGAAGCGGGCTGAATGACTCTATCGGCGTTTTGCTGATAAAGCACCCGGCCGGTATTCATTTCGACCAGCATCACCGCTTTGACCGGAAGCGGACGAAATTTTTTTTCGGCAGCGGACGCCGCGGAGGGAATAACGATCAGACAAAGTAAAAATGCGACAATCTTCTTCAAACGGCTAAATATCTCCCTTATTGAATTATAACTTTATGATAATCATGGCGGATTTGAAAAGCAATTGTAAATGGTGCCCTGATCAACGACATCGCAGCAGGCTGCGGAGAATTAACACTCGTCCCGCGTGAGCGGGATTAAATGATCTCCTATTCTCTCATGCATGAAACAGGATAATGGCAAGTCCCCTTCCCGATTTTCGCAAAGCCTGAGGACGCGTTGTGCAGAATCACTGCTGTTTCAACCTTCTTTGCGCATAAAGTCTTGACAAATTTTGATTTCTGACTTAATTACTATCATTAGAGTAGTATTTAGTGATGAAATGATGGGTTTCAGGAATTTTTTGGACAGTACGATAAGGCCGTTTGATGGTTACCTTTAACGATGAAATTATCAACGCGTTCGAGATACGGCGTCAGGCTGATGGTCGCACTGGCCGCCGCCGGCCAGGATAAATCAGTCTTCCTCAAGGATATCGCCGCCAGTGAAGACATATCAGAGAAATATTTGAGTCTGATCGTCATTCCGTTAAGAGCTGCCGGACTGATTCGATCCATCCGGGGCGCACGCGGCGGTTATATTCTGGCCAGAAGCGCCAACGACATTTCCGTGTGTGATATCGTCGAAGCGGTGGAGGGGGAAACCTCTCTGGTAAACTGCGTCAAAGATCCGGGCATTTGTCCGCGCGTGTCTGTCTGCCCGTCACGGAATACCTGGACGCAGCTGAGCTTAACAATCAGAGAGGCCATGGCCGGTGTAACACTCGCCCATCTTGTTGCCGAACAGGAAGGTAAGAGTGGCATCAACAAACCCAAGGCCCGACCCATTAAGAAAGAATAAAAGAGCTCTTCATGGACCTGATAACTGAAATAACAAAGTTAAAGAAAGAAAGAAATGCGGTCATTCTGGCTCATAACTATCAACTGCCGGAAGTTCAGGACATTGCCGACTTTGTCGGTGATTCCCTGGGTCTCAGCATGCAGGCCGCTGAAACCGACGCGGATGTAATCGTATTTTGCGGCGTTCATTTCATGGCCGAAACGGCTAAGATTCTGTCGCCTGCCAAAACGGTTTTGTTGCCGGACCCAAAGGCCGGCTGCCCGATGGCGGACATGATTGACGCGGCAGGCCTACAGGCGCTGAAGTCCGAACACCCGAATGCGGCGACGTTATGCTATGTCAACACGTCAGCCGACGTCAAAGCTCTTTGTGATTACTGCTGCACGTCCGGCAATGCGCTGAAAATGGTGCAGCACATCCTGGAAAGCCACAGCGAGATCATATTTGTTCCCGATAAGTATCTGGCTCACTATGTCTCACGTGAGACCGGATGCAAATTCATCAGCTGGGAAGGATTTTGTCCGACGCATGCCCGGATTCTGCCTGAGGATATCAGGCGCGCCCGCACACTTCACCCGGAGGCCAGAATTTTAGTGCATCCGGAATGCACGCCGGAGTTGACCGGATTGGCGGATGTGGTAGCATCGACGGAGAAAATGTGCCGTTATGTCCGCGAGGCCCAAGCAATGGAATTCATTATCGGCACGGAAATCGGCATCATTCACCGGATGCAGAAAGAAAATCCGGGAAAAGTTTTTTATCCGGCATCCGAAAAAGCATCATGTCCCAACATGAAAAAAATCACTTTGGAAAAAATTCTCTGGTCTCTTCAGGATATGAATCATCAAATAACGGTGCCGAAACCGGTCATGGATAAGGCCCGGGGCGCTATTGAAAGGATGCTGCAAATCGTTTGAACCGGAAGGTGATTATAATAGCAGATTTCAGGATATTCGATATTTATGAAAAAAGAATCTTTAGGAACGATCCATACACAATATTTTACGTTTGCCGAACCGCCTCGCCCGCTGCAGTTGAAATCGGGACGAAGTATCGGTCCCGTAACGATCGCTTTTGAAACGTATGGCCAGCTCAATGCGGACAAATCCAATGCGATTCTGGTCTGCCATGCGCTCTCCGGCGATGCGCACGCGGCGGGACTTTCCCCCGACGACAAAACGCCCGGCTGGTGGGACGGGCTGATCGGCCCGGGCCGTGCGCTGGACACCCATCAGTATTTTGTCATCTGTTCCAACGTCATCGGCGGCTGCAAAGGCAGTACCGGACCTTCGTCCATTAATCCGGAAACCGGAAAAGCCTACGCCCTGGATTTTCCGATGATCACCATCGCCGACATGGTGGAAGCTCAGCGACACCTCATTGATCATCTGGGGATTGAAAAGCTTCTTTGCGTCATCGGCGGTTCCATGGGCGGCATGCAGACGCTGCAATGGGCTTCAGCCTACCCTAACCGGGTTCTGGCTGCGATACCGGTTGCCACGGCACTGAAACATTCGCCGCAGCAGATTGCCTTTAACGAGGTCATCCGGCAGTCGATCATGGCCGACCCGGCCTGGCGCAAAGGTTTCTATTACGAGCACGGACAGCCCGAAAAAGGGCTGGCGGTCGCGCGCATGATCGGCCACATCACGTTTATGAGCGATCAGTCCATGGAGGAGAAATTTTCCCGTAAACTAAAAAACGACAACCTCAGTTTTCAATTTACCGACGACTTCGAAGTGGAAGGTTACCTGCGGTACCGCGGTTACAACTTTGTCAAGCGCTTCGACGCCAACTCTTATCTTTATATCACCAAGGCGCTTGACTATTTTGACCTTTCCGGTGAGAATTTCATTCCGGCCGTCAAAAAAACCGCCGTTCGTTTTCTGGTGATTTCCTTCAAATCGGACTGGCTTTATCCTTCCTATCAATCTCAGGATATCGTCCGGGCACTCAAGCGAAAGCATGCTTACACCACCTATTTCGATTTGATTTCCACCTACGGGCATGATGCTTTCTTGATTGAGATTGAAGATGAAACCAGATTGATCAAGAATTTCTTGGCCAATATTCATCAGCGCTAAACGGAAAAGAATGAAGATATGAAACCTGATCATCAAATTATTGTCGATATTGTCAAAGAAGGATCCCACGTTTTAGACCTGGGCTGCGGCAATGGTGAGCTGCTTTCCCTTTTAAGAGAGCACAAACATGCCATGGTGCAGGGCATCGAACTGGATGAAGAGCAGATGCATGTCTGCATAGAAAACGGTCTGACGGTTTTACAGGGCGACATTGAGAGCGGACTGGTGGACTACCCCGACCGTTCATTTGATTACGTCATTCTCAATCAGATCATGCAGGAAATTAAAAAGGCGGATTATGTCATTCAGGAATCTCTCCGTCTGGGGCAGAAAGTCATTGTCGGCTTTCCCAATTTTGCTCATCTTTCGGCACGCTCGACCCTGTTCTTTTCGGGAAAGACACCGATCAATGAAGCGCTCCCCTACTATTGGTTTGAAACGCCCAACATCCGCTTTCTGACCATTCGTGATTTTATCGATTACTGCAAGAAGAAGAACATTAAGATCGAGCAGCAATATTATCTCGGTAAAAAAGGCAGGATTCACGTTCTGCCCAATTTGTTTGCGCAAAACGCTATTTTCGTCCTCGCAAAATAATTGGAGAACCTCATGGAAAAGAAAATATTGATGTCCGGCAAAATACTCATCGCCGGGCCGTATTCTGCAGCCGTGGAGACAGGCGGCTTTGTTTTTATTTCGGGGCAGCTGCCCGTCAATCCTCAAACGGGTGAGATCGTCATGGATATCCGGTCGGCGACGCAGCAGATTTTGACCAATCTGCAAACAATTCTGGAAGAAAACGGTCTGTCTCTGAAAAACATTATCAAGACGACCCTCTTTTTAAAACACATCAGCGACTTTGTCGCCGTGAATGAAATTTATGCCGGTTTTTTCGCAGCGGAGCCCCCCGCCCGTTCGACGGTGGAAGTATCAGCCTTACCCAAGGGAGCACCGCTGGAAATTGAAGCCATCGCGATAAGGAAATAAATGATCATGGGAAAAATTCTGTCCGTCAATATCAGCGACAAAAAAGGTGAAAAGAAACATAACGTCGGAGCGGCGCGCGCTTTAGTGAACCAGGGGCTGGAAAATGATGCTCACATCGGTATGGCCATTCGACAGGTCAGCCTGCTCGCCGCAGAAAGCGTCGAAAAGATCCGGCAAAAGGGTCTCAATGTCCAATATGGAGACTTTGCCGAGAATCTGACGACGCAGGGCATCGAACTGTATACCTTGCCCATCGGAACACAATTCAGAATCGGCAAAGATATCCTTCTCGAAGTCACGCAGATCGGCAAAACGTGTCTGGCGCCCTGCGCGATCTATCATGCCGTCGGCGACTGCGTCATGCCGAAGGAAGGCATTTTCGTCCGTGTTTTGTCCGAAGGTGTGATTACCGTAGGTGATGAAATAACCATTGTCGAATAGGCTGACCGGAAAAATTATTACAAATCACGTTTCCGGCTGAGGCTCTCTTTTCTCAACCGGTTCCTGTTCTGAAGCAACGCGGGAGTGCTCCGCGGCCAGCCATAAATACATGCCGGGGACAACAAACAGCGTGAACGCCGTGCCAATGGCAATGCCGGTCATGATGACCAGCCCCATGTTGAAGCGGCCCTCGGCACCCGCCCCTGACGCCGTCACCAGCGGGACCACACCCACGATCATCGCCGCCGTCGTCATGAGAATCGGCCTCAGCCGAATGCTTGACGCCATTTCGATGGCCCGCCGCTTATTTTCTCCCTGTCTCTGCAAGTCATTGGCAAACTGCACGATCAAAATACCGTGTTTGCTGATCAAACCAATGAGCGTAACCAGCCCGACCTCCGTATAAATATTGAGAGTGGCGCCTCCAACACCCAGGCTGATAAAAATCATGGCCCCGCAAACCGACATCGGGACGCTGATCATGACGATCAGCGGATCGCGGAAACTTTCGAAAAGCGCCGCCAGCGCCAGGAAGATGATAATCAGAGCGAAGACGAAAGTGATCAGCAGAGCCCTCGATTCGCTCATAAATTGCCGGGATAACCCCGCATAGTCCGTGCTGTAACCCTGCGGCAGGCCATTCCGGGCAATATTGTTCAAAGCCTCCAGCGCCTCCCCCAGCGTCACGCCGGGCGCAGGCACCGCCGAAATCGTTACGGCGTTGAGCTGTTGAAAGTGATTGAGTGATTCGGGGACAACATCCGTTTTCAGATCAACGATTGTCGCAAACGGAATGGATGTGCCGCCGGATGTCTTAAAGTAATAGTTCTGGAGCTGGCTTGTATTGAGCCGTTCGCGCTGCATCACCTGTGGAATGACTTTATAGGACCGGCCCTGCAGATCGAAAAAATTCACATAGCCGCCTCCGAGCATTGCCCCCAGTTGCCCGCCGACATCGCGCATCGTCAATCCCATCTGCGCGGCCTTTTCACGATTGATGCGCAGGAGCGTCTGAGGTTTATCTATCTTAAGATCGGTGTCCACGTAGGCAAACAGTCCGGTACGGTAAGCGCCGGCCAGGATGTTCTGAGATATTTCATTCAGATTCTCAAACGAGTTTGTCGTCCCGACAATAAATTGCACAGGAAGTCCGCTGGTGCCCGGCAGCGGCGGCCTCAGAAAAGCCGCTGCGCGTGCTCCCGCAATGCCATTGAGCTTCATCTGGACCATCGGGTTTAACTGCATGGTTGTGCGCTTGCGCTCATCCCAGGGTTTGGTGACCAGCCCGGCAACACCCGTATTCAGCCCGTTGACCCCGTCGAGTTGAAAGACATGGTCGGTTTCGGGATAAGATTTGAAGATATCGAACACCTGTCGGGAATTGAGCTGCGTTTGCTCCAGCGTCGCGTTCGGCGCAGTCGTAATGAAAGAAATAATAATCCCCTGATCCTCCTGAGGGGCCAGTTCGCTTTTCGATCCGACAAAGAGAAAGTAATTGATGACCAGGATAAATATTGCAAATACGATCGTCACGGGCAGGTAGTTGAGAGCGATCGTCAATAATTTCTGGTAGGTCCTCCGTAAAAAGTCGAACTGGCCGTTGACAAATTTTTGAAACCAGCCGGGATTCTCCTGGTGTTCTGTTTTAAGTATTTTGGAACACATCATCGGAGACAACGTTAAAGCAATGACGGCCGACACGGTGACAGCCGCCGCGAGCGAGTAGGCGAATTCGGTAAAGAGCGCTCCGGTCAGTCCGCCCATAAAGCCGATGGGCACATAGACGGCAATCAATACCACGGTAATGGCGATGATCGGACCGGCGAGCTCCCGCGCTCCCACGATCGCAGCTTGCAGGGGGGAGAGTCCCACCTCAATATGCCGGTGGCAATTTTCGACCACGATGATGGCATCGTCCACCACCAACCCGATCGCCAGAACCAGAGCCAGCAGGGTGAGCAGATTGATGGAATAACCCAGAATCAACATGATGAAGAATCCCCCGACGAGCGACAGGGGAATCGCAATCGTCGGTATAATCACGGAACGGATGCTCGCCAGAAACAGGAAGATCACGATCGTGACGATCACCAGCGCCTTGATCAGCGTACTGATCACTTCTTGGATCGAGCTGTTGATGTATTTTGTGGCATCGTAAACGATGCGTCCCTTAAGCTCCTCAGGGAATTGCTCCTCGATGGGGGGAAAGGCTTTGCGCACGTTTTCAATCACCGTGAGCAGATTGGCTCCGGGCGCAACTTTGATGCCGATATAGGTCGCCCGGTCCCCGTCAAAGGCGACCGCCGTGTCATAGTCTTCTGAACCCAGCGTGATGTTCGACACGTCCTTCAGGCGAATGATCGCTTCATTTCTGGACGTGATGATGAGTTCTCTGAATTCGTCAACCGAATGCAGCGTGGTATCCGCGATCAGATTGACCGTGATCATCTGCCCCTGCGTACGCCCGACTGCGGAAATGAAATCGTTATTGGCCAGGGCGGCGCTGACGTCGGCCGCCGTGACGCTACAGGCCGCCATCTTCTGCGGATCGAGCCAGATGCGCATGGCAAAGCGCCGGCCCCCCAGAATGTCGGCCGCCTGCACGCCTTCCACCGCCTGCAGTTTCGGCTGCACCACACGGATCAGGTAGTCCGTTATTTTATTGGGAGCCATGACCTTGCTGTAGAAGCCGATATACATCGAGGCAATCGTCTCCCCGATCGCCACGCTGATCACCGGCGGCTGCGCGTCGCGCGGCAATTGATTAAGGACGGCGTTGACCTTGGTATTAATTTCCGTGAGCGCCCGGTTCGAGTCATAGTTTAAGCGCAGATAGGCCTGAATCGTGCTGACGCTTCCAGTGCTCACCGAGGTGAGGTAGTCGATCCCGTTGGCCTGGGCTATTGAATTCTCCAGCGGCGCGGTGATAAAACCGGCGACGACACCCGGATCGGAACCGGTGTAAACAGTCGTTACCGTCACGACTGCATTTTGCGTCTCAGGAAACTCGCGCACCTTGAGCAGACTGATGGATCGCAGGCCCAGTACCAGAATCAACAGACTGATCACGACGGCCAGGACAGGCCGTCGTATGAAGATGTCCGTAAAATGCATGATCATCCTTTAAGGTTTATTCGTCGACCGGCGTCGGTGCGGCATCGTTTTTAGGCACTACTTTGTTGTCAATCACGACGGCGCTTCCCGGCTTCAGTTTGAAATGGCCGCTGGTGACAACGATATCTCCTTCTTTGATACCGCTCATAATCGACACCTGATCGCCGCGGGTCGGTCCAACCTTCACAAGGGACTGCTTGACAGTCAGCGCCTCCCGTCCGGATGCGTCCTTGGGGCCGCGTTGGACGATAAAGACCATCTCTCCGTAAGGGTTAAAAGATACAGCCGTCTGGGGCAGCGTCATACGTCTTTCCGGAGTGCCGGTCTGGATATCGATCGTGATAAACATTCCGGGAAGCAGTTCATGCCGGGGATTGCCGATGAGCGATTCCACCCGGATATTGCGCGATTCGGGCTCTACCTTCGGATTGATCGTCGATATTTTCCCCCGAAACGAGCGCCCGGGATAGGTATCATTGGTCGCAATAACGGCCTGACCCTTTTTAATCCGTCCGAGGTCCTGCTGAGGCACATAGAAATCGCCATAAAGCTGATCGAGCGCCTGCAGCGTGACGACTTTGTTTCCCGGCTCCAGATATTGCCCGAGGTTTACAGCATTAATTCCCAGTTGTCCGTCAAAAGGGGCGCGAATGAATTTCTTTTCCACGAGCGCTTTTTGCTGATCGAGCTGCGCCTTTTTGATCTTGAGATCCGCTTCATCGGCGTCCAGAACGGCTTTACTAATGGCCTGTGCGGCATATTGTTTCTGATCCCGATCAAAGACTATTCCGGCCAGTGCGACGGCGGCCTCAAGGGAATGGAGCTGCGCAATATCTGAATCGGCATTCAGCTCGACAAGGAGTTCTCCCGCCCTCACCTGCTGCCCCGGCTGAAAGTTAATGGTCCGCACCAAACCGGCCACTTCACAGGTTACATCGACACCGCGGACAGCGCGCAGGCTGCCTACAGCTCTGAGTTGCGGCTGCCATTCCTGGAGACTGGCCTGCTCGGCCGTCACGGTTACCGGGGGCATTTTCTGACCTGCCATAAATTTCTTGATCATCAGCATTTGAAATGCCTTAAAACCGAAAATACTCCCGAAAATGATTCCTACGACCAAAAGCATGATCACCATGCCCCGAATCATCTTCTTTTTCCTGTCCGACATCATGGGCATCACTCCTGTGATAATTGAGATGTGTCTTTCCGATCGGCCCTGTCCTGCCACCAGCCGCCACCCAGCGCCACAAAAAGTGCTGCTGTATCTGCAAACCGCGCGGACTGCGCCCCGACGAGGTTGATATACGCCACCTGGTATTGCTGCTGGGCATTGAGCAGAAACGGGTAGCTCACGGCTCCCAGCTCATACTGCTTCCGGGTCAGCTCAAGAGATTCGCGGGCGGCTTGTTCAGCCTTCACCTGGGCTTCTAATGCCAGGGCATCGATCTCCAGGGATCGCAGAGCATCGGCGACATTTTGAAAGGACTGCAAAATGGTCAGGCGGTATTGCGCGAGCGACTGATCATAGGCCGCGACGGCCGCGCGCCGTTGCGCCCTGAGCGTCCCGCCGTGAAAAACCGGCTGCAGAAGCCCGGCTCCGATATTCCAGATTACGGACTGGCCGTTGAACAGGTCTCCCAGGCTGTTGGACACAACGCCGTATGAGCCGGAAAGCGTTATCTTCGGGTAGAGATTAGCCGTGGCCACGCCGACTTGAGCAGAGGCCTGGTGGAGCACCGCTTCAGCGGCCTTGATGTCCGGACGCTGTCGCAGCAGGGTTGAAGGCAGACTGACCGGCAACTCCTGCGGCAGAGACATCGTCTCCAAATCAAATTCCGGCAGATCGATTTCGCTGGGTGCCTTTCCGACAAGCACGGCTAACTGGTGCCGGACGAACGAAAGATTCTTCTCCAGGACGGGCAGAGTCGCCTCGGTTTGCGCAAGTTGTGACTGTTGCGCCAGAACATCGGCAAGAGCCACCGCGCCCAGGTTATAGCGTTCTTTGACGAGCTTAAGCTGCTGGGTCTGAAAATCAATAATTTCCCGGGTCGCCCTTGTCTGCTTGCGCAGCGAAGCTTCAAGCATGGCCGAAGTGACGATATTGGAGGTAAGGATAAGATAGGCACCTTCCAGTTGATAGCCCTGATACTCAACCAGGGCATCCAACGCTTCCAACTGGCGTCTCAAGCCGCCGAAAATGTCCAGTGTATACGACACCCCGATCGAGGCATTGATCAGGCTGAAGGTCGTGCTGCCGGCACCCGGCTGCCCCAGAGACGCACCGGATACCCTCTGCCGGCTGACCGAAGCGCCGGCGTCAACACTTGGAAAGAAAGATCCGAATTGAGCCGCACGGTTTTCACGGGCTTCCCGTAATCTGGCCTGGGCAAGCGCCACGCTCGGGTTTTCCTGAAGCGCCTGGCGGATCAACTGATCCAGAGCGTCCGAATGAAACAATGTCCACCACTCGCGGGAAATATCTCGGCCGATGATGAATTTTTGTTCTATTCCGCCCTTGGTATCGGAGGCAATCGTCTTTTCCGGCAACTCGCTCTTTGTATACCTGTCCACTGAAGGAGCGTCCGGAACCCTGAAATCGGGACCGACCGCACAACCGCAAATCAACAGGACAAAAAGCGGGGCAATCAAGAATTGAGCGCTTTGTTTAAGGGTCTTCTTCGTCTTCATGAGAGATACTCACGATTGGTTTTTGTTTTTCCGGCACCGGCAGGACGATACTTCTCAATTATTTTTAATCCGTGCAGTAAATGCCGATCTATACTCAACGCTAATTAAATGATGGAGTTGATTCGAACAATGATAAAAGAAGGATAGCTTATTGGGAGGGTAAAGCTCTTATAAAATCAGGTCACCGAGAATATTCAACATGGCACATTCGCACTCTAACGGGAGCTCAGTCTATCAACAACCGACGTGCTCATGAGAAGCACTGGTTTGATGGTTTTGCCGCTTCGTGAATCGTTCATGGCCCGGTTGATGTCCTTAAACTCATAAAACTTTAAGAGGCGGTCAAAAGGAAACCGGCCGCTCCGGTACAATCTGATCAGTC
Source organism: Smithellaceae bacterium (assembly GCA_963667845.2). Taxonomy (GTDB): domain Bacteria; phylum Desulfobacterota; class Syntrophia; order Syntrophales; family Smithellaceae; genus UBA8904. The sequence goes on along the minus strand of CAXXVL010000002.1, from coordinate 3,013,271 downwards.
TGGGAATAAAGATTTGCGGTATCGAATCACCTTCGATCACCTGCACGGCTTTGATGCCTCTGGGCACGGAATCAGGAATGTCATCGCCCGTAAAAAAAGCTGCCGTACCCCCCTTCTTTGTGACGTGCGGCGCGAGTTGCAACATCGCGGCATGACCGGTCGTCTCCAGTACGTAGTGTGCGCCTTGGGCAACAATTTTAGCCATGTCCGATGTCACATCGGTTTTCCGGCTATTGATGACGTGTGTTGCTCCCAGATCCAAAGCAAGTTTCAATCGCGAAGGCCTGATATCCACTCCGATAATCGGAAAAGCACCGACGATATGAGCGGCCATAACCGCAGCCAGACCGACAGCTCCCGTGCCGAACACGGCAACACTTTCGCCTTTGCGGACGCGCAGCATATTCATAATCGTCCCCGCCCCGGTTTGCATGCCGCAGCCAAGCGGCGCCAGAACTTCCAGGGGCAATTTCCTGGATACCTTGACCAGATTGCGCTCAGTGGCGAGAACATGGGAGGCAAAAGAGGACTGGCCGATAAAATGACCGCGAACACCGCTTTGCCGAAGGGCGTTCGTGCCATCAAGACGGTGGAAACCGAAATTCAGTTCATAGAACCTGCGGCATCCTGTGGGGCGCCCGCTTTTACACGCCTGACAAGTGCCGCAGGATTGGTAAGACAAAACGACGTGGTCGCCGGGCCGGATACCCTTCACTCTTTTCCCGGTTGCCTCGACAATCCCCGCTCCTTCGTGGCCCAACACCAGCGGACCGTCGGACGTTTCCCAGAAATCGACCATACTGATATCCGTGTGGCAGATTCCGGATGCGACGATTCGGACAAGCACCTCAGATTCCTGCGGACCTTCCATCTTCAATGTTTCGATTTTCAGGGGCCCCCCCGGACTGCGCACAACAGCGGCCTCGATATTCCTGACCATCAACTCTGCGGATCGCTTCACTGCCGGACTCCCTTTGATAAAATCGCCTTATGGGTCCCTGATTATCCTTGGGCTTGTCGGTTAGTCAATAATTTATAAATGCTTCTCTTGCAATACAAAAAAATCGATAGCATATTGTCAGATCAACCGCCTCGCAGCAAGCTGTCGAGGTATGAAATGAAAGTCATTATTTCGCAGCAGGCGACAGGGAATTAACGCTCGTCCCGCGTGAGCGGGATTAAAATCTGCCATGAATCGTGGAAAGGAATGCCTATGAAAGCCTTTATCGACCCGCCCAAGAAGATCCCGTTTTATCTGAGAATCGGTATCTGGATTTCCAGAATGGCTACCGGCCGGGACCTTTTGCCCGGCAAGCTTCTGGCCTGGTATCCCAAAACAGCGATCAGCTCCGGCGTGATGGAAGCCCTTGTCGCCCACCATGATAAAACGCTCGGCAAACGGATTCTGAAACTGGTCCGTCTGCGGACGTCTTTTGCCGTCGCCTGCCCTTTCTGCATCGATATGAATTCTTATGATTATGATCAGTTCGGTATCACGTCCGAAGAATTATCGGCGCTGCAGGGCCGGTTGGAGATTACCGCGGTGAAAACCTTTTCCGCCCGCGAGATGATCGCGATGGAATATGCGGTCCTGATTTCCCGGACACCGCTCACGTTTCCGCAGGAGTTCGTCTCTAAACTGAAGGCTGATTTTACAGAACGCGAAATCGTCATTCTGGCCGCGACCGCCGCGCAGGTCAATTACTGGGCGAGGCTCCTGCAGGCTCTGGGGGTTCCGCCCGCAGGTTTTTCCGATCATTGCGACATCGGGCCGGCCGTCCCGGTGCGATAAAAAAGGCTTTAGCTGAATTGGACACGAACCGAGAACTAATTTAACAGGATAATTTGTATGTCTATCACATTCGTGCCGGTTGAGCCGGTGATAAGGAGTTCGCCCGTATTTTTGAAAATAGAATAAGAATCATTATTATTTAAGAAAACGTCGGGAGAGAGACCCTGCGCCCGGGCCTTGGACACCGTTTGTCCGTCGACAACGGCCCCGGCCGCATCGGTAGGTCCATCCGTGCCGTCAGTACCTGCGGAAAGAAGCGTGATCCCGTCATTTCCGGAAATGGCTTCGGCAAAGGCTAAAGCGAGTTCCGTATTCCTGCCGCCGAGACCCTTTCCCGATACCTTCACGATTGTCTCTCCGCCGGAAACCAGGCAGATTTTCTGGCCGGCCGCTTTCCGGCCCTTCATTTCGATCGCTTTTTGTGCCAACCACTTTGCCGCGTCCCGGGCCTCGCCCTGAAGCTCCGAGGTCAGGACAGTTGCCGCAAAACCCAGCTCCGAGGCCCTTTTTGCCGCAGCTGTGGTTGCTATCTTATTGCTTCCGACAATGACATTTTCCACTTTTTCGAAAACCGCATTCCCCTTTTTGGGCGTTTCTCCGACATTGCCTTCAGAACCCTGTCTCAATAGGTTCAACACATGATCCGGGACTATATTTTGCAGACCATATTTTTCGATCACCTCAAGAGCATCACAAAAAGTGGTTTTATCGGCCGACGTCGGGCCAGACGCAATGACATCCAGAGGATCTCCGATGACATCGGACAAGATAAGAGAGATGACTTTTGCGGGGTAGGCCATTTGCGCCAGTCTTCCCCCCTTGACGGCGGAGATGTGCTTTCGAACGGTATTGAGCTCGTTGATATTTGCCCCGGCTCTCAAAAGCACGTCCGTAATTTGCTGCTTTTCGTCAAGCGTAATGCCGTCTTGCGGAGCGACCAGCAGGGCGGAACCGCCGCCGGAAATAAGACAAACGACCAGCGTTTCGGAGTCAGCGTCCTTCAGCAGATCGATGACCTGCTTTGTGGCAGCCAGTCCCCGTTCATCGGGAACCGGATGACCCGCTTCATAAATCCGGAGATTGCCGGCCAATGTTCCGGGAGCGTGGCCGTATTTGGTGATGACAATCCCGCGGGTGATCAATTCCCCGGCGGGGCTTTCAACAAGGGCCCGGGTCATGGCGAAAGCAGCCTTGCCAAAACTGACCAGATATAATTTGCGGCAATGCTCTTTGATATATGCTGCGGATATGGATTCGCAATACCCTTGAACCAATCCGTATGGATCGACGGCTTGGAGCGCCGCATTGAAAAGGTCAATCGCAGTTTCGCGGGGACACGCGTTTTCCATCTTCTATATTTCTCCGGAAAAAGCCCGGCGGCAACTATACTTCCACCGGTTTGAAGATCAATACGATCCCCATCACGACAAAGACCATCGTTTCCGCGGCCGGTCCCCAGAGTCTTCCGGTGACCGACATGACCATTCCGAGGGCAAAAGCCGCAACGAACGTACCTTTAATATTACCGAGCCCGCCTACCAGAACAACGGCGAAACTCAAGAGAAGAACCATCGAGCCCATATAGGGGTGAACAGAGGTGATCGGCGCATACAAGACGCCGCCGAGTGCCGCCAGGCAGCTTCCGATGACAAAAATATAGGCAAAATACTTGTCCACATTAATTCCCAGACTCCTGACGGCGTCTTTATCTTCCAGGGCGGCCGTGACAATTTTCCCCACCATGGTTTTTTTGAAAAATATCGCCAGACCGATAAAAATAACAACGGCCAGCGCAATGATGATCAGCCGGTAGAGGGGCAGCGTGATGCCCAGAAAAGCAACATCAATGCCCACCGGATCGGAAAGGGGAATCGGCGAAGCTCCCCAGATCCATTTGATGAGATCAACCCCGATCAGCACGACCGCATAAGTGGCGATGATGGCGTAGTCGATTGATACGCCATAGAGTTTGCGCACCACGAATCTTTCAATTATATAGCTGATGGGAATAACGGCCAGGACGGCCAGAACGGCGCCCAGGATGAAATGATTCCGCGCAACGGGCAGGAAGGTAATCAAAAAATATGCACCGATGGCGTAAATCAGGCCGTGAGCAAAATTAACGATCCTCATTGTCCCGAAGGTGAGGGAAAGCCCGATGCTGATGATGTATAAAATTCCGCCGATGGTTAATCCGTATGCAATGGTGTTGATCATGATAACCTCTCTTTATGCCGCCGCACGACTTTTGAATTTATCCGAAACAAATCCCCAGATGCCGCTGCGGAACCGGAATACGCATATGAGCAGCGCTATTCCGAGAAACATCTCCCATCGCGATATGTAGGAAGCGAGATAGTTGCTGATCGCCATATAAATCACCCCGCCGATGATTGAGCCGTAGAGACTGCCCGACCCGCCGATCAGTGCGGCAAAGATCACTTCCACGGCCCGCGACGGATCGATAAAACTCGGCGTTACATATCCGTAGTTCAAAATCGAGAGCGCCCCGGCAAACGCGGCAATGGAGGTGGAAATGATGAATGTGATCCATTTGTAATTAAACGTATTGTATCCGAGAAACTTCACCCGTGTCTCATTTTCCTTGATGCTTTTGATGAGAATCCCGTAGGGAGAGGATGTGAATTTCTTCAGCAGGAAATAGGTCAGGAGCAGGCACAGCAACGTGAAACCGAACATCACCGGCTTTTGCCCGAAGTCGAGAAAGCCCATCTTGGAAAAATAGACCGACATTCCGTCTTCACCGCCCGTATATTTGGAAAATGCCACCAGAACGAGAAAATATCCGACCTGATCGAAAGCGAGATTGATCAATGCAAAGCAGGCGCCCGTCGTCCTGACGACAACCGGACCGATGATCACTCCAATCAGCGCGCCCGCGGCTATCCCCGCCAGGATGGCCAGCAGCGGATTCTGCGAAACATGTGCGGAAAAGAGCGTGATGGCGTAGGCGCCTGTGCCCAGGTAGAGCATGTGGCCGAAGGAGAGTCTTCCCATAAACCCATAGAGAAGATTGAAGCCGAGAACATAGACACAAAATATCATAAAGTCGGTTGTGCGGTTTATTCCCAGAACCGGGAGCAGCACCATGAAACAGGCCGCAATAATCGCAATGTCGAGAAAACTTCTTCCCGGGCCCACCTTGAACAGGCTCATCATTTTGTTATCTGTCTTCAATGTCCGTACTCCTTAAACCTTTGCGCCCATTTTCAGCGCCAATTCTTTTGAACACCTCTCCGGAGCTTTCTCCCCCCCAAACATCAGGGGGAGAAAGCAAGGGAGGGAAAATAAGAGGGCTCTTTATACAAGACTCTTCAAAAATTCTTTATAGTTCATGACGGATCCGATCTTCGGAAAAATAAACTTCTCGACATAATTCTGCTCTTCGGCCGTATCGGTTCCTGTGCAGTCGCCGATAACAACAACCCGGTACCCTTTATCGTAGCCGGATCTTGCCGTAGATTCCACGCACCAGTTGGTATGGAAACCGACGATGACCAGCCATTCGATCATGTTTACACGCAGCGTATAATCCAGTGCGGTAGACCAGAAGGCATCAAGTGTCTTTTTCCCCCGCACGATGATGTCGCCTTTTTCAGGGGTCAATTCCGGAATAATCTGCGGTCCCAGCGTTCCCTTAACCCATGCGCCGGCAACGGGTTTCCCGTGCAGTTGCCATCCCGTGGGCATGTCGATTTCCAGCCCCCGAAGACCTCCCATTCCCGGGCCTTTCTTGTCGATTTCCGGAAATCCGGGTTCAAACTCCTCAAAGGGAACATAGATAATCTTTTTTACCTTTTTTCTCGCCTTGGCGATAAAATCCACAAGGTTGGGGATGACATGTCTTTCTTCCAGCTGTTTTTCAATGAACTGATACATCGAGCCACCCGGTTTGAGAAAATCATACTGCGGCTCAATCAATACGACGGCTGTCTTCGCGGCTTCTATCTTTTGCTTTTTCTGTCCCTTCATATTCATTCTCCTTCTTGCTGGTCTAGTTTTTCTTGACGTTCGGTCTGTTTCTTTACCGGTTTTTTTTGTTTATAAACATTGCTCCATTTTTATTTTGTCATTCATTTGCGCTTTATCGGTCACCTCCTGAACGATCTTCCCTTCCTTCATCATATAAACCTTGTCGGCCAGCATTCCCACGACGGAAAGATTCTGTTCCACGATCAGCATGGACACCTTCCCTTTCATGGTGGAAAGGACATTCAAAATATCATTGATCGTCCCGGCGGCAAGACCTTCCGTCGGCTCATCGATGAGCAGCAGCTTCGGATCGCCGATCAACGCCCGGCCGATGAGCAGTATTTGCCGCTGGCCGCCGCTTAAGCTCCCCGCATGCAGGTTGAGGAATTTTTCGATTTTCGGATAAATGCTGACCACCTTTTGGATGGCGTCGGAGATGCCGACTTTCACAGGATAGGCGGCGATTTCCAGATTTTCCTTAACGGTCAGCTGCGAGAACACCCGTTTATCCTGAAAAACATAACGGATCCCGGACAAGGCGATTTTTTCCGCGGGACGTCCCATAATGACTTGATCGTCGAAGGTTATGGAACCCGTTGACGGCATGAGGAATCCAGCGATGGATTTCAGCAGAGTCGTTTTGCCCGCTCCGTTTCTCCCCGCGATAAAAACCATTTCACCGGAATTAACCTCGATGGATATATCGTGAAGCACTTTGGCATGACCGTAGGAGGCATCGATATTTTTTACACTGAGCATGTCAGTCCCTCCTCCTTGCCCCAGTACACCTCGCGCACGAGGGCATTACACAGCACCTCGGACGGCGGTCCTTCGGCAATCAGCTTTCCTTCGTGCATGACGCATAGCCGCTGGACGAGTTCGATGATATGAGATATCTTGTGCTCGATGATCACAAAGGAGAACTTTTTTTTCACTTCCTGTAAGATTTGAGAAACCTCGCAAATCTCCATATCACTCAGTCCGGCAAACGGTTCGTCCAGCAAAAGTATTTTCGGATTCAGCGAAAGCGCCACTGCCAACTCCAGTTTGCGTTTATCTCCGTAGGAGAGTTCGGCCGTCATAATATCCGCCTTATTTTCAATCCCCATCAACTTCAGGGCATCCAGGCAGTTCGCTTCCATTTGATGATGATGCGCATCACTGAAGAAGAATTTCCCTTTGGACTCGTGGTTCCCGCTGATCCGATGGGTTGATAAAATAAGATTATCAATGACCGGAAGGGAATCAAAAACGGACACGAGCTGAAAGGTCCGGACAATGCCCATCATGACTCTTTTGTGCGGAGGCATCGTCGTAATATCCTTTCCGAAGAAGAATATCTTCCCATCCGTAGGAAAGAAAAGGCCGGTGAGCAGGTTGAAAAATGTTGTCTTCCCTGCGCCATTCGGTCCGATAACCCCGATGGCTTCGCCTTCCTTCATCGTAAAATTTACGGAATCGACCGCGATAAGACCGTTGAAGTCTATCGTCGCCCCTTTTGTTTCAATGATCGGTTGTTGTGTCGTCATATCTCACCACAGTTGGAGGGGCGGAATTTCCGCCCCTCTTTGGCCGGCACTTAATATCCCAGAGAGGACAAGGTCGGGAGATAATCTTCGCCCGTATAGGCGCCGATGATCCTGACCAGATCCCACTTTTTATCTTTCCGTTCATTGGCGCCCTTCCCGATGACCACATAAGCCCCGTATTTGAAAACAGGCTGATGGTCGGCTCTCCAGACGCCCTGGCCTTTCATGGAATTGAATTTCGGATTGGCCATCAAGGCTTTCGCCATGGCTTTCCCGTCGACAGACTGGGCAAGTTCCATCGCTCGAACGGCTTCCATGACGCCTTCGTAAGCCATCGCAGAGTAAGGATCAGGCGGATATTTGTATTCTTCGCGAAATTTCTTGGCAAACGCATCAGAGGCCTTGACGATGGCCGCATCCTGAAAACCCTTCATATCGTAGTACCAGGACATCAGCGAATAAACGCCTTCCAGGGCTTCCGGCGGCACGCCGCTGCCGAAGGAATTCGTCATCCAGTCAAACCAGATTTTGGAGGTTTTTTTCAGGCCGATTTCATAGGTCTGCTTCAAGACGTTAATCGCATCGACGCCCCAGTGGGCCAGCATGACGATCTGCGGTTTTTTCTCTTTGATTTTTGTCAGGTAGGATGTGTAATCACTGGTTCCCACCGGTGATTCCACATATTCAACCTTGACGCCCCTCTTTTCAAACGCCGCTTTGGCGCCTGCCCACTGATCGCGACCGAAAGCATAAGCCGGTCCGAAGAAAACGATATTCTTGTAACCCAGTTTATCGACGATGTAGGAGGCTCCGGCATAGCCGATAGAATAGGCGCATCCGTGAATGGAAAAAGTGGTCTCGGCCATTTCATTCTTGTCGAACATATTGATCGCCACAACATTGACGGGGAAATAGGCAACATTGCTCTTTTTTATTTCTTTATTGAGTGCGGCCGAAATGGGAGCGAAAGTCTGGCCAACGATCACATTGACTTTATTTTCGTCCACCATTTCCCGGTACCGGCGAATGGCAATATCCGGTTTCGATTCATCGTCCTTCACAAAGACTTCAATCGGGACCCTTTTGGCGCCTAACTTCACACCACCTGCGGCATTGATCTCCTTAATCGCTAATTTGGCGCCGTCCAGCTGAACCGGTCCGATGGGGGATGCGGCTCCGGTCAATCCGAACATAAGCCCAACTTTAATTTTTTCCGGCGGGGCCGCCTGTGCGCTCGTTACCAAAAGCGTTCCTGCGGAAATTGAAAATACCGCAAGGGCTATGGCGAGCAACGTGATTTTCTTGTACATGGTCTACCTCCTTTAAGTTATATTGCTTTTATCCTCATGTTAAGTTTGCGCCTTTTGTCGGCGCCTCCTTCCATTCATCAGTCTTCATGCTGGCTTGAATCTGAACGATCATTTGATGGTTGTGCTTTCGAAATGCTGCTTCCGCCTTATCCGCATTTTTTTCCTGGAAGGACTCCAGAATCTCCACGTGATCGTGATACAAACTCGAAAGGATGGGAGTAATGTGCATGGCAATGGGCCGCATTTTATTTTTAATGGCCTCCAGCATTTCCTGCAGGGTACGATTACCGCTTGCTTCATAGACCATCGCGTGAAAATCGTAATCCAGCCGGGAGTAAGTCACTAAATCCTCTTTCCGGACAACTTCATATTGATCCTCAAGACATTTCTTCATCTTGCTGATGGTCTTTTCGTCCATATTCTGAATCGCCAGACGCGCCGCCAGCGCTTCCAGTGATTCTCTGACGGTATAGAGTTCAATAGCCTGACCGGGCGTCAGTGCGCACATGAAAACACCGCGGTTCGGAATATTCTCCAGAAGGCCCTCCTGAACGAGGCGATGCACCGCCTCCCAAACAGGTGTTCTGCTCGCTCCCACTTCTTTCGCCAGCTGCTCAACGTTGACGCGTGTGCCGGGATTGAAACGGTGGTCCGCTATCATTCCTTTGAGGATCGTATAAACCTGGTTGCTTAATCGCTCTTTGCTTACTTTAATCATCATGGTAGCATTTTAAAGAAATGAAATTATTTTGTCAATTAATTTCATGATTAATATTTCATATTTCATGAAATAATTTTCTTTATTAATTATATCAATATATTACAATCGTCATTAATTTTATTTTATCGAATAGCTATCCATATTGCGAGATATGAACTCTCACCTTTTGAACGTAGTAGATTCAATTTGGAGGCTTACGAAGAGAAATGAATTGACCTAACAGAAAGAAGTACATTGCCTTCTTTGGTGCATCTTATGCGGCTATTGGTTTTTTAATCAGATCAGGTGGCAGAATTCGGGATGTCGGATAGACGCTCTGCAAATGACACCCTGGACGAGTCATCCCCAAAAGCATCATTTGTGTTTGAAGGAACTGGTCGGGGCGAGAGGATTTGAACCTCCGACATCTTGCTCCCAAAGCAAGCGCGCTACCAAGCTGCGCTACGCCCCGACTTACTTTGTTTTCATATCTTTAACCAGATGGCTTTTCAGTTTCGCAAAAGCCTGTCCGCGGTGGCTGACTTTGTTTTTTATTTCGGGCGGCAACTCCGCTGCGGTTTTATCCAATTGCGGCCAAAGAAAAATCGGATCATAGCCGAATCCGTTATTTCCTCGCCGTTCGTCAATGATCCGGCCCTGCCACTGGGCCTCAAATGCCTGATACCGGCCGTCCGGATGGTAAAGCACCAATGCGCAAAAGAAAGAGGCCGTTCTTTTTTCTTCCGGCACATCCTTCAATTTGGCAAGGAGTTTGGCGTTATTTTCTTCATCTGATGCTGTTTCGCCGGCGTACCGGGCCGAGTAGACACCCGGCTCCCCGCCCAACGCATCCACTTGCAGGCCGGAATCATCCGCCAGGACCGTCTCACCGGTGTATTCAGATACCGTTCTGGCTTTTTTCAATGCATTTTCCAGATACGTTTTACCATCCTCCACGATTTCCGGAAGCGCTGCAAAGTGATTCAGGGAGACCAATTCCACATCAGTGCGGCCAAGCATTTCAGTTATTTCTCTGACCTTGCCCTCGTTTCTGGTTGCGAAAACGATTCTCATTGCCGCAGATCACCCACAACATTCTTCTGGCAGGCTGTGATCCGCTCTATGCCTCGTCCCGCCAGGGATGTCATGGCATCCAGTTGATCCCTGCTGAAGGGAGCATGCTCGGCCGTACCCTGTACTTCAATAAACAGGCCGGTGCCGGTCATGACAAAATTCATGTCGACTTCCGCACGGGAGTCTTCTTCATATTCCAGATCCAGGAGCACCTCATTCTCGACGATCCCGACGCTGACCGCCGAGACAAAGTCCGTGACCGGAATCTCTTTGACCAGTCCCCGCTGTTTCATATCTTTGAATAAATCCACCAAGGCCACAAAGGCGCCGGTGATCGATGCGGTTCTAGTACCGCCGTCCGCCTGAAGGACATCACAGTCGATAAAAATCGTTCGCTCGCCGAAAGCGGTTAAGTCGGTTACCGCCCGGAGCGACCGGCCGATCAGTCTTTGAATCTCATGAGTCCTGCCGCCCAGTTTGCCGCGTACGGATTCACGCGCCGATCGCGTCTCAGTCGACATGGGCAGCATGGAGTACTCCGCAGTGAGCCAGCCTTTACCGGTGTTCTTCAAAAAAGACGCCGTCTTTTCTTCCAGGGATGCTGCGCAGAGAACTTTGGTGTTGCCGAATTCAACCATCACCGATCCCGGAACATTCCGTAGATACCGGTTGCTGATGCGGATCTCCCGCAGCTCATCAAATTTCCGATCACTATTTCTTTTGAACACGGGACTCCTAAAAGAAGGACTTGATGCTCTTCGCCAGAGCTTTGGCAATTTCTATTTGTGTTTTTCCGGACGTCAACTTCTTCTTCTCGTCCGGATTGGTCATAAAGCCAAGTTCGACGGTCAGTACAGGCAGGGATAATCCCTCGGCCAGCGGCACCGTCGCTTCTCTCAATCCCCTCCCCTTGCGCGGAAAGAGGACATCGAGATTTTTCTGCACCAGCCTCGCAAGTTTCACACTGTCACCGAGATATTGATTTTCAGCGTTTACGGCTTTGGCACTCTTCGCCGGTGCCGGAACGCCTTTGAAACCGGGATAATATAGTTCGAAGCCGGACGATGCTTTGCCGAAACCGGCATTGGCGTGCAAACTTAAAACCAGCACCGGGTTTATTTTCAGTATCATCTTCTTACGTTCATCCAGAGAAATCGTCTTGTCCGACGTCCGGGTCAGAATCACATCCAGATTGCTCTCTTTCGATAATTCCTTCTGCAGTGCCAGAGCGATCGCCAGCGTTACATCCTTTTCAGCAGCTTTGTCGATGCCGATAACGCCGGAATCCTCACCGCCGTGTGCCGCATCGATGACAACAACATGCTTTGCCGTCTGGGCATGACTCAGGAATCCCGGAAGACACAGCATCAGGACGGAAATAAAGATGACCGCATATTTGAGCTCTTTTTGAAACATGATCTTCACCTATTGATTATGCCTATCTCTCGATTTTGTGTAAGTTGCGCCTGCTTATAGCAGAGTGGATAGGTTTGTCAACATTCAAATGGAACTTCTCACTATTTTCAGGCTTTGCGAATCCTTTCAATGGAACGGACGATTTTCAATTGCCGAATGGCTGAAAAGATGGCGTTGAGCTGCTGGATGTCATAAACATCAATAACGAATAAACAGTTGGCGATCATATCGGTGGTTTCGACCTGAGCAAAGCTGATGTTGACGTCAAAGGAGGTGATCACCGAGCTCACTTCCGTCAAAACGCCTTTCTGGTCATTACAGACAACCTTGATATTCACGGGATAGGCATGCTTCTGCCGCACGTCCCAATTGACTTCCACAATCCTTTCGGCGTCGAGGCGCTTCAGATGCGGACAATTCTGCGTATGCACCGTAATGCCGCGTCCCCGCGAAATATAACCGGATATCTCGTCGCCCGGAATCGGATTACAGCACCTGGCAAACTTCACCATGACATCGTCGATCCCGGTCAAGCTGATTCCCAGAGACGGCGAGTCGGATTTCTTCTTCGCCTTATCCTTCTCCGGAAGTTTCTCCGGTTCTTTCGGCGCCTCCTGAGCCAGAAAATGATTTACCACCTGTCTGGGCGAAATGCGGCCGTAACCGACCTGCGAAATCAAATCATCGAGCGTCTGCAACGAATGCTCCGTCAGGATTTTTTTAAACTCATCGGACTTGATAAAATTGCCGAATTTCAGGTTATTGCGCTTGAACTCTTTTTCCAGCAAATCTTTGCCCAGCACCAGGGAACTGTTTTTTTCCTCCAGATTGATCCAGTTGCGGATTTTGGAAATTGCCCTTGAAGTCACCACGTACTTCAACCAGTCTTTGCTCGGATGATGACCGGTCTGCGTGATAATGTCGATCTGGTCGCCGTTTTGCAGTTGATACCGCAGCGGCACGATATTGCGGTTCACCTTGGCCCCGATACATTGATTACCGACATCGGTATGGATGCTGTAAGCAAAATCAATCGGGGTTGCTCCCTTGGGAAAAGACTTGACGTCGCCGTGCGGCGTAAAGACGTAAACCTCTTCCGGAAACAGCGCCAATTTCAGGTTGGACATGAATTCCTTCGGATTCTTGATGTCCTGCTGAATTTCGAGGACCTCACGGAGCTTTTTGATCTGGTTCTCTTCATTGTCCTGAAATGCCCGCCCTTCTTTATAGCGCCAGTGGGCGGCAATGCCCTTTTCCGCCCATTCATGCATCGCCCGGCTGCGAATCTGGATTTCGACCCGTTCCCCGTAAGGACCGATCACGGCGGTGTGCAGCGACTGATAATTGTTGGCCTTGGGCATGGCGATATAATCTTTGAACCGGCCCGGTACAGGTTTCCAGATCGCGTGGACGATGCTCAGCGCTTCATAGCAGGTTTTATCGACGTCCGAATCGAGAATGATGCGGAAGGCGATGACATCATAAACTTCGTCAAAATTAATATGCTGCTCATGCATTTTTTTATAAATGCCGTAAAGATGCTTTGCCCTGCCCTCCACGTAGCCTTTAACAGACACTTTTTCGAGTTCCGTGAAAATAATATTTTTGACTTCTTCCGTATAGCGGTTCCGCGACTCCTGGGATTTGGAGACGCGAGTGGCGATCTCTTTATAGGCGTCCGGCGAAATGTACTTAAAGGCCAGGTCTTCGAGCTCCATTTTCATCCAGTTGATTCCCAGACGATTGGCGAGCGGCGCATAGACATCCATGGTTTCGCGGGCGATATAAATCCTTCGATCCGGTGTCTGATATTGAAGGGTTCTCATATTGTGAATGCGGTCGGCCAAACGGACGAGGAGAATGCGGATGTCGGCGGACATGGCCAGAATCATCTTCCGGAAATTTTCGGCCTGCCTTTCCTCCTGCGAGCCGAAAGAAATGCGGCTCAACTTGGTCAGACCGTTCACCAGAAAAGCGACATCCTTACCGAATTCCCGCTCGATTTGTTCTTTGGTGGTCAGGGTGTCTTCGATGGTGTCGTGCAGTAACCCGCTGATGATCGTCGCAGAATCCATCTTCATATCGACGAGGATGCCGGCAACTTCCATGGGGTGCGTGAGATAAGGCTCTCCGGACAGACGCACCTGCCCCTGATGCACGGTGGCCGAATAAATGTAGGCCTTCTGAATCATCTCCAGCTCGTCAGGCGCCAGATAGGCTTGAGCTTTATCAAGAATATCATTTATTCTTAACATGAAGATTTCCAGTCTAAAGCGCGGTCGTTAGCTGGCCTCTTTCAATTCGGCGGCGATGATCCCCTGAACTTCAGAAACAACGTCTGGGGTTGCATAAAGCCTGCTCTCGCCGCTTCTGCGGATTTTCAACTCAACCTGGCCCTTGGCCAGATTCTTGGGACCTACAACGATTCTCAACGGAATGCCGATCAGGTCGGCGTCTTTAAATTTCACACCCGCCCGTTCATCACGGTCATCGAGTATGACTTCCACACCGCACGCGAGCAGTTGGGCGTAAATCTCTTCCGAAGCTTTCATCACATCGGCGTCATTAATATTCACCGGCGTGACAATGACCGAATAGGGAGCTAGCGGCATTGGCCAGATGATGCCGTTCTGATCGAAATTCTGCTCGATGCAGGCAGCAACGGTTCTGCCGATGCCGATGCCATAGCAGCCCATCATCATGGTTTTTTCTTTGCCGTCGCGATCGAGATAGACGGCTTTCATCGCTTTGCTGTATTTGGTTCCCAATTTAAAGACATGGCCCACTTCAATGCCGCGGACGAATTTTACGCTGCCTGCACAGCGTGGACAAGCATCCCCGGGCTCGGCAACACGCAGATCCGCGTAGGATTCTATCTCGAAATCGCGCCCGATGTTGGCATTTTTCAAGTGATAATCTTCCCGATTGGCGCCGGTGACGATATTGACCAGATTCATAACCGAATAGTCGGCGATCAATCTTGTCTTAATACCAACCGCACCGGCAAACCCGCGCGGAGCCCCCGTCGCCTTTAAAATCATGTCGTCATCCGCCAGTTCCAGCTCGGCCGCGCCCAGATAGTTTTTCACTTTGATCTCGTTCACTTCCTGATCACCGCGGATCACCACGGCACAGGGCTTGCCGTCGGCGTTGAAGATCAATGTCTTGACAATCTGACGAGGGGAGACATTCAGGAAGGAGCTGACTTCCTCAATGGTGCGGACATTCGGTGTCGCGACGCTCTCCAGGGGTAGCCATTGTGCTTCCGCCTCGGCAGCCTTTTGGGGTCTGGCGATTTCTGCTTTTTCCAGATTGGCGGCATACTTGCATTTTTCACAGAAAACGACGGCATCTTCGCCTGACTCCGCCATGACCATGAACTCATGCGAGAAGCTGCCGCCGATGCTTCCGGAATCCGCTTCCACCGCACGGAACATGAGGCCGCAGCGCCGGAAGATATTGTTGTACGCGACGAACATTTTCTCGTAGCTTTTTTCAGCGCCGGCTTCATCCGCATCGAAACTGTAAGCGTCTTTCATGCCGAACTCGCGGCAGCGCATCACGCCGAAACGGGGACGCACTTCATCGCGAAATTTTGTCTGAATCTGATAAAGATTAAGGGGCAATTGGCGATAGGTTTTAACATCATGACGAACCAGATCCGTAATGACTTCTTCGTGCGTCGGTCCCAGGCAATAGTCTCGGTCATTGCGGTCACGAAACCTCAGCAGCTCTTTGCCATAATACGTCCAGCGCCCGGACTCCTGCCACAATTCCGCAGGCTGAACCATCGGCAGATGAACTTCCTGGGCTCCGGCTTTATTCATTTCCTCACGGACAATCTGTTCCACTTTTCGAATCACACGATAGCCCAGCGGCAGATAAGAATATATGCCGCTGGTCAGTTTTCTGATCATTCCCGCCCGAATCATAAGCTGATTGCTGACAACTTCTGCATCGGAAGGGATTTCCCTTCCCGTGGGCAGGTGCATTTCCGAGTAACGCATTAATCCTCCTTCATTTCAGTATCCAGTGATTTTATCTCCGCGAGTAAAACCCGGACAAAATCTTTTTCCTCAACTTTTTTATACGCCACACCTTTTTTGAACATCATCCCGAAGCCGTGCCCGCCGGCTATACCGATATCGGCGTCTGCGGCTTCCCCCGGTCCATTCACCACACACCCCATCAACGCCACTTTGATGTATTCTTTTCTGCCGGCCAGTTCCTTTTCAACCCGAGAGACCAGACCGGTCAGATCAATCTGGCAGCGGCCGCAGGTCGGACACGAAACGATTTCGGGTCCGACCTGACGAATCTTCAAGGCCCGCAGAATACCGTAAGCGACAGGCAGCTCCAAAACAGGGTCGCCCGTAACGGAAACGCGGATGGTGTCACCGATGCCGTCATAAAGAAGTGTTCCGATGCCCAGCGACGATTTGATGGCGGCATCGACCAGAGTCCCGGCCTCCGTGACGCCCAGGTGCAGAGGGTAGTCCGTCCGTCCGGCAATCATGCGATAGGCCTCGATCATCATCGGCACGTCGGATGATTTGAGCGACAGTTTGATCAAATCAAACCCCAAATCCTCAAACAGTTCGATGTTGCGCAAGGCACTGGTGCAAAGCGCTTCCGCGTTTACGCCGCCATACTCCAGAACCAGGTCCTTCTCAAGAGAACCGGCGTTGACACCAATGCGGATGACTGTGCCGCGTTCCTTGGCTGCCTTCACCACCTCAGCAATCTTATCTTTGCCCATATTGCCGGGGTTGATCCGAATGCCGTCCGCACCATTCTTTATAGCGTTAATGGCCAATTGATAGTGAAAATGAATATCGGCGATCAGAGGAACATGAATGCCTTTCTTAATAGCCGGCAGCGCATCGACGGCTTCCTGATCGGGAATGGCAACCCGCGCGATTTCACAGCCTGCTTCTTCAAGAACACGGATTTGCTTTACCGTTTCGTCAACATTACGGGTATCCGTATTGGTCATCGATTGAACGGCAATGGGTGCATTCCCTCCTATTTTGACTGACCCGACATGAATGGATCTGGATTTTCTTCTCGCTTTCGGGGCGTATTCCATTACTTCGTATTGTCCTATAATTCACTTTTTTAAAACCGTTTGGAATTTTATAACATGTGAATGCATCCTGGGCAATGGCTAATTTATGAAAATCCGCATCTTAGTCATCCAAAAAATAAAAAAAAGCGGTCACCGATGCGTTCATGAATGAACGTCACAGGGAACCGCCGCTTTCCAATAACCGGTCCGATGTTTTAAATCATTTTCCCAGCCAGCAATGCAGGCAGAGCTGCTCCGGGGGCAAGGTAATCGCCTCGATCATATCGTCTATGGTCATATATTTGAGAGACGTCACATTTAAATCACGACGAATCCAATCGATCATTTTCACATGCTTTACCGATGCGGTATCCAGATACTCCGACGGATCTTCGATGTCTTTTCCCTCCAGCGCACGCATCGCTTTCCGGCAGGCCAGTTCGGCAGTTGATCTGGTCGACGACGCGTAAATGCAGGGAAACATCAGAGGCGGACAGGCGGGTCGAATATGAATCTCCTTGGCCCCGTTGTCCCACAATTTCTTCACGGTTAAATTTTTCAGTTGTGTACCGCGAACGATCGAGTCATCGCAAACGATCATCCGGTTGCCGTTGATGACATCCTTGACGGCAACGAGTTTCATGGTTGCCACCAGGTCACGAATTTCCTGCGTGGGCGGCGTATAGCTACGTCCATAGCCGGGTGTGTATTTGACCAGAGGCCGCCGATAAGGGATCCCCGATTCCATCGCGTAACCGATCGCATGGCCCACGCCGGAATCAGGAACACCGGCGACAAAATCCGCCTCAACATTATCCCGCTTGGCTAAAAAGCTGCCGCAGCGCTCCCGGGTTCGCTCCACACTGATCCCGTCATAAATCGATGACGGAGAACCTGTGTAGATCCATAAGAAGGAACATATTTTTTTCCGGTTTCCTTCCGGTTTGAGCTGCTTGACGCCATCCGCAGACAGCAGCACAATTTCCCCGGGCCCTAGAAAACGATGCAATTCATAACCAAGATTCTCGAAAGAACTGGCTTCCGTCGCCACGACATATGACTTTCTGCCTGCATCCTTGGATTGACCGAGCGCCAGGGGAAAACGTCCGAACTTGTCCCGGGCAGCATAAATGCCTTCCGCTGTTAGGACCAGAACACAAATAGATCCCTCGATAATGCCTCGCATCGAGGCAATCCCCTCGACAATATTATCGCCGCGGTTGATCAGGGAAGCGACAATTTCCGCATTATTGACGCCGCCTCCGGCCATCTCCGTAAAGGACGCTCCTTCATTGAGCAGCTCACCGACCAGTTCATTTTTATTGGTGATGAGCCCGGTGGCCGCAACTGCATAAACGCCGAACTTGGAGCGGAAAATCAACGGTTGCGGCGATTCATCATCTATTGAACCGATGCCCGCATATCCCTCCATCTTTTTATAGTCATCGACGAAGCGCGACTTAAATTGCGCCTGTGATATGCCATGAATCGTATTATAAAATCCTTTAGCGCCAAAGACGGCCATACCGCCATTTTCAGTTCCGAGATGCGAATGATAGTCCGTCCCATAGAAGAGCGTCTGAACACAACTATCCCGCGTGACTGCGCCAAAAAGACCTCCCATTTTCCCTTCCTTCCTTAAGTTCGTCTAATCCAGTTTCGCTATAGCGTTCTTGATTCTTTTGACGCCCTCTTCGATGTTCTTCAGGGATGTCGCATAAGATAGGCGGATATGCGAATCGCTGCCAAACGCCGCCCCGGGCACGGTGGCCACATTGGCTTCATCCAGCAGATATTCAATAAACTCCGTTGAATTCGTTATTTTCCGCCCGGCGAAAGAACGACCATATATCCCCGATACATTCGGAAAGACGTAGAAAGCGCCTTCGGGCATCAAGCAACGAAGTCCCGAAATGTCATTGAGCGCCGCGACGATGTAGTCCCTTCTCTTCCTGAACTCCCCGACCATCATCGCGACTACGCTCTGATCGCCGTTGAGCGCCGCCACGGATGCTTTTTGCGATATCGATGTCGGGTTGGATGTATTCTGGCTTTGAATCTTAGCGATCGCTCCGATGATCTCTTCGGGACCTGCCGCGTACCCGATCCGCCAGCCGGTCATGGCATAGGCTTTGGAAACGCCATTAACGACGACGGTTCTGTCTTTCAAACGCGGATCGACCATTACCATATTTGCAAAAGGAAAATCTGCATAAAGTATTTTCTCGTAAATATCATCCGATATAATGACGATATCCGTTGGGGCCAGAACGTCGGCCAGTGCCTTGAGATCGTCCGGTGAATAGGCCGCTCCCGTCGGATTCGACGGACCGTTAAGAATGACCGCCTTCGTATGACCGGTAATTGCCGCTTTCAGCTGCTCGGGCTTCATCTTGAAGCCGTCTTTCTCAAGCGTGTCGACGATCACGGGGGTGCCGCCGGCCAGGACAACGATATCCGGATAGGATACCCAGTAAGGCGCAGGGATAATGACTTCATCGCCTTCGCCAAAGAGCGCCTGAGCCAGGTTGTAGAGAGTATGTTTCGCACCGCACGATACAACAACTTCGGAACGTTTGTATTCCAGATTGTTATCAACTTTCAGTTTGCGGACGATCGCGTCTTTCAATTCGTCAGTTCCGCCTACGGGCGTATACTTCGTAAAACCAGCTTCAATGGCTGCAATGGCAGCCTTCTTAATATGGTCCGGAGTATCAAAGTCAGGTTCCCCGGCGCCGAAACCAATGACATCTCTTCCCTGGGCCTTTAAGGCATTGGCCTTCGCCGTAATGGCCAGAGTCTCCGACGGTTTTACTTTTGCTACCCTAGAAGCCAGCTTCACAAACTACCTCCTGTTTTATTCACATTGAATTTTTCCATTAATCTTTGATGTACATTTTCCGGCACAAGTCCCTTGACCGATCCTCCGAGACTGGCCACTTCCTTGATAAGATTGGAACTGGTGTAAAACCACCTGAATCCGCTCATCAGAAAGACCGTTTCTACGTTTTTTGTCTGGCGGCGATTCATCAGAGCCATCTGAAATTCATATTCAAAATCGGAAAGAGCGCGCATGCCCCGCAGGATCGTGCTGGCGCCGGAACTCTTCAGATAATCAATCAGCAGACCATCATGACTATCCACTCGAATTCCTTCACAGCCCTGAAATATTTCCCGGATGAATTGACAGCGTTCTTCTACCGAAAACAAGGATGACTTGTTCGGATTATAAGCGACGAGAACGATGATTTCATCAAAGATTCTGTTTCCCCGCTTGATGATATCCACGTGACCATTGGTGATTGGATCAAAGGAGCCTGGATATATCGCAATTTTATTACCGACTTTTTCTTGAATCATGCCGTGCCCATCCTTATAAAACTCAAGTAATTATCTCCATATTTCCTCTGGTCTTCCACAGACCAGCCATTCTCAAGCTCCGGCAGCGGTTCTCTGACAGAATGCTGCATCACAAGAGCGCCGCCGTCCTGCAGCACAGGATATTTTTTCAATACGGTCAGTGTTTCTTCGATCAATCCCTGATTGTAGGGAGGATCGGCAAAAACAACATCGTACCTGCATTTCTTTTTGTAAAGATCACGTAAGGCCGATTGCACATCGGCCTGAACGAGAAGACATTTTTCGGAATATCCGCACATGGAAACATTTTCTCGGATAACTTCGACTAGAACCTTATTCTTTTCCACAAAGGTAACCGCTTTTGCCTTTCGGCTCAGCGCTTCCAACCCCACGGACCCGGATCCGGCAAATAAATCCAAAAAACTTTGATCCACCGGTCGTTCCAGTAGATTGAACAGCGCCTCCCTCAAAAAATCAGTCGTCGGTCTTTGAGTGCAATGAGGAGGAAACTTGATCGTCCTTCCTTTCGCTTCACCTCCCGAGATTCTCATAATATCACGTCAGAACGATAACACCATCCATCCTCTTTATGATTTCTGTTCGGAAGCATTCTGATTCACGTCTTTCCCGCGTAATTTCTGAATGATTTTTCCCAACCACCACAGCGGCCCGGATAGTGCGTAACCAACCATAATGACAAAAGCCATGATTTCCGGCTTTAAATAGAAGACTAAAAAAATACCGATCGCGATAAGCAATATTTTAAAGGGTATCCGCGCATGGAGATTCATATTCTTAAAACTGTAATATTTTATGCTGCTGACCATCAGGAGCGATAAGATGACAACCAGGATCAAGAAGATATAATACGGATCGGAAAGTGTTCCTTCAAGACCGATGTGATCAAAGAAAATCACGGTCGTGGCGATAACTGCAGCCGCAGCGGGAATGGGCAGGCCGTTGAATACTTTACTGTCAATGATACCGATTTGAATGTTGTAGCGCGCCAGACGAAGCGCACCGCAGGCGACAAAAATGAAGCCGGCCATCCAGCCGGGCTTTCCATCGAAGGACATGGCCCACAAATAGGCCAAAAGCGACGGCGCAACACCGAAAGCGATCAGATCGGCCAGTGAATCATATTCCGCGCCGAATCTGCTCGTGGTGTTCGTCATCCGTGCCACCCTTCCGTCCAGTCCATCGAACACCAGCGATATGATGATGGCAATGGCCGCCGGATAGAACTTTCCCTGGATGGATGCGATAATGGAATAGAACCCCATAAACAGACTGGCGGTTGTAAAAAGATTGGGCAGGATATATATGCCCTTCTTGATACGGACATTTTTTACGCGTTTCTCCCTATTCATGATAAATATCCAATCATTGTTTGTCCCGCTTTAACTTTGTCGCCCAGATGAACGACAACGCGGGAATCGGGCGGTAAGAAAACCTCGACGCGAGAGCCGAAACGGATGAGACCGAATCTCTCGCCTTTTTCGATTCGCGCTCCTTCATGGGTCCAGCAGACAATCCTCCTGGCGATCAATCCGGCAATTTGCACGACCCACAGCATGCGGCCGTCTTCTGTACGAATCATAATTTCGTTTCTTTCGTTTTCCGCCGACGCCTTGTCCAGATTGGCCGATAAAAACTTCCCCTTGTGATAGGCAATGGTCTCGACCTTTCCGTTATAGGGGGAACGGTTGACGTGGACATTGAAGACATTCATGAAAATGCTGATCTTCTTAAAACGACCCGTGATGGTGCCGTCGACATCGACGTCTTCGATTCTGATCACTTTACCGTCAGCAGGACAAATGACCATTTTAACATCATCGCGAAAATATCGTTCGGGATTTCGAAAAAAGCAGATGATGAAAACGGTTATGGCGGCTAAAAGAACGGCCAGCCAGACGACGCCGAAAAAAACGGCAAGGATGGTTAGGATCAGGGAAAAGATGATAAAGGGAAGACCTTCGTAAGCGATAATACTATTATGTTTCATAAAGTATTTTATCTTTCCTCAAATGAGTTTTTGTTGATATATGAATTGGGTGTTCTTGTCAATATATCTTTGCCTGCGGCGTCACGACTATCAGCTTGACATGATAATCAAATAACGTATATAAATCAAAAAAATCGGAGGATCGTGAAGATGGCAAAGAAAGTTAAAATGTATACATTGAGCACCTGCAGTCATTGTAAAGCGACAAAGAAATTTCTCAATGAAAATAACATCGCTTTCGATGCGACGGACGTTGATTTACTTCAAGGCGAGGCGCGGGAGGCCGTGCTCAATGAAGTCATTCAATACAACCCGCAGCGGTCTTTTCCAACCATCGTCATCGGTGACAAAATTATCATCGGTTTTAAAGAAAGCGATATCCGGGAGGCACTGGGGATCTGATGACACCTGCCGAGCTTTATGACCTGCTGAAGAAAGCCCAGGAACCCAAGGGTTATTTTTTCAACAAAGACAGGGACTGGGTGCTTTCCATTCTCCAGGATCTGCTGGTTAACAAGGACCGTTACGGCTACACTTCCTGTCCCTGCCGTCTGGCCGCAGGCGATCGGGAAAAGGATCGTGACATCATCTGCCCTTGTGCTTATCGCACCGAAGATGTGAAGGAATACGGGAGTTGTTACTGCAACTTGTACGTGAGCCAAGAATGGAACAACGATAAGATTCCTCACCGGTACGTCCCGGAAAGACGTCCCCCGGAAAAAATATTTTTTTAATAGCTTTTTACATGCCCGATTATTGCCGGGAAACCGTTTTTTTCGTGACGATTGCTCCTGACATCAATTTTATATCTTAATTATTGACAAATAACTCAAGTAACAATAAGTTACGCCCGATTTAAATATGCGAAGGGATCTTTTTAATGATTAACACATATATTTGTAAGAAAAAAGGCAGTCTAATTGCAGAAATCTGCACGGATACCACCTGCGAATGGCGTTTAAAAAATGAAGCATTCTTGAACTGTACCTGGGTAGCCTGTAATTACGGACCGTTTACATTAGAAGAAGTCGGCGATATGATGGGAGTCACCCGGGAACGAATTCGGCAGATTGAGGCCAAGGCGCTTAAGAAACTTCAGCATAAAAAAAGAAGGGATCAACTTAAGGATTTCGCTGCACCGGGAAACGATTGGGATAATCTTTAATTTTTTCCAGAATTCTGATCAAAGATCATGGCGAGGCAAAAGGCAAATGCTTTTGGGGATATTGAGTAAAACTCGGTTATCGGTATGAACTCAGCAATCACTTTTGGTTTCTCCGCCAACCTGAGGTGATCAATCTTTTGTAAAGAAACTTTTCTTAATTTTGCCGTTATTATTGTTTTTTCTTGCGAAGTTTTTCGAGAAACAACACTTCATTCATATGGATTTTCCGTTCATCACGGGCAAACAGCATTCCGCCAATGGACAGTTCCATATCCAGAGCGGCAATCTTATCCATCCTCGGGACAACGGAACAAATATTTTTCAGCTCTTCAATAGCCTTCACTGACCTTGTGGATAAGGTCTGGGCCATTTTCTCTGCTTCCTGCATGAACTTTTCGGGGGGGGCTACTTTATTCACCAGGCCGATTCTTTCCGCTTCATTGGCCCCGATCGGCTCTCCCAGCATTGCAATTTCTTTTGCTTTGGTCACACCGACGATCTGGCTCAGGGGATAAAAAAGAGGACTCAGTCCGAACTTCAATTCCGGGTGACAAAAGATCGCACTTTCCGAAGCGACAATCAGATCGCAGACCGTAACGATATTGAACCCGCCACCCAAAGCAATACCGCCCACCGCTGCTATCACCGGCTTCGAGTATGAATAAATTTTCTTCAGATATCTCTTCATCGATTCGAAATAGTCATCAATTTCGACATTGGACAGAGAAGACATTTCCTTGATATCCATACCGGCTGAAAAGACGTATTCTCCGCCGGTGATGACCAGCGATTTCATCAGAGGATCGTTTTCGACGTCCAGAAGCGCGTCGTTAAACTCCAGTCTCATTTCTTTAGACAGAGCATTCATTTCATGGGCACGGTTGAATTGAATGATCGCGTAAGTTTTCTTTTTATCGACAATGATGTTTTTATAGATCATTTCTTAGTATCTACCTTTAATCGGAGATCTCTGCCCGTTTTAAAAAAAGGAACTCTTCTCTCGTCCAAAGAAACTTCCGCTCCTGACTTTGGATTGCGGCCGACTCTGGGTTTGCGCTCGCGAATCGTAAACGTGCCGAATCCTCTTATTTCGACCCGCTCGTTCCTTTTCATAGAGCCAACGAGAGAGTCCAGAATAGTCTGAACCGCTAAAGCAATATCTTTTTGAGAATAGGTTTTAAATTTTTCCTGTGTTCTTTTGATTAATTCATTTTTGGTCATATCGGTATCGCCAGTCGGACTTCATGGATGATATAAGTAACTTACCCCACCCCATTTTTCAGCTGTTGCTTTCACAGACCGGCTGAGTTGATTGGCTGCACTTTCAAACATTAAATCAAAAAAAGAAGGATGCTTTTTTTTCGGATAAACAAGCTCGTATGTTCCGTCCTTACCGGCCAGTTGACTTGCCAATTTTGCGGCGGAGGCCATATCCCCCAATTGATCAACCAGGCCATATTCTTTTGCTTTGCGCCCTGAAAAGACTCGGCCGTCTCCTATGGCAATGACCTGTTCGCGAGTCAGTTTGCGATCCTTCACGATGACGTCGATGAACTGATTATAAATATCATCGACCAGTTCCTGGATGATGATCCGTTCTTCCGGTGTCATTTCGCGCATGGGTGAGCCGATATCTTTATATTGACCGCTTTTGACAACGGAAGATTTCACGCCGACCTTTTTCAGCAATTCTTCCACATTGGCAAATTGCATGATCGCCGAAATGCTGCCGGTGATGGTTCCGGGATTCGCCACGATCTTGTCGCCGGCACACGCGATGAGCAGGCCTCCTGAGGCGGCAACCGACCCCATTGATACAACTACTTTCTTCTTTTTCTTAAGTGCAACGACCGCATCATAGATCTCCTGTGAAGCGGCGACACCGCCGCCGGGAGAATCGATACGCAGCACGATGGCGGCAAGTGAGCTGTCTTTGGCAAATTCATCGATAATCTCGATAATTTCACGAGAATCAGTGATGATGCCCTCAACGGGCACCACACCGATTTTGTCACTTAAAGAAAATCTCTGTGTGCCGGCAGTTCCAGACTGGGAGCCGGTTCTATAAAAGAAAAAATATAGAACAATGCCAATCGCAATCAGCAAAATCAATCCCAAACCTACAGGATGTTTTCTCATGCGTCCCTATTCCTTCGTCGGGTTTCCTATCTTCACGTCGGCCAGCGCCTGGGCAAGATTCGAACCGATGTTTTCACGGTTATTGATGTACTGGCTCGAAGATGGCGTCTGAGCGGTCGTAGGTGCTTCCATTTCCTTAATACTCAGACGAATTTTCTTCGTTTTCGTATCAATGCTTTTCACGATTGCGGAAACGATATCACCGGCATTATATAACTCGGCCGATGATTTCACACGCTTCTGACTGATCTCGGAAATATGAACCAGACCTTCAATGCCGTCCTCAATTTCGACAAAAATTCCAAAGTCCGTGAAATTCGTAATTTTACCCGTCACCACGCTGCCGGGAGCATATTTTTGCGGTAATTCTTCCCACGGGTTCTTTTCGATCTGTTTAATCCCCAGTGAGAATTTCTCATTCTCGACATCAATATTTAAGACAACCGCCTCAACTTCCTGTCCTTTTTTAAAGTACTCGGAAGGATGAGTAACGCGATGCTTCCAGGAAATGTCAGATACATGAACAAGACCGTCGATACCATCTTCGATCCCGATAAACACGCCGAAGTTCGTAATATTACGGACGAGACCTTTCACAACCGTTCCGATCGGGTATTTCTCTTTTAATTTTTCCCAGGGATTAGCCGTGGTCTGCTTCAGACTGAGTGATACGCGCTTGGCTTCCGGATTAACTTCCAGCACCACCACATTCACTAAATTACCAACGTTCAGCACTTTAGACGGATGCTTAATCTCTCGAGTCCAGTACATCTCGGAAATATGAACCAATCCTTCCACCCCAGGCTCCAATTCGATAAAGACGCCGTAGTCCGTGAGGTTGACAACCTTTCCCTGAACGAGAGCGCCAACCGGATACTTTTCTGAAATATGTTCCCATGGATTTTCATGAAGCTGCTTGAGCCCCAGAGAAACTCTCTCTTTTTCACGGTCAAAGGAAAGAACCTTAACCGTTATTTTCTCTCCTTTATGGAATATTTCAGACGGTTTAGCTATTCGTCCCCAGGAGATATCCGTAACGTGCAGCAGACCGTCAATGCCGCCAAGATCGATAAAAATTCCATAATCGGTGATATTCTTAATGATCCCCTCGATAACGCTTCCTTCCACGATATTGTTCAGCGTGTCCTTCTTTTCACTTTCTCTTTCGGAAGCCACTATTGATCTTCTTGATAAAACTACATTATTGCGTTTACGGTCATATTTTAAAATGTTAAAGGGCAATGTCTGGCCGATAAATTGGTCCAAATCTCTGATCGGACGAACATCGATCTGCGACCCGGGCAGGAAGGCGATAATTCCGATATCAACGGAGAGTCCGCCCTTAACTTTCTCCACAACCGTCCCCTTTATCGTAAGATTGTTGTCACTGATGTTCTTAATTTCATCCCACACTTTAAGTTTGGCTGCTTTTTCACGGGATAATACAAGGTTTCCTTCAGAGTCCCGTTTATCTATAAATACTTCTATATCGTCGCCTACGGAAATGTTAATATTTCCCTGAGCGTCTTTGAGTTCTTTGATCGGAATAAATCCTTCCGTTTTCCAACCGACATCTACCATGACAATATCCGCTGTCACCTGAACGACTTTTCCGCGGGCAATATCGCCGTATTGCAATTGATTGAGACTCTGTTCATAAAGCTCTTTAAAGCCCATATCTTCTTCTTTGGACTGTCCAGACGAATTGTGTGCACTGTGAATTGAAGAGTCGGTATTAACCTCCTTTTCGTTTTTTAAGTTTGTGTTGTTATTGTTAACCATTTACCTAATACCCCCTAATTTTTATAAGACTTTTTTAATCTTCATTAATTAACATACCGAAGATTAAATAGCAAGACCAAATCAAGCCCCGCTGCAGTTACAATGCTCGCTCGCCGATACGCCCTGCTATGTGTTTCAGGATCTCTTCGACTACCTGTGAAACGTCCATGTGAGTGGAATCGATGATCACGGCATCCGGGGCCGCCGTCAAGGGCGCAATTTTTCGTTGTGAATCCTGATCATCTCTGGCCTGCAAATCCTTGGAGACTGCTGCGAGCCCCGCCGATCCGTTCTTTTGGAAGAGCTCCACGTGCCGCCTTCTGACTCTCTCTTCCCTATTGGCATCCAGGTAAAATTTGAAATCAGCGTCCGGAAAAACGACCGATCCCATGTCCCGTCCTTCCGCCACGATCCCGCCCTGAGCTCCTGCTTCTCTTTGCAAGGAAAGTAATTTCTTTCTCACCACCGGAAAGGCCGATATCGTAGACGCAGCCAGTCCGACCTCTTCCGTCCGGATTCTGTCGCCGACATCCTCACCATCAACAAAGACGGCCATTTTGCCATCGCGATTCTTCAATGTAATGTCCGTCGTCGAACACAAATTCGCAAGTTCATCCGGATCATTCAAATTGATTTTATTCGTCACCGCTTTATGAGCCAGCGCGCGATAAAGCGCCCCAGTGTCCAAGTATAAATAATGCAAACGATCTGCTAAAGCTTTACTGACCGTACTTTTTCCCGCGCCTGCCGGTCCATCAATGGTGACGACTTTCCCCATATCTCGATTATCTCCCTTTCGACTCTCGTTTCTCTTCGCAAGGAAAACTTGCCTAATCTTTTTAAAGCAGGTAATATGACATTATACATAAAATATGGACTAATTTTCTGACTATGCGCAAAATTATTCAAAAGCAATTCTTTTCTTTGGCCCTAATATTATTCCTGATACTTTTGGGAGTACAAAATGTATCAGCCGCTTTTACGCTGGATGACGAAAGAAAACTGGGCAAAGAAATTTATGACAAACTCGAAAAGAATAATTTCCTGCTTCAGGACAAGAAACTCAACGCTTATGTTTCCGGCGTAGGCAATCGAATTCTGGCCCAGAGCAATAAGGTTCCTTTCCGTTTCACTTTCTCCATTTTTAACAGCACCGGAATCAATGCTTTTGCCACACCGGGCGGCTATATCTACATTAACAAGGGGTTGATTTCCGCGGTTGAAAACGAGGCACAGATGGCCGGCGTCATGGCGCATGAAATCGCTCATGCCAACGCCCGCCACGTTGCCAGCATTATCGAAAAGTCGCAAAAGCTCAATATTGCCATGCTGGCGGCAATTATCGCCGGCGCCTTCCTCGGCGGCGGGGGTGATGCAACAGCGGCTATAGCCGCTTTTTCCGTTGCCGGCGCTCAGTCAATGGCCCTCAAATATCAGCGGGAGCACGAGGAGGAAGCGGATCGCCTGGGCATAGGATATCTGGTCAATGCCGGCTATTATCCGGGAGCCATGGTTGATTTTCTCAAGATCATTAAACAATATGAATTTTTATCCAGGACCGTGCCGACCTATCTCCGGACGCATCCGGGTACGGATGATCGTATTTTTTATCTCGACAGCCTTCTTCAAACGCAGTATCGCCAAAGCCGCGGCGCCGCAAATATCGTCGGCAATTTTTTGAGAATGCAGGCGTTAATCGCTCAGGACACTGACGATCTCAATAAACACCGCAAACAGATTCTCGATTCCCTGCAAAAAGATCCGCGCAACGTTGATCTTCTCTATACGTTGGGCTTGACGGAAGATCAGCTCGGTCACACAAATGCCGCGCTTGAAAACCTGAATAAAGCCCTGACACTTGCACCGCAAGATATAGATATTTTAACCCATATCGGCTTGATATACCTGAAAACAGGCGATGCAGCGCAGGCTCGCACGTATCTGCTGCGGGTGTCCAAAATCGATCCCGGGAACGAAGATATATCACTCGCTTTAGGCAAGGCGCATTTTGCCGCCGGTGATTTCAAAAGCGCATTGACATGTTTTCTACCGCTGCAGGATAAGAAAATTGTTGATGCTGTAGACATCAACTACCACATAGCCATGTCCTATGGCAGGCTGAATGAACAGGGAGAATCTCATTACTATTTTGGTTTGTATTTCAAAAAAGAGCAAAAGAAAGAAAGCGCTCTTTTTCATTTCCGTAAAGCGCTCGAGTTTTACCCCGAAGGAACACCGCGGGCGATCGCTATTTCCGGTGCGATAAAAGAATTGACCGCCGAAAAACCAAAAAAACCGGAGAAAAAATCAGACAGGCAAGAAGATGATCCTGAAAAAATCCCCTTTAAAAACGGATTTTTAATCTAAAACCACCGGTCAATCTTTGTCGTTGCGAAAAAAGATGCAATACATTATAAGGCACTTACTTTAATATTTATTACGAAAGGAGTTTCAACAAAGTGAACATTCTAATATTTGGCCCAAACGGCAGTGGAAAAGGCACGCAAGGCGCGATCGTTCAGAAGAAATATGGAGTTCCGCACATTGAAACCGGCGTTATTTTCCGTCAAAATATTTCAAAGAAAACCCCGCTCGGAGAAAAGGCAAAAGCGTTCATTGACCGAGGCGAACTCGTTCCCGATGATATCACGATCCCGATGATCCTGGATCGTTTGAAGGAAGATGATGCCAAGAAGGGCTGGCTGCTGGACGGGTTCCCCCGTAATCTGGCCCAAGCTGAGGCGCTTTGGAAAGCCCTGCAAAAAGAAAACATTAAACTCGATTTTGTCATTGAAATCGATCTGGACCGCGAAACGGCGAAAAAGCGCATCATGGGACGCCGTTTATGCAAAACGGACAATAACCATCCCAACAATATCTTTATCGACGCCATCAAACCGGCTGAAAAGAACGGCAAGCCCGTCTGCCGCGTGTGCGGTTGCGAAGAATTGACCACGCGCGCCGATGATCAGGATGCCGCAGCCATCGACAAACGTCACGGCATTTATTATGACACGAAAACAGGTACGCTGGCCGGCGTCAACTATTTCAAGGAAAGAACCAAGGTCATCATTGTTGATGGACGCGCCGGTGTGAAAGAAGTATCCGAAGATCTTATGAAGAAATTGGTTTAAGTTAAGAGGAAAGATTCGTAGAGAAAGCCCGCCGATACCTGGAGGGCTTTTTTTAACATCCCTATGGAAAATATTAGAAACTTCAGCATTATCGCCCATATCGATCACGGCAAGTCCACACTGGCCGACCGGCTGATTCAATTTACCGGCGTCTGCAATGAACGAAATTTTCAGGATCAGCTGCTCGATAATATGGACATCGAGCGTGAGCGGGGCATCACCATTAAGAGCAATGCCATCTCCCTGCCCTACCGTGCTAAGGATGGGAAAGAGTATATCCTGAATCTGATCGACACACCGGGTCACGTGGACTTTTCTTACGAAGTTTCCCGTTCGCTTGCCTCCTGCGAGGGCGTCTTGCTGCTTATCGACGCCGCCCAGGGCGTGCAGGCTCAGACGCTGGCCAATCTTTATCTGGCGATGGAACATAATCTGGCAATCATCCCGATCATCAATAAGATCGACCTGCCGTCGGCCGATATCGATCGGGTGCTCGAAGAAATCGATTCCGAACTGGGACTCGATCCGGACACGCATATCAAATGCTCCGCCAAGGAAGGCATCGGCATCGAAGAAATCCTCGATGCCATTGTAGAACGCATTCCGCCGCCGACTGGTGACGCTTCAAACCCTCTGGCCGCCTTGATTTTTGACGCCAAATACGACTCCTTTCGGGGCACGATCATTCACTGCCGCGTTTTCGAAGGAAGTGTGAAAGCCGGCGACATCATCAAGTTCATGTACAACGCGTCCACGTATAAAGTGGAAGAAGTCGGTCATTTTCTCCTTCAGCGCACCAAGCGCGAAAAACTCTCCGCCGGGGATGTGGGGTATATTATCGCCGGTGTTAAGACCGTTTCGGATGTGCGCACGGGCGATACCATCACATTGCAGGACAGACCTTGCAGCCAGCCCCTGCCCGGCTTTAAGGAAGTCAAGCCTGTCGTCTTCGCCTCCATTTATCCGATCGCGTCCGACGATTACCAGGATCTGGCCGATTCGCTGGAGAAATACAAGCTCAACGACGCATCTTTCATCTACGAAAAAGATTCTTCCGCCGCGCTGGGACAGGGTTTCCGCTGCGGGTTTCTGGGTCTGCTCCATCTGGATATCGTGCAGGAAAGACTGGAAAGAGAATTCGATCTCTCCATCATCCTGTCCGTTCCCAGCGTCTGTTACCGCTTCACGCTCAAGGACGGAAAAGTTGTTTATGTGGATAATCCGACGCACTATCCCGATCCGGCGGAAATCGCCAAAGGCGAAGAGCCCTATATCCGTGCGTCAATGATGCTCCCCGAGCGTTACCTGGGCACGGTGATGAAGCTGTGCATGGAAAAACGCGGCTTGAATTCCAATTTGAATTACACCGGCCCCGGTCGCGTTGAATTATCCTATGAAATGCCGCTGGCAGAAGTCATTTTTGATTTCTATGACCGCTTCAAGTCCGTCACACAGGGGTATGGCTCCTTTGATTACGATATAATCGACTATCGGGAAAGCAGCCTGGTTTTGATGGACATCCTGGTCAACGGTGAGAAGGTAGACGCACTATCACAAATCGTTCATCGCGAACGCGCCCGTGCCCGCGCACTGAATGCCTGCGACCGCCTCAAAGACGAAATACCGCGGCAGATGTATAAGATCGCCATCCAGGGCGCCATCGGCGGAGAAATCATCGCCCGCAGCACGATCAGCGCCTTCCGCAAAGATGTCACGGCCAAGTGTTACGGCGGCGACATCACCCGGAAAAGAAAGCTCCTGGAGAAACAGAAGGCCGGTAAAAAGCGCATGAAGATGATCGGCTCCGTCAGCATTCCCCAAAGTGCGTTCCTGGCGGTTTTGAAGTCCGATACAGACTAATTGTCAATGGCATTTTCTGCAGACGCATCATGGAAAACAATCAAGCAGGTCTTTATATTCATATTCCGTTTTGTTTGAGCAAGTGCGGATATTGCAGTTTCTATTCCATTTCATCGACTCATCAAATTCCTGAATTCGTAAAAGCCGTCAAAAACGAAATGCCTTTGTATCAGAAAGTTTTTCACGTTTTTGATACAATCTACATCGGCGGCGGAACCCCTTCCCTGCTGTCACTAACGGAAATCCGTGAAATCTTGAATGCCGTAAATTCCCATTTCGCTGTTGACCGGCGCGCCGAGATCACGATGGAAGTCAATCCCGGCGATGTGTCCCTTGAATATTTGCAGTCGCTTCGTAAATCGGGAGTTAACCGCCTGAACATCGGCGTCCAATCGTTTGATGACCAACTCCTGACATTCCTTGGACGCAGACATTCCGCCGGGCAAGCCGCCGATTGTGTGAATGCAGCCCGAATGGCCGGTTTTGAAAATATCGGTCTTGATTTAATATACGGTATTCATGGTCAGAATATGAAATCATGGATACAATCATTGGAAAGAGCCTTATCCTTCTTCCCTGAGCATCTTTCCTGCTATCAACTTTCCCTGGACAGGAAGACGCCGCTTTTCAAGCGATACAGGGAATACGGCCTCCCTTACCCTTCCGAAAATGATGCACTGAATTTTTTCATGGCGACATCACGGTTATTAACGGGCAGAGGTTATTCGCACTATGAAGTGTCGAATTTTGCGCGCTCCGATTCTTTCAGATCCAGGCACAACATGAAATACTGGCGGCATACGCCCTACCTGGGCCTTGGTCCTGCCGCCCATTCCTTCCTGAATCGAAAACGCTGGTGGAACACCAGAGCCGTTAAACCCTATCTCAAAAATATATCAGAGGGGAAGAAGTCCATTGCCAAAACAGAAAAGCTCTCTATGGAACAGCTTGCACTGGAGGCGCTTTTCCTCGGCATGCGCACAAAAGACGGGATCAACCTCGAACATTATAAGGCTCGCTTCGATTCCGACTTGCTGATCGAAAAGAAACGCGTTATCGAGGAATTGCTTAAGAATAAGTTAGTGGAATTGAAAAACGGCTCTCTTTGCCCGACACTCGCCGGCATGGCTGTGGCGGACTCTCTGGCCTTGATCTGACGGTCTACTCGTATTCCTCCAGATAGCGTTCAATATAACTGCGCACTCTATCTTTAGGCTGGTAAATGCCGAAGTGGCCTTCACATAAAATGTCGGCCTCCAGATCAAGAAGCAGCTGCATGGATTTTTTCCATGCATCGATGTCGGAGTTAAATGCCTTGTTAAACGGACCGTGAATATCCTGACCGAACAGGATTCGTTTGTCCGCGCGGTCGAGATAAAGGGAAATGGAACCGGGCGTGTGGCCGGGCGTATGCAGGCAGTGCAGTTCCTCCTGACCGAATTTCAATGTCACATGCGCGTCTTTTAACTTCTCATCTATTTTCGTCGGCGGAAATGTTGTCCCGTACCAGTTGGCAGCCGTCCTGATCGAATCACCCGTCTCCAGAGCCTTGGCATCCAGTTCATGAATAACAATTTTTGCGCCATATTTTTCCCGGAAAAAAGGCGCTGAGCCGACGTGATCGATATGACAGTGTGTAAGAATGACCTTCGATAATGAGGCCGGATTCAGTCCCAGCATCTCGATATTGCGAACAATCTGAGAAGAGCTGCCCCCCGCACCAGAATCAATCAGGACGAGGTCACCCGAAAAGTCAATCAGGTAGACGGCGGCGTCTTCGCCCCGCGTTACATCAGGACCGCCGACCAGATATACACCGCTTACGATCTCCTCGGTTCTCAGCCTCATATTCTCACGTCCGCAGGGATCCGACAATGTCTTTTATATTTCTAATCTTGTTGTCATTGAGATAATTCCGGATGCCGTCAATGATCTCGATTGTGACGCAGGGGTTGACGAAATTGGCTGTCCCGATTTGCACCGCGCTTGCCCCTGCAACCATGAATTCGAGCGCGTCTTCGGCCGTCATAATGCCGCCGATGCCTATCACCGGTATGGAGACGCGTTTCGCCACCTGCCAGACCATGCGTAACGCAATCGGTTTGATGGCCGGACCGGACAGACCTCCGGTGATATTTTTAAGACGCGGAGTTCTCGTCTTGAGGTCAATCGACATGCCCGTGACCGTATTGATAAGTGATACCGCGTCAGCGCCGGCCTGCTCCACGGCCTGGGCGACGGCGGCAATATCCGTCACATTGGGAGTGAGCTTGACAATCACGGGCAGATGCGTTTCGGCTTTCACCCGGCGTGTAACGTCCGCTGCCGAGGCCGGATCGCAACCGAAACTTAATCCGCCTTTTTTGACATTAGGACAGGAAACGTTTACTTCCAGGGCGTGTACGCCTTGCGCCCGGCTCAGTTTCTTGGCTACCTGAGCATATTCGAGATAGGTTTCACCGTAGATATTGGCAATAACGGCAACATCATATTTTCGTAAAAAAGGAAGTTTTTCTTCGATGAATTTATCAACGCCCACATTCTGCAAACCCACAGCGTTCAGCATTCCGCCCGACGTTTCCATAATCCGCGGAGGAGGATTGCCCGGCCGGGGTTTGAGTGAAAGCCCCTTCACAACGATGCCGCCCAGTTGATTAAGATCGACGTAGTCGGCATATTCCTCACCGTAGCCGAAGGTTCCGGAAGCCGTCATAACCGGATTCTTCAGGCCCAGCCCCGCAATGTCCACTGTCATCGCGCTTGCGAATTTCCTTTTTTCAGTTCCCACGTCTATTCCCAGATCACTTTCTGAAGATCAAAAACCGGCCCGTCTGCACAAACCCGTTTATACACCGTTTTGTTGTCTTCATCTTTAATGGCAACAGCACAGCCCATGCAGGCCCCCACGCCGCATGCCATGCGTTCTTCGAGCGACACCTGACAGAAATATTTATCAGTCAGCATTTTTGATAACGACCGGAGCATCGGCCTCGGTCCGCAGGCATAAATCGCCGACTCTGCGGGTGCATACTTTTTAATGTCTCTTTGAAATGCTTTTGTTACCAGCGATTTCTCGCCCAGGGATCCGTCATCCGTGCAGACAATGACTTTGTAACAATACTTGCGAAGCTGATCGAGTCCGACAACAGCTTCTGCTGTTTGCGCCCCCAGATAAAACGTCATGGTTTCTGCGTCATGGCACGCTGTTTTGCAGAGATATTGCGCCAGCAAAGACAATGGCGCGACACCGATGCCTCCCGCAATAAAGATAATGTTCTTTCTTGACGGTGCTGTCGTGTAGCCCCCTCCCAGCGGACCGGAAATCTCAACTTGCGACCCTTTGATCAACCCGGCCAGTATTTGCGTTCCTTTGCCCACGACACGATAAAGAAGTTCCACCATGCAGCTCGTTTTGCTGCGGGCAAATGAATAAATGCTTATGGGGCGAGACAGAAAGGGGTCCTGCAAACCGGCAATGCGAACCATCACAAACTGCCCCGGCAGGGGTTCGGCAAAACATGCAGGCAGCTTAATCCTCATGAGAAAATGATCGGCCTGAATTTCTTCGTTATGGGATACTTCTCCGACATAAATATCTTTAGCCATTCTTATTCATCCTGTTTGTTTTGGGCCCACATAATAAGGGCATCCTCCTGAGTATCGGTGTAATAGCGAGGCCGTCTGCCCTTTACTACAAAACCACACTTTCGGTAAAGGCCGATTGCCTCATCGTTGGACACGCGGACTTCCAGCGTCTGCCGGACCGCTCCCAATTGACCGGCCATATGCCTCATCAGATTCATCAGATCAGCTGCCAGGCCCTGCCTGCGGAATTCTTTTTTAACCGCGAGATTGTGCAGGTGAACTTCGTCGGCTACCACCCAGAAGATGATGTAAGCGCCAACGACGGCTTTCCCGTTGAAATCAACTTTTACCACCAGACATTGGGCGTGACTCGTCTTCAGTTCATCGATGAACATCCCTTCCGTCCAGGGCGTTTTGAAAGACTCGCGCTCAATCGCCAGGATTTCCGGCAGATCTTCCCTTTTCATCAGATCGACGCTCGCTTGTTGTTTCGCTTCTCTAGAAGACATTGAAAAATTCCAGCGCTGCGGCAACGACCAGGAAAATCACACAGAAAACGGGGATCGCACCGCGCAGTTTAATCGTGTTGATTCCGACAGCAATGCCCAGGAGCGGCAAAAAGAAATAAGTGAGCGACAACATGGTATGGATCTGGGCCGGCAATTTCGGATAAATCCAGATCAGCAAGGGAATAAAGGTGATTTGTAAGATAAGAAGCAAGACAAGATAAGACAGGAATACCTTGGTCAGACCCAGATAGGTCTTGCTTTCTATCGCGCGGAAATCGCCGACTTTGGCCGCCGCCAGAGCCTGATCGGAGAGAAAATTATTGGATTCGATGATTTTGACGTCGATCTTCTTCGCCAGGATGCCGAATGGAATTGCGATGAGGATTGCCAGGGCCATCAGGTCATTCGTCACAGCTCCCAGTGACTGGCCGGTAAGTATGGCCAGCGAAGCTGCAAAAGCAGCGGCGATGGAATCATTCGGAGGGATATAAATACCGATGGGAATGCGATCAATCCAGAGCAGTTCCAGTATCGCTCCAACGATCAACCCCGCATAGGGATTGCCCAGAATGAGGCCGACCACCGGGGCGATAATGACGGGCCGGGAAATCATGGCCTGGATGAAAACGCGATCGAGACACAGCAGGCCGCCTGCAAAAGAAATACAGATGATTTTTATAAACAATATCGTAGGATCCTCGCTATTGTTTTACCGGGCAGAACTCCTTTAGAGCATCTTTGATGTTCACCGCTTTTTCCCTGGGAACCCGCTTCAATTCGACGACGACACCTTTGTCTTCCAGCAGCTGCAGAACATCCTGAATCTCCGGTTCACATAAAAAGACGGATGGAGCACAGCAGACCTTATAGTCTTCGTGGTGGATATTGCCGATATTGAGTTTCTCAAAATGAAATCCGCCCTGGTGTGCTTTGAGGGCATCGGCAATATTGCTGAACAGGATAATCGTCTTTTTGCCGTTTCCATGGGCATAGCAGAAATTGGAGACAAAATCGTCCACCGAGCAGATATTAACCTCGATATCGCTCGGCACGGCCATACGGATGACGGTTTCACAAAAAAAATCACTGGCCGCATTGTTATCTACGACGATAATGCATTTTGCCTTGATGAAGGGCACCCAGGCTTCCAATATCTGGCCGTGTACCAATCTGTTATCCACCCGCACCAGCGCAATGTCGTAGGAGTCCGCCAATTGATCACCCGACTGCTTTTTTACTTAATATTTCACTGGCCAGAGAAATATTTTTCTTCCCGTATTCTTTAATAAAGCACGCAAACTCGTTGAGCGTGGTCTCTTCTTTAATATCGGATAACTTGAGAAGCATCGGTAAATTGACGCCCGTGACGACTTCCACCTTGCCCTCTTTCATGAAGGATAGGGAAATATTCGAAGGTGTTCCACCGAATAGATCCGTTAGAATCAATACACCCTTGCCTTTATCCAGTTTTTTAATGGCATTCTGGATTTCTTTTTTTAGATCTTCGACACCTTTAGTCTGTTCGACGCAAACATGCATGACGTCTTTTAACTTGCCTTTAATGGACTCCGCCGCATGAATCAATTCATTTCCCAAATTTCCGTGGGTCGTTATCAGCACACCAATCATTGTTGTTCCCCCTCTTGAAAGCGCAAGCAATATGACAAGTGACTGAAAGTCCGGTCCAAGCGCCTGCAATGATCTTCAAAAACAGGAAGGTAGGCTAATGGAT
Organism: Smithellaceae bacterium; assembly: GCA_963667845.2. GTDB lineage: Bacteria > Desulfobacterota > Syntrophia > Syntrophales > Smithellaceae > UBA8904. The sequence goes on along the minus strand of CAXXVL010000002.1, from coordinate 2,975,115 downwards.
TGGCTTCTAATTGTCAAGATTTATCGAGCAGAAACTGAAGAAAAAAATATCAGGCTGGAGAAGCAATATCATATTAATATTATTTACTTATTTACTATATATTCCTCACAGGCAATTTGATTGCATCCGTCAATCCGGATTGCCTGATGATTTGTTTTTGAATTGTCCTTTTCACCGTGTTTCTGCCGGCCCATATGCTGACATTCAATCGGGCGCGGGTGATCCCCGTATAGAGTAATTCTCTTGTCAAAACAACACTGTCGTTCTCCGCCAAAATAAGAACGACGTCATCAAACTCCGATCCCTGGCTCTTGTGAACTGTCATCGCCCAGACGGTTTCATGGCGGGGAAGTCTTTCGGGAAGTATCTTTCTGAAACCCTGCTTTGGATCGCGAAAAAAGACTTTGAATTTATTACGGTCGGACGAGTCTCTTAAGACAAGGCCGACATCTCCGTTAAACAGTTGCAGGCGATAATCGTTTTGCACAATCATCACCGGACGTCCCTGATAATACGGATCCGTCAGACGAATGAGCCCCGATTCCGCCAGAAGGTTTTCGATGACCATGTTCATCCGTTTAGAACCCCAGTGTCCGACCCGCAAGGCACATAGGACGCGAAACGCTTCGAATCGGCTGAAGATATCTTCAATGCTTTCGGAACCGGATGCGATGGCCTGGAGATACGCCCGATAGAATTTAAGCACCGTTTCCCGTAATAGTTTCAAAATATCCTCGGAATTTGAAATTTCACAGAGGTGAACGTCAGAATATTTTCCCTCACCGGTTAACGCCAGCACAGCATCCGCGTCGCCTGCCTTTATCAACTGACTCAAAACACCGATGCCGCTTCCTGCGGAAAAACGATAATTCTGTTTCATCTCAATAATGCAGTCCCGGACATCAGGGGCTCCATCCGATGTTTTGATTGGTATGCCGCAGATACTCTCCAATTTCTGTCCAAAGGTCCTGGAAAAAACATTTAATGGTTCAGGAAAGCAAATATCCCCCAGAACGGACCCCGCATCGACGGACGCCAGTTGATCCCGATCCCCCAACAGAATCAACCTGGCACCCGGGCGAAGCGCAGTCATTAGCTTCGCGGCCAGCGGCAGATCAACCATGGATGCTTCGTCAACCACAACCAGGTCATACGGGAGATTATTCTTTTCATTGAAAGAAAAATACGGCGAATACATGATGCTGCCCAGCAGACGGTGAATCGTCATGGCCTCATCCGGTATGGATTCTTTGATATCCTCCGGACAGGCGAGGATCATTTTCGTCTTTTTGACGGATTCCTCCATGCGCGCAGCTGCTTTCCCCGTCGGAGCGCACAGGGCAATGCGTAACCCGCGTTCTTTAACATCCTGCAGAAAAGCCATGATCCTTGTAATAGCCGTCGTTTTCCCGGTTCCGGGACTTCCGGTAATGACCAGAAACTGTCTCGTCAACGCTATTGCCGCGGCGATGCCCGGCCAGGAGACTACCCCCATAGACATTTCCGGAAAGTAGAATTGCAGTTTTTCGCGAATGCTCTCTGAAGAATAATGCGGATTCGTATCGAGGTCCGCCGAAAAGCGCTTTAGAATGAATCCGGCGACATCCTGTTCATATTGCCAGTACCGCTGAAAATACAGGCGGTGCGCGTCGTCCAGAATCATGGGTTTGAAATCGCCGGGCCGGCCGACACACTCGGCATTTTCCAGGGATTGAAGCCATACCGATAATCGGGGGAACTGCCCATGATCATATTCGTTGTCACCTGTCCCTAATCCTGTGCCGGCGAACTCGGGCAGTCTCACGCAAACGTGTCCGTCGCTTAATTGACGGCTGATTAAGGACGCCGCCAGACGAACGTCATCCTTATTTTTCGTAACGCCTGAAGAAAGAAACTTTCCGATAGTGATATCAAACTCAGAAAAGATATTCTCTGCAATATTCTTTGTGGCTTTATTTCTGCTCATATCGCTGTGCTCCAGGCCTTTCGTGCAAAACTATTGAATAAGCGTGCCCGGCTTGTCAAGGGCATAATTATTGTCAACATTGTATTGACAATGCCCTCTTCTGATTTTATAATCCCCCAAATTTTTTTTAAAGGGAAAATAGTAAATGAGTCTTTACCGACAGCTGATGCGTTACCGTCTCGTAGTCACAATCCTCCTGGCTGTAATCGGCATCGGGCTGATGGCTTTTTATACTGTCTGCGATACAGCCTGCTCCTATCTGCGCGGCGACATTTTAGGCATCGACCTGAAATATGTCGGCGTGGTCTATATGTCCCTGATCATCATCTTGTCTCTGGTGAAACAGGCGGATTTGGTCCGTCTGCTTGTCGCCTCGGGCATCGGTGTGGAGGCCTTCCTCGTTTCTTTCCAGGTTTCAGAAAATGTTTTCTGCCCGTTTTGCCTATCCTTCGGCATAATGGTTTTAGTGATGTACGTAATCAATTATGAAAGGTTTGGCATGATGAATAAGTGGTATCAGAAATTAATCTATCTTTTTGGCGATGCCAGGCTTCCCTTTACCGGCGGCCAGCGGCTGCCCCTGCTGGCTATGATGATTGTCGGCTACGTTTTTATCAGCTTTTCTTTTTCCGGTTCAGTCACTCCCGCCTATGCCGGCGACCAGACAACAATCCCCTCTTACGGCAAGGGCGCCTGGGAGCTGATTATTTTCACGGATTACTTTTGCCCGCCCTGCCAGTCCGTGGAAGGAGACCTGGAACCCGAGTTAGAAAGACTGCTCGCCAGGGGCGATGTAAAAATTACGTTTGTTGATTATCCGGGTCATCCGGGAAGCGGGCTTTATGCAAAATATTTTCTGGCGGCGGCCGCTGCGGATAAGGGCTATAAAAATGTCCTGAAGGCGAGAAGGATTCTTTTTTCACTTGCCACGGAAAAGAAAGTCGATCAAGAAAGCGTGCTGGCCGCTTCGCTGAAATCTCAGGGGATCGCTTTAAAAGTAATGGATCCCAAACCTATATTCACTCAATGGTCGACTCTGATCAAAAAACTTGAAATCACTCAGACACCAACCTGCGTCCTGCGATTCTCCAGCACTTATACAAAAAAATATGCCGACTCCGAGCATCTCCGCTCGGAACTCCTTCCCGAGCTGCAAAAAAGATTTCCCAAGGGTAAATAGATGAGAAGCGAAGACAGAAGGCAGGCCCACCCTTTCGGGCGGCCTGCCTCTCTTATCTATGGCCAGTAGCGAGTCAGGGCAAAATCATTATTCAAACCGTTAAAGGAATAGCCGGCCGCTACAATCTTGCCGTCGGATTGGATCGCCAGACCGAAGGCCAAATCGTCGCCTGTTCCGACAGCCGTAGTGACTTTGCCGGTGCCGTTAAAAAGGGTGTCCAACGTTCCGTCAGCATTATAGCGCGTCAGAGCAAAATCTTCATTGGTGCCGTTATTTGAAGAGCCGGCAACGACAATCTTCCCGCCGGAGGCAATCTTGACCGCCCGGGCAATGTCATTTACCGTTCCTATTGCAGTGGTGACTTTTCCGTCTGTGTCGAATCCAGTGTCCAGCGTTCCATTCGTAAGATAACGAACTATGGCAAAATTATTACTTCCACCGACCAATGCTTGACCGACAACCACGATCTTCTGATCCGTCGGCTGGATAGCGACCGCTTGAGCCGCAGCCGCGCCGGTTCCGACCGGTGTCATGACTTCGCCTCCCGTGCCAAAAGCTACGTCCAGTGTTCCGTTAGTGTCATAGCGGGCCATGGCAAAATCATTGAGCGCGCCATTGGAGGAAACCCCTACCGCCACAATGAATTGATTGGTCTGAATTGCCACACCACTCGCGACGCTGTTTCCCAAACCGATCTGCCTCGTTACTTTACCCGTGATATTAAAACTTGTATCCAACACGCCGACAGCGGTATATCGCACAAGAGCAAACAAATCCTTCGTGCCATCATTAGACGAACCGGCAATAACGATCTTACCGTCACTTTGCACGGCCACCGCATACGCAAAGTCATTATTCGCGCCGATGGACGTCGTGACGATGCCTCCGGTGCCAAAAGTGGAATCCAGGGAACCACCGTTGCTGTAACGAACTACGGCGATTTTATTCAAGGGTCCCGCCTGATAATACCCGGCAACAACAATTTTACCATCCGCCTGAATCGCAATGGCGCGGGCAACAGCACCGCCCACACCAATAGGTGTTGTGACAATACCGCCTGTTCCGAATGACGCGTCCAGTGCGCCGGTTACCGTATAGCGCGCAACGGCGAAATTTCCGTTGGCAGTCCCCACGGCAATAATCTTCCCGTCGGATTGAATGGCCGTTGCATATGCCCGATCATCATGGGTTGAAATGTCCGTTACGACTTTACCGGCGCTGCCAAAGCCGGCATCCAGGTGTCCGGGATCCGTCTGAATGATGACAACAGTCCCGCCCCCGCCACCTCCGCAGGCGCTGATCATAAGCAGGACAGCAATACATAACACGGAATTTAAGAATAATTCTTTGATCTTCAGCATGAGGCCATCCCTTTCTTTGAAAAAATTTTTTCCGGTGAATGTGGTTTCAATATCACTGATCCGAGTTTTCCGCCAGTAGACTATTCGCGAGCCGTCTGATTACTTCTTCATCCGGTCGATGATAATAAACGCCGTTGGCCGGGCCTGTTTTTGCACTCAATCCGCGCAAAAAGAAATAGAAGACGCCGCCAAAATTTTTCTCATAGCGGTATCCGGCAAGCCTTTCTTTGAGATACCGATCCAGCGCAACCGTATAAATCAGGTATTGCACGTCATAAAGATTTTTGAAAATTTCCTGTTTTAAAATTCTGGGGGCGTAACATTCATCGTGATCGCCCAGATCATTGGATTTCCAGTCCGCCAGATAGAATTGTCCGTCATATTCAAAAACAAAGTCAATGAATCCCTTTAAAAAGCCGTGCACCGGAAGGAAATTCAAATTCCTTTGATCTCCGGATTCATGGCTCTGCGCCGATTTCTCCAAGAAAGACATCAATCTTTCGGGATAAATATCCCGCAGCGGAAAATAGAATTCCAATTCTTTGCGGCAACCGGTAAGATCAACTTGGGAAAGACTGAAGTCACTCCCGTTCCTGTCTTTCAATTTCGTTCGGGCAAGACCGACCAGCATCTTTATAATGCCCGGCTGCCATGAAGGCGCATAATTATATTTTTCCAGGGTCTCGCTCACAATCTTCGCCGTCTGCTCTTCAAGGGTATGCTGAAAATCGATCTTTTCGATGATTTCATGAAGCAGAATACCGGATGTCGCCCCGGGAGGAAAAAGGAGGATGTTATCCGCCATCTTCTCTTCCGGAACCGCCTGCTCATCGCTTGCCAAGCCTGCCCCTTCCTCCCATTCCAAATCGTCATGCGACGCATGCGTCAGATACGTATAACTCGCGATTCTCCACCGCTGATCAATTTTCCCTGCAAATCCGCGATGAGAAATTTCCTCCACCGCAGATTTCGGGAGCCATTTTTCAGGCACAGCGATTGCCTTAAGTTTTTTAATACGAATGTCCTCAGGCGCACGAACGGCAAACGACATCATCTGCCCAATCATATCTTCATCCGTCGCTGTCAGTCCCTGATCCATCCACAAAGACCTCTGAAAAAGGTAGGTCACCGCACTGGATTGCGTCCCCTTGATATGACCGCTGACAAAATAACACCGGTTCTTCGCACGGGTCATCGCCACATACAGCAGCCGGCAGTCTTCCGCCAGAACCTCCCGGTCATAGAACTCTTTGTTTGCAGAGACATGTTCCGATCCCAGATCAGCTGTTGCCTGCCAATTATTTTTTTCATCATGGAAGCAAAGAGGCAAATCTTCCCTGCGGTTCGCACCCGTCTCCCAGGCAAAGGGGCAAAAAACGATCGGATATTCCAATCCCTTACTCCTGTGAATGGTAACAAGGCGAACGCAGTTCCGGTCCGTCTCGAGCTGCAATTGCTGATCGTCTTTGACATTCTCTTCAGTGACCATCATATCATCAAGCCATCTTAACAACTCGGTCGGCCTGAGATTGCCTTCCGACTGCGACTGAAATAATTCCTGTGCCAGATGGGCGAAGTTGGTCAGACGTCTTTCCCCGTCGGGGCGCAAAGCAATTCTCGGACGGGCGTCTTCCTGTTCCAGAAAAACAGCGAACATGGTCAGAAAGCCTTTTGTCTTCCACAGCTCATTGTAGTATTTAAATTTGATCCGCCAGCCTTCCATCCGGCTGTCTTCTTCGGAGCATGCGGCGATATCCGCCGCCCGCAAATTAAAGAAAACCGTTGTTAAGGCGGATAAGACATAGCCCTCATTTTCGTAATGGATAATGCCCAGCATCAATCTCTGCAGTTCCCTAGCCTCGTCGGAGGAAAAAACGCTTTGAGCAGAGTAAATCACGGAAGGAATTCCGGCCGCAGTCAGCATCTTTTGCAGAGTATTGGCTTCAGCATTTTTGCGGACCAAGATTGCTATATCACTTTCCGCCAGCATTTTTTCACCGATAGTCGCCTTCTGCGCACGGCCGAGCGTCAGCAGTCTGGATATCTCCGCAACAACCGCCTCGTTAATCCATTTCCGGGCTGCGCCTACGCCCAGGGGGCGGCCATCATCGTCTCCCGGCACAAACCACCACTGCATTCCGGCGGATTCTTCCCCGACGATTGTCAGCCTTTTAACCGGAATATCGGGTGCCTGCCTGATCCTGTGATAAGGAATTTCCTCATAAACAAACGATTGTCCCGGTTCTTCAAACAGGACATTAACCGCGTTAATGAGTGTTTCCTCGGAACGCCAGTTATACTGCATGGAATATCGGTGATCGACTCTTTGGGCGGCACGCAGATAGGCGAAGATGTCGGCGCCGCGAAAACTGTAGATGGCCTGCTTGGGATCGCCGATATAAAATAACGCCGTTTGATCTGTCACTGCGGCATCCGTGAGAAAGAGAGACTGCAGGATGGCGAACTGAATCGGGTCGGTATCCTGAAATTCATCGACCAGCACCGCCCGATATTGCGTGCGGAGGATTTCAGCCAGCCGATTGCCTCCCGAAGCATGCAGAGCCTCGTAGGCGCGCGAAAGCAGATCATCAAAATACAGAACATTCTTTTTCCGTTTGAGTCCCGGAAAATCAACCCTGGCAGCTTCCATAAATTCTTTCTTCAATCCCGCCAGGTATTGATCCAGATGCTCTTCCACTCCGGCCGATTCCTCGAGCATCTCCTGGCTCAGATCGAAAGCCGCATGCCGGGGCGTGTTCTGATTCTTGTTGGTTTTCTTCTTCAAGTAGTCCGCACTGATTTTTTGCAGACAAACCGGCGGCGGCAACGGCAGCTCATTGCGCTCCAGTAGTGCTTCAATTTCCCGGATCAATTCATCCACTTTCCTGCCGTAAATCTGCCCGTTTAACGCCTTGTCTCTTAATGCCGAGATCATGGCGCTTTTATCATTCAGACACACGGATTTAAGCCGCGAAAAAGTTTCCCGAAGCTTTTTCAGATCGTGTTCAAATTTGTCCATCTGAAAAGGTTCATAGTCGGGAATGACCTTCAGATCCGGTCTGGACAGTACGATCCGCAGTAAAGACAGCAATGTATTTCGATCCATCTTTCCCGCCAGCGCATATTGAACAATTACGGGATGATTTTTATAAAAATGTCTGCGCCAGAAATCGTCGATGAATTCCTGCTCCAGCCGTCGCTGATTTTCGATGAATTCGACCTCAAAGAGCTCTCCGCTCGCAAATGCGTTATCGCTCAGGATCCGCTGGCAGAAACCATGAATGGTGTAAATTGCCGTTTCATCGAAATTGGCGAGGATGATTCCAAGATCGCGGACAATTCTTTTCCTGTCCTGAGAATCAGGATATTTCTGCAAAAGGTCTCTCATGATATCGGATGACGTTTCACCGGTCAGAAAGGCATCTTCGGCATCAACAATCATTTGGCGGATGCGCCTCTTGAGTTCCGCTGTCGCGGCATTGGTATACGTGATCACCAGGAGTTGCCGGGCGGCAAGCCGCTCCTCGATGAGAAATCTCAGATACAAACCGGCCAGGGCATGTGTTTTTCCGGTACCGGCGCTGGCTTCAATCAGATTGATGCCCGCGAGCGGGCAGGCGGAAAGGTCAAAAGCCGTCATGAAGGATTACTCCAGTTTTTCCAAATGCATAAAAAGGTCTTTTAGAATAGCTTGAGCGGTCTGGGCAAATTCTCTGTCGATTGGCTGATCGTTTTCAAAGCATATTTTGCAGGAGGTTTCCTGAGATTCCGCATCCAGAAAATGTGAATCGTTCCCGGACCAGATGAGACTTGCCGCGCGGATCGCATCTTCGCTTGACTTCCCTTTAAGCCACAAAGCCTGCGCGTATTCCCAGGACGCGCGGGCAAAGAATTTTAAAGGCTTCGTCCGGCCCTGGCAAAAGTATCGAATCATGACCCTTAATAATTCTTCGGCATTTTGGACCGGCTTTAATTTCCAGAAGGAATCCCCGCCCAAAATCAGGCTGGTTTGCGGCAGGCCCCGGTCCGGCACATTATTGAGGATCAAGTGGGTTATCCAGCCGCTAAGATAGTCATTCATTTTCAAGGTCGCCATCCGGTAATAAATGCGATGCGCGCCGTACAGATGATCCAAAACTCCTATCAATCGATAATCGCCGATGCGTAAATCAATATTGCAGTCTGCAAGCGGCTCTCCTTTAAGATGGGCCGAAACCCGGCGCGCATACTCCGCGGCCTGCCGGTTCAACTGCTCAAAATAATAGTCGCCCGCGCTGCCGACCGGCAGGCTGCCTTCCGCATGCTTAACATTATAAATGAAATGTTCGTCTTCCGACTTAAGATGACTATCCACCAAAGCCTGTTTGATGTGATAGGCCGTCAACGGATCAAGAGAAAAGGGTTCGCTGTCTTCTTCATCCCTGAGCGGCGCGGGTAATTTCAAACAAAGGCGTTTTTCCAGAAAATACCTCGCAGGATTGCGATAAAAAAGAATCAAATCTTTGACTGAAATCACCGCGGATCGTTCGTTCGTTTCCCCAAGCGCTTCCTTAAGGAATCGGGGCTGCTCTTTCTTCCGCTCCAGAATCGATTTGGCCGCCAGATAATTTTGTCGGGAATAGCTGAACAGGGTATCGTCGCTGCCAAAGTACACGGGAGAAAAGCCGTGCAAGCGTTGTTTTCGTCTGATCAGCGAGGATACGGGACGGTCGTTTGCGGGGCTATAATTTTTATCCAGATAGTCCAGGAATTCGGAGACCAGCACCGAAGGCAGCAGTTCGCTGTTGTCCGTCGCACTTTGACCGACATAACTTATGATCAGGTTTTGCCTGGCGGATAGGAGCGCTTCGAGAAACAGATACTGGTCATCTTTTCTCAGCGATCGATCCCCCGGCTTTCTTTCCCTTTCCATAATATTAAAGCCCGTCCGCCGGTCCTGGCGGGGATAGGCATCATGATTCATACCGACCAGGCAAATGACTTTAAAAGGTATGCTGCGCATCGGCAAAAGCGCGCAAAACGACACGCCGCCGGCCAGAAAGCCGGAAAGCTCCCCCGGGTTTTCCATGGCGGTAAGGATGTAACCTTTCAGGACACCAAGTGAGATAAGTTCGCTCAGGTCCGCAGCCTGCTGCTCTTTTTTCAGATTGCTGATTAAGTGCCTGACGGCAGTCAATTCGTGACGAAACGGCTCGGTCGGAGGGAAGAAATCGTCGAGAATATCTTGCAGGATTTCACACCAGTCTGAAAGTGAATGCGCAACAAGCAAAATCTTCCTCAGCTCGATCACTTTTTCCCAAAACGACATAAAACGGCCCAGGACCTGAGTTTGCTCCGATTCGACCTCGCCATAGGGTAGAACATCCCCAAAGAAGTCCCGACGCCGGCCGTCAAGGGTCGCGCCGGCAAGCAATCGATCCAGCCCATGACGCCAGGTATTCTGGCTGAAAGCGGGCAGGTCAAAGGTCTGCCGGTGAGCGGCGTCAATTCCCCATTTAATGTGCGTCTCGGAAATCCAGTGGCGGATCTGTTCGAGATCTTGAGATGAAATAGCGAACATTTCACCGACCGCTGCGTTTTCCAGAATCGTTAGGATGCCGTCGGACGTAAACCGGCTCTCGGCCAAATCGAGAAGCGACGTCAAACCCAGGCCAACGACGCTCGTGGAAAGGGACCCGCGGTCGGCAATCGCATAGGGAATCTTCGGTTCCCTCGCGTCGAATACGGCTTCTATCGGCGGCGCATACCGTTCTATGTGCGGCGTCATCACCAGCACATCCTGCGGAGTCAAACCGCTGTTCTTTTCGAAAAGGCTTAAGAGGACATCATGAAGTGTTTCGATTTCCCGAAGCGGGCTGTGACAGGAATGGATTTGAATCGAATCATCCTCGGGCGTCCATTTCATGTATGAAATATCCGTCGAATCGTGTTCCTGAAGCAGATCGATGTCGGATTGGATTGCCGACAGCAGATTTACAGCCTCCGGCTTTTCAAATAAGTCGATATCGTCTGCAGGAACGTTTTCCATGAGCCTGAAGAAGTCCCGGCCCTGTCTCCCCCAGGAGGCTAAGAGTGAATTGCCGCTTTCCATGTGTAATGAATCATCATCCGCGGTCATCAGATGCTTTGACACTTTGCCGAGGACCGAACCGATCTCGCGCTGCGATCGAATATCGGCCCAGAATTCCCGAGATGGATTGAGATAGTAGTAATCCACGGGAAGATGAACCGACAGACGGGAAAATATTTCCAAATAGTAGGGCGGCAGGTAGGATATCCCGAAAATGGACAGCCGCTGGGGCAGAACCTCTTGTCTTACCGGCTTATTCCTTATGCCGGACAAAAGCAATTCCCGCAACCTCGCCGGATGCCTCATTCCCTGGCGAGCCACGATCATATTCCAAAGCCTTGCCTGCCAGATATCGCTTGAATCTTTGACGATTCCTGCTTCCCAGTCCAGAATCATCTCTGGACGGAAAATCAAATATTGATCGAATGTCTCGGCGATTTTTTTGGCCAGCTGATACCTCTTCTGCTGGTCATTCGAATGTCCGAGATAATGACGAATCGGCAGGAAATCTTCGTTCTGGGACACTTCCGGTAATATCTCCAGAATCTTCCAGGCGAGCACTCGTTCATCGAAGGACGGATCCGGAAAATAGTCGGGCAAGAAGGCGCCGAAGATTTCCCCCAGAATTTTTTTGGGAAACGGAAACGCATAATTTGCCGCAATCCCCTGTCTTTGGGCCAATTGCAGTGATATCCACTTGGCCATGCCCGCACTCTGAACAACGATGGTTTCCGGGGTCAGAGGATGCTTAAGCGGCTCCTTCAATCGGCCAGCGAGACATTGGACCAGCTTTTCCAGTTTATTACTGATAAAAACTTTCATGATTGATTTTTCCGCTTTCATGAATTAAGAGATCAAATATCATAATTTTCGATTTGACGGATAAAATATTTTAATCTTATGGGCTATACTTTAAATACAACACACGAATATCATCGACACAGACTGAAATCCCTGGGCTGGGAGCTGACGGTCTGCAACGCACTCTATCCGGAGAACAGTCTCTGCCGCGGCGTTCTCAAATCCAACGCATCCTTCGGTGAACACCTTTTTGACTTCCTGCAGCGGATTATCCCGTTCCCGGCTTTAACGAACGTCCTGGAAGTCGGCGGCGGACTGGGTTATCTCATGAAAGACTTCCTCAGACTCGCTCCTCATCTTCAGGCGACAATGCTCGATATTTCACCTTTTCTCCTGCAAAAGCAAAAAGAAGCGCTTGCCGGGCTTCCCGCGCGTTTTGTGGAAATGGACTTTCTGAAGGTGACTGCCGCTCAAATTCACTCCTTTGATCTGGCGATCTTCAATGAAAATCTGGGTGATTTTCCTACGCTGGTCTATAATCAGAACGGCTCCAAGGAAGACAATGAGGGCACAACGCGCTCTCTGAATAAAATATTTGATTACGAGGAAGAATATTCTCTCGAATTTACTCCCACGGAAAATATCAATATCGGAGCCATGGAAGTTGTCGAAAGACTGTGCGGTGCGGCTATCCCCTATATTTATTTAAGCGAGCACAGCTGCGAAACGTCGGTGGACCACCCCTCTCTCCCCCACTTGAAACTTAAAGCGTCGGGATCTCCCGAAAGAATCGACCTTCAGGGTCACTCTGAATATACGGTAAAATTTTCCCATTTGGAGACGATCGCCCGCGCCTTCCATTATAAAGTTTTTCGGGGTCAGTACAGGTATATCCTGCCCATCGACTTCAATGACAAAGTGAAAGCCGCTCTGCGGTCGCCCACACCGCTTAGCGACGAGCAGGAAATCATCCAGCATTTCGTTTACGACCTTTACAAGTATGAGTATATGGTTCTTGTTAATGACGCCAGGAGCAAGGTGACAAAATGAAAATCTTTGCAACCACTCTGATCATTTTTACCTTTTTGCTCTTCTCCACCCAAAACGCGTTTGCCTTTCGCTGCGGCTCCGGACTGGTCACGAGCGGCGACGCAAAGGTAAAAGTCCTGGGAACCTGCGGTCAGCCTACCTCCAAAGAGGCGATCTGCCCGAAACGGACTTATTCATGCCCCAACATTATCGAGATCTGGTACTATAATTGCGGCAGCAATGACTATATCTATGCGCTGACTTTTGAAGACGGCAAATTAATTAAAGAAACAACTGAGGGCAGCGGAAAAGGCCAATCCGACTGTCTGGGAAAATAGTAAATCAATTCACACGGAGGTGAACCTATGTTGTTCCTTAAAAGCGGCATCCTTTGTCTATTTCTTTTATGTTTCGCAGTCGTTGACGGCTTTGCCTTTCGCTGCGGTTCCGATCTGGTCACGAGCGGTGATACAAGAATACAGGTATCCACAACGTGCGGCAAGCCGACGTCCAAAGAAACGACATGCGAAGGACGCCGTTCGGCAACCAGCGTCGACAAACATGGTAAAGTTAAGAAATCAAAAAAATGTGCCAATCAGGTAGAAATCTGGTACTACAACTGCGGCGACAGCGACTACATCTACGCCCTGACATTTGAAAACGGCATTCTGAAAAAAGAATCCACCGAAGGGAAAGGAAAGGGAAAATCCGCCTGTCTGGGAAAATAGCATGATCATCCAAAACACAGGTTCAACCCTCTCAGCCGGCGCGGGACCGCCCGCTACTTTCCATTCAGCAATTCCATCATCTTTCCGGGATCATTGGTCGGCGCCGAGCAGGTAAAGTTGGAGCAAACGAAGGCGGTCGTTCGTCCGTTCACCGCTGCATGTGATTGAACGTAAGGCGCGATTGTTTCTATCTGGGGCACTGCCTGCCCCTCCGGCCGGAAGATGACAATCTTATTCGGCACAAAACTTTTTCTTAAAGCGCGCAGCATCTTTTTTGTATCGGGACTGCTTTTATCTCCGGCAATAATCACTTCGCTTGCCGGGCCAATGGCAAAGTCAAGACCGGCGAGGAATTGCGTGAAGTTCGTCGGCGCCGCATCCGCCTGGGAGCGAAACGCCCGGTATATTTCGTGCGCTCTTTCATCCAGCTCGGCATCTCCGGTAATGCGGGACAATCGCAGGGTATTCATAAATGCCATGGAATTGCCCGACGGGATGGCACCGTCATAGAGTTCTTTCGGCCGCGTCAAAAGGGCTTCCGCATCGCTTGCCGTAAGGAAATATCCGCCATTCCAGTCATCCCGAAAATAAGCAAAGAGATGAGACTGAAACTCCAGTGCCCTGAACAGATACTCCATTTCAAACGTGGTCTCGTAGAGTTCCAAAAGAGCGCAAATCATAAACGAGTAATCATCGACATTCGCGGGCGTCCGGCCTTCACCATCGCGAAACCGGTGGAGCAACCGGCCATTTTCAGACCGTAGAAATCGAAAGATAAAATCTGCCGCACGGACGGCGGCCTTAAGGTAGACCGGTTCCTCAAAGACCTGAGCGCCCCGTGCCAACGCCGCAATCATGAGACCGTTCCAGTCGGTCAGTATCTTGTCGTCCCGATGCGGGCGAATCCTTTTTTCCCGAACAGTGAAAAGTTTTTTGCGGACATTTTCCGGCATGCCGGACTGTTCTATTGCAGCATCTCCGCCGCCGCTCTGGGGCAAAGGCCGAAGGTGCGCAATGAAATTGCCCGAGGGAATTTCCTGCATCCCCTGAAGGGTCAGGTCGCCCTCGTGCCTGTAAAGAGACAGGAATAGGTCCGCTTCATCTTTTTTCAGAACGCTGCGGATTTCCTCTTCCGTCCATAAATAAAATTTCCCTTCCACACCTTCGCTGTCCGCATCTTCCGCACAATAGAAACCACCCTGTTCATCCGTCATATCGCGCAGAACATAGTCAAATATCTCGCAAGCCGATGTTTTGTATTCTTCTTTCCCTGTGGCCTGGAATAGCTCAATTAAGGCCAATGCCATCATCGCCTGATCGTAAAGCATCTTTTCAAAATGTGGAACGACCCAGCGTTCATCCGTGGAATAGCGATGAAATCCGCAGCCGATGTGATCCCAGATTCCACCCCGCAGCATGTTTCGCACCGTATTTTCCGCCATGTACAGTGCCCGCGCCTCACCGGTCCGTTTCCAGTAGCGAAGCAGAAATGAGAGATTGTGCGGTGAAGGAAACTTCGGCGCATGACCGAATCCACCGTACGCCTGATCAAAGCTCGCGGATAACGACCGATACGCCCGATGAAGTATTTCTTCACCCACATCCTTGTCGCCTCCTGCGGAGGGCCTTTGCAGAATCCCGGTAATTTCCGCGGCCGTGGAAAGAACATCGGCGCGTTTCGACTGCCAGAGCGATTTAACTTCCGGAATCATCTCCAGGAGGCCGACCCGGCCATATCGCGTTTCACGGGGAATGTAGGTCGCGGCAAAAAAAGGCTTTTTATCCGGCGTCATCATAATTGTCAGCGGCCATCCTCCGCTCTGCGTCATGAGCTGGCAGACTTTCATATAAACCGCATCAATGTCGGGACGTTCTTCGCGGTCGACCTTGATATTGACAAATGTTTCGTTCAGGAGACAGGCGACCGCGTTATCTTCGAATGATTCATGCTCCATCACGTGGCACCAGTGGCAGGTCGAATATCCGATGGACAGGAAAATGGGTTTGTCTTCCTGCCGGGCTTTGGCAAATGCGTCTTCTCCCCAGGGATACCAGTCCACCGGGTTTTGCGCATGTTGCAGGAGATAAGGGCTCTTTTCATTTTGCAGTCGATTGTAAGGCATCTTCTTATCCTTAATATCAGCTCAAGATTCAGGGATATTCCGGCAAAGTGACCGTATAACGGCGCTCGGACGTCCATCCGGACTTCGGATGAACTCATCCTATAGAAGTCATCAGGCTTTGCGTGTCAAGGCCGTCTGATAAGATCGTCAATTCGAAATGACTTCTGCAATCGCTTCCAGTCCGGCAGGATCGGTGGTCAGGGTGATATGACCGACTCCGGGAACGATGCGAATCTCCGCGTGGGGCTGCGGCTCGGCAAACACGGATAGGTATTTCTGCGGATAAACCAGCTCATCTTTTTCTCCCACAATGACGGCCAAGGGCCGCTTAATAGCCTTCAAGTCGGAGACGTAGTCATGATGCAGTCCAAAATTGCTCGAAAGCCGGTAAGAATAGGTGGATGTTTGGTATCGGGCATTTTGAGGATCGATCCCAAAAGCGATGACCGGCAAATGCCCCAGCCATTTCCTGCCGACAGGCCCGAGAAGCGTGAGAGCTATGATTCGAGGAACACTGACTCTCGCCCATTCGCCGTTGTTCGGCCGGGTTGTGGGTGCATCGTATCTAATGAAGGGTGCGAGCACAATATAGCGGCTGAAAAGCCCCTGCCGGGGACTGGCTGCAAACCTCAAAGCGAAACCGCCGCCGGAAGAAAAGCCAGCAAGGATAACCTCCCTCCGGTTCTGAAACATCTGCTTCATGAAATCTGCGAGGTCATCTTCCAGCTGTCCGACATAGTCAATATCCCCTTTACGCCCCGATTCTCCGTGACCGCGCATATCCAATGCATATACATCGATGCCGTTCTTCTGAAGATACTCGGCAAGAGCATGCAGGGAGCTGCCGGAGGCCGAGGAACCATGAACCAGGACAACCGTCTGCCTGGAATGATCCGCCGGATATGCCCGATACGCCAGCTGCGCACCATCGCGAGCCTGATAGTGACGAGCAGGCGGTAAAGATGCAAAATTCATCGTCCGAAAGGGAGCTGCAATTGATTCCATCATCGGCGGTGCTTTGGGAGAAGCCATTGTAATTGCAGCTATAAATGCCGCTGCCATGACGATAACAATTCCCAGTAACAAATACAAAGCTGTTGTTTTCATATGCCTCCCGGCGACTTAAATATTGATGGAAATAAATCTTAGGCCCGGATTTTCAGTCTGAATATCTACCGCAACGACCATCTTTTTGCAATTGTCTTTCAGTCTGGCCGAAAAACCCGATAGCGTTTGGAGAATAAACGAATCAAACGTTTAAAAAAGCGGATAGTGATTGACAGCAAAAGATATTTTCCTTATATCCGTGCAAGAAAGAACAGTTCAAAATTTATGACAGACGCACAGGGAATCGACCCACCGATATGTTCAACTTCCGTTTATCTCCGGGAAGCACGTCCCCAGGACGATGCTCAGTTATGCGCGCTAATGCGCCGCACTGCGATGCGCGGCACCATCTCACTTGCAGCCGATTATAAACCGAGTTTCTTTCGCGCTATTGAAGTCGAAGGATGCGCTAAGCGCGTGATCATCGCCGAATCAAATCAGCAAATCGTCGGCGTCGTTTTACTCGCCAAGCGCAGGGTGTTCCTGAACGGTACTCCTGCGGAGGTGGGTTACTTAGGCTCCCTTCGCCTCGATCGATCCATCCGCGGCACAACCATCATGGCCCAGGGTCGTGAGATCCTCGAACAGTGGCACGACGAAGGTGGCGGCCCTCCGTTCTATCTGTTCGCCATACTGACTGACAACACTGCCGCCCAAAATGTGCTATCGAGCGGTCGGGTCGGATTGCCGGCGAGCACGCGCATCGGCACACTGCATACCGCCGCCATTCCCCTGCTCCCTCGCCCCGCCCCACGTCTGCCTGCACGAATTCAAATTGAACGCGGCAGCGCTGTTGGAGCCGCTAAAATTTCTGAATTCCTGAACCGTGTAGGCAGTGAAAAACAGTTTTTCCCCGTTTATGCGGCGGACGATATCCTGGCCGATAACGGAATTCTGCGGGGCCTTCGGCTCGATGATTTCTACGTCGCAAGGACCGGAGATCGGATTCTGGGCATAGTCGCCTGCTGGGATCAACTTCCGTTTCGCCGGATTCTGATTGCCGAGTATTCAGGATATATGCGCTGGTTGAAGCCTTTCATTTCTCCATTGGCGCATGCCTTACATCTGGCACCGATGCCCAATCCGGGCGAACCGCTGCGCAATCTTTATGCCGCCTGCATTGCGATTGAGAACAACAGCGAGCAGATATTTACTCTGCTGTTAAATACAATTCTTCACCATCAGCATGACAAAGGCAATTCTTTTCTGCTGGTAGGCCTCATGGAGAGAGATCCCTTATTTCGTGTATTGAAAAAATATATTCATATCCCCTCTCGATCGGGAATCTATGCGCTGTCATTGGATAATTTTGACTTTACTGCCACCCTCGACGGAAGAACCTCGTACGTGGAACTGGGCGGTCTGTAATTGGGGAAGTAGTACATCATTTAAAGGAAGATAATCATGTCTCTGGCAGGAAGCGTCGTCGAAGCAAGTCAACTCAATAACATTCAGCGCTACAGCATGTTTGAGATATTGAACCATTATTTTGATGGTGTCCGATGGTCCAGCTTTAATAAAGATCTCAATGAAAAAGACTGGGTCATCCTACTCACTGAGCCAGCCAAAGGTCAGATTGTCGGTTTTTCGACGCTACGTCTCATCGACGATGTTCTTGATGGCGTACCCCTTAGAGCTTTTTTCTCTGGTGATACCATTATCGATCTCTCTTATCGAGCCAGTTTGGTGCTGGAAAAAACGTGGATACGGTTTGCGTTCGCGCATGCGCTTCGCAATCCCCTATTCAGATATTATTGGTTTTTAATCGTAAACAGTTACCGTTCCTACCGCTATTTGCCGGTCTATGCGAAAACATACTATCCGAATCCTGATTACGGAATACCCGAGTTTGAACGCAGGCTCCTGGATCATCTGGCGGCAAAACGGTACGGGAAAGAATATGACCCGCACAAAAGAGTCATCCGGCTGATGAACTCGGGGAAATTGCGTCCCGGGGTCAGTGACATCGGCGAGAAGGAACTCCGGGATACGAGAATCGCTTTTTTCGAGCAATGCAATCCGGAATGGATGGACGGCGTGGCACTTGCGTGCCTTACTGAGATATCCATTCATAACGCTCGACCGGCTGTGACACGTATTATCGGTGAATGGGAATAATGCGCTATTTGATCAGCATCGTCGCCGGATCCAGTATAAGCGCGTCCTGTTTTGCGCCCGGAGACTGGCCCTTGAGGGCTTTAATGTAAACTTCCGGCCCTTTTGCGGCAACCTGCACCAGCACATCAAATAGATCCGCAACATGCAGAAATGAAAGCGGCAGACCATCTTCTTTGGGCGGCTCATGGCGGTGCGTATGGACGGTAAACCAGATGCGCATCGAATATTTCTTCGCCAATTCTTTCAATTCCACCAGAAGGCCGCGGCCGGATTCGTCAAATTTCAATCCATCAAGAATGATAACGGACGGCTTGAAAATATTTTGCTGCATCAGGTCGGTCACGCGTTCTTCCAGTTTCGGAACACTGAACCCTTCCACGCGAAATGTCATGATGAAACGGTAATTGAGAAGATTCTCCCAGTATTCCGTAACTTCTGCTGAATCGTACTTCGACACCATGTCATTGAATAATTCACGGTACCAGAGATCCACCTTGCTGACCGCGTCATTCAAACTGACATGCAACACAGGCTGCTCATTGATCATGGCGTGCAGGGCCATCTGAACGAGCAGTGCGGTCTTGCCGACGCCGGCGTGTGCTAAAACAGCGCCGAAGCCACCATTGGGCAGAATATATTCGTTATCGTATCCCAGATTTAATAGCGGATTGCGCTGATTGATTTCATTTTTGATCATGATCATAACCTCATAGATTAAATGGATGACATTGTCTTCCCGTTTTAAAGCTCTATAAACCGACATTGTCTTCTTTGTTACCTTGCACCTTGAACCTTGTGCCTTGAACCTTTTTAGGCCGCCGTCTTCTTGTTCTGAGCAACTTCGAGCGCTATCTTTTCCGCGATCGACTGCGGCACCTGACGATAGAGCGCAAACTCCATCGTGAACTGGGCCTTGCCCTGCGTGGATGAACGCAGGATAGTTGAAAAACCGAACATTTCGCCCAACGGCACTTGAGCTTCGATGACGCTCATGACGCCTTCGTCCTGCGAACCGATGATCATTCCGCGGCGCTGGTTGAGCAGTCCCATCACCGACCCCTGAAACTCAGTTGGTGATTCCACAACGACTTTCATAATCGGCTCATGAACCACCGGCTTGGCGCGCAGGTAAGCTTCCTTAAAAGCCCCGCGCGCAGCGGCCTGGAAAGCCATGTCGGAAGAATCCACCGCGTGCGAGGCGCCATCATTGATGACGACCTTAACGCCGGTAATCGGGAATTCCAACTTGGGTCCTTTGGCCATGCTCTGTTTAAAACCTTTTTCGCAGGCGGGAATATACTGCGTAGGAATCGAACCGCCGAATATTTTGTTTTCAAAAACAAAATCCGCGTCACTGATCGGTTCGATCCAGCCGGCAATGCGTCCGAACTGTCCGGAACCGCCGGTTTGCTTCTTATGGGTGTAGTTGAAATCCGCCCGCTGGGTGATGGTTTCGCGGTAAGCCACACGGGGATTACCTGTCGTCACTTCCGCATTGTATTCACGCTTCATTCTCTCCACGTAAATATCCAGATGCAGCTCGCCCATCCCTTCGATGATGGTTTCGTTGGTTTCATGGTCGACGTACGTTTTGAATGTCGGGTCTTCCTTCGAGAATCGGTTAAGAGCCTTGGACATGGCCATTTGCGACTTGTTGTCTTTCGGTACGATGGCCAGCGAGATAACCGGCTTGGGCACATACATCGAGGTCATCGTCATATTGATGCCCGGTGATACAAACGTGTCACCCGAGGAACACTCAATGCCGAATAAAGCGCCAATGTATCCGGCGCGCAACTCATCGACCTCCTCCATCTGATCGGCGTGCATCCTCACGACACGACCGACTTTAACTTTTTTTCCGTTTCGTACATTGACGATCGTGGAACCTTTCTCCACCGTCCCTTCGTAAACACGAATATAGGTTAACTGGCCGTACTGACCGTCTTCCAGTTTGAACGCCAGTGCGATAATCGGTTTTTCGGGATCGCTGGTCAAAACAACCGGTTCTTCATTATTATCCATATTGAGGGCAATGTTTTCTACCTCGGATGGTGCGGGCAACAGATAGGTCACGCCGTCAAGCAGGGGCTGGACCGCTTTATTTTTGTAAGCCGACCCCATGTAAACCGGCGTGAGTTCTCTCTTCAGCGTTCCCGTGCGAATGGCGGCGTAAAGCAGTTCGGCGGAAATTTCTTTTTCCTCTAAAATGGTTTCCGTCAGTTCATCGGAAAAGAGAGACGCGGCTTCGATGAGTTCGTCTCGTTTGGTTTTGGCTTCGGCGAGAAGATTTTGCGGAATTTCTTCGATGCGAATATCCTCACCGTTATCGCCGTCAAAATACATTGCTTTCATGGCCACCAGATCGACCACACCCTGCAGGTCTGTTTCGAGACCGATGGGAATCTGCATGGCGATGGCGTTATGACCCAGCTTGGAACGCAATTGTTCAATCACACGGAAAGGATTTGCGCCGCTGCGGTCGCACTTGTTGATAAACGCGATGCAGGGAACTTTGTAGCGCTTCATCTGATGATCAACAGTGATGGACTGCGACTGGACGCCGCCCACTGAACACAAAACAAGGATCGCGCCGTCCAGAACGCGCAGCGACCTTTCTACTTCTATGGTGAAATCGACGTGGCCGGGCGTATCGATAATATTAATTTCAAAGCCTTTCCATTCGCAATAGGTCGCCGCGGAAGCGATGGTAATGCCTCTTTCTTTTTCCAGTTCCATGGAATCCATGGTCGCGCCAACGCCGTCCTTACCCTTCACATCATGGATAGCGTGAATTCTTTTCGTGTAAAAAAGAATGCGCTCGCTTAGCGTTGTTTTGCCGGAATCGATATGCGCGCTGATCCCGATATTGCGTATTTTCTGATCGTCGAACTTCATTTTACTTTCCTCTCCAATAATTGTCTCAATAAATATTTCAATAATTCCTGTTTGGCGCTTTCATGAAAATGTTTACTTACCCGTTCTAATATAAGTCGCTCTCGCCAAATGTATTTACTACCCCCACTCGCTTTGCTCGCGGGATAGTTCGGTAAGCGTGCTTCAGGGCACTTCGTTTCTGAAAACGAAGGTGCCCACTACCCCTGCTCGCTTTAGCTCACGGGATAGTTCGACCGGTGAGCTTCAGCGCACTTCGTTTCTGAAAACGAAGGTGCCCACTACCCCTGCTCGCTTTAGCTCACGGGATAGTTCGACCGGTGAGCTTCAGCGCACTTCGTTTCTGAAGCTCGGGTCTCACTACAAAAAAAACCCCGCATTTGGAAGAGTCTCTGCCAGATGGGGGATCCACCGTAATCGAGCCTTAGAAATAAGAATTTGATTTCATATATCAACGTATCGAATTTGTCAAGTTATTCTTTAAAATATTCGGCCCTTGCAATACTGTCAGTTGACCGGAATCAATCCCCTCTATATAATCTTTGTAGTGATCCTATTATTTTAAACATATCAGAAAGATAAGTAAAGATGACAAAGATCAGATGGAAATCGGCCTGGGGTATTGTAATCATTATTATTTTCATTATTCTACTGGCCGTGCGTCTGGAATTATTTGAGGAAAAAGCCTTTGATCAACCGGCAAAGCAAAGAACAGCCATTACGCACCCTTCCGAATCCTGGATGAATATTTATCAAAATCAGAGAAAAATCGGCGTGATCCATCGGACATTCAACCCGTTAAATAACGGCCATTTTCAAACTTCAGAAAATGTCTCCATGCAGATCAATACCATGGGGGTTATACAAGCATTGAGCATCGCTACCGAATCAGATCTTAATCCCGACATGACATTCTCTTCATTTAACTTTGAACTGAATTCCAGTTTATTTCACTTCAATGCCCGCGGCTACGTAAGCAAAAATAAACTCATTCTATTTACAGGTCTTCCACCTTCTGAACAAAAGACCATCATTCCGATTAAGGATATTCCTCATATCAGCGGTAATATTTATGAGGCCGCATTTCGCGGCGGACTCGAAAAATCTGTAACACGTGATTTCAGCATCTTTGATCCGTCGACACTCGGCATCCGCAAAGTATCCGTCACTCGCAATGCCGATGAGATAATCCCCATCATGGGAAAGCGCGTGCTGACACAAAAACTCTGCGCCGATTTTATGGGAGCGAAGAATTGCGCCTGGCTTGCAAGTGACGGGGAAGTATTAAGGGAAAGCGGGATACTGGGTCTTTCCATGGAAAAAGTAAATGCCGAGCAGGCAAGAATTGGAATCTCGCCCCAGGGTGCTGCTGATATGACGCAGATCGCCTCAATTCCGTCAAATCTTATAATCCCCGAACCGTCAAAACTGACGGCGATCGTAATCAGAATTAGCGGTATCCGCAGTCAGGGCCTCTTGCTTCAGGGCGGAAGGCAGACTTTTGATCAAAATATATTGACGATTACCAAGGAATCCCTCTCCACTACAACGCAAGAAGCGGCAGTGCCGCCGGTTTTTCAGAAGTATTTGCAGCCATCACCCCTTATTCAATCCGATGACGCGAAAATTACGGCGCAGGTTAAAAAAATTATTCTCCCTGCGGACAACTCACAAGTCAGACTGCGAAAAATTGTTCAATGGGTATATCGCACTCTGGAAAAAAAACCCGTTCTATCTGTTCCCAATGCCTTGGAGGTCCTGAAAAACAAGATGGGCGACTGCAATGAGCATGCAGTTTTAACCGCCGCGCTGCTGCGTGCCGCGGGCATTCCCACGCAGATCGAGATGGGGCTTCTCTATTTGAACGGACGTTTTTATTATCATGCCTGGAATCTGGCTTACATCGGCCAATGGGTTACTGTGGATACTGTATTCAATCAGATTCCGGCTGATGTCACACATCTTCGTCTCGTCCGCGGCGAAGGCGCCGAACAATTGGATTTACTCGGCCTTATGGGAAAAATCAAATTGGAGGTTATATCCATCAGAAATGATTAAACTCACCAATCTGTCAAAAGATTTTGGAACAACGCTCGCCGTTAACCATCTGGATTTAGAGGTGGCCGCAGGCGAGATTTATGGATTTATCGGCCCGAACGGCGCCGGCAAAACCACAACAATACGAATGATGGGCGGCATTATAAAACCGACAGCCGGACAAATTACCGTGGCTGGAATCGATGTTCAAAAAGACCCCGTCTCGGCAAAAAAGATTATCGGGTTTGTTCCGGACAGACCCTTCTTGTATGAAAAGCTGACCGGCATGGAATTTCTTAAGTTTATTGGAGATTTATATAATGTCGATGCCCGATGCCTGTTGCGCAGATCTGAAGAACTGCTGAGACAATTCGCGCTCTGGGAATGGGCCGATGAAATCATCGAGGCTTATTCGCACGGCATGAAACAAAGATTGATTATTGTTGCGGCGCTGCTTCACGATCCCAAAGTGATGATTATTGACGAGCCGATGGTTGGCCTTGACCCCGAAGCCGTGCGTATGGTCAAAGATATTTTAAAGGGACTTGCCGTGAAAAATGTGACCATCTTTGTCTCCACTCACACGCTGAGCCTCGCCGAGGATTTGTGCGATAGAATCGGAGTCATTCACAAAGGCACACTTTTGGCGCAGGGAACGGTCTCCGAACTGAATATTGCCGCTAAAACGGGAGAGGCCGCACTGGAAGACGTATTCTTGACGCTGGTTCGGGAAGCTTAACTCATGACAAGCACCCTGACGACACTATTGAGACCGCGCCTGCTGTCCGCTAGAAATGGGCTGAAAACGGGCGCGCATGACAATCGCCGGACACGACTTTATCTTTTCACATTAATCGGCCTGGTTTTCTGGATTGGTGCTTTTCTCATCTTCTACCGCGTCCTGACCTATTTTCAAAGCGTCCAGGATTTTGGCGATATTCTGGCGATGAAACTTCTTTCCATGATGATCATCACCTTTTTCACGCTGTTGCTTTTCAGCGGCATCATCAACAGCCTGTCTCACCTGTATTTGAGTCGCGATTTATCATTGCTGCATTCGCTGCCGGTCGGCAATAAGGATATCTTTCTTTCCCGGTGGCTTTCGAGCGCCTTCGACTCATCATGGATGGTGATCGCTTTCAGTCTCCCCGTTTTCTTGTCTTACGGCCTTGTTTATAAACCCGGCTTCTTTTTTTATCTGATCGCACCGGCAGCCGTCGTATGCCTGTGTCTCATTGCTTCGGCGATCAGCAGCCTTATTGTCTTAATTGGCGCTGCTTTGCTGCCTGCAGGAAAAATTCGTACTTTGTTTGTTATCCTGGGCGTTGTACTGGCGATTTTGCTGATCATTGTTCTGAGGATGATCCGACCGGAACAGCTCGTCGACCCCGACAGCTTCGCCTCTGTCGTCCTTTATCTCAATTCCATGCAGGCATTCAATTGGCCGCTATTACCTACGACCTGGATTACGGATGCACTGCGCTTTGCGCTGAAAAGTCAATGGAGTCATTCGCTTTTTAACCTGGCACTTTCGACAAGCTGCTTTTTTTCGTTGCTCTTTATAAATGAAATCACTGCAAATGCGATCTATTTCCGTGGTTTCTCACGCTCGCAGACAACCGCCAAAAGACTTTTTGCGCCGGTGAAGTTTCGCGGCCGTAGCTGGGAGGGATTTTTGAATTTTCTGTCACGTCCGGCAAAAGCCTTCGCCATAAAAGAGATTCGATCCTTCTTCCGGGATTCAACGCAATGGCCGCAATTGTTTCTAATCTGCGCATTGATTATTATTTATCTTTACAACTTTTCTGTTTTGCCCCTGGACAAATCCCCCATCAAGACGGTTTATCTTCAAAATGTCTTTTCCTTTCTTAATGTCGGGCTGGCGGCCTTCGTCCTTTCAGCCATTGCCGCGCGGTTTGTCTTTCCCGCCGTCAGTATGGAAGGGGAAGCTTTCTGGATTATTCAGGCTGCTCCCGTTTCTATCAAAACATTCCTCTGGATTAAATTCTTCCTCTACTATGTTCCGCTGCTCATTCTCTCGGAAACGCTGATCGTCGCATCGAACATCCTGCTCGGCGTCACGCCCTTCATGATGTTTTTGTCGGTTGTGACCATATTTTTTCTTGTACCGGCTATCGTCGGACTTGCGATAGGTCTGGGCGCCCGCTATCCCGATTTCAAATCAGAGAATCCGGCTCTGACGGCAACCAGTTTCGGAGGCGTTCTTTTCATGATTCTCAGCTTTGGTCTGATTGCCCTGGTTATCATTCTGGAAGCGGGACCGGTCTATAAAATCTTCATGTCCAGACTGCAGGGTTACGGCTTTTCCTGGCTGCAGATGGTGTGGTTCATTCTTTCCTTTGCTTTTGCTCTGTTTCTCTGCATTTTCTCAGTTGTTTATCCTTTGAAGCTGGGTGAAAACAATCTGCTGAAAAAATGAAAGAGGTTCGTCCCTTTGCAAACTGATATCGGCGGCTCGAATAAAGCTTCACGAATCGTCAGAAGTTTAAAATTATCTTGATTTTAGTTGCCGGATAGGCTAAACATCCCCGCATTCTGAATGACCGTTTCATCAGATCTTTTGAGGATCTTGTTGAGATATGGAAAGGAGTTTTCATGGCAAAGTACGAATCCAAAATGCTCAGAAATCTGGCCGTCATCGGCCACGGTGGCACCGGTAAAACCTCTCTTTGTGAATCTCTTTTATTTGTTTCCGGGAAAAATGAACGGCTGGGACGCGTGGACGACGGCACGTCCACTATGGACTACGAACCGGAGGAGCAGAAGAAGCATGTATCCATTTCCTCCGCGGCCAACTTTGTCGAATGGGACAAGCATAAAATCAATATCGTGGATACGCCGGGCGACTCCAATTTTACCTTTGATATTCAGTGCTCGATGAGCATTGTCGACAATACGGTCGTCGTCATCGACTCCGTGGGCGGTGTTGAATTCCAGACGCAAAAAGTCTGGGATATGGCCAATCAGTATGCCCTTCCTCGAATGATTTTCATCAACCGGATGGACCGTGAGCGGGCGGATTTCAACAAGGTGCTCGACAGCATCAAATCAAAACTCAAGAAAAAAGCCACCCCGGTCTGTCTGCCGATTGGAGCAGAAGATAAATTCCAGGGCATTATTGATCTGATCACCATGAAGGCTTACATCTTTGCTGACAATAAGGGCATCGGCAAGGTTTCCGATATTCCTGCGGATCTGCTGGAGGAAGCCAACCTTATGCACAGTTCAATGGTCGAAGATATCGCCGAAGCTGATGACGAACTGATGAACAAGTACCTGGAAGCCGGCGAACTTTCGGCCGACGAACTCAAATCCGGTTTGAGAAAGGGCGTCATATCGGGAAGCCTGATCCCCGTCATTTGCGGTTCAGCCGTGAAAGGCATCGGCGTCAGCATGCTGATGGACCTGGCAGTCGCTTCCTTTGCGTCACCGGTTGATCGCGGACCGATTAAGGGTAAGAAGCCGGGAACGGACACGACTGAAGAGCGAAAACCGTCTGAAGATGAACCTTTCTCGGCAATTGTTTTCAAGACCATTGCCGACCCTTACGCGGGGCGGTTAACCTTATTCCGGGTTTATTCCGGAAAACTCAATTCCGATTCTGCCGTCTATAACGCTTCGAAAAAAATTACGGAAAAATTCGGGCACATCTTTTATCTGGAAGGTAAAAATCAGAAACAGGCAGACGTACTCGTCCCCGGTGATATTGCCGGCGTCGCCAAGTTAAAGGAAACCGTCACCGGTGACACCTTATGCGCTGAGAAGAATCCCATAATTTTTGAAAAAGTGGCCGTACCTCCTCCAATTATGTCTTTCGCCGTCGAACCGAAATCCCGAGGCGATGAAGACAAGATCGCATCCTCTATTCACCGGCTGACGGAAGAAGACCCAACCATCGTATTCTCCCGCAATGTCCAGACGAAGGAAATGATTCTTTCGGGCATGGGTCAGGTGCATATTGAAGTCAACGTGGAAAAAATGAAAAGAAAATTCGGCGTCGAAGTCAATCTGAACACACCGAAGGTTCCCTACTTTGAAACCATTAAAGGAAAAACCAACGTCCAGGGGCGATACAAGAAACAGTCCGGTGGACGCGGCCAGTTTGGTGACTGTACGATCGACATAGAACCCATGCCGCGCGGCGGAGGCTATGAATTCCTGGATAAAATCGTCGGCGGGGTTATTCCCGGGCAATACCGCCCGGCCGTAGACAAAGGCATTCAGGAAGCAGCCGCTAAAGGCGTTATCGCAGGCTATCCGGTGGTAGATTTCAGAATATCGCTGGTTTTCGGCTCCTATCATACCGTAGATTCGTCGGAAATGGCATTTAAAATCGCCGGATCGATGGCCTTCCAGAAAGGCGTTATGGAATGTCAGCCAATTCTGCTGGAACCCATCGTCAACATCGCTATCGAGGTTCCGGATGAATACATGGGTGATGTGATCGGCGATCTCAACAGCCGCCGGGGCCGAGTTCTGGGCATGGATACCAATGGGACGAACCAGGTCATCAAGGGTCAGGTACCTCTTGCGGAAATACTAAAATATGCGCCCGATCTGCGTTCCATGACCAGCGGGCGCGGGAACTTTACGTATACCGAGTCGCATTATGAGGAAGTCCCCTCCTACATCGCGGATAAAATTATTGCCGAGTCGAAGAAAGAAGCGGAAGATTAATCGCAAATGCTTTCAGCCGGAATCATCACAGTGAGCGATAAAGGCTCGCAGGGCAAACGGGAAGACAAAAGCGGGCCCGCCATCGCAGAAATGCTGGCGGGCGCCGCTATTCAAGTCACAAAGACGCTCATCGTCCCCGACGAAATCGATCAAATATCGCAAGCCATCATCAAGTTTGCCGATGCTGATCACCTGGATCTGATATTAACAACCGGCGGAACAGGCGTCAGCCCTCGTGATCTGACGCCGGACGCCACGCTGCAAGTCATTGACAAAGCCATACCCGGTATGGCCGAGGCCATGCGTTACGCCAGCATGAAAATAACGCCGCATGCCATGATATCCCGCGCAGTCGCCGGTATTCGCGGCCACTCTCTGATCATCAACCTCCCCGGAAGCCCCAAGGGCGCCAAGGAAAACCTCACCGCCGTTTTACCGGCACTTCAACACGCCATCGAAAAAATCAAGGGCGATGACCGCGACTGTGCAGTATCTCCGTAGGGAACGCTCGGTTTAATGGGACAGCCCCGAAGCGATCGTTCCCTGCCTTCATCAGTCCCTGTGAATGGTGATCTTATTTTTTTCCAGAAAGCCCAGGGCGTTGCGCGCGTGTGATCCCGGCCAGTATACTTTACGGCATCTCTTGCATTGATTAAAGTGGTCGCAAGTTTCATAGACGAATTGGGGCACCAGGTCTCGCGCGTCTGTCTTATCCATGGAATCAAGCGTTTCATTGCACCCCAGACAGCGCGTGTACATTTTATGCTCGGTAATTTTTAAAGACAGTTTATGGATCACAAAACAGAGTTGAGAGCTTACATGACCCTCCGGCAGAAGAAGCATCTCTCCCGCGAATTGCCGCTCCAGCAGGTCCCGCCTTCTGGTCAGGAGAATTCGTTGTTGCGTTTGGGCCTGACGCATCATCGGCCGGCCGGCTTCACTGCCGTAAACAAGACTGTCAAATCCCAGAAGCCTGAGCCATCTGGCAAGTCCAGCCAATGAGGCGTCCGTGATGAATCTGGGGTCGCTGTTCATGATGAGGGAGGAATGGATACCTTCTTGCGATCTTCAAGCATCGGCGGTGCTTCATTATCCCTCAGTTCTTTGCGCAAATCTCTGATTGTTTTGTTCAGGCGGCTGATTGAACGGTTCAGGCGAAATCTTTCCACAACTCCCAGCAATCCCGTAATGATGACGCCTACCAACAGGGCAACGAAAATAAGCATATACGCCGGAACAACGATATCATGTACGTAGTAATATTTGATCGTCACAGGCGCGGTATTGAACTGCGAAAAAGTAACTATAAAAAAAGCAAAGAGGATAGTGAGAATTAGATAGAATATTTTCATCGCGTTGAACCCTCCTGAACATGTTTTTTAAAAAGGGGCGCCAGCTTGGCCGTGGTGGTTGCCAGGTCTTCCGGGATAATCCGAACATTGCCGACGACACTGATAAAATTTGTATCTCCCTCCCAACGGGGCATGACGTGAAGATGAACATGTTCTTCAATGCCCGCCCCGGCAGCTTTTCCTAAATTCATTCCGACATTGAATCCCTGCGGCTGCATGGCTTCTCTCAACACTTTGACCGACGTATCCAGTAAATTGAACATTTCCATGCGTTCTTCAGATGTCAACTCTTCAATATCTCCCAGATGCCGCTGCGGAATGATCATCAAATGCCCGTTGACATATGGAAACCGGTTCAGCATGACGAAACATGTTTTTCCTTCAAAGACGATAAATTCATCACAACGGATAGAACATTTACAAAACACACACCCTTCACCTTTTCCGCCCAAAAGATACTCCATCCGCCACGGTGCAAACATTACATCCATAGTCTCAATACCTGTGATTCGCGCAATTACTCTATGATACGGGAACGATCCTGCCCGTTATATCTTTCCCGATTTCCAGAATTCCGACAGTCTTTGATGCCGCAAAGCGCTTATCCACTGCCGAACCCGGATTGAAAAACAAAATGCCATCGATGATCTTACTCACCGGATAATGGGTATGGCCGAAAACGATGCAATCCGGTCTGCCCAATTTATCCGCCAATTTCCTTTCCAGCCCGGCAGGACTGCCCCAACCATGAATCAGGCCGATCCTGAATCCCTTGATGTCCATCAGCAGCTGTTCGGGCAGTGCTTCTTTTACCCGCGCATTGTCCATATTGCCGTAAACCGCTTTGACCTCCTTATCGCCGAAGAGATCCAGGACGCATAAGTCAATTAAATCTCCGGCATGAAAAATCAAATTGACGTCAGAAAAATGCAAATCAATAATTTTTTTTAAGTTCTTATCAAAACCGGATATATGCGTATCGGACAGCACGCCTATTTTGATTCGATTTTCGCTCATCATCTTTGCCGATTTATTAGCGGTAAGACTGAAAAAAAACAAGTTTTATTTACAAATTGCGTTTCGGGTAAAAAGCTTTTGATTTGACTTTAAACACAAGTCACGTTAAATTTGAATCATGAACAAACTGGAAGATTCCTTAAATAAAATCGCGGAAAACATCCTGCATCTGGACGAAGCCTCCTTGACGTCTCTCTGGGAAAAATACAAGACAAAAATGGAAACCTTTTCATTTTCTCCGGATTGGGAAAAGTCTGTCGTGATCTTTTCCATCATCAATTCCGTCCGTGTCAAAAACGCAATTTTTAATGAACAACTCCTAAAGAAGAAAACCGCCGAAGAAGCATCCCCGGCAAAAACAAAATCAGCGAAACCAACTCTGCGACTGGTTAAATGATGAACAAAGAGACTGCGGAAAAGCGAATTCCCGAATTACGAAAGATCATCGAATATCACAATCAACGTTACTATCAGCAGGATGCGCCGGAAATTTCCGATGCCGCATACGACAGCCTCATGCGGGAGCTGCAGGAGCTGGAAGCTCTCTATCCCGACGATCACCTCGCATCATCGCCCTCTCAGCGCGTGGGCGCAGCTCCGCTCAGCAAGTTTGCGTCCTTCAGACACCCGCAGGCGATGCTCAGTCTGGCCAATGCTTTTTCAACCGAGGAGATCCTGGATTTCGATGCACGCATTAAGAAACTCGCGAAAGTGGACAGCATCGATTACGTGGCCGAACCTAAACTCGATGGCCTGGCTGTTAATCTAATTTATGAAGACGGCCATTTTAGACGAGGCGCGACGCGCGGCGACGGCTCCACAGGAGAAGACGTCACACAAAACCTCAAAACGATTTCTTCACTACCGTTGCGGATGAAGAATAGATCATCGCTCTCCGTCCCGGAATTTATTGAGGTCCGCGGCGAAGTTTACATGGAGAAGAAACCGTTTGAAAAGCTCAACCGGCGCCGGGAAGAGAACGGCGAAGAACCTTTTGCCAATCCGCGAAACGCCGCCGCCGGCTCACTGAGGCAGCTGGATCCAAAGATCACCGCCCGCCGCCCGTTGAATATTTTTCTTTACGGCGTTGGCACCATCCGGGGATTCAGTTTCGTCAATCACTTGGATATTCTCCGGACCCTCACCGAATGGGGATTCCCCGTCAACCCGCTGATCCGGCACGCACCGGATATTGCGGCCTGCATTTCCTATTTTGACTATATGGGTTCGATCCGCTCCAGTCTTCCCTACGAAATTGACGGACTGGTCATCAAAGTCAACCGACTGACAACACAAACCGCGCTGGGCAATGTATCGAGATCACCCCGCTGGGCACTGGCCTGCAAGTTCCCGGCCGAACAGGCCAGGACCGTCATCAAAGATATCATTGTCCAGGTGGGCAGGATGGGCACCCTGACACCTGTAGCACTGATGGAGCCGGTTAATGTGGGCGGCGTTATCGTCAGCCGCGCCACGCTGCATAATGAAGATGAAATTCTTAAGAAAGATATTCGGATTGGCGACACAGTGGTCATTCAACGCGCGGGTGATGTTATTCCTGAA
Organism: Smithellaceae bacterium; assembly: GCA_963667845.2. Lineage (GTDB taxonomy): Bacteria > Desulfobacterota > Syntrophia > Syntrophales > Smithellaceae > UBA8904. The sequence goes on along the minus strand of CAXXVL010000002.1, from coordinate 2,943,070 downwards.
GTCGTCCAGGTCGTTGCGGCAGAACGAACCGGCCGCGAAAGGGAATTTCGTATGCCGCGCCGGTGTCCGGAATGTGGTTCGGAAATCGTGCGCCTCGACGATGAAGTCGCCCACCGGTGCATTAATCTGTCTTGTCCTGCACAAATCAAGGAGCACATCCGTCATTTCGCTTCCCGGGGCGCTATGGATATTGAAGGGCTGGGTGAAAAAGTTTCCGCGCAGCTTTTTGATGCGGGACTGATTCATGATCCGGCTGATCTTTATTTTTTGAAGAAAGACCAACTCCTGGCCCTTGATCGGCAGGCGGAAAAATCCGTTCAGAAACTGCTCACCGCCATTGAACGTTCGAAAGCGCCTCCCTTGGATAAATTCATTTTTGCGCTCGGCATTCGACATGTGGGGGAAAGAACCGCAGGACTCCTCGCCGAACATTTCGGCGGCATGGAGAATCTGATGCGAGCCAAAACTGAAGATTTGACCGCAATCAGCGAAATCGGTCCCGAGATTGCGCAAAGCATTGTTGAATTCTTCACCGAAGAGAAGAACGGAAAAGTCATGGAGAAATTCCGGCAGGCCGGCGTCAATCCTCAAAGGAAAGATATATCGGCTAATGCTCCTCTAAGCGGAAAAGCCTTTGTCTTCACAGGCGGACTGGAAAGCATGGGCCGGAATGAAGCCAAGGAAATTGTGGAATCGCTGGGCGGAATGGTCCACTCGTCCGTGACCGGCAAAACGTCATACGTCGTTGCAGGCCGGGAGCCCGGATCAAAACTGGACAAGGCACGTTCTCAAAACGTCCCTGTAATCAGCGAGGAAGATTTCATAAAACTCGTCGGCGGGCAAAAATCGTGAAACGAGCGCACCTCTTTATCAGCGGGAGAGTACAGGGTGTTTTTTTCAGGGCGGAAACGCAGCGCACCGCAGTTGCACTGAAGTTAGACGGGTGGGTGCGAAATTTGGAAGATGGCGGTGTTGAAGTGCTGATTGAGGGGGAAGACACTCGCGTGGGTAAAATGATTGCCTGGTGCAGAACAGGACCGCCGACTGCCCGCGTCGACCGCGTCGACGTTATAGAAGAACCTTACAAAGGGAACTTGGGGAGTTTTCGAATTTCATACTCGGAGAGTTGATCCGTCTCCTGAAGTCACCAGGGAATACCGCAACACACTGGAACCCGCATTCCCGGGAAAATCATTCTATGCCCAGTTTCTCAACACGATAGCGTAATGAATCAAACGTGACATGCAGCAGTTCAGCCGCTTTCGTTTTCGAACCTTTTGTTTTCAGAAGAGCTTTTTCAATCGCTCTTTTTTCTATAGCTTCCAGTTCAGCATTCAGGTCAATGCCTGCGTCGGGGACGCTAAGCTCCATGGTTTTCTGCTCGACATCGGCCTCGACGGACAGTACCAGGTTTTCGGGTAGAATAATATTGGACGTCTCCATCGCCACGCCGCGTTCGATGATATTTTCCAGTTCCCGAATATTTCCCGGGAAGGCATATCCCATCAACAATTCCATTGCGTATGAAGAAATCATCCTCACTTCCTTATCGAATTCGCGGGCATATTTTTCAACGAAATGTTTGGTTAGAAGAGGAATATCTTCTTTCCTTTCCCGAAGCGGCGGCATCTGAATGGGGATAACATTCAGCCGAAAATAGAGATCTTCTCGAAATTCGCCTTTTTTTACCTTCTCTTTCAGATTCTGATTGGTCGCCGAAATAATGCGCACGTCGACTTTGATATCTTCCGCCCCGCCGATGCGGCGAAATGTCTTTTCCTGCACGACTCTCAAGAGCTTAACTTGCAGGACCGGCGGCAGCTCACCGATTTCGTCCAGGAATACCGTCCCGCCTTTGGCCATTTCGAAAAGTCCGGCGCGATCCGCATAAGCCCCGGTAAACGATCCTTTCATATAGCCGAATAATTCACTTTCCAGCAAATTCTCGGGAATACCGCCGCTGTTAATGGCCATAAAGGGCATTTTGGAGCGTGACGAATTGGCGTGAATCGCACGTGCAACCAATTCCTTGCCGGTGCCGCTTTCGCCCAGAATCAGGATATTGGCCGGAGTATTGGCTACTTTTTGAATCGTTGAAAAAACTTTGGACATCTCTCTGCTTGAGCCGATCATACCGAAGAACGATGCATCGGACGGTTCGTTTTTCGGAACCGGGGCTTCATTGACCAGTCCATTTTTCAATAAGGCCTGCCGAACAATCTGCTTCAATTCTTCAATATTGCCGCCCTTTTCTACGTAGTCATAGGCCCCTTCTTTCATCGCATTAACGGCTGTCTCTCCTGAAGCATAGGCCGTGATCAAAATCACGACTGTTTGCGGTCGATGATCCTTGATGGTTTTCAGAAATTCGATTCCGTCAATTTTGGGCATTTTCAAGTCCGTGATGACCAAATCATAGGCTGTTTTACGGCAGAGGTTAATCGCCTTGACCGGATTATCGGCAGAGGTGACGTCATATCCTTCTTTGGTCAGCATGATCTCCATGAATTCTCTCATGCCTTGGTCATCATCCAGAACCAGAATTTTCGCCATGCTGTTACTCCTTCTCATCGAACTCTCTGTTTATTCACAGGGCAACCAAACCCGAACAGATGTGCCCTTATCGATCCAGCTTTCAATCTTTATTTTACCACCGTAGCCATCAACGATGCGACTGACGATAGCCAATCCTAAACCGGTTCCCTTTTCCTTTTTGGTAAAGAACGGTTCAAATACATTTTTTAAATCTCTTTCATCAATTCCGCATCCTTCGTCCGTAACTCGGATCAACGTATAATTTTTCCCATCATCCAGGTTCAACGCTTTAATTTCAAGGAATATATTTCCTGGCCTATCCGAGGCCTGCACTGCGTTGAGCATCAGATTTTGAATAATTTGACGGATTTGTTCTCTGTTCGCAAAGGCTTTACTTTGTCCCGAAAAAGTTCTGACAATTTTAAGACCTTCCGTCCATTCGCTCGACAATCTTATATTTTCTATCACCTCTTCCGCGACTTCAGGAAGACTCACCGGTTCTCTTATTTGCGGAACGGGACGGGCAAGGAGAAGAAAATCGCGGACGAAGCTATCCAGCTGGTCTTTGCCGCGCATAATGATCTGCATTAACCGCTTGTCAGTATCCTCCATTCTGGCCGTCTGTCCGAGCAATTGAATGGAACCGGTAATGGATGCCAGAGGATTTCTCATTTCATGTGCAAAGCCGGCCGCCATTTCTCCAATCAACGCGAGCCTCTTGCTCTTTTCAAGATCTTCTTCCATTCGCTTTATTTCCGTCAAATCCTGAAAGATCAGAATATGGCCGATTTGTTTGCCATACCTGTCTCTCAAGGGAGAAAACGAACAGCCCAAATGAACCTGCGCGCCTGACCCGAGGGCAACTTTGATTTCTCTGCGACTCTTGATTAAATCAACTGTGTCCGCGTCAAAAAAGGCGCTGAACTCCGGAAAGATGTCCCGTATCTGTCGATTCTCCAGTGAAGCGAGATCAAAACCCGTGATTGATTCGGCCGCTCGATTGAACGTTTTTATCCTCCCCTGCATAGTGGTCGTCAAAATACCGGTATCCACCGATTCAATGATGCTGCGGAAAAGAAGATCCAATTGATCAAATGCTGATTCCCTCTCTTCCAGAAGCGACCTTGTTTTCTTTTCCTGTTCAACGACAAAACTGGCCAGGAACGCCACAATATAGAAAGATAAGATATGCACGGCAACTCTGACGAATACATCACTCGTTTCCACAGAATAATCCCGACCGGTGGAATAGATTGTGGAAATAATTTTGAAGTATTCAAGCTCCAGAACCAACCCGAAAACAACGCTGGAAACAGAAGCAATGATCAGCGCCCCTTTTCGGCCCAGGAATAGCGAAGAATAGATAATAACCAGTGTATAGAGCAGTGAATAGTTGCTTCCGATGCTGCCGGTCAAATAGACGAGTAAAGAAACCAGAACAATATCGGCAATGAACTGCGTATAAATATTCAGCCGAAAATACTTTTCTTTTCTTAAAAGCAGTGTATAAAATAAGGACAGAACATACATCACAAGAATAACAGCATAAATTAAATTCATGATGGTCGGCAAAACTGGAAGAACGTTTTTCATCATTTCCAGGAGGAATGCGACCACCAAAAATATGGAAATGACGATCAGCCTGATGATGATCAATAACTTGAGCCGCTGCCAGGTTCTCTCGTCTTGTTCCCTATTTTGATGCATAGTGCGTTTCCGAATAATGATCCATGAGGATACTTTTTTAAATTTTATTACATTTTACTGTTTTTAGCTAATCATTTGAGTTCTTTCTCGTTAAAAGAATATTTTCTATTATGCGCAGACCCATATTCTATCCTCTTATCGGTTTGATGATCGGCATTCTGATCGGTGATAATATTAGAACGTCTTCTCTTCTCTTAATCATCGGAGCATTGGCAGTCCTGTTCATTTTACTTCTCAGTGTAAGACGGCGATGGGAAAAGGCATCCTTCAGTCTTCTTATTTTGCTGATGCTCATCGTCGGCTTATTCGATATCCAAAGGCCGCAATACTTGACGGATCACAAGCAACATATTATCCATCAAGCCGGTCAAGGCCGAATAACGGTTGAAGGCGTTGTCCAGTCGACCGAAGCCATTTCCCCATCCGGCGGGGTTTTGGTGGTAAATTGCCGAAGATTGATTAAGAATAATTCTATTGTTTCTGCAACAGGAAATATTCGGCTGGTCGTACCGGGGGACCTCAGTTTTCAGTACGGTGATTTTATCCGATTTCATTCCACGGTAAAGAAAATCCAGAGTTTTCATAATCCCGGCAGCTTCGATTACGAACGCTATCTTAACCGCCGGGATATTTATGTTTCCGGATTCGTAGCCAGCCACGCCGGCATTGTTCTGATACGGCGCAATTCAGGCAGCGGCATTTATTTGAGATTGGAAACATTTCGGTTGTATTTAAGAGATCTCATTTACAAGAATGCCCCCTCCCCTCAGCGAGAAATCATTGAAGCCATGACGCTCGGTAATCAGAAAGCTATTCCACCGGACGTTCGCGAAAATTTCGCCAAAACCGGCACATCTCACATTCTCTCCATTTCCGGACTGCATATCGGAATGGTGGCAGCAGGCGGTTTTTTACTGATATTTTTTCTCATGAGATTTTCAGAGCATCTGATGCTTAGATTCAATACTGTCAAAGTAGCCACGGCCGCGTCTTTGATGCCCGTCATTATCTATGCATTGGTTGCCGGAATGGGAACAACGGTGATTCGATCAACCCTTATGACGCTCGCCATTCTCGCGGCGTTACTCATACAAAAGCAAAGAGACCCCTATAATATCCTCTTTGCCGCGGCTTTGATCATATTGATCATCGCACCCGAGTCACTTTTTGATATTTCTTTTCAATTATCCTTCGGCGCTGTGTTTGCCATTTTATATATCGTTCCCAAATTCAGCGATATTCCCCTGGGGTTACCTTTATACACACCTCATTGGCTGCAAACGCTCTGTCGACGGGTTTATCTATTCCTGCTGGTTTCTGCTGCCGCCACCATGGGCACTCTTCCCATTATCGTGTTTTATTTCAACCGGGCATCCACTGTCACGTTAATCGCCAACCTTATCGCAGTTCCCCTGTTGGGAATGCTGGCACTGATTCCGGCCATGGGCTTTATTATAATTGCGCTGTTCTCGCCCGGGATGGCCGGTCTTCTCATTTCGGCCGCATCATTTTTAACCGGTATTTCCGTTGCGATCATTAACTGGCTGGCATCGCTGCCGTGGTCGACCTGCACCTTTACCAAGCCGAACATGGCTGAAATAATATTGTTCTATTTCTTTCTCTTTCTCCTGATCGAAACATTGATTCCCTTGGACAAAAGAAATAGAAAAGCATTCTCGGCACGTCATCCGTTGTTTATCAGAGTGACGCTCATTGTCTCGCTGGCATTGATCATCGGCGATTCTGTTTATCTTGCCGTGAAAGATAAATATGCCCCTGGTTTGAGAATCACGGCCATTGACGTCGGACAAGGCTCGGCCACACTCATTCAATTCCCTCACGGCGTCAATATGATGGTTGACGGTGGTGGTTTTCATGACAGTTCATTCGATATGGGAAAAGCGGTCATAGCACCGTTTCTCTATGCCCAAAGGATCAAACGAATTGATATTGTTGTTCTCACGCATCCACATCCTGATCATCTTCAAGGTTTGATATATATCGTAAAGAATTTCGATGTCCGGAAAGTGTGGTGCACAAATGCTGCCGCCGATGACGATCTCTATCAAACCTGGGCAGAATTAATCCGTGACCGCGAAATAGAGGTAAAGGTTCTCTCAGCACTATCGCCGCCCGAGCAGATATCCGGCGTCCATCTCCAGTTCCTGTGGCCGTTACCTCCAGCAGTCGATAGACAAAAAGAAATAACGTATCGCGATGCCAATGATTCTTCCCTGGTCATGAAAATTGCACATGGGGCCAACAGCCTTATATTGACGGGCGATATATCAGCACGCGTTGAAGCACTGTTGCTGACTTCGGGACGCGACTTAAGGAGCGATCTGCTATTCGTGCCGCATCACGGTTCAATTCACTCCAACTCCAGCGATTTTATCCACGCCATTTCCAGCCGCTTTGCAATCATCAGTGCCGGAAGAAGTAATGTCTTCCGCCATCCTCACCCTGCGGTTATCGATCGCTATAGGCAAGCCGGAACGGTAATTTTCCGCACTGATAGAAATGGAGCGATTTTCATATATTCCGACGGTAAAACCCTTCAGGTCAATCCCTGGCTGGAAAAACCGGATGAGCCGGCCAAGCGCCAATAATATTTAATTGCCAACTATCGGGCGATATGCTAGAAGCTACCGATTTATTTGTGGAACTTAAATGCCGCAGAAAAGCGCGTCGATCGATGTCCGGACTCGCTAAATACGGCCCGAAGTCGTATCGGGTCACAATGGAACGGGCAAAGCGACAGACCCGCACGCAGGAAGCAACAAAGCTCCTTGCTTGAGATCCTCCCCATCAGGACATTGGAAAGGCCAGCGCGGGGCTTTTGGAAAACGTATATGGAAAAAATCACAGCTATCAAGGGAATTAAAGATATCCTGCCCAAGGATTCACCGATCTGGCATCAGGTGGAGTTGACGGCCCGTAAAGTTTTTGAATGCTTTGGCTTTTGTGAAATCCGTGTGCCGATTATGGAGAAAACGGCGCTGTTCCAGCGCAGTATCGGAGAAACCACCGATATCGTGGAAAAGGAAATGTACACTTTCCGCGACCGGGATGATGAACTCCTTACTCTGCGGCCGGAAGCCACGGCATCCGTCATCCGCGCCTATATTGAACATAATCTCCTGGCCTCTGATCCGGTCACCAGACTTTACACCATGGGCCCGATGTTTCGCCGTGAACGTCCGCAAAAGGGCCGTTTCCGCCAGTTTCATCAAATCGACGTGGAATTATTCGGCGATGATCAACCGGCCTCCGACGCGGAAGTTATCTTCCTGTTAATGCATTTTCTGCAATCACTGGGCGTCGAAAAATTATCTTTGGAGATCAATTCACTGGGCTGTAAAGCATGCCGACCGGTTTTTTCCCGGGCGGTGGTCGAATATCTGAAGGGATCGGAGAGTTCCCTTTGCCCGGACTGTCAGCGGCGAATCAACACCAATCCGCTGCGTGTCTTTGACTGCAAGGTGGAAACCTGTGCCTCGGTCATTGCCGGTGCGCCGCTCATCTTGAATTATCTTTGCACAGAATGCTCGGAACATTTTTCCGCAGTAAAAGAATATCTCAATGATCTGAAGCTGCCCTATGAAATCAATCCCAAAATGGTGCGCGGCCTGGATTACTATACAAAGACAGCTTTTGAGGTGAAATCCGGCGCCTTAGGTGCACAAAATTCTCTGGCAGGAGGCGGCCGCTATGATGGGCTGGTGAGTTTTCTGGGCGGTCCCGAAGTGCCCGGCATCGGATTCGGCATCGGTCTGGAGAGGCTTATTGCCTGTCTGCCATCATCGGATCAAAACCCTTATCGCATGGACATCTTTATCGCCGCCCTCGGCGCGCGCGCTCAGAAAATCGGCTTCGGCCTGACTCAGGAGCTGCGCAGAAGAGGCATCAGCGCCGCTATGGATTATTCGGACAAAAGCCTGAAAAGCCAGATGAAGCGCGCCGATAAACTCAATAGTGCCTACACGTTGATTTTCGGAGACAAGGAACTCGACGAAAACCGGGCCCAGTTACGCGATATGAAGACAAAGGATCAACAAAGTTTGCCTCTGGACCATATGCTGGAGGCCATTACGAATATTTTTAAAAGAGAGGGATCAGGTTTGTGAGCCAATTTATTACGAAGGAAAAAAGAACACATTATTGCGGAAATGTCAGGGTAGCCGATGTCGGCAGTGAAGTCATCTTGTTCGGTTGGGCTCAGCGCCGCAGAGATCACGGCGGCGTCATCTTCGTCGATTTGCGCGACCGCGAAGGCATCGTTCAGATTGTCTTCAATCCTGAAGCGGGAGAAACCGTGCACGGAGAGGCGCACAAAATCCGGAGCGAATACGTCCTGGCGGTGAAAGGCAAAGTGCGCGAGAGGCCGGAAGGCATGGATAACTCCGCCATCTCCACAGGCCAGGTCGAAGTGATTATCTCCGAACTGGAGATTCTGAACGAATCCAAAACGCCTCCCTTCTCTTTTGATGAAGAAGACATTTCCGAAAACGTCCGTCTCAAATACCGTTATCTGGATTTGCGCCGACCGGCCATTCAGAAGAATTTGTTCCTGCGCAGCAAGCTGGCGATTGCCACCCGTCAATATTTTAACGACAATGGCTTTATCGAAGTTGAAACACCTTTCCTGGGCAAGAGCACGCCGGAAGGAGCACGCGATTATCTGGTCCCCAGCCGCGTCAACAAGGGAACGTTTTATGCCCTGCCGCAATCGCCGCAAATTTTCAAGCAACTCCTGATGGTTTCCGGTTTTGACCGCTATTTTCAAATTGCGAAATGTTTCCGCGACGAGGATCTGCGCGCCGATCGCCAGCCTGAATTCACTCAGATCGACGTGGAAATGTCCTTTATCACGGAAGAAGACATCATGCAGATGATGGAAGGCCTGATGAAGGCCATCTTCAAGGCCTGTCTCAATAAAGACCTGACCCTTCCCTTCCCCCGGCTGAAATACGCCGACGCCATCAGCCGTTACGGAAAGGATAATCCCGACATCCGCTTCGGAATGGAAATTGTCGACCTCACGGCCATCGTAAAAGACTCGGGCTTCAAGCTGTTCGCGGAAGTCGCCGCATCCGGCGGTGTCATCAAAGCCATCAAAGCCCAGCAGGCTTCCGCCTTATCCCGTAAAGACCTCGATGGCCTCAAAGATTTCGTAGCTATTTACGGCGCCAAAGGCCTGGCCTGGGCCAAAGTCAATGCCGCCGACTGGACATCGCCGATTTATAAATTCCTAATACCTCCGGTCGTTGCTCGTATCAACGAAGCCATGGATGCCAAGGAGGGAGACATCATTTTCTTTGTCGCCGATACGCCGAAGGTGGTCAGCGACTCTCTGGGCAATCTGCGCCTGAATCTGGGCAAGAAGCTCAATCTCATTGATCCGGATGCCCTGGCCTTCACGTGGATTACGGAATTTCCATTGATGGAATATTCGGAAACGGAAAAACGATTCATGTCGACTCATCATCCTTTTACATCTCCGTTTATCGAGGATATTCCGCTCATGACCGCGGATCCCGGAAAAGTCAGAGCCAAAGCCTACGATCTGGTCCTGAACGGCTCGGAAATCGGCGGCGGCAGCATTCGTATCCACCGCAAAGACGTCCAGTCGCAGGTGTTCAGTGCGCTGGGATTAAGCGATGAAGAAGCGAGGCTGAAGTTCGGATTTTTACTGGACGCACTGGAATGCGGTGCTCCTCCTCATGGAGGACTGGCCTTCGGTCTGGATCGGCTCACCATGATCATGACCAAGGCGGAATCGATCCGCGACGTCATTGCCTTCCCGAAAACGCAGAAAGCGGCGGATCTTATGTCTGAAGCCCCGTCCAAGGTCAGCATCGAACAGCTGATGGAACTTTCCTTAAAGATTGTCTAAAGTCTGACGAGTTTTTTAATAATCATCAAACAGCGTCCATTGTTCAAATGGACGCTGTTCGTCTTTGGAGGACAGGGGCGCTATTTCGCTAATAAAGCGCGACGGACTGAGTGTCAGTGTGCCTGCGGAGCGGGTATAGTCCAGCACGGGTGAAGAAAGATAGAGTTGATCCTTGGCGCGCGTCACGGCGACATAGAAGAGCCTTCTTTCCTCTTCTTCTCCTCCCGGTTCCTTGAGCGCCCGCTGCAGGGGAATCATGCCGTCGGCGCACCAGATCAGAAAGACATAAGACCATTCGAGCCCTTTGGCCTGATGGATCGTGCTTAAGATAACCTTGTCGACCTGCTGCTCTTCGATCTCTTCCTCTTTAGACATATTGGTGAGCAGCGCCAGTTCGTTCAGAAAATCATCCATCCGCTCAAACTTGGCGGCAAAATTCCCCAGCTGGATTAAATCTTCTTCGCGCGCCGATGCGTCGGAATAGTTATCCTGAAGGTACGTCCGGTAGTCACCCTTGTTTAACAGCAGATCGATAATTTTTTCCGGTACTCGGTCAGGGACATCCAGCGAAAGCAATGTCAGCAATATCTTCCGGCACTGCTCAACGCCGTTTTGCGCTGTTTTGGGTACGGCTTTCACAAATGCATCCGTCAAGAATGACTCCAGCGGATTATCCTGTTTGGCAAGCCGGCTCCAGATTTTTTCAAACGTCACCTTGCCTATTTTGGGATACATCATGAGAAGCCGGCGCCACGCCAGTTCATCCTGGGGATTGATCAAAATCCTCATATAAGATGTCACGTCTTTGATATGCGCCTGCTCAAAAAAACGGATACCGGAACGAATGTCGAAAGGAATATCGCGTCTGACGAACTCCATCTGCACTTCCATCGAATGATAGTGGGCGCGATAGAGAACGGCCATCTCGCTGAAGGGCACCCCGCTGCGCGACAATTCGGCAATTCTTTGAGCGACAAAGTCCGCCTGCTTTAAAACGTTCTGCGCGGAAACCATGACCGGCCGCATGCCCGCGTTGCGGACGGCCTTCAATGACTTGGGAAATTGGTTTTCGTTATTATTGATGCTCAGATTGGCCAGATGAAGGATTTCCGGCGTGCTGCGATAGTTGGTCTCGAGCTTGAAAATTTTACAATCGGGATAGCGTTCGGGAAAATGGATGATATTCTCAAAATTAGCGCCGCGAAAAGAATAAATGCTTTGCGAATCATCCCCCACGACCATCAGATTGCGATGGCCAGAGGCCAGCAGATCGACTATCTCGGCCTGAATGATGTTCGTATCCTGATATTCATCCACCAGCACGTGATGAAACCTCTGCGACAGCGTCTCCAAAACATCGGGATTATCCCGAAGCAGCCGCCGGCAGTTGGCCAGGAGGTCATCAAAATCCATCACGTTGAGGTCTTTCTTTTTTTGCTCGTAGCGGCAGGCGATTTGATGAAGGTCCATACTCAGATGTAGAAAGAACGGGTATCGCGAAGCAATCACATCTTCCAGCGTAATCTCCGTGTTCAGCGCCAGGCTGATCATTTCGGCGATGATATTGTTTTTGGGAAACTTGGTCAGCTTGGTATCAATCTTCAACTCGCCCATCGCTGATGCAATAATCTGCCGTGCATCTTCACTGTCGACGATCGAGAAGCTGTTTTGATATCCCAGACGGAAAGCGTAGCTGCGGAGAAAGCGATGGGCGATGGAGTGAAATGTGCCACCCATTATTTTCCCCGTATAGCAACCCACAAGGCTTTCTACCCGATTCAGCATGGATCGGGAGGCCTTATTCGTAAATGTAGCGAGGAGAATACTTTCCGGCTTGACGCCGGTTTCCAGGAGATGAGCAACCCGGTAAGTCAGCGTGCGCGTTTTGCCGCTTCCTGCTCCCGCAAGAACAAGAAGCGGCCCGCCTTCTTCTGTGACAACTCGGTATTGTTCCGGATTCAGCTCTTTTTCATACTCAATCATTGAATTATTGAGTTCAGGTCTTTAAGGCTTTTTTAATTTCAGCTACTGTATCTTTGGAAGAAAGAGACAGGAACGTTTTCAGCAGCCCTTCCTTTTCATAAAAACCGATCAGCGGCGCTGTTTTTAAATTGTATGTTTCCAGACGATTCGTGATCGCCTCTTCGGTTTCATCATCACGCTGAATGGTCTGATGATCACAGAGTTTGCACGTGCCGTCTTCTTTCGGAGGATTGCTCTTGATATTGTAAATGGCCTGACATGCCGGATTGCAGCAGGTTCTTCTGGTCGTCAACCGATCCAGGACAACTTCGCGCGGCACATCCAGGTTGGCGACAAAGTCCAGTTTAATCTTCAATTTCGCGAGCAGCTTTTTGAGCTCTTCCGCCTGCGGAATCGTCCGCGGAAAACCATCCAGAATGAATCCCTTTTGACAATCCTGTTCCTGAAGTCTCGCCTCCATAATGTCCATAATCAGAGCATCCGGCACGAGATCTCCCCGATCCATGTATTCTTTCGCTTTTTTTCCCAAAGGGGTACCCTCTTTTACCGCAGAGCGCAAAATATCACCCGTAGATATCTGCACGGATCCATCAAACTCTGTAAGCAACTTGGCTACCGTACCCTTACCGGCCCCCGGCGCACCTAATAAAATTATCCTCATTTTTATATCCTCCCAAGCTCAATAATTATCGAATACTGTAAGCTGCCGGGCTTATAATGCAAAACCTATTGACGGTCAAGTTAATTAAGGTTTTCTGCCTTTGGAGCTGGTCAGCTGAATTTCAAATACCTTCGGCCAGTATTTGCCGGTTACAAAGATTCGGTCTGTCGCCGCATCATAGGCGATACCATTGATAACATCAACCTGAACATCACGGGGAAGATAAGTGCGAAGGACGGATAAATCTATCCAGCCGGTGACTTTGCCGTTTTGGGGAGAAATTCTCGCGATCACATCTTCCGTAAATATATTCGCCCATATTTCACCTTTGATAAATTCCAGTTCGTTGAGTCCGTCAACTCGGGTATCTCCATCATGAATATGAATTTCCCTGACGACCCCAAACGTATCGGGTTTACGAACCGTGATGATTGACGAACCATTGCTCATCAGCAAATATTTACCGTCAGTGGTCAGCCCCCACCCATCCCCGTGATACTTCATTCCGCGGATTGATCGGAGAGAGCCGGCATCATAGACCAGGACGGTTTCATTCCTCCACGTCAATTGATAAATCTTGTTCTTCAGAACGACACTGCCTTCGCCAAAATATTTTTGATCGATTCTTACCTCCTGCAACGTCTTTCCCGTCCTGAGTTCCTTTTTGGATAACAAAGATTTCCCATTCAACCCGGTCGATTCATAAAGACAACCTTGATAATAAAACAGACCTTGCGTGAAGGCGTTGGGATCATGCGGATAAACATTTTTAATTTCTACGGATGCTATCGGAGCTCTGGTTTTCAGCAAAGAGGAAAGGCGAAATTGACGTTGGGGTGTGCTGTCCGACTGTGCTGCATGAGGCGAGAACAAAAATATCAGCGGAAAGACAATAACGATCAATTGCCAGAGCGCTCTGACATCCATTCCTGTTTTTCGATTAAAGTGTCTTTGCAGCATAAAACACCTGTTATTTCCAATATCAGTTCTTGTCTGTTTCTATATATTATATTCGTCCCGCAATAAAGCATTTGCTATCTGTAACTATTTCTTGTAAAAAAACCCCATGAAGTTCAATTCCGACGATTTTTTAAAAATTTGCGGTAATATTCCTTTTCTGGCGTGCCTTTCGCCCAGAGAGCTGTCTGAAATAGAAGCCGTCGTTATTGTCAAGAAATTCTTCAAGAATCAAATTATCTTACTCGAAGAAGATGAAGCCACCTACTTCTATTTTATTATTTCCGGAAGGGTCAAGGTCATCCGATACAGTGAAGCAGGTAAGGAACTGATGCTGGCTATCCATAAGCGATATGATTACTTCGGTGAGATGGCCATTCTGGATGGAAAGACATCTCCCGCAACTATTGCAGCCATGGAGGATTGCACAATCGGGTTCATTACCAGAAGCAATTTTATCAAATTGATTATGAGTAATGAGAAAAGCCTCCAAAAACTAATCGATCTTTTGTGTTCCCGCCTCCGTGATGCCTGGGCCATGTTGAACATTTTCGGATTTGCGGAAGCAGCGGATAAAGTTCGGGCAGCGCTGAAAATATTCAGTCAGAAATTTGGGACGCCCGATAGAAATGGCATCATCATCAACATCAAACTGACCCATAAAGATCTGGCCAATTTTGCAGCAGTTTCCAGAGAGACCGCAAGCCGAATCATCAGCACCATGATGAAAGCCGGTGAGATTGAGATGATTGATCATAAGTACTTCTTGTTAAAGCCTTCCTTTTTCGATAAACAAACACTTTAGTGATACTGATCACAGATGGCCTCTTCAGTTTCCAGGTAATACATTCGATAATAATATCAGGTATAAATGCTAAATGGTGTGGTCTCTTTAGATTTGTTCTTCGCCCATTTTTCATTTAATTTGGTCACCTTGATTTACCGGTCTTAAAAGAAAGGAGTCACGATATGGAAACTTTATTTGAGGGAATGGTTTCCGTGCCGACATATCAGATCATGTTCTTGCTGATCATTATGACCGTTGCTCTTCTTTTCGGTTATGTAAAAATGGGGCTGTTTTTATGTTACGTTTTCGTTTTTTACTGGGGCAATATTTTTAATATTAGAGCCATATTGGGAAGCGTCGATCCGGATACCGCAAGTGTATCTTTCATATTTATCGGTTTTGGATTGATAATTGTCTTTCTGGCGATGCTCGGATTTCTATTAAACAAAGAGTAAAGTGAACACCCTATGTATTGTGAATACTGGAATTTACAGAAGGCGCCTTTTGATAACGTGCCGGATCCCTCCATGTACACGGATTGCCATTCGTCCATGGAGAAAGTAATTCCCGAAACAATTTTCGCAATCAAAGAAGCGGATGAGTCATTCGCCGTGATCATTGGAGCAGCGGGTTCAGGCAAAACACTTTCCCTGCGCATGATTATTGATTCACTGGAACCGGATAAATACAAGGTAGTGATCATTACAAACCCCGGAATTTCTTTTACCCAGCTTCTGACGGATATCATTGGCCAGATAACGGGTCATCCGTGCGAAGAAAGCAGAAAGAACGTTTTGCTGGAGAAATTCCGACGCCTCTTATACTCAACAATCGACGAAGGCAAAAAAATAGTCATTTTTATCGATGAAGCAAACACGCTTTCTCCTGCAAACCTGGAGAATTTACGGCTTCTCACGAATATACAGGATGATCACAGAAATCTTTTTACGCTGGTCTTGGCCGGACAAATGGAGTTGGCGCAACGGCTGGAACATCCCAAACGAGCCAATCTCTTCCAGCGGATTGGAACTTACGGCCGAATCGATAAGCTTCCATCAGAAGAGGCTCTGAGAGCCTATGTTGAAGCCAGGCTGAAACTGGCCGGCACAAAAATAAAGATTTTTTCCGACGACAGCATTCCCATCCTCTGGGAATATTCGGAGCATGGCGTTCCGCGTTTGGTCAATAAGATATGCAAGTTATGCTTAAAAGCAGGTGAAATTAATAATTATGATTACATCTCTTCGGACCTGGTTTTAGAAATTTCCGAAAGATTCCAAAAGTTAAGTGGAACCGCCGTCCAGAAGCGTAAATCACGAATCAGACCTACTACGGATAAAGAAGTTCCCCAAATCGCCGAGCCCGATCCCGAACCGAAAGAAAAAGAGCCGTTCTCTAACGTAGCCGAAGTGAATGATACGGAACAAGAACTTACGGATAGGGTTTTGCAGACAACGTCTCAATCTGAAACGCACGATTCTTCTCCTTCGGCGCAGATTTCCGCGGATGATTCCATCGCTGAAGAATTACCACCATGTCCGTCCGATACCGCGCCTGTGCAGCAAAAACGTGGCGACAGGCCCATTCCTGAATCCATTCCGGACAAGGCGATTGAAACTACACCTATTGAGCCGCTTTTTCGGGAGAGTTCGAACCCCGATGAGGGAAATCGCGTTGCGACTCCTGGGCCCGTTTCCGATAACGTTGCAGAAGCCGCTCCATTGGACGATGCCTCGCACGTATTGTCGCCCGCAACGGAAACAGAAAATCAAGATGCCTTACTGCCCGAAGATCCAACTCCTGATGAACCGCCAAGTAAAGATTCCAAACCGGCGATGGCAGAAATGTCCGGCGCCGAAATAAAACGGGATCCCCCGGAAGTTAAAGATCCTCAGGAGACCGAACACGAAAATAACGATGAAGTCATTATTGGTGAACACAAAATTCATCTGGCCATTCCACAAGATATTCTAAAACAGGTAAAGACTTTCAACCGTGTGAGCGTCAATAAGTCGGCAGGGTTTTGGGCCGCTCAAATCATCAAGAAGAATCCGCAATTGACCAGCTCTCCGCTTGCTGATCCTGTTTACATTTGGAACGAGATCAAAGATAGTATATTAAAGAGAATAGCTGTTTAAAACATCACTGAAATAATGGAATAGTATGAATAAAAAAGACAAAGACTTCCTCGAGAAAAAAAGGCCCAAAAAGCAGCATGACGTTCACACGAAGGATTATGAACTTGTCATATCACATTATCAAAACCTTATAGCAAAAGGCGAAAATGTTCCGGATGCTTACATCAATATGGGATTCATCTATCTGGACAAAGAAGACTATGAGGCAGCATTGAAATGTTTTCTGAAAGTTCTGGAACTTGAACCGGAGACGGCCGAAGCTTTCAATAATGTCGGATATGTCTATGAAAAGATGGAGAGGTTCGATTCTGCAAAAGGATATTATGAAAAAGCTCTAGCCTCAAACACTCAAAACATAGAGGCCGTTATTAATATCGGTCACTTATTGGAACTGCAGGGGGATTACAACGGGGCGGTTGATCAGTATAAAAAGGCGATTGGAATGGACGGCCATAATGAGGCCCCGCGCTTTTGTCTGGCCGTCTTATATGACAATCATGATATGTATGAAGAGGCAATTGATCAATATTCAGAGATCATCCGCTTTAAACCGAAGCACATTAAAGCTCTTTATAACATGGGAAGAATCAGCTTCCAACTGGGAAACCATGAGGCTTCTTTGAACCAGTTTAATAAGGTCTTGGAACTCGATCCGAGTAATGCAGATGCATGGAATAATGTTGGTTTGGTTCATGAAGCCAGGAAGAATTATTCTGAAGCGATAGCCTCCTATCGCAAATCCCTCTCCTTGAATCCCTTTCATGAAGAAACGAATCTCAATTTAGCCAATATCCAATACTTGCTCTACAGGGACTCGTGCGGGGATATCAAAGTGAGCGATATTATCCGCAGGCTGAATTTTATACTTTCTTTAAACCCTCATAACCAAAAAGTTAATAGACTCTTATCTAAAATTGAGAACAATGTCTGAAAGGAAAGTCGTCTGACGGCGTCATCCTAGGAAACCGTTTGCTTTTTTGTCAATGCATCGGCAGATCTTAAATAGATAGGAGCACAGCTGAACGCGTCAAGCAATTCACCGCGGCGGAATTTTTCGATTGCGAGCATTCCAACCGCAGAACCGCATATAAATTGCTGCGCCGGCGAAGCTATTTCATATTTATGCTTTGTTCGGGAACGGATGACGTCTGCATATTTAATAGCACCGTCACCGACGTAGATCACTTCATCGCGGAAATGATCGACAATATCATGCGGATCTATAGCCCTTGCACCTTCAAGTTGGCTCAAGAGTCCATTCTTATCATACTGATAGTAAGCAAGATAGACTTGGCCACGCCCTGCATCCATCATTGAACAAATAATACTTCCTTTTTGATCTGCATTGAGAGCCAGCGCCGAAAGTGAAGAGACGCCTGCTGCCGGCTTTCCCGTCGCCAGCATTAATCCCTTGAGCGTACTGATACCGATGCGTAATCCGGTGAAAGATCCGGGACCCAGCGTGCAGGCAAATAAATCAATTTCCGCCATTTTGACATTCAAGAGGCGGCACGCCTCATCCACGACTGGAAGCAATACTTCGGAATGATTTAAACCCTTATTGATTGTCGTATCATATAAAACGGTCTGATCCCGCAACACGGAAACTGCGGCTGTTTTGGAAGACGTATCAAAAGCTAGAATCAACATATTATTTAAAGAATTTCAAAACGTCATTGATCGGTTTGATATTGAGCCGCTCAATGTCGATCATGATAACAAAAAGCATCAGCATCAGTAAAACAACAAAACCGATCTGTTGGGATATTTCCTTAATCTTGAGAGGAATTTCCTTTCGGGTTACCATTTCGATAAGGTAAAAGAATATATGGCCTCCATCCAGAACGGGGATGGGAAACAAATTGATAACTCCTAAATTAATGGAGAGAATAGCCATGAAAAGGATGAACGGGATGATCCCTTCCTTGACTTGATCGCCCGCCACCTGTGCGATGAAGATCGGCCCGCCGAGGGTTCGGGGCGAGATGACGCCTTCAATCATTTTCACAACAGAAATAAGCGTTAATTTGCTTATTTCCCACGTCTTGTCGACGGAAGAAATCATGGCAGTCAGAGGGTTCTTTCTTTCAATAACTACCTTACCCGCAGGCGAAACGCCGATGAGGTAAGTTGATTCCTCTTCGCCGAAGATATTTTTTGATTTGGACAGTCTCGGTTTCACCGTAAAGACTTTTTCTTCCTGACCGCGCAAAATACGCACTTTAACTTCACTACCCTTGGATTCCTTGATGATCGGCTTTATTTGATCCCAATAAGTTGTTTCCTTATCATTGATGGAAATGATCTTATCTCCCGATACTAATCCTGCTGCTCGAGCCGCCGAATCAGGTGTCATGTCTCCGATGACAGGAATAAGATTGGGCAGTCCGTACATATAAACGATAAAGAAAATGACGATGGCGAGAAGAAAGTTGAAGATAGGTCCGGCCAGCACGATAAGAAGTCGCTTCCAGGTCGGCTGCTTAAAGAAAGACCTTTTTTCGTCTTCCGGCGGCAATTCCTCAGTACCTGATTCACCCAACAGTTTTACAAATCCCCCGAGGGGTATCCAGGAAAGAACGTACTCCGTTTCGCCTATCTTTTTACCGATAATTTTGGGACCAAATCCCAGCGAGAATTTTAATACCCCGACTCCGCCCAAACGTGCGGCAAGAAAATGACCGAGTTCATGAGCAAAAATCAGAATACCCAGCAAAACAATAAAAGAAATTAAGGTAACCAAACTGTCATCCTTTCTTCAACTTTTTAATAACGCTCTGTGTCCGTATTCTGACTTCACGGTCAGTACCCAGAATGTCTTCCAGGGATGGATCATTCATGATTTGGTGATGATCCAATATTTTTTCTATTACTTTCGGAAGATCATTAAAGCAAATCTTATTTTCGATAAATGCAGCGACAGCCGCTTCATTCGCAGCATTTAACGCCACCGTGGCCGTCCCGCCCGAGCGTCCCGCTTCATAAGCCAGCCTGAGACAGGGAAATTTCTTCATGTCCGGCTGATTAAAGTCCAGCGGGCCGGTTTTAGCTAGATTCAATGACGGCAGATCATTCGCCAGCCGATCCGGATACGCAAAAGCATATGCAATCGGGATTTTCATGTCGGCAATGCCCAGTTGCGCCAAGACGGACCCATCGATGAGTTCAATCAGCGAATGAACGATACTCTGTGGATGGATCAATACATCGATTCGGGCGATGTCCAGATTGAATAACCATTTCGCCTCAATCACTTCCAATCCCTTGTTCATCAGGGAAGCCGAGTCAATCGTGATCTTCCGACCCATTTTCCAACGCGGGTGCTTGAGTGCCTGCCGCAACGTCACTTTCTTCAAATCATCCCGCGACAAATTATAGAAAGGACCGCCCGACGCCGTAAGAATGATCCGTTTCAAATTGGCCGGCCTCTGCCCCGTCAAACACTGAAATATCGCGCTATGCTCACTGTCTACAGGAAGAATCTTAACCCCTTTCTCCCGCGCTTTCTTCGTTACGACATGACCGGCGATGACCATTGTCTCCTTATTTGCCAGGGCAATGTCCTTGCGCGCCTCAATCGCCGCCAGCGTCGGTTTCAACCCTGCAGCACCGGAAATGGC
The DNA here is from genome assembly GCA_963667845.2 of Smithellaceae bacterium. Classification (GTDB taxonomy): domain Bacteria; phylum Desulfobacterota; class Syntrophia; order Syntrophales; family Smithellaceae; genus UBA8904. The sequence goes on along the minus strand of CAXXVL010000002.1, from coordinate 2,922,786 downwards.
TGAAAGAACGATGTCGGATGCCGCATAGGAGGCAACCTCCTCAGCACCCTTTTCATCATAAACGATATGAACGTCCTTCCCGGGTTCCAAAATTTGGCGGAGCCGCTCTGCATCCTGCCTGGATTGCACAGACACAAGCTTCGGCCGAAATTTTAAGATTTGCCGGGCCAAGAGCCGGACATTGCGGCCAGCCGCCAGAGCCACGACTTTAAATTTTTCAGGATTCTTATCAATGACGCTGAGGGCACTGACACCGATAGAACCCGTTGATCCTAAAAGGGTTATTTTCTTCATCATCCAATTACAAGGATTCGATAATAGTAGACAAAAGGAGCCAAAAATATCAGACTGTCCAAACGATCCATCAATCCTCCGTGCCCCGGTAAAAGAGCACCGGCATCTTTCTTGCCATAATTTCGCTTGATCGCGGATTCGCAAAGGTCGCCCAACTGACCGATGATACTGCCCACAAAACCAATAACCACAAAGTGAACAATAGATACCCCGGGAATCAGGAAATACCCGAACAGACAGGCGGCAATGGTGGCGCCCACTATGAGACCGATTGTTCCTTCCACAGTTTTACCCGGACTGACCAGCGCAATGAGCTTTCTTTTGCCCAAAGTCTTCCCAACGTACATTGCCACGGTATCGCCGACGATCCCGATGACCAGCACGATCAAAATCCAATAAACACCGTTGTCCAGTTTCCGCAAAAAAATGAAGTGTGAGGTCAGCAAAGGAATATAAACTAAACCAAAAATGACTTTGGCTACCCGGGATATATCAAAGTTGGTTTCATTGACTCGCCAGAGAAAAACAATGAAAATGACGATGACCGCAAACGACAGAAGTGCTATCAATTCTTGCGCGCTGCCAAAAAGTGCGACGCATGGAATAAGGATTGCGAAGACCAGACTCTCAATTTTTTCCTTTAGGAACCCCCGCCCAAAAACAATACTCGTGTATTCCCAGGTACCCACGCCGGCAGCCAGTGTAATGATGACCGCCACAAGTTCAAGTGAGCCAAACAAGATTATCAAGAGTATTGCTGCAGCTAAAACAAGGCCGGTCAGCCATCTTTGCAGATTCGAGTTCTTTATCACGATGATTCACCTTTTGTATAAAAAACTATTTGCTCCTGATTTGCTCACCAGTCAATCCGTACCGCCGTTCCCGGCTCTGATAAGCGACTATAGCTTTCAGCAAGTCACTCTTTGTGAAATCGGGCCATAGAACATCGGTAAAATATAATTCTGTATAGGCCAACTGCCAGAGAAGAAAATTGCTGATGCGATATTCTCCGCTGGTACGGATCAGCAGATCGGGATCGGGCATGTCTCCCGTGAATAAATATCGGCCAACCGTATCCTGATCGATATCATCGAACCTGAGTCTTCCTTCCCGAGTATCGGCAATCATCCGCTTCAAAGCAAAAACAATCTCATCACGGCTGCCATAGCTTAAGGCGAGATTCAATACCATCTTGGCGTTCTTTTCTGTAAGTTTCTTCACATCCAGAAGCTTTTCCTTTACCGGTTTGTAAAGCCGGTCGATTTCACCGATGGTCGAGAGCTTGATTTCCTGCTTTTGAAGGGTCGGCGCTTCGCCGTCCAGGTACTCCTCCAGTAAAGACATCAGCGCATCGATTTCATCGCTTGGCCTGCCCCAGTTCTCCGAAGAGAAAGCAAAAAGAGTCAGGTACTGAATCCCCATTTCCCGACAGGCGGTCACAGTAGTCTTAACGGCTTGAGCCCCTTTTTTATGTCCTCGGATTCGTCCCATGGCATGCTGTTTCGCCCACCTTCCGTTGCCATCCATGATAATGGCAATATGCCGAGGCAGGTTATTTTGATCAATCTTTGACATCTTGCTCTACCGATTCCCAAAAACAAATGGGGAGCTTTTGACTCCCCATTGAGTTATCTTTCTGCAGCCGAATTTAAATCTCCATGATTTCTTTTTCTTTGACCGTCAAAATCTTTTCTGTCTTTTCGATATAGCGATCGATCAACTTTTGAACTTCTTCTTGCGCAGCGTGTAGCTCGTCCTCGGACATTTTATTGTTCTTTTTCAATTCCTTTAGTGACTCATTGGCATCACGGCGCTCATTACGCAACTTTACTTTACCTTCTTCAGCCATCTTCTTGACGACTTTCACGAGTTCCTTACGTCTCTCTTCCGTTAATTGCGGAATAGAGAGGCGAATGACCTTGCCGTCGGAAGAGGGCATCAGTCCCAGATCGGACTTTTGAATGGCTTTTTCAATTGCGCCGATCGCTGTTGCATCCCAGGGTGCAATCACGATGAGACGACTTTCCGGAACGGAAAGTGTTGCCACCTGGGCAATCGGGGTCGGCGTTCCGTAATAATCCACCTTAATCCCATCCAGCAGTGAGACAGACGCCCGACCGGTTCTTACTCTGCTGAATGATTTCTCCAGAGAAGATATTGTTCTTTCCATCTCTTCCTTGAATTTCTGAAAAATCTGCTCTTTCATGATCATTCTCCTACGTAAGTTCCAATTTTTTTACCACAAATAGCCGCCCGAATGTTCCCCTTCTTCTGCAAATTAAATACAATGATGGGCAAAGAGTTGTCTCTGCAAAGAGTAATAGCGGTCGAATCCATTACTTTAAGATTTCTCGTCAAGACGTCGATATAACTTATTTTTTTAAACATGACAGCGGACTTATTTTTTATCGGGTCCACATTGTAGACCCCGTCTACTTTCGTCGCCTTCATAATAACATCCGCACGGATTTCCATCGCTCTCAAGGATGCTGCCGTATCCGTGGAAAAATAAGGATTTCCTGTTCCACCGGCGAATATGACAATTCTTCCTTTTTCCAAATGCCGAACGGCCCTGCGCTGAATAAAAGGCTCAGCGATCTCTCTCATTTCGATCGACGACTGAACGCGCGTCGGCAGACCGCGCATTTCCAGAGCACTCTGCAGAGCAAGACTGTTGATGACCGTTGCCAGCATACCCATGTAATCAGCGGTTGTTCTGTCCATCCCTTTAGCACTGGCTTCGATGCCGCGGAAAATGTTCCCTCCCCCGATAACAATGCCGATCTGAATTTTAAGGTCAGACAGAGACTTTATTTCTTCAGCGATGTAGTTCGCAACAGCGGGATCGACGCCTCCGGACTGCTTTCCGAGAAGTGCTTCTCCGCTGAGCTTCAGGAGGACTCTTTTATAGGCGACTTTCGTCTTATCGCTCATTATTGCTTTGTTTCCTCACCCAGCTGGAAGCGGGCAAAACGGCGAATCACGATGTTTTCGCCGGTTTTAGCAATCATGTTGTTGATCAGGGTTCCGACAGTGATATCCTGGTTTTTGACAAACTTCTGTTCAATCAAACAAACGTCTTCGTAATATTTTTTGAGTTTCCCTTCAATAATCTTATCCCAGATCTTCTCCGGCTTTTTTTCTTCACGTAACTGGCTGCGGTAAATTTCTTTTTCCCGATTGAGAACATCCTCGTTGATTTCTTCAGGGCGTACGTAAAGCGGATTCGATGCCGCAACGTGCATGGCGATGTCCCTGGCCATGGTCTGGAAATCTTCAGTCTTAGCCACAAAATCCGTCTCACAGTTGATTTCCACCATGACGCCGATTCTGCCCCCCATATGTATATACGAAGCAACGGTTCCATCTTTGGCCGCTTTGGATGATCGTTTGGTTGCTGCGGACAGCCCCTTTTTTCTTAAAAAATCTATCGCATTTTCAAAGTCACCATTAACAGCCGCAAGCGCTTCTTTACAATCCATCATGCCTGCGCCGGTCTTTGTTCTCAATTCCTTTACCATCGTTGAAGTGATTTCCAATTTCCTGTCCTCCTAAATTCAATTCCTTGAGTATCTTTATTTCTCCGCGTTCTATACGCGTCCATCATTTTTCTACGCTAACCGCGGAGCCGCTTTCCATCCCGACGCTTTCAGGTACGTCCGCTTCAGCATCCTTATTTTCAGTCGCAGCGGAACCCGTTTCTTTATTGGATTCGGCGGCCAGCTTTTCTTCAAATCGTTTCTTGCCTTCCATGACGGCATCGGCAAATTTCGAAGCGAACAGTTTGATCGCCCGGATAGCATCATCATTACCGGGAATAATATAATCGATATCCGTTGGATCGCAGTTCGTATCGACAATAGCGACCAGGGGGATTTTTAATTTTTTAGCTTCCTGGACGGTAATGTGCTCACGATTGGGATCAACGATAAAAACGGCTGCCGGAAGTGATTTCATATTCTTAATGCCGCCCAGGACATTTTCCAGCTTATCCATTTCTTTTTGAAGCTTGGTAATTTCTTTCTTGGGAAAGGCCTTAATCGAATCATCACCGAACATTTTGTTCAAATTGTTTAAGCGATCCACGCTCTTTTTAACGGTGATAAAATTGGTTAACATACCCCCTAACCAACGCTGATTGACAAAAGGCATGCCGCATCGTGACGCTTCTTCGCGAATCGCTTCCTGCGATTGTTTCTTTGTTCCCACAAAAAGAATCTCTTTCCCCTGACCGACCGTGTCCGTTACGAAGTTATACGCGGACTGGAACATACCGACGGTTTGCTGTAAATCAATAATGTAGATGTTGTTGCGCGCCCCGAAGATATAGGGTTTCATCTTGGGGTTCCACTTGTTGGTTTGATGCCCGAAATGGACACCGGCTTCGAGTAACAGTTTCATCGAAATAGCTGACATAATTTTTCTCCTTTGTTTTTTCCGCCATCCCCGTCATTTTGCATGGCAAACTTAATTTCTAAGCAACCTGCCATCAATCGAGGGATGTGTGAAATTTTGTGCGGCAATTACCACAAATACTTGAATTGTTCAAGCCTAAATAACTTTTTTGGCAATAAAATTAATATATTTTCTCATCCTCAGGTTGAATAATCTGCGTTGATTTTTACATATTCGTAAGAAAGATCCGATGTATAAACCGAGTAGGATTTATCACCACCTCCCAGACCAATGCGGATCTCAATTTTCTTGTCGTGAAATATTTCCTTCAACTTGGCGAGAGGAATGTTGGCAGGGGTATCCTGAGCATATACCATCGTACTTCCAATAGATAGACTGATTCGTTCCCTCTCCAGCGGAATCCCCGAAGAACCGACTGCGGCAATAATTCTGCCCCAATTGGGGTCTTCTCCGAAAAAAGCGGTCTTGACCAGATTGGAATTGGCGACCGAATAAGCCACTCGCCTGGCATCAGATTTCGATTTCGCACCATCGACGACAATGGTTATAAACTTTGTTGCACCTTCACCGTCTTTCACCACCGCTTGAGCTAATTCCGACAAAACATCCGTCAGCATCTCACGAAACCTCTGAAGCCTTGCCTGCGCCCTCTCCAGGGGATTGTTTCCTGCAAGACCATTGGCCAGAACGATTGCCGTGTCATTGGTGCTCATGCAACCATCTACGCTGATCGAGTTGAATGTGGAATCGATCACCTGATGAAATACGGTGTTCAGTGCTTTGGCATCGATCAAAGCATCAGTCATCACATAGGTCAGCAAGGTTGCCATATTCGGCTCGATCATTCCGGCGCCTTTGGCAATCCCGCAAATCGTTATATCCTTTGCACCAACAATCCCTTTACGAACGGCGATCTTAGGATATTTATCCGTTGTCATCATCGCCGCTTCGGCGTCTTCGATTCCAAATTCATTGAGTCCTTTGACGAGCTTCCCGATACCGGTTTCAATTTTTTTTACCGGAAGTCTTTTGCCAATCACACCCGTCGAACACACCAGAAGGTGCTCCTCCGGTATTTTTAATTGCCTGGCTGCCGCCCCCGAAACGGCGAGTGCATCCTGCATGCCTTCTTTTCCCGTTGCAGCATTGGCACAACCGCTGTTCGTGATAATGGCCTGCGCTATTCCCCTTTTGATTCTCTCGGCATCAATTAAAACCGGTGCAGCTCTGAATGTATTTTTTGTAAACAGCGCGGCCACTTTTGCGGGAACCGTGGAATAGATCAGTCCGAGATCCTTCTCATCGCCACCCTTGATGCCAACAGATACGCCGCTGGCTAAGAAACCGGGAACACTAATTTTACTTACGGATTTCACCATTACCGCCACCCCTCTTAAGGCCTATGCACCGCAACACTTTTTATATTTCTTACCACTGCCGCAAGGACAAGGATCATTACGGCCAACCTTTACGCTCTCGCGCTTGATGGTCTGATTAGCCGGGGTATCTTCACCGCGACTCAGGACGTAATCCTGTTTTTGCTTTTGCCTTATTTCTTCGACTTCTTCCTCTTTTTGGATTCTGACCAAGCAAAGTTTTTCCAGTGTATCCATTTTGATGTGGCCGATCATTTCCATAAACATCGAATACCCTTCGCGCTGGTACTCTCTGACAGGATCCTTCTGACCATAGCCGCGCAGACCAATACCTTCCCTCAAATGATCCATGGAAAGCAAATGTTCTTTCCAATGGGTATCAATGGCCTGTAACATAATGACTTTCATCAGATAAGTCATCAGTTCCGCGCCGAATTCTTTTTCTTTATCACGCAGATACGTGAGAACTTTCTCCAGGATATAAGTCCGGATGGCGTCGACAGAGTCTATTTCTTTTTCATTACTGATATTTAACCGTAAATTGAACTGCTTGAATAAAGCCTCATCGAGAGACTTGAGATCCCAATCCTGAGGATGGTTTTTGTCGCCGGCAAATTCCAGCAACAACTCGCCGATAATTTCTTCAACCATCTCTTCAATATCAGACCATAAGTCTTGTCCACGTAATACTTTTTTGCGCTGCTCATAGATGACTTTTCTCTGATTATTCATGACATCGTCATAATCGAGCAGATGTTTTCGGATATCGAAGTTCTGACCTTCCACTCTCTTTTGGGCGTTTTCAATCGCCCGCGAAATGTACTTATGTTCGATGGGTTGACCTTCTTCGATACCAACGGTATCCATAACGGATGATATTCGTTCGGCTCCAAATACCCTGAGCAGGTCGTCTTCCAGGGAAAGGTAAAAACGCGACGAACCGTTATCTCCCTGTCGGCCGGCTCTTCCTCTCAGCTGATTGTCAATGCGGCGGCTTTCATGCCTCTCCGTACCTAAAATATGCAGTCCGCCGACCTCCGCTACGTTTTCGCCAAGCTTGATATCCGTACCACGGCCTGCCATGTTCGTAGAAATAGTAACCTGGCCGGGCTGCCCCGCCTGCGCAACGATTTCCGCTTCTCTCTCGTGATTCTTCGCGTTCAGAACGTGGTGCTTCACCCCGGCACGCGTAAGATATTTACTCAATAGTTCCGACTTCTCTATGGAAATGGTACCGATCAGTACGGGACGCTTAGCTTTGTTTAAAGCTTTTACCTCTTCGATGACAGCTTTAATCTTTTCCTGTTCCGTCTTATAAATCAGATCATTATGATCCTGGCGGATCATCGGCATATTCGTGGGTATAACCAAAACATCAAGGTTATAAATTTTCTTGAATTCCGCTGCTTCCGTATCAGCGGTCCCTGTCATTCCGGCCAGCTTTTTGTACATCCTGAAATAATTTTGAAATGTAATGGACGCCAGGGTCTGATTCTCTTTTTCGATTTTGACTTTTTCCTTTGCCTCCAGCGCCTGATGCAGTCCGTCGCTGTATCGCCTGCCCGGCATGACCCGTCCGGTAAATTCATCAACGATGATGACTTCACCATCTTTGACCAGATAATCCACGTCACGCCTGAATAACGTATGAGCGCGTAAGGCCTGATTCACATGATGAACGATTTCAATATTTTTGGGTTCATACAGGTTCTGGACATTTAAATATTTTTCAACATTGGCAACGCCTTCTTCCGTCAGGACGACTGTCTTGCTTTTCTCTTCAATCGTATAGTCAACGTCTTTCTTTAGACGCGGAATAATCTGATTGATTTTATAATATTTGTCAGTCGATTCTTCTGAAGCACCGGAGATGATGAGAGGGGTACGGGCTTCATCAATCAGAATACTGTCGACTTCATCAACGATGGCATAATTGAATTCCCTCTGAACGTATTCTTCGAGACTGAATTTCATATTATCGCGCAGATAGTCAAAACCGAATTCGTTATTCGTGCCGTAAGTAATATCCGCGCCATAAGCCTCACGACGCTCGCTGTCATCCATACCGTGGATAATGACTCCAACCGTCAATCCCAGAAAACGATAAATGGGGCTCATCCAATCGGCGTCGCGATGAGCCAGATAATCATTGACCGTTACAACATGGCATCCTTTACCCTCAAGGGCATTTAGGTATAAAGGCATGGTAGCGGCGAGTGTTTTGCCTTCGCCGGTTTTCATTTCAGCAATTTTGCCTTCATGCAAGACGATCCCGCCAATGACCTGCACGTCAAAAGGACGCATCATGAGCGTCCGGCGTGATGCTTCTCTGGCAACTGCGAAGGCTTCCGTCAGGATATCATCGAGCGTTAAGCCATTTTTTATTTTGTCCTTAAAATACGGCGTCTTGGCTTGCAAATCAGCGTCACTTAACGACATCAGGGTTGTTTCAAAATGATTAACTTCATCCAACAACAGCGATAATCTTTTCAATTCTCTGTCATTTTTCGTTCCGATTATCTTTTTCAGGATTGTATCCAGCATTTAGCACCCTTTACAAAAAAGCCGGTATCTTAACCGGTAAATTTTAACACATTTTACAAGTCAGTAAAAACCCCAATCTCTTAGGGGGAATATTTTATTAAAATATTCCAACACTTCAAATACCCGCCCTGGACTGAAGTTTGTAATATTAATGCAGATCGAATGATTATTTCAAGTATTTTCTTGGGTTGACCGGAATTTTATTCACAAAGACAGCATAATGAAGATGCGTACCTGTACTTCGACCAGTATCGCCAACGTAACCAATCACGTCTCCTCTTTTGACACGCACTCCCTGTTTAACTGCTGATTTCGATAAATGAGCGTAGCTCGTCCAAACACCATATCCATGATCAATCCTGACGATATTTCCATCATCAGAACGATGTGCCGCCTCAACAACAAGCCCATCTGCAGCGGCTATGACCTCTTTTCCCATTCTTGTTGCGATATCGAGGCCTTTGTGGAACTCAACTCCGGAAGCGAAAGGATCTTCTCGCGATCCGAACTCAGATGTCACCCATCCTCTTACCGGCCAGATCGAAGGCGTGGCCGCCAGGAGTGATTTTTGCTCGCGAAGAAATTTTAATAATTCGTTGAAACTTGTTTCTCTTTCATTGGCATCATCATTCAATTGACCAATACTCTTGCGCATTCCGGAAATAAGTTTTTCTTGATCCCGGTCAATCAACTCTTTCAGTCGAACCTGCTCGTTGTTTGACCCACCGATGCCCAAGGGGATTTTCTTATCGCGACCGACTTGATTTGTTGCCAAGATCCTTAATTTTTTATCGAATTGCTTAAATTCTTCCATTCGATCGGCAAATTCGTCCACCTTTAAAGCTAAATCAACAATCTCTTTTGATTGCTCGGCCGTCTGCTGCCTGAGCCGTGAGAGTTCAACCCGGTCTCTTTTAATACTGGCGTAATCGTAAATGACGTACAGGGTCAAAAGGACGGCCAGAATTGAACCGATAAAAAGGCCGCGGACGACATTACTGGAAAGAGAAATCTTGGTAACCGTGCTCTTTCTACGAGGTATAATCATGAGCGTAAAGAAGTTATCCGACATCTTCCCCCTAGAAATCAGAACTACAAAACAAGTATCAGGCCATACAAGGTTGGTTAGCTAGCACACCGAAAAATCAAAGTCAAGGATAAGTCGTTGAGACTTATATCGTCACCATAGTATTAATCTTTAATAATTTTGAATATTTTTGTGATTCGTGTCACAAAGATCTAGACTGCGCAGGGAGAATGCCTGCCGGCAAGCAATTCCATCTTGTACTTTCTGACGGGCAGAAGATTTATGTCCAGGTCAGATCTCATTTCTTCCAGAGCGGTAACTTTTACTCCCCGCATTATAACCTGTTTCAAGAGTCTTCTGAATCTCTCTTCAAACATCCCTCCTTCAACTTCGGCATGAACGGGAAGAATATGTCTGCCTCCCTTTTTGATGATGCTGAGAATAGCCGATTCACCTTCGTCCGGATCAAGTTCCTCGAAACAAGGCAGATCCGAGGGCAAATCAGGAATATTGGCTCCCTGATGGATGAAGGGAGCTTTTGCCCGTGTGCAACTGAGATACTCAAAATGATATTTTGGAATAATCTTCAAAACACGATCATCGATCAGCCAGGATGGCGCACCAAAAGCCGTTGGTTTCCTGCCGGTCAGCTTTTCGAAACCTTCTATTCCGGCTTCGAACCATTGTTCTATCCATTCTGCAGATTTGTTCGGCAAATCATCTTGCCATCTGCGGTGATCCCAGGCGTGGAATTGAACTTCATGGCCGTCATTCATGATCCGGTGAATTATCTCGGGAGAAGATAAGGCGATCATCGGCGCCGGCAAAAGAGTCCCATAGAGAGCAGTTTTCCAGCCATAAAGACTTGCCGCCTTGGTCCTCATCATCTTCTTGAGAAATAGCGGATTCTTGATGAGCTGCAGGACGGCCCGTCCGGAGTTATCCGGACCGACGCTCAGAAAAAAAGTGCCCTTGACCTGGAAGTCTTTTAATGTCTGCAAAAGACGAGGAACGCCGTTTTTCATCCCCCAATACGTATCGACGTCAATTTTTAAACCTAGCATTCCCATATCGCTTTTTGACAGAAAACCTTTATAAGGCTACCGTTTTATTTTCTTCTAAAAATGAGTTAATCGTGAGCCGCATGGATTCGATCAAGTCGATCTTCGGCTCCCAGTCAAGAAGGCTTCGCGCCTTCTCAATACTTGGTTTGCGCGTATAAATATCCTGATAGCCTTTGCCGTAAAAAGTATCTGCCGGCACTTCAATGATACTTGAAAAGGACGAATCATTCTTATGATCAGGATGGGCTTTAAATAAGTTTTTCAGGATGTCGGCAAGTTCCTTTACGGAACACTCATTTCGCGGATTTCCGATATTGATAATCTGATTCTTGCAGACGTCATTCTTATTTTCCAGAATTTTCATAAGCGCGGCAATGCCGTCGTCTACATACGTAAAACAACGCTTCTGCCGGCCGCCATCTACCAGGTTAATCGGGCGTTTTAGAAGCAACTCGGCAATGAATTGCGTGACCACTCTGGAGCTTCCCTCCTTGGCCGTGTCGAGAGAGTCCAGTCTCGGTCCAATCCAGTTGAAAGGTCTGAACAGCGTAAACTCAAGATGTCCCCTCGTCCCATATCCGTAAATGACGCGATCCAACAATTGCTTACAGCAGGAGTATATCCAGCGTTCTTTGCTTATGGGCCCGACGACCAAGTAACTTTCATCTTCTTTGAACTCCGGATCGGTGCAAGCCCCATAGACTTCCGAGGTGGAAGGAAAGACAACGCGCTTATGGTACTTCACGCATTGTTTGACGATCTGAATATTCATTTCAAAATCGAGATTGTAAACGCCGATAGGATCTTCCACATACGCTTTCGGAGTGGCGATCGCCACGAGCGGCATAATCACGTCGCATTTTTTAATATGATATTCAATCCATTCCTTATTGATCGAAATATCACCCTCGAGGAAGTTGAATTGAGGATTATTCAATGCAGCGCCGATGCGCTCGGTTCCCAAATCCATTCCGAATACCTGCCAATCGGGCTTCTCCGCCAGTATTCTATTGACCAGATGATGTCCGATAAAACCGTTTACACCCAGTATCAGTATTTTCATTTGAGTTTCGTCACCTTTCCTGTCCTAAAATATTCACTGATCTGCAAACCCCTCATTCTTTTTCCCTGCACCTCTATATCCAGAAGCTGTATAGCATGATTACCTGTTTCCACAAGTACATCTTGCCCGAACGTTACGACGCCGCCCGGTTCTTTTTTTATGTTCAGCTTTTCGGGCTTTCCCCACCAGACGATGATCTTTTCGCCATTTTCCGTGATAGAAAAAGCCCCCGGATAAGGGTCCGTCACGGCGCGGATCAGGTTGTAAATCTCGTGAGCCGATAACGACCAGTCGATACGGCCGTCTTCCGGACGTCTGCCTCCGTAATAACTGCCTTTGGCCAAATCCTGTTTTGTGCGGGGAATTTGACCGGTTTTGATAACCGGCAGGAGATCGTTCAACAGATCTCCTGCTGCCATACACAATTTCTCATACAATGTCCTGGCCGTGTCATCGGAACCGATCCGCACTGCACGCTGGCCGACAATATCGCCGGCATCGGGTTTTTCTACCATAAAATGGAGGGTCACGCCGGTCCTGTTTTCACCCTTTACCAATACCCAGTTTACCGGACACCGTCCTCGATAAGCCGGCAGCATCGATCCATGCAGATTCAAAGCAGCGAGCCTGGGAATTTCCAGAATCTTTGTTGAGACCATATTCCGGTAATAAAAAGAGAAAAGGACATCCGGCTTTAAGCTCGATATCTTATCAATCCACTCCTGGGCATTGATATTTGCGGGCATGTAACAGGGAATATCATGCAGCAATGCCCAGTCCTTCACGGAACCAAACCAGCAGTTTTCGCCAGGATCATCTTCGTGAGTGAAGACTGCGGTGATATCGAACCCCTGCTGAAAAAGGGCATTGAGCCCTGCGATCCCCATATTATGGTAGGCTAAAACAACCGTTCTCAAAGTGTATCGCCGTCCTCTTTTCGACCATGGATTTGTTCGATAACATATTCGGGTCGTTTACGGACTTCCCGATAAATGCGGCCGATGTATTCGCCGATAACCCCTAAGGCAAAAAACTGCAATCCGACAAAAACAAACAAAATCGCAAATAGCGTAAAAATGCCTTCTGCAGCCCAGCGCACACCATACATCAAACGGGCAATGGCCAGAAATGCGCCGAAGCATACCCCCATGACGGACATTAAAACGCCTCCGTACATGATCAGCTTCATGGGCAGATCCGAAAAAGACGCCACCAGATCGAACTGAAGGTTAATGAGCTTTCTTAGAGGGTAGTTCGACTTGCCGCCGAACCGTTCCTCATGAGCGACTTCAATTTCCGTGACACGCTTGGCAAATACAGTCGCCAATGCGGGAATGAATGTTGCCCGTTCGTGACAGGCAATCATCCGTTCAACCACCGGCCGACGATAAGCTCGCAGCATGCAGCCCCAGTCGCGCATACTGACACCTGTAATCTTTCGCGCCACCATGTTAATGATTTTAGACGGCCAGATGCGCAGGAAAGAATCCTTGCGGCCTTTGCGGATCGTGCCGACGACATCGTAGCTTCCCTCCTCCATCACCCGAACCAAGTTCGGTATTTCTTCCGGGGGATTTTGTAAATCCGCATCCATCGTAATCACGATGTCGCCCTCGACAACTGAGAATCCGGCCATGATGGCTGAGTGTTGGCCGTAATTCCTGGTCAGTTCGACAACCCTTACAAGAGGATTTGATGTGAATTCCTTGAGCAGCGTCAGGGAGTTGTCCTTACTGCCGTCGTCAATCAGAATGACCTCGAACCTTTTCCCCGTCTCCTGCATAACCGGAAGCAGTCTCTTCATGAGGGCGGCCAGATTCGCTTCTTCATTATAGACCGGTATGACCACCGAGATTTGCACCTTAGCCATTTTTCAAAATCTCCTTTATTGCAGCGCAAACATAGTGTACGTCGTCTTCCGTCATATCAGGAAACAGCGGCAGGGATATTATTCTGTCTGCCGCCCGGTCGGTTTCCGGAAGAAGCATGTCGTCTCCATTATATGCTCTCTTGACATACGATAAAGTATGGGCCGGCGGAAAATGCAATCCATAACCGATATTATATTCAGCCAGTTTTTGCATAAATTCATCCCGGGGACAGTGCTTAATTTTGACGATAAACAAATGCCAGGCGTGAACATGATCATACGCCGGCACTTGCGGCAAATCGAGCTCTGCGATGCCCTCTAAGCCATCAAGGTACAGTTTGGCCAGCACCTGGCGGCGCGCATTCAATATCTGCCAGCGCTCCAGTTGAGCCAAACCTAGTGCCGCAAGCATATCCGGCATATTATATTTATAGCCCGGTTCCATAATATCATAGGAGGGATTTCCTCCTTTTCCATACCTTTTCCAAGCATCTCTTTCTATCCCATGAAATCTCAGCAGACGCAATTTCTTTTCGAACCGGGTGTCATTAAGCGTGATCAGCCCGCCCTCACCCGTTGTGATATTCTTTATCGGATGAAACGAAAAGATGGCGGGATGTCCAAAGCCGCCGGCATGGATTCCTTTATAATAAGTACCGACCGCATGTGCGGCATCTTCGATAACCGTCAGGTGGTATTTGCGCGCCAGCTCGTCGATTTTATCCATATCCACGGGCGCCCCGGCAAAGTGAACCGGAATGATCGCCTTTGTTTTGGGCGATATCTTCCTTTCGAGCAAATCGCAGTTCATGTTGAGTGTATCATAATCAATGTCGACAAATACGGGCTTCGCACCCCGTAAGGCGATCATGTTGATCGTGGAGGCAAATGTCATGGAAGGAGTAAGTACTTCGTCACCAGGCTGCAGGTTCAGAGCCGTCAGCACCAGATGCATGCCGGCCGTAGCGGAGTTCAAGGTGACAGCCTTTTTCGAGCCGGTCAGTTCGCAGAATTTATCCTCAAACTCCTTGCACAGGGCGCCGGTGGTAATCCATCCCGATTTCAGACACGCCACTACCCTGTTGATCTCGGCCTCACCGATCGACGGCCGGCTAAAGGGCAGGAAATCTTCTCTCACTTTCATCGCCATTCAGTCCCTCACTCATTTTTCGATTCGCAACAGGTAAAAAGCTTTATTGTCCCAAAGTATGTCAACATGGGAGTACCGTAACCGCAATTGCTTTAGTTTATCCAGATGCTGCGTGATGCAGTAAATCTCGTTTCCCTGGTCAATCTTCCCGAAAAATTCATCGACCGACAAGAAGTATCTTTTTCTTTCTTCGGAAGGCATTTTGGCGATACCGTCTGCCAACTCACCGAAATCTTCAACGATCGGCGTACGCATCCTGTTATAAAAATCGATCCCGTAAAAATTGACACGGTACTGGTATAGGAGCTGTCCTTGAGGAACCAGCCGGGCGATCGGATCTCTGGCAATGAGCGCACTTCGATAGGGAGAAAGAAAATCATTGAGCGGAAAAATCATGCCACCCAGGAGCAAACAGCAAAGCAGATAGACCGCCGGGAACCAACCTCGCCTCAGCCTGCGCGCAATGAGATCAGGCAGGAAAACCAGCAAAACGGCGGCGGCAAGCATTGGAACGATGTAGATCCACCACCGGTCAGATGTCATAACAACCAGTCCCTTGGCGGGATCAGAGTATTGCTTCAATATCGGCGGCAGAACCAGAGCGATCACGATGATCAATAACTGAGCCCCTAAAACAAATCGGTAAATCATTCTTCGTTTTCCGGATAAATCCGGCAGCCCATCCTCATGGGTTCGAAACAGGTTGCCGGCAAAAAGGGCTATGGGCAAAAATACCGGAGCGATATAGGTGGCCAGCTTGGAGGAGGAGACCGTATAAAAAAGAAAGATAAAAAGAAACCAGACCGCCAGAAGCCTGTTTGGGTCTGGTTTAAACAAATAGGACTTCCAGTTCTTCTGCCAGGCCCGAATTAAATAGACGGCCCAGGGAAGCATGCCGCCGATGATAATCGGTATGAAATAGTAAAAGGGTTCCGCCTTACCGTGCATCTGCGTCGTAAAGCGAAGAAAGTGCTCGCGGACAAAAAAGAACCAGAGAAAATCCGGATTCTCTTTTTGCGCGAGGTAAAGCCACGGACAAACGATGACCAGAAAGATCACGATGCCTACCGGTGAAATCAGGCGAATGATTTGACGCCAACGTCCGGCCCAGATGAGCCAGACAACGAGTATCGCAAAGGGAAAGACGACGCCGATCATTCCTTTCGTCAGGAAAGCCAGGGCGCAAACCAGGTAAAATAGATAGGACAGGTGTCGCTTTCCTTTCTCAACCACGGAGAGATATCCAAACCAGATGGCCAGACACAGAAAAAGCGTCAGCGGCATGTCCAGGATGTTGATCCGTCCCAGAACAAAAGGGAAAGCCGATATAGTGAGGACGGCAGCAGCATAAAGGCCGGTCTTTTCATCACGAAAATAGCGTCCGATGAAAAAAGTGAGCACAATGCAGCCCCAGGCTGACAGCCCCGCAAACAGCCGCGCCGAAAAGTCGTTTTCGCCGAGGATTTTAAAGGCTATTGCCGTCATCCAGGACGCCAGCGGCGGCTTCTCCAGATAAATGGTATGCTTGATATGCGGTGTGATGTAATTGCCCGTCTCATTCATCGCACTGGAAATCAGGCTGTAGCGGGCCTCATCCGGTTCCATCTGCGGCATGACACCGAGCAGGGCGATATAGAGAATCACGGGAATTAAAAAAAGAATGTACCGTTTCTTCATTCGGGGTCTCCTGATCGCGGTCTTTTTAGCCCGACTCCGAACCGGTCAAAATAATATTTGACAATCAGCGTGCAGACCGTGCCGACCACGGCACCGCCGATCACATCACTTAAGTAGTGAGACGTGATCATCACTCTGCTCAAAGCAATGGCGATTGCGGGGATAAACGCCAGAATTCCAAACCGGGGAAACAATATGCACAGAGCCGTCGCCAGAGAAAAAACCGTAACGGCATGACCGGATGGAAAAGAATTCAATTCGTAGCCGACTTCAAAGAAATTAAACCCAAATGCTCCGTGATCAAACAGGTTAATCGGCCGGTTTCTTCCGGCGATCCACTTGATCAGTGTGCTGACCAAGCCGGACGCCGCGACTGTAACCAGAAGGAATAATATCTTCATCGAGACTGTTTTGTTTTTTACAACAAACCAAAAGATCAAAAATGCCGGCACAAACAAGATGAAATACCATTTTGAATCCCCGGCATTCGTTATGATTTCAGCGATATCCAGAACAGGGCGACTTAAATCATGGCAGCAATAAGCAACAGGAATGTCCCACTGAATATAGGCCATCCACGCCAGACAAACGCCCGCTGTCACGATCAGGAGTGCGATCCATCTTTTTTTCACTTTTTCACTCCCTGATAATTACGGCACCAGACATATTCCACGCTGTTCACCTTTGACCCGTTGAGCGTCAAATCTGTTTTTCCGGCAACATCAACGTGATCGCAACGGAGAAAACGGGCAACATCAATATTTTCAAATCGCGTATTGAGAAAAAGCAGGTCATATCCCAGAGGTGATTTTGTTTGCCAGATGTCAAACTGGTCCGGACGGGAATCCATGACGAAGACATCATGTCCATACGGCAAATCGTAATACATCACCCGGCTGCCCATGGTCCAGTTCGTTACGGCCACAGCCTTGGATCGTGCTGAAGCGTCACGCTTTATGATGTCATCCGCCTTGGCCGCCATTTCCGGGTATCCATAAATGTCGCGAAACGGAGATTTGTAATCGGGAAAGGGGATAAATTTTCCGGCGAGTTCCGTGTAAGCAAGCAGCATCCCGATCAGACTTGCCCCCACAGCAACATACAAAAATGTTTTCTGCCATTTCTTCTGCGACATGAGTAAATGATATGTCCCGACCGGGATAAACAGGAGGTAGAAGACGGACGGCCAGTGGGGGAGCGTCCGTTCATAAACAGAAGTAACCATGAAGAAGACCAGGATGGTGCCTCCAAATAAGACGGCCAGACGAAGATAATCATTCGGATCACGCAGAACTTTGAAGAACCCGTAAACGGCGACAATAAATAAAAACGGGCTGTAGGCACCGAATTGCGCTGCCAGTGACACGATAAAATATTCGAAGCTCGACGCGAGCGACCCGAACACATGAGAACCCTGGTAGCGGAAACTGATAAAGTCATGCGTGACATTCCAGTAGATCACCGGCGCGATCAATAAAAGCGCAATCGCCGCG
The DNA here is from genome assembly GCA_963667845.2 of Smithellaceae bacterium. Lineage (GTDB taxonomy): Bacteria > Desulfobacterota > Syntrophia > Syntrophales > Smithellaceae > UBA8904. The sequence goes on along the minus strand of CAXXVL010000002.1, from coordinate 2,904,812 downwards.
GCTAAGATCATGTAAGGCGAAAAAATAATATCGTATCTTTTTTTCATCAGGAAGAAAACGATCAGAGGCGGTACCAGCAGGATAGCCGTATATTTGGCCAGTCCCATTAAACCCAGGATGAGACCCAGAAAAACAAAATCCAGCGGTCTTTTATCACGGACAATTTTTTCGGCGACAAAGATCAGCAAAAAAACCAGCGTGAGCAGAATCGAATCGGGCAAAAGCATGATGCCCAGGGCATTGAGCATAAAGGAGCAATTCAAGGCCAGAACGGAATACAAGGAAAGCCGCGTCGATTGTGTAATCTTGAAGATAAACACATAGCAGCAATAGGACGTTGCGGCAAACAGTAAGACGGCAGGCAGGCGCGCTAAAAATTCACTCCTCCCGAAAATATAATAAAACGGCGCATGCAGCCAACCCACAAGGGGCGGATGGTCCAGATAGCTCCAATCGAGATATTTGGCGTACAGGACATAGTGCGCTTCATCCACACCCAGCCCGAAAAACGGTGACACCACCAGGCGAATCAGAAATAGCACGATGATCAAAATGAATAGCTGCTTTTCAGCTCTGGGCATTGATCCGCTCCAGGTTGGACGTGATTGTCTCGAATACGAATGATGGTTCGATCACCTGAAGACAAACATTGTCTTTACAGGCTGTTTTGCGATGGTTGGACGCACTGACGCACGGGGAACAGGCAAGCCCCGCGAAAATGGGCGTTGTCCTGCCCAGAGATCCATAAAGCGCAGGCGTTTCCGGACCGAATATAACAAAGGTCGGCATATCGGTTACCGCAGCAAAGTGCCCCGGGCCGGAATCATTCGTCACCATAAATTCTGAGACGCTGTAAAGGGAGGGCAATTGCGCAAAGTTGACTTTCCCCGCAAAATTAACGCATCGGTTGTTGTCCACCTGCTCTTTCAGATGCTGGGCCTCTTCGCGTTCCCGCGGATCTCCGGTTATCAAAACAAGCGCCTGCGGGCTTTTATCCAGAATCATCTTAATCAGCCGGACATAATAAGACGGCGGCCAGCGTCTCTGAATCAACAGTTCGCTGGCATTGGGGTTGATCAGGATTATTTTTTGCTTTCGCGGATCAAAGCCGGCAAAACAATCCCCGATGATCTTGATCATGGATTCCTGCTCAGCGCGTGATACGGAAGTTTTAGCCAGAACAAGATCCTCATTGGAAATCTTTGTCTTCGAATACGGAATTTCTTCTTTTTCCGATTTCAGGGCATTGACCAAAGCAATAAAATTAGCGGCAATGTGGATATGGGGATTGTAGGCCACTTTATGGGTCAAAAACCCTCCGCGATACAGGCCTTCATTATAATAGGCGTGGAAACCGACTTTTGCCCGAGCCCCGGAAAACCCCGTCAACAGAGCCGTAAAGCGCGAAAACAGCTCCAGATCGATCACGGCATCGATCTTTCTTCTTCGCGTCCATAGGAAGAATTTCAACGTGTCGATAACAAAAAAAAGCATCCCGTTTTCGCGGATCGTATAGATGTTTTCATCAGGCACGGTTTTCAGTAATTCCAGACTAGGCTTGTTTTTTTTGAAAATAGCAAAATGGAGATTTGCGCCCGTTTCCCGGGCGAGCTTTCTCATGGCCGGGTCTACTAGAATGGCGCTGCCCATTTCCGACAGTTCAACAAATAAAACGTTGCGCGCCGCCTTACGATCAGCTTTCAGGAACATCCGGGATAGCTTGACGAGCGCGGTGCCGATGAAACAAAGGGGGACGCCAACATAATAATCGATCCGGCGCATGGTATCAACTTTCATAGTGTGTTAATCCCTTCTTCAACAGGCAAGTCATTAAAAATGTGACAGGAATATAGGCAAAATGTATTCGACTGTCAACAAAACAATACAAGCAGACATAAGCAATCTGTTTTGTGAAGGTCTCATGTTTTGCTTGTGCAAATTCATCGATACATGATAGTTTTTAGAAAATTGATTGATTAACGATATGAATAAAATTATCAACCGCTATATATTTCGGGAGATTGCTTTCCCTTTTTTTCTCATCCTCTTTGTTCTGACCTTCGTCTTGCTGATGGGAAAGATTCTCCAGATTATGGATCTGATGGTCAACAAAGGTATCCGTGTTTGGGATATCGTTCATCTGATCGTCCTCATCATGCCCAATTTTTTGTTATTTACCATTCCGATCGCACTTCTGGTTTCCATCCTCATTGCGATGGGCAGATTCTCCGCAGACAACGAAATCACAGCACTCAAGGCATCGGGTGTCAGTTTGCTTCAGATCTATTATCCCGTGGCCATCGCCTCCCTGCTGGCTTTTGTTTGCGCCATTGTGATCGGATATTTTCTCGTGCCTCAGAGCAACTTTGCGACCAAGAAACTCCTCTTTGAACTGGCCTCGCAAAATGCCAGCATCGGGATTAAAGAAAAAGTATTTAATGCGGATTTCAAAGGTCTTCTTTTGTACGCTGACAAAATTCCCGCCGACGGCGAATACATGGAAGGGGTTCTCATCTCGGACAGCCGCATCCTGGGGGAACAAAATACCATTCTGGCCAAGAAAGCCTATCTGGTCGCCGATCCCAAACTGATGATTGTTAAACTGCGTTTGGAAAGCGGCTCGATCCATACCGTGAGTTCTGATCTGAAACATTACCGGAAAGTCGACTTCAAAAGCTATGACGTTAATCTGGATCTATCGACAACCCTGGCGGCATTTACCGATGAAAATAAGTCCAGTACGGAAATGACCATGACGGAGCTCCTGGAACGTATGAAGAAACCCGGGCTGGACGGTGCTGCCGTGCGCGAGCTGGCCATCGAAGTCCACAAAAAGTTTTCTATCCCTCTGTCGTGTCTTTTCTTCGGGCTCCTGGCTCTGCCCCTGGGTATTACAAGCCATCGCGCGGTTAAATCGAGAGGATTTGCAGTCGGTATCATGATCGTCGCGACTTATTATCTTCTGCGTATCGGAGGAGAAGCGCTGGTGGAAACAGGCGGGCTTTCTCCCGTCATCGGCGTCTGGGCGCCAAATTTGTTTTTTGCTCTACTTGGCATTTATCTTTTTTATATGGCCAATAAAGAAATTTCTCTTTTTCAAATTATCTACCACCGTTTTTGGCCCAAAAAGGTAAAGATTTGAGGGTGACCCATTGAAACTGCTGGACAAATATATCCTTAGAGAATTTTTGAGGTTTTTCCTCATCACATGCATCACGTTCATCGCCCTTTATGTCATCATTGATTTTTTTGAAAAATCGCGCATGTTCATGAGCAATAAAGCGACTGCCGCTCAAATGGCGTCTTACTTCTTGTATTCTATTCCGTTCATCATTTCCATGATTCTCCCTGCGGCCATTCTGTTGTCGACATTGCTGACGTATAGTTTCTTGTCGAAATTCAGCGAAATTACAGCGATGAAGGCTAATGGTGTAAGTCTATACCGCATCGCCATTCCGGCTTTAGCCGTGGCGGCAGTTGTCTCTGTTTTCTTGTTTTTCTTCACAGAAATGGTCACGCCGGCCTCCATCCAGAAAACGGAATATATTGTCAAAGTGGACGTGCAAAAACAAAAGACACTCGGGTTTTTCAAACAAAACGAAATCTGGTACCGCAGCCATAATGCGATTTATAATTTCAAATTATTCGACGTCGAGAAAAATATCTTACGCGGCATAACGATCAATTTGTTAAACTCCGATTTTACGCTGAAAGAGCGGATTGATGCGGAACGTGCGGAATGGAAGAATAATCACTGGGTCTTTTTTAACCTGCTCGATACGACTTTCAATAGCGAAAATGCCCCGCAACTGGCATGGTCCAAACAAAAAGTCATCTCCATCCCGGAGCAGCCGAACGATTTCAAAATCATCCAGAAAGACGCGGAAAAAATGGGCTATTTTGAATTACGGCGCTATGTGAAGAAAATACAGGCCGAAGGATATGACGTTTCAAAATACAGGGTCGATTTGTACGGCAAAATCGCCTTTCCCTTCGTCTGCCTGATTCTCGTTTTCATCGGCATGTCTTTTTCCGTCCGTTCCGAAAGGGCCGGGGGCGTGATGCAGAGTGTAGCGATTGGAATATTTATCGGGTTCTCTTATTGGATTGTCCATGCCTTTTGCATGTCTCTGGGCAGATCAGGAATCCTGCCTGTTATCGTTGCAGCCTGGACGTCGAACATCCTCTTCGGCAGTCTCGCCGCTTTCCTGTTTTACCGGATAAGAACTTGAATCAACCACGCCGCAAAGCTGTCGAGGTACGAAATGAACGTGATTATTGCGCAGCAAGCTGCGGAGAATTAACGCTCGTCTCGCGTGTACGGGATTAAATAAGACGATGCATCCCCCGTGTTTCCGGAGGACGCATCGATTCGGTAAGAATTAATATCTGTAATAGTCGGGTTTAAAAGGCCCGTCCACCGCTACGCCGAGATATTGCGCCTGCTTTTTCGTAAGTTTCGAAATCCGGGCATCGAGCCTGCCCAGATGAAGCAGTGCGACTTCTTCGTCCAGTTTCTTGGGCAGCGTATAAACACCAACATCATATTTCCGACAGGCAAGTTCAATCTGCGCCAACGTCTGATTCGTAAAGCTATTGCTCATGACAAAGCTCGGATGTCCCGTTGCACATCCCAGATTGACCAGGCGTCCTTCTGCCAAGACAATGATTGAACGACCTGATTTCAGCTTCCATTTATCGACCTGGGGTTTGATGGTCTCTTTACGACAGGCCTTACTCGTTTCCAGGTAATGCATATCGATTTCGCTGTCGAAATGACCGATATTACAGACAATGGCTTCATCCTTCATCATCTCCATGTGCTTGCCGGTAATGACATCGCAGCAGCCGGTTGCGGTCACGAAGATGTCCGCTACCGGCGCGACTTCCTCCAGCGTTTTTACTTCATAACCTTCCATCGCCGCCTGCAGGGCGCAGATCGGATCAATTTCCGTTACCACCACGCGGGCACCGAATCCGCGCATGGACTGCGCGCTGCCTTTGCCCACATCACCGTAACCGCAAACAACAACCATTTTCCCCGCGATCATGATATCCGTCGCTCTCTTAATACCGTCGGCCAGCGACTCCCGGCAACCATAAAGATTATCAAATTTCGACTTCGTGACGGAGTCATTCACATTGATTGCCGGAAACAGGAGTTCACCCGCCGCCTGCATTTGATAAAGACGATGAACACCGGTTGTCGTTTCTTCGGACACGCCCCGGATTCCGGCGGCCACTTTCTGCCAGCGTTGCGGATTTTTCTTATAAGATTGCTCCAAACGTGAAACGACAATGGCAAATTCCTTATTGTCAACTTTCTGCTTGAGTAATTGCGGGTTCTTTTCAATTTTGACGCCATGATGAATAAATAAAGTGGCGTCACCGCCGTCGTCCACGATCAAATCGGGACCCGAACCATCCGGCCAGGTCAGCGCCTGCTCCGTGCACCACCAATATTCGTCCAGGGTCTCTCCCTTCCAGGCAAAAACCGCCGCACTGCCCGCTTCCGCGATCGCTGCGGCCGCATGATCCTGGGTTGAAAAAATGTTGCAGGATGCCCATCGCAGATCAGCCCCTAATACTTTGAGCGTTTCAATCAGCATGGCTGTCTGAATGGTCATGTGCAGGCTGCCCATGATCTTCAAACCCGCCAGCGGCTTTTTGCGTCCGTATTTTTTGCGCACGGCCATAAGTCCCGGCATTTCGTTTTCCGCCAGGTCCATTTCTTTTCTTCCCCAGGCAGCCAAAGACAAATCCGCCACTTTATATTTCATATTTTTATCAATTTCCCGAAAAGTCATATCTCCTCCATGCATTAAAATGTAAGCCCGTTCTTGCGAAATATCGATAGCATACCCCCAAGGTGAGTTCAATAGCTTTGTGTCAATTTCCTCTGCAAAATAAAAAAAGCACCCCTATCAAGAAGAAAGGAGTGCTTTGATCTGTTTGATTAAAGTTATTTGGAAACTTTTTTAATCTTATTTTTGCCGTCTACGAGAATGCATATTGGTTTCCATTTTTTGGCTTCGTCATCTTCCACAGTCACGTAAGTGGCAATAATGATTAAGTCGCCTTTTGCCACCATGCGGGCGGCAGCGCCGTTGAGACAAATGGTTCCCGAATTGCGTTTCCCTTTAATGATGTAAGTGGAAAAACGAGCACCATTATCCACATCATAAATTTCGACTTTTTCATAAGGCACCATATTGGCTTCTTCCAGAAGCTTTTCGTCAATTGAAATGCTGCCTTCGTAATGCAAATCGGCGTCTGTGACCGTGGCACGATGGATTTTAGATTTCATCATAAATCTTTGCATTGTATTTGTGTTCTCCTGTCTAAGAAATTTACGCTTTAAGTCCTTCACCCAAAACGGAATTATCAATCAGTCTCGTTTTCCCAACCTTCACGGCCAAAGCCATCACAGCCTCTCTTGTGATTTCCTGCACATCTTCCACTGTAGCCGCATCGCATATTTTAATGTAATCGATCTCGGTAAATCGGGCGCTCTGAATAAGCCTTTGGGCCTGCTTGATCATCACCGCTGCATTTCTTTCACCTTCGGCGTAAAGTTTTTGCGCCCCTTTGAGCGAGTTCACAAGTGAAAGAGCCGATGACCGTTCTTCTTTACTGAGATAAACATTCCGCGAACTCATCGCCAGCCCATCGGGCTCGCGAAACGTCGGCATCCCGATAATCTCCAGATCGAGATTCAGATCACCGACCATGCGTTTGATCGCCGCCAACTGCTGAAAATCTTTCTTCCCGAAAATGGCCGTGTGAGGTTTGACAATGTTAAATAGCTTACAGCAGATTGTCGTGACACCGCGGAAATGTCCCGGCCGGGATATGCCGCATAAGTTTTGTGTTACTTTCTCCACATCAACATACGTTTGATATCCATCGGGATACATTTCCTGATTCGGCGGGAAAAAGATAACATCAACTCCGATTCCTGCCGCCATTTGCGCATCTCGGTCAAAATCACGCGGATATTTGGAAAAATCTTCTTTGGGTCCGAACTGGGTAGGATTGACATAGATACTGACAACAACATGATCCGCCGTCTCGCGGGCCTTTTTCATCAGGGACAAATGGCCCTCATGAAAATAACCCATGGTCGGAACAAATGATATACTTTTACCTGCGAGCCTTAGGCTTTCACAGTGAGTCTGCATTTCTCTGATGGATTCTATAACTCTCATTTTCCCATAAAAAAAAGCCCCCCGCTGCAAGACGAGAGGCTTAATATTCCTTCTAAGATTCCCTGCCGTCTCAGTCCTTTCGGATCCAAGCGTGGGGTGACCCTAGCAGAGTGTTCCCCAATTTGTCAAGAAGATATTCTCCATTCTTGTTTCTCTATAAAAATTATTTTCCGGAGTATTCTTCGCAAAAAGTGGAGGATTCGCCTCGTCTGATCCCAAGTGAGATCTGTGACGTCCATAAAGCACGCACGGTATGAAATATCCTGCTGCAAAGCAAACCGGTATTCTGCATTAAGATCGGAATGGCTCCGGTTCCCAAACCGATTGCACTAAAAAGCCCCCTCAGTCGGATGACCTGAGGGGGCTCGTTATATAGACAGATCATGTTTTTGGTGTAGCGGCTACTACAAATCCTTCATTCGTTTCTTTGCTTCCTGATAGAGTCTCATGACGCAGATGAAGATCGCCAGCATGAACAAGCCCAGCATGAAATTCGGTGCGGTTCCCAGTTTCTCATCCAGAAGGTGACCGATATAGAGGAACAGGAAAGATGCAATCACCATCGCCAGGCCCCAGGCCGATATCATCATCACACCGGTGAAACCCTGATACTGCTTCTGGTTTATTCTCTGTGTCGCGATCATGATCTTAATCCTCCTTCCTTAAATTCTCTCTGCGTCTTCGTAACTTCCACCTATCAGGTCATCATGTTTTTCACTGCATCAATAACCGGGTTGGTAAAGAGCGCCATCAGAATGGTGTAAAGAGCGAAGGCGCCGACAACTTCTGCTGTGTACATCTTGTTATACTTCCTCTTCAGGCTGACTAAAATCAATCCGCCCACAATCAGGCAGCCCAGCTGGAAATACGGGAAATTGGTCGCTCCCGCTGCCGCATATTCTGCAAATCCAAAGGTTGCCGTTAAAAGAACTACTGCCGCCGCCGCTACGATGGTTCCTAATGTCTTTTTCATGATCTGTTACCTCCTTGAGGGGTGTCTGTCTATTTGCCTTTATTCTAATGAAAAGTCCGTGCCAGAATTCAACCACACCCGAAATATATATATAACATCATGTTATATAACGGTATTTATCGATTGCCCCGCCGGCTGTTAAGACCCCCAAATCTTCTTTCAGAACGTTTCTTTCAATGAAATGTTCAAACGCTTAAACGAAATGTGGAAAAGAATTATTTGCGGTTAACAAGAAAATGATTTTTCTGAAGGTTTACTGAAGACGGCTAATAATCAAGATCTAGGTTTACTCGTTCATAAAGTAACAATCATGCATATCGGTATCTTTATTTAAACAGGCAGCGAATTGACTTACCTAAGATCAGCCGTTTAACGCCTCTTCCTGAGTCATAAAGACAGGAATTTCCGATTCAATATCAACCAGATTAAAAATATTCCTTACACTGATATTAACCCCGTAACAGTAAATTTTGCCTTTTTGATCCTGAACTTTAAAGGCGGCTTCAAACAGGACCCTGATCCCGGCGCTACTCACATATTCGAGTCCCAGGCAATCCAGCAGAAGCATTTTTTCTCCCTGACCGATGACGAAAAGAACTTTTTCCCGGACCACCGGCGCGGTGATGGCATCCATACGCCCTTTCAGCTCAAGAATCAGCCAATCTCCCTTTTTACTTTCAAAAATTTCCATGTAAATGTTCCCTTCTTCATACCTTTTATCAGGACTCTTCGGAATCCTGCAATGAATCCGCAGCACCCTCATAGCGAACACAAATTATCGCTATGTCATCATACTGATGCTCGCCTTTGCAAAAGTCTTTGATCCCCGACAATATTGTCTCCACGACACGCTTTGCCCCGGCATCCGCTGATAAGGTGGAAAGAAGCAACAGCAGTCTTTCCGTGCCGTAAAAGCCGTCGGTCTTACTTTCCGCCTCCGTAACACCGTCCGTAAATACCAAAAGGCAGTCGCCCGGCAGCAACCGGCGATGTCCGGTCTCGAATCCGCCTCGTCTTGTGACGCCAAGCGGCTTCCCGGGAGGCAGTGAGATGGATTGGGCATGGCCGTCGGCCCCGATCAGAACGGGAGGCACATGTCCGGCATTACTGTATGTCAAATCTCCCGTTCGAACATCCAGGATTGCCAGGAAGACTGTAATGAACATCAGCATGCTGTTGTCATTCACCAGCTCTGCGTTGGCCTTTTGCAGGATCAGTCCGGGGTCGCCCGCGGCCTCCTGAGCGGCGCTCCGGAGAAATGCTTTGCTGCGGGCCATAAACAATGCGGCCGGTACGCCTTTGTCGGACACATCTCCTACCATAAAGCAGAAGCGATCACGATCGAGAAAGAAAAAATCATAAAGATCGCCTCCGACTTCCCTCGCCGGCTCCAGTACCGCCGCCAGATCAATCTCCGTCCTGCCCTTCATGACATCCTTTTGATCCGGCAGCATGCTCATCTGGATGTCCCGCGCGATACGCAGTTCGCTCGCCATCTTTTCCCGGGCCGCCGTTGTCTCCTGAAGATTCTTTAAATATTCATCCAGACGCCGTTCCATATTCCAGAAGGTTCTGGCCAGATGGCCCACTTCCCTGGGGAAGCGGATGAGGAGCAATTCCTTTTTTCCCTCGTCGGACAGGTTAAAATCGTTTTTACGCAGCACGTCGGCATGCCGGGCCAGCCTTGACAGCGGAGACGTAACCCGGGAAAGGAGCAGATAAACACCGGCCATGGCCAGCAACACGATGACAACAACATAAATGGTCTGGCGTTTGATGATCTTCTGGGCTGGTTTTTCCATTTCATCCTGATACACCGATGAGGAAAGATACCAGTTGAAAGGAGCAAAATGCTCAACGTGGGAATATTTCCAGAACCGGTAATCTCCGGGACGATCCGGTTTATCCCATAAATATTTTAGCGGCACATCCGGATTTCCGGAAGCGGCCATCAGGTCCTGGATATGATCCTTACCCGTAACGGGGTCCTTCAATAAGGCCCCTTCGGTGTTCGCCAGAGAAGGATGAATGAGAATCTTCCCTGAACCGTCGAATAATGCAAAATAACCGGTTTCCGAAACACGCACCTGGTCAAAGGTTCGTTTGAGGACGTCCATGATTTCGGCCATTTTCTTTTCTACATCCCGGTCGATGTCGTCGATATAGACCCCGGTCCCGATCAACCAGTCCCATTTCGGATAGTGATAAAAATAGACAAGCTTCGGCACGGTTTTTTTCTCTCCCAGGCGAAACCATGCGAGCGTGAGGAAGCCGTCTTGCTTTGTCCGGGTCATCTGCCACATGGTTTTTGCAATGGGACGTCCTTGTATATCCCTGCTTTCGGACATATCCCGTCCACGGATCCGTGGATCGGCATGAGAAATGGCGATATTATCGCGGTCATAAATAAAGAAATAATCGTTTTGGCCATAGCGGGCCTTTTCCACAGCGGCCAGCGCAGACCTTTGCGCCTGTTCCTCCGTTAGAACACCCCGCTTATGCAGATCGTAAAAGAAATCAACTTCGGAAACCACGATCGAGACAAGATTGCGGAGCTGCTGTTCATGCCGCTCGCGGGCATAGTTCCGGAAGGATTCCAGACCGGCCGCCTGGTTGGCCAAATCGAGCACAACCACCCGCATGATATTTCTGGCCTCGGCATCACCGCGGATAAGCATGCTATCCGTTACTTCCCGCCGCGTAATGCCCATAAACGCCGCGGCTGTAATCCCCAGCGCAATAATCACCATGAGGGCGACAATCACCCGGAGACGGCTGAAAAAGCCGATCAATGATTGAAATGGAGATGGACTAGGCAATGTTTATCTTCCTGTGTCACAGTAACTTTATCCGCATATTGTCTAATGAGATATCCGGCCAAACGAACCACAGCGTCCGGATCGGTACGCAACTCCGCTTTACCGGGCCGCTCGGCCGGAAATTCCATCACCGGTCCTTCATACCGGGCATGCACGTCGAGGCTGTATTCGTCGAAACTGACTTTGAGGATGACATTCTTTCCGGGCAGGTCGAAATGGGCCATAGCCTCCATGAATTCATTCATTGCCGCCATGGCATTGTAAATCACATCCTTCCTTGCGCCCCAGGCCGCCCCCTGATTTTCCATAAACTCGAAAATTGCTTTGGAAACGTCCGTTCCGGGTACCAGCTCCAGGCTCTCCTCGCGGGCAATGCCGATGCGCATGATCAGATTCAGGACCACGGCCAGGACCGTCGTTACGGCCAGTGAAGAACTGAACAGGGGTTTCAGCCAAGGATGGAAATTCTGATAAAGCTGGGGGAAAATGTCGACGCTCAAACCAAAAACCATAGAAACAGCAATCACGAAGGTCCGGCGAATATCAATCATCCGCGATGTCATCATCTGCACACCTGAGATGACCATGAAACAGACCATGAACACCATGGCCGCGCCCATTACCGGCTTGGGCATGATGCTGAAAAAGGAAGTCAGTTTGGGAAGAAAAGCCATGGCAATATAAATACATCCTACGTAGAAGGCAATGATCCGGCTCGTCGCTCCTGTGGCCACGCAAAGCCCCACGCTGGCGGCATAAACGGACTTTCCCATGGCGCCCGACAGACCGCCGATAATTGAGGACAGCCCGTCCGCCAGGGTTCCCTTACCGATATTCATCAGATCCGGCCGTTTCCATTCCGCATCGTTAATCTTCTGGCACATGGTCAGTGCTGCCACGGATTTAAGCGTGGATGACAGCTCCACAATGATGAATGGAAGGAGAAGAGCGGCATCGAAAGAATAGCTGAGGTAAGACGGATCTGGAACGGAGAAAAGCGGGGCATTCACAATGTGCATCATGTCTTCCCTGGTTAGAACTCCCAGGAGGGTGGCGAGGAAATACCCCATCGCTATTCCGATAATCACGGAGTAGAGCCGCAATTTCCCTTTGCTCCAGACATTGGTTCCCACCATAACAGCCAGAGTGAACACCGCGACGGCGACGTGGACCGGGTTAATGACATTGTTCTGACTGCTGACGCCGAAGAAATCAAGGATCATGATGGGAACAATATTCAGTCCCACCATCACGAGGACTACACCCGTTACCTCCGGAGGGAAAATAATCCGCAGGCGATGCATAATCCGAGATAACAGGCATTCCGTTACACCAGCAACGATTGTCATTCCGAAGATCAGAGACACCCCCCCGGCAGCGCCCGCCAGCATGGACACGGAAAGATAACTGGGGTCTGTTCCTTCCGAAATGAAATAGCCGCTGCCCACCGGTCCTTTTTTCAGAGCCTGCAGCATCGTGCCGATCCCTCCGGCGATCATCGCCATGGATACGATGTTGCGGATCAAATCCGGGGAACAGCCGATTCCTTGCATGACAATGGTCACAACAATCAGGCCGGTCGTCAAAAAAAAGATATGCTGAACAGCCAGAAGTAAACAGACGCGGACAGGCGGTCTGTCGTCCACACCATACAGCAAATTAGCCGGTTTTTTCGCCATCATGTTTCCCTTATTTGTTGCGAACAATGTGACATACTTTCCCCGATCCGTCAACCGGCGGCAGGCAGTCGTGGCCGGTCATGAGACGGATGCGCCGATTTAATACAGCTTGCTTTCATCCCCTGCTCATTGGTATCATAAATGTTAAATGCATCAGATACCATCCATCTTCCGGGCAAAGAGGAGTAATCAGGGCGACGAGGCAGACTAAATGAAGGAAAGTGATACGACCAACAGGAGCAATAGGCATATGAGCAGAAGAGAATTTTGTTGTGTTCTGGCGGGATCGCTGGTCGGTTCAGGATTGCTTCCACCGCTGTTACGGGCGCAGATCCTGGAAACAAAACCCCGGGAAGATCTCTTTGCGTTTATGGACCGCACCCTCGGAAAATTCGACCGCACGACTTATCAGCAGCTCGTCGGTGCCGCCAATGCCTTCAAGGAAGGCGATCAGATTTTGGGTGTCGCCGCAACCGACGAAGCCGTCCGGAAAAAAGCCCGTCGTCTTTTGTCCAACACTCGCATCGGCGATATCTTGAAGCATCCGCTGTTCGAAGATAAATTATATTCCTGCCTGGTGGAAAATCTCTCTTCTGATTTGGTAAAAAAGACCGGCTCTATGACAATCGGAGAATTTAAGGATTTTTTGCTGACCAGGAACGAATCCGACATTCAACCCCTCCTGAACGGTTTGTGCAGCGACGTCATCGGCTGCGTGGTCAAAATCATGTCCAATGAAGAATTGATCGCTGTCGGACACAAAATATTCAATCCTCTTGCCGGCACCTGCATCGGCGCCCGGGGATACATGGGAGCCCGCATTCAGCCTAATTCTCCGACCGATCACCCCGACGACGTCATCTGGCAGATCTTTTCCGGCTGGTCTTATGCAACCGGCGACGTCGTTCTGGGAGTCAATCCGGTAAGCAGCGATCCGCAATCCGTTGCCGCGCTGGAGAGGGCGCTTTCCGATCTGCGCAGGACTTTTCAAATTGAAGACATCATTCCCCACTGTGTTCTGGCCCATATCGACATTCAGGCGGACGTCGAAAAAAAGCAGCCCGACACTACGGGGGTCTGGTTTCAAAGTCTGGCCGGCAGCGACAAGGCCAATGCCACATTTGACCTCACTTTGGATAAAATGCTGGCCTACGCCGAAGAGAGGACGGGGCAATACGGGTTTTACTTTGAAACCGGCCAGGGGGCGGATTTTACCAACGGCAGCGGCCAGAGAACCGACATGGTCATCCATGAATCACGCAAATATGGTTTTGCCCGCCTGCTCAAAATGAAAATCGCTGAAGATCAACAAAAGGCCGGCCGCTCCCCAGCCCCATGGGTCCATTTAAACGACGTGGCCGGATTCATCGGACCGGAAGTCTTTCGCACCCGCGAACAGCTTGTGCGCTGCTGTCTCGAAGATATCGTGATGGGCAAACTTCACGGCCTCACCATCGGCCTGGATATCTGTTCTACTCTGCATATGGACGTCACCCTCGACGATCTGGACTGGTGCCAGGATCAGATCATGCCGGCCAATCCGGCATACCTGATGGCTCTGCCCACCAAGAACGACCCCATGCTGGGCTACCTGACAACCGCCTACCAGGACCACGTGCGTCTGCGCGATAAATTCGGCTTCAAGGTCAATGATCCGATGTGGAAATTTTTCCAGCGGCTGGGCGTCATTAACGCCAAGGGAAAACCCACTTCCCATTTCGGAGAACCGCTCTGGCTGTGGTACAAGTACCGGCGAGCCCAGGGTGACGCTCGCTCCAAAACCGAAATCCTGCGGGAAGGAAGACAAAAGATGAAGGAGGTTCGAGATCGCGGTGTCTACCTGGCGGAAGGATTTGACCGCAAACCCTGGAAAATGGCGCCCGCGCTTGATCGTGAAATTAGAACCCTTTACGCAGACGCCAAGAAGTCCATCTGGGTCGAATTAGCTCCAGCCTTCATCGCCCAAATACCGAACGTGGTGCGTCTGAAGACGCGCTCTCAGGATCGGACCGATTACATCCTGCACCCGCAGACCGGTGAAGAACTGGACGACGCCTCAATACAAATGCTCAAAGAGATCAGGGCGAAACGAAGCCCATCAAGCCAAATGCAGATTGTTGTCTCGGATGGACTCAATGCCAATGCCATCATGGACAAAGGGCATCTGGCCCCCTATCTTTCCGCGCTTAAGGAAAACCTGCAAAAGAAGAATTTAACGGTTGTTCCTGAAATTCTGGTGATTAAAGGCGGCCGGGTCCGGGCCGGTTACCGCATTGGAGAAACACTGTTTGGGAGATTGCCGGCCTCGATGGAACACAAAGCCATCATCCACATCATCGGCGAACGCCCCGGAACAACGCACCATACGTTTTCAGCCTATATTACGGCCCCGTCAGGAAGTGTCTGGACCAGGTCAGGTATTGATCACAATATCACTCGTGTGGTCTCCGGGATAGCGGACACGGCGCTGTCACCCCGTCTCGCAGCAGAAGAAACAAGTCGCATTATCGCTGACCTTTGGGAAAAATGAGTTGAAAGAGGTTCGTCGGATGAAGTGACAGTCCATCGTCGACTCTGCCTCGTCGTGACATTTGCAGACCGGTTGTGGTCTCTTTCACCCTTCGGGTCTCTGAAGAAAGCGTCGTTCACCCGGATCATAGCGGTAAGAATTTTCAGATCCGGCAATTTCTTCTTTAACCATTCCGCCTTTGAACCCGTATTTCAGGTCATCATCCCTTCATCCGCGAAGCTGAAGTGCCGGCCGTCGCCGATAATCAGGTGATCCAGCAGCTTGACGCCCATGAGTTTACCCGCGGCTCGCAGCTCATCGGTAAATTTTTTATCTTCCGGACTGGGCGCAACATTGGCGCTCGGGTGATTGTGGACGCAGATGATGGATGCCGCAAATTTTTGCAGAGCGGCATGGATAATTTCCCGCACAATGGGCATGGCGAGATTGACCGTTCCCCGGGCTGCGTCGCTGATCTCAATGATACGGTTGTTGCTGTTAAGATAGACCACCTTGAACACTTCGGTTTTCATGTCGCGAAGCTGCGGCATGACAATATTAATCACATCCCCGGCACAGGATATTTTGGGCTTGGCTTGCAGAACTTCATCTTCGCGGAAGCGCCGCCCGATCTCCAGGGCCGCTTTGATCTGGGCGATTTTCGCGGGTCCCAGACCTTTGAATTCAGTCCACTCCCGCATATCTGTATGGCTCATGTTGCGGAAGGTGCCGAACTTCTCCATCATCTGGCGGGCGAGATCAATGGCGCTTGTTCCCCGGACCCCTGTGCGCAAAAGAATGGCCAACAATTCCGAATTGCTGAGTACTCCGGCGCCGCTCTTGAGCAGCTTCTCTCTGGGACGGTCAGCGGATGGCCAGTTTTTAATCGACTTCATTTTATTTTCTGCCATATCTCCCCTCTCCATTTCCTTTGACTGGTATGAGTACTGCCCCGATCATCCACGCCATCACACTGCATGCAATTCACGCTTTGGCTCAAGTGCAAAAAGGATTGTTTTATTCTATTTTTCGTCGATATTTTTGGAAGTCGCCGTCATTTTACAACTTTCGAAATACTTTGCAATAATAAAATATACCCGATCAAAGAACCGCAAATCCGGCAGGAACCATTGCAGGTGATTCATATTTCAATACCGAGCGGCACCGGTTGACATCCGCTTTGTCGTCAGTAAGTTAAATTCCAATTCCTGCGGGGGAGACAAGTTAATCGAGAGAGCGTCATTGACGAGAAGACCGCTCCCGAGCTGAGATGAATATCCTGAGTTGGGCGCAATTCATTTTTTTGCACTACAAATAGACAAATAGAGGAGGATGGATTATGGCAATTCGAACCGTTGAAGAGTACAAGGCCTCTCTGCGCGATGGAAGACGCGTTTACATCGGTGGAGAAAAAGTGGATGATGTCACCAAGCATAAAGTTCTGGGCATCACCTGCGACACGATCGGCGCGGCTTATGAACTTTCCGCATCTAAGGATCCGGAAATCCGCAACCTGTTTGTCGCCCCCCACCCGGAAACGGGCGAACCGATCAGTCGTTTTTTTATTACCCCCCACAACCGCGAAGACCTGGCTAACCGGACGAAGATGATCCAGCGATCCATGGAACTTACCGGTGGCCTGCCCTTCGGCCGGGACATCGGCACGGATTGCCTCAATGCCGCGTTCGTCGTCGCGGGCAAAATGGGCAAGAAGCAGTATCAGGAAAACGCAACGAATTTTCTGGAACATCTACGCAAGAAAGACTTGCATACCTGCGGCGCCGTGACCTGCGTGAAAGGCGACCGGGGGAAAGAACCGGCCCGGCAAAAACATCCCGACTACTATGTCCATGTCGTAGATAAAAACAAAGAGGGAATCTTCGTGAAAGGGGCCAAGATTCATATCACCAGCGCACCCGCAGTCAATGAAATCATCGTCGTTCCCACCAGGCAGATGCGGGAAAACGAAGCGGACTACGCGGTGAGCTTCGCCATTCCGGCCAACACCAAAGGCGTGACCTTTATCTGCCGAAACGGAAGAGGCCCGTGGTCGGACCATGAATTCCACGCGGATGTTCCCGTCCGCGAATTGACAGAGGCCATAATCGTTTTTGACAATGTCTTTGTCCCCAGGGACCGCGTATTCATGTGCGGGGAGTGGCAATATTCGATGCTGCTCGCTTACACGTTTGCCACCTTCCACCGTTTTACCGCGATCAGCTATAAGGTGCCTTCCGTTGAGGTCATGGCCGGCTGCGCCGTGGCCATGGCCAAATACAACGGTCTGGAGAAAGTCGGCCACATCCGCAATAAACTGGCCGATATCGCGGCCTACGTCGAAACACTGCGGGCACTGGCTAATGCGGCGGCCTCCGAACCGGTCATGTACGGCGACATCGCCGTACCCAATCCACTCATCGCCAATATGGCCAAGCTGCACTTTGCCAGCAAATATCATGCATTCGTCGAGTTGATCCAGGATATCTCGGGCGGGATCATTGCCACGGCCCCGGATAAGAAGGATTGGGACAATCCGGACATTCATGAATACCTGGAACACTATCTGGGCGGTTCCGACAAATACAGCACCCTCGACCGGATGAAGATGATCCACGAGACAATGCGCCAGGTTTGTTCACATGAAGCCGCATTCCATGAAGTGACCACAGTACATGCCGAAGGATCGATGGAAGCCCAGAAGATGATGATCCTGGCTGAGTCGCCGCTTGCCCGCTACGAGGAGAAGGCCAAGCGCAAAGCGGGCATTCTCACCTAGATCCGACCGTGAGATGTCGGGATACCATAGTATTGAAGGAGTGACGGATAGATAAGTCGCCCTGAGGACGAAGAATTATGCCTGGACGATTCTTCCGGCTGATAACAAAGAAAACCCGCTATCGCTTAGCGGGTTTTTTTATGCTCCTGATTGTCAAAATTCGAGAAAAGCGGGGACCCGTAGGTTAAACCTACCATTGTCCATTGGTTTAACACTTATTACCTTTTATTATCACGTATGCTAAGTTTATTATAAGTGGCGTTATGAATTCGCGGGCGTGAGAGGATTTTCAAATTCGGCAATTAATCCTAATCTGTGAGGCAGATGATCAGGAAATATGAGGGAATCCCTCGTTCTTCATTTTGGGATAGTATATAATATTCCTGCTGTCATGAATTTGCGGCAGTGAAAATAGCTAACTTTTAATTTATCTCAGGCACAACAAGAAAGAATTTGGATTTATGCCGTGGACTGCTGAAAGTTTCAGAAGCAAACATAATAAGAAGTTGACTATAGAACAGGCAAGGAAGGCGGCAAAGATCGCAAATGCGATATTGCGTGACACAGGTGACGAAGCGAAAGCTATCAGGATTGCCAATTATGAGATTAGCAAGAATAAATCCGGTTCAGATCTTCAGTAGATAAAATATCATTATCCTATATACAGCGTGACAGGCATTCCTGCCCTCTTATAGAGAAGTAATTTTGGCAAAGGCAATGTTTCCGGACTCATGGTCTTTCCCCTGCCTGTGAGATGAGTCTACCCTTTGGACGCCCCCGTGTCTTCTTAGAGAAATAGACCATGATGGAAAACATTATCAATCATCTGTTTTGATGGTATACTAAATGGCGCATTAGGGATGTCAAAGACTTCGCTGAACTACTGGAGTGACTTCGCTATTGATATTCCATTGGGTATAATTCTGATTGTGACAGGTTTACGTAATCATGAATTGGGATTCATTCCAGTTCCTTTAGCCATGCTCCTCGGCATGTTTCTATTCAGTTTCGCCGAATACTCTGTTCACCGGTGGCTTTTTCATGGATCGGTAACGGTACTGGCGCAAGGTCATCATGCACATCATGAAAATCCGTTCGCCTCACAAAAACAACGAACTTGCTTTCAGGACAAATGGGCACAAATCCAGGCACAGTTGCCAATTTCGAAAATAAAAAAGGTCAGGCAATGAACGCCTAACCTTCTTATTTTACTTGGTACCTGGGGTCGGAATCGAACCGACACGTTGTCAAACAACGAGGGATTTTAAGTCCCTAATTATAACTTTCACGATATTTCATTAATAACCATATATATCTTGACATATAGATAACTTACATCTATATTACCTTCACAGGGAAGGATTGTGAAACATCCTATTTCAGGCGTATTGTGGGGACAGAGTGGGGACAACTTTTCAGAAAGGGAAAGCAAAATGAAATGGATTAGCACCAAATATAAGGGCGTCCGATATCGTGAACATGATATCCGAAAACATGGCGTGAAAAAAGACCGATATTTTTCCATACGCTATCAGCAAAACGGTAAACGGATCGAAGAAGGCTTGGGATGGGCAAGTGAGATGGACCCGAACGATCAGAAACACTGGACAGCAGAAAAGACTGCCCTCGTCTTGGCAGAACTGAAAGAGGCTGCAAAAGGATTAATACAAGGACCTTCACGCCTATCTGAGCGCAGGAATCTTGAGGATAAGCGGAAAGAGGCTGCAAAAATAGAGGAAGAACACATTCAAAAAGAAAAAATCACTCTTAAACAATATTTTGAAAATACATATTATCCAGATGCAAAGATAAATAAAAAATATTCATCCTACGTCCACGAAGAAACACATTTTCGACTTTGGATTGCCCCCATTGCCGGTCATAAACCTTTAAAAGACTTGTCTGAATTTGATGCCCGGCGAATAGTCAAGAAACTCTTGGACGCTGGCAAAACACCACGAACCGCCCAATATGTAATGGCCACGCTTCGCCAGATATGGAATAAAGCACAACGCGGAAAAATCGTTTCCGGCGATTCACCGACCAAGAATGTTAAGATTCCAAAATTCGATAATAGGCGTCAAAGATTTTTAAGCCATGCCGAAGCCGACTTATTATTTGCAAAGCTAAAAGAAAAAAACGAATCAATTTATAAAATGGCTTCGCTTTCATTGCATACCGGCATGAGAGCTTCAGAGATATTCAAACTGACTTGGGGTTGTATTGATACCGAACGCGGCATCATAACCATTCTTGACGCGAAATCCGGGCATGGGCGGGCTGCATTTATGACATCGCAAATCAAAAATATGTTTAATGGCATGAAGCGCGGGAAAAATGACGATCTTGTTTTTCTTCAAAAGACAGGCAAATCTTATAATGAAATCCCTACCCTCTTTCGGGATATTATCACGGAATTAAAATTTAATGAGAATGTAAGCGATTCCAGGCAGCGTGTTTGCTTTCATACGCTACGGCATACAATGGCTTCCTGGCACGCTGAAGGCGGAACCGATTTATATGTTCTCAAAGAACTCCTTGGACATGGCAGTATTGTATTGACAGAGAGATACAGCCATCTATCAAACGGCGCTTTACAAGAGGCAACCAGAGGCTTTGGAAAGATAATTAAGGCAGCGGCGCATAAATCAGAAAAAGTTTTAAAATTTAAAAAATAAGGAAAAAGCCGAGGGCTTGACATGCCAGTTATCCTTGCGGCTCTTCCCAATCCAAACTCATAGGAGGCGCAACCACGATGAAAAAATGGATTACATGGTCAGATCTTTGCACCCGTTGGAATATTAATAAATACGACCTCGCAAACATGGTCTTTGATGGGAAGTTGCAGTCATATTTTGGCGATGACTTTTCAGTTTTGCGCATAGTTGACGGCTCGTCGTTTATAGAATATCCGGACGGTCTCACGAGTTGCCTGCGCCAAGAACCATTCACCGTTGATGAAGTAACAAAACTTATTTTTCGTATTTCTGATGTGGAAAACTATGAAAAGAAAAATGGAATGACCTCTCATATACTGCCTACTGATGCGTATCAACAGTGCCTTACAAAAAATCTCCTTGTTGAATCTGCGCAAGACAAATTATCGAATAATAAACGTATTTCCAAGCCAAGAGCATCCATTGTTATTGAGGAAGCAACAAAGCTGCGTCGTGATGACCCTAAGATGAACAAAGTTAAAGCGAAAAAACGAATAGACGAAATTCTAAAAGACCATAAATACAATCCTTATTGTCGAACTCAATTCAATAGACTTATCAAATGCTTAGGCTTTCCACCAGCACCAAGAGGCGCAAAACGCGCCAAGACAAAGAAGTAAAAACGTCCATTTTCTCATTTATTTCTGGACGAATTACTGCGCAAACGGAATCAGTCAATGCGTTTCATAATTCGTCCATTCTGCAATTCGTCCATTCCGCAATAGACAATTTGACATATTATTTCAATATGTTACATTATGATCCAGCAAGATAATAAAAATTGATGGAGGTACTTATTATGAAGCAAGAACTGAAACAAGCCATGACCAAAGACGAACTTCGGAAACAGCTTGAAGCAATGTTTCCCATTGAACAAAAGTTGATCTCACGTCGAGACCCTCTTTTGAACGGACTTGTTGCAGGGGGTACATTAGCTAATGCAGATTCGGTGGGCCACGGCATTAAATGGCGTGTCATTATTGGTAATAAAACCTTTTATGAGCGCATGGCCACTATTGATTGGCTCGTCAATCGCGTAAAAAAAGGTAATGATAATAAATGAATACAAGGCGTCACAAATGAAATACTTAAATACTTATGCAAATTCATCATGTTAGGCAAATTTAGTAATTATGTTAATAATATTAAATATTTACATATGTATTACTTTAGCAGTTGTTCTTTATTCATTTCCAAACTAAATAGCTATTAGAACAACTGCTTACCAATTACTTACCTAACATGATGATTTTATAATGAATTACGTGATATTGCCATAGCATGAAGATATTACAAGGTAAATTATGTGAAAAAGCAAGGAAGGGAACATGCTGTTTGGAGTGGCTGCGGCATGTTGGTTACTCTGGTAGGACCGAGTGGTGCGATTTCTTTTAATCTTCTTTGTATGGAATGGAAGTGTCCAAGTTGCCGCAAGAAACTGATTAAGAAATACATGGTTAAAATATCGGATGCTTATATGGAATTACCGTGTATTCAGGTCTTTGTTGGATTCAGAACGGAAAGCGGTAAAAAGTTGTCAAACTTTATAAGTCAAAATGTTAGTAGTCATCACTCTCGTATTAATGGTCTGGATATCTCGGTAATAATATCAGACAGGAAGTTCGTTGGAGCTAAACGCCATGATAAAAAGAAATTTTTAGAAAATACTTTGCCCGATATTTTGAATCATCCATGGGAAAAAGGGCGGAGAGTTTCTTTTTCCAAGGCTTGGATAGTACCAGAAGAGAAAGAAGAATCATATTACTGGGGGATGCTTGTTGGTGATGCTCGCAAGGAATTTAACAAATTTCGCTCTGATGGGGAAAAGAAGGCATGGCTTCTTAAGCAGCATATGTATCGAAAGTTTCCAAAATGGTTAGAATTTCTTGGTCAAGAATTACTAAAGAAAGAAGAACAATTTTGAGGAGAAGATGAGCCTGCGCAGTTAGCGTAGAATTAGAATCATCCAAGCATCGAAGTATTTATTTTAATGCAGACACACGTATGCCCCTGCATTGCCACTAATGGCAGAAATACCTATTCGGGACAAACTGACCGAAATGTGAGACGGGAGGTGACAAATGGAAACAGATCAATGGCTCGTTGGTTGGACGGACATCGGGAAATATCTTGGAAAGTCTGCAAAGACGGCTCAGCGCTGGGCGCGCAATGGAATGCCTATTTTTCGTGATCCTTCGGGAAGGCCCATGGCGCAGAAATCTCACTTAGATACATATATCCTGGAACTGAATCAGTCGAATTATAATGACAAAACATGGCAAGATGAGGGCATTAATACTGCACTGGGGTATGAGGCAGAGAAGGAAAGGCAGCAGAAGGATTTGGATGAGCGGTTTATTCTGGCACAGCGGCAACCGAGGAGCCGGTTTTAGTCAAAATCTAATTCAGATTAGCGCGCCTGGGTAGCTGGATGGATTATGACACGGATTATCAAGATCAGGGCAAGCAGTCAAGCGTTGTCGGGCATGAGCCAGAATGCTTGGCGAAATGGGACTGCGCGGCGTCGTATTGCCTTCACCCATAAAGTACACAAGGCTGAGATTTGTAAGGCACCATTTATTTTGTATTTGAAAGGAGATATTGTAATATGCAGTGGCGTCTATATTTAAGTGGCAATGCCATAACAACAATCAATGAAGATGGATATCCCAGCATTGAAACACAAAGCATTATTACAGGTGAAGAAGATGCAGCATTTGACGAAGCCAAGTCGAGAGCCGCTAAGTATTTAGTGAATATGGGTATAACAAAAATGATACGGTTCTACCTTGTTCGTGACGATAGCAATTACGCAATCGCTTTTGATGTGCATTAGAAAATGGCTATTTTAAATCTTAAAGTTTTCCCGCCAAATAAGCCATAAAATCATCAGCCGACTGCTCGACAGTAAAATGGTCGTCGTCTCCTATCCCGTTGGCGTACTTCATGGAGACTTTCTTGTCAGGTTCCTTCAGGCTCGCAGCAGTCAAAATGCAGAAAGCACTATTATCAGTTGTGGGTTTTGGCGGTTTATCCCAAAATACTTTTGCATTGGGAAGCCTACGTTGTATTTCTGCTACGAGTCTGGTTGCTTTGGGTTCTTGTTCCATACCACATCGCTCCTTTTTTTGTTTTATTTGCCATAAAGTATTAAGAGTTTTTCGGCTCCGCCGTGCATCCGGAAAAAGGAAATAATCAAAGTACCGAATACCCTATTTGCCTGAACGCACCGGGAGCGCACGGAAGCCGCCGGTGCTCGTCTGTAAATAATTGTTCCGCTTAATGCCATCGTGATAAGTGATGCTGGCGGCCAAGGTATTGGTCGTCTCGGAGGTCCATGGATTAAAACACGTAATATCAATCAAATCAGTAGCAACATGTATCGAATATGCTTTATTGCATGCTAATGGTCGCGATTTGTTCGCATCATACAACCCAATCAGTTCCTCCGCCGTGGGCATTCGCCAGTCAGCATAGCCGCCCCCGCGATAATTCTCACAATATTTCTTGGCATCTGCCCAGTTAATATTCGCCCCGTTGTCCTTTGCCGCCCACATCAGATTTGTCTTTGTATCTAGTACCGTGCCATTATTGTAGGCGATAAAAAGACCGTCTCGCCTGATTTCCATAACTGTGGCGACCGACTGGCTATTTGACGCGGCAAGTTTTTCCTCTTTACTGATTAAGATTGCAACTTCAAGTGTGCTTAACATTTTTAATGCAAACATCATGGTTCCCGCATTAATGATTTGATCAAGTAGAAATCGGACAGAGATGTAATCTTTATCTAGGCCAAGCATGTGAATCAGGTTTGATTGATAAACAGTAAAAAAGCGATCCATAGATTCATATTGACTGGTTTCTTTCTCACGCACCAAAATATGTTCTTTATACATATGCCAAGCCGCTTCATTGTGGTTTGTATAATTCATCATTGTATTTAAATATGCGCACTCCAATACATCCATAACTTGATTTCTGCCTTCGTTGCCCAATTTGGAAAACAAGTAACGGTCCGAAAACAACACATAGAAAGTGGACTGCTCTTGCAAAAAGATAGAGTTTTTGTCCTTTATTTCTAACTTCATATTATTGAACAACAAATTGCTAAAATTCTCAAAGTCGAAATACGCCATCATTGGGATTTCTGAGCCGATCCTGATAGCCCTCGCATTCCTATCGATACATTCGTATAATGGTCTTGCCATATCGGTAAAGAAATCAGAATAACATTTAGCAATTTCTTTAACAATTTTAGAAATCCGTTCTTCACCTGATTTGATAGTTGTAGGCTGGCTTTTGGTGTTTTTAAGAAAATCGAATAGTCCCATGTCATTTTCCTTGCAGTTAATTTTGGAAGTGCTTAACCGAATACGGAGAAAAACTCTCGGCTACCCATTCAGGGTTGGCCTACTGAGCCTTGTCAATGAACGCTTTGGCAAGGTCATTTCCCGTAAGGTAGGCAGGCGGGATTCCAGCATAGTGCTTGCCTTTGGTCTTAAGCCATTCCTTCGCGGCATCGACGAGACACCGATTGCGTTCTTTTGACTTTGGATACTTATCGCAGCGAGCACCCAGTAGTGCATCGAATTCGACGACACTTCTTGTTGCCATTGAAGAATATTTTTTATGATCTTTTTCGCTAATCTTTGATGCTACGGGCCATTGTAATTTACTACAGTGATCTTGGCTCTTAACAATCAATCCCTTCAGTCCTGACTTTTGAAATAAATCTTGAGGAACTGCTTGATTCAATTTCATCAGCCTTTTTAGTTCTCTAATTGATGATCTTTGCCCCTGAGTAATGCCTTTTTTAACCTCATCAATCGCGCAAGAGCAGAACGTTTCGGATTCCGCTCTTGTGATTGATGGTTCAGAAGACATTCCCTGTATGCACAAATTATAAACGAAATTTAGGTCGTCATCTGCCAATGTGATATGAGGAAGCCCCATGATCACAACAAAAACAAATAAGGTTCTTAATAAAACAAGGTATCGCATAATTAATATTGTGACAGCCTTAACTTCTTTATGTAAAAAAAACAAAAAACGGCCAAATTAATGCTTTTAGTGACGCGATAATCTCACCAAAAAAAGCCACTGGATAAATCCGTTTTCAACAGCATACTTCCAGTTATAGTATGTAGCCATTATCATTGCTGATATGCCATAGATGGCCAGTAAGGTTTCTATGGCCTACCACCAAGATTATTTCCGATTTTTTTCATAAAGAACCTCCCTGGAAAATAACTCTGCCTGTAAGTATTAATGCTGATAAATAATATCTAAATCTAATCTATTGGATATAATGAATAACAAGAATACCGTATTACTCGTGCCCCTACTTCACTGGTGGTATCTTTTGCATACTTTAAAAAACATTTTGAGGCAGTCCTTCTACCAGAAAAACCTAATCTTGTTTTTTTCTTTGTAGACTTATCTGGACATTTAGATGCGCAATTTGCAATGATTTGTCTTGCTACAATATCATTCTTAACTCCTGGCATTTCATCTAAAATGCATTCATAATAGTTACATGCACCAAAAATATCCGCGTAGCAATTGATGGCAAGAAAAGAAAATAGAATTACTAAAGATCCCATTATTATACGTATCTTAAAAACTGGAACAGCTTTTGACATTGTCATGAAGATGCCTCCTTTTCGATTTTCTTTCACCCGCTAATAAAGACACCATGAAGTCATAAAGTCCGAGTCTAGTAGATTGGCTTCTTTCGCTAAGTCAGTTTTATGTTTGTAGTTCCGGTTACAATGAACAAAAAAACCCGCACTCTTCTTGAGTAACGGGGTTCTATAATCAGTTCGTCCATGACAGCCTCACCGACTGTTCAGATAATTTTAATGCATTATCTTTTCTGACAACCGCAAATAATTTTACGCTCTATAATGGGAATGCTTTTGTTTTATAAACAATGTGTTGCCAATAGTCAACAGAATATCCCTCTCGCTTCTGTTAAGTTCCATCAACAAGGAGACGAACTTGACGATCGAAGAGGCATTTGGGGAAGTGATAAGAGAGCTGAGGAAGGCAAATCAAATCTCTCAAGAGAAACTTGCCGATGTAAGCAATCTTGATCGCAGTTTCATTTCACTTTTGGAATGTGGCCATAAGCAACCTTCCCTGATCACGATTTTTCAACTAGCCAAAGCCTTCAATCTCACCGCATCAAAAGTTATGTCACTCGTTGAAGAGAAAATAAGTAAACAGATGGGAAGCAAGAAAAAGACTGGAATGCGGGAAGCGAAGTAGAAGTTTATAAGCGATAGCATTTAATTGCTTTTATCTAATATTTATTAAATGACTGCATCCGCCATGGGAATGATGGTATTATTTATAGTTTGTTAGTATTGCGTGGCTCGACAAAAATTACCATTGATGCGTTACTAAGATGTTTTTCGCTGCCAGATTTCAATAGTAACCGTTGTACGTTGTTGTCGATAAAGCCTCCCTTGGGCATTAGGAAGTTCATTTTTACATCAAAGGTAAATTGTTTATCTACATCATAGCTCCTTAACGCAGATTCAAGACTAATCTTGAATTCTTTATTTCGTCTTCCTGTCAGGATTGCGTCTGGAATGTTTTGGTTATTCCGAAGGGTTAAATAAATCTCACGAAAAACCTTTCTTAAACTTCCAAAATTCCCACTCATTCGATGAATAAAATTCTTTTCTGGGTCGCCACTAAAACAATATCTAAGGTTATTTAAAAAATTACTTAAATCTGACCAAGGATGGTTTACCATGCCACCCTCCCTATATTGCGCAGCTTTCAATTCTTCCCACCGAGTCTCGCTATTTGTAAGAATTATCGAACCGGTTGCTTGAGCAATAAATAATGACATTTCAAAGTTTGGTGCCATACTCACTATCATCATCTGCCCACCTTCACTGAGCGCACTATCCTGCAATAGCGAAAGAGGATCTTTCTGATTCATTTTTTCCATATATTGAAGTATTTCTTCTATTTGCTCTGCCGATAATTCGGGCATAACTTTACGAATTTGAGATATGCGATGTTCCTTCGGTAATAAGTGTATTGTGCGTGAAAAATCGTCCTGACACAATTTCATATACCGATCTGCCTCATGTTGGTTAATATTAACTACACTTCTACGTTGTGTCGCCATGTTTAGCATTTGCCGGTGTAAATGCTGATCAAAAAAGCATGGGTCAGGAATAAAATTTACTAGACCTGACCTAATGAAAGGTTCCAGATACAAGAACAATAGCAGATTTTTTAGCATTTGGTGTTTATACTGGTGTGGAGAATTAACAGGATTAAATTCAGGTTTGACGGCACCAGGATTGATAAATGGATGCTGTATTAATACTTCATCAAAATATGGAACGGCCCCCAATGCGAATAAAGTAGCCACTCTCGGATCTATCATTCCTGTGTAAAGTGCCCTAAGCGTGTTATCCGGCTTTGGAAGCAAAGTGAATACATCCGTATCTATGGGCCACAGGAATCCATAAAGTTCATGGATTTTGATAATTTGTTCATTACTTAGTTCGCGCCTTACATCATCCCAGTCTTTCCCCTTATTGAAACCAAGAATGTCTCGCACTCCACTATACAAAATTAGGTTACGCTCTCGAATGCTCAATACATCCCATGATGTCCGGTCTTCTTCTTTTTTATTCATGCAGCATTTTTTATACTTCTTACCACTGCCGCAGCCGCAAGGATCATTGCTCCCAATTTTATCTTTATTATTTGTTTTTTTTAGATATTTATTTTCTGGAATGGAACGGCCAAAGGCGTCCTGATAGTAGGTTCTTCCATCTTGAAAACCTGCATATAGCTCCCCACCGAAATGATAGAGTTCATTCTCGGGGGGAAGAAGTACCTCCTTCATATCAGACCAACCGGAGGATATTCTTTTTTCTGGATACAACCATTCTTCTTTTTGTGCCGCGATATACCTTCTCGCTCTCCTTTTTAATATTGAATTAATTGTTGAAATTTCGTTTTCATTTAAGTTTCGGGTCCTGATAAATGCATCTGTCCTTACCATGCTTTGTCTTACGAACCGTGCATTAGTACGCTTCTCTGTTGGATCTTGTTCATTTGGATTTTTTGCATATTCAAGATTCGTCAGTATTAAACAATAATCATTATTGAGGGGGAATATCGTTTGCGTGCCCTTTTGTGCAATCGACGGATCATCGGGATACATACACTGCTTGTTTGACGGGTCACAGGCATAGTTGTAGACGGTGACAGGATGATCAGAAATAATGAATTTTACGTCCGAGCTTTTTGCGGAGACAATTTCTCTGACACCCTCTGTCCATAATGTACAATGAATATTCCTTATTGCCTGCATCTCTATCATTAATTCTACCTGATTAAGGTTAAGGTAGTGTTTTTTGATCCAATCCAGACCTTTTGGAGTTCGTATCTTTTGAGAATCTATATAAGAAAAAAAATCTGAAAAACGGTGGTGCCATTCACCCACATCTTCGCCAATAAAAGCACGCACTGCCTTTGATCCGGTATTGTCAATCTGGCCAAAGAGAAGTCTTTCTATCTCATCATTTATATATTCACCGAAAAATGTAGTGTATAAATCTGTTTGGTAGAAACACGTGGATGTAGGTCTCATGCTCCTGCAATTCATAGTGATGATACGACCATCAGTAAGCCGTTTTGTATCAGGGGCAAGATCTAAATAATGAAGCTGATTTGAGTTGCCTGGGAGAAATCCTTTTTGATACCATTCGGGAACATAGTGATTATCTCTTGTTTTAGGCATAATCTAAAATGCTTCGCTTAAGAGAGATTTTAAATATTTGTGAATGTCCGTTTTCGTTGAATCCAGTCATTCCTATAATACATAACATTTTAATATACGGAAAGTATTATGATTGATCACGACATAAAATAAAAGGCGTAGAAAATATACTAAAGTTTCACGCGGATCTCAAACATAACTTTGCACAAGCAAGTAATAAGATATTGAAGCATCAGTTTTTATTCTCCTGCTAGCGTCCTTTTTTAGGATGTAAGGAAAATAATATAATGCAATATGTTGAAAACATTGCAAGAAGAAACGGAATTATGTAAGAAAGAAGTTAAATTTTCAATCTTGTATTATTAGCGTTGCAAAAGAGGCAATCTTGCTGGTTAGCGATTGAAAGATTGCATAGGAAAGAAAAAAGTTTATTGATAACAGGAAGAACCTTATTCACGTTGCAGTAATAATTTATCAGATCGTTATTGAATATTCCTAGTCGCAGTAATACTTACTTTCCGCAGAATCTAGCAAAGTCAAAAAATAAGCATGATCGTTCAAACACTGGGAGCGCTGTGCCGGATTTACAACGCGGCCATGTTCTCTGAAAAATCTGTCAACCAGATGTTCGTATTTCGTTCGTGCCTTTTTAGCAACCAAACTGTCTTTGGAATGCAGGTAGGCCTGAAGATCGTGAACACTGGATCTAATCTCAAAAATTGATTCTATCGGGGTCATAATGAAATTCCGTTATTCATGCCTTTGGTTTGTCATCGGCGCATGAATCCTGTTCCACCTATTGCTTACCGTCTTCTGCACTTTCCTGTCTTTAATGTTTTTTTAAGATCATCAAGGCTTGTGATCTCACCGTCACAGGTATTCCATGTCAGTATCAGTTGCAAAGTGATATGGGCATCAGAGTTATATACACAAGGAATATTGTGTTCCTTAAGCATTGCATAGAAATCTTTTTCCTTTTTTGCGGGTATGCCTCTGCATTCCACAGCATCCAGACCTGTTTCAAAAAGTTCTTTATCTGTGTATGCGTTGCCTTTCCTAAAAGGATGGGCGGCAATAGCCACCCCGCCCTGTTTATGGATCTCTTCGACTTGCTTCTTCACAGATAGGCGCTTGTCAATTTCATGCTGGATACCAATGGCGAGGAGATGGACTTTCCCCGTGACTTCCTGGCCCGGAATACAGAGCAAGCGTTTCTCGGCTAGGCATTGGGAGATCACAGCTTCGCATAGAGGTGAACCTCCAAACTTGTGATCCGTGATCGCAATAAATCCAAAATTCAAGCCGAGGGCATATTGCACTATTTCCTCATAGGTGTTCTTTCCATCGGAACAGGTGGTGTGCGTATGGAGATTGCCAATAGTCTTTGTCTGTCTCAGTGACTGCGATGATTCGTCTGTAGCCTTGCCGGACACCGCCAAGTCTTTTGAGCAGGAACTACCTGAGATAACCAAAATGACCAGCAAAACCGAAACAGACAGATTGCTCTTAAGTCTTTTGCGCTGCATGAGTATCGATATCCATAATATTGTAATAGGTTCGATGCTGTTTCATCGTGCACTATGCTGTTGATTTACCCCTTTGATTTGATCATCGTCGATTGAACCATTTTCATTTCTTCTAGCAATTCTTGTTTACTAATAATGCCTTTCCTGTCCAGAAGATTGATCAATGCCTCTGACTGAATCACTTCAGACATTAGCAATTCTTTGAGATCGACGGTTTGTTTCTGATCAAGTTTCTCTGTCATAATCTCACCGAACCTTTAACCGTTTGCGAAAATCCCTGGGCCGCTCGTATTCTGGCAGTGACCATATCCCCCTTTTTGCCGTTCGTGCTTCCTGTTCCGCTTGAATAAACTCTGACCGGTAAGGTGGTTTCAAAAATTCAATAAACGCTTCTGCAAAGCCTTCGCTGACCATCTCAATATTTATATTTCGATCACCGAACCAGATTATACCAACCATGCGCCTGTATTTGTCAATATCGAGGATGTCTAGTCTTACCTGCTGTCCATTGATCTTGCCCTTCAGCGCCCGCCACGATTCTAAACCATAGGGTTGCCCCGGCTTATTGACTTGACCCGTGCGATGATTGATCTTGGGCGTTTCTGGGGCATCGATGCCATAGAGTCTGACGCGGAGTTTTGTTTGTTCTCGAGTTGTTAGATGAATTGTATCGCCATCTGATACCTTGGTGACCTTGCCTGTGACCATACGGATGGCGGCGTGAGAGGATGGAATGTTTATGAATGCCGTCAAAGCGGTAATTATGGAAAGGAGTATTAATATTTTAAAGATTCTTGAGTGCATAATATCATAATTTGCCTTTCAGTCTTCTAAACGAGGATAAGGGGTGGGTCAACAAATGTCAAAACAATAACATTGCTAGACACTGAAAAAAAGGGACTGGCTATTTGTTACACCTACTAAGTTAATAGACTCATGAATTAAGAATTATTAAAGATTACGGGCTGAAATTGTAATTTATTATGTAATTATGGCCAGCCAAAATGAAAATTTACCATTGCAAGAAATGAGAATCCCGTTTGATTAACTGATCAGACAATAAATGGTATAGGAGTCCAATGCAATCACAGTTGATATAAATGACTATTACATAACGAAAAATCATTGTTTTTTTTAATTTTACAGGATAAGCAGAGCAACTCATCTTCTTAATCATTCTGAAACAGACAGCTTCAAAATTTGTCTAAGTGGCTTGAATTTGATCCATGCTTTTGATCGTTAGGACCGAGCAATATCGTTTCTTTATTACATGGAGATACTCAAGCGGAAGACCGATGTGGCTGAGAATGCCAAATTTACTTATTTCTCAATTTCAAGAAAAGAGAGGAGAGCATCTATGGTAAATTACATCAATGAGAATCGCATTAAATATTTTGTCGTATTAATGGCCCTGATATTCAGTGTTGCCTCATTATTGCCAGCTTGTCGAGAAGACAAGATATCTGGAACTGTCTCAGCCCCCGGCGGCGTTATTGATTGTAAGAATAATAAATGTGAGGATATCGCGAGGGCCAACTCCATGGCACCTGTACCTCATACAAGAGTGAAGCTTGTCCGAATCGATGATTCCGGGAATGAAATAGATATTCTAGGCATCACGAATGCCGACAGTACCGGTAAGTATACGCTCAAAGTACCGGTAAATTTCAAGCCATCCGCCAATTATCTCGTAGTAGCAGGCTCAAAAATTACACTTTCTGCCTTTGTCACTGGCACCACAGTTGACATAAATCCATACACGCAGACAACTGTTGCACTTATTACTGGCGTTATCAGTGCTGCTGGTTCCACTCTCAGTAAAGTAAGCTACTCTTATGTTGCTGCTGTTCAAGAGATCGTGGTACAAAATATAGGTAATGTGCCAATGAATTTAACTGCCACCCAACTTGTCATCGCCCTCAAGGCTGTCATTCAAAATAACGTTGATTCCAATAATATTATCTCAAGCATCTTGGGTTCCGGTACTATTACCGGACTAGTCACTGACTCCAACGATACGCCTTTACCTGGCATAAAGATAATGGTCAGGACCTTTGGCAACCAAGTCACGCAGGCTTTTGTCCGCACGGACACCTCTGGCAACTATACCATTAGCGTACCGGCCGGTGACTATGTTGTTTGTGCGATCAATGATACGACCCAAAGCTACGCGGCAAGTCAGTGGTGGACGAGCAGCGGCGGGTCAATTGGCATGAGAGGTGCAGGAAAGATCACCGTCGATTCTTCGACACCAATCGCCGTTAACTTTAAACTTGATAATGGCGGACGTATCAGTGGAACAGTAACGGGAGGTTCATCTAACACACTCCTTGATGGCATTGTAGTTACACTTCGTGACTTCGACTCTCAGATTACATTAGTATGGGCCATTACTTCGCCAGATGGGACATACAGCTTAAATGTGTCACCCGGTGACTACACCATATCGTTTCGCAATGGCACCATCTCTCAACCTTATGCGAGCGGAGATTTCAATAGTGCAATTCCCGGCGGCAGTATCAATACTTACCAGGCCGAAAAGATCACTGTCACGGTCGGCGGGTCAATACCGGCGAGCATAAACCTGACGGACGGGGGCCTGATCCAGGGGAAGGTCAGCGATGCGCCGGAGAACGGCAATGTTGTCGCTGGTATTTCTGTCAAGGTTAATGATTACACCGGTGCGTTTGCGCATAGTCTTTCTACCGGTGCCGATGGTACCTACAACTTGTGGTTGCAGCCTAATCTGAATCCATACATTATCTATTCCCGTGGTCAGATGGCATATGTAGTCGTAAGTCTCGGCTCAACTGTGACCCAAGATTTCAGCGCCACCATGAGTGAGATCACCACGTCCATAAAGGATGCTAGCGGAAATCCGGTAAGCATGGCTTTTGTAGATCTCTTCAGCACTAAATCCGAAACAAACTATCAGTTTCTAGGATGGGAGGTTACCAACGGGGATGGTAGTGTTGTGCAATATGCTATCCCCGGAAGTAGTGTCTATCTCGTCATATCCGTGAACAATGGACAGATGGTCGGATCGCAGGATTATAACGGTAAGCTGAATTATCCTGTCAGTGGCAATCAAATTGCTGTGCCTTCAGACGGCAGTAGGGTTGACTTAGGCACCATTAGCCTGCCCGCAGGAGCAATCCTGACTGGTAAAGTGATGAGCGCCTCAACAGGTCTGCCTGTGGCCAATAGTTATGTACAGATACGTTACGGCGGATACAGCCCTGACTATCGGTTCGTCACGGTGCATACCATGGTTGACGGTTCATACACAATCAGTCTTCCTGCGAACACGATAATTACCTGTCTCTGTGCCTTTCCCTGGAATTGGACAGTAGGCGGACCATCTGCTTATACACTTTACGTTGCAATAGGCGCTGCCGGAACTATTACAGTAGCTCCAACTTTATCATATTAGCCGGTGAATACCTGAAAGGCATCTCTTCAGTTTTTGCCACGCGAGATTAAGGGGGTTGCGTGCTTGCCTAACTTTATTATTATGAGTAAGTAGGCACAATCCCCTTTTCTAATTCTCTAAGCGGGTTAGTAATAAACCGGTATTGGTCATTCCCTTATTTCTTTTTCGTCAAGTTTGATGATTTATCACGTATAGCCTCACAGGAGTATGATTAGAAAGACTGCATGTCTGTGAAATATCCAAAATGCTCACTTTCAGGAAGCAATTAAATTCATCAATTTTCAAAAAGAGACTGGTGCGTGAGACGTCTATTTAGACGTATTAAAGAATTTAACACTCGTTCTTCAAATCCCGCTGCCATTCATACATAGCCTCCCAGCATTTCATATAAGCAGCGTGTCTTTTGTAGTCCTTGCCCTGAATCGTGTTCTTGAAATTGTCATAATCCAATTCCATGACGGCACTAACCAAGAATGTTGCGATCATGTGCCTGGGAACCACTATTCGGAATGCGTAATCGGCTTTTGGTGTTGGTAAGATTTCACCATCGAAGTTGAATTTTACTTTGAGCTGCTTTTGCAGATTGTCAATATCGACTTTGCTCCGTGTCCTCACCAGAAGCTCGTCTTTTTGACACGGCGGTTTGTGAACTACGGAATAGAAGCCAGCGTTAAGATAGATCCACATAAATCAGCCCTCCAAATGTTGCTTTGGGCGTCATCGATATAATGACGAACCCGATTATTTAACGCTGATATTTCGCCTGTTAAGTTTTTAGAATATTCTTCTACATTCATATTTATGCGCCGAACGAAAAAGTCAGTCGGAACGTAGCGATCGGCTGGATTTCCAGATTAGTCAACTGCATCTCTAGCTTGGTTTATCTCAAAACGGTTTTTGCAGTTAGTGCATTCATATGTATGTGTATGTTCAGATACTGTACCATTTTTTCTTACATACCCTTGTGACTTCATCTTGTTTCTAGGCACATTTATTAGATTTGACTTGCAGACGGGACAAAATCTGATGTCTGGTTGTGGGCCGGAAAGATTTGCCATTACAATCTCCTTTTGTCTATACTGCGTTGGAAAAGCTGAGCCGGAGCAGCCTAGCAAGCTGCGATCGGGTGCAGTGCGTTGTTCTCTGGCTATTTAATTCTTTTCCCCTCTTTACTGTGCTCCTTATATTCCCAAACTTCAACATCCTTTGGAATAAGATGCGAATATGTTCTTACGTAATATTCCCCAAGCGTTTCGTTTCTTTTAGAACTGAAATCATGCAGCACTACCAAAAGTTTTTGATAACCTGGAGGTGAGGCATGAAAGAAAAACATTGCTTCATTCCATACGGTTAATTTTGCACTTGGCACCTTATCGCTTTCTGTCCATTTATGTGCTTTGCATTCCACAAGAACTTTTTTTTCTTCATTGCAAAGGTCGAAGGAATGATACTTTTTCCCATTTATGCCAATGGGGACTGAAATGCCAGCATTCAACGGCAGATTCTGCTTTGCAAAATACGCTTGAATCTGATTTTCAAAATCGCGCCCCACATGAGCGTTGCTTTTGGCACCTTTTCTTTGGAATGGTTTATCCATCATTTATTCCTCAGGGAACGAAAAAATGAACCGGAGCGTGGCAATCGGCTGTATTGCTTTAGTTGGGGGCTTCGTTTACATTAATGTCATTTAAGCAATTTCTTCATCTTTTTCATCCTTATCTAATACGTCTTCGTTAATGATTTGGACTTCATCCGGTACCTCCTCGACTGCCATACTTTGATAGTATTGCTCAGCAAGCATTGTCTTATTGAATTCGGCTGATGGTTCCAAAGAATAAACAAGATTTTCTAATTCATCAATTGTTGTATTAAAAAACTCTTTTCTCAAATTTACTTTATTTATACGTTGATTGTTCAGATGCTTATGCAATTTATATTCAAGATCAGGTGCGCTTTCCGAAAATATCAAACCATGAACATCATAACGGAAGGGAACTGAGGCATCACCTAATTCATCAATCCTATCCTGTGGATTTGATCTTCTTGTCATACCAATTTTAAATACTTTATCCCCGAACGATCCATAATTACTAATTATATAGATGTATCCGGCTTTTCCCTTCTGCAGCTTTGTTATATCTTCCTTTTTCTGCTCAACATCACCAAGTTGCTCTTGCAACCTAGCAATCCTCTCCTCAAGTTGTTTCGTCTTCATTTCATCAGTAGTATTGGATAATTGAGCTTTTGCATTATCAATTTCGTTAAGGAATTTCGATTCTTCTTGTTCGATTTTCTTACGTTCTTCTTCGAGTATCTTTCTTTCTGCAGCTTCTTGGCGCATTTGATCTCGGATTGCTTGTTGCTCTTCTCTTATGCGCTCTTTTTGTATGTAGTATTCGTATTCTATTTTTATTGCCTCAATGAACAAATATTCGATTTCCCCAATAAACTTATTCATGGTCGGCGCAATACTCTTATTACCATCAATAGCAATCTTAAGATATTTTGCAGTAATTCTTTTGATGTCATTAATTGCTTTATCAAGTTTTGAATATTTTAAATTATAGAGTACATTTTGCAATTCAGCTTCAAGTGCAATTACCATTAATTTATATATTGTCACATTTGCTTTTGTTGTGTATCTATCTTGATATCTTGCAAGCAAGTCTTGAATGATTCTATAATTCTGATTGTAGAGCTTCCTAAGCTCCCTCACATCCATTAAATGAAGCTTTAGTTTAATAGTTGTTGATAATAATTCTTCAGATTCAGAAGAGGTTGTATCGGTGTGGATATCCTTTGATAATGATTCTTGATCAAAAAATCTTTTTACCGAGTATTGCATACTTTTGTAAAGTGTTTGTATTTTTCGAAGTTTATTAGCATTTGTTGTTATTGACTTTTGCGATTGAGAATATTCTTCGGTAATTGCCGCGAGATTTGCTTTTTGTTCTTCTGTTTTATTAACAAGAGATAGGAACTTTTCATTTTGATCATTAATTTGTTCCGATATTTTTGATAATGCGTCATTCTTTGCCTGCTCAGAAATATTTCGATAAAGCTCATCTCTCCGAGTTTTAATGTCCAAATATTCATTCTTACATTTCGCACAAGCATCTTCTAATGCTTTAAGGTCACTTTGTAGTTTTTGTTCTTTCGTTCTTAATGCTGATATTCGTTCGCACTCCTTGCAAAGATCATCCGAATTTACTTTAAAGAAGAATCCGCCTTTTCCACAGTCTTTGCACTTCGCCATGGTAACCATCTCCTTTTCAATATTAATTAAAGTGCCCCAACGAAAAAATCAGCCGGATCGAAGCGATCGGCTGTATTGCCCCTTCTTAGGCTTTTAGATAAAAATTATGATGTATACACAGCATTCTTTTACCTATCTCCCCATTCGCTTGGTGCACTTAATTCAGCTTTCTGCAAATTAAAGGCTCATCGAATCCTTCGACAATAAGTTTATACGTATCGCCGCTTCTAAGAATCATTACTTTAGGCTGAAGCTCTAATACAAGCTGAAGGGTAAGCCCTACGACTTCATAAACATGGCCAGAGAGTGTTTTGAATATACGCCCTTGCTGCACCATACCACTAATGCTACCTTCAAGATTTGTATCTTCGAACAACTCCCACTCGCCTGTTTGTGGTGTGGTTTTATCTTTAGAACTTGACCTGTTCGACGTGCCGGAAACAGGCTGCACATTGAGAGATTTCTTGCCGACGATCAATTTGCCCCGACTTGGGCAAATAATCACCGACGGATAATACTCGTATAGGTATTCATACTCATACTTCACTTGCCACACGGACCCATCGTCAAGTTTAAAAATTTCATCGTTATTACCCATGAACGGCGAAGGGCTGAGAATAGACGACTGGTAGCAGTCTCGTGCGTTAGCATGCCCTGCCACCAAGATCATAACGATTACTATTGCAAGCCAGATAGGCATCTTGAGTCTCATTCTTAACCTCCACGTATTATAAGGTGCATAACGAAAAGCTAAGCCGGAGCGGCCTACGGGCCGCTATCAACTCTGGCTGCTTGTTGGGCTGTGTATTAGACAGCCAATTTCACTCTACCGATTGATCTCAACTTCTAGTGGTGTATTTTGAACTTCTACATCAACTGAACCACCTTGAACTCTCACAAGGGGAACCTGCTTGATGAGATCAGCCTTCTGGTCTTGCGGAGCTGAAATTAATGAATTAAGAGTAACTGGCGTAGGTAACCGATATAACATGAGAAGTTGCAACAATACAAGGACGCCCAGCAGTCCTACTACGATGTAACGAAATCGACTTTCTGACATTTATTTTCTCCTTTCTTGCCCAACGGGAAATCACCCGGAGCATAGCGATCGGCTGTATAGCATTGTCGATGGTCATTTTTTATACTTCGCCTTCATTATGGCCATAAATTCTATTGCAATATTAATGAAAGAATCTAACATCCCGATATCGATTAAAACCCTTTGTCCTTCTTTGTAGCTTGCATTTGTCTTTGTAATGAAATCAGCATCAACTATTCCACCCGTGTGTGATAACACATGTCTAATTTGGAAGTACTTTTTGAATTCTTTGTATTTTCTTAATTCGAATATTTCTTCATAACCTTGCCCGGTTAATTCTTTCCACTTTATGGATGATTCAATTAAGTTTTGAAATAAATTCTTCCTTATCGTTATCGCTTCCGATCCCGGATATCTCTCAAATAGATTCTCAGAGTGTTTTTGAAAAATAGACACAATCCTACAAAACTGATCTTCAGTGAATTGAGAAAATGCACTTTCAGATTCTTCTTCGGAAAATATGCCTTTATAGGATTTCTTGATTTTATTACTTTCTTTCACAAATAGCTGTATGTTACGAGTCCATTCCTTGATATTTCCTTCAGTATTTTCTTCGCCGCAAGATGGGCAAAAATATGCTGTGCCAAAATATGAATAATGGCAGCCACAATAAAGGCAGCCATAATTTTGTTCTAGTTCTTTAAAAACTTCAGGAGCTATTGGTATAATTTTGCTACCTTGCTTGTAGCTTAGACTTATATTGATAAATCCTTTCTTTTGTTTGGAATTAAAATTTCTCGCATCTTTTTTTAGTGATTCAGAAATGTGGTCCTGAATTACACTTAGTCCTTGATCTTTTATATATTCTTGCTGTGATTCAGTGTTCCATTCAGTTGCGGGTGATTCATACTTACAGATTGGACAATATACAACTTCATCTTTAACAATGTTTTTCCAGTCTTCAAAATTCACTTTGAAATACTTTTTACATTCATTATTTGAACATTGCCGATCGAAATATCCTTTTTCGTCCAGTGGTATTCGTATGGCTATTCGTTGGCCATTTAATGCCGAGACTTGCTTTATCAATTCTTCAAACATTGTATTCTCCTAATATTTGAATTCATCGAACGGAAAGCTAAACCGGAGCGGCCCAGACGGCTGCGATTGGATCTAGCGCCTTGTTAAGCGTTTATTTAGTCTTAGTTTCAACATCTGTTTCATTTAAAGTCGTGACCAAACCATTTACCTGAATTATTCGAGATCTCTCTAGCAACACTTATAATTCGCTTAAGACAACCATGAACCATGGAGAAATCTATGGCAGGGACAGGCTCGCCTTGAAATGTAGTGCGATCAAACGTAGTTCCATCCGGCGGACCAAAGCCATGGATTGCAGCAAGGCGAAATCGGTTGTAGATTATAGCGGCAAACGTGCCGCGCCATAATTCCTTGCGGACAAGTTCCAGTTCAGTAGCATTCAAGTGGGGAACAAACAGTTCAAGTATTTCATCCTCTCCGTAAAGCCGTTCTTCAGCGACGCGGAGCCTGTCAGAAACAATCAACAAAATTGTTTTCCACTTATTCCTTTCCGACAGTTTATTCAGAGCGTCATCGAGCATTTTTGGATGAACGCAAGAGAATATTTCATTACCACCATGTTCCTTTAGGATACATACATAGTTGTAGTTGCTGCGCTCTCCTGGCCAACATAAGGCGGATGCTAATCCATCAATATAGCACGCGCATAGGATTCGCGCTTCATCCCGACGACCATTCTTGTATAGCTCTATTAGATAGCTTGCTTTATTGTCATAGTCATCAAACAAAGCATCGATAAACTCCATTTTAACCTTTTGGTTATTCTCTGCAGTCGATGACATCTTCAAGCTCCTGATCGCATTCAGTTCCTTTTGTGCTTAACGACGAAATCAACGGGGAGCGCAGCGAGTCCGCTGTACTGATTGGTTATGGTTTTTTCCGTTCAAGATTATCCAACATAAGCTCAGCAATGGCTCCAATAAACTCAACTGCTGCTTTAGCTTCAGCGGCCCGCAAATCGGGCACCCACGGACGACCATGCCCAGCACCTTGCTTATTTCGGAGATTATTAATTGAACAGGCAGTTTCATATAGCGAGCGCTCTAATCTACAACGCTGGTGCTCACCTTGAGCTGGTTTCTGCTCCGGCGTGGCCATATCAAGTGCAACAAATGCCTGCCCCAATAAACTTGGGAAGTTAGCCGTGGAAGGGTAGCTTCCCCACAGCTCTTGTATTACATGGGCTGCCACCGCCTCCATTAAGTCTTTACTTGTGCCAACTACTAATGCTGCGTCTTCAATTCCTTTTTTAGCCCTATTTACATACCCATGAAGCGCCTGAGTCAGATTTCGACCTGACAGATTATCCAATGCAACTGGTGATATGGAACCATCTTCGCCCAAGATAAATCCCTCTGGACGCAAGGCGGAGCTTAAATCTGCAATTGCATCGGAACCTACAAAATTGGGAGAGGAGTTTCGGAATCCGCCACATCCCTTAACGGAAGAAATTATTCCAGCAGCTAACTTTTCTGCTTTTTGGATGTCATTTTCAATGGCCCAATTAAGCACTATTCGTAGCCTTTTTGCTTTTCCCACAGGGGAGCCATCTTTGTTTGGATCAACATGAATTAAGCCAGCCCTATTTAGCTGAAATTCAAGATCAGAATGACTGGGATCTCTTCTCTCTTTTTGGGCATCATCGACTAGACGAGCCAAGGAATAAATGATTGTGTCGTTTACAGGGATTCTATCCATTACATCCTATCTTCGATTCTTGGTGAGCCATAACAACGAAATCATCCGGAGCGTAGTGATCGGGTGTATTGCTTTTGTTATGCTATTTGTTAGAGTTCTTTTCAATCGACTCTCTTAAATTATTTAAATATAGAGAATCTTCTCTGTTGAAAATTTTGTATGAGTAGTGATCATCAACAAAAACGATTGAACCCATAAGGGCTTTCTCGATAGTGTCACTGTCTGCTGACGGGTTTAGCTTGAACTCTTTTGAGCGAAATCTCGCCCAATAGTAAGTATCATAAACATTTCCTACTTCATTTTTGTAAACTAAGTAATAATGAATGTTGAACAGCCCCTCATTTATATTTTGTACAGGTCTTGATGTTTCAATAATATGTTCTTTTCCTGGAAGAATGTCTACTGTTTGATAGTAGTCTTTAATTAGACCAATGTCTAACTTTCCAGGGAAATTCTTAAACTTGCTGGTGGTGGCATCCCTTATCTCGGGTAATCCAGACAGACGATCAGTTACAGCATACAAGATTAAGTGTGCATTGGTATTGCCATCATTTCTGATACGTATTTTCGTATCGATCTTAAGTTTAGTTGCACTTGAGTTAATCACCTTACCATTTAACATTTCTGCTTGTATGTCATATTCTACTCTCTTTACTTCAGGCTTCCCTATTATAGACAAAATTGGTCTGTTTTGTAGGCTCTGATTAATAAAATCATTATCTTGCAATCTCTGGGTTTGAATTTGACTGTTTATGATCGTATAGCCAAGACTGAGAATAGAGACTCCTAAGGCAATTATTGCGATCCAGTTTTTATTCTTGCTCTTATGTTGCATTCACTATCCTTGAATTTGGCATAACGAAAAGATCAGCCGGAGCGCAGCGATCGGCTGGATTGGCCTTGTTATGCCTTCTTTTTTTATTCAGAGAATCATCTTCTCGTATTGGAAGTGTCTCACCCGTTGTATAATTCTGGCTCTACCAATTGTCTTTGCTTTTCTCTTTTCTGAATGATGCCAACATTTGATTGCCAAAATCAGATAGTTTATCTTTAACTTCATTGAAGGTACTTTCTCTGCCAATTGGCCCATCATATAAACCGCGATCCGTACCAAATACTCTAAGGTTTGTGAATGTTAATCGAAATTTATGATCCTTTATATCGGTGCGCATAGTAAAACTAAGTTTCCAACCGCCAGTTCCCATGCATTTCCATCCCTGACATGGGAATGGAATATTTCCGTTGCCAATGATTATGCCGGTTTCTTTGTTCTCATATTCAAGAACAGCCTTTGCAGACCTGAAGTTTTCCGATATCCAAATTTTTGCTCCATCGAATATTTGGTCTTTCGAATAGCCTGGTGCATCAAATATTTTTTTAATCGTTCCATCTTTATATGAACTAGAATTTTCATATTCTGGGGTGCTCATGACTAAAAAACTATGTCGTGCAGACGTCACATATCCTTTACGATTATAGTCGTAATAGGCTCTTACTTCATATTTACCTGGCGAGGGAGAGTCAAAGGTTATAATACCATCAACCAACCCCTTCGGCATATTCTTATAGTCGCCTGCTTCGGTATCTGGAGAGCCACTCGGCACGATGCAAATCCAATCTGATTCTTTGCCCAGCGCATTAGAAAAATTGACCTTGATTACTTCTCCATAATTATAGCTATCCTTATCGGTGCTAACAAGTGAGTTAGCGCCTGCATGGCCTGTCTGGCAGCAGCAAGCAATTATAATCGGAATTATAATAAAATAAAAATGTCCATTCTTTGTAATGATTGATTTCATCTCTTTTCCCCCTTAACGAAAAAATCAACCGGATCGTAGCGATCGGCTTATTGCCTTTGTTGGGCATTTCTATGCTTGATTAAATAAGCCATGTTTTATTCGGTCGAACTGGGTCTATGCCTACAATTTGGTTATTTTGCAGTATAGGCAAAATATAGTTTATACAACGAATGGTTGCGTTTTTATCCCGCGAAGCAAGGCAAAGTGGCCCTGCCGTTTCTTTTGAGTTGGATGAACGAATCTCACATTGATTATTAAAATTGTGCTTGTTTTGAAGGAGATAATGCAATGCAGCTAAGAACGATTCTTTAGATATGGCGATGTGTTGAGGTCTGATCTTAATTGTTTGATTTGTTTTTTCTTCAATATAGAAGTCTTTCCCTTTATAAAGATCAGGCGTTCTATAGCGTTTACCTAATTGTAGCTTAGGCCATATTCTATTCATTGTTTTCTGACAGTGTTCACACATATTCTTACCTCGATTTTAGGCTCAACGAAAAGCTCACCCGGAGCGTAGCGATCGGCTGGAGCGACGCTGTGCCTTTTTACAATTTACCTATTTAGCACTGCCACAACATTACATAACTGGAACTGTTAAGCTTCGGGTTAATACTATTGCTGCATGTTCAGCGCGCCTTTCTTCCTTGCTGCTCTTTCAACCATTCGTAGCATCTTGCGATCATGATCTCGGTCAACAAAATGATTGGCATTG
Source organism: Smithellaceae bacterium (assembly GCA_963667845.2). Taxonomy (GTDB): domain Bacteria; phylum Desulfobacterota; class Syntrophia; order Syntrophales; family Smithellaceae; genus UBA8904. Next base: position 2,860,809 of record CAXXVL010000002.1, on the reverse strand, counting down.
TCTTCGTAGTCTGCCCAAGTCTGCCCAGAAATGTCAGAGGGTGGCTTCGGACAACCACTGGCCTTTATCGGCAATACCCTGACGCCCCAAGTCAGAGCCACGCCCATTTCCAGCATTACATTTGGATTTACGTCTGAGGTCTCGAAGATTGCAATGTCTGCGCATATTATATCACGGCATATCTCATTGAAAAGGTGCTCTCCATAGCCTGCGGCGAGAGGACTGAATTCAAGTTCAACATGCAAAGATGTCGGCAGCGCATTATACCTCTTGACTGCGGCTTCGAAGTGATTCCGAAGATTCATGACGAGATCTCCAGATGTATAGTAAGAAGACGTGAACTGGTAGCCCACTACAACAAACAGTTTACCCCGTTCGTTCTTTCTTTCTGCAACTAGCTCCCAATCGCTATCCTGAAACCCATACGGGGAACCCACAGGAGTTGTTGCCGGATTGATTGCAGAAACCGTATGCCTATTTTTGCTCTGCTCAATGGCTCTTTCATATTCCGCCTTTCCCCGCGGAGTTATCTCAACATAGCCGAATTCAAAGGGGGCGGTACCCAAAAACTGCTGCCACTCGACATACCCATTGTCACGTAATATGGCTACGGCATCGTTTATTTGGTCTGGGGCAAGCTTGGTCAACTCTTGTATATGATGCCCATCGATCTCGTCTTGCTGTCCAAGTTTCTTCGATTCCGTATAGAGACTTGCCAATATAATACTGGCGTTCTCCTTTATGGTTGCCGCCATGCTTACTCCCTTTAATTATTTTTTTTCGCAAACGAAAAAATCAGCCGAAACATCTGTATTTAATTGGTCGCCATGACTGTTCATATTTCCATATTTCATGATCTAATTGCCGCAATGTCAATGTGGGATAAATTTCATTAAGGATCAGCAAAGCTTTTGACAACCATTCATGAGGACTTTGCACGCTTATCTGTTTATCAACGATGCGCTGTAAAAAACGCACAACCATCCGATCGGGTTTGATCAAGTTTTCCTCACCCGAAAGCATAAAGAAATATGTGAGTGATGTTCCATGTGTCTGTCCGGGTATGGAGCAAATATCTGATTCAAAGTGATGGTTTTGGAAAACCTTTTGAATATCTTGGAAATAGTTTACATTATGACGCAAGAGAACTTGTGCAAATCTATGCACAGCTTCTGCTTTAAGAATTCCATTTCTTGTTGATGTTCGTTGCCGGTTGTTAAATAATCCCGAAGCAATTTTGCCATAATCATCATAACGAGAAAGTGCATCATCAAACTGCTTTACTGAATATTGATCTGAAATTTCAGGGTAAGATGACCTAACCAGTTTTAATCGTTGCAATCCTTCAATATTGCAAAAACGTATCACAACATTTCTAGTGGAGCTATATCTAGCGGCTAGGGAGTAGACAGCATCAATGATACAAAATGGTAGACTAAGATAGAAGTATTCTTCACCAAGCTTAGCGTCTTGCAGACTCAAATTATTCTTGCAGTATTCGGCTATTCTTTCGGGCATCAGCATGCCTCACAGCGAACAATGTATGTACCCTATTAGGTATTTATTAGGTCTGTCTCCGAAACGTGTTACGCATCCTACTCCTTTTGAAGCAGAATGAAAAGCGAAAGCATCCTCAACCGGAAATTATCAATATCAGCAATTCTTCTATCAGCATCAATCCTTCAGCCCAGCTCATTTCTATTTTTTTTGAAATTTTCTGGAGAGTGTTTTTGTGGCCGAAACTTAATTTTTAACATGACGGGTGGGGTCTCCAAGGCAGAATTTATTTTGGACGTGTAATGCACGGATGGAAGGGATATGGAACCAAACACTCCGGCTACTTCTGCTTGGAAGTCATCCTGGGGGGGTGTCAGGAAAGCATTCTTTTTCTAATCGACGTTTATCTATATCTATAAAAGCAAAAATATTTTTTACTTCTAGAGAAATCATCAATTCTTATTCTCTGTATCCTCTTCTTCAGTACCATCCAACCTGGTGCGCGCCTCGTCAGCTTTTGTTTTTAGTTTTTTTGTATCGCTGATAATTTGAGTGACGGGCTTGTCAGAACTTTGGCGTACCACAGGTGGAAAATGCTCAGACATATACAGTTCATCCGCCAGCCGACCTGTGCCGGAGTAATTATACATCAGCATTAATCCAGAGCCAAGCACTGCCAGTATGACACAGGTTAATGCAAAATAACGGCGACTATGAGGATTGATAGTCAATAGATGGAAAAACACAGTGACCGCACAAATGGCAATTACAAGGTGACTTCTGTAACGAGTAACAATTTCCAAAGAAAAAGCATATGCCATGACGGCACTGAAAATGATCCAAATTTGAATTGCTGCAATTCCACATCCCAAAATGAATAAGTGACGCCCAAATCGTGTATTACGACCAAACAGTTGGTTAGCAAATGCCCAAATTCCGCACCATGCCAGTCCGACACAAAGCCATGCGGCATTAAGTCTGAGATAGGGAATCACCTCAAATTTTTGGGTATCGACAATCCATCTGTTGAAAACAGCAAGCAACACAATAATGATCAGACCAACCAACGCCGGACGAAAACCTTCCCAGTTATAAAAAGTAGAATCTGTGATTTCAGCCGCAACTGGAAAATCGGCAAAGCGAACTCGTAGAGAGGTATGTCCAAGCCGGAAACTCATTTTACCGTCTATTAGCATTTCCGCTTGGCGTGAACCTTTACACATAATTCCATTACGACTGTCCAAATCCCGTATCATTAATTCACCAGCGGCAGTTTGTTCTATCAGAGCGTGATGAGCCGAGATGTGTGGATCATCGAGAATAACATCGTTGTCATATGCACGTCCGATGCGTATCGGCAACGAGTTCGCCTTATGCCGGTATTTCACTTCTCGACTTTGGGAAAGTATTTCCACAAAAAAAGGCGCATTCATGGCTTTTTCTCCCGTCCTATTGATTCAAGAAAAATCTGTGAGACGCGCAGCCCGTTTTCATAAGAAACACCCATGATGTCCAATCGGCTCTCTAAATTCATCAAACTTTCATCGGTTGTGGATGTCAACACCTTGAAGTCATACAACTCCTCAAATTTTCGGTAGGCACGCACACAAATCACGGCCCGCATGGATAGTTTCTTATTATTTAAGAATTGTTCGGTACACAACGGGCCGGTCCGGTTTCGATCTTTGTGATTGCCGAATTTTACATTTTTTAATGAACTACTGGCCATCTCAGAAAAACGCAATGAGTCAAGTTCAGTGCTGCGTGTAAATTGATGGTTTATCGACACCCAACCGGTTATCAACTTGTTTGAAACGTAAATGGACGATCCCATTGCACAGGTCATTTGGTCAAGCGTGAAGAGATTATTCTGCTTGTCGTTGGATTGACCCCAGCAACGCATTTGATCTGATTCCCTTACCGGCACCTGGTATGGCCCCAATGTCTTGATAGTCAGCGGCTTATCAAATAGTCGATTCACCATAACAACTTGATGTGCCAGCAACTGCTGTCCCACTGTTGCCTTGAATTCCTGCGGTGCCTTTTGCTGTGGATCGACCTTTTTCAGCAGTTCTTGTACATACCGGGCCGACACCAGAAAACTTGCCAGTTCGCCACCCGATACACTGGATACATTCACCCCAGCCAATTGCCCGTCAACTGTGATACACGGACCTCCACTCATACCCGGATTAATCGGACCTGTGAACATCAAATGTTCATAAAAATCACGCTTGCTGATACCGTTATAAGTTCCTTCAGAAATCGCAAATCCCAGGTCAAGTGGATTGCCGAGTGAGTATAGATATTGCCCTTGTGTAAGTCTGGTAAGTTTTTCTGGAATATTAAAATTACCATTACCTTTGCGACTAATGCGCACGACTGCCAGGTCGTGTAGAACATCTACCGCAAGCAGTTCCACCGGACCCCTCTCGTTATGGGTGTCTACAAATTCGCCAATGTAGATATCCGGCTCTAAAGCAATTTCTGAAACTACATGATAGTTGGTTACAACCAAATTGCTGGTACCAATCAGGAACCCTGATCCTACAGACTTCTGGACGCGTCCACTCCTGATCAGGACTCGCAATTGCAAAAGATCATTTTTGGCGGAAGAATACAATTTCTGTGCTGTTGAAGATGGTGCCAGAAGAGGCTTCTGATCCATGCCAGCATTAGCAGCTATTGTGCTTGTATTCAGACATGCCAGTGCAACTTGTAAAAAAAGCATCATGGAAAGCGCAGAAATTATTTTTTTCATTTTTAGCATTTCTTTTTGATTTAATGTACCACAATATCTAGCGGCAAACCATTATTATGCTTTAATATTTATTTAAAACATTATCTTGTTGTAGGCTTTTCTCTTCCATACCTGACGGCGAACCTTGCTTTGATTTCCCGCGCCGTTGCCCTGGAGATACGAATATATTTCCCTCACCACCTGAAAGCATCAATCATTGCGCACCCCGCCTGTTTACTGACTCAGCTTGTTTACAATCCAGTTTGGTATTGCTTTTTTATTTTTTTGAAATTCCGGCAAGTCGTTTTGTGTATTAAACTTAACTTATGGACGATGGGGTGGGGTCTGCCAAGAAGAAATTTTTTGAGGCGCGTAATGCGTACATGGAAGGGATACAAGAGACTCTATACCCCCACACGTTTAAAATTCAAGCCTCCCGGGTGCCTTGCCGGGAAGCATTCTTTTCCCCCAGGCAGGCTGATGTGATGCAGTCTACATTGAGCGTTATCCTGCGGAGGCTAGGCCAGGTCAAAACTCGCGGGGCGCGGGGCCTCCCCACAAGGCCTGCGCGCAATCCCGCTTGACCGTTAAGGCCGTACCTCTAGCGGAGGTAACGCGGTACTAAGGTGACACAGCCAACCGATCATGGGTATTTAAAAATAGTGGGGACAGAGTGGGGACAAAATGACCGCTCGCGGAAACAAACAAAGGGCCCATCAGTCCACATGAACTGCATAAGCCCTTTAATAACTGGTACCTGGGGTCGGAATCGAACCGACACGTTGTCAAACAACGAGGGATTTTAAGTCCCTTGCGTCTACCAGTTCCGCCACCCAGGCCAACCCGCTGAATCACGAAAGAAACTTTTCGGCTTATATTATTTTTAGTTTGGCGTGTCAAGGATTTGATCACCGTCGGCGGCGTTTCCCGGGAAAAGAATTTCTTTTTGTTTCTTGAAGAATGTCAGAATTTTATGATAAGCATCTGCATCTCTCAGAAAGGATCAACACATGCACCAAATCGATCTCATCGTCTCCGGCGGGACTGCCCTGCTCATGGATAATAATAACACGTGCCTGGAAAATGCCGGCATCGCCATCAACGCCTCTTCCATTATTGATATTGGCCCCAAAGAAGCCATTCTCCAGAAATATACCGCAAAGAAAATAATCACCGCCGACGGCTCACTGGTGATGCCTGGCTTCGTCAACACGCATACGCACGCGGCCATGACCTGTTTTCGCGGGATCGCTGACGATCGGGAGCTGATGGATTGGCTCAACAACTATATTTTCCCCGCCGAAGCGAAAAACGTCAACCCTCACCTCGCTTACTGGGGATCACTGCTGGCCTGCGCCGAAATGATCAAATCCGGAACAACAACCTTTTGCGACATGTACATCTTTGAAGAGGAAACCGCCCGGGCGGCAAAAGAGGCCGGCGTGCGTTGTCTCATCGGCGAAGTCCTCTTTGATTTCCCTTCCCCCAGTTGCAAAACGCCGGACGAAGGTTTTGCCTACACGCGCCGGCTCGCCGAAAAATGGCGGGGTGACCCGCTTATTAACATTATCGTTGAACCGCATAGCCTTTACACCTGCTCGCCTGCCCTGCTCGCCGGCGCCAAGGAGATTGCCGACGATTATCAGCTGATGATCGGCACTCATCTTCTGGAGAACAAAGCGGAGCTCGAACAGCTGCAGCAAAAATTCGGGAAAAGCGCCATTTCCTTTCTTGATGACATCGGCTATCTCAATGAAAGGCTGCTGGCCTTTCACTGTGTTTGTCTATCACCCGAGGAAATCAAGCTCCTCGGCGAAAAGGGCTGCAAAGTGTCTCACAATCCGGCAAGCAATATGAAGCTGGCCAACGGGATCCCGCCGGTTCCGGACATGATCGCAGCCGGCATTACCGTCGGTCTCGGCACGGATGGCTGCGCCAGCAACAATACGCTCGATATGATCAAGGAAATGTCGACCGCAGCTAAACTTCACAAAGTCGCGAGCCTCAATCCGACGGTGATGGACGCAACAACCGTCGTACGCATGGCGACTCTGAACGGCGCCAGAGCTATCGGCATGGAACACCTTACAGGATCGCTCGACGTCGGGAAAAAAGCGGACATCATCGTGATCGGTCTCAACAAGCCGCATTTAACACCGATTTACAATGTATACTCTCATCTGGTTTATGCAGCCGGCGGCGCCGATGTCGATACGGTCATTATCAATGGCAAAGTGGTCATGGAAGACCGTCGTCTCTTAACCATCAATGAATCTGACGTCATGAACGAAGTGCGAAAAATCGCTGTTCAAATAAAAAAGAGCCTGAATCCATAAAAAAGGAGACCCTGGAATATGATAGTGAACAAACGGAAGTGTTCGCTCGTGTTGGCGCTGGCGATGATTTTCATTTCTTGGTCCGTTATGCCCGGCGTATCCGGAGCCGTCGTAAAAGAGGTTACACTTTTTCCCAATTCCGCAAGCATAGAAGAAAGCATGAAGATCGGTGCTCCCCCCGCAGGCGCCGGCAATAACCAGGTGATTATTTCTTTGCCTCCGCAGACCGATCCGGAGTCCCTGGCTGTTTCCGTGTCGGGAGCCAACCGGCCGCGAATTGAAGATATCCAGATAAAACAGGTCCTGCGCGTCGATGAAAACCGAATCTCCCAACTAAGAAGCCAGCTCAAAAAAGCCCGAAATGAAAAAAAGGAGATGCACGCCCGAAGCCAGGCATTGGACATTCAACTTCAGTTCTGGCAGGCGCAGACCAAGGCAAAAACGAAAACGATCGCCGAGGCGGATGCCCTGGCTTCGACCATCGGCAGAAACAGCCGCAAAATTCTTACGGAAAAGAATTCGATCGAAACCGATCTGGAACGGATCGAAAAACAAATCAAGGAACTTCAGGACAACATCACCCAGACTGCCGGAAAGAATGAAAAAGCATGGGAAGCCGCCATTACTCTATCCGGGATTGCAGGCCAGGATGCGATGCTTCACTATAGCTATATGCTGCGCGGCTGCGGCTGGCTGCCCCTTTATCGGATGGAAGCGCTGCCGTCTTCAAACACTATCCTCTTTTCCTGGGACGCAGAAATCTGGCAATCCACGGGCAACGACTGGAATCTCGCACTGATCCGGATTGCCACGCTGCAGCCTTTGCGGACCCTCTCGCCCCAGGACCTGCCCGAGTGGGTCATTAAACCGAGAACAGCCGAAGTTTACAAATCATCGCGGCGAGAGAAGTCAGCTCCGGCCCGGCTCAGTCTATCCGATGCCGATAATACTGCAGAGGAGTCGGCTCCGGTCGAAACGACCCATACAAATTACTCGGTCTGGACGCTGGGCAAGAAAACGATCACGGCAGGCCCGCGACAGCGTTTAAAAATCAAAGAAGAATCATGGCCGGCCCAGTTTGTTTTTTTGGCCCGCCCGAGTTTGTCACCGCAGGCGTTTCTTCAAGCAGGGGTCAAACTGGCCGGGCCTGTTGATGTACCTCCCGGGCAGGCGACGTTCGTCATCGACGGAGCTGTGATCGGTAAGCGGACCTTCGCCCTTGCCGGAACCGAGGCGGATATTTATTTCGGCAGCACTCCTTTCGTGACTGTCACTTCTTTAACAATGACTGATCAAACGGGCGCTGCTAAATTCTTTCAGAATAAACAAACACGGCAATGGCAGTGGCTCATTGAAGCCCGGAATGCCGGCCGCACGCCGGTCAGGGTGCGCATCGAAGAGCCCATTCCGCAGCCCCGCGACGAAAGAATAAAGCTATCCTTCAAACATCAGCCGGACCCGTCGGAAAAAGACTCGACTAAATTTGTCTGGTTTTTGGACTTGTCGCCTTCACAAAAGAAACGGATCGGGACCAGCGTCGATATGGAAGCCCCCAGGGATATGCGGATTGATTTCGGGTGGAGACGTTAGCGAAACTCCGAGTCCGGCAGGAAACGGTTTGTTTCGCTTATCCCGCATAGCGGAGGCCAAAATTTCCCATCCTCAACAACTGAATACTTTCCAGATCGACGTTTGCCGGAAAGAATCTTCCCGCCCCTGCAATACCGGATACCTTGAAGGTCCTTTTCATATCGCGAGTGAACCCGACCGCTGAAGGATGATTCACAATCGGCCGCCGGGGCAGCGCGTGCGCAATAATGCCGGCATCTTTGGCCGAATCGGCCGCAAATTACTGCTTGCGCCAATCATCATAAGAATTTCGCAGGCAGGCCCTCCTGTTTTTCCGCAAAGGAATCGAAAGCAATCACGTCAACCTTGAATACGGCACACACTGCGTTTATGTATGAATTGAAGTGAAGTCCATCGGCCATTCAGGTGAAGAAACATTTCTGACATTGACATCGCACAGGCGGTTATGAAATATAGGGCATATGCGAGACAAGGGAGGAAAATGTTGTCGAAAAATCATCCGGAAATCCTGACCGGCCATTATATTGAACGCCACGCCGGCGATGTCATGATCGCCGATTACCGCCGCCTTCTGCACGACATTAAAATCATAGAAAACCGCAGGGTGACGCACCACGACCTGACACAGCATATTGACAGGCTGCAGAAGAGGTTTGCGGTTTCCCGCAGCCGTTTGGAGAATCGAAAGCGAAAGGTCCCGGACATTCGCTTTTCTCCCGAACTTCCCATCACGGCAAAACGTGACTTGATCATCGATACCATCTGCAGGAATCAGGTGGTCATCATAACCGGCGAAACCGGATCGGGCAAAACGACGCAGATCCCCAAGATGTGCCTGGCGGCACGTCTCGGCCTGCGCGGCCTGATCGGACTTACCCAACCCCGAAGGATCGCCGCCGTCAGTATTGCTGCGCGCATTGCCGCGGAAATCGGTCAATCCTCGGGAGAGGCCGTATCGTATAAAATCCGCTTTGAAGAAAAAACATCGGCGGAACCGCTTATCAAAGTCATGACGGACGGCATCCTGCTTGCCGAAACGGTCCGGGACAGGGACTTGCTGGCTTATGATACGATCATCGTGGATGAAGCCCATGAACGCAGCCTCAACATCGACTTTCTCCTCGGGTATCTCCGCACGCTGCTCACCCGACGAAAGGACCTGAAGCTGATTATCACTTCCGCAACGATTGATACCTCAAAGTTCTCGGAGGCATTTGACGATGCCCCGGTGATTGAAGTTTCCGGAAGGATGTACCCGGTGGAGGTGCGCTACCATCCGATCGATCCCGTCCGAGAGGAAAAAGGCGAAACCACATACGTCGATGAAGTTGTCCTTTGTGTGGAGAAGCTGCAGCAGGAAAGACATTTTGGAGATATCCTGATCTTTCTGCCCACCGAGCAGGATATTCGCGAAACCTGCGGACGCCTGGCAAAACGAACGTCAGGTCTCATCCTGCCCCTTTACGCCAGTCTATCCGGCGGCGCCCAGAGACTTGTTTTCAGCCCCGCGGACGAACAGAAAATCATTGTTGCCACCAATATCGCGGAAACGTCTCTGACGATTCCAGGCATTAAATATGTAATTGATTCGGGCCTCGCCCGGATTCTGGAATACAATCCCCGAAGTCAAACCACCGGTCTTCCTATCAAGCCCGTTTCACGAAGCAGCGCCGAGCAGCGCAAGGGCCGATGCGGCCGCGTTCAAAACGGCATCTGCATCCGTCTATACTCCCGCGAGGATTTCGCGGACCGGCCGCTCTATACGACACCGGAGATTCTGCGATCCAATCTGGCCGGTGTTATTCTCCGCATGCTCACTCTGAATCTCGGTTTGATAACCTCGTTCCCGTTCATTGACCGCCCAAATCCCAAAAATATCCGCGACGGCATCGAAACCCTGCGCGATCTCGGCGCGATCACCCGCGACGAGACTGAAGCAGAGGTTGAACGTTATCAACTGACGGAAATCGGACAGACCATGTCCCAATTTCCCTTGGATCCCCGGATATCACGGATGATCATTGAAGCGAAGAAAGAGGGCTGCATCAATGAAATAGCCGTCATTGCCGCAGCGCTCAGCATCCAGGACCCCCGTGAACGTCCCTATGATAAAATCGATCAGGCTGCTGCGGCCCATGCTCTCTTCCAGCATCCCGAATCGGATTTTCTCACCTACCTGCGCATCTGGAACCACTATTCCGAATCTCTCGAAAAGATGCAGTCGCAGGGCACATGGAGAAGATTCTGCCGGGATCATTTTCTTTCGTATCGCCGGATGAGGGAATGGCGGGATATTTATCATCAGATTCTGGAAATCATCAGCGGAAGACATTCTGCACAACGCCCCGGGAAACAGGCGAAAATCGACATCGATCAGACAATCGCCGACAAAATTCATCGCTGTATTCTCAGCGGATACCTGTCCAACATTGCCCAGAAGAAAGAGAAGAATTTCTACACCGCTGCAAAAAGCCGCGAGGTCATGTTGTTTCCCGGCTCCGGCCTTTTCAACCGGGGCGGACCGTGGATCGTCGCTGCGGACATCAGCCTGACGTCCCGGGTTTTTGCACGCAACGCGGCCAATATCAAGAGCGAATGGCTCGAAGAGCTGGGCCGGGAGCATTGCCGGTATATACACTGGGCGGCACACTGGGAGAAGAACCGCGGCCAGGTCGTTGCCCTGGAGAAAGTCATCTTATTCGGGTTGACGATTGTTGATCAGAGGACGGTTCAGTATGACCGGATCAATCCGGAGGAAGCCAAAAAAATATTCATCCGCGAGGCGCTGGTCACCGGCGAAGTTGCACGAAAGCTCCCCTTTCTCGAGCACAACTTAGCTTTATGGGAGAAGACAAAGTCCGTGGAGGATAAGCTGCGCAAGCGCGGCATTGCCGTGGATGAAGAAACGATCGCCGGGCTTTATGAGCAGAGGCTTCCCGAGCTTTCGGATATCCGATCCCTACAGAAGTTGATTAAGGACAGAGGAGGCGATGATTTCCTCCGGTTTTGCGAAGAAGACTTCATCGACCACGAGCCCGATCCGGAGGAATTGCAGCAATATCCTGATCATATAAAAATCGGTGCGGCTTCGCTTGCCTGCCGGTATCGGTTTGAACCCGGTCAAGCCGCGGACGGCGTTACGGTTCAAGTACCTCTCGGTATGGTCTCCAAGGCCGCTTCTCTAAATATGGAGCGGCATCTGCCGTCCCTGCTGCATGAGAAAACGGTGCATATGCTGAAATCTCTGCCAAAGCAGGCGAGGCAAAAGCTGCCGCCGGCCATTCAGATAGCGGAATCATTCGGCCGGCAGAGCGGACTTGAGGATGCGGCATTGCCGCAAGCTTTGAGTGGTTTCTTATCCCGCGAATATCAACTGACCGTGCCGGTCGATTTCTGGACGCACACTGAATTGCCGGCCCATTTGAATATCCGTTACAGCGTGATCGATGATCGCGGATGCGAAATCAAGACGAGCCGTGATATCACAGAACTGCAAAGAGATCTTGCCTCGGAAGTCGAGCGCACTTCACTTGCCGCTTATCGCCGGCAGTGGGAACGTGAATCCGTCACCAGCTGGGATTTTGGACAGTTGCCCGAAAGCATTGAGCTCATGGGAAAACACGGATTGACGGGCTATGCCTATCCTGCACTGCATGTTGTCAACGGCGTCGTCAATCTTCGTCTTTTTGCCGATCCTCAGGAAGCTTCCGCAAATCATCGCCAGGGCGTCGGAATGCTTTACGAATTTTTCTTTGCGGAAAAGCTCAGGCAACTGAAAAAGAATATCATTCTCGGAGGCGACCTGAAAAAGCGGGCCACGAATATCGGCAGCCCCAAACACATCGAACAAGCCGTCCTCGATCGCGTTAAACGGGATTTGTTTCAACAATCCTGGCGCGGCCCAAAAGAATTTACGGATCATGCCGAAACCATCGCTCTAAAGATCCTGCAATACGGACAGCAGGTCATTGACGCCATAACGCCGGTCCTCAAAAGTTTTACGGAAACACACGATGTGCTGCAAAAGCTTGCGCAAAAAAACCGATCTCATACCTCCTTGAGCCAATTTCTGAAAGGAAGCCATCAGGAACTCTACGAACTCGTTCCTGTAAATTTTCCCGTCCTTTATTCCTTTGATCGTTTGCGCAACTTACCACGCTATATCAAGGCGGTCGCGATACGGGCTGAGCGCGGTACGCTGAACCTGTCGGCCATGGAAAACAAATTGCGGGACGTCGCCGTTTATACAAATCAACTCCAGGATATAACAAGTCGTACCACATCCGCTCCATCAGAAGAAAAGAGGCAAAAAGTGGACGAACTTTACTGGATGATCGAGGAATACAAAGTGTCCCTCTTTGCCCAGGAACTCAAGACCCCCTATCCTGTTTCGCCCAAAAGGATCCAGCATCTGATTCAGGAAATCGAACATATCGTCTGTTAATTCTGTGACCGGGTCATCTGAGATATTCGTGATCATTATCCTCTTCCGGCCGACTTCGACCGGGTCGCTTATCCCCGTCGCGCTAGAATGCTAATAATTAGTTTGACTTGCTATACATAACCCTATATATTTTCAGTGATCCGAACGTTCGGCCGGATATTTTCTCTCATCTTTCGTGCATAATGATTGTCGTCTTTCCGTGCATTTTAACGGTATTGAGACCCATGGATAAAAACATTAAAAGCGATCAGAAACCATTTTTTAAAAATATCACGGACACGATTCCTTTCGGTCTGCTACTGGTCAACCCCGAATACGACATTGAATACCGCAATAATCAATTCGCTCACATCTTTGGTTATGATTATCCGAAATCTTTGAGTTTATCCCAGTGGCTGGATACATGCTTTCCCGATCATGATTTCAGAAAGCAGGCCCGCGGCATCCTGTTCCATGAAATTCCCTACACGCAGACCGAGGGGAAGAGAACTTATACGGCATCAATCGTGACCCATCAGGGCCGGGAAAAACTTGTTTCGTTCACATCCCTGAAATTGGAAAGTAGCAGCTTCCTGATCATCTGTAACGACGTCACGGAGGAAAGGAAGAGAGAGGCCGATCTTCAGCATACCCAGATCATGGAAGCCGGCCGATCGATGGCCTGCGGCGTGGCCCATGAGTTCAATAATATTTTAATGGGGATTCAGGGCTATGTATCGCTCATGCTGATCGACACGTTGCCCGCCCACGACCATTATACAAAACTGAAGGCCATCGAAGAGCAGATCAAATGCGGTTCAAATTTAACCGAGCAACTGTTGGAGAGGGCGCGGGATGGTCGAATCGAATTCAAGACCCTTGAACTGAACGGCTTCATTGCCGGCTTGGCAGCCGTGATTCGCCGGGCGCGGAACGATATACACATCACTGAGCAGTATTCGACGTACGTCTGGGCTGTTGAGGCAGACGTAACGATTCTGGAGCAGGGTTTCCGGAGTATCTTTGCCGCCGCCGCAGGCATCTTACCCGCACACGGAACACTCCTGTTAAAAACGGATAATGACGTGCTTGCGGGATCAAGCGCTCTGCGGCACGCCATCAAACCGGGACCTTACGTTCGAGTTTCTCTCTCCATGCCCGAGGCGTGCATGAACGAGTCGCTGAGTCATCGACTCTTCAGCCCCGCCGTTCTCCAAGATGCCGATTGTCCCGACGGCATCGATCTCTCCTTCGCCTGTGGCATCATCAAGGGCCATGAAGGAATGATCGAAGTCGAAAGCGATCCCGCAAGCGGTAGCGCAATTCATGTTTATCTTCCGGCATCCTCTAAAACGCCGCATAAGAAGAAACCGGAATACGCCGCTACGAAGACCCGAACGGAAAGCGAGACCGTCCTGCTCGTTGACGACGAAAAAGTAATCACGCATGTCACGAGCGCCATGCTTTCGGCCTTAGGCTACGACGTGATCATCGCCTCCGGCGGCGAAGAAGCGGTCTCCCTCTATCAGAAATGCGGCGACCATATCGATTTGGTCATCATGGACATTGTCATGCCCGGAATGGGCGGCGGTGAAGCCATCGATCTCATCCGGGCAATCAATCCCTCGGTAAAAGTGATTCTGTGCAGCGGCTACAGCATGAGCGGCGCCGTAAACGCCATCATGGAAAAAGGCGTAAGGCACTTTCTGAAAAAGCCCTTCACGCTTCAGGAAGTTTCCCGGAAAATCACCGAAGTAATGACTGCGGAATAAGTCGTATTATTTGCCCTGCCGAATGACGTCGGCAAATCCTTTCAGGGAATTGATAATGGTCGCATCGTCGACGCAGAATGCAATGCGGAAATACCCCGGGCAGCCGAAGCCGCTGCCGGGTACGACCAGGATATTTTTCTGCAAAAGCCTCTCGACGAATTCCACATCATCGGGAATCGGGCTCTTCACAAAGAGGTAAAAAGCACCCTGCGGTTTGGTAAATTTATAACCGGCCCGGGCCAGTCCAGCACAGAGCAAATCACGCTTCTTCTGATAGACGTTCACGTCAACCGTGATGTTTTGAAGTCTGGCCACAATGCGCTGCATGAGCGCCGGCGCATTCACAAACCCCATAATCCGCGTGCATAAAATCAACGCCGTGATCAGATCATCCGCCTCGTGAATTTTCGGGTGAACAGCAATGTACCCGATTCTTTCTCCCGGCAGCGATAATGTTTTGGAATACGAATAGGCAATAATACTGTTTTCGTAAGCTCTGAGGATACTGGGCACCTCAATTCCGTCAAAGACGATTTCCGCATACGGTTCATCCGCGATCAAATAGATGGGCTTATATAAGAGCCTGCCTTTTTCTTTCAGCAAACGGGCAAGATCGGCGATGTTTTTTTTGCTGTATACCTTACCCGTCGGGTTGTTGGGTGAATTGATGATAATGGCTTTCGTCTTCGGGGTAATGGCTTGAGAAACGGCGGCGATATCCAGTGAAAAATCCGGTTTTGTCGAGACGTATTTTACGACACCGTTATAGTTGTCGATGTAAAAGGGATATTCGACAAAGAAGGGTTTGAAGATAATCACCTCATCGCCCGGATCAAGCAGCGACTTCAGGATCACATTAAGCGCGCCGCCTGCGCCGCAGGACATGACAATGTGATCGGCCGTCATTTTCAGACCGTATGTCTGGCTGATTTTCCCGGCGACGGCCTGCCTGGTTTCCAGATACCCCGCATTCGGCGTATATCCGTGTTTAAGCGCGATCTCCTCATCGGCGACCTTGATAAGTTCCCGCTTGAATTCCCGGGGATGGTCGACGTTGGGATTTCCCAGACTGAAATCGAAAACATTATCCGCGCCGTGTTTCTTTTTCAGGGCAATCCCCTCCTCGAACATCTTGCGAATGGCGGATGATCGGGAGATAGATGCTTTAATTTTTTTTGATATGCTCATAACAAAATCCTTGCCGGTAAAACGAATTTACCCGAAGCGTCTCCGGCCCTCAAAAATTTTCTTTCAGATATTCACAAATCACGCTGAAATCCTGAAAAGGCCTGTAAGGCGTCGTACCCTCTTCCTCACACTTTCGCAAAAGCACGTCTTTGGCAAAAACCAGGTCTGCGCACCGGGACGGACAGATATCGGAATGACCATCGCCGACATAGACAATGGTTTCATACATCAGGCGATGGTCATTCAATATTTTATTCTTGCACGTGCCGCAACGGCCGCATAACGCATTTGCCTCAGGGAAGTCGAAGGTCAGCGTCGCATGCCGGCCGAAAATGACGGTATTGGAAAAGAATTCAATTTCACCCAAACGATGCTTTTCCATAATGGCCCGAATATAAAAATCAAGTCCGTCGGAAACGATCTTTACATCCACGCCTTTCTTCTTCGCCAGACGGTAGAATTTCGTAAAGAAGGGATCGATTTTTGCCAGCTTCAGAACGTAAGCGTTCAGGTGCGCCGGATCAGCCCAAACGAGCGGCGCAATCTTGGTGTAAGCCGCACGCGAGCCGATGGTTCCCCTGACGTACTCACGATCAATGTAATCCCAGCTTTCTTTCGTAAAGTGGCTTAAAACCCGGTTGCCGACATCAACGGTACAAATCGTACCGTCGAAATCACTGATCACCAGCGCCTTCTTTTGTTTAAAGAGCATGATCTGTCTTTTATACCCGCACGCTTTTCGCTAGTGCTTGCGGCGCTTTAATATTACAAATACGCCCAGAACGATCAAAATAAACGGCAATATATACTGCGAATATTGATACAGATTAAAACCATAAATTTCGATAATGAGAAAAACAACACCCACTGCCGCAATAAACCAGCCTTCGATGGCCCTGACCTTGTAAATCAACGTACTGATACCGATCACGATCAGTAAAATCGGCCAGGTCTGGCCGAAACTGTAGCTGGTGGTCTTGCTGATGAAAATCAAGACACCCAAGGTAATTAAAATAAGGCCACCGGTAATAACGTTTCTCTTTTCACTTGGCATAGAATAATCTCCTTTAATAATGTTCTTTATTTATCGGCCGGGGCAACGCCCGCAGCCGTTTGATTACTTATCCATCAATTTCAAAAATGGTTTGAACAGATCGATCGGGATCGGAAATATCGTTGTAGAATTGTTTTCCGCGGCAATCTGGTTCAGAGTCTGCAGATAGCGCAGCTGCAATGACATAGGCTGAGTCTCCATCAGGGCGGCGGCATCGATCAGTTTTTGCGCGGCCTGGAATTCGCCTTCGGCGTTGATGACCTTGGCCCGTCTTTCTCTTTCAGCTTCCGCCTGCTTGGCAATCGCCCGTTTCATTTCCTCAGGCAGGTCAATTTGCTTGACCTCCACGTGCGAGACTTTGATGCCCCAGGGTTCAGTGTTTCGATCCAGGATCTCCTGGAGTTGTAGATTGATTTTTTCCCGCTCGGACAGGATTTCGTCCAATTCCATCTGACCGCAGACGCTCCGGAGGGTTGTCTGAGAGAGCTGGGACGTGGCAAACAGGTAATTTTCGACATTGATGACGGCGGCATTGGCATCCACAACCCGGAAATAAACGACCGCATTGACTTTAATCGATACGTTGTCTTTGGTAATCACATCCTGAGGGGGAACATCCATGGTGATCGTCCGCATGTCAATCCGGACAATTTTATCAATACCGGGAATGATAATGATCAGACCGGGCCCTTTGAGATCGCGGATTCGGCCCAGACGGAAAACGACTGCTCTTTCATACTCATTGAGCACTTTAACCGCCGAAGCCAAGAACATGACGACCAACACGACGACAACCAGCAGGGGTATCGGTAAAGATCCCAACATAATGATTCCTCCTTATATCGATTATTTTTATTTTTCGTTCTTTATTTCCTCAACGATCAGATTCAGCCCATCAACCTTCTTGATTCTCACTTTAGCACCTTTGGGAATAAACTGATCACTCTCGGCCGTCCAATATTCACCCTGATAAAATATTTTCCCCTTACCGTCGATGTCCGTGCTGGCTTCACCCCGGCCGTCCGCCATCGACTCCATGCCAGAATAGTGTTTCCTCATCTGCGCCTTAACGGCCAGCCAGATGACAACGATAAAAAAGCCGGACGCCACGAGGACTGCCGGCACCAGGACCTGCAAAGACAGCCTCAGCGCGGGTTCCGGCGTATCAAAAAGCATAAAGGATCCCAGCGCCAGGGATATCACTCCGCCGACCGTCAACATGCCATGACTCATAATCTTTATCTCCGCGATAAATAATATGATGCTGAACAAGATCAGTAAGACACCCGTATAATTCACCGGCAGAGTGGAAAGACCGAAAAATGCCAGTAACAGGGATATGCCGCCGATAACGCCGGGCAAAATCGCACCCGGTGTGGAAAATTCGAAATAGAGGCCCGCCAGACCGATCAGCAGGAGCAGATAAGCGATGTTGGGATTGGAAATCGCCGCCAGAATCCCCTGCCGCGTGCTTATTTTTTTAGAATCTACGACTGCGTGGGCCGTGGATATTTTTCTTTTGTTGCCGGCAACGGTCACTTCTTTCTGATCAATCGCGGCCAATAATTTTTCAATGCTTGGAGCGACGACATCAATGACGTTCAGTTTCAGAGCTTCATCGGCCGTAATGGATTCGCTCTTGCGCACTGCTTTTTCCACCCATTCTTCGTTACGGCCGCGTGTTTTGGCAATACTGCGGGCGTAAGCTGCCGCGTCATTTTCCATTTTTTGGGCCATGTTCTTGTCCACTTCAGTAGTGCCCCCGATGCCGATCGCCACGGGGTGAGCGGCGCCGATGTTTGTGCCGGGAGCCATGGCGGCAATGTGTGCCGCTTCGGCGATGATGACTCCCGCCGAAGCCGCCCGCGCGCCCGACGGATAGACATAAACGATGACCGGTATCGGGGCATTGAGAATGCTTTTGGCAATATCCCGCATGGCCGTATCCAGGCCTCCGGGAGTGTCCAATAAAATAATTAAGCCTTCCGCACCGGCTTTTTGCGCCTCTTCGAGACTGTCCGCCACGTATGTAGCCGACGGCGAGGTGATGACGCCCTCCAGTTTTATCACTTGAAACACAGGTTTTTTGTCCTGCGCAAAGGCAGCGCCGGCTGTGGCGATAAGGAGCAGCACCAATAGAAAAGACAATTTTTTTACCATGACGGCACCTCTTCCTGTCCTAGTCCCCTTTTGCAGTGTTCAATTCCTTCATGATCAGTTGGACATCTTCCCACACTTGTTTTTTGGCAGACGGGTTTCTTAACAGATAGGCCGGATGGTAAGTCGGCATCAGCTTGATCCCTTCGTACTGATGGAAACGCCCGCGCAGCACGGTGATGGGTGTTTCGGTCTTGAGCAGCGTCTTCGCGGCAAAAGACCCCAGGGCACAGATGATCTGCGGAGAGATCAGTTGCAGCTGCTGCTTTAAATACGGCTCACACAAACGGATTTCATCTGGCAGCGGATTGCGGTTCCCGGGTGGACGGCACTTGAGGATATTGCAGATATAAACGTCTTTTCTCTCAAGGCCCATGGCTTTGATGATGTTGGTCAGGAGCTGTCCTGCCCGGCCTACAAACGGCAGGCCCTGTTCATCTTCGTCCGCTCCGGGCGCTTCTCCGACAAAAACAATTCCGGCCTGCGTGTCTCCGGCGCCGAAAACGACATTTTTTCTGGTCCTGGATAATGAACAACGCTCGCATCCTGCAACCTCCCGGCAAAGGTCATCGATCGATTTTTTTGACGTCGCGACGCTGATGGCGTTTTTTTTCTGCATCGGTACAGGGTTTTTCCAATCAATATTTACATACAGATGATCGGCATTGGCGAGTTGGCCTTTGACGGACTTGACGAGCGAGAGCAATTCTTCCTTAATCTGCTCAGATGATGTCGACTTGAGCACGTCCGTCATGGCTTATTGCGAGCACCTTTCTTTCGGTTCAACGTTTTAATATGGTCCAGGATCCGATGGGCGGCCGCCTGCTTGGTCATTTTTCCCAGAGCCGTCGTTTTTCCGCTCCGGTCGATGATCGTAATGATATTCGTATCCGTCTGGAAACCGGCACCTTCCTCGCGAAGACTGTTTGCTACGATCATATCCATGTTCTTCTTTTGCAGTTTCTGCCGGGCATTGGCAAGCAGGTCCTGTGTTTCCATGGCAAAACCGACCAAAATGCCTTTTTTCTTTTTCGCGCCGATTGCAGCGATAATGTCCGGATTGCGGACCAGCTCAATACCCTTCAGTCCCTTATCCTTTTTGATTTTTTCCGGAGACAACGATGCGGGCCGATAATCGGCGACTGCGGCGGCCTTGATGATCACGGTCGCCTCGGCATAATGATCCATCACCGCCTGATACATGTCCAGAGCCGTGCGGACGAAGATAATCTTCTCGACTGCGGGCGGAGCGATTTTCGTCGGCCCGCTGATCAATGTCACCCGGGCACCGCGCTGCTGTGCGGCCGCCGCGAGCGCGTAACCCATTTTCCCGGAGGAAAGATTCGTGATACACCGCACCGGGTCCAGCGGTTCTTCCGTGGGCCCGGCGGTGACCAGAACTTTTTCTCCGGAAAAATCCTTGGGGGTTAAAAGAGATTCAACTGCGTCCACAATCGCCGGAATTTCCGGTAGGCGTCCCGAACCTGATGTTTTACAGGCCAGTTCCCCCACGCCGCTCTCCATCACAGTATAACCGTATTGGCGGAGCTTCCGGATATTGTCCTGCACGATCGGATTGGCAAGCATCTTGTCGTTCATGGCCGGACAAATCAGCGTCGGCTTGTTTTGCGCCATGATCGTTGTCGTCAGGAGATCGTCGCCTATCCCGGATGCAATTTTCCCGATCACATTTCCCGTAGCGGGGGCAATGACGAATGCATCGGCATAATCGGCTAGACTGATATGAGCCATGTCGTATGAATCGGCCGGATCGAACGTTTCAGTATAAACCGGGCCCTGAGAAAGCGTCTGCAGGGTAAGGGGCGTAATAAATTGCATTGCGTTCTTTGTCATGATGACGCGAACCTGGGCCCCGGCCTTGATCAGAGCGCGGGTCAGCTCCGCTGCTTTGTACGCCGCAATGCCGCCGGTAATTCCCAGGACGATCTT
This sequence comes from Smithellaceae bacterium, assembly GCA_963667845.2. Lineage (GTDB taxonomy): Bacteria > Desulfobacterota > Syntrophia > Syntrophales > Smithellaceae > UBA8904. Next base: position 2,840,102 of record CAXXVL010000002.1, on the reverse strand, counting down.
TTTATTTTCCAGCATGGGTCTTAGATCACTTCGATATTTTTTTGAGAATATAACAGCGTTTCAAGGCAAGATCAAGGTTTAAAGTCTTTTGATTTCACAGATGCAACAGGATATTTCTCCTTGCAATGAACGACAAAAATCATTATGAAGGCGCGGGTTCATTCAAATTAAAAATTCGAGGAGTAAATGATGAAACGGATAGGCGTTTATGTGGCGATCGTGTTGATTATTATATTGGCCGGCACGGTCGGCTGGCTTTATTTTGCCGATTATCTGGACCATGAAAAACCGGTCATCAAATTAAGTCAGGACCTTATCGCCATCGGCAAGAAAAAAGAGATCGGCATTACGTTTTCCGATTCAGCCAGCGGCCTGTCCCGTCTGACCGTAGAAATTATTCAGGACCATAAACCGCGTGTGATCGCCGAGGAGTCTTTTCCGTCCCGCGGCATCAGACAAAAGGTTATCCAGCTCACCGTTGATACCGAAGCGCTGAAACTCAAGAATGGTCCGGCGATTATCAACATAAGAGCCACCGACTATTCACTTTTCAAAAATGAAACGTTACTGGCGACGCAGGTTAAAATTGATACCGTGCCGCTGCAAATATCCGTCCTCAATCCCGTCAACTATATCAACCAGGGCGGCACCGGTTTTATCACCTATCGAACATCCAAGCCGACAACCCTGACGGGCGTTTATGTGGATGACAAATTCTTCCCGGGGCATACGGTCCTGATCAACGGCAGACCAACATCGGTCGCCTACTTCGCGCTCGCGATGGATGCCGCAAATGCCAAAACAAAAATATTCATCACCGCCCGGGATGACGCCGGCAATGAAGCCAGGAGCTCTATCCCCTATTCGATCAAGCCCAAGAAATTCCGGTCCGATAAAGTGAATCTGAGCGATGCTTTTCTCCAGAATATCATGCCGGGATTTCAGTCATCGACCCCTCAACTGCAGGGGAAGTCCGCCATTGATGTGTTCGCGTATGTCAATGTAACCATGCGGGAAGAAAACACGAAAACCATTCAGGCCCTTTGCAGCAAATCCATCAATAAACGACTGTGGGAGGGCCCGTTTCTGAGAATGCGCAACGCCAAGCCCATGGCTCTCTTCGGTGACCAGCGCACTTACCTTATAGCCGGTAAATCTTACGGGACCTCGATCCATATGGGTGTCGATCTCGCCTCAACCGCCCATGCCCCGGTTGAAGCAGCGAATAACGGAATCGTTGTCTTTGCCGGTCCACTGGGAATATACGGAAATGCCATTATCATTGACCACGGCTTGGGATTATTCAGCCTCTATGGACATCTTTCTTCCATTGAAACCGCAGTCGGCAAAACGGTTAAGAAAGAGGAAAAGATCGGTGTTTCCGGCATGACGGGACTCGCCGGCGGCGATCATCTGCACTTCAGCATTCTTGCCGGCGGGCAGTTTGTCAATCCTCAGGAATGGTGGGATCCGCATTGGATCGAAGACAATGTGATGAAGAAAATGGTGTTTTGAAAAAAAGCTCATAGCTCGTAGCTCATAGTCGCATTGCAGGGGCAAGCTACGAGCCATGAACTATGAGCTATTTTTCAGCTTTTATTGATGTCCCGATGAGATGTGTGTACGATATACTCCAGGGACTGGAAGTATGAGCTGAAGCGGTTTGCCATCACGACCGACCGATGCTTGCCGCCGGTGCAGCCGAAAGCAATGGTGAGGCGGGCTTTTCCCTCTTTTTCGTAAAGAGGAGTAACAAAGTTCAATACGTCGATTGCTTTATTCATAAATTCCTGGCATTGCGCATTATCCAATACATAATCTTCCACATCCCGATGATGACCATTATAATTTTTCAGGGCATCGACGTAATAAGGATTGGGCAAAAACCTCACATCGATCACCAAATCGGCATCCGCAGGCAAGCCATAACGATAACCGAAGGACATTACGCTGATGATCATTTGCTTTTGACCGGAAGACGGCAAAAAATGTCTTTGAATCACATCTTTGAGTTGATGAACATTGGTCGTCGTCGTATCAATAATTGTATCAGCCATCTGCCTGAGCGATGCAAGCTTTGCCACTTCCAGCTGAATACCCTCCATAATCGAACCGGTTGCGGACAGCGGATGATTGCGCCTTGTTTCGCTGAAACGGCGCAGGAGCGATTCTTCGCCGGCTTCGAGAAACAAAATCTCAATTTTGTATCCCTTTTCCTTCAGGCGTTCGAAGATGCGCTGGTATTTTTCCAGGAAGCTTCTTTCCCGCAAATCCATAACCAGCGCCACCTGCTTGATCTCCGGTGTCGATTGCAGTGTTATGGAAAGAAACTTCGGCAGTAAAACGACGGGGAGATTATCCACGCAAAAGAAGCCGATATCTTCAAGTGCCCGAAGCGCCGTACTCTTGCCGGAACCCGACAATCCCGAGATGATGACCACTTGAATATCTTTCAATTAATCCACCTCGCATATTTTTTGTATGGCTTTTGATAGCAGATTTTTGTTGAAATAACCAGTCTGCGGAATATGCATTTGGATGAGGGGTAATCGCGTCTCCATAATTTCGGTTTCATCAAGACGGCACGTACCGTCGCCGGCGGCCGTCCGGACCACATCAATGACGAAAGCCAGCTGGGTTTCTTTCTTGATTTGCGATGCGTGGACCAGCCGGTTTACAGCCATGATCCCGTCTTCTTTCGTATGAAAATAGTCCCTAATTTTTTTCTGGCCGGAAACAACGAGTTGATTGCGATGGTTCCTCCTGACCACAACACGGTCATCTGCTATCCAGACATAACCTTCGCGAGTGGCCTGTAATAGAGTTGTCGTTTTGCCGATTCCGCTTGCCCCCCTGACCAGCAGCCCTCGCCCCTCGGCCTCCATGGCAACACCGTGAACCGTTACACACTTTCTTATTTTCTCGCAAATGATCGCTTTGAACCGGCTTTCCAGAAGATTTTCGTGCAGGGTAGAAACGGCGGCCGGAATCGGCCAATGTCCGAGTTTGCTTCTCAGGGAAGCCGGATAGGTCATTGTTTGAGCCAGAACCACGAAGGCTGTCTTGCAGAGCGCCAGATTGCCGATAAAAGCCTGGCGCACGGGTTCATCACTTGTCAAAAATTTTTCTTGTGCACCGGGGGAAAGAATAACTATTGCATCCTGCGCCAGATGAGACACGACGATGCTCCGGCGGCATTTTACGTGAGGCCTGATCAAAACTTTCCTCAATCCCTCCGGCCGAATGATCGCCTCGATTCCCAGGAAGGACAAACGACCCTGTAAAAGATCACGAAGCGTCATCTGCTCATTGTGAGAACTTTTTTTATGTTCGACAAGACTCATCTTGCACAATGATTGCCTTGTATAAATCGCTTGTTGTTTTCGCGTCAATCAGCTTCCTGCGAAATTCGGGTGTTTTCAAAAGCTTCGAAATTTTCGCAAGCACTTTCAGATGTTGCCCTGTCGAATTCTCCGGAGCCATCAGGAGGAAGAACAGATGCACCGGCTTCCCGTCAACGGCATCAAAAGGAATCCCTTTCTTGCTGCGTCCAAAGGCAATAACCAGATTCGGAAGGTCGGATACCTTGCCGTGCGGAATGGCGACGCCGTCGCCGATGCCCGTTGATCCCAGTTTCTCTCTTTGCTGCAGTACGTCGATCGCCTTGGCTTTGTCCATGGGAAGACCGCTCGCGATCAGCACATTAATCAACTCCGCAAGCACATCCTGCTTATTGTCGGACAAAAGATTATCGCTGAGAAATTCTTCCTTTAAAATTTGATGCAGCCGCATGTGTTACACCTGAAATTGAAATCCGGAACGTCGTCTTTACCTCCTCCTTCTTTATCCAAGGGGAAACTGGTTTTCGTGTTCCTCTGATGAAGGTAAAAAAGCCGCTTAGCTGTTCGTCTCGATATGGGCGAAGTTGCCGTCTTCCAGACGATAGATCAGGCTTACTTTTTCCGAAGCGGTGTCACGATAAATCAGAAAACGGGCTGTGTTGCCTTCCAGCTCCAGCACAGCCTCCTCGAGTGACATGGGTTTTAAGACAATCTTCCGGGTCTCCACTACTTTTGCAGTTGCATCTTCGTCTTCTTCCACGCCTTCGGCAGGCTTGGCCGCCGCATGGCGAATACTTCTCGGCTTGTGCTCTCTATTCTTTTCTCGCTGTTTCTTGAGTTGTTTCTCAATCTTATCGATGCAATTGTCCACGGCCAGGTGCATGTCCTTGGCTTCTTCCTTGGCATTCATATTCCAGCCGTTGGCACTTAGATTAATTTCCGCAACATTGCGAAACTTTTCCGTGGAAAGGATAATATGGGCTTCGGCAGGCACATCCAGATATCTTTTCAATCTAGCGATTCTTTCCTCGACGTAGCTTTTTTGCCAGGTTTCACCTTCACTTGTTCTGAAAGTTACCGAAATGTTCATTATTCTTCCTCCTCGTTAAATTAGGCAGCCAATACACCCAGCCGCCACCAGTCACAAAGGTTAGTCGTATAGTGGCGGCCAATCCAAAAGTCAAACGCTATTTCGACTAATATATTTATTTCATCGGCTATTTTAAAGTGCGGACTTTAAAAATATTTCTTCCTTTTGGATGACGGCAATATTCCGATCATTTCCCTGTACTTAGCAACCGTTCGCCTCGCGATATCTATTCCCTTGGCTTTGAGCAGATCAACGATTTCACAATCGCTGTATGGTTTTTTCGGATCTTCTTTGCCAACCAATTGTTTTATTTCTTCTTTGACACTCTTGGAGGCAATATTTTCTCCGGATGTTCTATGAATGGAACTGCCGAAAAAATACTTCATTTCAAAGATGCCGCGATGGGAATGCATATATTTGTTCGTCACCACACGGCTGATCGTTGATTCATGCATCTCCACGTCATCCGCAATATTCCTCAAGACAAGCGGTTTCAGGTGGTCTATTCCGTAATCAAAGAAATCTCTCTGATGCTTGAGGATGCTTTCGGCGACTTTATAGATCGTTTTCTGCCTCTGCTGAATACTCTTAATCAGCCAGGTAGCCGATTGAACTTTGTCCCGGATGTATTTCTTACCGTTTTCTTCTTCCGCGTGGTCCCGGCCGCCGACGCCGGCCATAATTTCGCGGTAGAAATTACTGATTCGCAGGCGCGGCAATCCATCGTCATTGAGGATAATTTTGTAGTCGTCTCCGGATTTCACAACATAGACGTCCGGGACGATCGCTTGGATTTTTTCTTCTGAGTAGATGGCCCCCGGCTTCGGGTCCATTTTGCTGATCAGCAAAACGGCAATTTCAACTTCCCGAAGCGGAACCTTCAGCTTTCGGGCAATATGAACATAATTCTTCAATTCCAGATCTTTGAGATGATCCCGGATAATGGTTTCCAGCAGCGGATTTTCTTTTACCAACATTCGGGCTTGAATAAGCAGGCATTCCTGGAGATTTCGTGCCGCTACCCCGGCGGGATCGAATTCCTGAACTCTTTTCAGGATCAACTCCACCTGATCTTCACTGACGTTCTCAAGTTTGGCGATTTCCTCAAGGGTCGCGCACAGATAGCCGTTGGGATCCAGGTTGCCGACAATCTGGGAGCCGATGCGCATCTCATCTTCCGTAAAAGGCGATAACTTCATTTGCCACATCAGATGCTCGGTAAGCGACGGGCTTTCCGTTAAAACATTGTCCAGTGTGGGGGCATCGCCGTCGGCCCGGTCGTAAGAAACGCCGACCGGCCCGTAGTCTTCCAGATAATTATTCCAGTCGAATTCTTCACGCCCGTCTCCCTCGCCGGTCAGCTCCGCAGTATGTTCCGGGACCTTACTTTCTTCCTTTTCGATGGAATGGACGTCATCTTCAACCTCAGAGCGCACCTCCTCGGGGCTGGCCTCGTCCGGCGCCACTTCTTCCAGCAGCGGATTTTCTTCCATTTCCTGGTTGATTGTATCTACAAGTTCCTGGCGCGATAAGATCAGCAGCTTGATCGCCTGCTGCAGTTGCGGGGTCATAATGAGCTGCTGGGATAACTTCAGGTTTTGTTTTAATTCAAAAGCCATAATCGCGCTTCACACATCCATGCTGCTTATAAACAAAAATCTTCACCAAAATAGATTTTTCTGGCCAGTTCACTCTGGGCGATGATTTCGGGTTCCCCATGAACAAGAATCGCCCCCTCATTGACAATATAGGCTCGGTCGCAACAGCAAAGCGTCTCCCGAACGTTATGATCGGAAATAATAATTCCAATGCCTTTATTTTTCAACTTTTCGATAATCTTCTGGATGTCGGCCACGGCCAGGGGATCAATGCCGGCAAACGGTTCATCGAGGAGAATATATTTCGGAGATGTAACCAGCGCCCGGGTTATTTCCACTCTCCGCCTTTCACCCCCGGACAAAGAGTAGGCGTGATTCTTGGCCAAGGCGGTGAGATCCAATTCGCCCAGAAGTTCCTTCAGCCGCTCCCGCCTCTCGTCTTCGTTTATATCAAGTGTTTCCAGAATAGCCAATATATTTTCTTCGACGGTCAGTTTGCGGAAGATAGATGGTTCCTGAGGCAGATAATTCAGTCCCTTCCGGGCCCGCTTATACATAGGATATTTGCTGATATCCTCGCCGTCCAGAAATATCTCGCCGCCGTCCGGTTTGATCAGCCCGACAATCATGTAAAATGTTGTCGTCTTTCCGGCGCCATTGGGTCCCAGAAGTCCCACGACTTCCCCCGGTGATATTTCGAGATCAATCCGGTTGACCACTTTCCGCTTATTATAAATTTTGATTAATCCCTTTGCCGCTAAATGACTCATCTTTTATCCATCAGCTCTTTGATGTCAGCCTGTCTATTTTTTATCCTGAGGTTGAATGATTGCCGTGACCCGTCCTGAATTCTCCGCCGCACATTGCTCGACCTTCCCGCGATTTTCATTTGCGTAAATAACGACCCGGCAGCCTTTAATAATATTCTTGCCCTGCTGTAAAACGGGATTTCCCGTCATAATGAATTGTCCGCTGTCCTGATAATAAACAGCTTCATCACCCTTTGCCGACATATCTTTTTGCGAAATGCTGACATGACCTTTCAACTCGATTTTGTCGAGATCGCCTGCCACTTCGACTTCCTGCTTTCCGATTTTTTCTTTCTTACCATTTGATTTCTTATAATAAACCGTGATGTTATCCGTCTTGATGCTGACATCGCCCTGCGTTGCAACGGCGTTTCCCGAAAAAACGATCATCCTTTTTTCCTGAAATGCTTCCATCTTGTCTGATACAATCTCAATGGGTGCACCCTTACGCATCAAGCTCTTTTGGTCAAAACCCATCTGGGCCATGGCATTCGAACTCACTGCGAACAGAATGAACAAAACAGCTATATACATTTTCTTTGTATTCATATCACGTCCGATCAATTAATTTCAGCTTTCACACCGGAAGCAACCGTCAGTTCTCCTTTGTTCATGAGAATAGACAAGCCGACTCCCCGCATTTTGATTCGTTTGCTTTCCATGGCAACGGGAGCATCGGTGTAGATTCTTTTTTGAGCATCGCTGTACTTCAGGTAATCAGTCGTAAACTGATCACCTTCATTGGATGTAATCAGCACATGTCCTTTTATTTCAACATCCTTTTTATCCGTCAGCATCTCACCTTTATCACCCTTCATTGTAAATATCTTGCCATCTTTCGTGGTCAATTTTATCTGAACCTGATCGAACAGAGCAAGATTCAGCTTTTTTTGATATTGCGCGCTTTTTGCTTTCACTTCCCAGCGGATCATGTCCTGACCGACTTCCGTATAAACAAAATCCTGTATCCGAACATCCGCTTCATTGGGCAATATTTTTATGATATTTGCCTTTTTTCCTCCGGTTACCTGTATAATAGCGAAAATAACCGCTGCGGCCAGCACGGAAACGATGAGAATGATCGTAATTATTTTTGCTTTTTTACTCAGTTTCATCTTTCCTCATGCCTGCCAGGGCTAATTTCCAGGCGCGTGTGGATTCTTTATACCATTCGCCATCGTCTCTGTAAAGCTATTCAGGGACAAGCGATTTACTCACGATAAATCCGCCGATCACAGAGAAATTACGGCAGGTCGGGATGGCAGCTAGCCGGAAATTTTAAGGCCGATAACGCCGGCCGCAATGAGCAGAAAAGACAAGATTCTCATCATCGCCGCCGAATCATTAAAAGCCAGAACACCGATCAAAAAAGTCCCTGCCGCGCCGATTCCCGTCCAGACGGCATAAGCGGTTCCGATCGGAATGGACCGCTGCGCCAGCCAGAGAAACAGCCCGCTTAGCGCCATACAGACCACGGCCATCAAGATAAAAGTTATACGATACGAGGTGGCTTGAGACAGCTTGAAGCCCAGCGGCCAGCCTATTTCCAGCAGGCCGGCAATGAGCAGGTAGACCCACGCAAACATCATTTCCATATCAATACCACAACATCGGTTTGTGATTGAGTCGCAAGGTTACACGAGATCCGCAAATTCATAACGGTCCGCGACCTGGGACCAATATCCTTGGGCCATGAGCAGCATTTCACAAACTTCTCTCACTGCTCCCTGCCCGCCCTTATGAATGGTAACGTAATCCACCGTCTTTTTTACGATCTCCACGGCATCCGCTACTGTCGCGGGGAATCCAACCATTTTCAGCACAGGAATGTCCACGATGTCATCACCCAGATAGGCGATGACGTCCGGAGTCAAATTGTTTTTCCTGAGAATCTGTGCGAATATTTCTTTTTTATTCAAGGCCCCTTGATAAATTTCCGTAATCTTTAAATCACGCGCCCGGTGCTCAACGACGGCTGATGTGCGACCCGTAAGAATGGCAACCTTGATCCCATATCGCTCAAGCATGATCAGGCCGTGGCCGTCCCGGACATTGAATTGCTTCATTTCGCAGCCGTCTTTATCCATAATGATTCCGCCGTCGGTCATCACTCCGTCCACATCCAGAATCAGCATCTTTATCTTTTTCAGTTTTTCTATAATATTCTTTTCCATCAGCCCTCTTGGTTTCAGTTCATAGTTCATTCGCCCACGGCCTAAGCCTACAGCCTAATAGTCCTCTCTTACGGTCTCATCAATTTGCTTCAACGTTGTCAGCATCTCTTCCAGAGAATTCAGGTAAAGCGAATTGGCGCCGTCGCAGAGCGCTTTTTCCGGATCGGGGTGGACTTCCATAAAAATGCCATCCACCCCGGCCGCCACGGCCGCGCGCGCCAGAAACTGCACCATGTCTCGTTCACCGCCGGAAGCGGTACCTGCACCACCGGGCAACTGCACCGAATGTGTCGCATCGAAAATCACCGGATAGCCCATCTTCCTCATGATCGGCAGGGCCCGCACATCAAACACCAGATTATTATAGCCGAAGGAAGCGCCTCGCTCCGTGATCAGGATGTTGTCATTGCCGGCCGATTTGATCTTCTCAATAATATTTGCAACATCCCAGGGCGCCAGGAACTGCCCTTTTTTGACGTTGACGATTTTAGCCTTTTTCGCGATTTCCACGACAAAATCCGTCTGACGGCACAGAAAGGCGGGAACCTGCATCACATCCAGAATCTCGGCGGCCCGGTCAATTTCTTCAAACCGGTGCACGTCTGAAAGAACGGGTACACCGATTTTTTCTTTGATGTTCTTCAAAATTTTCAAGCCGGCTTCCAGTCCCGGTCCCCGGTAAGACTTGATCGATGTCCGGTTGGCCTTATCGTAGGAGGCTTTAAAAACGAAAGGAATTTTTAACTTCGCCGTGAGTTGCTTCAGGTACGATGCTATCTCCGCCGCCGCCGCTTCATCTTCAATGACACAGGGACCTGCGATGAGAACGAATCCGGCCTGATCGCCGAAAGCCAGGTTATTGAGTTTCACTTGTTTCATGGATTGCTCCTGCTCCTCATTTTATTTCTTCAGCAGTTGAATACGCAAATGCGGAATTCTCGGCGCCGCCCACGTATTGGGGTTGATCTCATAGGCGTTTTTATAAGCCTTCAGCGCTTCGGGGTAAAGGCCTTTTTTTTCGTAAGCGTCGCCGAGATTGGCGTATATTTCATCGTCTTCCCGGTCATACTTCAAAGCGGTTAAATAGCTGTCAATGGCCTTATCCCAATTTTTGGCGGCGGCATAGGCGTATCCCAAACTGGAATAGGACGAGGCTTTTTTGGGTTCGAGTTTCGCAATTTTCTGATAATTCTTTATGGCTTCTGCGTAGCGTTTTTCTTTCAGGTAATAGTTGGCCGCCATGCTCAGGGTCTTCTTGTTTTGCGGGGATATCTTTTCGTAATAGAAGACTGCTTCCCTGTCTTTCCCCAGCCTCGTATAGGTAAACGCAAGATTTGCATAAATCGTCTGATCCTTAACACCCATCCTGACAGCCTTCTCATAGCTTTCAGCCGATTGGGCATATTGCTTCATTTCGCCATAGGCAAATCCCAGGTTGACAAATGTGGCCGCCTTTTGCGGAGATTTCCTGCTCAGCTTTTCAAGGTAACGAACGGCCTGGTCATATTTCTTATTCTTCAGGGTCAGACCGGCCAGGCGCTCCAGAGTATCGGCATCCTCAGGGCTCTTTTTCAAGACCTGCAGGTATTCACTGACGGCTTCATCCGTCATTTTCCGCCGTTCGTAAGCGGATGCCATATTGAAGCGGATAACGGGGTCGTCCGGAGACAACTCAATGGCCTTCTTTAAATTCTGCATTTCTTCTTTTGACTTACCCTGACCTGCGTAAGCTGTGGCCAAATTGGCGTAAGCCGCGGCGTCTTTCGGTCTATCCTTGATAACCTGCAAATAACTCTCGATGGCCTGACGATAGTCTTTTTTCCCGAGATAAATGTCTCCCAGCGCGCGCCAGGCCAAATGCGTATCTTCAGCATGTCCGGTAAGGTATCGATATTGTTCGATCGCGGCATTCGTTTTCCGGGCCTTTTCATAAGCCTGGGCCAGGAGCAGTCTCACTGCATGATTGGCGGGATCCAGCTTAATCGATTGACCGAAATATCCGGCTGCCGTGTCCCATTGATTTTTCTGGCCGAAGGCGAGACCCAGCATGGCATAGGCTTCCGCATCCTGCGGTTGCATTTTTATCAGGCCCGACAGGACGTTAACGGCCTGATCATTGCGCCTGCTTTGGAGATGACAACGCGCCAGTTCTTTCATCGCCCCGGCATCATCGGGCTTGATGTTAAGAACCTCCGCATAAAGCGCCGCCGCCTCATCCACGCGGTTATGCCTGAGATAAATGCCGGCCAGGATCTTGCGCACACCGACGTCTTCGCTGTTTTGGGCAATGGCCTTTTTCAGATATTCAATTTGAACGTTGACATTGCTCGACTCTTTTGCAAACCGAAGCCAATCTTGCGGCGTGATTACGACGCGTATCGGGATAACACCGATCCTCTCTTTTTTATAGTGGACGGCGATCCGATAGACATTGACGGCCTGTGTGTCTTTTGCCATGGCATCGCTCTGCATGATACGGTTCACCAAGTCCAGGCCGCGAAAAAGGACGCCCACATGATTTTTGTCCCGTCCCGTCCCTTCCAGCGTCGCCGTCATATATTTTCCCGTGAGATCATCACTTGCCAGTTCTTTGATGACAAATTCATCACGATACGTAATCTCCAATGTTTCGCCGGCGTCCACACGGACATCCTTGCCGTTCTTTTCCAGCTGTAAGTAATAGAACCGGGGGGCATTATTGAATACATAATAACCCAGGGCATTTTTAACCCGGTTTGCGGCAAGCGTCGTCGACCGCAAAAACCGCGGTTGAAAATAAATCAACGATGACAGGAGCAGAATGGCAACCCCCGCAATCACCATCACCGTAATGAGCATTCTGTTAGACCGCGGCCCCGTTCGGGCAGTTTTTCGCATACTCCGTTTAACCCCTTGGATGATATTTCCGATGAATCTCCTTCAGCCGCTCTCTGGTAACATGCGTATAGATCTGCGTGGTTGAAATGTCGGAATGTCCCAGCATCACCTGCACGGCACGCAAATCCGCTCCTCCCTCCAGAAGATGAGACGCGAAGGAATGACGGAATGTATGCGGATGAACATTTTTTTGCAAGCCCGCTTTTTGCGCGTAGCGGATGATCAATTTCCAGAGCCCCTGTCGCGTAAACGCCCCTCCGAAACGATTCAGGAATAGTACATCGGTCGTTTTTGATTTCACAAGCTTCGGCCTCGCCTCATCCACATAACGTCGCACGCAATCATAAGCAGTTTTGCCGACGGGGACAACCCTTTCCTTGCTGCCCTTCCCCATGACCACCAGAAAACCGACCTGCCAGTTGAAACTGTTCATCGTCAGCGAGGCGAGCTCTGATACACGCAAACCCGTGGCGTAAAGCAGCTCCAGCATCGCAGTGTCTCTCATCGCCGCGGGCGTCTGATCTCCGGGTTGAGACAAAATGGAATTCATCTCCTCTTTGCTCACGGTATCGGGCAGACGCATCCAGACCTTGGCGAGTTCGATGTGGGCGAGAGGTGACTCATCCACCGCCTTTTCCTGCAAAAGAAACTTATAAAATCCCCGGAGCGCCGCCAGACACCGATTCATGGAATTGGCGGATAATCCTTCCTCTTTGATTTGGACAAGAAAATCGATAACATGCTGGGAGCTGACCGCGCGCACATCGGATAACCCCTTCTCTTCCAGAAAGGTTACAAACCGCTTTAAATCCCGACTGTAGGCTTCGAGCGTATTCCCGGCTGCTCCCTTTTCGATGAGAAGATGATTATAATACCGATCCAACAATTCGCGCATGGACGTTTTTTACGCAAATATGACCATGAAGTAAAGTTTTTTTGTTGACATAATTTGTAATTATGCAAAAAGGAAAACAGTCGCGGGCAATCAACTCCCTCGCAGCAAGCTGAGGAGAATTAACGCTCGTCCCGCGTGAGCAGGATTAAATTCCAGCGGTTGTTGAGACCCGACATTATTATCGGAGAATCATTATGAAAAAAGTCGTGATTTCCTGTGATCATGGAGCTGTTGATCTTAAGAACGAGATTATCAGCTTTTTTCAAAAGAAAAATTATGAAGTCAAGGTGATGGGAGCCGGAAGCGCCGATTCGGTGGATTACCCCGACGTGACGGTTACCGCCTGTAACGAGTTTAAAAAAGGGGGTTACGAATTCGGCGTTTTGCTTTGCGGCACGGGGATCGGCGTCACCATGGCGGCCAATAAGATCAAGGGGATTCGCTGCGCGCTTATCTCCGATCTTTTTACTGCTGAAATGGCCAAGGCGCACAACGATGCCAACTTCATCGCCTTCGGCGGCCGGATTAAATATGTCGTACCGGTGACCGAAATGATCGAAAAATTCATGTCCACAACATTTGCCGGCGACCGCCATAAACGGCGCATTGACAAGATCATGGCTATTGAAGATCAGTGCTGAGGGCTATCGGATCGTCCGATCCCCAATCAAATAATACGCGCAGGTCGAGGGACATTCAGCTCCGAACGAGGTGTCTGAGATAAATTCCGGCGGGGAACAGCAGATAGGCCAGCGAACTCCACTTGGGAATAACAAATGCAAAAACCACGGCCATCAGCGATATTACATTAAACAGAGAACACCGCCACATGCCGTCCGCGATGATTTCCTTGCTTGTATTCGTCTCAATCAACCGATGATTTCTTATTGCGTAAACCCAGTTGGCGCGGAAAAGCAAACCAACGATCATCATGTTCCCTGCAAAAAATACCTCCGCTGTGGTCGACCCGCCGTAGTCGCCCGTCAGCGATGTGGAGAAAGGAACAAGGACAATAAACATCAAAATAAAGATATTAATCCAGAGGTGGACGGTATCCGTCCGCTTAATGTAGTGATGCTGACGATGATGGCTGATCCAGAATACAGCAGTCAGTAAAAAGCTGATGATATAGTTGGAAAATCTGGAGGTCTGATTCATCAGGACGACATGGAGTTCGGTATCGGAAAGACGAATGTTTTCCGGAATATTCAGGTTAACCACCAGCAGCGTCATCGCAACGGCGAAAACGCCGTCGGAGAGTGATGATATTCTGCCTGAGGACATCATTGATTCCGAATGATTCATTTCGTCCTCCGCTATTTTATGGACATTGCTTCATCATAAAGTCACGCCGGATTCACCCGCCATCTGATTTTGAATCTAGCATAAGTTATTTCTTCAAAAAAGAAATAACTTTTATAAGTACAGACGAAGACAGGTTTATTGCCTAAACCTTGAAATAATCGTTTTTTTTATCTATACCACTTTCCATGCGACGTATCTTACACATCGACATGGACGCTTTTTTTGCGGCCGTCGAAGAAAAGCGAAATCCCGGACTCAAGGGAAAACCGGTTGTCATCGGCGGCACCGGAGATCCATCAAAAAGAGGAGTTGTCTCGACCGCTAATTACGAAGCCCGCAAATTCGGCATCCATTCCGCCCTGCCTTTGAAAACCGCTCACAAGCTTTGTCCTCATGCCATTTTCCTCCCCGTGGATTATCAGGCCTACGTTGCAGCCTCCGCCGCGTTCAAAAGCGTTCTTCTGACCGTCGCCACGATCATGGAGGACATTGGAATCGATGAAGCCTATCTGGACATCACGGACCATCCCGATCACAATGAGGCCATCGTTCAGAAGATCAAGAGCGGCATCCTGGAAAAGACGGGGTTGACCTGTTCCATCGGCATCGCCCCGAATAAGCTTCTGGCCAAGATTGCCTCCGATATGAAGAAGCCTGACGGGCTGACCGTTTTCACCGGCAATGACATCGAGGAGAAGCTCTGGCCGCTCGCCATTCGAAAATTATACGGCATCGGTCCCAAGACGGAAGAGCACCTGAAGACGATGAAAATTGAAACCATCGGACAACTGGCCGCTCTGGCCGCTGAAAACCTGATTCAACAGTTCGGTGTTTCCTATGGCCAATATCTTTACGAAGCGGCACGGGGCATTGACGAAAGCCCGCTTGTCACGCACTGGGAACCAAAATCCATGAGCAGAGAAACAACCTTTCAGAGAGATGTCAGGGATTGGCAGATCATCGCCAGGACCATCGCGGAGCTCACAAAAGAGGTCGTTTCGGATATGCAGGAAAGCGGTTATGCGGCCAGGACGGTGACCCTGAAAATCAGGTTTGATGATTTTCATACCGTGACTCGGGCCTGTTCTCTGGAATGCGCAACGGCGTCTGAGGAGTCGATCCGGAAAACGGCATTCGCTTGTCTGAAGCGTGTGGAACTGAGCCGGCGGGTAAGGCTGATCGGCGTCAGGGCCAGCAATCTGGAGAAAACGGACTGATTTACATGAAACAATGAAGTTCGACGAACCGGATTATCTACCTCCGCCGCCGTTCATGGGACCTGTCGTGCCGAAGTCGTCATCCTTCATCCCTTTATTATCGGGCAGAATAATTTGCAGAAGAAGGTTATCCCCTTCTTCCCATATATTAACCCGGTAATCGAATAATATTTCATAGTAGCCGCGAACCTTCCCCTTGCTGTCCCTGATGACAAATTTGCCCATATTATTTCTATTGATCTGTTCGTATTTGTCCAGTTTACTAAGAGTTTTTACAAATTCTTCGCGTGCAAAGTCGGTTTTGATCTTGCCGTCGGGTTCAATATAGACATAACCGGCAGCCGGCTCCAGCGGCAATCTGTCGGGCGTATACAGAATAATGATGTCCTCGTACGGTTTGTCCGGAATGCTCCCAATCGGTTCATTGTTAAGGATCTTACTCGAAAAAACACACCCAGTAACAAGTACCATTGCCAGAATCCCGGTTGCGGCCAATAGGATATCCTTTTTGAATGTAATTTTCATATCGTCACCTCTCATAAAAACTATGTTAATGACTGCAAAAACATAGTCAATGGTGAGTCTTCGAAACGAGGGATGACATTGTAAGAATTTTAATTTCTTCTGCAGGGCCGATAGGCATGAAGCATTCCATTACCGGGATTATCCCGGGTCAGAATCCCGAGGCTGAGGGCTGAGAGTCGCGTTTACAGGCTTAATCTCAGTTTGTTTTTACCTTCTTCCATGGAATGCACTTCCTTCTTCACCAGATTGTTGACAATCATCATGGGAAGATCGTCCGCACCTTCGTCGGCAAAAGGATTGTAGACCTCACCCGCATAGACGAGTGTCAAATCGATCGCGTCGTGTTCTTCGGAATAACCGACGGTGACGCTCATATCAATAGATTCACCGCTCCACGGGAGCAGTTTGTTCATAATCAGCTCCTCAAGGACGAGCTGAATATTGAAGATCTGTTTTTCAGGAAGGAATTGCTTGCGGCAGAAAAGCTCAACACCGGCATTGAGACTATAGAGGTCAAACGTTCTGGACCGGATGTCAAACGTAAATGTCCTGATCCGGTGGATAAATGCACGCGTCTTGTCCCTCTGCGGATGTTCAAAGATCTGCCGGGGCGTGCCCTCTTCAAAGATAATTCCCTCATCCATATACAAAACACGTTTTGAAACATCCCGGGCAAACTTCATTTCGTGGGTGACGATCATCATCGTCATGCCGTCCAGGGCGAGTTTGCGGATAACCGCCAGCACTTCGCTGATCATGGTCGGATCGAGCGCAGACGTCGGCTCGTCGAACAACACGATCTCCGGTTTCATGGCCAGGGTCCTGGCAATGGCAACCCTCTGCTTCTGACCGCCCGACAGTTCATCGGGATACGCATACGCCTTTTCGGCAAGCCCGACCATCGTCAAAAGCTTCATTGCTTCATCAAATGCTTCCTTTCGACTCATCTTTAAGAGATTGATCGGCCCGAGCATGATGTTTTCGATCACCATAAAATGCGAAAACAAATTAAAGGACTGAAAAACCATCCCCATCCGCTGGCGCAGCTTGTAAACATCGGTCTCACGATCAAGAAGGTTAATTCCGTCAATGATGACTTCGCCGCCGCTGGGCATCTCCAGCAGGTTCATGCAGCGCAACAGCGTGCTTTTGCCGCTCCCGGACGGCCCGATGATCGAGATGACTTCACCTTTGTTGATTTCAACGTTCACGTCCTTCAGAACGACCAGATCGCCAAAGTGCTTGGATAAATGCTGCACGCTGATCATATCTTTACAACCCTTTCACGACCCGTTTGCGCTGTTTCGGATCGACCCGCATTTCAATGCGCGACAGCAGATAAGCCATCGCATAGGCAATGACAAAATAAATCAGCGCCGTCGCAATGAGCGGGAAAAAAGCCTCATACGTCCGGCTGCGAATGATGTCGCTCATCTTCGTCAAATCCTGAATCGCAATATACCCCACCACCGATGTCATCTTCAGCATGGAGATGAACTCGCCCTTGAATACCGGCAGAACATGCCGAGCCGCCTGCGGAAACGTGATCTTCGTAAACACCTGCACCCGGTTGAATCCGATCGCATACGCCGCTTCATGCTGCCCCTTGTCCACCGCATCAATGCCCGTCCGCATCATCTCCGATACATATGCGGCAAAATTGATGGAAAAACCGATGACCGCAACAATAATCGCATTAATATCCAGGCTCCCGAAAATGACATAGTAGAGTATCATTAAAAGCACGACAATCGGTGTGCCCTGAATCGCCCGGATAAAAGCCTTCGCCGGCATATTCGCCCACCGTGTCTTCGCCCTGCGCATCAAACAGATGCCAAACCCCAGCAGCGTACCGAAAATCCCCGACAAAACGGAAATCACCACCGTCACCCACAAACCCTGCAACACCAGCTTGTAGCGGTCTTCCACCACAAACGTCCTCCGGAAACTCTGCATTAGACCCGTCCAGACCCCCGGACCGCCCGCAGCCCCCGGGCCAACGGCCGCTTCCGCAACCATCACGGCCACGCCGCCTTTATAATCAGGAATGCTGAATAAAACCGACTTGGCCCGCTCCTCGGTAACGATGATCCCTCCTGCGCCCATATCGCTTTTCCCCGAAACCAGAGACGGGATGATCGCCGCGAAATCCATATCCGTAATTTCCAGGCTGCGACCAAGTTTTTGAGCGATAATCATGGCGATCTCGATATCATAACCCACCATCTTGCCGTCTTTGACGTAGGCAAACGGAGCCAGATTGCCATTCGTGGCCAGCCGGATCACGCCGTTTTTGTTTTCGAGTTTCAGATCCGGAAGAACTTTAGCTGCGTCATTCGTGCCGAACCACTTTTCCTCCAGCTTTTTGATGCTTCCGTCATTCATCAGCTCCTTTAGCGCGGTATTGACCTTCTGATGAAGATTCATCTGATTTTTCGCAAACGCAAATGCATAACCGTCCGATGTCAAGAGCTTCTTCAAGGTGGTCAGGCCGCTCGAATGGTTGACGATGTCTCTCGCTATCGGTTCATCAACCAGGAAACCCGCGATTTTGCCGGTCTTGAGCGCCTCTGTCTGATCGGAAAAATTATTGAAATATTCCGGCAACGCTTTAGCATTATGATGATTCAGCACACCGTCATAGGTGGAACCGGTCAAGACGCCAACCTTCCTTCCGGAAAGTTCCGCAAGATTCTGAATATTGATTACGGCTTTGCCCGCCGAGGTCACGCGAATCATCACGGCGATGCCGCCTTTGTAATTGGGCGTGGTAAACAGGACCGATTTGGCGCGCTCATCAGTGACCGTGATGCCGCACGCCGCCATATCACTCTTCCCGGATATCAGAGACGGAATGATCGCCGCGATATCCATATCGATAATCTCGAGCTGATAGCCGAGTTTGGCACAGATGATCGCGGCGATCTCAATATCGTATCCGACCATCCTGCCGTCTTTAAGATAGGCAAACGGCGCCATACCGCTGTTGGTCGCCAGGCGGATAATTCCTTTTCCGGCTTCTTGTCTGATGTCCGGAAGAACCTTGGCCGCTTCGACTGTTCCAAACCAGCGGGCATCGATCTTCTTCAGGGTTCCGTCTTCCTTCATCTCCTTGAGCACCGCATTAATCTCTTTTTGCAGCCGGCTCCGGCTCTTGGAAAGAGCAAAAGCGTAGCCATCCGACGTCAGCAATTCCTTTAAGACGGTCACCCCGTCGGTATGGTTCATAATGTCCCGCGCCATCGGTTCATCAATCAAAAAGGCCGCGATCTTTCCGGCCTTAAGCGCCTCCGCCTGATCGGGAAAATTGTTGAAATACTCGGGTACCGCTTGCGGGTTCTTACTTTTCAGCACGTTGTCGTAAGCGGAGCCGGTAACGATGCCGACCTTTTTGCCCGCGAGATCGGAAAGTGCCGCAATGGGGCTTTCTGCTCCGGCGGCCGAATCCGCCGCTACGACAACGATCGTACCGCCCTTATAATAAGGAATGCTGAATAGCACCGATTTGGCACGCTGGGCCGTAATGGTGATAAAATCTCCCGCCATATCGCTTTTGCCGGAAACCAGAGACGGGATAATGGCCGAAAAATCCATATCCATAATTTCCAGCTTTTTCCCGAGCTTCGAAGCAACAATCATCGCCACTTCGATATCATAGCCGACGAGTTTCCCGTTCTTGACATAGACAAACGGTGCGCTGTCACTGTTGGTGGCAAACCGGATGATTCCGTTTTTACCGTCGAGATTGAAATCCGGAAGCACCTTGGCCTCGTCATTTCCGCCGAACCACTTGTCCTCCAGTTTCCGAAACGTTCCGTCGCTTTTCAACTGCTCAAGAATGGCATTAACCTGTTTGTGCAGCGACGACTGACTTTTAGAAAAGGCGAAAGCGTACTCATTGGAATTCAGCCATTTTTTGAGGTAGGTCACACCCGGTGTTTCACGGATCACCCCTTTCGCCAGCACTTCGTCTGCCAGAAAACCCGCGATCTTCCCCGATTTGACGGCTTCGATCTGATCCGTAAATGTTGTGAAATACATGGGAACAGCTTTGGGAATGGAACGCTTCAACACATCTTCATACGTCGTGCCCGTCTGAACGCCGACTTTTTTGCCTGCGAGCTGCGCAATATCCGTAATCGATTTTGCGGCCTTCGGGGCAAGCCGGTCCTTACGGACAAGAAACGAGACTTCCGAGTCCACATAGGTATCAGAAAAGAGCATCACTTTACTGCGTTCGGGAGTCGCATTCAGATTGGCGATGAGCAGGTCGATCTTTCCGGACGTCGCCGCGGCGATAATGGCCGGAAACTCGATGATGTAAAACGTGAACTTAGCGTTGAGGAATAAGGCCAGACGTTTGGTGAACTCGATGTCGAAACCCGTCAACTGACGGTTAACGTAAAAGCTCATCGGTTCGTTGCGGCCGTCGGTCCCGATTTTCAGTGTCATCGTGGGATGCGAGGGTTCCGGCAGATCAGGCATGGTCAGGTTCTTCCCCAATAGCCACCGGTCGTACATGTCCTGGTAGGTTCCGTCCGTCTTGTACTGTTTGATAAATTCGTTGACTTTCTTGATCAGGGCCCCTCGCCCGAAGGCTGTCCCGACGACGATGAACTCATCTCCGACCTTTTCCTCCATCAGGGCCAGATCGGGGTTGTGGACGGCAACATACTGCAGGGCATGCCGGTCAAAGGCAAAAGCATCGATCTTTCCGTACTTGACGCTTAGATATCCGTCCGGGAGGGATTGGTGGTATTCTATTTTGGAAAGGGGGAAGTTGTTCTCCATCGCCGTCATGGCAGCCGTGCCTTGCGGAACTCCGATCGTATACTCGGGGGCGTTGAGCTCAGACGGATTGGACAGGATGCGCCGATCGTCGCGATCAGCGGAGCATCCGAGCAGGATCCAAAAGGCAAATAGCACCGCCAGAGCCATGCTCCTCTTGCCTTTTCTCCCGCAAAACCCCTTCACTCGTTATGCCCCTTATGTGTGGTCCGCGTGCCATTCCGACGCGTGTCGCACTATGTCAAAATGCGTGTACCTTTGCAACGGAATATTTCGTCTGAAGAATCGATCATGGGCATTCAATGTCCCGCAGGAAATCCTTGACCACACCGTGTATATCTGCGGCCGTTCCAGCTGGTGCAGGTGCGATGCCTGCGGGATGACAGCCATCCGTGCCTTCACGCATATGCGATCCCTCTTTTATCATAGAGCAGCAACCGTCAGGCTGTTGCCCCTTTCACGACCCGTTTGCGCTGTTTCGGATCGACCCGCATTTCAATGCGCGACAGCAGATAAGCCATCGCATAGGCAATGACAAAATAAATCAGCGCCGTCGCAATGAGCGGGAAAAAAGCCTCATACGTCCGGCTGCGAATGATGTCGCTCATCTTCGTCAAATCCTGAATCGCAATATACCCCACCACCGATGTCATCTTCAGCATGGAGATGAACTCGCCCTTGAATACCGGCAGAACATGCCGAGCCGCCTGCGGAAACGTGATCTTCGTAAACACCTGCACCCGGTTGAATCCGATCGCATACGCCGCTTCATGCTGCCCCTTGTCCACCGCATCAATGCCCGTCCGCATCATCTCCGATACATATGCGGCAAAATTGATGGAAAAACCGATGACCGCAA
Source organism: Smithellaceae bacterium (assembly GCA_963667845.2). GTDB lineage: Bacteria > Desulfobacterota > Syntrophia > Syntrophales > Smithellaceae > UBA8904. The sequence goes on along the minus strand of CAXXVL010000002.1, from coordinate 2,818,624 downwards.
CAATAATCGCATTAATATCCAGGCTCCCGAAAATGACATAGTAGAGTATCATTAAAAGCACGACAATCGGTGTGCCCTGAATCGCCCGGATAAAAGCCTTCGCCGGCATATTCGCCCACCGTGTCTTCGCCCTGCGCATCAAACAGATGCCAAACCCCAGCAGCGTACCGAAAATCCCCGACAAAACGGAAATCACCACCGTCACCCACAAACCCTGCAACACCAGCTTGTAGCGGTCTTCCACCACAAACGTCCTCCGGAAACTCTGCATTAGACCCGTCCAGACCCCGCCGCTGTCTTTTCCGGCACCGGCGAGCCCTGTCGTCACCACAACTACCGTTCCACCTTCGTAATAAGGAGTACTGAACAACACCGCTTTGGCCCGTTCCGGAGTAATGGCGATGAAGTCGCCGGCCATGTCGGTTTTGCCCGAAACCAGAGAAGGAATAATGGCTGCGAAATCCATGTCCATGATTTGCAGTTTATAACCGAGCTTCGAAGCAATAATCATCGCCACTTCGATGTCAAAGCCGACCATTTTGCCGCTCTTGATGTAGACAAACGGCTCGCTGGCGCTGTTGGTGGCAAACCGGATCACCCCGTTTTTGTCGTCCAGCTTGATGTCCGGAAGCACCTTGGCATGTTCATCAGCACCGAACCATTTTTCGTCCAGTCTCTTCAATGTGCCGTCGTCCTTCATCCTTTGCAAAACGGCGTTGACCTTTTCCTGCAGTTCGGGCTTGTTCTTGGGAAAGGCGAACGCACAATTGTTGGCCCTCAGCCTTTGGGGAAGGTACGTGATACCGGGCGTCTGGCGGGCCAGACACTTGATCACCACTTCATCCACCAGGAACCCGGTGATTTTTCCCGATTTGAGCGCTTCAATCTCATCCGTAATGGTTGTAAAATGAACCGGGACGGCGTCAGAAACAGCCTCCTTCAGAACATCCTCATAGATCGTACCTGTTTTAACGCCGACCTTCCTACCGGCCAGTTGAGAAAGCTGCGTGATGGCGTCCGCGGATTGGGCGGGAAGACGGTCTTTGCGGACAAGAAATGAGACTTCTGAATCAACATAGGTGTCGGAAAAAAGCAGCATCTTCCGGCGCTCCGGCGTCGCGTTGAGATTGGCGATTAGCAGGTCGATCTTCCCGGTTAAGGCGGCGGCAACAATGGCGGGATACTCAATGATGGAAAAATTACACTTGGCATTCAGATAATAGGCGAGACGTTTGGCGAACTCGACATCAAACCCGGTCAACCGACCATTTGCATAAAAATTCATCGGTTCATTCACGCCCGTCGTTCCGATCTTCAGTGTCATCGTCGGATGTGCGGGCTCCGGCAGATCCGGCATTTGCATGTTCTTTCCCAGAATCCAGCGCTGATACATGTCCCGGTAGGTCCCATCAGCCCGGTACTGCCTGATGAAGGCATTGACTTTTTGAATCAAATCCTCCCTGCCTAAGGCGGAACCGACAACAATGAACTCATCCCCGACTTTGTCATCCATCAAGGTCAGGTCGGGATTGCGAAGGACCGCATACTCTAATGCGTGACGGTCAAAGGCAAAGGCATCGATTTTCCCATATTTGACCGCCAGGTAGCCGTCGGCAATGGACTGGAAATATTCAATTTTGCATTTCGAAAATTGCTTTTCAACGAGTGTCGTTGCGGCTGCGGATTGTGGAACGCCAATGGAATAGCCCGGCGAATTCATCTGCCCCGGGTGCTGCAGAGCCGGTTTGTCCTCGGGTCCACCCGAGCATCCGCAGATCATGCAAAAAACAACAAGGGCAAAAAGAGCCCTGCTCCTTTCGCCCTTCTCTTTGCGCCGACTGATCACTCTTTGTGAAGTCCCCCTGCATAAGTATCACGCCGAAATCCGGTCGTGCGCGCCACTATGACAAAACCAGGGCATCTTTGCAACGGAATAAATGATTGGCAAATGATGCAAAGCGGAAACAAAAGGTGAACTTTTTTGTTGGGAAAAAGCATTCGTTATTTAGAGTGGTAGCCGTTGAACCGGGGCATCCCATCGCTCAGAATGCCCTGCAACTGTGGCTCTAAGCTCATTGCGCGAGAGCCGAAAACTCGCCTTCGGCTCAAACAGTTCGGCTCTCTTTTGCTCCATTTCGCCAAGAGCCACAACGCTTCGGCATATTCGCTCACGGCATGCCCCGGTTCAACTGCAATATTTTTTTAGGCTCATCGGTGTTATGACAGGTCTGATTAATGTGTTCACCTACTACTAAACAGAATCAAAACGTTTCAAGTTTGTTGATTACCATTCAAAACCCACAGAACCACGCCCGGAATTCCACGCCCCTCTTCTGCCGGCAGAAGGATAGAGATGACGGCGTTCGCAGGAGAAGGCAAGCTAAGTTTCACTTATATTAGTGTTTTTTATTGAGTGTTGTTTTTGTATTAGGCAAGAACTCTCATCCATTCATTAAGTGAGGTTATTCCTGTCGTGACTTTATTGAAACCCTGTGCCTGTAAAGAAATGAATCCTTGTTCTTCTAATTTTTCTCTTATCTCAAAAGTTGATTTTCTTTTCATTATTAAGTCTTTAATTTCGTCCCGCATCGGCATAATCTCATATAAGGCAATCCTGCCTTTGTAACCTGTATTGCCACATTCTTCACATCCTTCTCCCTGGGCAACATGATGGTCGTTAATATTGAACCCGTAATTCCTCAAAACATTTGATTGTAAGTCGGTGGGTATAGTTTCAATCTTACACTTTTCACAAATCTTTCTAATCAACCGTTGAGCGACGATAAGGTTTACAGAAGAGATGATTATATAGGGTTCGATGCCGATATTGATCAGTCTGGTAATCGTCTCGGGGGCACTATTGGTATGCAGAGTGCTTAATACAAGATGACCTGTTAGCGCAGCCTTAAAAGCAATTTCTGCAGTTTCAAAATCCCTGATTTCTCCCACCATGATGATATCAGGATCCTGTCTTAAAAATGTTCTTAGGGCACGGGCAAAATTTAAACCTATCTTAGTGTTCATTTGAAATTGGTTAATTCCCTTTAAATTATATTCGATGGGATCTTCGGCAGTTGAAATATTGAGGGCCCCATCATTTAAGCCGTGAAGCATAGAATAAATAGTTGTTGTCTTCCCGCTTCCCGTGGGTCCAGTAATTAGTATCATCCCTTTCGATTTATACATATTAGACAGGAGGATTGTTAAGTCATCGTTATTTAATCCTAATTTGTTTATATCTAATACAAGATCAGAATTATCTAGAAGACGCAGTACAATCTTTTCTCCAAAGATTCCAGGAAATGAAGAAACACGAAAATCCACAACTTTTCCATCATTGCGTACCTTAAATCTACCATCCTGCGGAAGGCGTTTTTCGGAGATGTCCATTCCTGACATTATTTTTATGCGCGAAACTATGCCATTGGCATAACTTTTGGAAGGGTTTAGGACAGTTATCAGGGTACCATCAATCCTAAGGCGGACTCTCAATTCACTTTCATAAGGTTCTATGTGGATATCGCTGGATTTTTGTTTAATGGCTTCCTTTATAATCACATTTAAAAGCTTAATAATCGGGGCGGCTGAATCTTTCAGTTCTTCACTGTAAGTAGTGGATTCTTGCTTTTCCTCAACAAGTTCTAAATCATTATTCCAATCACCATTTTGCATGTTACTCATGGCCTGATGATTGATCGAGTTGCTGACCTTAATGTTATAAAATTTTTCGATTGCATTACGGAGGTAATATTCTGCAGCGAGATAGGGAATAATTGTATAACCGCTTATAATCTTAAGATCATCTAATATGTGCCAATCATAAGGATTCATCGTGGCCGTCGATAGCTTCCCGGACTCTGATTTGAAGGGAAGCACCTGATAACGCCTGATATACTTTTCCGGTATAGTATTCAGAATATTTTCAGATATATTCTTTATTGATGATAGGTTAACAACCTGGCAGTTTTTATATTGTTGAGCCAAGAAATGAGTGAGAATGGCTTCATCAACTAAATTTAGAGCACTAAGATTATATTGAAGACTATTGCCATTTTTCTTTTTTGTTTTCAAAGCCTCCTGCAAATCCACTTTAGACAATTTGTTGAACTCGAACAATCGGCTGCCGATCGTTTCATTAATCAGATAACGGTCCGGCTTGTTCAGTGAAGAACATATATTGTGTAAACTCTTTGAAACAGCCAGATAGGTATCAACCTGATTCTCTTTCTTTAGCCAATTGATTAACGTATCCGTGGTCTTCTGAAAATTTTCTTTTATCGTGCCGAATTCATCCAAGGCTAAAGTTATATCCTGAAGACTCTCAGCAACCTTTTTTTTGATTGCAATGAATTTATTATCCATTTTTGAGGATACATCTTCAATGAAGGTTTCCATTTCATCACTTTTCCCGCCGGACAGTAAATCGCTTATATATTCTTTAACCTTTTTCTCATCATCAGGAAGCAGATCTTTCTTTTGCAAGTCATTGACTTTTCTTTCTTCAACTTGCAATTCCCTGTAAATAGGCTCATCAGCATGGTTTTTATTGTCGTGTTTCCCCAAATCACTCAAACGTGTATCAGTATGTGTTAATAGTCTTTCATCATCAATATCAAAAGCATTTATTATATGACTGTGTTCACCATCCTTTAAATCTTTCGACACTTTCTTATACTTGACTTCATTAAGCTTTATAGCAGAGACTCTGTTATTTTTCAGAATCGCAGCGACATCTCCATTTTTACTTTTAGACTGCGGCTTCTGTATCATTGCTTTTATGAAAATCATATAATCTCTCTGGGAGAGTCCCCGATAAAAAGATATACTTTCGATAGCCCTTTGATCGAGGTCCAGAGCAAAATTGGCGGGTAAATTATTTTTGGATTCGATCGGAACATCATCCGCCAATAATTTACTGCCATTTACACTTAACGTTAATATATTTTTGGTTTTAAGATGATTTGCTAACGCTTGATAGGAATTATTTATTATCTCGATAGTGATGGGATGGTCTACTGGATATACACCGGTACTCTTTATGGCAAGTTGAACCTGGGTAATGATGTCCAAGAATAACTCTTTTTTGTTATTTCTTAGTTTCATTATTCCTCCAACGCTCTCATCCTCCTTCCTTCTTTCTCAAAATCCTCTTAGCCGGATTCCTGCCATGAAAGAAAAAAGAAGACCATCCACACGGAGAAAGCTTGGTGGTCATCTTTGCACTTCAAAATGTTATACACTTATATTATTTCTAACATACAAATCCCCTTAGCGGAAGTCAAGGATTATTCTTTAATTATTTCAATACGTTTTTTATGAGGCTTTCTGGGCAGCGTCAATCGACAAAGGCACAGGGTCTCGCTGAAGTCCTGACAAATCCCTTAGACTATGACCCGGCGGAGTAGCCCCCTTCACATCCTCACAGACGAACCATGAGTAACTATATGATATATATAATAAATACTGAGAAAACGTCATCAGTGATTCAGTTTGAAGTCCTGCATCTTTTCCGAGGTTGGCTGGTTGTGCAGTACAGAAAGAACTAAATGAAAAACCCGATCTCTAATTCTTGAAATTTCCAAAAACAACGGAATTGCAGAGTTCACCTACAATTCGTTAGCTGCAAGCTTAGCATGGAAATGAAGATTACCAATTGTATTGTTGAATATACCGTCAGCGTCTTCTCTCAAATTCCTGTCGGGACAATCGGTAGAAGCGATTGTCCCGATGCCAGGGATTACGAAACCGCTCATTACGCAAACAAGGTTGCGCTGATCCACGTTTTATTTTCGTCGGTCGCCTCCGTGACCTTTCTTGTGCTTATATCTGACCCTTCAGTTCATGGATTATACTCAAAAAGGTAACTCCCCATGTGCAACCCATTTGACAGGTGAGCTCAATCGCTGTAGTAACGGACATCCTGTCCATATCTCCTTGAATCACGGCGGGGGGGCCAGCCGTGGTTGTTCTATCTCATGATCAGGTAAACATCCGCACCCGAAGGGCGCGGCTTTAAGTTCAGCCCCCATAGGGGGGCATTGCACCGCTCAGCGTAATTTGATTGGGATGGTGTCCATTGCATAGAAAAAATTTGCTCATATCAATATTCACCATTGCAGTTGATACGGCCTATTGGCCATAGCCATCCGGGATCGGCATAGCCAACAAACATTACCACGTCCATAGGAAGTGGGTTTCTGCTTCGCACTAAAAAGAGTACGGACGGGAAATTCTACCTCACCTTGAACCAAATTGCCCGATCCGGGATAATATCGTCGTAGTCGGGACCGAAACCTGTCGACGGGTTTACATAGGCCCGGTAACCGAGAATTACCGGGTCGCCTTTTTCAATCCCGCTTGCCGGCCCGCTAGCATCCGGAGCCGGCACCACTACAAAGAACTTATCATTGGCATCTGCCGGCGCATTGCGCATGACTTTAACTGCGTACAGATACGGCGCCGTGGGATCATCGGCTCCCAGGTATTTTACGGCGCTGCCGGCAAATTCCTTATTCTTCATCCCGACCACCCCGTTCCATAACGGGTCACCGCACCCATAAATGTAATTCAGGATATTGCCCGAGGTGCACGGGTTCAATACGCGTTCGCTGTATACGCTGAAATTGGAATAGATGGCGAGGCCCGTGGCGGCATGGTTTACGCCATATGCTATGACCATGTCGTCAGCTCCCAAAACGAAGTTGGCTTCCACGCCGCCCTGCGATGTCCGGCGGTAGGGAGTATCGGAAGCCTCCCCGGCGACGAATTTGTGATAGATAGACGAGCCGGAATCAGCCTGCAGCACGTCCCGGGAATCCGGCCACCATCTGATTGACTGGAATTCTCTGGACTGGAGGTTGGGGGTCTGTGCGAGGATGGCATTCCTGAGCCGTTCCAAGCCGGCCTGCAGTCCGGGATAAAGGTCGACCTCCCTTTGCCACTTGCGGACCCGCGGTACGGGTGTGGAGAAAGGATCAAGGGTCTGCGGGGTGGGATACGGAGTTACACGAAAGATCCGGGCATAATAATTGTCAGCCATATACGCGATCTCCTGCTTGGGATCGGAAATGTTGGCGGACCGAACTAAAATAATAAACGAATCATCATCAGAGGAGCCGAGGTTGACGCCCATATTCAGCAGCGCCGAGGGGAAGACATAGGCATTGATCATCGATTCGGGATATTCGGCAGCTATTGCCTGCGCCTTGATGCGCTCGTATACAGCCCGGTCGGCCGTGAAGATCACCATTGTATTCTTCTGGAAAGGGCTGCCGCCGCCCTCGGTCTTGATCCGCGTATGGTTCAGGGGGTCTCCCAGAGCGGCAAACATCCAATCACCCTTGGGTATAACTTGCCCGACATGCCGCGCCCAGAGAAACGGAGTGAAGCTGAAATAATCGCCCATTGGCGGAGTCGGCCCCAGATAGACTATAGCCTCGTATGGGCGCAACTGGAAAATTCCTAGTTCCGTCCGGACAGAAGGCAGAACGGGGATCTTAAGTTTTTTATAAGGTTGTCCGGCGTTGTTGCCGGCAGCCGAATCCATAACATATGTGTTGACCATGTCCAGCGGATTAATGGGATCCGCGGAGCCCTCGGTGACGATAAACCCGTTTAATTCAAGTCTGGAAACAAAAAGGCTCGACCTGGAGTCACCCGAGCTGCCCGAACAGGCAGCAAGCTGGACTGCGGCCATAAAAACCATGCCGAAATAAATCGCAAGCTGCAGACATCTGATACTCGTTTCTTTCATTTTCCCCCCTCAGAACCAAGATCGACAAGCGCTTTGACCTCCGCATCATACAGCTCCACCAAAGCAGCGGGAATGACATAGACCCGGTAAACAGCCTTTTGCAGTGACATATCTTCCGACACTGGACAGGACCGGTAGACTATCCTAAAGCTTTACTTTATTTTCATGTGCGCTGAACGACAAGATTGCAGATTGCACCTTGTGTTCTTATAAATCATCGATTGATATAAAATACCTATTCCCTGTAAAAATGGTATGTGTCGTCGGAGCTTCTCCGAATAAACCAGTCTGAACTATAGCAAGCGACCGCCCCACATTCGTTTGGGGAAGATGGAAAAGCCTCCGAGACGGAATAACTCCTCGGAGGCTAAGTATTGGCAACTTCCAGCAAATCCTTTTCATGTCGGACTCCAGCAAGTTGATGATTGGATTGATGAGTTTACCGAACAAATAGAGAAAATAATATTGATATAAAGAATACTCTTACGTGAATTGAAAATCAAGGGGGAGATTGCCCCGCCAGCGGGAAATTGCCGCCTCAAATTGTTTATTTCCAGTTGAAAAAAGCATAATTGACAAGGACAAGGATTTGCTTCTTTCAGGCCGCACATACGAGAGGCCGAAAACCGTAAGTCCAATCATAACAAACATTCCACTCCGGTAATCAACATAAGGGCAGCATTCTATTGACATGACAGGCCGCGCTCCTTATACTCCGACATTACAAATAATCTACCTTATCAAGTTTTGAGGTTTTCTTCTCAATGGCTGCTGGCATATCTGTGAGGTTGAATCAGTATATAATCAAGAAAAATCAAATAGTGGTGATATGGATATTGATCGTCTTTTTCTCTGTCAGCCATGCTTCCGCCACGGATCGCCCCAATGCGGGGATTCTTCTGGAAACCACCAAGGATTCGCTTAAAGTTACTTCCCCGAAAGAGGCGCCGGCCTTGACCGTTGAAAAAGCGGATAAACAGGTCATCAGCGCACCGCCTGAAATGAAAATAAAGGTCAGTGGTTTCCGCATTGAAGGAAATACCTTGTTTTCCGGTAAAGAACTCCTGCCGCTTGTCACCAATGCCGTTGGCAAAGATCTGACTATTGCGGAACTGGAAGGCACCGTCAACCTCATCACCAAATTCTACAGAGCCAGGGGCTACCTATTGGCCCGCGCTTTTATGCCTGTCCAGGAATTTATGAGTGGTATTGTCACCATTGCAATCAACGAGGGAAAGGTAGGACAAATAGAGCTCAAACCTGACAAGAGTGGCCGTATATCCTCTTCCGCACACCGGATTATTGGAGGGTTTGTCAAGGAGGGCGAGATCATCAAGGAAGAAAAACTTGATAAAGGCCTTCTGCTTTTGAATGACATCCCCGGAATTGAAGTCAGATCAACCATCAGGCCAGGGGCCGTTGTCGGAACAGCTGATCTTATACTCGAAGTCAAAGATAAATTCCCTCTGTCCGGCAGCATTGATGCTGACAACTACGGGGACCGTTACACAGGATACTACCGTGTTGGTTTTACCGCAACGGAGAATAACTTGGCTGGGGCTGGTGAGTCGGTTAGCGTGCGCGGAATCGCCGCCGAACGTTTGCTCTATGGTCGTGCATCCGCCACGGTCCCGGTAGGCTGGTGGGGAACCCGCCTGGGTGCAGCCTATTCTGCCATGGACTATAAACTCGGTGACGACTTCAAGGATCTGGGTGCCCATGGCAGTGCTTCCATCGTCAGCGCCTATGTGCTCCATCCTTTTGTCCGTTCCCGCTATTTCAACATATACGGCCATCTGGAATACGACTTCAAGGCCCTTGAAGACCGTATTGATCTGTTCGACATCAAGACGAACAAAGATATCGAGGTTTACACACTGGCCTTTTACTTTGACGTACTGGACGGATTACTTGGCGGTGGCTACACCACCCTAACGCTTAGCGGATACGCCGGCAAATTGAACATCAAGTCGGATTTCGCTAGGGAGATCGACAGTGCTTCTGTCAAGACAAACGGCCAATTCGCCAAGGGAACGCTTTACCTATCCAGACTTCAGAAACTTTATGGTAATCTCGCCTTCTATGCCTCATTCAGCGGGCAATTGTCGTCCCATAACCTCGATTCTGCAGAAAAATTCTTCCTCGGAGGACCAACAGGTGTCAGGAGTTATCCCCAAGGGGAGGCTTCCGGCGACGAAGGATGCATTCTTACAGGAGAGTTTCGCTACACTCTTTCCGATGCCCTGGGAAGCAGGAAAATTCCGGGGGACCTGCAGTTTATCCTTTTTACCGATGCCGGTTATTCCAGGATCAACGATGACGCCTGGAACAGTCTCTTCTCTAATGCCAGCAATCTTTACGGAGCAGGTATCGGCCTGAATTGGACAACCCGCCATTTTCTTCTCAGAACGAGTTATGGCCTGAAAATCGGTTCCGAGCAGGAAACGTCGGATGCGATACGTGACGGCAGGTTCTGGCTTCAGGTTATGGGGCATTTCTAGAGGTCCATTCAGTAACACGCCATCTGCTCGCTATACAGGGCACTTCCTCAAGATTGAACCCCGCCCCATTGTCAAGACAAGAAATATGCAGAGTTAAGGTGTGTTTTATAAGTCTGCACTTTGATAAAAACCTTTTCCCTTTACTCATCTCTATCATTATATCTCAGATTGAACCCCGCCCCATTGTCAAGACAAGAAATATGCAGAGTTAAGGTGTGTTTTATAAGTCTGCACTTTGATAAAAACCTTTTCCCTTTACTCATCTCTATCATTATATCTCAGAGGGGTTATCCATAGCCATCTCGGAGCACATCCTGAAGGCCGGATAAAACCGGCCTTGTTTTTCTAATTATTCATCTCTTTCCATTTGAACTATTGAATATCCGGGAAAGATTCAAAAATAACGAATACAGGAAGCAACGGAGTATATTTTCCTTAGAGAATGCTATGACCGACAAAATATGAATAAAATTATTGCCCCAAATACCTCACTGTTTCAATTGGTATCAACGATGACGTTATTTACCGTGTAGAACGTCCATCCATCGGATCGCCTCAGAATCACTGATTTTCCCGAGATAAACTTGTGTTGTCTTCAAGTCCTGATGCCTCAAGATTACTTTCGATACTACTTCGAGTGGAACCCCATTTCTGCTGGCATACGTCGCCGAATATCTTCGGAGATCATGAGGAGCAACCCGAACATTCAATTGTGTCCCGAGTCTCTTAACAAGTGATTTTGCCGTCGAGTAGCAGATGGGGAATATCCGGTCTTCTCCATTTATGGCTTTCTCTTTGACATACTCAGCCAATTTTTTTGATACGTTCTCCGGCATATAGGCTCTTTCCGTTTCTTTACCTGATTTAGGCTCCCGAAGGGTGATGGTTCTGTCAGCAACATCCGATGCTTTGATCTTAAGTAATTCGCCAATACGCAACCCACAACGGGCCTGAAGTTCCAGTATCAAACGATCCCTTTGTTTCTTTGTGTTGTAGATCATCTCATCCACAGTTTCCCGATCCAAAATCTTATGCGGCTGCTGTTTAGGCGTTCTGAAGGATTTGCTCAGCAGCGGCATGCTGCAGGGATTTCTCATATTCAGGGAACAGCGATCAATGATGAAATTGTAAAAGGCTTTCAACTGGGCATACCTCAGTCTGCGTGTTGATTTCGCCATGTCTTTGGTCAGGTCTTCCAGGAAATGAAAGATCTCATCAGGTGCAATGGTTTCCATGTCTCTCTGCGAATAGATCGCCTCAAATCTCTCCAGCAGAAGTCTGTAACTCTCAATGGTTCTTTGTTTATGGTTGGATTGAAGATAGTATTTGAACAACGTTATTGCTTCTTTGGTTATCATGCGGCACCTCCCATTTATTGTTCTGTGAGGTCTTTGGGGTTTGAGTATTATAAAACTTTACCCAGACAAATGAGAATTTTATTATTCGTGGGATGTACAGAAAGCACCTACAAACAAATGGCGTTCAAAAATCCTGACGGTGTGAAATACATTTTGAAAGGTGCAATGCGTGGGCAGTTCACTATGGATCGATATGAGCGCTTGCATACCCACTCAATACGACGACGCCTTTCTGGTTGGTCGTTTCAACTTTCAAATCGACGTAATACTCGCCATTTTTCTGTATAATCGCTTCCACAGTTGCTGTTGCATTCAGATCATCTCCCGGCCATACCTGGCTCGTAAAACGGACGCCGTATTTGATCAGCCTCCCGTCTCCAACCCAGTTGGTGAGCATCTTCCCAGTTATACCCATAGTTAGCATACCGTGCGCGAACACGGAAGGGTACCCGGCAACTTTCGTGGCAAAAACCTCGTCTGTATGAACAGGATTGTAATCGCCAGAGGCTCCGGCATATTGGACTATCTGAGTGCGCTTTAAATCTTCAACGACTTTTTCGGTGTATTTGTCGCCGACTTTGAGATTACTTGCTTTCAATGCCATTGTGCGGATTCTCCTTATCCCTGATCTACGGCTCGCTCCGTCAGCACGCTTACATTGCGGGCCGTGATAACCAATTCGCCCTTCTGATCACGATACTCGGTCACCATTTCGCTGAAGAACAACTTCCCGGAACGTCGCCCTTCCTTTTCCCATTTCTTCCCCGGTTTCACGGTTGCGGTCAGCACGTCGCCGGGATGGATGTGGCGGTGATATTCAAAATGCTGCTCTGCATGGAGGCCACGGACTGCGCCTCCCGGACCTTCGCCAGGCTTCATACCTGTCGGCTCTTTGCCCGAGCCGAACCAGGGCTTCCCGATTTTCGGACGCAGGAAAAAATCAGGATCGAATTGAGCGCTCGACTGCGCAAAAGTCGGAGGTGCGATAATGCCGCCCGGCTGCGCCTTTTTTGCATATGCTTCATCGGAATAAATCGGATTCGCGTCCCCAACGGCTCTCGCGAACATCATAATATGTCCCGCTTCGATAGGGAATTTCTCAATAGCCATTTTCCTTCCCCTTTCTTATTTGAATACTTTCAATGATCGTTGATGTGCTCGACAGCCTCCGGTAGTTCACAATGTCAGAAGGGACTCCGTTGTTCAGTACCATGGGTTTGCGCTCCAGAACCAGCAAGAAAACCTGAAATTATTCTTCAAGGTGTCCTTTGAACCATGCGATGCGGCGATTCCAAGCGTCTTTGGCTGCTTCTGCCCGATAACTGGGGCGATAATCTGCGAAAAAAGCGTGCGGTGCACCATCGGAAATGTTGGGCAAATACTATCCAGTTGGCTTATGGAGCAATCCTAATTTTTTGAAAGGGAAGGCAGCGAAAAATAAAAAGTGGCCCCTTTATTTATTCCCCCGTCTGCCCATACGTCACCACCGTGGCGTTTGATAATGCGTTGAACAATCGCAAGTCCTATACCCGTGCCATCATACTCTTTATGACTATGAAGGCGCTGGAAGACGCCAAAAAGCTTGTCATAATATTCCATATCAAACCCGGCCCCATTATCCTTCACACTATAGACGATTTTGCCGGACTCGAGATAGCCGTTTACTTCAATGACGGCCGGTTTCCGATTTTTCGTGAACTTAACCGCATTGGAAAGAAGATTGAAAAGCACCTGCCGGATAAGAGCCCGGTCTCCATATCCGGGCAGAATCTTGCCTGCCTTGAATTTCAGCGCACGCTGTTTATTAGCATCAAGGATGTCATTCCATACTTCGGCAGCCAGCTGGTGCATGTCAATGATGGCCATGCTCATGCCGGTATTTTGCACCTTGGAAAAAGACAGAAGATCTTCAATCAGATTCCCCATGGCCTTGGTGTTGCTGCGAATAACGTTTATCGTTGCGGCGAAATTCTCATCGATCTTGTCTTTGTATTCGCGTTCAAGCTTACGGGAGAAACCGTCAATGGCCCGCAGAGGCGCCCGAAGATCATGGGAAACGGAATAGCTGAAGCTTTCGAGTTCTTTGTTGGCCTCTTCCGTTTGCCTTGCCTGTATTTTCATCGCCTCCTCCGCCTGCTTGCGCTCGGTGATGTCCTGCGAGAGGATCGCGATATCCTGGCCCGTCCGAACGACGACCACCCGAAACCAGGTGGGCCTCGGTATGTCCCCGCCGTCGTACTTCCGCTCCATGATGCAGGTTTCGCCGGTGTCGGCCACATGCGCATGGGCCTCATGAAAAGGGCTCTGGCTGTGAGCGGGCAGGAATTCCGAGAGACGCCTGCCCACCACCGCCGCCGGGTCGGTGCCATTTATGCGGGCAATCGCGGCATTCTCATAGACAAACGTGAAATCGACGATGCGTCCCTCGCTGTCGCGGACAGGCCGCAGGATGGCGAACCCATCCGGCGAAAGCTCCTGCGCGACGCGGAACCGCTCTTCGCTCTCCCGCAGCGCCTCTTCGGCCTTCTTGCGCTCGGTGATGTCACGGAGAATAACGAGGGACCGCCGTCCACCTTCCATGATCACCGAGCTGACTTCGGAGGGGAACCTGGAGCCGTCACTTCTTACATGTGTTGCTTCATATTTAACCCTGCCCAATCGGGCGCGTTCTTCCACCGCGGCGGCGTGGCGGGGATCCGTCGGATCTTCGATCCCTCTGCGTCCGGCCCGGCAAAGTTCTTCTTCCGTCATCCCGAATATCGCACAGGCTGCCGGATTGGCGTTCAGAACTTGCCGATTGGGGGTTGCCAGAAAGATGGCATCCAGGCTGTTCTCGAAGATTGAACGATATTTTTGCTCGCTTTCCTTCAGAGCCTTCTCGGCCTCTCGCAGTTTCGTTGAATCGAAGTAATAGCAGATGACGCCGTATTGCCCGTCGGGAAGATTCATACGGTGGAGCTCCCACTCGTACGCTTCGACGATTTCAACGTCGTGGCGCGGGTTGATGAAGATGGGCGAGTAGTAAGGCTCGCCGGTTTCGAGGGTGTGGCGGAAGTGGCCAATGATTTCCGCGGCGACGGGTTCGGGCCAGAGGATGCGCATGGCCTCGTCAAAGGGACGTCCGATGATGGGTCGCACGTTGCGGAACGCTCCGTCTTGCGAGGAGGCGTTCATCATCGCGATGCGGAACTCGGAATCAACGATGTAGGTGCCGAACGGTGAGCCCTCGATCAACTGGGCAAACATCTTCCAGCTCCGATTGAGCGTTTCTTCGGCCAGCTTGCGCTTGGTGATGTCAATAAACGAAGTCAGGAAACACGGCTGATTGTCGATATTGATCAGCGATGCACCCAGATCAACAATGACACGCGTTCTGTCTTTTCTTAATAAGGTGAATTCCTGATTTCGAATGAACCCTTTTGCCGCAAGACCCTGTGTCAGTTTGACCCGCTCATCCGCATCAGCCCATATTCCCAAATCGAATGTTGTTTTGCCAATCACTTCATCATGATTGTACCCTAAAAGCTCATAGACTGAATCATTCCCTTCTATTATTTTACCATCGCTTAGTCGGGTTATTGTAATGGCATTGGGACCGTTCTTAAATGCCTTGGAGAATCGCTCTTCCGAAACCCGCAGTGCATCCTCCATTTTCTTGCGCTCGGTGATATCGGTGTGTGCCGAAACCATCACGGTTCCGAATTCAGGATGGTTGAAGAGAGAGACATGGATACGGCACCAAAAATGTGTTCCATCTTTCTTGATATTTTCAATCTCCCCGTGCCATTCCCCGGCCTGCCGGAGGACATCCACAATCGAGATCCTGGCTTCTGCAGGAGTCTGCTTTGTTGGAGCATTGACCCTATCGACGTGCATCCCGACCATTTCGCCTGGGTCATATCCGAATAGCTGTTCGAATTTGCGATTTGCCCATTTGATGATGTTGTCATCCAATCCAACAAGAAAGATACCTTCCGCCACGGTTTCCATGATAGCAGCATGTAGTTTGAGAGCATCCTCCGCCCGCTTACGGTCCGTCGCGTCGATCCCGACGCACAGGATCTCCCTCAGACGGCTGTCGGCCGAGTAAATGTTGGAGTTTGTCCATTCCAGCCACACACGCCGACCGTCCTTGCAGATGTTTTCATTGGCGTTCGAGTGGAATCTATCCGGGTCAGCCATGATCTCGCCGACCATTGCTGCAAGATCGCGGCCCGTGCTTTCGCTTGCGGGAACGATCGAGCCGACGGCGTGCCTGCCGATCAGTTCATCCGCCGTGTAGCCGAAGAACTCCAGCGCCCGGCTGTTTGCAAAGTTGATGACACCGCTGGGATCAATGCGAAGGATGATGGCCGTTGTATTCTCCACCACGCCGCGATATCGCTCCTCGCTCAGTCGCAAGTCGTCATCCCTCTTCTTTCGCGCCGCCATCTCTGCTTCCAGTTCCGCTGTCCTGATCCTGACCCTCTCCTCCAAGGTTCTGTGAGATTCACGGAGTTCAGCTTCCGCCAGTTTTCGCGCCTTATGCTCTTCGGCTTCGGCAAGTGCTCTCTGGACAGCCGGCACAAGACGCTGTGCAAGTCTGGTTTTCAGAACGTAATCCTTGGCCCCCTGGGTAAGAATTTCAATGGCACGGTCTTCGCTGACCGCACCGGTGACCAGAATAAAAGGGACATCCGGGCATCTTTTTTTCGCCTCGGCCAGCGCTAAAGCGCCATTGTAAGCGGGCAGGTCATAGTCGGAAAGGATGAGATCGGGGGAGCATCCCCGGAGTTCATGGACGAAATCTTTTTTAGTCATCACCACTTTTGCAGTGAAAATTAACCCGGCCTCCTGCAGTTCAAATTGAACCAGCTCGGCATCGGCGGGGTTATCTTCCAGAATAAGGATGCGCAGGGATTCGGGCACGATATGTTCTCCAATGAGGATAGATATACGATTACTGTTTGTAATCATGCATTTTTAGGGGTATTATTTCAAGTGCGAATTACAGGAAGCTATACGAACCAAATTCTGCTTTTCTTATTGATGTTAATCAGTTGTACATTGCATGAGTTTTCATATTTTTGTTCTTTCGTCAAGGACTGTGTTGGCTGCAAACCGTTCGTTGCATAATCACCTCCATAGCTTTAAAGTAATCCCGCTGTACTTTAAGATTTGATATACGACAATAACGTTGCGTGGTCTTAACGCTGCTGTGTCCTAAAAGATCCTGGATGGTGGAGAGGTCAGCATCGGCATTCAACATCTGTGTGGCCATTGTGTGCCGGAGATGATGACAGGATAATTTGATCTTCGCTTTGCGGGCATAACGTTCCATGCGCCTCTGAATGCCGCGAATGGAGATAGGCTGCCCTTTGGATTCTCCCTTTTCGGACAGAAAGATTTTTCTTGCCCTGGCTGCCGACCTTACTTTCAGGTAGCATGAAAGGGCTTGAAGAACATCATTGCTCATGTAGACGATCCGGTCTTTTCCTCCCTTACCGTCCTCAACCAAGATAGTTCTACGTTTGACGTCTATAACACCCATGGTAAGGTTGGCTACTTCCTCCACCCTTAATCCGCAACGCAGCATCAGCATGAACATCGCTTTATCACGGTAACCTTTTACAACTTTAAAAAAGTCTTCCACCTGTTCGTCCCTTAAATGCCGGGGTAGAGGACGAGACATCTTCTGGATGTGGCTTCTGCGGACAGGATTGATAATGGTTAATCCTTCTTCATCACGCAGGTAATGGTAAAACTGGCGAATACAGTTTACATGGCAGTTTATGGTCTTGGGAGCCAGCCTTTTCCTCATCAGGTGATCAATGTAGTGCGAGATCGTTAAGTGTGTCGCCTCCTCCAATGGAACATCCACCCAGATGACAAAGTGCCTAATGATGTTCAGATAGTTTTTCACGGTATTGGGTGAGCAGTTTCTCCGTTTCAAAAACCGCCTCCAGTTCATGATCGTGTCGGTCATCATCATTCTTGTTCCTCCTCTCTATCTTGGACATGGCTTTAAAATATTCTTCCTCCCGGGTCTTATCGGTAAGCTGGGCGTATCGTCTCGTCTCTTCTATGGACCGGTGTCCCAGCAATACCTGCAGGCACTCCAGGCGCATGCCGGCATTGAGAAGCTCTGTGGCAAAGGTATGCCTGAGAGCATGAAGGCTATAACCCTTGTGAGTTAATCCTGCCTTTACTAGATATTTATGAAAGATCATCCAGGCGGCACTGTAGGACATCGTATCCGTTCCCCCAGAGGGGCTATAAAAGAGATACTCCTCCCAGGTGTCTCTCTCCTTCAACCATTTCCGCAAAGCAGAAACAGCATCCTCGCTGAGGTAGACCACTCTACCCAAACGGTTTTTTTCACCTTCGTAAATCTCGATATTCCGTTCCTTAATGTGGACATCCATTACCTTCGTGTTCAGCAGTTCGCCTATCCGCATTCCCGTTCGCAACAGAATCAGAATCATGGCCCGGTCTCGCGTGTCTTTAATGACGGAAAGAAACTTCCGCAAATCTTCCGGATCAATGGCTTTAGGCAGCCGTTCCGGTAATCGCAGTCGTATCCTCCTGCTGAATATATCCGAGGAAACAATCTCTTCCTCCATGAGGTAACGAAGAAAGGCCTGAACGCTCACAAGTTTTGTTCTTATCGTTGTAATCTTATTGCCCCTGTCCTGCTCGTGCTCGATAAATGCCTCTATGTCTTTTCGTGTGATTTCTTCAAGGCGTGTCCTGCCGTTATCCCTGATCATGCCAACAAAAATGACTATCGCTTCGTAACGGCTGTGCAATGTTCTTGGTTTGCGGTTACGTCTGGTCAGGTAGCGAAGATAACTCTCCACATGTTCCTTCCCCGGTAAACCCATTCCTGAAAGACGCTTCAGAATCTTGCCAAGGGCTTCTATGTTTTCCTCATGGTGGGATGTGAAACGCAATCTCGTTTGATGATAATCAGGTGTCTTAACGGCGGGTGAGATTATGCTTTCAGATGATAAATCTGTCTTCTGTACTATACTCTCTATGTGGGTCATTTCTGCCTCCTTTTCTTAAATCATCAAGAAAAGCAGATAGATGATGACCAATATTTATTTATCTGTCAAACATCCACTTGGTACGTATAGCAGGAAGAAAGTTTTATTATCAATTTTCGCATCTTCCCTCACAGTAACTCAGCCTCTTACAAAAACGTGAGTAGTTTGTATTCTTTTCTAATAAGAAGAGTTGCTTTCAATATAAGAAAGCAGTTGAACCGGCCCATGCCGTGAGCGGATTATGCCCGAAACGTTGTGGCTCTTAACGAAATGGAGGGACAAAGAGCCGAACTGTTTGAGCCCGCAGGGCGAGTTTTCGGCTCTCGCGCAATGAGCTTAGAGCCACAGTTGCAGGGCATCTGCTCACGGTAGGGGCCGGTTCAGCTGCCACCTTTTAGAGATTAGAGTAAATAGAGAAACGTTTTGTTTTCCATTGATTCAGTAATTGCAACAAGCATCGCCCCTCCCCTTGATCCCCGCCCAACAGGAGCGGGGAAGTTTATTCGCAAGGGACTCGTATTCGTCGGCATGACGAGGTTATTGATGGAAACCTATAGTGACAAGAAAGGCTGCCCCCCTTGTCTTTCGGGAGAGCAGCCTTTTTAACTTGAAGCAGCATCATGATTTTAGATTGCCACGCCGATTGAGAATCGGCTCGCAATGACAAAGGAATGACGGTTGCGATGGCGATCCTTGACAATATGACACAGAATTTATGCTGGCATGAGAGCTTAAATTCTAACCCAGAATAGCTTTCAAATCCTCGTCCGGTGTGGTGATCGGTTTGATTCCGAAATTCTGCACCAGCACGTTTAACACATTGGGTGTGATGAATGCGGGCAAGGACGGCCCCAGGCGGATGTCTTTAATGCCCAGGTAAAGCAGCGTCAGAAGAATCGCCACGGCCTTTTGCTCATACCAGGATAGAATCATCGACAGAGGTAGATCGTTGACCGAGCAGTTGAATGCCTTGGACAGCGCCACGGCGATCTGGATGGCGGAATAAGCGTCGTTGCATTGGCCGATATCCAGAAGCCGCGGGATCCCGCCAATGTCGCCCAGTTCCTGGTCGAAGAAACGGAACTTGCCGCAGGCCAGCGTCAGGACAACCGTGTCCTTGGGCGCTTTTTCCACAAACTCTGTGTAGTAGTTTCTGCCAGGTTTGGCGCCGTCGCAACCAGCTACCAGGAAGAAGTGGCGGATGGCCTTGCCTTTGACCGCTTCGATGATTTTATCGGCCACACCCAATACGGCGTTGCGCGCAAAACCCACCGTGACGGATTTGCCAGCCGTGTCAGCCGCAAATCCGGGCAGTTCCAGTGCTTTCTTAATGACCGGTTCAAAGTTGCCATCGGCGATATGGGCCACGCCCGGCCAGCCCACGAGGCCTGAAGTGAAGATATTCGCTGCATAGGAGTCGCGCGGCCGCTGAATGCAGTTGGTCGTCATCAGGATCGCGCCAGGAAATTCCGCAAACTCTTTAGCCTGGTTCTGCCAGGCCGTTCCATAGTGCCCGTAGAAATGCGGATATTTTTTGAGTTCCGGATAGCCATGCGCCGGCAGCATTTCACCATGCGTATAGATATTGATTCCTTTGCCGGCGGTTTGTTTCAAGAGTTCAGACAGATCTTTCAAATCATGGCCGGAAATCAAAATCGCCTTGCCTTTCTTTGCTCCCAGTGGGACTTGGGTCGGCACGGGATGGCCAAAGGAACCCGTGTTAGCGGCGTCGAGCAATTCCATCGTGCGCAGATTGATCTCGCCGCACTTTAACACAAGGCCGATCCAGGCATTCAGATCCAGTTCTTCACGCAAGATCGCCGTCAGCGCTTCCTCGACAAAAGCATATATCTTATCGTCTTCCTGCCCCAGAATCTGTGCGTGATCGGCGTAGGCCGCCACACCCTTCACCCCGAAAAGCAGGATATGCTGCAAAGACTGGATATCCGGATTAACTGTCGCGTCTGCTTTCAATGAAGCAATCCCAGACTGCGCGACGAGTCCTGCCACGGTCGTCTCCGGTTGATAAGTAACAGCGGCTGATTTTTCATCAATCACGGCGCCCGCTTTTTTCGCTTTTTCTTTCAAACTATCGCGCAGACTGGCGCACTCGGCAATCAGCTCAACAAATCGTGCCGGATCAAAATCAACGTTGGTCAAGGTTGAGAAAAGCGCTTTGACGGTAAATACATTGATGGCATGATCAACAATACCGGCTTTGCGGGCGTCAACGGCTACCGCCGAAAGTCCCTTAAGGGCATAGACCAGAAGATCCTGAAGCGCAGCAACCTCCGTGTCCTTGCCGCATACACCTCCTTTTACACATCCTTCTCCTTTTGCCGTCTGCTCACACTGGTAACAAAACATTGATAGATTTTCCATTCGCGTCTCCTTATGAATTATTTTTCCTTTTGGAAGCACTGTACGGATTATCCGCCAGTTGCGCCTTGACTTAAGTCAAGCATCGCGTTATTTTTTAATTAAGGTAACCACGAATGAATGTGAATCAAATGATCGCTGCCATTCCTCTGTTTCAAGGACTCAGTCCCGGGCAGTGCGCAAGTCTGGGCGCAATCGCACTTGACCGCACCCACCAGAGGGGACAAAATTTTTTTTCCGAAGGCGACGAGGGAACCGGCTTTTATGTCATTCTTTCCGGCAAGGTAAAGATTTTTAAACTCTCCCCCGAAGGCAAAGAGCAGATTTTTCATATCCTCGAGGATCACGAACCTTTTGGAGAGGCGGCCGTGTTTGCCGGGAAACACTATCCGGCATCCGCTCAGGCCCTGTCCGATACGCGGACTCTTTTTTTCCCCAGGCAGAGATTTGTCGAGCTGATCAGCCGGGAACCATCACTCGCGCTGTCCATGCTGGCGCTGCTGTCGGCGAGACTCCGAAAACTTACGTCCCTTGTGGAAAATCTCTCCCTCAAAGAAGTGCCGGGCAGGCTGGCGGCTTATTTGCTCTATCTGCATGAACAAAACGGCTCTTCCCGATCGATCGAACTCCACATCTCCAGGAATCAAATGGCGGGACTGCTCGGGACCATCCCCGAAACGCTCTCGCGCATTCTAAAACGTATGAGTGAAGAAGGATTGATCAAAGCGACGACCCGCTCGATTTCGATACTCGATGTGGAAGGGTTAACGGAATTGGCAGAAGGCGTGCGAAGATTGGCCTAGTCGGCCTCCGTTTGGGCGGCCTCTCATCTCGGAACACGAAACGCATCGGAAAAGTTGAGAAGAAATATGGTCGATTTTCTCGACAGGAAAAAGATCCGGCAGGTATTCCGTGATGTGCAGAAGCATCTGCGCATCGAAACGCTTATTCGCCAATTCTCATCCAATAAGGAAGACATCCGCCTCACAGCCCTCAATCAGGTAGATCTGACGAACTGCCGTGATGTCCTGGAACTGGGTTCGGCCTTCGGCGCCTTTACGGAAGCCTTGAAAGGAAGGCTTCACCCCGGGGCAACCATAACGGGCCTGGATATCGTTGCGGAATACGAGCCTTTTTTTCTGGAGGCCTGCCGCCGCGCCGGCTATTCGGGAACTTTTTTGGCAACGGGCGTTCAGACGATCAAGAAATATCCGGCAGATTCCTTTGATCTCATCATCTGCAGTTTTGCCTTATATTTTTTTGTTGAAATGATCCCGGAAATCGCCCGGGTCCTGAGAAAGGACGGCACCTTCATCGCGATTACCCACGATCAATGCAATATGCAGGAACTGATTCATATCACCAGAAAAACGCTGAAGGAGCAGAACCTTCTGGCAGATAACCGCCTTCTGCCGATTGAAGTCATCGTCCAGCAATTCTCTGCCGAAAACGGCGAGAAATTGCTCCGGCCGTATTTCGGCAGGGTCCGGAAATTCAACTTCAGTAATTCCCTGATTTTCCAGCCCTGGGACATTGATTTTTTCGTCAACTACTATCAGTTTAAAAGCCCTTTTCTTCTGGTCGGAACAGACGCCGAGAAGAAAAATATTGTGAATAAGCTGCTGCATAAATTGCAGGATATCGGCGCCCAGAATAAAGTCATCACCATGTGCAAAGACGATGCGATTTTTATTTGCGCACAACCTCAGTTCCTGAAGGAAACGATATGAAGAAGCAACGCCTGTTCTGTCTGTATTGCGGTGGTCAAATCGTGAAGAAAAAAGAAGACAATGTTCTCAGAGACTGCTGTTCGAACTGCCACAGCTTCTTTTATGACAATCCTCTCCCGGTTGTCTCGGCAATTGTGGATGAGGCGCGGCAGATCCTGCTGGTCAAACGCGACCGGCCTCCCTTCAAAGGCCGCTGGTGCCTGCCGACCGGTTTTGCCGAAGCGGGCGAAAGCATCGAGGACGCCGCACTGCGTGAGCTCAAGGAAGAGACGGGCCTCAAAGGCCGAATCAGCAGACTCCTGGATGTTGATTCCTACAAAAGCCGCTTTTACGGGGATCTGCTTTTCCTGACATTCGTCGTCGATAAGAGCGGCGGAAAACTTGCCGCAGGCGATGACAGCGCTCAGGCGCGATTCTGGCCGATTCACCGGATTCCGCCGCTGGCTTTCCGCTCCAACAGGCATGCCCTGGAAACCTATATAAAAAGCAAGAAGGACTATTGGGCCATTCTGGATGCGATCGAACATCAGGATGACAAAACGCGTCCTGCACGCCAGGCAACCAATTCAATGACGCGACGCCTGATTAATGTCATCCTGAAAAACAAAGAAGAAATGATCCTGCAATGGATAGAGGACATGAAGACCAATCCGTCCACAAATGAGTACCGGCCGTATGAAAACCGGATACTCCATACGATCTCCGATAAAATCATTTCACAGATTACACTCTGGCTGGAAAACGCTTATGATATCGGCCGAATAAAGAATTTTTACGTAAACCTGGGCTTGGAAAGGAAGAAAGCCGGCGTCAAGATAAGCGGTGTGCTGAGCGCCTTGAGCCTTATACGAAAGCATATCTGGGATGTCGCACTTGCCCAAGGGGCGCTGCAAAAAAATCTTGATCTTTACATGACGTTTGAACTGCAACGGCGAATGACCATCTTTTTTGATTTGGCCACTTTTTATATTACACGCGGCTATGAGAAATAGCAGCAAACGGATCGCAATAATTGTGCAGCCAGGAACTTAGTCAATTCCCGAAGCGGCACATTCTCAAAAGAAGGTGCGAACTAAAAGTCTTTAAACTCATCCTTATCAAACGGAATGACGTGCTCCGGACGTACGCGTTTCGGCTTTGCTGCCGCTGGAGCCATGCCTTTTCGCTTCACATCTTTGCCCGGAACTGCAGGAGCAGGAAGCGCTTTGCCATGGGGAATAATAGGTCTAGCCGCTGCCATTTTTACGTCTTTCCCGGCAGGGGCGAGAAGCGACTTGCCCGTGGAAGAAGCACGAAGGACTGTACCCCGCGTATCGGCGCCGATGATACCCGCCAGCGCTGCCATTCTTTTTTCCAGTTGGTTAACATCCGCGTGCATTGATTCCGCTGCGGCGGCTGAAGATTCAGCATTAAAAGCAGCCTGCTGGACGGCCTTGTCCATTTCCGCTACCGCCCGGTTTATCTGAGCGATTCCATGAGCCTGTTCCTGAGAGGCAGTGGCAATTTCGTCAACCAGTTGGCTTATTTTTGTAGAAGAAGCGACATTGTCTTTAAAAGCCTCCTGCGTCGAGCTGGTTAGCTCATTGCCATTCTTGACGGCTTTCATGGTATTCTCAATAAGCTGGCTGGTATTTTTCGCAGCCTCCGCCGACCTCATGGCGAGATTCCGGACTTCATCGGCAACGACGGCAAAACCTGCCCCGGCTTCACCGGCCCTTGCCGCTTCTACGGCGGCGTTTAAAGCCAGAAGGTTCGTCTGAAACGCTATTTCATCGATTGTTTTAATGATCTTCCCCGTTTCTTCGGAGGATTTGGTAATTTCGGCTATCGCCTTGGCCATGTCAACCATATGCCGATTGACTTTCTCGACGATGTGCCCCCCCTCCTGCATCATAGCTCTGGCCTGTGACGCGTTATCCGCATTCTGTTTGGTCATGGACGATAACTCCTCCAGGGAAGAAGAAGTTTCCTCGAGGGAAGTTGCCTGAGAACTTGTACCATCGGCAAGTTGCAAAGAGGAGGAAGATACCTGCGAGGAACCGGAAGAAACGTTGCTGATAATATCCGATAATCCCTTCAATTCTTTCTCAATGGTCCCAACAACTTTGCGGCTTATATATAAACCGAGGATCATCGTTACGACGCAGCCGATGAAGGTGAGTATCCCGGTCGCCCGCATGTAGGCATTGACACCCCGGACGTCAGAACTATCAATATAATAAAGCTGATACAGAGCAATGATGCCGATCAAAGCCATAATGACGGCTATGACGATGAACATACTGATAATTCTCATTTTTAATCTCGTTTGGGACATATGTCACACCTCGTACCCTTAAAATACGTGCTTAGGCTGCGCTTGTTCTTTCCAGGTCGTCGAGTTCATCTGCGTTCATGACGCGATCGATATCGAGAAGGATTTTGATCTTTCCAGAGGCTTTGGCCATCCCTAGAATATAATCCGTGTTCACACGCGATCCGAAATTGGGCGTATCTTCAATATCCACTCCCTTGATATTTAAAACTTCCGAAACGGAATCCACGAGAATGCCGATGAGGATATGCCCATTATCTTTTGCGATTTCAATGACAATGATGCAGGTGCGTTCAGTATATTCCATGGCCGGCAGACCGAATTTAAGTCTGAGATCAATGACCGGGATAACTTTGCCACGCAAATTAATAACCCCTTTAACGTGTGAAGGGGTTTGCGGAACAGCAGTGACGGTGATCATTCCGATAATTTCTTTCACCTTCAAAATACCGATTCCGTATTCTTCGTCGGCAAGTGATAACGTCAGATACTTGCCTTCCCGGGAATTGGTTTTTTCTTTCTTTACTTCAGCTGCGGCGGCTGTTTTCATCGCATACCCTCCATTTTTAGTAATACTTTAAAGAAATAGCATCATTGGTACATTTTGGTATTTTCAAAATCTATAACGGCTTTTTTTGAGAATACTTGAGGCTTCAGCCGTAAGATTATTGCTTCTAACCGTTAAATATTCAATAATTTTTTAAGGCATCATTTTTAAAGTGAATTGATCAGAAAGACCGATTGACTGTCATTTGCCTGTTTTATGATGAATATCCCGGTTTTCTTCCATGAAGACTATAAAGCTTATCGCCTCGCCGGTAACCTCCTGATGAATTATATTGACATGCCCGAGCGCTTTTCTTATACTGACGGTCAGTAAAAAAGAAATTTCTGATCAGTAGCTTACATTGCCACTGATGACATTTCTTTGGTTTCATTTAAGAACAAACTAATCCGGTTTGATGCCGGATGAAACAATACATGGAATGGAAGGACGCACCAATGATTACAGTAAACATTGATGGAAAAGATTGTGTTACGGTCGACGGCTTGACGATCATCGACGCTGCCCGTTCTCACGGGATTGATATTCCCTCTCTCGGATATGACCCGCGTGTCAGTCCCCCGAGTAATTTCGAAGCCGCATTTGTCGAAGTTGCTGACGGTGCCCGGACCAGATTTGCATCTGCTACTTCCACACCGGCAGAAGACGGCATGGTGATCCGCACCCAATCAGAGGCTCTTCACAGTTATCGGAAGATTTATCTGCAGGCTCTTCTGCGCAATCATTACGGCGATTGCATCGCGCCCTGTGTCCTCACCTGTCCGGCTCATATCGACATTCAGAAGTATATTTACCATGTCCAGTCCGGCAATTTTGCAGAGGCCCTCGCAGTCATCAAGGACAATAACCCGCTCCCCGCCGTCTGCGGACGCGTCTGCCCGCATCCCTGCGAAACTGAATGCCGTCGCAACGCCCTGGACGGCGCCGTCAACATCAACGGCATCAAACGCTTTGTTGCCGACTGGGACACTTTCCAGTTAGAGGCCTACAAACCTGAATGCCTGCCGGACACCGGACACAGGATCGCCGTCATTGGAGCGGGGCCGGCCGGCCTCACTGCCGCCTGGTTTTTGCGGCGTCTTGGTCATGCAGTGACTATTTTTGAAATGCAGGAAGCGGCAGGGGGCATGCTGCGCTGGGGAATCCCATACTACCGCCTTCCGGAAAAAGATCTGGACGCGGAAATTCAGTGCATTCTCGGTCTGGGCGTTGATATTCAGTACAACAAGAAACTGGGACGGGATTTCACACTGGAATCGCTGAAAAGAGACGGCTTTGAAGCGGTTTTTCTGGGACTGGGCGCGCAAAAAGCGACCGCCATCGGCGCAAAAGGCGAAGACGTACCGGGCGTCATGTCCGGTCTTGATTTTCTCGCCAGGCTCGCGCGCGGGGAAAAACCGGAACTGGGCAGCCGCGTGATCGTGATCGGCGGCGGCAATACGGCAATGGATGCGGCGCGCAGCGCTGTGCGTCTAGGCGTTAAAGAAGTTGTCGTGGCCTATCGCCGCACGCGTCATGAAATGCCTGCCCAGCCGATCGAAATCGAAGAGGCCATCGAGGAAGGCGTCAACATTCAGTTTCTGACCGCGCCTGTTTCCATTAAGGCAGCCGGTAATGCTTTGCAGATGACCTGTGTGAAAATGGCGCTGGGTGAACCGGATAAAAGCGGCCGACGGCGTCCCGTGCCCCAGGAAGGTTCCGAATTCACGCTGACGGCAAACACCATTATTTCGGCCATCGGCCAGGCCGTCGACGGGTTCAGCATCGGCGAGAAGAAACTCATCAGCAAATGGGGCAATATTGTGGTAAATGAGCAAACCCTGCAAACCGCCCTGCCCTGGATCTTCTCCGGCGGCGATTGCGTCACCGGTCCGGACATAGCAATTGCCGCCATTGGCGCGGGCCATCGCGCCGCGGAAGCGATCGATGAATTTGTGCGCACAGGATCAGTGACAACGAAGGACGATCCGTATACCTGCACCAAAGGCAAGTGGAATGAATTACCGCCGGACGCGTTCAAGGGCACCGCTCCCGCGGATCGTCTGGAAGTGCCGGTTGTGGCGTCCCAGGTCCGAAAAACAAATTTTGACGAATCATCCACCACCTGGGATCAGGAAACCGCCATGACTGAAGCCGCCCGCTGCCTGGCCTGCGGCTGCACGGAGCGCTACGACTGTGATCTGCGCGGCTATGCCAGCGCCTACGGCGTCGAGCACGACAGGACTAAGCCGGCCAAACCTCTGCCCATTGACGAAAACCATCCCATCATCACCCGCGATCCAGGCAAGTGCATATTATGCGGCCTGTGCCTGAAAGTCTGCCGCGAAATGGAGGGCGTCTCGGCGCTTAGCTTCTATGAAACCAACGACGTGCTGACTATCGGTCCCAACGACCATCGGCCGCTGGACATGACCGTCTGCGTGGCCTGCGGCCACTGCGCCATGGTCTGCCCCACGGGAGCGCTCACCCTGAAACCGGCGCTGCCCGAGGTTTACCGCGCATTGAAGGATCCTCAATTGACTGTCGTCGCGCAGATTGCACCGGCCGTGCGTGCCGCCTTCGGCGAGCAATACGGCATCGCCGGCGCCGATGTCATGCCGGTTTTGAGCGCCTGCCTGAAACAGCTGGGATTCAATTTTGTCTTCGATACCTGCTGGGCGGCTGATCTGACCATTATGGAAGAAGGCACGGAGTTTTTGTCCCGTCTGGCCGAAGGAGGCGTGCTGCCGCAAATTACCTCCTGCTGTCCGGCCTGGGTCAATTACTGTGAAAAAATGGCGCCGGATATTTTACCTCATCTGTCTTCCTGCAAATCGCCGCAGCAAATGTTCGGCGCGGTGATGAAGCAATACTTTGCCAAGGAACTTAAAGTGCGGCCGGAACTTCTCTATTTTGTCTCCATCATGCCCTGCAACGCCAAAAAATATGAATCTATGCGCCCCGAGTTCAAAACGGATCATCTTCAGGACGTGGATAAAGTCCTGACAACCTGGGATGTGATGACCATGCTGGCCGAGAAAAATATCCATCCGCGCCAGATTAAGCCCATGCCCGTGGATGCTTTCTTCGGGAAGGTTTCCGGCGCGGGAATCATTTTCGGCGCCAGCGGCGGCGTAGCGGAAGCCGCGCTCAGGCTCGCTGCGGAACGCGTCATGGGCAAGCGGATGGAAAGTTTCAACTATGAAGGCGTCCGCGGACTTCAGGGCGTCAAAGAAACCACCATCGTGCTGGGTGACTCCCAGGTGCGTCTGGCGGTCGTCAGCGGTCTGCAAAACGCTCAAAGATTAATCGACCGGATGCGGGCAGGCGATGCGCCGTATGACCTGATTGAAGTTATGGCCTGCCCCGGCGGCTGCATCAACGGCTCCGGCAACCCTGCACCGCTTCTGAAAAGCGACACGGAACACCGCCTGGATGTCCTCTATCGTCTCGATCAGGACGCGACCATCCGGACCAGTCAGGATAATCCGTCCGTTCAGGCGATCTACACCAATTGGCTCGGTGAACCGGACAGTGAGACGTCGCACCACGCACTGCACACCAGTTACAAACGCCGCTCCATGCGTGTTCAGGACATCAAAGAAGACGTCGCGCAGAATCTGCCAGTGGTTAATGTCGGCGTTTGCATCGGCACCAACTGTTACATCAAAGGGTCCTGGAAACTCCTCGAAGGGTTGGCCGCCGAATTAAGAAAACGGGGGCTGGCAGAACGTTTCCGCGTCAAGGCGCGTTTCTGCACGGGACAATGTGAAGGAGGACCGAATGTGGTCATCGGCAATAAAATCATATCCGTGGATTGCGCCGCCAAGCCCGGGGCCTTTATCGACGCGCATTTGATGCCATTCATCCGCAAGGAAGAAACGGGAAAATGATATGCTTTTGATAACGATTTGTGTCGGCAGTTCGTGCAGTTTGCGCGGCTCCGATGAACTGGCGTCCGAACTATTCCGTCTGATTGAAAAAGAGAAACTCGAAGGCCTCGTCGATATTGTCGGCGCTTTCTGCATGGACGCCTGCTCCAAAGGTGTTTCCGTTCGCGTGGGCGACCGTGAATTCAGCGGAATTCGACCCCGTGAGGCCGAATCGTTTTTTTATAAAGAAATCCTGGGGCAGGTGGACAGCAAAAAGCTGCTGCCTCCCAAAAAAGATTGACACTTTTTTTGATAAACGCAGGTAAAGGATCGTCATGAATGAACCGGTCATTATAACCAACCCGGCCCGCTGCCGCGACTGCTACCGTTGCGTGCGTCACTGCGACGTCAAGGCCATCCGTGTTCAGAACGGCCAGGCCCAGGTGGTGCCCGAGTTGTGTATTCTCTGCGGAACCTGCATTCGCACCTGTCCGCAGAAAGCCAAAGATGTCCATAGCGCAATCCCCGATGTGCAACAAGCGCTCCGGGACGGGCGGAAAGTCATTGCCTCGGTTGCACCCTCCGCGCCGGCCTATTTCGGTTTCCATCATTTCTCGGAAATGGAAACAGCCCTGAAGCAGTTGGGCTTTTTTGCGGCTCAGGAAACGGCTCTTGGAGCCGAAATCGTGGGACTGGCGCACCGTGACTACATCGAGCAAAAAGCGGGGCAGCGGCCCGCGATCGCCTCCTCCTGTCCCGTGATTGTCAACCTCATTGAAAAATATTATCCGGACCTCATCGGCTACCTGGCCCCCATTGTTTCACCCATGATTGCGCATGGCCGGCTGCTTGCTCAGCAATACGGGTCTGACGCGTATATCGTGTTCATCGGTCCGTGTATTGCCAAAAAGCTGGAAATACTCGATGAGTCGGAAGCGGGCGTAATATCGGCAGCTTTGACTTTTCGGGGTTTGGCCGACTGGTTTAAAGAAAAAGACATCCTCTTGCAGAAAATCGACAGCGACGATGAACCGTCACTTCAGGTGGACGCACGGCTTTTTCCTGTTGAAGGCGGCCTGATTGGAACTGCACAACTGAGCACCGATATGCTGAATAACGCACTCATCGTCGCGAGCGGTCTGGAAACCTGCCGCAATATCCTGGGCGATATCCGGGCCGGTCAGCTCAATGCATCTCTGGTAGAGTTGATGGCGTGCACCGGCGGCTGCATTAACGGTCCGGCCATGGCCGATCTCGAAGGCGGCATCT
This sequence comes from Smithellaceae bacterium, assembly GCA_963667845.2. Taxonomy (GTDB): domain Bacteria; phylum Desulfobacterota; class Syntrophia; order Syntrophales; family Smithellaceae; genus UBA8904. Next base: position 2,787,876 of record CAXXVL010000002.1, on the reverse strand, counting down.
ATGCGGCGCGACAAAAAATTATCGACTATCATCGTCATCGTCCGGCCTATGCGGCGATTCCCCGTGAAAAGTGGCCGGATCTATCACGTGCTTACGCCGACAAAAAAGAACCGGTTCCCGAATTCAGCGAAGCCGATATCAGAGATGTCCTCAAGCGCGTCAATAAGTATACGCCGGATGACGAGTTGAATTGCGGCGCCTGTGGTTATGGAAGCTGCCGTGAAAAAGCAATCGCCACGCTGCGCGGCATGGCGGAAGTCACCATGTGCATTCCCTATATGCGCAGCCGTTCCGAATCGCTCAGGCAAGTTGTCATGGACGTGTCACCGAATTCCATCATTATTCTCGACGATCATTTGGGCATTCAAGACATGTCTCCCTCGGCCGAACAGCTCTTCGGCTGTTTACTGGCGGACGTCAAGGGCAAGCACCTTTCCAAGCTGATCCCGCTTTATGACGATTTCGTCGCCGTACGGGACACGGGGAAACCGGTAATCGGAAAAATCAGGCGTCTCAATGATCATCTGGTTGCCGAACAAAACATCGTCCGGGTGGAAGGGCAATCGCTTCTGGTTGCCATTATGCGCGATATTACCGAGCATGAATCGGAAAAACAGAAATTCCATGAACTCCGGGCGCAAACCCTGGAACAAACCCGGGAAGTGGTGCGCAAGCAGATGCGTGTGGCCCACGAGATCGCCCACCTCTTAGGGGAAACCACCGCGGAAAGCAAAATGATTGTCTCGCATCTGGCAAAAGTCCTGGAAGAGGAAGAATCGAAGTGAGACAACTTGTCGAAAGCAACTGGTCCAGTCTCAACAAGGCCGGCGAGGAACTCTGCGGCGACTCGGTGATGATCCGCACGAAACCGGATTCATTTGTGGCCGTTTTATCCGATGGTCTGGGCAGCGGCGTCAAAGCCAGCATTCTGTCATCGCTGACGGCTGAAATAGCCGCGCGGATGTTTGAGGCGGATGGAACTGTGGAAGACGTCATGCAGACGCTGATCGAAACGCTTCCGGAATGTTCCGTCCGCAAACTGGCCTACGCCACCTTTGCCGTTTTGATCGTGTATCACGGACGCGACGCTCACCTTGTTTTGTTTGATTCTCCGCCTTTGATCCTGATTCGGGACAACGCAATTGTCGCCCTGCCCCTGGAAGAACGCCAGGTGAAAGACAGAATCATCAGAGAAGCACATTTTCAATTAATGGAAAACGATTACATGGTCTTAATCAGCGACGGCTATACCCATGCGGGTCTGGGCGGCATCTATCGCATGGGCTGGGGATGGAAAAACGTGGCCGCCGCCGTGCAGCGTTTCGTCCAGACCGGTGTGGATACCGTGAAGTTGACCCAAGCGCTGTCGAAAACCTGCATGAAATTATACAATGACAAACCCGGCGACGATTCCACTGTGATCAGCATGAAAGTCCGGCCGGCGGTCTCCGTCTGCGTGCTGACCGGACCGCCGACCAACAGGAACATGGACGAATTTACGGTTTCCCGCCTGATGGCTGCAGAAGGGGACAAAATCATCTGCGGCGGCAGTACAGCTCAGATGGCAGCGCGGATTCTCAACGAAAAGCTGGAAGTGGAATGGGTTCCTCCCTGGAAGCGCACCGGTGAAGAGCCGAAGAAAAAAGGCTCGCCGCCTACCGCGTTGATCAAAGGCATCAACCTGGTGACAGAAGGCATCTTAACCATCGGCCAGGCGCTCGAAATTATGCGCAGCGCGAAAACGATTCATGATCTGCCCAAAGACAATGATGCCGCGACGCGTTTGGCGCGTTGTTTTCTGGCAGCCGACGATATTCATTTGATTGTGGGCACGGCCATCAATCCCAATCAGGTCGCCGACCTGATCCGCGGTGAACCGATGCGCATGGTTTATATCCGGGAATTGGTTAACGATCTTAACGCCCGGAATAAAATCGTGACGGTGGAGAGAGTCTGAAAAAGATTCAAGGTGCAAGGTGCAAAGTGCAAAGTGCAAAGTGCAAGGATGCGCCGGGAATGATGAACTAACGGAGAGATCATTTTGTTGGGTCTGAAGTTCAGGGAAACCAATATTGTCAAGATAATCGAAGAGAGTCTTTCCAGACTGTCTCGCAATGACCAGGTTGTCGTAATACTGAAATCCTCTGTTGAAAATGGAACTGTCTGGATCGACCACGAACAAATGGTAACCGCCTTTTTTGATCTAATGAACAATGCACTTGAGGCGATGCGGCACGGGGGTTTACTGACCATTACCTTGACGGGGGATGAGTGGCAGGTGACCGTCGAGATTGCAGACTCGGGCACAGGCATTGCTGCGGAAAATGTTCCTTTTCTTTTTACACCTTTTTTTACCACCAAGCCTGTGGGCGACGGAACAGGTTTGGGCCTTCCGACAGCCTATGCCGCCGTTAAAGCCCACCATGGAGATATAACAATAGAGTCCAATAATGACACCAAAAATGGTCCGACCGGTACCAAGGTCAGAATAAAGCTCCCCCGGCGGCAGATTCTGCAGAATAAACAAAGCAGGATGATTCTTCATGAAGAATAAGGTATAAAAGATTTTTATCTTGAACCTTGTACCTTGAACCTTGTACCCACCCCGAATAGCGCTTTCATTGCCACAGAAAAAAGTCGAAAACTATCTTATTGACAGCAAATCATCGCGCATGATAGATAGGCCCCTAATTCAGTAAGATATTGACAGCAAATTATGTTTTCCCAAAATGTTACAGAACCATTTTTGCTGATTAATTGAGGAGTAGCCTTTGAAACTGCGCGATGTAAAAGATATTCTGGAGGCGGAAATCATTGTCGGTGAAGAGAATATGGACATGGAAGTTAAAACCGCCTTCGGTGCCGACTTGATGAGCGATGTTCTTGCCTTTGCCAAAGCAGGCAGCCTGCTCTTGACCGGTCTGACCAATACTCAGGTCATTCGAACGGCCAATGTGCTTGACATTGCCGCTATTATCCTGGTTAGGGGCAAAAAGCCGTCATCAGAGACAATCGCGCTCGCCAGAGAACTTAAAATCCCCATTCTTGCGACAAAATACATTCTATTTGAAACGGCAGGCCGCCTTTATTTGAAGGGCATTGTGGGTTGTTTGCCAAAAGTCGAAAATACCAGTGGGCGAACTTAACCAAAACCTGTATTCGGGCAGTTTTAATATTGAAGGCGGTAATTTCAATTCCGCAGGTATTGTATCCACCAACATTAAATCCATTCTCAAAAAGTTAGGCATTCCCGGCGACATTGTCCGAAAAGCAGCTATCGTTTCTTATGAGGCGGAAATTAACGTCGTATCGTATGCCAAGAAAGCTGTAGTGAATCTCATGGTCAACCCGGGTATGGTGGAAATCGAAGTCATCGATGAGGGCCCCGGCATTCCCAACATTGATCTGGCCATGCAGGAAGGTTACTCCACCGCCGACCAGAGAATTCGCGAAATGGGCTTCGGCGCGGGGATGGGACTATGCAACATTAAGAATTACTCCGATACTTTCCACATCGATTCGGAAGTCGGCAAAGGCACTCATCTGAAAATGATGATTCTGACACCATAACTTTTTCATAAAAGGGTTCAATTATGAAAATTGAAGCAATAGTACAAGCGCTGGGATTGGAAGTTAAATGCGGCAAAGATTCCCTGGATAAAGAAGTCACCGGGGGCTATACCGGGGACCTGCTCAGCGACGTCATGGGAAATTCCAAAGAGGGCTACATCTGGATCACCCGTCAAGTGCATCAGAATATTGTAGCAGTCGCCAGTCTTAAAGAGCATGCGGGGATCATTCTGATTAATTCCTGTCAGCCAACCCAGGAAACGCTTGAAAAAGCCGAATCGGAGAAGATTCCGATCATGGTATCTGATTTGCCTGCTTTCGAAATATCGGGCAAAATCTATAATTTACTGACGGCTTAAAAGCCGATTGATCGAAAACATCAATCCTGAATATGTCCGGCGTTAATGGTCATGGCTTCCGGCGGTGAAAGCCGATGTTAAAAGTTTATAATTGCGATCTTCATATCCATACCTGCCTATCACCTTGCGCCGAACTGGACATGCATCCGCAGGCTCTCATTCAAAGGGCATTAGAAAAGAAAATCGACGTCATCGCCATCAGCGATCATAACGCATCCGCAAACGTTCCTTTCGTTATGGCAGCCGCCGCAGGTAAAAACATTCAGATTATTCCGGCAATGGAAATCACGACCTCTGAAGAAGTGCATTTGCTGGCTCTTTTTGAGACGCTGTCTGATCTTCTGCAACTTCAGACGCTTGTTGACCAGCACCTCTTCGGAGAAAACGATGAAAACCGATTCGGTGTTCAGGCCATTGTCAACGAGCATGGCGAAGTGGAGGGCCTGAACAGTCAATTGTTGATCGGAGCAACGGACCTGTCGATTGATTCAATCGTCAGTACCATTCATCAGCTGAGAGGCCTGGCCATCCCGGCGCATATTGACCGGGAAAGTTTCAGCATCTTAAGCCAGCTGGGTTTTATTGACGATCAGGCCCATTTTGACGCTCTGGAAATATCCAAATTAACCGGCCTTCGGCAGGCCCGCACCCGGTACGCCGAGTTAAGCCGATATCCGTTTTTGACGTCTTCCGACGCGCATTTTATCAAGGACATCGGCACATCGACTACACAGGTTCTCCTCGAAGAACCGACCTTAAATGAATTGAAGATGTCCCTTCTGAAACAGAACGGCCGTCACATCCTGGAGTAGTCATGCTTACCCTGGCTGATCATATTCTGGACATTGCTGAAAATTCCATTCGCGCCGGGGCGACGCTTATTGAAATCAGCATTGATGAAGACTCCCGAGATGATTTACTGACACTGGAAATTAAGGATGATGGTCAGGGCATGGGTCCTGATGTTCTTAAAAAAGTCCTGGACCCCTTTTTCACGACGAAGACGGTCCGGCGCGTGGGCTTAGGCTTGCCGCTGCTGAAAGATGCGGCCGAGCGGTCCGGTGGAACATTCCGGATTGAATCTCATGAAAATTCAGGCACCGTAGTAAAGGCTACGTTTGGTTTGCATCATCTGGACCGTCAACCTCTGGGTGCTATCATTAACATAATCGTAATCCTGATTATTTCTAATTCTCAGGTTGATTTTTTTTATAAACACAGGCATAATGACCGGCAGTTTGGAATGGACACCCGTGAAATCCGCAAAGAAATCGAGGATGTACCGATTAACCATCCAGAGATAATTAAATATATCCGGGGCGTTATTGAAGAAGGATTGAGCGAGATCGAACCGGAAGCATAGATTGCCCCAAAGATCGAGGAGGAATGCAAATGAAAGCCGAAGACACAGAATTATTAAAAGAGTTCACGCCGGAGCAGGTGGAAAAGCTCTCGAGCATCATCCAAAAGCACAAGGGCCAGCCGGGGGGACTGATTCCTGTCCTGGAAGAAGCGCAGGTGTGTCTTGAATACCTGCCCTTGTCGGTGCAGAAGAAAATAGCCGCCGGCTTGAATCTGCCGCTCAGCCGCGTCTATGGCGTTGTTACCTTTTATTCGTTTTTCACCATGACCCCGCGCGGCAAGCACACCGTTCGCGTTTGCCTGGGTACAGCCTGTTATGTTCGCGGAGGCAAAGCACTTGCCGACGCGATTGAAAAACAGTTTGGCATTACGGAAGGCGAAACAACTCCGGACCGGATGTTCACCCTGGAATCCGTCCGCTGTCTGGGCGCCTGCGGACTGGGACCCGTCGTTGTTGTGGATAATGATGTTCACGGCCGCGTCAAGCCCGCCAAGATCAAAGATGTTTTGAGTCAATACAATTAATCATCGAGAATATACATAACGGAGGATACACTCATGGCGAAAATAACAATTGCTGATTTAAAAAAGATCAAAGAAAAGGTGCACAAGGAAATGTCCCTGCGCGACGGCGACCGCCGCGTCAAAGTCACCGTTCACATGGGAACCTGCGGCATCGCATCCGGCGCCAAGGAAGTGATGGACACGCTGCTGGAAGAGATCGAAGCTGCTAAAGTAAATGATGTCGTGGTTACCACCTCCGGCTGTATGGGATTATGTAGCCGTGAACCCCTGGTAACCGTCGAAGTTCTGAACGCCGAGCCGATCAAATATGAATATGTCAACCCTAACAAAATGAGACAGATCTTTAAAAGACATGTCCTGGCGGGGGAAATACAAACCCCCTTCGTTCTGGCCAAGGGTTCTGAAGTTATCAAATAAATACATGTTCAGTCACGCAGGAATTCGTCCTTCCGTGGGGTGACTGTTAAGGAGGATTTTGGATCAATGAAAGTATTTCGTTCACACTTGCTGATTTGCGGCGGCACGGGTTGCCAGGCGTCCGGCAGTCTCGGCGTAAAGAACGCCCTTCTGGAAGAAATCGTCAAAAGAAAACTGGCCGAAGAGATAAAGGTCGTCGAAACCGGCTGCAATGGTTTTTGCGCTCTGGGTCCCATCATGGTGGTTTACCCGGAAGGCGTCATTTATATTAACCTCAAACCGGCCGACATGCCCGAACTGGTGGAAGAGCATCTCATCAAAGGCCGCGTTGTTGAAAGACTGCTTTACCGGGAACCGGGCACGGACAAAATCATCCCCACGATGCAGGACATCCCTTTCTTTGCCCATCAGGAGCTGAGAGTTTTAAAGAATCGTGGATTGATCGATCCTGAAAAGATCGAAGAATATATCGCTCGTGACGGCTATGCCGGTATGGCCAAGGCGCTCACCGAAATGACGCCGGAACAGATCGTTCAGGAAATGCTGGACTCCGGCCTGCGCGGCCGCGGCGGTGCAGGATTCCCCACCGGCCTCAAATGGAAATTTGCCGCCGGCTCCAAGGACGACGTCAAATACGTGTTATGTAATGCCGACGAAGGCGATCCCGGCGCGTTCATGGACCGCAGCGTTCTGGAAGCCGATCCGCATGCCGTTCTCGAAGGCATGGTCATCGCCGCCAAAGCCATTGGCTCTCAACATGGCTACATCTACTGTCGCGCGGAATATCCGCTGGCCATCCATCGCCTCAACGTCGCCATCGCCCAGGCCAAGGAAGCCGGTCTTCTGGGCAGTGATATTTTGGGAACCGGTTTTGATTTTGATCTGGAAATTTACCAGGGTGCGGGCGCCTTTGTCTGCGGCGAAGAGACCGCTTTGATGACCTCTATTGAAGGCAAGCGCGGCATGCCCCGTCCCCGTCCGCCCTTCCCGGCCGTCGCGGGTCTCTGGCAGAAACCCAGCATCCTCAATAACGTCGAAACGCTGGCCAACGTCGGCCAGATCATTCTGCGCGGTGCCAAGTGGTATGCGTCCGTCGGTACGGAAAAGAGCAAGGGGACAAAAGTCTTCGCGCTCACCGGCGACGTGAACAACGTGGGTCTCGTGGAAGTTCCCATGGGCACCAAGCTGGGAACGATCGTCTTTGACATCGGAGGCGGTATTCCCAAAGGCAAAAAATTCAAAGCGGCGCAACTCGGTGGACCGTCCGGCGGCTGTATTCCTATGCAGCATTTGAACGCCCCGGTCGATTACGAAAAAGTCGCGGAGCTGGGCGCCATCATGGGCTCCGGCGGATTGATCGTCATGAATGAAGACAAGTGCGCCGTGGACATGGCGAGGTTCTTCATGGACTTCTGCCAGGATGAATCCTGCGGCAAGTGCACACCCTGCCGCGAAGGGACGAAACGCATGCTGGATATCCTGACCGACATCACCAAAGGCAAGGGAAAAGCAGGCGATATCGAACTGCTGGAAGAAATGGCCAGCGTCATTAAGAACGCTGCGCTGTGCGGTCTCGGCCAGACGGCCCCCAACCCTGTTTTAAGCACCCTGCGCTACTTCAAAAAAGAATACGAAGAGCATATTTATGAACATCGCTGCCGCGCGACCGTCTGCTCGGCAATGTACAAATCCCCCTGCCAGCACACCTGCCCGATTGAAATGGACATTCCGTCCTACATCGCGCTGGTTCGTGAAGGCCGGTTTGAAGACGCTTACAAGATTCTGCTGCAGACCAACCCGTTCCCGTCCGTCTGCGGCCGCGTCTGCGATCACAAGTGCCAGTCCAAATGCCGCCGCGGCAATATGGATGAGCCGCTGGCCATTAAATTCCTGAAGCGCTTTGTCACCGACAACGCATCGCGTCCGAAGACAGCGGCAGTGCCGGTCACCCGTAAGGAAAAAATCGCCGTGATCGGCGGTGGTCCCGCGGGCCTCACGGCCGCACGCGATCTCGCTCTGCGCGGTTACAAGGTAACGGTATTTGAAGAACTGAACAAAGCCGGCGGAATGCTCTACTGGGGCATTCCTTCCTACCGGCTGCCGCGCACCATCCTGCAAGGCGAGATCGACGATATCACCGCCCTGGGCGTCGAGATCCGTCTCAACACCCGTGTCGGCCGGGACATCTCGTTTGATCAGATCGAAAAAGACTTTGATTATTTCTATCTCGCCACCGGCGCTCATAAGAGCACAAAGATGGGCGTAACGGGAGAAGATTTGGCTAACGTCTTTGGCGGCGTTGAATTCCTGCGTGACTTCAATAACAACGAAGACAAGTGGCTCAAAGGCGAAAAGACGCTGGGCAAGAAAGTGGCTGTGATCGGCGGCGGTAACTCGGCGATCGACGCGGCCCGCGTTGCGCTCAGACTGGGTTCCGACGTTACGATCCTGTATCGTCGTCTGAGACAGGATATGCCCGCGGCCCAGGAGGAAATCAAAGCGGCCGAAGAAGAAGGCATCAAGATTGAATATCTCGTCGCTCCGCTTAAGATCGACGGTGCCAAAGGCAAGGTTTCATCCATCACCTGTCAGCGCATGACGCTGGGTGATTTCGACAACAGCGGTCGTAAGAGACCGGTGCCCGTTGCCGGCTCCGAATTCACGCTGTCCGTCGATGCCATCGTGGCCGCCATCGGCCAGGTGCCGGATATGAGTTTTGTCGATAAGAAGATCGGAGTCGACATCAACAAGTGGGATTGCTACACCGTCGGTAAGGGCTACACGTCCCGTACGACGAACCCCCGTTACTTCGCCGGTGGTGACGCCCAAACAGGACCCGACACCGTTATCGCGGCGGTCGGCGCCGGCCATCAGGCTGCTGATGATATTGATGCTGCCATCCGTGTGGCCAACCATGAACCGGCGTACGTCAAACCGGCACTGGAAGAGATCATCGTTCCGCTGGTGATTGATGAGGAATCCGAGGAAACGCCTCAGATGGTGATGCCCGAAATGCACCATGCCACCCGCAAGATGAGCTTTGCGGAAGTGGAACTGGGCTTCAGCCGGGAGGATGCCATGAAAGAAGCCTGCCGCTGTCTGCGCTGCGACGCTGCTGTTTAATACATCTGTACCGTTTTAGGAGAAAAAGTTCATGTCCAATGTTAAATTGACTATCGATAATCGGCCCGTGGAAGTGCCGGCAGGCGCAACCATCCTGGAGGCCGCCCGAAGCGCCGGCATTAAAATCCCGACGCTTTGCGCCTGGCCGGAAATTCACCATACACCCGGCGCGTGCCGCGTCTGCATGACGGAAGTGGAAGGGCAGCGCAGCCTGATTGCCGCCTGCGTCTTTCCCGTCATGGAAGGCATGGTCGTCCATACCAATACCGAAAAAGTCCGCGAGGCCAGAAAAATGGTTGTGGAACTGCTACTGGCCAATCACCCGCAGGAATGCAATTTCTGCGTTCGGAACGGCAGTTGTGAATTGCAGAAAGTGGCCGAATTTGTCGGCCTCAAAGAAGTCCGGTTCCCCTATTCCGAATTCCATAAAGAAAAATTAATCGACCGTTCCAGTCCGTCCATTGTTCGGGACAGCCGCAAGTGCATTGAATGTCATCGCTGCGTGACGGTTTGCGAACAGATTCAGACCATTAGCGTTCTAACCCCGGCGCACCGCGGAAGCGATGTCAAGGTGACGCCGGCTTTCAATCTTCCGCTGATTGAATCCAATTGCGTCGCCTGCGGACAGTGCATTCTGGCCTGTCCGGTGGGAGCGCTTTACGAAAAAGATGACGTGGATGCCGTGTGGAAAGCGCTTAACGATCCGACGAAGCACGTTATCGTGCAGGAAGCGCCCGCCATTCGCGCGGCCCTCGGCGAGGAATTCGGCATGCCGCCGGGATCGCTCGTTACCGGTAAGATGATTGCCGCTCTGCGCCGGCTGGGATTCGACAAGGTTTTTGACACCAACTTCACCGCCGATCTCACCATCATCGAGGAAGGCAACGAGTTGCTCAAACGTGTGAAAGAAGGCGGCACACTGCCGATGATCACATCGTGCAGCCCCGGCTGGATCAAATTCTGCGAACACTTCTATCCCGATCTGCTGCCGCACCTGTCCACCTGTAAATCCCCGCAGCAGATGTTCGGCGCTCTGGCCAAAACCTACTATGCCCAAACGGCGGGCATCGATCCGAAAGATATCGTCTCGGTGTCCATCATGCCCTGCACTGCCAAAAAGTTTGAAGCGCAGCGGCCCGAAATGAATAGCAGCGGCTATCGCGACGTGGATTATGTCCTCACGACCCGGGAATTGGGCCGTATGATCCACGAAGGCGGCATCGATTTTGAAAATATCCCCGACGAAGACTACGACGCGCCGATGGGCGAATACACGGGAGCCGGCACCATCTTCGGAGCAACCGGCGGCGTCATGGAAGCAGCACTGCGTACCGTTTATGCCGTGGTCACCGGCGAAAACCTGCCCAGCCTGGATATTACCCCTGTCCGCGGCCTCGAAGGCGTCAAAGAAGCCACCGTGAAGGTCGGCGCTCTGGGAGACGTCAGTATTGCTGTTGCGCACGGTCTGGGCAACGCCCGCAAGCTGATGGACCGCATTCGCGAAGGCAAAGCCAATTATGCCTTCATCGAAGTGATGTGCTGCCCGGGCGGCTGTATCGCCGGCGGCGGCGAGCCGATTCCCACCAACAATGATATTCGTTTGAAACGATCAGCGGCACTTTACGCCGATGACGGCAACGTGCAGAAAAAGCGTCAGTCTCATGAAAATGAATCCGTGAAGAAGCTCTACGACAAATTCCTCAAAGAACCGCTGGGGCACAAGTCGCACGAACTCCTGCATACGAAATACACGCAAAGAGGCACGGAGTTGCCGCACAAAAAAGATGAATAGAAGCTTTTCCCCAAGTTAAGTAACAGGGAAAGAGGTTTGTCCGCTGCGGACAAACCTCTTTTTTTATCATTCTCTTTATATTAGAATAGACCATGCGCGAACAAAGAATGGAAAAAGATTTATTAGGCGAAATGGCGGTCCCTAAGGACGCCCATTGGGGAATCCACACCCAGCGCGCCATCCAGAACTTTCCCATCAGCGCTCAAAAGGTGAACCCCTTGCTCATCCGGGCGCTGGCCCGGGTGAAAAAGGCCTGCTGCCTGGCCAATGCCCAAACAGGCTTTCTTTCCCAGGAAAAATCGCTGCTCATCGGGCAGGCCTGCCAGGAAATATCCGACGGAGGGCTGGCCGATCAGTTTCCGGTTGACGCGCTGCAGGGCGGAGCGGGAACCTCCACCAACATGAATCTGAACGAAGTGATCGCCAACCGCGCTATTGAACTTAGCGGCGGCCAAAAGGGCGATTACTCTCTTATTCATCCGCTCGAAGATGTCAATCTGCATCAATCGACCAACGACGTTTATCCCACTGCAATCAGAGTTGCGGCCGTCTTCCGCCTCCGGGATCTGGCTTTGGCGGTTGCCGGCCTGCAGGGCGCCTTTCAGGAAAAAGAAAAGGAATTTGCCGATATCGTCAAACTGGGACGGACGGAATTACAGGAGGCAGTGCCGATCACGCTGGGCGCCGAGTTTTCCGCCTTTGCCGAAGCGATCGCCCGTGACCGGTGGCGAACCTTCAAATGCGAAGAGCGACTGCGCGTCGTCAATTTAGGCGGCACCGCAGTGGGCACGGGGCTTGCCGCACCCAGAGACTATATCTTTCTTGCTATCGAGAAATTGCGGGAAGTCACGGGTCTGGGGCTCGCGCGCGGCGAAAACATGCTGGGAGAAACCGCCAACGCCGACGTCTTTGTCGAGGTTTCCGCCATTCTCAAGGCGCACGCCGTTAATCTGATCAAGATTTCCAATGATCTGCGTCTGATGAACTTGCTTTCCGAAATCCGCCTGCCTGAACTTCAGGCCGGGTCTTCTATTATGCCCGGCAAAGTCAATCCCGTTCTCGCCGAGGCGGCCATTCAAACGGGCATCAAGGTTATTGCCAATGACGGCATTGTGACCGAAGCAGCAGCCCGGGGCACTCTGCAAATCAATGAATTTTTGCCGCTTTTGGGACATGCTCTCCTGGAGTCGCTTGATCTGCTCGTCAACATCGACGACCTTCTCAGCACGCATGTGCAGGGCATCAGAGCCAACCGGGAAAAATGCTTAGAATATTTCAATGCCAGCCCCATGATTATCACCGCTTTACTGCCCGTCATCGGCTATGAAGAAGCCACACGGCTCATCACGGAATTTTCTTCGGGCGCTGAAAAAGACATGAGGCATTTTCTCGAAAAACAGTTAGGGAAGGACTTGATCGATAAAATATTTGCTCCCTATCGGTTAACGGCTCTGGGCTACAAGGATGAAAAATAATGAATAACACGCCGAAGGGAAACCGGTTGCACATCGCACTCATGGGGCGCACCAATGTCGGTAAGTCCAGCCTGCTCAATTTAATGCTGGGGCAGGACATCGCCATCACCTCGCCTGTCGCCGGAACAACAACCGATGTCGTGGAAAAAGCGATGGAGCTTTTGCCGCTGGGGCCTGTATTGTTCCTGGATACGGCGGGGCTGGACGACCTCTCTGAGCTGTCCGGCGCCCGTCTGAAAAAGACGGCCAAGGTCTTCGACCGTGCTGACGTCGTCATCCTCGTTACGGAGGCGGATGTCTGGACGGATTTTGAAGAAGCCGTCTTATCGGAAGCGGGGAACCGTAAGCTACCGGTCCTGATCGTCATCAACAAAATTGACTTACGCAAACCGTCCCCCGAGCATCTGAATTTTCTGCAAGCCAGGGGATTGATTCTCGCCGTGTCCTGCAGCGACCCCGGCCAGCGTGAGCATTACCTGGAAATCTTAAAAGAGCAGCTTCTGGAGGTTGCGCCAGCGGATTTTGTACAAACCCCATCACTTGTGGGCGACTTGCTGCCGCCGGGCGGCTGGGCGGTCCTCGTGGTACCGATTGATTTACAGGCGCCTAAAGGCCGGCTGATCCTGCCGCAGGTGCAGACCATCCGCGATATTCTCGACAACGACGCGACGGCAATTGTCGTCAAGGAAAGAGAACTCGCCGCAACGCTGGCCAATGTCAAGAATCCGCCCGCCATTGTCATAACGGATTCCCAAGCCATCCTCAAAGTTACAGCCGACGTTCCGCCGGAGATTCCGGTGACCACCTTCTCGATTCTTTTCGCCAGGCAAAAATCGGACCTGGCCGTCATGGCTCAGGGAGCGGCAGCCATCGACAACCTGCAACCCGGCGACCGGGTCCTGATCGCCGAGGCCTGCACCCACCATGCACTGGAAGACGACATCGGACGGGTCAAAATTCCGCGCTGGCTCAGGCAATATGTGGGCGGCGACCTGCAGATGGATACAGTGTGCGGACGTGACTATCCGCAGGATCTGAAGGACTATAAACTGATCCTGCATTGCGGCGCCTGTATGCTGAATCGTCGGGAAATGATGAACCGTTTGCGCAGGGCCGCAGAAGCCGGCGTCCCGGTGACAAACTACGGGATTGCTATCTCTTTTCTGCAGGGCGCGATCAGACGGAGCCTTGCTCCTTTCCCGGCTGCACTTGCGGCGTTCGACAATGCAATGAAACGCAAAAAAGCCGATTAAAAAGGTTTTAGCCACCAGTGAGTAATTCATTGGACTCTACCCTGCTCACGTTACCCCTTCGCTCCTCAATATCTTTTTTGCAATGGATTTTGTGCCCCCTGTTTCTTCGGTAGATGCGCAGCTGGACCTTCCGTAAAATCCTGCAATATCCGGCGCCACGCCAGTGAATCGGCGGATTAATGGATACAGATCTTCGTCATTCCGGATCGCTCGGAATCAACAATCTCGCAGCAAGCTGTCGAGGTATGCAATAAACGTCATTATTTTGCAGAAAGTACGGAGAATTAATGCCCGTCTCGCGCGAGCGGATTAAATCATTGAAACCATGATTCTTCGTTAGAAATATTCAGCGTCATAAAAAAACGGCCGAATGAAATTAATCGAAAAGTCTAAATAAGTTATGTCAGGTTTTCCCTACTAATCGTCTAACAATAAATTACCGTTGATTTCTTTACCGTCTAAACACTAATCAATATAAAATGTTTAAAATTACAATGAGCATTGGGATTTTCAAATCAGGCAATATCAATGTATTATTGCGTACTTGAAAGAGATCAAAATGTTCCTTCTGATTACGGCACTCTTTCTATATTCAGCTTGACTGACCGGATGCAATTGTATATGGGAATATTAACATATGCTATATAAGACATAACACGATGTGAATTTATCGTATATTCGATTTGAATTGGTCTGCTCACTGGTTAAGCAGCCTCAAAATTTTGAAGGGGGTTATATGGCAAGGGAAAATCATTTTGAATACAAAAAGACGATCGACAAGCAGTATAAAGATCTCATGAAACACTGCCAGACGCACATGGATCAGATCGAAAAGAGTCTACCTGAACCAAAAGAAAATCTGCACGAGCTCTTGAAGGAAAGAGGGATCAGCCGAAGGGATTTTGTCAAATGGACATCGGTAATGACGGCAGCGCTGATGCTTCCTCCGATCTTCCGGCCGATGGTCGCCAAAGCCGCGGAAACCTTCAGCCGCCTGCCGGTCGTCTGGCTGCATTTTGCCGAATGCACCGGTTGCTCGGAGGCATTCCTGCGCTCCTCCTATCCGAATGTCGATGACATTCTTCTCGAAACCATCTCTCTCGAATATCATGAAACTCTTATGGCCGCTTCCGGTTACCAGGCAGAGCAATGTCTGGAGAAAGCCGTGAAGGATTTCGCGGGCAAATTTATCTGTGTCATTGAGGGCGCCCTGCCCCGCGGACTCAACGGCCAGTATTTGCGGCTGGGGCCCAGGGGAAAGACCGGCATTGAGATGGCCAAAGAAGTCACCTCCAAAGCAGCCGCCGTTGTCTGTATCGGCGCCTGCGCCTGCTTTGGCAACATCCAGGCCGCCAATCCCAATCCGACGGATGCCGTCGGCATCAGCAAAGCTCTCGGCATTTCAACTGTGAATATCGCCGGCTGCCCCCCCAACGCGGTTAATTTTACGGGAACCATTTTACACTACCTCTTGTTCGGCTCCCTGCCGCCGCTCGATTCCCTGGGAAGACCGGTATGGGCTTACGGGAAACGCATCCATGACACCTGTGAAAGACGGCCGCATTATGATGCCTCCGAATTCGTCGAAGAATGGGGCGATTCCGGCGCACTCAAAGGCTGGTGTCTTTATAAAGTCGGATGCAAGGGTCCTTACACATACGCCAATTGCGGCAAAGTCCGTTTCAACGACAGCATCTCCTGGCCGATCATGTCCGGTCACGGCTGCATCGGCTGCACGGAACCCGCATTCTGGGACACTATGGCGCCGCTCGAGAAACCGCTGCCGGAAAAAACTTACGGCGGTGGGGATAATACCGTCGATAATATCGGCATCGCGCTCACCGGTATTGCCGCAGCGGGCATCGCCGCGCACGCCGTGGCCACCGCTATTCGACACAGAAAAGATGACCGGATAAAGACCGAGGAGGAAAAACATGACTAAACGAATCATTGTCGATCCGATCACCAGGATTGAAGGACATTTGAGAATTGAAGTGGAAGTCGATGAAAAAAACATCATCAGGGATGCCTGGAGCAGCATTACGCTGTGGCGCGGCATTGAAACCATTCTGAAGGGACGCGATCCGCGCGATGCCGGATTGATGACCCAACGCTTCTGCGGAGTTTGCACGTATGTGCATTACGAAGCCAGCATTCTGGCCTGCGAAGATGCTTTTGGCGTAAAACCACCGCCCAATGCCCGGATCGGCCGTAATCTGATCGGCGCATCCCAATACCTGATCGATCACATCATGCATTTTTATCATCTCCATGGCCTGGACTGGGTGGATGTGGTGAGCGCGCTTTCAGCCAAACCCGAAAAAGCCGTCGACATGGCCAAAGCATACAGCCCCAATCCCTATAACTGCTCGGCCACTCACTATAAAGCCGTTCAGGAAAGGATAACGAAATTTGTAAAGTCGGGCCGTCTGGGCCCCTTTGCCAATGCTTACTGGGGGAATCCCTCCTACAAGCTTCCGCCGGAAGCCAATTTGATTATCCTTTCGCATTATCTCGACGCGCTGGGTATCTCTAAGATCGGCGCACAGATGATGGCCATTCTCGGCGGAAAGAATCCCCATCCGCAGACACTGGTCGTCGGCGGCATCACCTCCGGCATGGATTTATTCGACGCCGAACGCCTGGGACAGTTTTTATTCCGGTTTAAAGAAATGAAGAATTTCCTCGAAACCGCCTATCTGCCCGATGTCCTCCTCGCCGCAACCTACTACAAAGATGAAGGCTTACAAGGCATCGGCGGCGGCGTGAAGAATTACCTCTCCTATGGCGGTTTCCCGCTGGATGATGATTGGAACAAAACACTTTTCCCGCGAGGTGTTGTCCGGAACAGAGACCTGGGCAAGCCGCTGAAACTCGATGAGGAAAAGATAACGGAAGAAGCCACCCATGCCTGGTATCAGGCAAAAGAACCTCAGCATCCGTTCAAAGGAACGACCGATCCCGAATATACGGGATATGATAAAAACGGCAATCTGAAGGACGATGAGAAATATTCCTGGTGCAAGGCGCCGCGCTACGAAAACCTGCCGCATGAAGTCGGACCGCTTGCCCGCATGGTCGTGGGCTACGCTCAAGGCCACCAGGAGATTAAGGGACTGGTGGATTCCACGTTGAAAGCCACGGGACTCCCCGCCGCCGTCTTGTTCTCCACGCTGGGCAGAACCGCCGCCCGCGCTCTGGAAACCAAATACATCGCGGATCATATGGAAGAGTGGGTCAATGAACTGATCGGCAACATCAAGAAGGGCGACACCCGCACGTGGACTCGCTGCGATGTTCCCAAGAAGCCTGCTCAGGGCCGCGGTATGACTGAGCCGCCGCGCGGTGCGCTGGGACACTGGATCAAAATTGAAAACGGCGTGATTGCTAATTATCAGGCCGTGGTCCCCTCCACCTGGAACTGCTCACCGCGTGATAAAGCCGGTTTACGGGGGCCCTATGAGGAGTCCCTGATCGGTACGAAACTGGCCAAGGTTGATCAGCCGCTGGAAATCATCCGGACCATTCATTCGTTCGACCCTTGTATGGCCTGTGCCGTGCACATCATCAATCCGCAAACGAATGAGATCAAACAATATAAAGTGGCGTAAGCGTAAGGAGGTTACAGTGGAAAATATTGTCTGTAAAACAGAGTGGTCCGCATCCATTCGAATTAACCACTGGGCCATGGCTTTGGTGATCGTGGTCTTAATTGCTACCGGATTCTATATCGCTGAACCCTTTACCATCATCAAGGGAGAAACGGTCGATAAATTCTTCATGGGCAATGTGCGATTCGTCCACGACCTCTGCGGTATATTTCTCGTGTTTCTCTTCCTTTGGAGGGTTTACCTGGCCTTCTTTTCCCGTTTCTATGCCGACTGGAAGGATTTCTTCGCCTGGACGGATATCAAAACCACCGTCGATCAAATCAAGTTCTATCTCCTGATCAAAAAGGAGCCGCCGGTGCATACCTGCCTCTACGGACCGCTGCAATCCCTGGCTTACCTGGCTCTGATACTGATGGTCCTGGTCATCGTGGTGACTGGCCTGATTCTGATGGGTGCAAATTATCATGCCGGGCTGACTGCCATCGCCTACACGGTTTTACGGCCGCTGGAAAATCTCATGGGCGGCCTGGCCGTAGTTCGATATATCCACCACGTTTTCACCTGGCTCTTCATCCTGTTCACCGTGGTGCATATTTACATGGCCTTCTGGCATGATGCCGTGCTGAAGCAGGGCACCATTTCATCCATGGTCAGCGGGCATTTGTTCGAAAGAGAGAAAGAGTAGCGGGGAACTTGTCTCCGAATGACTGATCACCGAAAGGGGGAGAAGGAGTCCTTCTCCCCTTTTTTTGAAAATGACGATATATAGTAAGTTGCCCCCTGCACAAAAATGAATGAAGAGAATAAATGCCGGACAGAAATTGTGTAACGATTTTAGGAGTGGGGAATATTCTGCTTGCGGATGAAGGCTTCGGCGTTCATTTTGTTAGATGGCTTACCGACCGCTATCAGCCTGACGCCCAGGTCCGCATCATTGACGGCGGCACATTGGGCTACGCACTGATCGACATTATTTGCAGTTGCGACCATCTGATTGTGATCGATGTCTTGAAGGCGAAGGACACACCCGGCTCCATCTACCGGTTCGATACGAACGAAATGCAGGCGCACATGCCGCCTCCGACAACGGCTCACGAGGTCACATTTTTTGACGTCCTGTTTAAAGTGGAACTGATGGATGAATTGCCCGAAATAGTTTTTTTGTGTATTGTACCGCAGGACTACGGCGCAATGAATCTGGAAATGACCGAATCCATGCGGGACAAGTTTCCCGTGATGGAAGAATTACTGTTTGCCGAATTATCCCGGTTGAACGTCGCTTTGGGAAAAAAGAATCGTGCATGAACTTTACCTGGCCGAATCCATCATCGATATTGTTCAGGATTACGCAAAGCTGCAGGACTTTAAGAAAGTCAACTCCGTTATGCTGTCCTATGGCCGGCTTTCCTGCATTGAACCCCAAGCACTGCAATTTGCCTTTGACGTCCAGGCCCAAAATACGGCTGCCGAGGGCGCGGAACTGGACTTCAAAATTTTGCCGGCTGTTATCCATTGCTTCTCCTGCGAAAAGGATTCGGAAGTCAAAGGACACACTGGCACATGTCCTTCCTGCGGCGGCCTCGAAGTCCTGCTGACCGCGGGAACGGAGGAACTACAAATTCTCGAAATGGATGTAGATTAGGATTATTTTATGTGTATCGGATTTCCAGGAAAAATTATTTCCATTGACCAGGACAATTACGCGATCATCGATATCAGCGGCACGCGCCGCGAGGTTTGTCTGGATATCGTGGATGAAGAGGCCCGCGTCGGCGACTTTGTCATCAGTCACGCGGGGTATGCCATCCACAAGATTGATCCGGAGCAGGCCCGGGAGAAACTGAAATTTTTGCAGGACATCATCGAAAATGAAATTTATTGATGAATACCGGGACCCCGCTCTGGTCGCCGGCCTCCTGAAACACATTCAGGCCGCGGCAGGGCGGATCGAACGTCAGGTCACCATCATGGAAATCTGCGGCAGCCACACCCAGGCCATCGGACGCTTCGGCATCCGCAAACTTCTTCCCGAAAACATTCGTCTGATCTCCGGTCCCGGTTGCCCGGTTTGTGTCACGTCGGCTCGCGACGTGGATTTGGCCCTGTATCTTTCCAGCCTGCCCAATGCCATTTTCGCCACGTTCGGCGATATGCTGAGGGTGCCGGGAACCGGCGGCGACAGTCTGCAAAAAAGGCGTGCGGCAGGCTGCGATGTACGGGTAGTCTCTTCCGCCGACGAATGCATCGGCATTGCTCTGGCCCATCCCCGGAAAGAAATCATCATGATGGGCATCGGCTTTGAAACAACTGCGCCGACTATTGCCGCCGTCATCGCGAGTTGCCGGAAACGAGGCATTGCGAATCTTACTGTGTTCTCGGTTCACAAGATTGTTCCGCCGGCTATCCACGCCTTACTTGCCGACCCGCTGCTCAATATTGATGGATTTCTGTGTCCGGGCCATGTCAGCACGATGATTGGCGCCGCCGCCTATCAGATGATACCCGACAAGGGTCGTGCCGCCGTGATCACGGGCTTCGAACCGGTGGATATTCTTGAAGGCATTTGGATGCTTTTGCAGCAAGTCGAAAGCGGAAAGGCGGGGGTCGCCGTCCAGTATAGCCGCGGCGTGAAGTCCGACGGAAACATACGCGCGATAACCCTGCTTAAGTCCGTTTTTGAAACCGCGGATGCCGCATGGCGGGGTCTGGGTACGATCCCGGCAAGCGGCCTTACCCTGAAGAGCGAATTTGCAGTCTTCGATACACTGAATAAATTCCCCGTCCCGGATATTCAGACAGGCGATCCCCCGGGCTGCAGCTGCGGCGATATTCTGCGCGGCATCAAACTGCCGCACGATTGTTTTTTATTCAAAAAGGTCTGCACTCCGGTCAATCCTGTCGGTCCCTGTATGGTTTCATCGGAAGGCACCTGTTCCACCTACTACAAATATCATTAACGGAGGTCAGTGAGTGAAAGTAACCGTGGTTAAGAATGTCCTGGACGCCAACAATCGCATCGCGGAGGAAAACAGACAACTTTTTGACCGGCATAAGATGTTTGTCATCAACTTGATGAGTTCCCCGGGCGCGGGAAAGACATCGCTTGTCGAACAAACCATCGTCGCGCTGCGGGACCGGTACGGAATTGCCGTGATCGAAGGCGACGTGCAGGACACGTATGATGCGGACCGCATCGCCAAACTCGACATCCCCGTCGTCCAGATCAACACGGGCGGCGCCTGTCACATCGACGGCAACATGATCCGGGAGACTTTTCCCGCCTTTGATTTCGGTAATATTGATCTGCTCATTGTCGAAAATGTCGGTAATCTGGTTTGCCCGGCCGAATTCAAAATCGGCGAAAACATGAAGATCATGCTGCTCAGCACACCGGAAGGAGCGGACAAACCCGCCAAATATCCTCTGATGTTCCAGGAATCCTCGGCGCTGCTCATCAACAAGATGGACCTTCTCCCTTACGTCGATTTTGATCTCGAAAAGGCCAGACGCGACGCGCTGGCTTTGAATAAGGATTTAAAGATCTTTGAAGTGTCCTGCAAGAGCGGTGCGGGACTTACAGCCTGGTTTAGCTGGCTCGGCGAACAGATCGATACCTTCAAGAAATAGGAACGTGAACAAAAAAAGAATCCGTCATCTTTTTTCCGGCATGGTGCAGGGCGTCGGCTTCCGGCCCTTCGTTTACCGTCTGGCCGCGCAAAACGGGCTGGCCGGTTTTGTCCGGAACCGGCCGGACGGCGTGATTGCGGAAGTAGAAGGTCCACGGGCTGCGGTAGACTCTTTTCTGGCCGGCGTGCGGCGTGATCTTCCGCCGCTTGCTCACGTTGCGCAGGTTGAATCCGCAGAAATTGCAGTCCTCCATGATCATGATTTCCGCATCATCGAAAGCGACGCGCAAGGTCCGGCGGACGTCCATATCACACCGGACGCAGCGACCTGCCCCGACTGTCTTAGCGAACTCTTCGATCCGGCAAACCGGCGTTTCCGGTATCCGTTCATCAACTGCACCAACTGCGGCCCGCGCCTTACGATCATCCGGACGATTCCCTATGACCGCGCCAACACGTCCATGGCCTGTTTTCCCCTGTGTCCCCAATGTCAGGCCGAATATGAAAATCCGGCCGACAGGCGCTTTCATGCCGAACCCAATGCCTGCCCCGTCTGCGGCCCGCAGCTGACCCTGCTCAATGCCAAAGGCAGCCCCGTAGATGCACGCGATCCGATCGGGACCGCTGTCGATTTGCTCTCCTGGGGTCACGTCCTGGCGATCAAGGGCCTTGGAGGCTTTCACTTGAGTGTCGATGCGGCACGAGATGAGGCCGTGAAAAAACTCCGCGCTCGCAAATACCGCGAGGAAAAGCCGCTGGCGATCATGGTGCGCGATATGGCACGGACAAGGCAAATTGTCCGGGTAAGTGCGGACGAAGAAGCCCTGCTCACCTCGCCCCGGCGTCCGATTGTGCTGCTTGAAAAGATCAAAAACAGCCTCGTTGCGGAGGCGGTTGCGCCCGGCGTCTCCAATCTCGGCGTCATGCTTCCTTATACACCGCTGCACCATCTGCTTCTGAGAGACAATTTTGCGGCTCTGGTCATGACCAGCGCCAACCAGGTGGATGAACCGATCTCAACAGGAAACCGTGAAGCCCTGAATCGCCTGCAGGGCATCGCCGATTATTTTCTGGTGCATAACCGCGACATTCTCGTGCGCTGCGACGATTCCGTCGCTTTCGTCGCCGCAGATCATCCGCAATTCATGCGGAGGTCACGCGGCTATGCTCCGCAGCCTCTCGCCCTCAGAGATTCTCTGCCTCCCGTCCTGGCGCTCGGTGGTCAATTGAAGACTACGCAGTGCATTCTGAAGGGCAGCTTCGCCTTTGTCAGTCCGCATATCGGAGATATGGAAACGCCGCAGGCCCGTGAGTTTTTTCATGAAAGTCTCGCCTTGATGAAACGCATCACGGATTCCGATCCGCAGACGATCGCCTGCGATCTTCACCCGGCCTACTATTCCACACAGGCAGCGAAAGAACTGACCGCCGAAAGAATTATCCCTGTCCAGCATCACCACGCGCATATTGCGAGCTGCATGGCGGATAATCAGATTACCGGCGATGTGATCGGGTTGGCCATGGACGGTACTGGCTATGGTTTGGACGGCAACGCCTGGGGCGGAGAATTCCTGATTGCCGATGAAACTCATTTTCAACGATTCGGCCACCTGCGATACCTTGTGCTGCCCGGCGGTGAAAAAGCCATCCATGAACCCTGGCGCATAGCTGTCAGCCTGCTTAGAACCGCTTACGGGCGTAAGTGGCAAGAAATGGCGCAGAAATTGAAATTGATTTCCGATGAGACCCAGGGAGATCTTTTCGATAAGATCATCGAAAATACAATTCATTCACCCCTGTCTTCGGGACTGGGCAGACTCTTTGACGGCGTGGCCGCTCTGATCGGTTTGCGCAGGCAAGTGAGTTTTGAAGGTCAGGCGGCCATGGAGCTGGAATCCCTGGCCACTGGATCTTCCGGAGCATCCTACCCCTTTGAACTCTTGCGCACGGGCGGCCAACCCTGTATTGTGGACATGGGGGCCGCTATTCGGGCCATCATCGCCGACCTAGAAACAGGTAAGAGCGGACCCCGCATGGCAGCATCGTTTCATCAGACGCTGATTGAGGCCTTCGCGGATATGGCCGATGAAATGCGCAGATCCACCGGCCTTTCCCGCGTCGTTCTCTCCGGCGGATGTTTTCAGAATAAAATTCTGCTTACAGGTACGATGAACAAGCTGAAACTTTCCGGCTTTCATGTATATTGCCACAGAGATATTCCGGCCAACGACGGAGGCCTATCGCTCGGTCAGGCGGTCATTGCCGGATCGATGATCAAGAAAGGGTGCTAGATATGAAATACGACAAAATTCTTCTGGAGCACGGCGCGGGCGGTCTTTTGTCGAGCGAACTCATAGCCGAACATTTCCTGCCTCCTTTTCAAAACCCCTATCTGGAACGGTTGGAAGACAGCGCCGTATTCACTGCCGGAAATTGCAGATTCTGTTTCACAACCGATTCCTATGTCGTCAGCCCTATCTTTTTCCCCGGCGGCAACATCGGCTCGCTGGCCGTCCATGGTACCGTTAACGACCTTTCCGTCTGCGGCGGCAAGCCGCTTTATATGAGTTGCGGGTTTATTCTGGAAGAGGGATTCGAGTTTGAATCGCTTACAGTAATCATCAAAACCATGGCCGAGGCGGCAGCAGAGGCGAACGTCAAAATTGTTACCGGCGACACCAAAGTCGTCGCCCGCGGGGCGGCTGACGGCATTTTTATTAATACGTCCGGCATCGGCCTTGTGGAATATCCGGGAACTCTGTCCGTTAAAAACATCCGGCCCGGTGATGTGATTATTCTCAATGGTACTGTCGGAGACCACGGCGCAGCCATTATTAAGGCCAGGGAAAATCTGTCGATCACGTCGGATATTCTGTCCGATTCCGCGCCGCTTAATGATTTGATCATGGACATTCTCACGGCCAGCCCGAACGTTCATTGCATGCGCGACGCCACACGCGGAGGCCTGGGCGCCATTCTGGCGGAAATCGCCAAAAGCGCGCAGGTGCGCATCGACATTGACGAGAGAAGCATCCCCGTCCGGGACAATGTCCGGGGGATTTGCGAGATCCTCGGCTTCGATCCTCTTTTTCTGGCTAATGAAGGTAAGATGATTGCGTTCTGTCCGGAATCGGATGCCCAAACCATACTGGCGGGCATGCATGGGCACAAATACGGCGTTAATGCCGCCGTCATCGGCCGAGTCAGTAAAGCCTCTCAGGGACAAGTCGTGATGAAGACGTCTATCGGCGGTGAACGGATGATTGATCTGCCCGTGGGCGAACTCGTCCCGAGAATCTGCTGATTTGCCTGACGGCAATCCCTTCACCAGCCGCACAAAGCGGCGCAAACCATCCGGGGCGGGATAAACCGCATTCTATTTTTTCAGCTCATGCTTCATGTAATCAATCAAGGCATTGGTCTGATCCGCTGTCAGCGGGATCGGCCGCATAACCCCTTGACCTCTCATCAGGACAAATCTAATCTTATCTTCGCTCAGATTTTCCCACGCAGCGGACTTCGAGAAATCCTTGGGCCGGTATTGCTTGTAAAAAGTGGACGGATAGCTCCCGTCTCCCTCGATCCTGTGGCAGCCCTGGCATCTGCTCTTAAATACAGCCTTCCCCGCAGAATAATCAGCGGCCCAGGTCTGATCGGCATTAAGAGTGATCACCATTGAAAACAACAAAACCAGAATTGCGCAATGTTTTGTTTTCATATATTTTTACCGCCTTCTTTTTTTATGAGTGTAAATATGATTAAGCATCGGAACCCAAGACGTCAAGCGCGCTGTAATTAATATTGTTGACACGCCGGTTTGCTTTTCCTATGATGCCCTCCCGAAGTGGCAGGCATACGTCTACGCCCTGTTCGACCACCGCTTGTGACTGCGGAACCGGGAGGTATTTTCATGTTGAAAGACAGCATTACGACACTTAATGAATTCGATGGTGCAACCCTGCTTGCACAGTGGGGAATTCCCGTCACGCAAAACGTTCTGTCCAAAAAAGGGTCGGAAACTGCACAGGCGGCAAACCTGCTCGGCTATCCAGTCGCGCTCAAAATCTGTTCCGAAGCGGTCCCTCATAAAACCGAGCGGGGCGGGGTGGTGCTGAACATCAAGGATGCCCCCTCCCTGGACAGAGCCGTCCGCGAAATGGAAAAAAGATTCGCCGATATTCCCCATGCGCTTTTGGTCCAGAAGATGGCCCGGCCAGGGACTGAGCTTATCCTGGGCGCAAGACGCGATCCGGTCTTCGGACCCGTCGTGATGGCCGGAATCGGTGGAATATTCACGGAGATCTTCCGCGATACGGCTATTGACCTTGCCCCCGTGGACAAAAAAGGTGCGCTCGGGATGCTCCGTCGACTCAAAGGCGCAGCGCTTCTCAATGGCTACCGCTCCCAGAATGCCTTGGATATTGAAACCATCGCCCAATCGATCCAGGCTCTCTCGCGTCTCATGGGCGAGCGCCGGGATATTATCGAGATCGATATCAATCCCTTCATCGCTTACGCAGAAGGGGCTGTGGCCGTGGATGCACTGGTCCGATTGGATAGCAACCCTCGCCGGCAGCATTCCAGATATCCGGACCCGGAGACAGTGGCGCCCTTTTTTAAACCGCAGGCGATGGCCGTTATCGGCGCCTCCAGGAGCCCGGGCAAGGGAGGCAATATCATTCTGCGCAACATGCATCGGGCGGGCTTCAAGGGCGTCATCTATCCCATCAATCCAACGGTCAAAGAAATCCTCGGCATGCCTGCCTATCCCAGTGTGACTGATGTAAAGACTCCGGTCGACCTCGCGATGATCGTGATCCCTAAGACCGCGGTGTCCGATGCGCTCACACAGTGCGCCGCCAGGGGAATCAAGAATGTCATCCTCAGCACGGGCGGGTACTCGGACACAGGGGAAGCGGGAGCCGAAGAACAAAAAGTCATTATGGATCAGGCCCGCCGGGCCGGCATCCGCGTTATGGGACCCAACAGCATCGGCACAATCAACCCGTCTGCGGGCCTCGCGACCTCCATTGCCGGCCTTGAACCCATCACAGCCGGAGGCGTGTCCATTATCGGACAGTCGGGCGTT
The DNA here is from genome assembly GCA_963667845.2 of Smithellaceae bacterium. GTDB lineage: Bacteria > Desulfobacterota > Syntrophia > Syntrophales > Smithellaceae > UBA8904. The sequence continues at coordinate 2,761,674 of CAXXVL010000002.1, read as the reverse complement.
TTCTCCTCGGGCTGGGGCCGCTGGATAGCCGATGCGAAGCCTTTTGGCGTGGCCAAGGTCGCCTGTATCGGCAACAAGGGAGATATCAATGAGAGCGACCTCCTGGAATATCTGACCGACGATACGGAAACGGCGACAATCGGCCTGTACCTGGAAGGCGTGGTCGATGGACCCCGCTTCATCCGGGCAGCAGGCCGGGCCTGTCAGAAAAAGCCTGTTGTGGTGCTGAAAGCGGGCCGCAGTGAGGCCGGTGCGGCAGCCATTGCTTCGCATACAGGATCGCTCGCCGGATCGGACGCGGTCTTCGGCGCGGTCTGCAGCAAAACGGGCCTGATGCGCGTGCACGATGCCGAAGCCTTTTTCGATACGCTCGCCGCCTTCGACAAGCTACCGCTGCCGCGGGGGAATCGTCTGGGAGTCATCTCCATTACCGGTATGGGCTGCGTGGCCGCTACGGATGCCGCCGAGGAATACGATCTGGCAATACCCGCGCTCACCCCCGCCACCCTTGTGAGACTGGGCGAGGTTATGCCCCCGTGGGCTCCGGTGCGCAATCCCATCGACACATGGTCCGCCATCGAACAGCACGGCTCGCACAAAGCGATGCGGCATATCAGTCAATGTCTGATGGACCAGAAGGATATTGACGCCCTGCTCGTTATCTTTGTCGTAATGCCGGAAAGCGTGTTTGATATCTCCCAGGCTTTTGCGGACATTATCGCCTCTCATCCGCACAAGCCCGTTCTGGTAAGCTGCTACGGCGGCACGGCAAAAGAAATAGCCCACATCCACGAGGGATTTCGAGCGCTTTCCGTTCCGTGCTACCCGACGCCGGAGCGTGCGATCTATGCTTTTAGCCGCCTGGTGGATTACGCCCGGTTCCGTGGAATGATCCGCGGATAACGGACGTGCCCGGGATCATCGCAGATGCATAACGGGGATATCGTGATCGGCGGGGGTGAACCGGGGCTAACAGCGCAATGCCGCTTCGGGCAGGAAGGCGGTGCACGTACCGCCCCCGGTGATTTTGCCGCTCTCCATCAGCAGCACACGCGAGCAGGTCTGTTCAATCAGTTCAAAATCGTGGGAAGCAATGACCTTCGTCATTTCCAGGCTGTTCAGCAATTTAATGAGTTCACGCCGGTGGCGCGGATCGAGGTTGCTCGTCGGTTCGTCCATCGCCAGGACTTGCGGGTTCATGGAGAGAACAGTGGCAATGGCGATTCTTTTCTTCTCTCCCACGCTTAAGTGATGCGAAGAGCGTGATATCCGGGAGAGCATATCCACGTCGTGAAGCGCCTTGCGGACGGCATCGTCCACTTCCTTTTTGTTCATCTTCATGTTGATGGGTCCGAAGCCGACATCCTCATACACCGTCGGCATGAAAAGCTGGCTGTCCGGGTCCTGGAAAATCAGTCCGACTTTTTGCCGGATCACGGCAATATTCCGGTCCGTCATCTTGAGCCCGCAGACGGTAATGCTTCCCTGCCCCTGCAATATGCCGTTGAAATGAAATAATAACGTGGATTTGCCCGCTCCGTTGGAACCAATAATGCCCAGTGATTCGCCTTCCCCGATATCGAGATGAATGTCCTCAAGCGCCCTCGTGCCATCGGGATAGGCGTAATTCAAACCTTCAATCTTAACGATGCTATTTTCCAAGGAAATTGTCCAAAAGTTGAATGCCGATTAAAACAGCGGCGAAATTGAGCAGAAAAACCCAATCGCGCCTTTTGATTGCAAACGAATACCGGCGCCGCATCGTCCCGTCAAAGCCGCGCGAGCACATGGCCAGATAAACGGTTTCGCCCCGTTCAAACGAACGGATAAACAAAATGCCGATCATGTTGGCAAGAGCCCTGAGAAGCACGATACGCGGTCCATCCGCGTGCCGCGACTTCATGGCCCGCCATATTTTCATCGCCTCATCTTCAATCAGGAAAATATAGCGATACATAAACGACAGAATCATCGTAATCAGTCTCGGAATCTTCAGGCTCTCCAGCGCGGCCAATAATTGAGGAAAAGGCGTGGTTGCTGTAAGCAAAACCAGGCAAAGAACACACAGCAGGCCTTTAATCATGACGCTTTGAAATAAAATCCATCCCGCCTGACTGATACTGATCTGCAAAAGACCCATTTGATACTGGAATACCGGATTGCCCGGTTTGGCAAGCAGCACGAACAGCGATGTGAACAGAATGAAGGGCAGCACCACCAAAGTCCGCTTCACAAAATAGGTTAGAGGAATTCTGGACACACCGGTCAGTACGGCAATCCATAATGCATAGAAAACGAAGCACCATGAACAGCCGGGCTTCGCAAGCCCGATAAGGATGAGAAAGCTGAGAAAGCAGACGATCTTGACACGGGGATCCAGACGGCTCAACAAGCTGTCAATATCGCTGTGGCAGTCGAGAAAGGAATGGTTCATTCGCCGGGATCCCCTTTCCGTCTTTTCAGCGCCGCTGCCGCGAGGCACCCGATGCCGAACATCAAGAGGGTCCCGATCAGACCCGCTGCGGCCGCGGCCGGAAATTCATCTTTCATGCCCGGAAACAGATAATCCGAAATCGGCGCAGGAACGACAAACGCGGATTCCCCGTTTCCGGTGAAACCGAGCTTGCGGACAACACGCTCCAAACCGTCCGGCCGGGATGAAGCAAGCGGCGACAAAAGGACGGCTACGAAAACAGCGATCAACACCCCTAAAATGATTTCTCTTCGTCTCATTTCAATTGATCGTTTCCTTCCCATCCGTAAATCAAATCAGGCCTGACTTTCAAAATAAAACCCAGAGCGGCCATTGTAATGAGGGCCTCCCCAATGCCGATAAGGGCATGGATCCCGGCCAGGGCCGGAAGGACGAGCCGCAGAGGGGAGATGTCGGAGAGCGCAAGCTCAAGAGCGCAAAGAGTCGCGGCCAAGACGACCGAGAACCAGGCGGCAATCGCCGCACCTGCGAAAAATCCTTTTCTTCCGCCGATCACCCGGCTCGTGACGAAAAAAGTCAGATACCCACCCAGTGTTCCGACAATGGCGATATTTAAGATATTCGCACCCAGCGCCAGAAGACCCCCGTCCTGAAACACCAGGCATTGAAAAATGAGCACGCACGTGAGGACGATTGCTCCGGCATAAGGCCCCAGAATCACCGCGGCCAGCACACCGCCAAACAGGTGCCCCGAAGTGCCGCCCGCCACCGGAAAGTTGATCATCTGCACGGCAAAAATAAAGGCCGACGTAATCCCCATCAGAGGAACCATTCTCTCTTTAAGTTTTTCAGTTGTTTTCCTTACCGCATAGGCAAGCGACGCCGCCGATAAGGCCCAGGCGGGCGCCAGTGTGTTTGCGGCCAATAATCCATCGGGAATATGCATCGGTTAGGGCCTCGCAAACATCAGGCCAAATCCTTTCCTTTGGTCGCCATCATGAAGCCAGCGTGCTTCACGCTCCTGAGGGACTTGAGCTTCTGATAGAGCGATTCGATTTCCTTGGATTTCCCCTGGGTCACAATGATTTCGAAGCAATTATGATGGTCCAGGTGAATATGCTGCGTGGATAGAATGCACGCGTGATAGTCATGCTGGATATCGAGTACTTTGGTGACCAGCTCCCGGGTGTGGTGATCGTAAACCAGTGTAATGGCCCCGGTTACTTCTTTGTTTTCCGTCCATTCCTTCTTCACCAATTCATCGCGAATCAGGTCACGAATCGCTTCCGAGCGGTTCGTGTATTTCTTTTGCCTGATCAGCCGGTCGAACTTGACCAGCAGATCTTCTTCCAGGGACACGCCGAACCGCACAAGCTTTGACATAATCATTTCTCCCAGGATGAGACGTGTTACGATAATATAAAACATACTACCGGCTGGTCAAGGCCTATTTTAAGATCGACGTAAAATCTTCGTTGACAAACCCGCTGCAATGAAGATACTGTAAAGACAATTAGTCGCGCCTGAGAGGGAGGAAATTTCTGATCTTGAGGGAAGTTTAAGTCTTTCGTTCTACAAAGGTTTGATTCTTCCGGGGATCAAACCTTTTTTAATGAGCCTCAAGTTTCAGAAGCGCAGCGCGCTGAAACTTGTAGAGCGAACTATCCCGCACAGCGGAGGGCGGAACGCCCGTGGGTTTTGAGGGGAAAAATGGATAAACGCATCGGCACCGTCACCATTATCATCACCGATCGCGCCCGCCAGGCGCAGAAGATCAACCAGATCCTTTGCGACTTCGGCGACATGATCATCGGCCGCATGGGACTTCCCTATGCGCCCGCAAATCTGCACATCATTGCCCTCATCGTCCACGCTTCCACGGACACCATCGGCGCGCTTACCGGAAAACTCGGCGCGCTACCGGGCGTTTCGGTGAAAGCGTCTCTGACAAAGGTGTAAAAATACAAAGGATGAACACCACGATGAAAGATTTTATTGATGATTCAAATATTGAAGCGATTCTGAAGAAATCCAAAAACCCGCTTCATGAAAGAGTTCGGGAAATTATCGACAAAGCCCGCGAACTCAAAGGCCTCACGCCTCCCGAAGTTGCCGTCCTTTTGCAGACGGAAGACGACGAACTGGTCTCACTGATCCTGCAAACGGCCCATAAAATCAAGGAAGATATTTACGGCAACCGGCTGGTCTTGTTTGCGCCCCTTTATGTCGCCAATCTCTGCGCGAATAACTGCCTGTACTGCGGTTTCCGGCGCGACAACAAAGAGCTCAACCGCGTCGCCCTGACGATGGAACAAATCGCCAAAGAAGTGCAGGTTCTCGAACGCGAAGGCCACAAGCGTCTGCTGATGCTCTGCGGTGAACATCCCAGCCGCTCCAGTCTGGAATATTTCATGGAAGCCATTGAAACGGCTTATGCCGTCAAAACGGAAAACGGCGGCGAGATCCGGCGGATTAATGTGGAAATCGCGCCGCTCGAAGTCAATGAATATAAAGAATTGAAAAAAACGGGCATCGGCACCTGCGTCTTATTTCAGGAAACGTACCATCACGAGACTTACAAAATCATGCACCCCAGCGGCCCCAAGAAAGATTACGTAAAGAGGCTTACGGCGATGCACCGCGCACAGGAAGGCGGCATCAATGACGTGGGCATCGGAGCGCTCTTCGGGCTTTATGATTACAAATATGAAGTCCTGGGACTGCTTTTGCATGCCCTGCAGCTCGAGAAAGACTGCGGCGTCGGACCGCACACCATATCCGTTCCCCGCCTGGAACCCGCGTTCAATGCGCCCGCGGCTATCGCACCGCCGCATCCGGTCAGCGACCATGATTTTAAGAAACTGGTTGCCATCCTCCGCATGGCCGTTCCCTACACTGGAATGATTCTTTCCACCCGGGAAACGCCCGCCCTGCGCTCGGAAGTGTTTGCCCTGGGCATTTCCCAGATCAGCGCCGGGTCACGCACAAATCCCGGCGGTTATCAGGACGACAGCAGTGATGCGTTTCGCGCCGCACAGTTCAATCTGGGCGACACGCGCACCCTCGACGAGGTTATTCTGGATATTACGGAGCGAGGCCATATCCCCAGCTTCTGCACGGCCTGTTATCGCCTGGGACGCACCGGCAAGGACTTCATGGATCTGGCCAAACCCGGACTGATCCAGAAATTCTGCCAAACGAATGCCCTTTTCTCCTTTAAGGAATACCTCCTGGATTATGCGAGTGCGCAGACACGGCAGGCGGGAGAAGAACTGATAAAGGGAATGCTGGATAGCACGTTCAAAACCAGAAGAAAGAAAGTAGTGACCGACCGGCTCAAAAAAATCAACGACGGAGAACGCGATGTCTATATCTAGCCTAAGTGAAGACCTGATCACCAGAGCCGAAATCGGCAAGACACTCCGCCGCGAGGACGTCATCGCTCTTCTCAAGCTCTCCCCCGACTGTTCAGCGGAACTTTTTGCCGCCGCCGACCGTGTCCGGAAAAATGAAGTCAGCGACGAAATATTCCTGCGCGGCATCATCGAGTTTTCCAATATCTGCGAACGTAACTGCCTTTACTGTGGCCTGCGTAAAAGCAACGAAAGCCTCAGCCGCTACAGGATGACCGATGATGAGATTCTCGCCGCCGCAAAGCAAATCGAAAAAACCGGCATCCCTACGGTCGTCCTGCAATCCGGAGAGGATTCTTTCTATTCCGCGGACAAAGTCTGCCGTCTGGTGGAACGGATCAATGGCGAAACAGGACTGATCATCACGCTCTCCATCGGCGAGCGACCTATCACTGATTACCGGGCATTCCGGCAGGCCGGCGCCAGTCGCTATCTGCTTAAACATGAAACGGCGTCGTTGGACCTTTACAAGTATCTGCGCCCGGGGTGTCAATTGGACTATCGAGTTCAGTGTCTGAAAACGCTCGCCCATCTCGGATTTGAAACCGGAACGGGAAACATTGTGGGTCTGCCGGGGCAGACATTGGAAATCCTGGCGGACGACCTCATGGTGATGAAACTGCTGGATGCGGATATGCTGGGTATCGGTCCCTTCATCGCCCACCCCGAAACGCCTCTGGCCGGAATCGTTTTTGACGATCTCGATCTGACGCTGCGCGTGTTGGCGGTCGCGAGGCTTTTGACACGCGATACGAACATTCCGGCGACAACGGCCCTCGCCACACTGCATCCCCAGGCGCGCCTGCAGGCTCTCCAGGCCGGCGCCAATGTCGTAATGCCTGATTTCACACCGGAGATTTACAAAAGCCGGTATGACATTTACCCGGGAAGGAAAGACGTTGCGCCGGCGCAAGACATCATCAGTCTTCTGGAAAAGGATTTTCATTCCATAGGCCGGACGCTGAATTTCTCAGTGGGCAATCGTCCCGTAAAGTCAGATCGAAGCATTCTTCATTGACATTTTGTTCTCCGGCGACAGGCATGCGGGATCCTTGCTTCCGAATTTCCATGGTTATGTGGCTCCAGTTGCATTTGCCCGCTCTAGTTGCATTTGCCCCCGTTTTCCATTAACGCCACATGGGACATTGAGACTATGCGGCGCTGCCCACCACGTTCGAAAGTGAGCGGACATGTTTATTAAGATTTTCCACTTCCCGGTTCATCTTATCCGCCGCTCCCGAAGATTGTTCGGCGTAAACTGCTGACGATTGTGTGACTTTATCAATGTCGGCAATGGCCTTGGCAATATTCTGGATCCCTTCGGCCTGCTCCTTGGATGCAGCTGCGATTTCCTCAACCAGTTCACTGATTTTTTTGGAAAACGCTATGTTGTCCTTGAAAGCGTCCTGCGTCGAACTGGTCAATTGGCTGCCGTTCCTGACCGCGAGAATTGTATTTTCAATCAGCTCACTCGTGTTTTTCGCAGCCTGGGCCGAGCGCATAGCCAGATTGCGCACTTCATCCGCCACCACGGCAAATCCGGCCCCGGCCTCGCCTGCCCGTGCCGCTTCCACTGCGGCATTCAGCGCCAGCAGATTGGTCTGAAAGGCAATTTCATCGATTATTTTGATGATCTTCCCCGTTTGCTCGGAGGATTTCGTGATTGCGCCAATCGCTTTCGCCATATCCTCCATATGATGGTTCACCCTGTCAATGATCCGCGACGATTCCTGCATCATGGATTTGGCTTGAGAGGCATTCTCCGCATTTTGAGTGGTCATCGCCGCCAGCTCTTCGAGCGAAGCGGACGTTTCTTCCACAGAGGATGCCTGCGAACTGGAACCTTCAGCCACCTGGCTTGCCGCCTGCAGCACTTCTTCGGAGACATCCGATACCTGCACGGCGCTTTCCGTGAGTCCGGAAATAACTTGGACAACAGGAGTGACGACGGATGTATAGATAAAATATCCAAGGAGAAAAACGATGACAAACCCGATCGCTCCGAAAATCATGATTCTGACGGATATCGCCATGACCACTTTATCATAATGGGTGTTGGGAATTCCGACAAACAGCATACCGATCACATCGCCTTTTTCATTCCTGATCGGTTCATAAGCTGTCTGATTCCAGACATCGACAACCTTCGCTTTGCCGATGTATTTCTTTCCGCCCTTTAAAACCGCGTCAACCACATTATCCGCAGCTTTGGTCCCTGTTGCTCTGACCCCGGCGCCGTTTTTCACAGTGGTCGTGATTCTTGTGTCCCCCATGAACACTGTGACATTATCTCCGGTGCTGCTCCCGATCTTATCCACCAGGGCAAAATTATTGTTCAGCAAAGTGTCGCCTTTAAAAAGTTTACCATCCTGGACAGACCACTTGCCGGGATACTTATCTTCAACATAGACCTTGACCATCGCCAGGTCTCCTTCGAGCTTTTCATGCGCTGTGGCGATCACTTTGTCTTGAACGGTCAAAAGGGTTACCAAACCAATGACGAAGAATGTGATTGTCATTATAACAAATATCCACAACAGTTTAGCCTTGAGTTTCATTGTCTTCATGTTTCGCTCCTTCGAAGCATATCGGATTTTGAATAATCAGCTAAATTTCGGCAAAGACGACGCAAAAATTCATTTGTTCGTTTTTTGTTATATTCTTTTTTGAATGGTGGGACAGTCTAATATGAAACCGATCAGGAATCAATAACCTTTGGACAGGAAATCAGGAAATTTTTTGCATATCCGTTGACCCCGATGCAAAATAACAACACATTACTTTGTTTATATTTTAAAAATTTTTGCCAAAGAGCGCGATAGCCGGCGGGATAAATCGCAAAGGCGGCACGGAAAAAAAGAGTTTCTCCGTTGCCGCTTATTACAGCGATCCCATGGCGATAAGCTCTTTGACATCGATATGGCGGGATTCGTCAACGGACAGCCCTTCGCAGATCAAATCCAGGACAAGCTGTTTTTCATCAGGGAACTTGTATCCTTCATAATCCATATGGAAAAGCAGTCCGCCGCCGCGGTTGGTCCACGAGTTCATGTTGTGATCAAAACAGACGCGCGACGTTACATTCAGATGTTCAATCATGACCCGGAGCTCTTCCAGCCGCTCATGCGGCGACGAGATATGCAAGCGTCCCTGCTCATAGTCTTCGAAAATTTCCGTCCCCTGACGGGGTACGAAAGGACGCGAGCGGATATAATGCGGGTTGATCGCATTCAGCACCCGGGCCGTATTCTCGGCATGCTGAAGCCAGCGTTCCCGGCCGCCCAGATCAGGCATCCAGTATTCGGAAAGCTGAAAACCGGCTGCCATTGCCTTTTTGCCGCCTTCAATCTGCTCGGCACTGGTCACGCCTTTACGGACAATGCTCAAGATTTCATCATCGCCCGTTTCGAGACCAACGTGAATCCGATCCAGCCCCGCCTCGCGTACGGCAATCAACTCCTCCAAACTTCTCTGAGCCAGAGTCTTCGACCGGGTGTATGACGTCACCCGCGTTAGGGTACTCAACGTTTCCCGCAGATATTTGAGCACATCAACGAACTCATGAGGCCGCATGATCATACTGTTGGCATCCTGTAAGAAAGCCGTTCTTCCACCGGAATAGAGCCAGCTGAAGACCGTGGAAAAGCAGTGATTTTCATTCAAATAAGGGTTAACCGCCAGAAGTGCGCGGAGAACTTCCCTGTTGATTTTGCCGTTTTGGCCAATTTTCCTGGAAACCTCCTCGATTTCGTTCACCATCATTTTTACCGCATCGATATCAGCCTTAATGTCCGCGACCGGACGATAAACAAACCGGTGCTCTTTGTACATTTCGCAAAACGTGCATTTGTTCCAGGGACAGTTCTCAGTAATGCGCAGCAGAAGCGACGAACTGCCTCCTTCACTGGGCGGCCGATAAACCCCCACGGAGAAACTTAACTCACTTATTTTTTTAACGTTTTCTTGATAATGATTCTTTTCGGCACCTGATAACATGACAACTCCTTTTCGGTATTCAGGGACCTAGTATAAGTACCTTTCGTCCATTTGACAACAAGAGTTCCTGAATTTAGAGAATTGCGTACATTAAATTCCGTAATAAAACCGAAATATACAAGTCAAAATAAGATTATGACATAATTGACATAATTGACAAAGCGGTTGTCAACGACTATAAGTCATTTTGCTTAAAATGGCATAAATTTTTAAGCTTTTTCTAGCGAGCGTCGGATATCGATCTTTGAAGATGGGAGAGGAAAAATGGAAAAAAAGATTACACTTACGATTGATGGGAAAGAAGGATCAGCAACACCCGGACAAACGATTCTGGAATGCGCCAGAGGTATGGGTATTTTTATCCCGACGCTTTGCCACTATCAAAACACGACCAATGTGGGTGCCTGCAGGGTTTGCGTCGTAGAAGTCGAAAACGCCCGAAGCCTGGTTGCGGCATGTTGTATGCCGATCACACCGGGCATGGTTGTCCGCACCAACACCCCGGCAGTCCGTGCCGCCCAGAAAATGATCGTCGAACTTCTATGGTCATCCGGCGATCACAACTGTCTTACGTGTGAGCAGAACGGCCAGTGCGAACTCCAGAATCTGGTATACTGGCTGCAAATTGATAAACCGCGTTTCAAAATCGAGCCCCCCGGCTATGCACTGGACAGCAGCAACACCATGATCTATCGCGACCTGAACAAGTGCATCCTTTGCGGCCGGTGCGTCCGTGCCTGCAATGAGATTCAGGTGAATGAAGTGCTGGACTTCGCGAAACGCAGTTCCGGCGCTAAAGTGGGCCCGGCTTTCGATGCTGACTACATTGACTCATCATGCGTCTTCTGCGGTGAATGCCTCCAGGTCTGCCCCACGGGCGCCATCACCTTCAAGCAGGCGAAATTCGCCGGCCGTCCCTGGGAACTCAATAAAGTACACACAACCTGCGCATACTGCGGAGTCGGCTGCCAGATGGACCTTTACACCAAGGACAATAAAATCGTCAAAGTCATGGGAAACCGCGAATACGGCCAGCCGAATGAAGGCAGTCTCTGTGTCAAGGGACGCTTCGGCATGGATTTCGTATCCCACCCCGACCGCCTGACCAAACCACTGATCCGGATGAAAAAAGGCGGAGAATTCACGGAAGCGTCATGGGACGAAGCCTTTACTTTCATTGCCGATAAACTGGCGGCCATCAAGAAAGCAAAAGGCGCGGACAGCATCGCCGGTCTTTCTTCCGCGCGCTGCACGAATGAAGAAAACTATCTTTTCCAGAAATTTATGAGGGCGGCAATCGGCACCAACAATGTCGACCACTGCGCCCGTCTCTGACACTCCGTAACGGTGGCCGGTCTGGCCGCCACATTCGGCAGCGGTGCAATGACCAATTCGATCGCTGAATTGGAATTTACGGATTTGATTCTGGCAACAGGCACCAATACGACGGAAAATCATCCCATTATCGGCATGAAAGTCAAACGCGCCGTCAAACAGCACGGCACCAAGCTGATCGTGATCGATCCGCGGGAAATTGATCTGGTCAGATACGCCGACATCTGGCTCCGCCAGAAACCGGGAACGGACGTGGCTGTTTTCAACGGTCTCATGAATGTGATTATCTCGGAAGGCCTCTATGATAAGAAGTACGTCGCCGAAAGAACCGAAGGGTTCGACGCGCTTAAAGCCATGGTTGCCAAATATACGCCCGATTATGTTGAAGCAATTTCGGGCGTACCGGCCGAAGATTTGAAGAAGGCCGCCCGGATGTATGCCGGTGCCAACCGCGCCAGTATCATTTATGCCATGGGCATGACGCAGCACGTAAGCGGAACCGACAACGTGAAAAGCACGGCCAATCTTTCAATGCTCTGCGGCAATGTCGGCATCGAAGGAGGCGGCGTCAATCCGCTCCGGGGACAAAATAACGTTCAGGGCGCCTGTGATGTGGGTGCTCTGCCTAATGTGTATCCGGCGTATCAACCGGTGGCAAATGACGATGTCCGCAAAAAATTCGAAAAGGTCTGGGGCGCGAAGCTTTCTGCCAAACCCGGTCTGACGCTGATGGAGATCATGTCCGCAGCCGGCAGCGGCGCCATCAAGGCACTTTATATCATGGGCGAAAATCCGCTGCTGTCCGACCCTGATCTGCATCATGTGAAGGAAGAACTGAAAAAACTGGATCTGATGATTGTTCAGGATATCTTCATGACCGAGACAGCGCAAATTGCCGATGTCGTTCTGCCCGTAACCTCATTTGCCGAGAAAGACGGAACTTTCACCAATACGGAACGGCGCGTGCAGCGCGTGCGCAAGGCTCTGGACGCCCCGGGCGAGGCCAGAGCGGACTGGGAAGTCATCTGCGGCCTATCCGATAAAATGGGCTATCCGATGACCTACGCATCCGCTGAAGATATTTTCGATGAAGTGATCACCGTAACGCCAAGCTACGCCGGGATCACGTACCAACGCCTGGAAAAGGAAGGTCTGCAATGGCCCTGCCCGACGCCGGATCACCCGGGCACGAAGTTCCTTCATAAAGACCGTTTTTCGCGGGGCCTCGGACTCTTCACGGCCATTGAATCCATACCGCCGAATGAATTACCGGATAAAGATTACCCATTCCTGCTCTCGACGGGGCGCGTCCTGTACCATTACCACACCGGCACGATGACGACCCGCGCCAAGGGACCGTCCGAACGTTATCCGGAAAGTCTGGTCGAAATCCACCCGAATGATGCCGATCAGCTGGGTATTTCCGACGGACAGTTGGTCAAGGTCACGTCCAGACGAGGTCAGGTCGAAGCAAAAGCCCTCGTCACGACCAAAAGTGCGCCGGGGTCGATTTTCATGAACTTCCATTTTGCAAATGCCCCCGTAAATGCTCTGACCAATCCGGCACTTGATCCGACGGGTAAGATTCCGGAATATAAAGTCTGCGCGGTAAAGCTGGAAGCGGCTTGATCACGGAAAGCCGGCAAAATATTATGCTACATAAAACATGTTAAAAAACTGAATATGCCCCTTGTCAGGGGCATATTCTTTATGTATAAGACTCTCAGTCATTTTTGATCTTTTTATATCGAAAAATAAAGCCCTTCATCATTCTTATAAGAAGGTTTTTATAGAGTCACCAACTAAATTCAGCCTTTATTCATAAAGGCAAGGGAGGAAGTAAAGTATGGCTAATGAGAATTTGGAGAGTAAGCGATGGTTTCTCGCCCTCGCGGGCGTCATCATCATGCTGATTTTGGGCACGGTTTACGCCTGGTCAGTCTTTGTTAAACCCATTGCGGCCCTGCATGGCTGGGAAGTAAAAGTCGTATCTCGTGTCTTTATGTTAATCATCGGTGTCATCGGTATTTCCGCGGCATTCGGCGGCATGCTGGTAGATAAGAAAGGTCCCAAGTTTGTTGCGACGCTCGGCGCCTGCTTATACGGCATCGGCGTTTTGCTGGGTGGCGTGGCCCTGTATTCAGGAAACTTCTGGTTTCTTCTCTTCGGGTACGGCGTGGTCGCCGGTGTCGGAAACGGTCTGACCTATGTTGTTCCAATCGCGACACTGATCCGCTGGTTCCCGGATAAACGGGGCTTGATCACCGGTCTGGCTGTGATGGGATTCGGTTTCGGCGCGTTTTTCATCGGAATGATCATTCCCGGCCTAATCGTTAAAGTCGGCGTAGCCAATGCGTTTCTTATCCTGGGAGCTGTTTATCTGGTTCTTTGTGCTCTTGCGGCTCTGACTCTGAGAAACCCGCCCGCAGGATGGCTTCCCAAGGGCTTTAAGCCTTCGGCAACAACAGTCAGTGCAGCGGATTCCTTCGGCTGGGCCGAAGCAAAGAAAACCCGCCAGTGGTATATGCTCTGGTTCATGCTTTTCTTAAATGTTACCGCCGGCATGGGGCTTTTATCCAAACTCTCTCCCATGGCGCAGGAAGTCATTAAATTGGCTCAAGGCATCGATGATCCGGCAAAACTGGCTGTTCTGGGCGGCGGTGTTCTGGCCACGGCTTCCATTTTCAACGGTCTGGGCCGTCTTTTCTGGGCGGCGGTATCCGACAAAATCGGCCGCAAGGGCACTTACATGACCATGTTTTTGACCCAGGCGATTCTTTACATCCTTCTTCCCCAGGTCTCGAGCGTACTCATCTTCACGATCATTGCCTGTTATCTGCTGGCCTGCCTCGGCGGCGGTTTCGCCGTCATGCCGTCTTTTGCCGCGGACTCGTTTGGTCCGACGAACATCGGCAAAGTTTATGGCTTCCTGCTGACAGCGTGGGGCGTTGCGGGTGTTGTCGGCGGTTTTGTGTTCGCCGAATTCAACAAACAACAGTCTCTTTATACGGCGGCCGGATGCCTGATTGTCGGGTTTATTATCGCTCTGCTGTTCACACGACCTAAGCACGTGTCAGAGTATAAATAATAAGGCAGAGTTCTTCGCACATTAATTCAAAGAGCGCCGGTTTTTCACCGGCGCTCTTTTTTCTCACCTCCCCTGTGCAGATAGTTTATCCTTCTATACTAACCTCTAAAAACTTGACATGCCCTTCGACATTCTGTTATCAAATAACAACAGGCGATGGGGTTCACCTTTAACCGCACGAATTGCTGATGACTCCTACGATCCATGTTAGAACCGTGGGAGTTTTTTGTGACCTCTGCAAATCCAATGTCCCTGCCCTCAATACGAGATCTGCTCCATCTTCATTCCGCCGCCGTAAACAATTTTTCCATGGCGTCTCTTGAAAAGCAACTGGCCGCACTGGGCATTATCTCCCGTGAGCACCAACGGCAAACCCGCCCCTTGATTGAAGCCTATCTGGAACCGTTCTTAGCGCCCCTCATTAACAAGGTTAAAAGCAGACCGGAAGAAGACATGCCGCCCCGGCAGGGCAATCCCTGGAAACTCTCCCGGCGTTCTGAGGCCTGGGTGTCTGAAACGCTCTCTGATGAGATGGGCGGGCTTTCCAAAACCGAACACGTCAATTTTCTGGGTACGCAGAAAAAAGCCCACGCGAGCTTTTCGCGATCACTTTCGGCATTCTGCAAATTCCTTGGCGACAATATTGAAAATGTGCTGGTTCTAAGGCTGGCGGGAGTCGATTGGAAAATCGATGTGGTTGAACCCGACCACCCGGGCATTGCCTTCACCAAATCCTTCGACGTTCACCTGGATCTCTTGTGGTTTCTGATTCCCATGTTTCTGTTCCGGCGGATATTCGAACGGCATTTTATTAAAGGCGTTCCGAAAGAAGTAAAAATCAATCTGTCGCGTCTGGCCTATCAGTGGGAAAAAAGCGTCAATAATGCTATAGACGCAATGCGCATCCAGGCGACCAGCTATATGCATGAAGAACTCGCGGCCATCGAAGCCCCGCTTTCCCGGACGCAAGGGCAGACGGATGACATAAACCGGGTAATTGCTCAAATAGAAAAGCTATCTGGTACTTTATCAGAATAGCAACAACTTTTTTAAAGAAAGGAAAGAATATGACTGGAAGGAGATTTTTTTATGGAACACACTCATGAAGTCGAACAGATGTGCGTAGTCGCCAAGGGTGCCAAGAATGGCCCCGCTCCAATCCCTCAGGAGGGCGGCTGGACTCAGGTCAAAGAAATTAAAGACATCAGCGGCCTCACCCACGGCGTTGGCTGGTGCGCCCCCCAGCAGGGCGCCTGCAAATTGACGCTCAATGTAAAAAAAGGCATCATCGAAGAAGCGCTGGTGGAATGTATCGGCTGCACAGGAATGACTCATTCCGCGGCAATGGCTGCAGAAATTTTGCCGCATAAAACAATTCTGGAAGCACTGAATTCCGACCTCGTCTGTGACGCGATAAACGTGGCCATGCGGGAAATCTTTCTCCAGATCGTTTATGGCCGCACACAAACCGCGTTTTCTGAAGGCGGACTTCCTATTGGTGCGGGTCTGGAAGATCTGGGCAAGGGCCTTAGGAGCGTGATCGCCACGATGTACGGCACCAGGGAAAAAGGTCCCCGGTATCTGGAGATGGCTGAAGGTTATGTCACTGAAATCGGTCTCGACAGCGACAGCGAAATTATCGGTTACAAGTTCGTTCAGCTGGGCGTCATGATGGATAACATCGCCAAGGGAATGGAACCGGCCGCCGCGCTGGCCAAAGCAACCGGGACATACGGCCGCTTTGCCGAAGCCGTAAAAATTATTAACCCACGTAAAGGATAAGGAGTAGGAAAATGGCACTATTTGAAGGATACGAACGAAGAATCAAACAGATCACTCCTTTTCTCGCCAAATACGGAATTTCCTCTTTAGAGGAAGCCGAAAAAGTATGCATCGGGAAAGGCGTTGATGTCAGAAAAATTGTAAAAGATATTCAGCCGATTTCATTTGAAAACGCCGGATGGGCCTATCTGGTGGGCGCTGCCGCCGCGATTAAGAAGGGGCAGAAAAATGCAGCCGACATTGCCGAAACGCTGGGCGAAGGGCTCCAGTCGTTCTGCATTCCCGGCTCTGTCGCCGATGATCGTCAGGTAGGGATCGGTCATGGGAATTTAGCCTCTATGCTTCTGCGCGAAGAAACCACCTGCTTCGCTTTCTGCGCGGGGCACGAATCATTCGCCGCAGCGGAGGGCGCTATCGGCCTCGCCAAATCCGCCAACAAGGCACGAAAAAAACCTCTGCGCGTCATCCTGAATGGTTTAGGAAAGGACGCGGCTCACATTATCGCGCGTGTCAATGGATTTACCCACGTCGCAACAGCTTTTGACTATAAAACGGGGAAGGTCTCCGTGGCGAAGGAAAAAGCTTATTCCACGGGTGACCGTGCAGCGGTCCGTTGTTACGGCGCGGATGATGTGCGCGAGGGTGTGGCCATCATGCACCTGGAAGGCGTGGATGTGGCCATTACGGGGAATTCCACCAACCCGACGCGTTTCCAGCATCCGGTCATGGGGGTGTACAAAAAAGAACGCCTGCTCGCAGGAAAGAAGTTCTTCTCGGTGGCATCCGGCGGCGGAACAGGAAGAACGCTTCATCCCGACAACGTGGCCGCAGGGCCGGCATCCTACGGTATGACCGACACGATGGGACGCATGCACTCCGACGCGCAGTTTGCCGGTTCATCGTCCGTTCCCGCTCATGTGGAAATGATGGGATTAATCGGCATGGGCAATAATCCCATGGTGGGCGCTTCGGTCGCTGTCGCGGTTGCTGTGGAACAGGCAATGAAATAGCCAATGTCTATCAAGTGTCACACTGCCCGCTAAACAGGGCAGTGTGACACTTTCATAATCCAAAGACCGGCTATCTTCCTTCGAAGAAGAAAAGAAAGATATTTTTATGATTTTTCAATGATTAAATAATCCATTGACATAGAAACGTTCTTTTGTTACGTCGCTTCCGCCGTATAAAGAAATCCTCTTTTTCGCGCAGGTGATGGGGTTCACCTTTAACCGCCTCTGCCGCTGATGACTCCTGACACATTTCTCGATAAGGAGTCATCGCATGGAAAAAATCTATCTTGTCGCGGCATTCTGGTTTTTTGCCGCCGTCCTGTCGACCATTTTAGCCAATCGTCTCAAAATATCAATCGCGCTCATGGAAATCATGGTCGGCGCCGTCGCCGGCTTTGCCGCCTTCCAGCTCGGCTATTTCGATAACCTGTCGCTCAATGCCGACTGGATGAAATTCTGCACCGGCGTCGGTGCTGTTCTGCTGACGTTTCTCGCAGGCGCGGAGCTTAATCCCGACGCCATGAAAACAAAAATTAAGGAAGTCTCCGTCATCGGCATGATCGGCTTTTCGGCTCCGTTCATCGGCTGTTTTCTGATCGCCTACTATCTCATCGGCTGGAACCTTCAGGCCAGTTTGCTGTGCGGCATCGCCTTATCCACCACCTCCATGGCGGTTGTCTATGCGGTTATGCTGGAATATGGTTTCAATAAAACTGAATTCGGAAAAGGCGTCCTGGGAGCCTGTTTCGTAAACGACCTGGGAACCGTCATCGCCCTGGGATTGATCTTCGCGCCTTTCACATACAAAACGGTCATATTCATTGCGGTAACAATCGTAATGATTTTTGCGCTGCGCCCGATGACAGATTACCTCATCAAACGTTTCGCTTACAAAACTGCAGCCATTCGGGCCAAATGGATTATCTTCATCCTATTGGCTATGGGCGTCCTGGCCGCATGGTCCGGAAGCGAACCGGTTCTACCCGCATATGTTCTGGGCATGGTTTTGGCGCGTACGATGGAACAGGACGGTCATTTTGTCCGGCGCTTAAGGACGCTGACGGTGGGCTTTTTGACTCCTTTGTATTTTCTCAGAGCAGGAGCGCTCGTGTCCATCCCGGCGCTATTGTCCGGATTTGCTATTTTTCTTCTGCTGCTCGGCGGGAAAGTCGCCTCCAAGATATTGGGCCTGTATCCGGCCATTCGGCATTTTCGAGAGGATAAGAAGGAGAAATGGTATTATACCCTGCTGATGAGTACCGGCCTGACCTTCGGAACGATCTCAGCGTTATACGGCCTTTCCAACAACATCATTTCACAGACGCAGTATTCATTGATTGTCGGAGCGGTAATTGCCAGTGCTGTTATCCCGACGCTGATTGCCAATAGGTTTTTCCTGCCCAGTCATCTGCTCGAAGAACCGGTTCTGGACGATCAGGCACCAGACGAAAAGGATATTCAAAACAAACTTTAAAACCGGCTATGCCGTGAAGCGGTAAAAAGCAAAACCCAGAACCAGCGCACCCAGCGCAAAACGATAAATCACAAAAGGCATAAACGTTCTGGTTTGCACGTAGCGCAGTAAAAAACCGATGGCGAGGAGCCCGGAGACGCAGGAAACGGCCATGCCTGTGAGAAAGCCGGCGTCAATCATGGCCGGATTGGCGATCAGCGCCGGCACCTTGACCAGCGCAGCCCCCAGAATAATCGGCGCGGAAAGCAGAAAGGAAAAACGTGCTGCGCCTTCCCGGGTCATTCCCAATGCGAGCGCTGTTGTCATCGTCACGCCCGAGCGTGATACGCCGGGAATAATCGCCAGAGCCTGTGAAAGACCGATCAGAAAACTGGTCTTGAGCGAAATATGCTGGACATCAATTTGTTTCTTGCCCTTCCGGTCAGCCAAATAAAGAATGACGCCCAGGAGGATCAGCATGCAGGCAATGAGAACGGGATTGCGAAAAATTGTTTCAGCAATCTTTTCCAGCCCGAAACCAATGAGGGCACCGGGGATGGTCGCAAGGACCAGATACCAAAAAAGTTTCCCTTCCCTCTCTTTGGGTTTCGTAAACCCTCTATGCAACAGGTTGATCCAATCATTCCAGAAGTAAAGCACAACGGCAATCAGCGTTCCGACGTGCAAAGCGATATCAAAGGTGAGGCCGGGATCCGCCCAGCCCATTAACCAGGGAACCAAAACCAGATGCGCCGAACTCGATATCGGCAGGAATTCTCCCAATCCCTGGACCAACCCCAAAACGACCGCGTGCACTATATCCATGGCTTGCCTTTCCGGCTTTAAGCTTTTTGATACTTGTGATTACGTGATGCGCTGATTTACATGAATCAAATCTTTTTGTCCACCTTCAATATACGGCATTTAGCTGCCATCTCCTTGACACCCATTCCCCTTGCGCATATACTAAATTGGCTTTGATTTTGTGATGGCCGGGCTTAACGCAGCCTTTTGGCGAAATTCAGCAGGGAGAACCTGATGTTTAGCGATCTCTATCAGGAACAAAAGAATTTTTTCCGCTCTGGAAAATCGCGCGACATTGGTTTCCGTATTGCGTCCCTCAAAAAGCTCAGGGAAGTCATCGCAGCGAACGAGAAAGAAATTCTTGCCGCTATTTACGCCGACTTGCATAAAGAAGAAACAGATGCTTCTGCAACGGAACTTGCCGGCTTCTATCATGAAATCAAATTTACCATTCGCCATCTCCGCGACTGGGCGGCGCGTGAAAGAGTTTTCACTCCTTTTTTCATGAAGCCCGCCCGCAGTTATATCTACAAAGAACCCTACGGGGTGACGCTCATCATCGCACCCTGGAATTATCCTTTTCAGCTTCTCCTCATGCCGCTCATCGGAGCGATTGCCGCCGGCAACACGGCGATCCTCAAACCGTCGGAACTTTCTGCCCACACTTCATCCGTCATGGAAAGAATCTTCAACCAGGCCTTTCCCCGCGGCTACATTCATGTGGTTTGCGGCGCGGCATCGGAGACACAGGCACTCCTCGAACTGCCGTTCGACTATATTTTTTTTACCGGCAGCGTCGCGGTAGGGAAGATCGTCATGACCGCTGCGGCCAAAAATCTGATACCGCTTACGCTCGAGCTGGGCGGCAAAAGTCCGGCGATCGTCCACGAAAGCGCGAATCTGGGAACGGCTGCCCGCCGGGTCGGCTTGGGGAAATTCCTCAACGCCGGGCAAACCTGCATCGCGCCGGATTACGTTTTGGTCCACGAATCGGTCAAGGATGCGTTTATTGATGAAATGATCAAGATCATCATAAAATTTTACGGTGAAGATGCCTCAAAGCACCCGCGCTACTGCCGCATTATCAATGATCGACACTTCCGGCGCCTTACCGCGTTGATCGATCCATCCAAAATTATTTACGGCGGCAAAACGGTCGCTGCCGACCGTTATATCGAACCGACACTGCTTTATCCGGCGGACTGGGATGACGGGGTCATGCAGGATGAAATTTTCGGGCCCCTTCTGCCCATCATCGCCTATAAGGATTTGGATGAAATCATTCACCGGATCAATGCCCGGCCCCATCCGCTGTCTTTGTATGCGTTCGTCAACGATAAGGCGGCCCGTCGAAAAATTATTTGTGAAACATCGTTCGGCGGCGGCGCGGTCAATAACACCCTGATGCATATCGTGTCGCCCTACCTGCCTTTCGGCGGCCTGGGATCGAGCGGGCTCGGCCGATATCACGGCCGCTACAGCTTTGAGACGTTTTCTCACACGAAAAGTATTTTGCACAGTTGCAATCTTGCCGATCCGATCGATAGTGCCGCCCCCGATAGGGGCGGTTTGATAAAATTATTCCTGAAACTAATGAAGTAAGTGCTTTAAAGAAAGGAAACACCTATGAAAAAATTACTCTTCCTCAGTGCCCTGTGCTCGCTGTTGTTGCTTGCCGCCTGCTCGGCCCCGCGGCTGAATATTTTTGATACGACGCCCAACCCCCTTCGCGAATTTACATTGGAAGGAAAAGGGAAAGATAAAATCCTGATCATTCCGATCAGCGGGATGATTTCGGATGCGCCGAAAGAGGGTCTGTTTTCCACGTCGCCCAGTCTGGTTGAACAAGTAGTCGTTCAGCTGAACAAAGCCCAGAACGATCCGCAGATTAAAGCCGTCTTGTTGAAGGTCAATTCGCCGGGCGGAACGATTACCGCCAGTGATCTTATTTATCATGAGATCCTCCTGTACAAAACGAAAACCGGCAACAAAGTCGGCGTGATCATGATGGATCTCGCCGCCTCCGGCGGTTATTATCTGTCACTGCCCGCGGACCTGATCATGGCTCATCCGACGACCTTGACGGGTTCCGTCGGCGTCATTTTCATGCGGCCGAAAGCCATAGGCCTGATGAACAAAATCGGCCTGGGCGTTGAAGTCAATAAATTCGGTGAAAATAAGGATATGGGCTCGCCTTTCCGGGAATCGAGTGACGAGGAAAAGAGGCTGATGCAGAAAACCGTCGAGACTTTCGGCAACCGGTTCATTGGGCTGGTGCAAAAACACCGCAAGCTTGACGAAAAGGCTCTAAAAGAAGTATCCACGGCCCGCGTGTTTGTCGCCGATGACGCATTGCGTTTGAAGCTCATTGATAAAATCGGCTATATTCGGGATGCGGTTAAAGAGACCCGAAAGATTGCCGGACTTGCCGATGACGCGCGCGTCATCGTCTACCGGCGCAATGACGTCCCCGAGGACAACTATTATCGCGCGTCCGCTCCGGACGCCGCCAATATTTCCCTGGTCAATATCGATCTTCCGGAAATATTAAAAGTGCGGGCGGGCTTTTACTATTTGTGGCCGGGCGCGATCAATTTCGAGTAAGAGGAATTTGGATTTTAAATCTATGGCCATTATCGAAACACGGTCGCTCACAAAAACATTCGGTAGAATAGAGGCCGTGCGCGGCATTGATCTCAATATTGAAAAAGGTGAAATCTTCGGACTTCTGGGCCCGAATGGCGCGGGCAAAACCACGACCATCGGAATGCTCTGTACCATCATTCGACCGACGTCGGGCCAGGGGATCATCGCCGGTTTTGACATCGCCAAACATCCCACGCATGTCCGGCGCAGGGTCGGCATTGTCTTTCAGGACCCGACACTGGACACGATTCTCACGGGCCGTGAAAATTTGCAGCTGCATGCCCGTCTTTACGGGATTCCGGCCCGGGTCCGCAACACTTGGATTGAAGAAATGCTTACGCTCGTCGATCTCCGGGAACGTGCCGACGACCTGACGAAAACTTACTCCGGCGGCATGAGACGCCGGTTGGAACTGGCCCGCGGCCTTCTGCACCGACCGGCTGTTTTATTTCTCGATGAACCGACCCTGGGGCTCGATCCCCAGACCCGCGCCCGCACCTGGGACTATATTCGCAAAATGGCCGAGAAAGAAGAAACCACCGTCGTTCTCACCACTCACTACATGGAAGAAGCTGAAGCGATGTGCGATCGCATCGGCATCATCGATGCCGGCCGGATCATCGCACTCGACACCCCGGAAAACATGATCGACACACTGGGGGGTGACATTGTCGTTGTTACCGCACCGCGGCCGCCGCGAGACCGGATCCGCTCACTGCCTTATGTCTCGGCCGTAAAAATCTCGGATGACACGATGGAAATCACCATGAAATCGGCGCATCTGCATCTTGCCGAACTTCTGTCTCTGATTCCGGATGTGGCGAGCGTTGAAGTGAGAAAGCCCACATTAAGTGATGTTTTTATCAAACTGACCGGTCGAGATATTCGCGAGGACGCCGTCGAAAACGGCGGCGGCTGGGTGGAAACCATCGCCCGTTATAGACAAAGAGGGAAATGAAGCAATGAATTCCGATATCCTTCGCAAGGAACTGCTCGGTATCTCTGCGGTATGGTGGCGGGAGTTCAAAGTCTTCTGGCGCGAAAAGAGCCGGATTGTCTCGAGTGTCGTCCAGCCGATGATGTGGCTTTTTTTGTTCGGCAGCGGTATCGGTGCCAGCCTTTCCGTAGGCAATGTCAATTATCGCGATTACATCTATCCGGGGATCCTGACGATGACCGTTATTTTCGGCTCCGTCTTTTTTGGTCTGTATATCATCTGGGACCGGAAGCTCGACGTGCTTAAAGCCGTGCTGGTTGCGCCTGTGACACGGATCAGCATCTTTTTCGGGAAGGTGCTCGGCGGCTGCACTGATGTTTTTTTACAGGTCATCATCCTCTTTGTTTTTTGTTTTCTCTTTCCGTCTGTTAATCCCTGGGGCATTCCGCAAGCCCTGTTGATTTTGATTATCACGTCGATTGCTCTGGTCTCATTGGGGCTGGCACTGGGATCACTGCTCGAGAGCCTGGAAGGATTTCAGGTCATTTCCGCCTTTTTGATTTTTCCGCTTTTTTTCCTGTCCGGCGCCCTCTTTCCGGTGGATGAAAAACTTCCGGCGTGGCTGCACGAGCTGGTGAAACTCAATCCCCTCAGTTATACCGTCGACGGGGTCCGCGGTGCACTTCTCGGGGTGAACCAGTATCCTTTTTATGTCGACCTGACGATCATCGCACTATTCGCCGCTGCCATGCTGATCGTGGGGAGCATTCTGTTTGGCCGGATGAAATAAGAGAAACGAATAACACGCGCAAAGGACAATCATGAAGATAAGACTGCTCAAAACATTTATCGTTTGTGGACTGGTGATCATTTCCCTGCAAGCTCACGCCTGGTATGACAAGACCCATCTGGCTGTGGCTAAAGTCGCGGGGCTCACGTCGTGGTACAATGCCGCCGGTCCTGATCTCGCCAAAATCAAAGCCGGCAATATTGAATCCTACAACCACTGGTATAACAACAATGCTGAGGCTGAGGTCACACCCCAGATGGTGCTGGCGCAAATCGGCAGATATAACGAACGAAACAAGCTCTTGGATTCGGAGGGACACCTCTATGGCGCAATTATCGCTTCCCTGCGCGCCTATGGAAAAGACCTTCGTGCAGGAAAATATGCCCAGTATCATCTGGCCTATTGCGCGCATTATATCGCCGATCTCTCTCAACCGCTGCATAACATCCCCCATGATGATTTCAGCAAATCCTGGCACGCCATTGATGACGGAATCGTGGAAGAGACGATCCTGGATGAGCCGCAAAAAATCATTCGGCACGTGTACGCCATTCAATTGACGCATGACAATTTCGAAGCGGACCTGGCCTCTGAAATTGCGCGGATTGCCAATTTGAGCCGTAAGCTCGGCTATAAACTGCGGGCGGAAAACCGTAGCATCACCAGAGAAGAAGCCCACATTCAACTGGGACACAGCGCTTCGCTTTTGAAGGCCGTTTTGCAGCATTACTAAAGACTAAGCACCGGAAAAAAGATTATCTTACCGGCCTTCCGTTCTCAGGGCGGATCAACCCGTCATGTTGAACAGGTCGGCGTGCCGCAATCGACTGAGGAAGCGTAAAGAACTTCTGCGCTCCTAAAACATACATCCGCTTGAATTTTCGCTACAACGCTTAGAGAATTATTTCATTTTATATAAATTACTATTATTATTAATCTCTTACATCAATCTTTTGAATGACGGTCAAAATTTTTCTATTGACATCTGTGAGCTCATATTTTATTGTACGAGCGACAGTAACACTCTCATTGAGATTATTTATGGGTACCACCGGTAGCAGAGATTAAAGGATGTTTATTTATGGTGAATAAACGCCTTAGTCTATATCAAACATCTTTAGGAGGAAAATTATGAAGAGAAGAATTTTGGGTTATGTAGCTGTCATGGCTACGGTGATTTGTCTGTGTGCTGCTCCTTCTTTTGCGGCGGATAACTTCAAGGTCGGCGTCGGCTATCAGGGCTTGATCTCCGGCAACATTCTGAATGGCGCGTCTGTACGCGGCTGGTATGGCTTCGGAAATATGGCCGGTGGTTTGGAAGTCAACGGCTTTTACGGCGCCGCAAAACTTTCCGTTACCGGCGGTACCAGTGATTTAAGTGCGGATCTGTGGATGCTCGAATTGAAACCGATGTTTGCCTTCGTCGTGAGGGAAAACAGCCGCTTCTATGCCGGCTTGAAAGGCGGTTACGGCAAATACAGTGCGAAAACAACGAGCGGCCTTGACGGAAAATTCTGGGAACTTGGCGGCCTGGTGGGTGCTGAATGGAACTTCCCGTCTTTGAAGGAAGTCGGCTTCAACTTTGAAGTGGGCTACAACTACATCTCCGACAATAACTCCGTTGACGGTTCTCCCGTCGAAGTCGATATTAAGCTGCACGGCATCAACGTCGGCGCTGGTATCAAATACTATTTCTAAGTCGTAACGTTTAATCGTTAAACCGAATCCCTATGGTCTGCCCGGCCATAGGGATTTTTTTGTCTCGAAAATAATTTCGCTGATAATTTAAAAGGCGTGTGTTAAGCTCCCGCGCAAAGAGTTGATCCTGTTTGGATTAAACAAAGACATTTAACTGATTTAGCACTGTAGAAAGAAAAGGCTATACTCAGCAACCAGATGAACTCTTCTAACGCTTACCGGTTACTCGATTGGATGTCACAATGCTGAACATTATTGGAATAGATATCGGTTCCGTCGCCCTCTCCGTAGTTCTCATTGATGAAAAGGGAATGGTTGTCAACACGTTCTATGAGTTCCATCGGGGTGCCATTGCCGATACCCTGCGGGAGATCTTGCGCAGAATCGATATTGATCAGATAGGCGGCATCGCGATGACCCAGTCGGGCCCGGATATCCTGCAGGGCGTACCGCGTTATGATGCGCAGATTGCCATGATCGCCGCGGTAAAGCGGTATCATGAGGCCGTCGGCAGCATTTTGTTCATCGGCGGCGAAAATTTCGGTTTGATTACCTTCAATAAGGAAGGCGACTATGAACGATTCCGATCCAATTCGTCCTGCGCCGCCGGGACCGGAAGCTTTCTCGATCAGCAAGCCAAACGGCTCAATCTCCGGAGCATTGAAACCCTGAGCACGGTGGCCTTCTGCAATTCGGGTAATACCCCAAAGATTGCCACGCGCTGCGCCGTGTTTGCCAAAACGGATCTGATTCATGCCCAGCAGGAAGGCTATTCGATCGGCCAGATCAGCGACGGACTCTGCGAAGGCTTGGCCAAAAACGTCATCGACGCTCTGATTCCCGATTCGAATATTTACCCACCGCTCGTTCTGGCGGGCGGTGTGTCCATGAATGCCGCCGTGATCAAGCATTTTCGGAACCTCCTGGGAGTAGAACCCATTATCAGCGAACACAGTCACCTCTATGGCGCAATCGGCGCCGCTCTCCTCCATCTCGAAGATTCCGAACTTGAGCGGCTTGGCGCCAAAAATTGGGATGATCTTTTCGTGCAGGAAAATAAGGAAAAGATTTACGGCTATCCGCCTTTACAGCTCTCGCTTTCGAGCTACCCGGATTTTTCCTCGCGCATGAGCTACTTATTTGAGCCTAGAAACGCTGCCGCCGCGATTGAAGTGGATATTTACCGGCCTCTGCAAAAAAAACAGGAGGTTTACCTCGGCATTGACGTCGGATCGACCAGCACAAAAGCCGTTTTAATCAATGGTCAGAACGAAGTTCTGGTCGGCCTTTATACACAGACGGCGGGGCAGCCCGTCAAAGCCGTTCAGGCGCTTTTCGAGGCCATTGACAATATCGCTCACAGTCAGTCCTGCACATTTATTTTCGACGGCGTCGGTACAACCGGATCAGGCCGCAAATTTATCGGCCGCATCATCAACGCCGACCTGATCATCGACGAAATCACGGCGCACGCGCGCGCCGCCTTTGAACTCAACAATGACGCGGATACCATTATCGAGATCGGAGGCCAGGACGCCAAGTTCACAACGATGAAGAACGGCATGGTCACCTCCTCCGTGATGAACAATGTCTGCGCTGCAGGCACCGGCAGCTTCATAGAAGAACAGGCCAACAAACTCAGCGTCGCGCTGGCTGATTACTCGGCACGCGCCATGAACACCCCTTCCCCGATTTCCAGTGACCGCTGCACCGTTTTCATGGAGCGCGATATTAACAACTATCTGACGGAAGGGTATTCCGTCGACGAAGTGCTGGCCAGTGTTCTGCATTCCGTATGCGAAAATTATCTCGCCAAGGTCGCAGTGGAAGCCAGCATCGGGCAAAGCATCTGCTTTCAGGGAGCCACCGCCCGCAACCGGGCGCTGGTTGCAGCCTTCGAACACCGTCTTAAAAAGCCCATCTTCGTCTCTCAGTTCTGCCATTTGACGGGCGCTTTGGGCAGCGCACTGATTCTCGCTGAAAATGCCGTACGGAACTCCGCCTTCCGCGGCTTGGGTCTTTGCCGCGAAGATATTCCCGTGGAAAATGAAGTTTGCGAATTGTGTCATAACAACTGCAAGATTAATAAAGTCACGGTGCAGAAAGAAACCGTGGCCTTTGGATTTCTTTGCGGCCGGGACTACGACACCAAACACTACGTCGGCACCTCCAAAAAGCAGTACGATCTGATCAAAGAGAGAAACAAAGTATTCCCGCTGGCGAAAAAGCGCACCACGTTCAAGAAGCCCGTCAAAATCGGTATTCCCAACGCACTGTATCTGGCAGAGGAAATGCCGCTCTGGAAGCATTTCTTTGCCACCCTCGGCGTGGAAACCGTTACATCGGAGGGATTCAAGAATGCGATCAAAACCGGCAAGAAACTGGCCGGTGCTGAATTCTGCGCACCGATGAACGCCTTCTTCGGTCACGTGCAGTATCTGGTGGACAAGTGTGATTACATTTTTCTGCCATTTTATCTGGAAGCCGCCAAACAAAAAGACGAGGACTACCGCTATTACTGCTATTATACCCAGTTTGCGGCGACCCTCTCCGCAGGTATGAAAAGTATGCGGCTTAAAAATAAGGCCATCATGCCGGTTATTGATCATCACTCCTTTCAATCGCGTATCGAACTCTTTTCAATCCTGAAGTCGATCCTGGACACCGGTTACTGGGAAATCTACAATGCCTATGAAGCGGCGCTGGCTTTTTATAATGAAGGCCGTGCGAATCTGCTCAATGTCTACGAACGAGAAAAACCCGCAGATGACACCATCAGCGTGGCGCTCCTGGGGCGGCCTTACGCCATCATGCAAAGTTCCATGAACAAAGGCATTCCGGACATCTTCTGTGCGCTGGGCATTAAAACTTTTTATCAGGACATGCTGCCCGCGGAACAGAAGGACCTCTCCGAAATTGAACCCCTGCTCAAAAGAATCCACTGGACGTATGCCGCGAGGATTCTTGCGGCCGCTCTCTATATCGCCCATACGCCGGGTTTATATCCCGTTTACGTGACCTCGTTCAAATGCAGCCCCGATTCCTTTACCCTGGAATACTTCAAACGGATCATGGACAAATACGGCAAACCCTATTTAATTCTGGAACTCGATGAACATGATTCCAACGTGGGCTACGAAACCCGCATCGAAGCGGCGGTGCGTTCCTTTAGCAATCATCACCGGAACAAAGAGCTGCGCCTCGTTTCATCGCGTCTGCTGCCGTTAAATTCCTCAGGTATCTCGAAAATCAAAGACAAGACACTGCTCTTTCCGTGTTTTGATCCCATCAACTCGAAGCTGCTCGAAGCGGTTTTTCTCAAGGAAGGGGTCGACGCGCGCATGGTGCCGCTCACGGAAAAAGTCATTCAGCGCGGGCTGCGCACCAATACCGGCCAATGTCTGCCCGTCAACCTGATTGCACAGAGTTATATGGACTATATTGAGGATAACCTTCTGGACCCCGCCCAGACCGTCGGCTGGATTTTTGACAGCCACGTTGCCTGCAATATCCGGCTGTACCCGGAGTTCATCAAAGGCATCATGGAAGCGGCGGGCCATGGGATGGAACACGTGGACGTCTATATCGGCAGCCTGTCGCTCAGTGAAATTTCGATGCAGGCCTCCATCGAAGCGTATTTCGCGCATATGTTCGGCGGCATGCTGCGCAAAATCGGATGCAAGATTCGTCCCTATGAGAAGGAAAAAGGCGTGACGGATAAGGTCATCGCTCAGTCACTGACCATTCTTTACAACACACTTCTGGGCGGCCGCAGCAAGGATGACGACTTGACCAAAGTGATGAATCTTTTCAAAAAGATTGAGACGGTGCCCGGGCGCCGGCCGAAAGTCGCCATTTTCGGCGATATGTACGCGCGGGACAACGACGTGTTCAATCAGGACCTGATCCACTGCATCGAGGACTATGGCGGTGAAGTCATTACGACCCCCTTTAACGAATTTGCCAAGCTCGTTGCCAGCCCTTACATGCGGCGCTGGTTTCTGGAAGGCGAGTTCATGGACGTCATCTTCACCAAAACACTGATCGCACTCGTCAACCAGCTGGAGAAAAGCTACTACAGGATATTCAATGAGGTCCTGAATGAACCGACGCTGGGCAGCGCTATTGACTACAAAAAAATCTACGACCACTTTGACGTCACTGTCCAGCACTTCGGTGAATCCACCGACAACCTGCTGAAGATTTCGGCGCTGATACAGCATTATCCGGATATTTCGCTTTTTGTGCAGACCAATCCCGCTTTCTGTTGCGCCGGCCTGGTCACCGAAGCCATGGCGGCGCGCATTGAGGAGTATACCGGTGTTCCCATCGTGACGCTCAACTACGATGGCACAGGCAGGAATATTAATTCCAAGGTCAGCCCGTACATCAAATTTCCGCGGCGGAAAGCGGCTCAAGCGGTTTTTCGATAGGCGATATCGGCGTTGTGCATTTTGGCGGCGTCATCCGCTGACACGAATATTTTGTTTCTCTTATAAGTGTCTCGTGCAAAACAGAATATCCTGCTCCAAAATAAAAGGAAGTATCTAGGATTCAGCCATGACATCGCGAACCAAGCCGGCAAACCTGATTTACGACGTCGATGAAAGCCCCGGAATAGGCCCGCTTCTGCTGCTCGGGATTCAACACATATTTTTGGTAACGATCGCTTTTGTCTTTCCAGTGCTCGTTGTCGACGCCATTGGCGGAACCAGCCATGATGCACGGCACCTCATCTCCATGGCTATGCTCGTGTCCGGCATTGCTACAATCCTCCAGGGTTTGAACAGGGGTCCCATCGGTTCCGGTTACCTGTGTCCGCTGCTAAACGGTCCCGCTTTTCTTTCCGCTTCCATTCTGGCCGGAAAAACCGGCGGGCTTCCCCTCATCTTCGGCATGACACTTGTCGCGGGCACATTCGAGGCCTTTTTTTCGCGCATCGCCGCCAGGATGCGGGCTTTCTTTCCTGCAGAAGTAACCGGCACGATCGTTACCATGGTTGGTGTTGAAGTCATCCCGTTTGCCATGAAAAGATTTGTCGGCGTGGATGCCCTCCATGCCACGCCTGACCCGACGGAGGCGGCCATCGCCATCGTAACGCTGATTGCCATGATGGCGCTGACGGTCTGGGGGAAGGGAAAGCTTCGCCTCTATTCGGTGCTGATCGGTATGGCCATCGGCTACACGCTGGCTTTGCTTCTCGGGGTACTCGGACCCGATCAGTTCCGACACTTCGGCGACTCCCCCTGGATTTCATGGCCCGCGCCGGGCTCCTATGGCTTATCCTTCAGCACGGCATTGATTATTCCTTTCATTGTCGCCGCACTGTCCTCCGCGCTAAAAACCATGGGCGATCTGACCACCTGCCAGAAGATCAATGATGCCGGCTGGAAACGGCCGGATATGACCTCCATCAGCAAGGGCATTCTGGCCTGCGCATCCGGCAACATTATATCCGGTCTGACCGGGGCACTGGGCCAGTCTCCTTCATCAAGCAATATCGGTCTGTCGATCGCATCGGGCGCAACCAGCCGGACAATCGCTTATGCAACCGGAGCCATTCTGATCATCCTCGCCTTCATGCCGAAGATCGCCGCGATATTTGTCATTATGCCGACACCGGTCATGGGCGCAAGCCTCGTTTTTGCCGTCAGCTTCATGGTCCTTGCCGGCATCCAGATCATGCTTTCGCGCATGATCGATGCCAGAAAAACCTTTGTCATCGGAACATCCATCGTCTTCGGCCTCAGCGTGGATTTTATTCCGGGATTGTATAACGATCTCCCCGGGGCAATCAGGCCTTTTTTCCAGTCTTCCCTTTCGCTGGCCACGTTGACCGCCATTGTTCTGAACCTGCTCATGAGGATCGGCATTTCCAAGACCGCGCAGATTGAACTGGTACCGGGCGTTGATTCGTCCGACAAGGTCTTTACCTTTATGCAGAAACAGGGGGGGCTCTGGGGTGCAATGCCGGACGTGATCGGCCGGGCCGCCACTGCCATTAACGAAACATTTGAAACGGCCGAAGCCAGGGCCGCCGTTCAGGGCCCGATCCAGGTTGTCGTCTCGTTCGACGAATTCAACCTCGACGTAGAAATGACGTATAACGGAACACCGATGGTGTTTACCGACGTCAAACCAACGGAAGACGAGGTACTCTTGTCTCCTGAAGGTGTTTCCCGGCTTTCATTGTTTTTGATTCACGAAAATGCGGATAAAGTGGAATCGCGCGTTAAAAACGGCCTGTGCCATATCAGGCTGCATTATAACCACTAAGACACCACAGAAAGCATGACTGACAGATGTTTCAGAGTCATGAGAGGACCCATTATTACGCCTGACCAAATGCATACGGTTAACTCGCACTTGCTGACAACACTGAATACTGAGGAAGGATCCTTTTGGCGTTTATGAAAATGAATAAAATATCCGTAAAATTTCTAATCGCAGGGGTGGTCTTCTGTCTATCCGTTTTTGCACTTCCCGGCTCCGCGATGACCGGAGGCTGGTATGTACGCGGCACCGTCGGCTATGAAAAATCACGGACGGCCAATATGTCCGATGTGAATTGCTCGGCAATCAGCCCGCCCGCACTGTTTGGATGTGCTGTCGGCAATGACGGGTTGCCGATCGGTGCCTACGGTGATTTCGGTAATTTCCCGCTGGCGGAAGCAGCCTTTGGCCGCCAACTTCTGCCCTGGCTGCGGGTCGATCTGGCCCTCACCTACCGCTTTCAGATGAATTACGACGGCAATGCGAACTTTCTGTCCGTGGGTTCAAACCAGCCTGTTTCGGCAAAGGCTGATTCTCTTGCCGGAATGCTGAATGTTTTTGTCGATATTAACGGTTTTTTGCCCGGGAAGAAATTGTGGCGCTTCCAACCCTATCTGGGGGGCGGCGCAGGTTTTGCCTATAACAGGCTGGGAGAGATGACTTTTCTGTTCCCCGATAATCAGGGTGCACACAAAATCAGCATCATGCCGGCCGGAGACAGGACCAATTTTGCTTACATGCTGGCAGCCGGCACAGGCATCGTTCTGACGGAGCATTTCAGCCTGGATATCGCCTACCGCTATTTCGACCTTGGCAGGGTGGGATCCTCTCCGGGAAACATGTATATGGATATTATACCGGCGGGAATCGCCGTCAATGATATTGAATGCCCCCTGCGAACCCACGGTCTCGCGGTCGGGCTTCGTTATCAGTTTTGATGTTCGTAAAGTGGCTCAGGTATAATTGAAAAAGGGCTGGAATATGAATTCCAGCCCTTTTCTTATTTTGGCAGCGGGATAGAATTTTAACCTATAACCTTAAGGTTATGAGTATAATTCATAGCATAAAGCAACATAAACTGATGATATGAATATGCCAAATAATCAGCCAGTTAAATCCCCCTGTATGCTTATTCGCTTTATATTTTTACGCCATTTGATGTTCCGTTGGAAACAATCTGATTATTTCTATTCAAAAG
Organism: Smithellaceae bacterium; assembly: GCA_963667845.2. Lineage (GTDB taxonomy): Bacteria > Desulfobacterota > Syntrophia > Syntrophales > Smithellaceae > UBA8904. The sequence goes on along the minus strand of CAXXVL010000002.1, from coordinate 2,728,817 downwards.
GGCCACCGGGCCATCTCAATTCTTTCAACTCAAACTCAGTTGATCCTCAACGCAAAGTTATTTCTCATAGTCAAGGGAAAGCAATCATTCAACAGCAACAGCAATAAGCAATCCAGATGCCACACTTAAATCAGGCTCCAATCAGATATTCAAAAATGTAGTGCCATCAAATACGATTTATTATATTGAATATGTTTATAATTATTCTAAATTATATGAATACTCGGAATAAGATCTTTATGTTCCCGGACGAAGATCGGACCACAATGAATACGTTCAACATAACGAGAACATTAATGTTAGCAAAAAAATGAGCCAACCTCGGATCACCGCTATTGGTTGAAAGGTAAACCTCGTGTAAACGGCAACATAAGAAATCATTATCCATTTTCCTTTTATATGACTTCTCGCTATCCCTTCAGAAAAGGATCAGTTGATTCTTCCCACCGGAAACACCCCGGGGCTGATAGGATCGATTTCATTTTCTTTTTTTTAAGTAGTGCCATAAATAAGTCACATATTACTTGACATTTAAGAGATATCTTGAAAATATGGAGTGTCCTTTAAGGAGAATATTATGTTTGCGCGAATAAAAAAATCAGGCCGCAACGCCTATCTTCAACTTGTCGAGAATCACAGAAATCACAATAAAATAAATCAACGAGTCATTGCTACCATCGGACGACTGGACTTTCTTCAGCAAAGCGGCAATATCGAGACTCTCATCCGCTCCCTCTCCCGATTTTCTACCAAGGATCTACTGATGCTTTCTCCCGACGAAAATTCCAGCGTTCAAACCGCGGTGAAGAAAACAGATGCCATGCAAAAAAAAGTTATACATCAAGACGATATCTCTTCTGAAGAAGAAAGCCACCGAATGAAAACGATGAATCTCTCATTGGAGGAAAATGCACATAATTTCAAAACGATCTGGGAAAGCTCACTTGCCGGCATTTATGTTTCCCGGGAGGGAACTTTCCAGGCCGTCAATCCCCTTATGGCATCATTTACTGGCTATGGTTTAGAGGAACTGATCGGCAAAAGATCGGACAGTCTTATCTTTCCCGAAGATCTGGAAAACGTAAAAAGAAATGCCCGGGACATGCTGAAAGGTAGGCATTTGTCTCCTTATGAATTCAGGATTGTCACGAAGCAAGGGGATATTTGCTGGGTGATGGAAACTGTCACCAGCACTATCTTTCAGGGAAAACCGGCGATCCTTGGAAATTTCATGAACATTACGGAGCGAAAGATCGTTAAGAGCAAGTTACAGGAATCCGAAAATCTCTATCGCGCCATCTTTGAAACAACGGGAACGGCAACTATTATTGTAGAAGATGACATGACCATATCACTGCTTAATTCTGAATTCGAAAATATGACCGGATATCGCAGGACAGAGTGGGAAGGGAAAAGAAAGTGGCCAGAGTATATCCCTAAGAAGGATCTCGCACGCATGAAAAAGACCCATCGGCTCAGACGACTCGATCCCCATGCCGCACCCCGGAATTTTGAACACGAATTAATTGACAGCAAGGGGAAAATCAGAAATATGTTCCTGACCGCCGATATAATTCCAGGAACAAAAAAGAGCGTTGTCTCATTCACAGACATCACTGCCTGGAAAGAGGCGGAACAAGGACTTAAAAATAGAGAACAAGAATTGAGGATCAAAACGCTCAACCTCGAGGAATTGAACACAGCATTGAGAGTCCTGCTGAAGCAACGTGAAAATGATCGGGAAGAACTCGAGGAAAAGGTGCTCACAAATGTGAAAGAATTCGTCCTCCCCTATGTGGAAAGAACTCGAAATGGCAAAGTGGATCCAAAATCTTTGGCTTATCTCGGCATCCTTGAATCAAACCTGAAAGATATTATCGCTCCATTTTCACGTAAGTTGTCTTCGAAATATATGAATCTCACGCCTAAAGAAATTCAGATTGCCAACTTTATCAAAGAAGGTAGAAACAGTAAAGAGATCGCTGACATCATGAATGTATCCAAAAGCGCAATTGATGTGCATCGGTACCGGCTTAGGAACAAGCTGGGACTGAATAATCAAAAAGCCAACCTGAAATCTCATCTCGCTCAATATCTTTAGATATATGATATCGTATATAGTATAAATGTATTATATCTTTAACATTGTATTAAATTGATTGTTAGTTTACGGTTTTTATCCGTCAATCGGTATTTAAACTATTTTATCCCTTGACCGGTCGACGCCGCCAAGTATTTGCATCAAGAAAGAAGCAGAAGTCATCATCATGGATGAGCCTCAGAGGTAGCGCAAGTTTTGATTCTCTCCTGCATCTGCCGGAAAGAGTCGCATTACGGCAACGGCAGGCATCTAAATCTCAGACGATCCAGCCATTTCGCCGAACCATTAAAAAACTGTTAGGAGGGCCATATTTTGAAAAGTAACAAAATGAAAACATTCGTGATTATGCTGGTACTGGCTTTTGCCGTATGCATCACCGGAGCCAAGCCAGGGGATGTAAACGCCGCCACGACCATTCGTATCGGTTTTACTGTATCACCCACTCATTCCTATTCTGTGGCTGCGAAAACATTTAAACAGGATATCGAGTCTAAGACAAACGGCGCTGTTAAAGTAACCATCCACGGCGGCGGCGTCATGGGCGGAGAGCGCCAGATGGTGGAAGCCGTCGTGCGCGGCGATCTGGATATGGCCTGGAGTTCCGACATCGGTCTGGCGGCCGTCTATCCCGAGTTGGGGTTCGTAAACCTGCCCTACCTTTTTAAAAACTATGCCGAGGTTGATGCAAAATACCGCAATGGCTGGATCGGACAGTATGTTACTAAATATATGGATGGCAAAGGCGTCAAGGTGCTCGGCATCGGTGAAAACGATTACCGCGGGCTGACCAATTCCAAACGACCCATTACCAAAGGTGAAGATTTCAAAGGCTTGAAGCTGAGAGTCCCGGAAGTGCCCATGTATATCGATTTCTATAAAGCGCTGGGCGTGCTTCCCACCCCCATGGCCATTACCGAACTGACCACCGCCCTGCAGCAGGGAACCGTCGATGGTCAGGACAATGGCGCCATCATCACTTATGACTTGGGTCTGTACCAGTTCCAGAAATATGCCACCAAAGCGCAGCAGATTTATTCCGCTATGGAAATGTGTATGTCTAAAAAGTCCTGGGACAAGCTGACCCCGGATCAGCAGAAGATAGTCGCCGCCGCCGCCAAGAAGGCAGCCGACATCCAGGTCAAAGTGAACCGCGAAAATGTCAGCAAAGACTATGCGGCCATGGCCAAGACCGGCATGCAGGTGATAGAACCCACCCCCGAATTGGTAAACGACCTGAAGGAGGTTGCGGCCAAGATCTGGGCTGATGCGAAGTATGAAAAGACGTATACCAAGGAAGTGATGGAGAGAGTCAGGAAGGAAGCTGCCGGGAAAAAATAGCCAAAAACTGCCAAGTGCTTTTAACGGAGGGGAGGCGGCGAAGAAAACCCGCTTGCCCCTCCGCTAAAAAAGCAACAAAGGAACCATCAAATGATTAAAATACTGGATAAATTTGTCAATGCCCTGCGGGGGATCGAGTACTGGGTTACCGTGCCGCTTTTCGTGCTGATGCTGATTGTGATGATCCTACAGGTGATTTGCCGGTATATACTGGAAATTCCTCTCTCCTTTTCCGAGGAACTGTGCCGCTACCTGTTCGTGTGCTGCACCTTCCTAGGCGCCGCCATTGCCACAGCCCAACGCGGGCATATCGAAATTAATTTTACCGAGCTGGCCATTGATCGTTTTATCAAGAACCAACCAGGAAAAATCAAGGCCGGCATCTTCATGAATGTCGTGCGCGACGTGGGCACCATCATCTGCCTGTCTCTAGTGGCCTATGAAACCTACTGGCTGGTTGTGGATCAGTTCCGGATGGGGCAGGTTTCCACCGCGATGTTGATGCCGCTCTGGGTCGTCACCGGATCGATGTTCCTGGGTCTTGCCCTGAGTATCCTGCACAGTGTAGCCCTGATTGTCCTCAACCTGTCCGGCCAGGGCCCCATGGGGTATGAGTTTGCAGACGGAGAAAAAACATCATGTATCTCGTAGGAATGTTTATTTTATTATTTGTGCTTCTGGCTGTCCTGCGCATTCCCATACCCTTTAGCGCCGGATTGGCCGGCATCCTCTGCATGCTGCTGGGAGATATCCCGCTGACGATTATTCCGGCCAGAATATTCAATAGCGTCGATTCTTTTGCATTTCTGGCCATCCCCGCCTTCATCTACTCGGGAGATATCATGGCCCTGGGCGGCATCACCACTGCATTGATCGGGTGGGTGCGGGCTCTGACGGGGCGGATGAAAGGCAGCATCGGCGCTACTACCGTCATCACCTCGGCTATGTTCGGCACGATTTCGGGTTCCTCCGTGGCCACCGTCAGCGCCATCGGCGGCATGATGCTGCCCGAAATGGAGAAAGCGGGTTATGACAAGAAATATGCCACCGCCTTGATCGCCGCTTCCGGATTTCTGGGCATTCTTATCCCCCCCAGCATTCCGGGCGTGGTTTACGCTCTGGCCGTCGGCCTGCCCGTCGGGGATGTGTGGCTGGCTACAGCCATTCCCGGGGTGCTCCTGACTATTTTCTATTGCGTTTACAACCGCATCTTCTACGCTCACCAGGAAGTACAGGAGACGGGCGATTTCAATGCCCTCCTCTATTTTAAGAAAGTCGGTAAAACGTCCTCCCGGGGTCTCGTTGCACTGTTCATGCCCATTATCATCTTCGTGGGAGTTTACGGCGGCATCATGACACCGACCGAAGCCGGAGCCGTCGCTGTGGCTTACGGGCTTTTGGCCGGCTGGGTGCTCTACCCGCTCATCTTCAAGGACAAAACCGGAGAAGGCCTCATCTCCATCACCAAGAAAAGCGCCGTCACCAGCGCGGCCATTATGCTCCTTATCGCCTTTGCGGCGATTCCCAGTGCCATGTTTACTTATGGCGACTGCGCCACCGCGGTGACTGACTGGCTGCTCAGCATTACCAAATCGCCGACCATCTTTCTGCTCATGGTCAATGGGGTGCTGCTCCTTGTCGGCATGTTCATGGAAACCAACACGAGCATTCTTCTGCTGGCCCCCATCCTGGCTCCGGCCGCTGTGGCCTACGGCGTGCATCCCATTCATTTTGCCGCCGTTATGCTCCTCAATCTCGAGATCGGTATGATTACGCCGCCGTTTGCCTGCAACATTTTTGTCGCCTGCCGGGTGGCGAACCTGAGTATGGACAAAGTTTTACGTCCGATCCTGGGATTAATCGCCGTGTGTATTCCAACGTTGCTCATTACAACCTATATCCCGGCCGTGTCTTTATTTTTTGTCAAACTGATGGGACACTAAAAAACGAAGAAAGGAAGTATTCAATATGGCTAAATTAGCCTTAAAGGGAGAACTAGGCTTGGCCGACGACTATAAAGCTAAACTGGTCTCTACGGATGAAGCCGTCAAAGCAATAAAATCGGGAGATCTGATTCACTTCGGTGCTTTTTGCGGAGCTGTCTATGATCTGGATGAAGCCCTGGCCCGTCGGATTCATGAATTACGGGATATAAAGACGATTGCCAGCATCTGGCCTTACGCACATAAGCCCGCCGTCGTCCGGGCCGATCCCCATTCCGAACATTGCCGATGGCAGACCAGTCAGTTCAGCACTATCGAACGACAAATGAACAAGGAAGGCTCGTGCTGGTACATACCCGTACAGTACCGGGAGCAACTGAAGTACTGGCGACAGGACGCCAAGATCGATGTGGCCATGCTGCAGGTCGCCCCGATGGATAAGCACGGATATTTCAACCTCGGCCCCCAGGTATCGGATGCCGTAGCCGTTATTGAAAGAGCCCGGGTCGTCATCGTGGAAGTTAACGAAAAAATGCCGCAGGTGTGCGGGGCTAATGGCTATACGCTGCATCTGTCGGAGATCGATTATATCGTACATGGCGGCAATCGCGATCTTCCCGAACGTCTGTCGAAAGAGCCATCCGCTGTTGACCGGGAAATTGCCAAGCATATTGTTCCCTTAATCAGAAACGGCAGCACTCTGCAGCTGGGTATCGGCGGTCTTCCCAATTGCGTGGGCGGTTTGATTGCCGAGTCGGACATCGGTGACCTGAGCGTTCATTCGGAAATGTTTGTAGATGCCTTTTTGAACCTCTATAAGGCCGGGAAAATTACCGGCAACAAAAAACTGGATCGCGGCAAAATGGTGTGGACATTTTGCATGGGATCCCGGGAACTTTACGAATTTATAGACAGGAACCCCCTGCATCTGTGCTGTCCTGTTGACTATGTTAATGCATTAGATGTTGTGGCCCAGCTAGATAACTTTGTATCAATCAACAGTTGCCTGGAAGTGGATTTGTTTGGACAGGTAAATTCGGAATCGGTGGGCATGCAGCACATCGGCGGCAATGGCGGCCAACTGGATTTCGTCCTGGGGGCTTATATGTCCAAAGGCGGACAAAGCTTCCTTTGCACACCCTCAACTTATCGAATGAAAAATGGTCAGATCAAAAGCATGATTCGCGCCCGCCTTGATGCCGGCACGATTGTAACCATCCCGAGACAAGCAACACACAATATCGTAACCGAATATGGCGTCGCCTGCATGAAAGCAAAATCAACCTGGCAACGAGCGGAGGCACTGATCAATATCGCCCATCCGGATTTTCGTGACGAGTTGGTTCGTGAAGCCGAAAAGATGGGGATATGGAAATACAGCAGCCGCGTCTGCTAAAAAATCAGTACTGCCGATTTTATTTTTTCATAAGCCCTGCAAATAAACGGAAAAGAATATATTGTAACTGCCCGGAGGATCAGCACAGACCGTTCAGATGACTTCAGTTGTCAGATTAATGAGGCCGGAGGAGTTACGTTAAAAGGAGATAAATTATTATGGATCAGAAGATGTCTTCAAAAGAAATGTTAGGGAAAATAATCTCCAAACATTATGAAGATGCTCTGGAAGCGAAGAAGTCGGGAGAGATTGTGGCCTGGGCGACATCGATTGCCCCGCAAGAGCTTTTGGAGACGATGGATATCAAGGTTGTATATCCGGAAAACCATGCGGCGGTGATCGGAGCAAGAAAAGATGCGCAGACTTTTCTCGATGATGCGGAAAAAAACGGATACTCTATGGATTTGTGCTCGTATGCAAGAGTGAACATCGGATACATGAACGTAAGATCAAGTATCGCCGGGAATATTCCTCTGCCGGATTTTATATTTTGCTGCAACAACATTTGCAATACGGTTATCAAATGGTATGAAAATCTGGCCAGAGAACTGCGTATTCCGATGATCTTATTTGATATGCCTTTTAATCACACCTATGATGTGCCGACCTACAGTGTCAAATACATGCGGGGACAAATCGAGCATGCCATTACACAACTGGAGCAGATCACCGACAAAAAATTTGATCACGACCGTTTTAAGGAAGTCATGAAAATATCGGCCCAGACGGCGTCGTGGTGGAAAAAAGCGACGGACCTGGCCGCCGCCCGGCCCTCTCCATTCAACGGGTTTGATTTATTCAATTACATGGCGGTCATTGTCTGCATGAGGGGAAAACAAGAAGGCCTTGATCTCTTCAAAACATGGGCCCAAGAACTGCAGGGGAAAATCGACCGCGGCGAAGGACCCTGGAAGGAGCAGCCGGAAAAATACCGGATCATGTGGGACGGGATCGCCTGCTGGCCGCATCTGTCGGACACTTCCAAAATATTAAAGAAAAATGGAATCAACATGGTCACGTCGACCTATCCCGGTTCATGGACGATTGTTTATGACAGCAATGATTTAGACGCCATGGCCAGAGCCTACAGTTCTAATTATGCGAACCGCTGCCTGGATTACGGCGTGGATAATATCGTCCAGATTGTGAATGATTTTTCCCTGGACGGCATTATTTACCATTCCAATAGAAGCTGCAAACTGATGGATTTCCGACAGTACGAAGTGCAGCGGCAAGTGGGAGAGCGGACCGGAGTAGCGTCTGTCATGTTTGACGGGGATCAGACCGATCCGAGAGCTTTCTCCCTGGGACAATATGAGACCAGAATCCAGGCTCTTATGGAAATGATGGAACACAGAAAGAAAGAAAGGCCGGGTGGCAAATGAACCGTATACAGGAAATCATATCATCTTTAGAAAACACAGCAAACCATCCGGCAAAAGCCGTAAAGGCCTCCATGAAGGAAACCGGGAAAAAGGCCGTTGGCTGTTTTCCCTACTATACGCCTGACGAAATCATTTATGCGGCGGGCCTGCTGCCTGTCGGACTTTGGGGAGGACAAACGGGCGTTAAGCTGGCCGATAAATACCTGCAAAGTTTCTGCTGTTCCATTATGCGGATCAATGTCGAGCAGGGAATGAAAGGTATGTATGACTTTTTATCAGCTATTGTTATCCCCGCTTATTGCGACACCATGAAATGTATTTGCGACAACTGGAAGGTTGCCGTACCTCAGACATATTTGATCCCGGTGGTTTACCCGCAGCATCGGAAAATTCAAGCCGGCGTTGATTATCTCATCGAAGAATATAGAAGAGTGCAAGGCGAGTTTGAAAAAATAGCGGACCGGAAAATATCGGAGACGGATCTTGAGGAAAGTATTGTCCTTTATGAAGACTATCGAAAAACGATGCGGAACTTTACGGCGACCGTCGGCAAATACCCGAAAACATTGAATGCAAAAACGCGCCATCTGGTAATCAAAGCCGCTTATTTTACGGATAAGAAGATCTATACGGCCCTGATCAGGGAACTGCTGGAAGAATTGAATAAACTTCCCGCTGAAACATTTGACGGAATAAAAGTCGTAATAACAGGCATTCTTGCCGAGACGGATGCATTACTCGATGCTTTTGTACAGAACCATATCGCTTTTGTTGCAGACGATCTGGCGCAGGAGTCAAGACAATTCAGAACCAGCGTCCGCAACGAAGGAACGGCTCTCGAGAAACTGGCCTATCGGATGGCGGATCATGAGGGATGCTCACTCTTGTATGACGAAGCAAAATTACACGGGAAGATACTGATTGATCTGGTCAGAGAAAATAAAGCCGACGGTGTTGTTGTTTCTATGATGAAATTTTGCAATCCGGAAGAATTTGACTATCCGATATATAAGAAGGAACTTGAAGCTGCCGGGATTCCCATTTTGTATCTGGAAATCGAACAAAAAATTGATTCGGCCCAGCAGATCAGGACGAGAATTCAGAGCTTTGCGGAAATGATCAAATAAAAACGGCAACCGCATGGATTATCCATCGGAAGGGAGCAAAAGTGTTTTTAGGCATTGATATCGGGTCGTCTTCCTCAAAGGCGGTTATTATAAACGAACAGAAAAAAATAATGGGCAAAGCGGTGATCAATACGGGGGCCGGAACACAGGGCCCCGATAAGGCTATAACGGCAGCCCTGCGGGAAGCCGGGATTGACCGCGAACAGATTAAGGCCGCAGTCGTTACGGGTTATGGAAGAATAACATATGACCGGGCGGATAAACAGATCACCGAAATCAGTTGTCATGCCAAAGGAGTGGCTCACCTGATGCCGAATGCCAGAACCGTGATCGATATCGGCGGGCAGGATGCAAAAATTATCCGTCTGGATGCAAACGGCAAAGTGGAAAATTTTGTCATGAATGAGAAGTGCGCCGCCGGTACGGGCAGATTTCTGGAGGTTATGGCCAGAATTCTGGACTGCGGCATCGACAATCTGGCAAAGCTTTCCGATCATGCCACGGAAGAAATCATTATCAGCAATACCTGCACCGTCTTTGCCGAATCGGAGGTTATTTCTCAGATGGCGTCCGGAGCGAAACGGGAAAACGTGGCCAAAGGGGCGCATAGAGCCGTCGCCAAAAGAGTGGCGGGACTGGGAAGCAGAGTCGGGATGATGCTAGACGTGGTAATGACGGGTGGTGTGGCCCTGAATAAAGGGGTTGTCGACGCTCTTGAAAAAGAAATTGGAGAAAAGATTGTCGTCGCGGAAAATCCGCAACTGATGGGAGCGCTGGGAGCGGCTCTTTTTGCATCGCAAATCTGATGCCCCGCATCCTGTGAAGACCGGTTCAGTACTCTGCGTCTGGTTGAAAACCTTACCCGGGGAACGGCAGCGGTCAGCTACCGGACCAATCGATGCACGGCGCGGGATCTCCGCCCCAAGCGCAGCGCATCATGATCGCCCGGCAAGGCAATCTGGAATAGAAGAAAAAAATGGCCAAAACCATTGGCGGAATCGAGGAATCGAATCATGTTTAATATAAAAGGAAAAGTGGCCATCGTCACCGGTGGCAACGGTGGAATTGGGCTTGGTATGGCTCGTGGATTGGCTCAGGCCGGGGCGAAAATCGTCATTGCGGCACGGAATAAGGAGAAGTCCCGGGCGGCGGTTCTTGATTTGCAAGCCCTGGGCGCTGAGGCGCTTGCCATCGAGGTGGACGTACGGGGTGAGCAATCGGTAGCCGACATGGTCTCTGAAACCAACCGGCAATACGGTAAGATTGACATCCTGATCAATAATGCCGGGATGAGCATACGGAAACCTGTTCAAGATTTGGCTTTGGAAGAATGGCGGCAAGTGCTGGATACCAATCTGACCAGTGCCTTTCTCTGCGCTCGTGCCGCCTATCCATACATGAAGCAGAATGGAGGCGGCAAGATTATTAATATTGGATCAATGCTCTCCATCTTTGGCTCTCCTTACGCGCCGGCATACAGCTCCAGCAAAGGCGGCATCGTTCAACTAACCAAATCGATGGCCACGGCTTGGGCCGTTGATGCTATCCAGGTTAACGCCATTTTACCCGGCTGGATAGATACCGAGCTGACACAACAGGCCCGACAGGCCGTTTGCGGGTTGAACGAGCGCGTCATTGCCCGGACACCGGCCGGTAAATGGGGCAGTGCCGATGATCTGGCAGGTGTGGCCGTTTTCCTGGCCAGTTCGGCGGCGGATTTCATCACCGGCGCGGCGATTCCCGTTGACGGCGGTTATTCGGCCCTCGGATAATTGAGTGTTGGGCGATTTTTACAGCGTGATAAGAGATTTCCGGTTAATCACTGTCTATCTGCCGGAGGCAAGGAAGGTTACACCCGAATAGAAAAAGGGGCTGGCGTTTTTTCACCAACCCCTTAATTTTATTGGTAGCGGGGATAGGATTTGAACCTATGACCTTTGGGTTATGAGCCCAACGAGCTACCAAGCTGCTCCACCCCGCGACAGAACATGTTTGAAGAACTGACCTTAGACCATTATCTCCCTTGTTTGTCAAGGAGTTATTTGAACATTGGGCGCTATTCTTGTTCAGAAGATGAAAACCGCAGCTGCGACAACGGTCGTATACCAATTGCTCTTGACAATGGTTGACTGAGTGATATTGCGCGTACTGACGATCTTGCCGCTGATCTTGAAGATTTCTTTTTTCTCGTCCCAGCTTTCATCAATATCAAAATCGATGCCCAGCGTAGACGCCAGCATAGCGGCAGCCAGATCTTCCGCATAATCGCCGGTCTCTTTTTCCGTTCGTCCAAACGCGTGATGTTCGCTGATATAGCCATATGTTTTCTTATCGGCGGGAATAGCCAGACCGACCGACGCCGCAAGAAGCCGGCGGGGCTCATTGCTGCAGCACCTGCTCATCACGCAGTAGGTAATCGCACCCGGCTGCAGTTCTTTAATGCCCTGCGCTTTGGAAATCACTTTGCATCCCGGCGGAAATATGCTGGATACCTGCACCAGATTACACTTTTCGATGCCTGCGTCGCGCAGCGCCAATTCAAAGGAATGCAATTCTTCTTTGTGGGCGCCGACGCCTTTTGTAAAGAATATTTTTCTGGGAACACTCGGATTCAATTTTTTTATCTCCATGTAAAATAATTTGTTTAAGGGTTTATCTATTCGGTGATGTAACCCATTAATCGATAGATCAGTTTGGCAGCCATGAAATCCGGGGCGACCACTCCCGGCAGCGGCGCCAACTCGACAACGTCAAAACCGCGAATATCGCACTTTTGCGAAACCAGGCGCAGCAGCTGCAGAACCTCGCGCCAGGCAAGGCCTCCGGGCTCGGGCGTACCGGTTGCGGACATGATCGATGGATCGAATACATCCAGATCGATGGTAATGAAGACATCCCCGCGCAAATCTTTACAGACGGTTTGGGCCCATTTGCCATTCTCCAAAACGTAGTCGGCACTGTAAGACTTGACCTTGCTTTGCGGCAGATAATCTCCTTCTTCCTTGCTCATGCTGCGAATGCCGACCTGTACCAAAGGACAAATTTCGGTAATCCTTCTGGCCACGCAGGCGTGATTATAGGGTGTACCCTGATAACTGTCGCGCAAATCGGCATGAGCGTCCATTTGCAGGACAGTCAGCTTCGGATATCGTTCATGGACGGCCTGCACGGCTCCAAGTGATATGCTGTGTTCCCCGCCCAACATGACCGGAATTTTATCCAATGCAATCACGCGGCTGATTTTCTTGCGCACGGCATTGACCATATTTTTCGGTCCGCGGGCATCCACCGTCACCGGCAGAGTCGTATGAATCCCGGCCAAGTATGTTTCTTTCTTCAACTCTTCGTCATAGAGTTCCATATTGGTGGAAGCTTCGATTATTGCGGCCGGTCCACGGCGACTGCCGGGCTGATAGGTCGACGTCAGGTCATAGGGAACCGGAATGACAACAAACTGAGCGTCCTTAAGTGAACATGCCGGATAGATCCCCCCGAAATTCATAATTCTCATCCTTATTTTTCATGGCCGCTGATGCGAATCAGCGTGTTTATAAACGTTTGGGGAACTGATCAACCACCTCGCAGCAAGCTACGGAGAATTAACGCTCGTCCCGCAAAAGCGGGATTAAACAAATTCCCGGAGATTCGCGATGTCCTTCTATATAAAAAGATCGGGTTTCCTAGCATAAAGAAGGAAATCTGTCCAGTTTTTCGTTCATCCGGGCAACCCTACTGATGACATCATGAAAATTATTGCGGCAGGTAATAACGCATAAAGAATTTGCCGTTTTCATAGTAGAGAAAAGAATAGTGTCTGATCCAGTCGCCCAGAGTGACAAACGCCCTGTTCTTTCCCTCCATATCAAAATAGCGCAGCACTGGTTTATGACAGTGGCCAAGGATAACGGCATCGTAATCAGAGCTGAATTTCTTCTTCGCAAAGGAAAGCATTTTCTCAACCAGATAATCGCTGTTATCATCATTTAACTGCTTGCTGGCATTGGAGGTCAGACCGGCCAATAGCCAGCGAAGCGATGCGGGAACAAAGCGCTGAATATGATAAAAGGGACGGCTCCGAAGAATTTTGCGAAACATCAGGTAGATCCGATCAGAATGATCGGCGGTATCCCCGTGAGCAACGAGCACCCGCAACTGATCCAGTTTGATGTCCGCCCATTCTTCAAAGACTTCCATGCCCAGCACGTCATGAAAATATTCTTTCATAAAGAAATCATGATTCCCTTCGCACAAATGGATGCGCACACCACTTTTCTGCAATTCGATCAGTTTGCTGATCACCGGTCGGAATTCAGGATGGATATGATCCTTTATGCAAAACCAGAAATCAAAAAAATCGCCAAGAATATAGAGGTCATCAATGGCTGTTTTCTCAGGTCCCGGTTCCCCGGCATCGACAAGTGATCTTATCTTCCCCTCACACAGATCAGCCAGGAAATGAATAAGCTGAACGTACCGTTCGTCTGCAGCCAGTTTCAGGTGAGCATCGGATATAAAAACAGCTTTCATAATTACAATCACTTCCGATCAGAATACGATACGTTTAACAAATAATACCGCGCGAAACCATGATTTATTTTAACGGATCTGTCAATCATCAATTGATTCTTGTTTTGTCCGGCTTTTTTTGCTAGTTTTGCCCTACCCCTTGAAACGGGGCAAAATGAGTAAAGCGCAGGACAAAGATATGGGCAAAAATAAACAGACTCTCGAACTCGCTAAAGAAGTATTAAGAATCGAAGCGCAGAGCATCTTGAGTCTGCTGGATAAAATTAATGGGAATTTTACGCGGGCTGTTGATCTGATCTTTCAGTGCAAGGGTCGCGTTATTATCACCGGAATCGGAAAATCCGGTTTAATCGGCCGGAAAATCGTCGCCACGCTGACGAGCACGGGAACGCAGGCTCTCTTTCTGCACCCCGTGGAAGGCATTCACGGCGATTTAGGAATTGTAACCAAAGAAGATATTTTGTTGGCTATTTCGAACAGCGGAGAAACTCGGGAATTAATGCCGATCATCAGCTCGGTCAAATTTATCGGGGCGCCCATCATTTCGTTTACCGGCGTGCTCTCGTCGACCCTCGCCAAAAACAGCGACATCGTCATCGACGTGGCCGTCGAAAAAGAAGCCTGCCCTTTCGGCCTGGCGCCCACGTCCAGTTCCACAGCAGCGCTGGCCATGGGAGACGCTCTGGCCATTGCGCTGATCGACAAGCGAAAATTCCGCGAAACAGATTTTTATAAATTTCACCCCGGCGGGTCGTTGGGCGCCAGGCTGAGAGCGACCGTCCGGGACGCCATGGTCGTGGGCGACAGAATTCCGCGCGTGCGGACCAAGACATCCGCCAGGAAGGCTATTGCGGAAATCGACCGGATGAACGTCGGATTCGTTCTGGTGACAGACACCAGGAATAATCTGCTGGGCATCATGACCGACGGAGATGTGCGACGGCTGGTCAACAGCGGAACATCCTTCGAGGGACTCACCATTGACGAGATCATGACGGCCAATCCTAAAACCATTGATGAAAATGCATCTCTGGCGGAGACGGTGGAGTTCATGCAGAAGAAAGAAATCACCACTCTGGCCGTCGTCAACGAAAAGAAGAAACTCAAAGGATATGTCCACCTGCATGATATTTTCGGGCGGGGTGGGTCGGTAAATATTTCTTTAACCTATTAACCCGGCAAGGTGATCCTTATGGCGCTTTATGAATTTGACGGCAAAAAGCCTCAGGTCCCGTCTGATTCCTTCGTCCATCCGAATGCGGTTTTGATCGGTGATGTCCAACTTGGGCATGAGTGCCTGATCGCACCCGGTGTCTCCATCCGTGCTGACTTTGGCCCGGTCATTATCGGTGATCGATCCAGCGTTCAGGACAATGCAGTCATTCACGTTTATCCCGGTTCCCGGACCATCATCGGAGATGACGTTACTGTGGCCCACGGCGTTATTCTGCACGACGTCCACATCCACTCCCGATGCATGATCGGCATCGGCGCTATTGTCCTGTTTAACGTCGTTTGCGAAGAAGATGTTTTTGTTTCGGTGGGTTCGCTCGTTCCCAAAGGCATGCATATCCCCGCCGGAAAAATTGTTGCCGGCAACCCGGCAAAAATAACCCGGGATCTCACGGATAAAGACAAAGCATCCGCCAGAGACGGCATTGAAGCTTATCGCTATCTTTGCAGGAAATATCTGGCGAGCATGAAAAGCGTTATCTGAAATATAATTTATCCGGGAATAGAGTTCGATACAGCCAAGTCACATGCCTCTGAATAATTGGTCATTCGATATTTTTTTTGCTTTGATCAGTAAAACTGTCGACAAGGCTCTGGGCATCATCAGGGCGTCCAGCCAAACGAGTGCAGCATATAACCGATTCCCCCACTTGAAAAGGGTAATGAACGCATCTGCCGGTTCCTTATGATCTATCGATGAATCTCTTTTCCTTTTCAATCTTTCAATAGCAGACGCACAAGCCGTAACGGCAAGCGTCGTTATCTTCTCCAGCGGTCCAAGAACTTTGCTGACGGAAACGGGGTGAAATCCCGATTCTCTCAACCGGCTCACCATGTCAGAAATTTCATAACGGCGATAGTGTTTAACAAAGCGATCATCATATGAAAAATAAAAGCGGCGGTGTGGAAATGTAATAATGACGACGCCGTCGGGTTTTAATACCCTCGAAATTTCGAGTAAGGCCCTTTTATCGTCCTCTAAGTGCTCTAACACCTCCGAAGCGATCACGTGAGAGAAGGAATGATCATTAAAAGGTAAATTCGCAGCATCCGCCACAACGAATTGTCCTTTCCCGAGCATTTCTTTCAGCATGTTCATCGCTGACGGAGACAAATCAGAATAGACGATACGGTCCCATGATGTGAAGACAGGAGAAATACCGCTGCCGATTTCCAGAACAAGTTCCTTCTTTTCATCCCGCATCGCTTCTTCGACGGCATGCTTTCGGAGGATATAATTATATAAGAACTTCTTTAATGTAACGTATTTTTCGTTTTCGAAAAAATCCTGGAATCGATTTTGACGTACCTCGGTCATGAATACACCTTTGGAAACAATGATGAACGGCTAATTCTCCATTTACTCATACGATATTGAAAAGCCGTCAGGAGACAACCTAAACCATACTTCAAGCTGCGCCGAAAATTAATCGATGATGCCTCTGTGAAGTATTTTGTCGGACAGCTGATCTCAGCAATTGTATAACCGAGCCATACAATCTGAGCCAGCATTTGATTGTCGAACACAAAATCGTCGGAATTAGATTCGAGAGGCAACTTCTCAAGGAGTTCTCTGGAGAACGCCCGATATCCCGTGTGATATTCTGAGAGCTTGGCACCCAGCAGAACATTTTCCGCAAAAGTGAGGAAACGGTTGAAGACATACTTCCATAGCGGCATTCCCCCGGCTACGGCGTACCCCCCGAGGATTCTCGATCCCAGGACGCAATGATAAAGGCCGTTTCCGATCATGGCAGCCATTGCAGGGATCAATTTGGGTGTATACTGATAATCGGGGTGGACCATAATAACGATATCCCCTCCCTCTTCCAGAGCAAGTCTGTAGCAAGTCTTTTGATTGGCGCCGTAGCCCTTGTTCCTTTCATGAACATGAACCATCGTCTGGGGCAGCTGTCGGGCGATCGACGATGTTTCATCATGGCTTGCGTCGTCTACAAGGATCACTCGATCAACAATCTCCTGGGCCATGACTTCGTCATAGGTCATTCTCAACGTCTGCGCTGCGTTATATGCAGGCATCACCACAACAACTTTTTTATTTTTATACATCCTCTGTTCCTTCCAACGACCATGTTAAGTACAGGTGGATTCACGGACAATCTGGTCGAGACTCCCTATCAGACGAAGAACAAAAGTTTCCCGTCTCCGGTCCAAAGTAACTCATTACAGTATCCCATTAAACAGGCATCTTGTAAATCGGAACCCTCTTTGGCTTTGATTATTGATTCCATCATTATCTTCGCCGCGGTAATAGACCGCACGCAGTAAAATACCGCGACAGCCGTTATTGAACAAACAGATGATTTTAAATTATTTCAGCTGACTCCATGAGTATTCGATATCATAAGAAGTCTTAAAAGGGAATATCTCGGCCGGAAATTCTGCAATCTGTATCCGGACTGCAATCATGACCGTTTTGTGTTATCTTTTATTTCTCTATTTCCCGGAAGAGCCTCAGCCGGGCTCTTTGGGATTGAAGGATATTGCCGTTTTCGGCTGGGGAGAATTTTTGATCCGGTCGCACCGCCCGGACTGCAAAGTGTCCATGGACGGCAGATACGAAACAGCATACCCTGAACGTGTTTATAAGGAATACTTCGACTTTCTTATGAGTCGTAAAGACTGGGAAAGTTTTCTCATCGCGTATCTTCACGATCTTGTAATGATCCAGCTAAACACAAACCTCTTCTCTTTAATGAGTCAACACCTTGCAGGGAAGAGTGTATATGCCGATTTCACGAGTGTTGTATCTGTCAGAAATGCCGGTTTTAAAAAAGCCGAAAAGAATAAACAGGCAAGTCGAAAACGAGGGTGATCCGTCACTCGCATCGCCAAAAAAAATAGGTTACGGATCTGATCCGTAACCTATTGAATTTTCATGGTAGGCGGTGCTGGGATTGAACCAGCGACTTCTACCGTGTGAAGGTAGCACTCTCCCGCTGAGTTAACCGCCCAAGTGCCGTTTGCTATAGCCTAAACTTTAACGCATTTCAAGCAAAAAGACTGTTTTCCTCAAATCGCGAGATGAGGGCAATATGGAGAAAATCAATTGCCGCCAGCCCTTCCGCCTTTACTAATCTTCGACATGGCGGAAGGGCCCGAGCGACGCTTTTAGCTTGGCGCAGGAGGGGTTTCTAATTACAACATTTCATAAATAGCGGCCGCGCCCATACCACCGCCGATACACATCGAAACGATACCGCGTTTTGCACCACGACGTTTCAGTTCATGAAGCAACTGAGCCGTCAATTTAGCACCGGTGCATCCCAGCGGATGACCAAGAGCGATGGCGCCGCCGTTGGGGTTAATGTCACCGGCCCAATAACGGTCTTCAATACCGATGCTGCGGCAGGAGTAAATGGCCTGCGAAGCAAAAGCTTCGTTGATTTCATAGACATCAATGTCTTTCGGTGTCAAACCGGCCAGCTTCAAGACTTTCGGGATGGCGTAAGCAGGACCGACACCCATTTCTTCAGACATACAACCCGCTACTGCAAAATGCGTAAGCTTGGCAATGGGTTTCAGTTTCAAAGCTTTGGCTTTTTCTGCGGTCATGAGTAGCGAGAAAGCAGCACCGTCGGTCATCTGAGAAGAGTTGGCAGCCGTGACGTTTCCGCCTGCCTTGAAGGGTGATTTTAATTTCGCCATGTTTTCCATAGTGACCGGCCAACGAACACCGTCATCCGTGTCAAAAGTAACTGTCTGGCGAACGCGCTTGCCGTTTTTAATCGCATATTTAAATGCCTGGATCGGAATAATCTCTTCTTTGAATTTACCGGCTTTAATCGCTTCAAAAGCACGGCGATTGCTTTCCACGCCGAACTTATCCATATCTTCACGGGAAACATTGTGATTCATCGCCACGTTTTCCGCCGTATTGCCCATGTTGATATAGACATTGGGCATGCTGCCGTCAAACTTCCAATCAGGATTGGGGCGCATTGCGGAGCCGCCCATGGGAATATGGCTCATGGTTTCGCAACCGCCGGCGATAATGACATCCGACCAGCCGGCGCGAATCTTTGCCGTCGCATCGGCAATCGCCTGAACACCGGAGGAGCAGAAACGATTGACCGTCATACCGGAAACGGAAATCGGCAAACCGGCACCCATAGCCAGAATTCTGCCCAAATTCATACCCTGCTCGCACTCGGGGAAAGAACAACCAACAATCAAATCATCGATATCAGCGGGATCCAGTTCCGGCACTCTGGCCAGCAAACCTTTGAGAACCTGGATCCCATAGTTATCTGATCTTGTATAAGCAAGACCGCCTCTTTTATAACGACCGCCTGGACTTCTTACGGATTCAACAATTACAGCTTCACTCATGATTATCCTCCTTCATGTCATGAAAGCGCGGATCACAAATCAATAAACACCGCGCCTGTTGTTCATAAAATATTAGTTACGCAGCGGCTTGCCGTTGCTCAGCATATACATAATGCGTGCCTGTGTATTCTTCTCGCCACACAGGCTGACAAAAGCCTCTTTTTCCAGGTCCAGGATTTCCTGTTCCGACACAAACGTTCCCTCGGCACAGTCGCCGCCGGAAAGAACCTGAGCAATTTTTCTGCATACAAACAAATCGTAATCGGAAATGAAATTGCCGTATCGCATATTCATGATAATGCCTTCCACGAATCCGCGCAGGTTCTCACCCATTACAGGAATCAAAGCCGGTTTGGGCGGTTTGTACCCCGCCATAACCAGAGACAGGACAAGTTGTTTGGCTTCATAAATTTGCTGATCACGGCTCATGTTGATGGTTTCCGACTTACGGACATAGCCCAGTTCCATGGCTTCCGCTGCGCTGGTGGAAACTTTTGCCATGGCGATGTTTTCAAAAGCCTTGGCCATGTGGTACTGTAAATTAATGCCCATTTCAACAATACCGTCCGGAATGCCTTCGGTTAAACGGACCAGAAGTTCCTTGCAGCCGCCGCCCGCCGGAATCACGCCGACGCCGACTTCAACGAGGCCCATGTAGGACTCGCCGTTAGGCAGACAACGGGCACCGTGCATCGCTATTTCGCAGCCGCCGCCAAGAGCCATACCGGCCGGGGCCGTTACGACGGGCTTGGAAAGATATTTCATCTTCATGTTGCCGCCCTGCAGAGACTCGATACCTTTCTCAATCAGATCCCACTGCCCCATCTGTGCTGCAGCGAGGACCTGAAACACGTTCGCGCCCGCGGAGAAAGCGCGCGGATCATGATTGGCAACGACCATTCCCACGAAATCTTTTTCGACGATATCGCAGGCTTCGTGCTGCATAGTGGTCAGGCCCTCATCGATAGAGTTCATCTTGGTATGAAATTCCAGACAGACCACGCCGTCACCGATGTCAATCAGGCTGGCGCTGCCGTTTTCTTTAACGATCTTGCTGCGTTCTTTGAGCGAAGGCAGAATGATGATGCGGGGATTTTCATCGATCTTCGCATACGCCTTTTTCTCAAAGTCGTAATAATATTTTCCGTCCGGCTTGGTGGTGTAGAAAGAGTCACACCCTTTCTTCAGCATTTCTTCGATCTTCTTGGGAACTTTCAGCTTCATCTTTTTCATGACATCGATGGCTTCTTTAACGCCCACAGCATCCCAGGACTCGAAAGGCCCCAGCTGATGATTGTAGCCCCACTTCATGGCGTTATCGATGGACATAATATCATCACAGATTTCACCCACGCGGTTTGCCGCATAGATGAAGTTTTTGCAGAGATATTCACGAACAAATTCACCGGCTCTGTCTTCAGCAAAAAAGACCAGCTTCATACCGTCGGCGATGTTTTCTTTCTTCTTGGCTGCCGAGATAGAATCAAACTTCGGTTTGCCGGACAGTACATATTCCATCGTGTCGATATCCAGCATCAGTTTGACATTCTTGCCCTTGGCATCTTTGATTTTCTTATAGAAGCCCTGTTTGGTCTTATTGCCGAGCCACTTATTGGCGAGCATCTTCTCACCGAAAGGCAGGGGTAAGAACATATCGCGCATTTCGTCATTGGGAACGGCATCATAGAGATTCTTGGATACATGGGCGCCAATATCCAAACCAACCAGATCTATCGTCCCAAACAGTGCTGTACCGGGACGGCCGAGGGCTTTGCCGACAATGGCGTCAGTTTCATCAATTTTATATTTTCTCTCATACATAATACGCTGAGCGTTTGACAAATCGAACGAACCAATGCGGTTTCCAATAAAGTTCGGGCTGTCTTTGCAAACAACAACACCCTTACCCAGCGTCTGCTCGCTGAATTTCACCATGAAATCGACAATCTCTTTATCCGTGTCCACGCCGGGAATGATTTCCATCAGTTTCATGTAGCGGGGAGGATTAAAGAAGTGGGTTCCCAGGAAATGTTTCTTCAAACCTGCGCCGAATTTTGCGCTGATGTCTTTAATGGGAATACCGGAGGTATTCGTCGAAACGATGCAGGTCGGTTTAATAACTTTTTCAACCTTGGCAAAAAGGTCCTGTTTGATTTTGAGGTTTTCGACGACAACTTCGCAAATCCAATCCACATCGGCCAGCCATTTTAAATTGTCCTCAAAATTGCCGATTTTGATCATGGATGCGTTTTTCTTGGTAAAGAAACTGGCGGGTTTCGATTTTGTAACCCCGGCCAGACCGTTTGCCGCGAAGCGATTGCGCCAAGCAGGGCTTTTTTCCGTCAGGCCTTGTTTCTTGTCGGCATCCGTCAGTTCAAAGGGAATGATATCGAGTAAGTAGCATTCGATACCGGCATTGGTCAGATGAGCCGCGATGGTCGCGCCCATGACTCCCGCACCTAAAACAGCCGCTTTTTTGATCTTTAATGACATTATTCTCCTCCTTCTCTTTCTTATGAACCGCTCGTTTGTTTTACGGCTCACAAATTGTTTGAGGCCAAGCAGCGCCTCGATTAGCATTCACGCCTCATTCAATATTTCATGAACCGCATGTATTTCCGGTTCATTTATGATCCTAAGTTATGATATCGGGCAGACAACTCCTTTCTACTGTTTATTTTCCGGCAGCGCAAAACACGTCGCCGCGAAGAACACAGCGAGGGGCTTTTCGATTTTGTTTTTGATATGATAAAAAAAGAAGATGTAAGTTCTGATAAAAAATTGGGCGAATAAACGAGCTGGATGAAACACTTATTCGCGATATCATTATTCGAGTATGAAACCACGCACCGAAAATTATGACAATAAAGACTTCAGGCATTCCGTGGCTCCCTTTCCACCGTGAAGAGAAGTCAAAAATATTGGAAATTGATTTCCCCCGATTACATGCAACCGGGATCAATTCCTGACGCTCAGGGAAGAAATAACAGTTGCTGAAACCATTATCTGTTTATCCGGAAATTCAGTCAAATCTGGTTTTGCTCTCGAAAGCCGGCAATCAGACCAAGGCTTGCAGACGGTTCAGATTTGTACTTTTACCGCGCTCCCCAAGGGATAACTTTTAGTCTCTTATGGGTTCGGGTCAATTACTGACCAAAAGTCAATGTGAGTAATAAACCAAACCTGAGTTAAAGTCAAGGCAAATAAACATAATGGAATAGTGATGGAAAGGCTATGTATTTTAGTTAGATACGATCTGAAAAACCGCATAGTGATCATCTCGGAAAATAATTCTTGTTTCTCTCTCCAACAGTTCAGATAATTGCTGAATCTGCGCTTTCGAAAAGATCTGCGTCAAATGCTGCCCAAACAAATCATAACGGATAAGAAGATGGGTGCAGTTCAAGGATTTCAGATATTTTTGAAAGGACGCCGGATCACTTGAGCGCGACACCAAATTGTTTATAATATCAATTCCGAAAGACGCATTGTCTTCGTAAGGCCGGTTTAGATAATAGCCCCGTCCGGCCAATAAAATCAGCCTGATTTTAGAATTTTCAGGTGTATGATCATTGATATAGCGAATGGCCGGATAACTGAGATCATGCCTTGCTATGAATTGATCCCTGGATTCTTTCTTCAGAATATAATCAACAGGAGCGATCGTTTGAAAATATCGTCCCATATAAACCATATTGATCGCTACCATGCAGACCAAAACAACCGCAAAGACACCTTTATAAATAATCTGATAGGGTCCGGGCTTCTCATTGATCCACCCGAAGAGATGAACAAAACCCATCGCCATCAGAATAATGACAAACGGAATGGCCGGCAGTATATAGCGGATGCGATGCTGGTCCAGAAAAAAAGCCATGAAGATAAAAAAGCAGGCAAAAGAGAGAAAAAGAAGTTTATCAGCTTTCAGTTTTCCATTGATGAAGGCAAACGGAGCTATCAGGATCAGCACAGGATTCAAAACTCCGTCAAAATAACGGGGAGTATTATCCTGCCCCTGGAAAAAAAAGCGAATCGGGATCAATAGAGATTCCCAGATACTTTCGCCGTATAACATTTCCCGTGCCTTAAACATGCCCAAACCGGAACTGCCTGATACCAGCGAGTATACTCCTCCGGAGCTGCTTGTTCCCAAATTGCCGAACACTCCCCGAAACAAGGGGTAGAATGGGTTCCCGGTCAGGATAGCATTCTTGATCAACCACGGAGAAAATACGAGCAGTGAAACAAGGAAGAAAATCGAACCCCATTTCAGCGCAGGCCATTGCTTCCCCGTATCTTTCGCATATATAAATACGACAGCCAGCGTAAGGAAGAACCAGGCCAGCAGCGCATTATATTTTGTACCCATTGCCAGTCCCATCGTAACAGCTGAAATCATCAGCCAGCCGGTTTTCTTATATTCGCTGTCCCTCCAGCAAATCAAAGCCAGAACGCTTGCCGTTGAAAAGAATACCAGCCCAAAATCAACGTAGGCCGTTGTAGACATTCTCACGACAATCGGCAAACTGATAAATGCAGCGGCTCCCAGAAGACCGGCGAGCAGCCCCACCTTTTTTTTCAAATACAGGTAAATCAGTATGGCTGTACCAAAACTAAAACTCATATGAATAAAATTAGGGATGATATCATTCCCGAAATACAGGGGCACGATGTAGAGCAGATCCAGATTCATCGGGTAATAGGAATAGAGCGCCCAGGGAGTATCATAAAATCCGCCATGAAGCAGCCACAGCTTGGGAATCGCCAGATGATGAATAAGCACATCGCGGGCAATGGGAGGGGTAAGTGCCAACAGGGACTCAAATGCGGCAAAAAGAAAAATCGTTACAAGAAGAAGGATAATAATAAAGTAGTTATATTTCAGAGAAACATTCTTCATTGATATTTGACCCTGCATATCTCGAATTATCAGATGCGATCCATTCACTATTCAAAGAATGAAAGAAGCTCTCCCCTTGAAGAGTTGTCTCAGCACTATTCTTCAGGCTCAGGCTGTAAGTTATGCTCGAACTATTTCTTATTAATCTTTTTGTTTCTTCAAATCCACAACATTTCAATAATCTTTTGAAAGCATATACTATGGCGACAGCACGATTTATAGTTTTTTCTGAAGAAAAAGGCGGTCATTGCTTCGCGATCAGAGTGCATAAAATGATGCAGGATTCATCCTGCCTCGATCAAATCAATTTCAATCGGCAAGACGGGGGAATATCTTAATTATTCCCGTTCAGAAGAAAAGCCTTATGCTGAAGATAAAATAATCACAAAAATCCCGCGCTATCTTTCGCACGCATTTCCCCCGGCCGCCCGACGGCAGAAGAAGTGCAGGTACTGGATTCCTTATGTCAGGCTTTGTCGCCGTTCCCCGAGGCAAAACCTGCTATTTCAATACGTCTGATATTTTGCCTCCCAAATCTGAAGGAGTTCGTCCAGCATTAATCGGATACTCACGATATCGATCGTTCGGACATCAATCAATTTTTCTACTGCGGACACAATATCCATGATATTCTTCTCTGCATCATGCTTGGAATTTACCTTTCTGGCCCGGACAGTCTTTATCAGCGAAACAGCGCTCCTGATCCGTTTTTTGTCCGCCATTGACGTCGGCTGCAGGGCATTCAGTGCATTGACTACATCTGCCTCAAGATTTGCAGCGGTTTCTTTCACATTCACATTTACACTGAGACTCTTGTAAAAATGATAGTTTCCATTTTCACTCATGTCTACATCCGTTTGTAACTCATAGACGCCCGTAACAGCGGGGGTAAAAGCAAAATAATCAATGGTCCTGCCCTCGCCTTTCGGTATGTTAACATCAAATATCCATGGCCTGTCGGTCATCCATTGACCCGTCTCCGGATCATAAATATCAATGCCCGCAGGGTATCTTTCGGTCAGCCGCAAATCAACAGCTTCACCAAGATTCTTCAAACCGATCCGAACGGGAACATATTTCTGAGACGGATAAACGCCAGGTACCGTCGCGTCATGGATATAGGTGACCGCCTTCTTTAACAGCATTGCCAATGTTGCATAATTATCATCCGTCAGTGATGCATTGTAATCGAAAGCGAAAAATACCGTCTTTCCCAGTCCATAGGGTTTGGCAATAATTCCCGGGTATTCACCGGGCAATGGGTTACACTCATAGCGGTGCTGCCATTTGATCCAGGCCTGAACACTTTCCGGTTTTTCAGCCTCCACCTTCAGGGCTTCCCCTTCTGCTTCGAACGTCGCCGCATCAAAAAGACTTCCCGCTGGTATATTGACTGTATGAGTTGTGCCGGGCAAATGACCGCGGTACGTATATCCGAATATGGAATCATGATCATCATGGTCATGCAGACGGTCTTTGAAATAAAGCGAAAAAATCATGCCCTTTCCTGCATATATCTGTTCTCGTAATTCAGCAGCATGATGACCTGTTAACGGTTCATGATCACCGAATATAATGAAATCGGTGTAAAACGGGTTCCTGAGAGCCGCCGTGAAATCATCCCTGTCATAAACAATATGATAGTTGGCTTCAGAGTCCTTCAAAATCTTTTCCAGCAGATCCAGTCTGACACATGTTTGATCGGGACGCGGCTTTACGCAATTCGCTTCATTCCGCGAAATCCCGCGCAAACATTTATCGTTGACCCAGGTCAGGAGATTGTGCGTGGCCGTGTTGATCGTTTTAGTCATTTCAACACCGCCTTTAATCTCGAATTCGGCAAACGCCAGTTTTTTCGGCATGGCCATGGAAGGCGTAACAACCATCAACACAGCGCTGTAAAAGCCGGGAATTAGAGAGGATGTCAAAAAGTTGTTTATTCCGGCAACAGCACTGTCTTTTGTGATGGATTGCTGATCTGTGAATTCCGCAACTTGCGTCTGCGTAGCGGAATTGAGAATCAATGTTTTTACAGTCATCGCCATGATGTCTTCATTACCGCCATTGCTGACGCTATAGGAAATGGCTTCGTTATTCCCGATGAATACTTGCGCGGGCGACGCGGCGACAGTGCCTGCAAGACCGTCACCCGTGACGGTTGTGCTCAATATTTCAAACGTGGTCACGTCAGTACTCAACAGATTGTTGCCATCAAACATCTGCAGTTTGACCGAATAACTGCCCCTGGAATTGACAACCGTGTTCCAAATTCTCTTCAAGTCCAGACTCGCCCCGGGTGCCAGGGCCGCAATAGGCTGTTCTTCATTAAATATCGTCTGACCGCCGCTGCCCAGCAACGATAGCTTTGCTGTCAGGTTGCCTAGCGGATAAGCGGTGCTGATGTTCGACATCCTTGCAGCGATGTTGACATCTTCCTTGATGCTGTATGCCGGTTTGTCAACCGCAAGGGTCGTCTTCAACGGCAGATAGATCAGTGCATACTGAACCACGTCACTTGTATTGCCGGTCTGGTCTTTGGCAAAGAATTTAAAGTTGTTACTGCCGGGTGTTAATCGAATCCCTGCAAACGTAATAGCCCCGCTTGTCACATCTCCTTGCGCCATGCTGGCATTTCCCTGGAATTCCATGTTCACGGTATATCCGGGTTCAGAAACACCCATGATATTGATTGTGTCTATTACCACAGTGGCGTTATTCGCCGGCGAATTAATGACCGGTGCCATAACGGGCGTCAGGTTGATAATGATATTTGTCGATACAGGAATACTCATATTCAGCGCCTGATCGATTGCGCGGAAGCTGATGGTGTGAGCACCTTCGTCCGCCTTCACCGGATTCCAGACGACAGAATACCGGCCGGTCGCCGCGTCCGCAACCGGCAGATACTTCCACTCACCCGCATCGATTTGATACTCAACCCTGGCCACGCCGGAGAGGTCATCCACCACGGTAACGGCAATGTCTATCGCGGATTTACACACAGTCCCGGCGATGGGCGTTAATAGACTGAGAACCGGCGACAGTCCGTCTCTGACAACAAAGGATGCATCAGCTATTTTTCTGACGTTGCCCTGATGAACACTTTGCAGAACCGCGACATAGGTCGTGAGCTTGTATCCCTGTGTGGCAATGATAAAGCTGCCCGTCTTTTCCGCATGGATCGGAAGATCAACAGCAGCCTCAACCGAACTCAGGACATCCTGTAAGCCGGGATCAATGATTGTGAGAAGCAGGGGCAGACCGCTGAGATCCATATTGCCGGTATTTTTCACCGTATAATCAAATCTTGCATCACTCCCGTATAATACGGACGTCGGAGCTGCGGCAATCGACCCGGTGACCCTGCCGATCAGATCAATGCTGAACTGCGCAGTCCTTGTGGCAACCAGATTTTTCTCTACAAACACCTCCAATGTTACCAGATAAATTCCGGGCAGCGATGCGGCCGTATTCCATAAACTTTTCACGTTGCAGGTGGCACCGGCAAGAAGGGTCGCTATCTTCTTTTCATCCGCGAAAATAACGGCAGCCCCCGCGTCCGTGATCCTTACGGTCGCCGTCAGTTCGGGAATAATCACATTGGTGCTGGCATTCGTGATGTTGACACTCATTTCCGTATTTTCATTGGACAGGTAGATGGTTTTGTCCGTTGTAAGGGTTACCGGGTCAACTTTCATTTCCGGAGTGATTTTAAAGGCGACGATATTTTCGGCCATCGCCGTCTGGCCCGACTTTAACACGGCGCGGACATGATATTGACCGCTGAATGAGGATGCCGTATTCCAGACGAAACTGATATTCTTATCGGATGCATAGTCCATCTGGATATTGACCGGCACAAGTGTTGCGGCTAATCCGCCGTCTATATCCTCGACAGCTACGGTAAGCAGAGCACTCAGGCCTTCGCCGGAATTTCTCACATTAACATTGATACGGACATCCTGGTCGGATCCGTATTGGCCGGCATCCAGTTTTGTCGTCATTTCAACGCCACTGCGCTCCATCACGACAATATCTTTGAAGGCCGTATTATTGTCTTCGGATATTTCACGGATCGCATCCTCCGGATCAATTGCCGCAAAGAACGTGTTTAACCCGGTCGCGGTCATACTGCTCCATTCCAGATGGATCGGCTGTGAAGCACCGGCAACGATCAACGGCACAGGTTCATATTTCAAGAGCGTCCATTTGCCGTTGGTCAGCATGTAGATTGCAATGGTCACATTCTCGGCATCGACCGCACCTACATTTCTGGGCGATACATAGATCGATACCCTTTCACCCGGTTTTGGATAGGGCGGGTAGACTGCAATATCGTCAGCCGTCATTTCCAGGTCGGGCATCGTGCTTGTGTTGCAAAAGACGTTTATCGCGTCTGAAGGAGCACTGATATTTTCAAACGCATCGGCGGCTTTAACGTAGAAAATATTTATGCCCTCTTTCAGCGCCGCGTCTTTAAAACTGAATTGCCCTTTCCGGGTAATCATATTTAATTGATTCTGATCGTAGTAAGCAATATCACCCGATCTCAGACAATCAATATATGCAAAATTATCACCGATATTTGAAGCCAGTGAATTAATCTGTTCAGAATTCAGACGAGCTTCTGAAGCAGTATAACCGGCACCGCTATTCTTCTGCATGAAGATTATACTCTGCCCGTCGGGCGCCCAAATGGGGCTGGATTCATTGTCAGGTGAATTGATTGTTTTGATAATTTGATTGGTCTCGACATCGGCAACCAAAATATTATTCGGTGTATTCTTGGTCGATACATAAGTTATCTTTTTGCTGTCGGGCGACCAGCTGATCCAATCCTCTCTTGCGTCTGAATCGATTTTGATCGTCTGAAGACTCCCGGCATTAACGACGTATAAATCATAATTCTCGAAATAAGCTATTCGGGTCCCGTCCGGTGAAATTTTGGCATTATACACATTACCCGAGAATGTGACCTGCTTGAGTTCTCCGCTTGTCAGGTCTTTGACCCAGGCGTTCCATTCATAATTGCCACTGACGAACACAATTTTACCCGCATCGGATGACCAAGACAGATTTTCCTCATAGACATTCTCGTCATGGGTCAGCGCACTGCTGATGCCTGTCTTGATATTATACATCTGGTAGCGGGAATCATAATTTCTATAGGCAAATCTCACCGAATCTGGCGCCCACGATGCCCGCGTGTAACCTTCACCTATTTGTTTCAGAGTGTTGTCGGCAATATTTTTCAACCAGACATAATTATTTTGGTCATAGGTCAACATCGCGCCGTCCGGTGATACGGCAACGTCTGCAACATTTTCCAGCAATATCTTCCGAGTAAATGTTTGGTTCAATGCCGTCACCTTCCCCCACGAAAGTTCATTTCTGAATAGCTCCACAGTCGATCCGGGTTCGGCATTACCGGTGATATCGGTTATGTTTTGATACAGCGTAACAGGCACACATGAAATCGTCGGGGAATAAATATTCGGCGTCAGCGGCACCTCGCCATCCTGCGGTGTTCCCACGGCTTCATTGGAATAGGCGCTCTCATTGCCCAGTGCATCAACCGCTGTCACGACATAATAATAGGTTGCGCCGTTAGTCAGATTTTCATCCAGGAAAGTGTTGGTGCCGATGAAGGCGCTGTTCACTTTTATATACGGGCCACCGGATGTTGTCGCTCGATACAGATTACAGCCAGCGGGCGCCTGACCGCTGTATGTCCAGGTTGCGCTCAGGGCGCCGCCCCGGGCGATCACGGATATGGATAAAGATACGGGCGGCTGGGGAGGATCAATATTCACCATTGCCTGAGATTCATTGGATGGCAGACTCTCGTTCCCCACGGCGTCAAATGCCGTGACGCGATAGAGATAGCTGCCATTCGCCAGGCCGGCATCAGTATAGGTATTCGCCGTAGCCAAGGCTGCGGGATTCAGACGAATCCAGGCGGGACCGTTATTCCGGTAAGCGGCATAGCCGGCCAGATCCTGATCTGTATTCGCATCCCAGTTCGAAACGATGTTCGAACCGGAAACAGAAGTTGTTAAATTAAGCGGAGCATCCGGCAGGATCACATCGCCGACCGCGGTCTGTTTTTCCTCTGTCGGAACGCTCTCAAAACCATAATAGTCGACCGCCGTAAGCTTATACTTGTATCGCCCGTCGGATACATTGAGATCAGTATAATTTGTTTGTGATATCACATTATCTTTGCTGACTTTGACTTCCACCAGGCCGACACTTGAAGGATCGTGCGCGTCGGTAATGTGTATTCTGATTCTATCCGTACGGTATGACGGACTGAACTCAAACAGATTTTGCCGGGCAGTATTTCCCGTCACCCGGTCATGCGTAATCCAGACATGTCCCGACCAGACCTGAATTTCAAAATTCCTGCCACCATAAATTATCTCGGCTCCGTAATCATCCGTGTAGGAGTGCCAATAGATCTCCAGCCGATTGATCAACTCGATGGATGGCAACGCGACTTCCCACCAGGCCTGGCTTTCCGGACTGGTCCGCGAATAGGTGTGCCAATAAGTGGTCGTATTACCGTCAAAAGCCCGGTCGGACACATTGAAATAGTCCGAAGATGATGCCGTTGCATTACCGGAAGTAACCGGAAGGGCTTTGTTCACTTTCACGCCGTTCCTGTACAGGTTATATCCGGACAGGTCTGCTTCCGCATTCGGATTCCAGGTCAGGTTGACTTCGTGTCCTTGTACAGCAGCACCAAAGCCCGTAGGCATGGCCGGCGGTTCATTGAATACGACATAAACAGATTCTGACACCTTGCTGATATTACCCGCGGCATCTTTTGCCGCAGCCGTTATCTTGTTCTCTCCTGATGTCAGATTCAGAACGGGAACACTGAAAGCACCTACCCCGTCTACCGTTACCGTACCTTGCGACACCGGCCCGGTTCCCGAATCAACAAACAACTCAAGGGAATTACCAGCGCCGCCGTCCGTACCGGACATGGAGATTGCTCTCTGACCAGAGGGCGTATAGGGCTGAGACAATTTTGGCGCATAAATCTTGACCGCAACAATACCGGAAGGCTCGCTTTCATTCCCCAGGGTATCCAGCGCCGTAACCACGTAGGCATAAAAAGCGTCTGCCAGTCCCTTGTCCTGATAAGCGGCATCCTTAATGATGGTGGTGTTCAATTTTGTCTTCGCGCCGCTGCCAGTGGCCCTGTAGATATTATACCCGTTAAGGTCTATCTCCTGATTGGCTTTCCAGAGAAGCGACACATCGGCGCCGTTAACCGGCGCTTTGAGATCGGCGGGTGCAGCAGGCGCCGCCAGATCCGTATACTTCAGCGTAATGAATGCGGGCGAGGGATCCACATTGCCGCCTTTGTCTGTGGCGACGGCGCGCACGTTGTAATCACCATAGGTCAGCCCGAGCGCAACCGGATCAATGTATGTGACGAACGGTATCTTGATGATGGCACCGCCCAGGGTGTGCCATGTCGCATCCGTTGTCTTCTTATACTGATACTGAACATTTGCAATATCCAAATCGGGGGATTCGCCCCGCAGAAGCGTCTTATTCTGGAACTTCACCAGATTCAGAGGTTCGGTGATTGTGATGTGCGGCGGATGCGTGTCGATCGTTACCTCGAGCATGTTGGACTGGTCGCCGGCGTTTCCCGCCTGATCCATGGCGACGACATAATATTTCATCTTCCCGTCCGGAAGAATCTTATCGACATACGTTGTTCCGGTGATCAGATAGGGCTTGAGGTTTCCTACAGCGACGCCGGCAACATTGGCCAGCTGATCATTCCTATAAAGGAGATAACCCGCCAGATCGGACGCCGCACTGGCCTGCCAGGTCAATGTTACGCTTGAACCATTCGGCACCGCAGTCAAGAAAACCGTGGCGGAGGGAGGCGTATTGTCCACATTCACGCTGATTTGATAAGTTCCCGCATTTCCGCTGATATCTTCAGCCTCCAGTTTTATGGCGTAAACACCGTCCGGCGAGCTGATCGTATCCCATTGAGCTAAAGAACCGAACATTTCCGGCAGGGGTGACGTCCTGATCAGAGTCCATGAATCAGGAGCGGCTCCCCGGCCGACCGATACCCGATACTGCGTGAAATCATCCTGACTGAAGGCCGTCCCCTTGATATCCAGGAGACTGCTAACCCTGGCGCCATCCACAGGCGAACCGATCCTGACGGTCGGCGGAGTAATATCCACTTTGAGGACGATTTCATTGGATGGTTTACTTTCATTGCCAGCGAGATCGATTGATTTTACCGTGTATTTATAAGTTCCCTCTTTCAGAGCTGTGTCAGCGAATGTGCTCGCCGTGAGAATTTCGGCATTCACTTTCCTGTCGTCTCTGAACAGATTGTAGCCCGCCAGATCCGCCTCCGTATTCTTTATCCAGCTAAATGATGCATCCGTCTTATTTTCAACTTTACCCGACAGGGTTGTGGGCAAGGGCGGCGTGGCGTCCACCTTTACCTGCACTTTTGCTTCCGCTTTCAGACCGATTTTATCCGATGCTGTCAGGCGGATGCAGTAGTCACCGTCGACAGGAATGGTTTGCCACATAGCCAGAGAACCATTGGTGACCGAAGCTGCCGATTTCTTGAATGATACCCATTTAAAGGCAGTGCTGCATTGGTCTTCGGACATCTCCAGCAAATAATTATCCAGGTTGACATCAAAAGCGGTTCCTTTAATATCAAGCGCCGCTTTGACATAATCACCGTTCTTCAACGAAGTTAAGGAGACATCCGGTGACGTGTTATCGATTATAATTTTAACTTTCGCTTCACCGGTCCAATCGGCCTTGTCTTTGGCATAGAGCGACATCGTATAAACGCCGTCGGCCACACCGTCATTTTTACCGACTCTCCAAGTATAGAGCTGCGGATTTGTCGGCACCGTGTTCGCCGTCTGCAGATCGATCCATTGAGCTGGATTGTCCCCCGGACCATATCTGAGTTTAAAATAGTCAAGATTCTTCTCAATGATGCTGCCGGCAATATTAATCGTGTTTTTATCCGAACCGTAATACTCGCCGGTTTTCGGCTTATCCAATATGACTTGCGGCGAGGTTGTGTCGATGGTAAAGACGATGTTGCTGTCCTTTATGTTTTCTGCATTATCTTTCGCTTTGACATTCAGCGTGTATTTACCTTCAGGTATTTCCGTCAGCGCACTGAAAATGTAGTTTTCTCTGTTCTGATTGCCCGCATCAAGCGACACATTGCCGTTATCACCGGAATAAACAGTTGCATACTCCTTGATATTCTTATCGCTGACCGTCCCAAAGACAGACAATGAACCGACTTTAAGATATGAATCGTTCAGTGGCTGTTTAATATCGATGGTCGGTGTTGTGACATCGACGGTGACCGTTGCAGCTTCTGTCTGAGTTATGGCTGTATTTGTTGAAAGCGCGGCGGTCAGCAAAAGTTTATAAACGCCGTCGGGAACAACGACTCCCGCATCATTTTTGCCATCCCAGACATAGGTGCAAGAACCCTGAGTCGGCGTTGTGTCGGTATAAGTTTTCCGAACTACATTGTCAGAATCCAGTATTTCAATCTTGATCTGACAGGCATCTGTGAGTTCATATTTGACTATCGTTGTATCAAGTTTGCCGTCATTGTTGGGTGAGAAGAGCGTTGGTAATAAACCAATATCTTTGACGAGATTCTTTCGTTGTCCGAGATTGATCGTTACGGTTGTCGCCTGTTCATTGCCGACGACATCTTTGCCCGTCAGCCGCAATGTCCATGCCCCTTCTAAACCAAAGGTATTCCATTTGCCCAGGATGGTTTCTTCTTTTACGGCGCTGGCGCCGGAAGCGACATAGGCAAAGCTTTCCGGATTTTGCCCTTGCCCGGCTTCAATAACATAACTTTGAAAGTGAAGATCATCCGCTGTTCCCCTGACTTCAACGACGTTGCCCAGAACATCCGGAGGGCGGGGATACTTTACGACCGTTGCAGGCGGTGTGTTATCCACTCGCACGGGAATCCATTTTGTGTTGGCGTTGCCGCAGGAATCTGTTGCCAGTAAAGTAATACCGTATATATCGTCGGCCGCGGCAGGGCCTGCGTCAGTCGTCCCATCCCATGTAAGATATCCCGCCCCGCCGATGTGAGTCATTCCCGCAGCAATTGTCTTAATGGGCGCCTGGTCCAGCACATAGGTATGATCCGATTGTTCCAACAATCTGTAAACCTTTGCATCAACTTTGGCGTATTCGCTGATATCGTAATTAACAGTCACATCGTCGAGCACACCGTCACCATTTGGTGAAAAGAGGTATTTATCGCTGAACAGATGGATCTCTATACGCTTATCGACAGTCAGTTTCGCCGCATGACAACTAGTATTTCCAACAGTATCGACAACCTTTAATCTCAGATTGTAATCCGCCCCGGACAGATTCGTGACATTCCAATCACCCATTTTGCCATGCACTTGCGCCTTCTTGATATCGGTTACATCAGCCTGCCGGGGCGCCTCCAGATTTTCGCCAATGCCATAGTAAAACGCATAGTCTCTTATCCCGGTTGCGTCCGCGGCAATGCCTTCAATGGGGATTTCAAAACGATCGCCACCGGCGTTCGCCTTCTTAACGGGACACACGGTTGTTGAATCCGTCGGATACGTGATTGCGGCTATGGGAAGCGTCCTGTCCACAACAAGCGCTGCATCGGCCTCGATCGTCTGAAGATTGTTATTCAAATCAACATATTTAAGTTTTGCTTCGGCGGTATAGCGGCCTTCCGGAATTTGCGTCGTGTCAATCCGGATAGACATATTTTGATTCTTGGACAGGTCGATGTGCCTCAGCAGCTGCGAGCCTTTCGCATCACGCAAGGAGTAATCAAGGCTTACATACTGATTGGCTGTCTCATACATTCCCTTCTTTAATTCAATCCTCAGATCGGCTGTTCCGGATAAAGCATTGCATTGTAAGGCTTCCGGATAGTCGATAAACAACCCCATTTGCATGCACTTTGGAGGATAAGCCAGCGTCACGGGTTCGTAGTTTTGCGGATTCTCACCCGACTCGGTGACCAGCATCCTGAACGTATAACTCTTGCCCGGCTTTACTCTATTGCTGTCGGAAAGCGCGTCAATGAATTGGAATTCTCCTTCCGGCACACTGTTCCCGCCGGCGGTCTCATAGACCACCCAATCCGTCCATTCCAGGTAATTTGTATCGTCCGTGCTGATAATCTGCAATGCGAGGCGGCTGAGCTTTTGGAGCGTGTAATTGTGAGCAAAGGCGTTTCCGTTACATGATGCCGTTAGTGCCAGCGTCGGGCGAACATAAAAGATGCTGGAATAGTGCTCGTTGCCCGTTTCATCCATCGCCCCTACCCTGACCGCAATGATGTCGTCCGGATTGATGTCCGCATTGTTCCATTGAATGTTTGTGTATCCGGCAGGAGGATTATTGTTTTGCGGGCCGTCAATCCATTGATGACCGTTCCAGTACTGGACACACATGCCGACAATAGGTGTCCTGACTGTGAGCAGGACGCTGAGGTCATGAACTCCTGTACGGATCAGGTTTGCAGGAAGGAAGGCTGTTCTGGCACTACTTTCTTTCAGGCTCAGATTCTTGTCATCCCATTTAAAAAGGATGACTCTCTCCTCAAGTTGGCTTGATACAGCCGTACTTCGATTAGCCGCATAATCCGATGCGGCCAATCGAATCTTTTTGCCGATGAACCAAGCAATATCATTACCTGTAATTGTCGCAATTTTCGTCATTTGCAACGGCGACAGGATGTTGCCGCCTTCATCGGCGGCAGCGAGCACGCTTTCTCCCTTCAAATATTCAAACCATTCCGGGGGATTATCGCCTGCACCATACTCGGCTATCCAGCCGCCCAGGTTCACGTCGTAGGCAAGACCGTGCATATCAACATAGAGAGAACAGTCTTCCGGGGAAATTTCATCCGGACGCGTAAGACATTGCTGCTTTATTAACGACAGTTCTATATTCGTATTCGGTGCCGTGTTATCGACCGTTACAAAAAAATCATAATCAAACACCTGTATCCGGTATTTGCCGTCCGGCACCGTCTGCCCATTGCTGTCCCTGCCGTCCCAAGCAATAAAATCCTCGCCGGTTGATGCGTGTGACTTTGCATACATTCTGACCACATTGTTGTTCGCGTCATAAATGTTAAACTCCAGATTGACGGGCTCCAGAACCGTGTAATGCAGTTCAACGGTATCCTTCATCCCGTCACCGTTGGGCGACATCAGGTCAATCGTTTTATAAAGATTGCTGATACTGGCCGACAGTCCCCAGGTCACTCTTTTTCTGTCCCATTTGACGTTTCCGGCTTTATCCCAGACGGTAAGCTTTACATAAAACACGCCTTCAGAGGGTGGAACCCATGTTGTCAATACGTCATTGATCACCGAAACATCGGACGGCGGTTTGACCAGCTTCCAGACAGTCGGATTCTGCGCATCGGCGTATTCGAGCTTATATCCCTCGAAATGCAGGTCCGCGGCTGTACCCCGCAGGACAACCGCAGACTTTTCTTTCTTCACGAACAAGTCGGCTGTCAGGTTAAGCAGCGAACTCATAGCCCAGATATCCTGATACCCCCGTCCGTGGCAGATGCTTGTGTCATCCACGTATTGCCCGTATGTGAAATATCTGCCGAATGGCGATAACGTCGCTTCACTGGGGACAGGCAGATAGACTTTTGTTCCATCATCAGAATTGAGCGCAAATAGTCCGTCGCCATTAGAACTGAGCAGAGACACGTTATCTGAAAGCCACCGCAGACCATTGGCGCCATCGTGGGCGCACGACGGATCAACAACGACGACACAGGCGATATATCCGTTACGGAAATTTCCATTGACGGGGTCTGTTTGGGAATTCGCATTTTTATCGTTGAGCAGGTCTCTCTTTGCCGAGGCAACGCGGGTTTTGCCGTCTGATTGATATCCTAAATTAGTATCGCAGGTATTCACGCAGGTTGACGACGGATACGCCTTTTGAGAATTTGTCTTTAAATCAATCACAACGAGATATTGAACGGCATGACACTCATCAATCAATTCGTATGTATTATCATAGAGGGCTATCTTTGTTCCGTCCGGCGACCAGCTGGCACTCATACTCTGATTCGCCGGGACTGCAACATCTTTTTGAACCCTGGAAACGGGCGATGTATTTTCTCGGACACTGACAATGCTTGCAGTGGGTTGATATTTGCGAGTCTCGTAAACGGGGGAAATATCGCCGTTGGCGTCAACGATCTTCAGAAATGTGTGATCGGGACTATCTTCAATAAACAATGCCTTCGTCTTGCCCGGGTTAATTTCAAAACTGCGCAAGTTGTCGGATAGTTTTATGTGATTCCCTATTCCAGTTGAATCAACAAGCCAGAGATACTGATTAAAATCGCTATACAGGTTTGATTTCACAATGATCTTTTCATTGCCCAGCCATTCAAAACCATACTCTCCGACATCATTTCCCAGGGTAAGGACTCTTTTTCCTCCCGCAGTGTTGATCAGTTCCAGACGACAATCCCAGCTGCCGGTTTCGTCGTAGGTAATATATTCGTAAATCATCTTTTTGCCGTCGGGCGACCACTTATGATATCCAAGGCCGCCGCCGGCCGTCGAATCAATCTTAACTTTGTCCGCACCATCGGATTTGATGAGCCACAATTCACTGCTCACTGAATAAGCCAGTTGTTTGCTGTCGGGTAACCATCCTCCGCGCTCGATCCACTTGTTCACAGATGAATCATAGGAATCCAACAGCCGCAAATTTCTCCCGTCTTTATCAACGACCCATAATTGGCTCAAGACAAGCGTGCTGTACCAGTCGAATTTTTCCCATTTTTTCAGGACAACAAGAACCTGATTGCCGTCGGGGGATATTTCTTTATCGATCGAATAACTGTATTTTGCATCCTGATCACTCCACTCCCAGGGAACTATTCTTAATATATCCTGGCCGTCGGGCGATACTGTGTATAATCCGGCCGTATATTCGGGTGCATCCGGATTCGC
Source organism: Smithellaceae bacterium (assembly GCA_963667845.2). GTDB lineage: Bacteria > Desulfobacterota > Syntrophia > Syntrophales > Smithellaceae > UBA8904. The sequence continues at coordinate 2,690,457 of CAXXVL010000002.1, read as the reverse complement.
GTTGTTTATCTGGATCAACATACCGCTTTCGTCCGGGAACCATTGCCAGTCTGTTATATCAGGCAGCATGCAGGTGAGATTATTCTTCAGAAGATATTTTGTGCCGATTGCTTTGACCAGAGGCGACTGGTTGTTATCGACCGTCACTACGAGGCTTCCGATATTATTACTTCCCGCGTCAACAATTGTAATTTGATACTCGCCGTCCGCAACAACCATGCCGTTGTCATTGAAACCGTTCCAGGAGATATTGCCACCCGATATATTGCTCAATGTATCATCATTAAACGTGCGGACAACTTCACCGCGCTCATTGATCACGTTAATTTTGACGGATTGCGTCAAACTTAGCCTGAAGAAGAAGTCCGTACTGTCTTTAATGCCGTCGCCATTGGGCGATATATATTTCTCCGTCACCCAGAGATTGGCATCCTGAACGCCGAATGCACGCATAGCGATATTGTTGTCTTTGCTGCGTTCTACAATCAAATTATCCGGATCAACCGCAACCGTTATCTCATGCGCGCCCGGCTTTCCGGTGGTATTAAATGAGACAGTTGCAGTGCCCTGGGAATTACCGGCTATGACGGAGATAGCCTGACTGCCGATGACTGTATCGCTTTCCGACGCTCTCACCGTCACGTTATTCGCGGCCTGCCGGCCGAGATTTTTCACGATGATATTGATCGCCACCGTATCGCCATCTTTGGGCGCCGAAGGGTCAAACGTGATGGAATTGGCCGATATCGCCAGATCGGGGATACTGAGGATAGTAATGGTTGTGAAGGCGTCATTGTCTTCCTTGGTAATTTCCGGCAGAAAATTATCAGGATCGACCCGGACATAGAGAATCTTTTCTCCGGAAACCGGAATGCTGAGCCAGTCCAGTGAAACTTGTGCGCTCAGTCCGGCAGCCAGGGACAAGATCGTCTGGCTGCCGATCAACACCCCGTCAACACCGGGGACACCCAGATAAAAATCAACCTTTACAGTGCTGACCGGCGCAAAGCCTTCATTACGGATGGTCGCCTTTATATTGACACTGCCTTGCTGGTTGATCACTGCCGGGGTAATAATAATATCTTTGAAAGAAGCCGTTAGATTCGGCTGAGTCGAACCGTTAACAGTAAGTCCGGCAATTGCTTTGTTATTTGTTTTGGAAATCTCCGTAAAGGCATTGTTTGGATCAACCTCTATCGCAACAGGCAGATTGCTCCCCGCTTTGCCGGTCTTCCAGACAACCTGACTGGCAATCACGGCATTGGCCGGAATATCAACCGTCGCGGTGGCAATGTCTATCCGCCCGGCGGGGTCGTCAATATAGTATTTGACCTGAACATTGTAGGTATTCATGATGCCTTTGTTGCTTATTTTAGACGAGATCGTCACATCCTTCGTGATATCCACGGGATTTTGCGAGAAGCTGATATCGGAAGAAAGCGTTTCAAAGTCATAAGTCGTTGCCGGGCTGATCATGTTGACAGCAACATTATTGACCTTATTCGACTCGGCGACAACATTATCCGGGTCAATGGATATATAGAACTTATGGGCATTGCCGTCCCTGATGATAATCGGGAAGGAAATGCTGACCGCTGACTGGCCGGGAAATGCAACCAGCTGCTCGCCAACCTTTGTTGCCTCCGACACAACGCTGTCATACAGCACAACCTTTACCTGCGGCACATCCGTCCTGCCCAGATTTGTTATCTTCGCATTGACGGTGATCGATGCCGGAAGACCGGTGATGGTATTGGGGGTAAAAGTAATGTCCTGTGGATCGATGGCAAGGTCCGGCGTCACCGTTGCGTTCCAAACCGCGCTGACGGCCATCGCCGTCTGATGGGCGCTGCCATACCAGCTGCCGTCCCCCGACTGAAGGCCGAGGATGAAATTGACGCCCTGTTGAATGCCGGAGGTAAGCCCTTTTATGTCCTGTAAAGCAATGACGGCCATCGCCGTATCGTAAACCGTGCTGGGGCTGTTGCCAAACCCGCCATCTCCGTTCTGGCGGGCATTCAGGAAAGCCAAGGCGTTTTTGATTGGATCTTCCAGTACATATTGTTGGCGATACTTGTTAAAAGCGCCGAGCACATTGGCCGTGCTTTCAATGTTACTGCCCTCCTCATTGCCCCAGCCGCCGTCACCATTTTGTGTGGATTTCAAATAGGCGATTGCCGGAGTAACGATGCTTTGATCGGCATAACCTGTCGCTGATAATGCCCTCAGAGCAAAAGATGTATCCATCGGGTTGCTCATATAGGTTTTATTACTGCCCCAGCCGCCGTCGCTATTCTGTCTGGAAACAAGATCCGCCAGCAGGGCGGCGACATCCTGACCGGACAGTTTCAGCGTTTCAATCTTTCTGGCGAGATAATCCGTAACGGTTAGATTATTGCCGGAAAGCCACTGGAGTCCCCTGGAATAATTATGCTGGGCTACGGAAAAGTTCTTCAAAGCCTGTAGTGTTTCCGTTGTATCTCTTACCGTTGTCCGGGACAAATCCATCCAGTTGCCTTCTGTCTTTTGACTGGCCATCAGCCACTGGACACCGTCTTCAATATTGGGCGGCAAAGGCCGGGGCGTGACAACCGGATCGGGATAGCCGCCGCCGATCGGTATGTCTTCTTTGGACTTCAGATCGACATCAATCAGACCAATGCCGTCCGTCAGAATGGAATAACGTTTAAGCCATTCCTGCCGCATCACCTCGATTCCGGTCAGTTCATTCCCACTGAACGTGCCCGGCCGGGTCACCAGGATGAACGCTATTTTGAAGGTCTTCTGAGAATCAGCGGACGCGGGAATCCGCTCCCCTTCCAAGGCAATGATTTCGTCGATTGTAATATGGCGCGCCGTGCCGGTGATTGTCGCGCCGAGCTCAGGCATCCTGGCCGGGTTAACATCTGAATTTTCAATCAGCATTATCGGCGGCACCTGGGCTTTGTCGATGAACCCCATCAGATAAAGATCCAGCGGGCTGTAATTTTTTCGCATGGAAATCGACGTGAATGTTCCGTTGCCATTGTCCTGCCACTGATTTCCATACATCAACGACCCGCGCGAATCGAGCAGAAAGCTCCAGTGCATCCCGTCTTCACCCAGCAAGGCCGAACTGGGATCACCGTCGAAGCCCTTGAATTTCACGAAGGCAGACCACCTGTGCATCAATTCATGAGACAGGGTACCGAGCGAATTTTCAAACTTGGGACTGAGCGGGTCGGAGACCAGCGCGACGGTATTGCCCATGTCCACCATGCCCTGCAATTTCGCGTTGCTGCCATACAGCGCCGTATTGTCAAACAAAGGGACACCGATGCCTTTCGTATCGTTCTTGACACCGTGGTAAAAAGCAAGCGCCTGGGGTTTGGGCATCAGGAAATCGAAATTGGAGAAGATAACGATGAAATCGTATTCATCTTTATAGATCTTATAGAATTCGTTGGCGATGATCCGCCGGGGAATGGCCGTGATGCCTGCATCGGGATTATTCGCGTCATAATTGCCGGTAACCTCCATCACGGCGATACTGCCATAACTGCCGACGGATTTGGCTGTGAATTCCTGTGCAATACTATTGGCGGGAAAGGAAAGCAATGCGACGAACACAATAAACAAATATTTCACATAATCCGTTATCGATCGATATACTCCGTCCATGAAGTACCCCCTTTTTCACAATAGGTTAAGAGACCCAGGGTGTCGTGTTGCTTCACAGCAGGCGCCATTGCCCTTGGCGCAATAGTCCCCCATGCATTTATGTAAACGATTCATCCTTGAAACATTTCACTGACGCTTTTAAGAATTCTTATTCAGATCGGTTTTTTTAACTGAGATTGCTTTTTATTTTTTTGGAGCGTAACGCGGGTCTATGATATTTTTATTTTAATTTAAGCCCTGGTTCGGCAATTTATCGTTTATTTGTTGTCGTTCTGCATTCTGCGACGATTGACTCCTGAGCAGATTGTTTCCCTGTTGATCCGGCTGCTTTCTGATTCTGTAAATTTCAGTAGTCGAGCCTGCATCCCGGACGTCGGACTTTGAACTCTGTCCTTTGTTATCCTTACTCTGTATCTTGAGCTCTGAACTCTGAACGTTATTATTTTTCAAACTCATGATGATTGTTTCGGCGCCCGCTTTGGTTACCTCTTCCAGAACAATTGTATCTGCCGTTATCTCCACCACCTTTGCTTTGCGGATTAGCATGTTTCCTTTTTTGACAGGCCCGGGCTGCAGAACCGGCTTGGCGCTCTTCCCTTTATCGTCTTTCACCTGTATTTTTTTATCCGTGCTTTGTCCTTTGGCGTCTGCACTGACCTCTTCCTCGGGCCTGATGATTATTTCCTCTCCCATTTTAATAATCAGCATCTTTCCGTCTTCCAATTTGACGATGGCCTGTTTATCGCGCGCGGATATTTTTAAGATTTGAATTTTATCCAATGAATCGGCGTAAGAACTTGGCGCGTTGATCATTAAAAATAAAATAATAATGCCGATTGATAATATCTTTTTCTTGGTCATATTTTTCCCTTCCCATCATCTTTTGCTTTTTGTCATTTCCGGCGCCGTCGTGTGACCTGCAGGGTTATTGGGACTCCAGTATTTGCATTGACTCGTTCCCAAGCTCCGGCTTGGAAACGCACCTGCATTTGAAGCTCCTGCTTCACGCTATGGTCATATTTCCATCAAATCCAATTTGATTGATAGAAAATCAACCTCGATCATTATCGTCCATGAAAATCTTCCGGTGATCTATCCCTCTGATCATGATGTGATGCAATACGCCTGGCGCGTCTAGTCTTCCTGATCTAGGCATCTACTCTCCTCTATTTGCCGCCTCTCCTCCTGGAAAGTTGCTATTTTACGGGTGATCTTCCCCCAGAAAAACGGACACCTCGGTTAAGGGACAACCCCGGCATTTTCAAAGGCCCAGGGACTTCTGTTCTGTAACGTAGAATGCCTGCGTTTGCGATTATAAAAGAGCTCGATGTAATCAAACAGGCTGGCTCGGGCTTCCGATCGGGTCTTGTAATCCTCAAAGCCTACCCACTCGGTTTTCAAAGAATGAAAGAAACTCTCCATCGGTGCATTATCCCAACAATTACCTTTCCGGCTCATGCTGCAGATGATACCCAGGTTGCTTAACAGCTGCTGATAAGATGTCGACGCATACTGCACACCCTGGTCCGAATGCAAAAGCACGCCCTTAATGTTTTTTCTGTGAGCCGTCGCCATCTTTAAGGCATCCTCAATCAACTCGGTACTGTTTTTCTCCCCCATTGACCAGCCAACAACCATTCGGGAATAAAGGTCCATGATCGCCGATAAATATAACCAGCCTTTCCGGGTCGGGATAAACGTCACATCAGATACCCACTTCCGATTGGCTGTGTCTGATGTAAATTCTCCGCCTAGTAAGTTCTCAGCGGGTTTTCTGGTTCCTCTTGAATCGGTCGTTACCACAAAACGTTTATGTACTTTTGATTGAATATTCGCTTTCCGCATCAAACTGGCCACGGTGTTTCGACCAACTTGTTCCCCTTGATCAATCAACTCGCCATGAATGCGCGGCGCGCCATATATCTTCCTGCTGGCAAGATGCGCCTGCCGTATCTTAACGGTTAATTCTCGATGCCGTTTTGTTCGTTCGCTCTCCGGACGATCCATCCAACCATAATATCCACTTCTGGATACTTCTAATACTCTACACATCACCGCTACTCTATATTGCGTTCTCTGCGACCGGATAAACCGATACTTCACTTCATTTCCCGCGCAAAGAACGCTGCGGCTTTTTTTAAGATTTCATTCTCTTCCTTAACTCGTTCCAACTCGCGTTTCAATTTGCTGATCTCTTCCGCTTCTGTTCCGCTTGAAGCTCGTCGCCCATGTCCGGGAAACGCACCGCCACCATGTAGATCCGTCTTTTCTTTCCATTTATAAAGCTGGTTTCTCCTTAGCCCAAGCTCCCGGGCTAGTTCCGCAGGTGGCTTCTTTCCTTCTTCCATTAACCTCACTGCTTCCAGCTTAAATTCCCGGCTAAATGACTGCCTCTGCTTTCTCATCGGACACTCCTTTCTTCTTCATTGTATACGACTCTGTATACTTTTTGAAGTGTCCGTTAAACTGGGGTAGGTTCAGGGCGTCCCCTATTGTCCCTGTTGTCCTCAAGGGCGTCCCACCTCGGTACCATCTGGGGTCTCTTCAGGATCGACTATTTCACCTCTTTTAATTGCCAATAGAAACTCATTTGGTGGTAGATAATTATGATCTCTAATGTAGTGGTATATTAAATTGGGGGCCGCATATATCTTGCCATCTTCACCTTTAACCCAAATCTCAGCTGACCCTAAAACAATTTTTTCTTTTTTTATTTCAACAGTAAACCCGAACGATGGATCACTGCAAAAAGGACATAAATGGTATCCTCTGGTCTTGTTAACGGATCTTCTGCACAAGCAAAAAATTAATTCCAATAACGAGCAATCAACTTTTCCTTTCGCAAATATATGCTCTTTATCAAGCCAACCAATATTTAGTATCTTATCTTTTGCCTTTGATTTAATATACTCGTATGGTGAAAGATCAGTATAATATGCCATATTTTTCCTCCAATGATTTAAGGTTTCAATATCCTTCAGATCAAGGTAATATTCCCTGACAAGCGGCCCACTTTACATTTCCCATATTTGGTTTTAGTAATCTGTTTATATTTGTTGGCGATGCTACGGTACTTGGATTACCCATAATATTTAACCCTTCTGGTGGATATAAAGTATAATTTGGCATTTTTGAACCCGGCAAATAACTTCGTGCGCCTACTATTTCATCGCCAAATTCTAAGAAATTAATATTTTTTCCTGTTTCAATGTAATTACCTAACTTGTCTGATATAGTATTGCCATGCTTTGTCCACGTCGTAACGGATGTTCCTTCTGGTACTTCAATAAAACCATTTTTCGGTCGAAAAGCACCATGTCCACTTAGAACATTATCTACATTACTATCACCCAACGGTCTTTCTTTGCACGCCGTTTCAATCTTCTTCACAAACTTCTGCACTGTTGTTTGCGTTGTTTCCAGAACAGCAGAACCCGAGGTTGCTTCCACCGAAACCGCTGCTTCCGTATTTACAGCCTTGCCTCTCCATAATGTCGGTCCTTTAGGCAAGAATGGTGCAACGATCAAGAATCCAGCCGATCCAGCGCCAAACGCCTGCACTCCAGTCTCCATATTTGGATTCTTAACAAATCTTGCTGCGCTCTCTCCCAAATTTGTTCCCACCTGCCCTAAAACAGGTATCTTAGATAGATTTGTTGGGTCTTTGGCAAATTCAACACTCTGCTCGGCAACATCTTTCGGTATATCAACAACGCCTTTACTGACCGTTATTGCAGTCTTGGAAAATGTTGCTACTACTATGCTAGCAGTGCCGGGGGCATTCTTTTCAACATATTGGTCAACTTTCTCTCCGAGGAATTCAATCCCTTTGCTGGCGCTAGACAACATAGCACCCGTTGGACCCATATTTTTTAGCCATGCACCATATTCCCATGACGCATATCCCCCCCAATCCACATAAACCATCGGATTAGAGTAAGCATACAGATACCTGTTTAAAGATGGTGGCGTATTGGGCTCGCCCATATACGGATCTTGCGTGATAAATCTTGCCGTATCCGGATCATAATACCGTGCGCCGAAGTAAATGAGGCCGGTGTTCGGATCATGCTCCTGGCCTGTAAAGATCTGCCGGTTGACGCTGGTACCGGACTCTCCTCTGATGTGACCCCACGGGTCAAGCTGGTAGCCAACCTGTGTTGCTCCCGATTCATTGGTCAGATTCACCGTGCTGCCTAAAGCGTCATAATGATAGTATTGAACACTTGCACCGGTTCGCAGTGAAAGCAGCCTGTCGGCATAGTTGTAATGGGCCAACAGAGTGTTGCCCGCGGCGCTTCGCTCTTCGATGATGGATTTGCCGTCATAGTAATAATCAATATCCCCCCGGTCGGAGTTTTTGTGCCGGACTCTTAATCCGGCATAGTCGTAATCGTATTGTCCCAGAATGGTCTCGCTGCCCGGAGGGCCGCGTTTGGTCTGCGTCAGTTGATTGCGCGAATCATAGGTAAAGTTTATTTCCTGATTGGGCTGACCTAGATCAACTTTCCGGAGAGTGTTGCCATTATTGTCATACGCGTAGTTGATGGTCTTCCCGCTGACGTTGTCACTGGTGCGCGTTAAACGGTCGGTTTCATCGTAGTCGTATGTCTGCTGTTTAACCAAGGTCTCCGGATTGAGAGTGTAAACAGTTTCCGTCTTCCGGTTATAGCCGTCATAGGTATAAAGGGTTCTGGTTTTGTTGCTGATGATCCAGTCCAACATCCGGTCGTTGCCGTCATAGCTGTAAGTGGTGGTTTCCGTCGTCGAGTTCTGGTATTCCGTCTGCGAGGTGCGGTTGCCGTTGGGATCGTATCCATAGACATAGCTGGAAATGACGGCAGCGCCGGATTTGTTTTCGATGGTCTTGATCCGGTTGGTGTCAAAATAAGTGTACTTGACGGAGGTATTGTTGGGATAAGCAATGGTGTCTTTCTTCCCCGCCGGGGTATAGGTATAGGTCGTGGTTTGACTGTTGGCAATGGCGGTCTTGATCCGGTTTTTGCCGTCGTAGGTGTAAGTTGTGGATTGCGCCGGCGTGGCAACGGAGGTGCGGTTGCCGTTATTGTCATAAGCGTAATTTACGGTCAGGTTGCGCTGGTTGCTTGAGCTCAGGCGGTCGAAGTTGTCGTAGGTGTTGACTGTAAGGTCGGTGATGCCTGCCTGCGTCTTGGTCTCGGTGACGGAGGTCAGGTTGTTGTTGGAATCATAACCGTTGATGATCGTCTGTTCGGAATAAACAGAGTCGCTCAGGCGGTTGAGTTCGTCATAGGTGTAGCTGGTGGTCTGACCATTGGCATCCTTCATGGAGGTCATGTTGCCTTCTTCATCATAGCCATAGCGGGTGATATAGACGGATTTGCTCTGCTGGATCTTCCGGTTGAGTTCGTCATAGAAGAAGGAGGTTCGCGTGCCCCGGGGATCAAACTGGGCCAGCAGGTTGTTGTTGGGATCATACTGATAGCTTGTGGTCAGTTTGAGCCCCTGCGGGTCGTCGATCACAGCGGTAAGACGCTTCCAGCCGTCATAGTTCATTTGACGGATAGTGCCTGTGGGCCGCGTGGTTGATATCAGGTTGCCGACGCTGTCATACGCTTTTTGCGTTTTCTCTCCGGCAAAGGTGACGGAAGTCTGGCGGTTCTCCTTGTCATACGTGTAGGCTGTGGGCTGGCTTTCTTCGTTGACATGGGTCATCAGATTGCCGACGCCGTCATAATTGCGCTTTTCGCTTGTGCCGTCGCTGATATACGCGGTGACGGCACGCAGGTTGCGCTTGTTGTATTGATGCTCGACGCGGTTGTTGTTGGCGTCTTTCGTTGCCGTCAGGTTGTTATTGCCGTCGTATTCGTTGATGACCAGTCTGATGCCGTCTTTCACCACCTGGGTCAGCCGGTAGAGTGGATCGTAAGTGTTTTCTTTAACAATGCCGCGCTTATCCTTGATGGTTTTGACATTGCCGACTTTATCATAATTGGTTTCGATGATCTGGCCTTTGGCGTCGGTTACTTTCCATTCGCGGTTTAAGGGATCGTATAAATAGGATGTCGTAAAACCCCGCTTGTTTTTGACCGACTTCACCTTGCCAGTTTTGAAATAATCGGTATAGGCGCACTTGCCCTTCGGATCACAGACGCTTTGCGGCAGATTTAAACTATTGTAGGCCGCGGTTGTAATATAGCCGTTATAATCCTTGGCCTGCAGAGGATTGCCCGTTTTGTCCCGTGATAAAATCGACTTCTCGCGCGAAACGCCCCCGGCGGCTGACTCTTTAACAGTTGCTGGACGGTCTTCGGCATCGTAGCCGGTTGTCGTAACCGTGCCGTTGGCTTCGGTCATGGATGTAACATTGTCATTGGCATCGTATTCATACTGGGTGGTATAACCTTCGGCATTGGCGGCGACCACAACACGGCCTTGTGCGTCGCGCTGCCAGGTGCGTAAATTACCGTTGCCATCCCTGGCCTGAACTTTATTGCCTTCGCCGTCAGACACAAGAACAGTTGTGTAAAAATCGGGATCAGTTACTTTGTAGGCTCTGTTCCAGCTGTCATAGTCTGTTACCGTGGTGTTGCCGCGCGGATCGGTGATCCGGGTTTGATTGCCGTTTAGGTCATAGGCATAGCCGGTGACGATGCCGCCCGTTCGGGTAGCGGATGTGCGGCGATTTTGCTTATCGTAAACATAGGTTGTGAAGTTGTTTTCTTCGTCCGTTTCTTTGCTGACGTTGCCGCTGTCGTCATATTCCGTCAGATAGGTATGATTCAGGGCATTGGTCCGCCTGGTTTGCAGGTAGCGTCCGTTATATTCAAAGGAGGTCGTGTTACTTTCCTGATCAGTGACGCTTTTTAAGTTTGTTTTCGGGTCGGCTTCCGCATAATAGGTATTAACAATGTGACCCCTGCCCTGTCCATCCATCGCAGGCTGCCAGATGTCGGTCTGGCGATTGAGATGGTCATAGGCATAGTCCGTCACCCGGCCTTCATAATCGATTGCCGACGTGAGATTGCTTTCAAGATCATACGACATCAACATGCCATAACCCAAACGGTTAATGGTCTGGATGCGCTGGTTCAAAGCATTATATGCATGCCGGGTCGTTTGTCCCTTCCAGTCGGTTTCTGAAAGCAGATTGCCATTGCCGTCGTATTTATACTGCTTGGCGCCGCCTGTGCTGCGGGTCACGGTGTCCACTTGATTACGCCCGGTATAAGTATAGTTCAACTGCAAGCCGTTGCGGTTGGTTTCCGATAACAGATTACCCAGGGCGTCATAGGTGCATAGCTGCGTGTCCTTTGCTCCCTCCGCCAGAGAATTTTGCGTAATTGCCGGATGCTTGACCATGATCAGGTAATCGAGTGCATCATAGATGTAATTCGTTTTATTGCCGTTGGGGTCAGTCTGTGTGTATTTGCGGCCCCGAATATCATTTTGATAAACGGTCACACTGCCTTCCGGACCGGTGACTTTTGCCGGGTTGCCGTAGGAATCATAGTCATATGTGGTTTCATAGCCGTGGGGATCGGTCATGGATCTCATTTCGCCTGTCGTATAGTATCCGAATTGCGTAACTTTGCTGTCGCCGTCGGTTTGTTTCAGCAAATTACCGTTGTTGATATCATACTGCAACGATCTGTTGACGCCGTTGCGGTCGGTCCTGGTTTCCGGCCGGCTGAATTTCTGGTTCCATGTTGTAATAATTGATTGGCCCGTTGAATCGGTCTCCAGGGTAATATTGCCTTTGGCGTCGTATTGATATGTGGTCGTGTAATTGCGGGCATTGGTTCTGGAGGTCATGACATTGTCATTTTTACCTTCATCAATCGACCATGTCATCCGGGTTACCTTGCCCAACGATTCTTCAATGCGTAGAGGATTGCCATAGATGTTTAAAACATAAACGATGTCATTCTCGTTGAGGTCCGTTATGGTGCGTTTGTTGTTCGTAAAATCATATTGAAATTTTGCTTTTTTTGCGTCCGGATAGGCGACTGTTTTGACAACGTCCTGCGGCTTCAATCCTTGAATCGACTGATAATTCGTCAGCTCGCTTAAGGCATGATACTGGTAAGAAAGACTATTGTCGTTGGCATCAGTCGTCCCCGTTAGATTGTATGCCCCGCCAAAAACACCCTGTTCGGCTTCATAGGCATAGGTTTCCACCCTGTCGGCACGCTGGGCGCTGTATAAATTGCCATATTTGTCGTAACTGAACAAAAGCTCAATACCATCCGGCCCGCTTATTTCTACCAGACGCGATGATGACAGCACCGGCTCATATGTGAAAGTAAATATGCGTCCGGTAGCATCCTTGACAGAGGTTAAACGGTCCCCCTGCAGATAGGGCTCATATGTGAACGTCATGGTGTTGCCGTTGCGGTCCTGAATGGTCTGAACCGGCATCGGTTTTGCCGAGGGATAGCCATACGTATAACGTGTTCCATCCTTGGAGGTAAAGATGAAGACCGAAACCGTCTCTTCCAGTGCTCCATGCTGCCCGCGCTCGGCATACCAGATTCCACTGACTTTCTTGAAGGTCGTTCCGTTGACCTGTGCAAGCAGGATGCAGTCCTGCGGTATCTGCACGCTGCCCGCTGGGAATATTTTTCCTTTCATATCGGCCACCAAACCCGGCACGGGGCCGGTCTGGACCGATGTGGTGATCAACGGCCGAATCTTCAAATCAAAGTTGTGATTCCATCCCGGCCCGAGAGGCATAAACTCCGTGGAGAACGATTGATTGAGATTATGATAACTGCGTGCAAAATCAAACTGCGGCCCGCGTCCTTTCAGCGATAAATCCTTACGGGTCAGATGAAGTGAACCGTCCTGAATCATGACATCATGAACGATAAGCTGCCCGGGCATATTATTGCCGTCATGCCGTTCACGCAATCTCCCCGGATAAAGGATCTCATATTTATCCGATCCATTGCCGGGCTGGACAGCCAATCGCAAATAAAACAACTTCGATACGCTTGGCACAATGCCGGCGCTGCGGATCATATCGTAATCGACAACAAAACTATAATCGCCCTGACTGAGGCTGGTTGCTGCAACAGCAGTTGCTCTTTCAACGCCATCGGAATCCATAATGGCAACAGACACGGCAGCGGCTTCCAGAAGTTTGAAATTTAGTATTTGATAGCCGTCGGTGTATGCCGGCGGCGCCGGGATGAAACTATCATAAGTGCTGTGGTGATAGGATCTCTCCAGACCGATCCCGGTTCCATCATCTTTAAAAATGACAAGCTGTTTCTTTTCGCTTCTGATTTCCACAGCGCTGCCGTAATTCAAAACAACTTCCGCTTCATATTTGGCGTTTGGACTAAAAGTAAAACCTTTCGTTATCGTTCCAAAGCCGCCGCCTTGAAGTTCTGTAGGCATAGCGGCAATGACCTCGCCGTCTTTGTAAATAAACACGTATGCTGCGGAAGCCTTATAATCCACAGGACTGATGGTGTATGTGATCCTGCAATCATTTCTGGAATAGCCCACTTCATTTATCAATATCACGGGTATCGGATCAATCTTTATGTCCATGCCGTAAAGTTCCATCACCACATTGCGGTTCTGCGAAATAACATGAATCGCTGTTTGGCAGGCCGGGCAGATATCTGTCCGATTTGCCTGAATTGTCGCGCCGCCGGTGACGGTAATTTTATTCAACCCCGGTCCCAAAATATAGTCCGCTGTGAATAAACCATTGCCCGCATTCACACCGGCCTGACCGCCAAAATTGACGAATGACGAACTGAATGCAGTTGTAGCATCATACGACCGAGCGCCAGCCACTTTTTTGCACGTTATCTGTGGATCGCAAAAAGTCCCCGTATAATCCGTTTCACTCTCTTTCAGAAAATACATCTTGGCTTGTATGGATATCTTACTGCCAACTTTACCGGCGTTGATATTATTCCCATGCTCATCCACCGGATAGACGTATGATATTTGTAAATCAATCTCGGGGTCTGTGGAAGGTGAACAGGCGCCAAATGACCCCGTAAAGAGATTAAAGGTGGCGTTCAAACCGCTTGCATTGACTGCGAAAGGATACTTGCCATACGGGATACCGCCCAGGATCACACCAATTGCCGCACCTTGGGTGGCTGATATTATCGTATGCGTCGTATTTTGAGTTACACACTGTCCCAGCGTAGGTGAATTATATACACATGCATCGTCTTCTTTGATCAACACAGCCTGCCGGGTGTCTTTGTTGGGATTCGAACAGGTGGATTGATCGGCAGCCGGAAGAACGGTAAATGTCACGGGAATATTGGATATGGGATTGCCGTATTTATCTTCAATGTTAACGGATAAGAATCCCGCATAGGCCAGGATCATGGTTTTAATATTATCGCCATTCTCTTTAACGATATTCACGGGCGCATCCGGCAGCCCCCAAGCAGTAAATGGCTTTTCAATGCTTAATCCAGAAGCCAGCGCCGCATCAACGATATTCTCACCCACCTGTTGAGAATACTTCGCGCCGGGTGTCATAATATAGGTTGGGTTATCCGCCGTTTTTTCACCGAGGATTAAAAACACTTCAGCGATGCCGGCGCCATTGGTCGGAATTGTCAGGGTTGATTCGCCATTTGTAAATTTGCCCTCACCAGCCTTGATGCGGAAGGTTATATCCTTTTTTGCAACCGGTTTTTTCTGCTTGGTTTCTTATCAATGGTATAAACGTAAACTTGGAAGGGAAAAGAAAGCTGTTTGCCTACCGTGCCCTTCTGTAAATCACCGGCGGTAATTTTCTGAATGTAAATATCTCCGGCGGGACTATAAACAGGGGACTCGGAATAGGGATTTTCAAGTCTCTGTGCAAAGTCACCGGGCCACTTGTCGGCCGACCAGGCCGTCATCCCGCCCGCAATCATGCCACTTAACATGTAACCGGCCTCGCCGGTTTCCGGGTTCTCTTTGATATAACCGCTGCCCTGCCAATCCTGATATACCATTGCCTGATTGGGTATTTTGACGATAAGGTCCTGATTAATGGCATTGGCAATATCCTGTTTGACATTTTTATCCACGGGCAGCGTGGGCAGTAGAGCGGCAATGTTTTCTTTATTGATACTCACCAGCGACACGGTTTGCTGATTGCAGATCTGCATGAGCTTGGCGGTGGATACGGAATCCACCTTGAAATCATCTTCAATAGTTTTATTTTCCAATACCGATCCATGCAGGGCCGATAACTGCATGAAGATCTTCTGCCGGCCATCGGCTCCTGACGCCGCGGGCTGCACGTTGATTGTTCTCACCCTCGCATCCAGATAAATGCCCTTCCATTCATAGCCGTGCGGCTGGTCCAGCAGGTAGGTGACATCAATAACGCCGCCGGCAATTACCACCGTCGCAGTGGGCCTTACAGCGTTCAACTGAAGCAGCGCCGTCAATTCGTCTTCCGCGCGGTTCCAGCGATTGACGTAATTGATCGCTTCCTCATACAGAAGTTGCGCCGCACCTTTATCATCCGGTGCGATAATTTTAAGCTCAGCCGTTTTTTGCGCAACAATCCCCAGCACCGATAAATTACCGGCAATATGCATCCCTGTGGAAGTCTCCGTGCCGTTGGGCGTGATCAGATCTATTTTCAGGCTACAATCTTCGCCCATCGGCAGGCCGTCTTTCGCAACGATCATCCTTTCATCGTCGACCTTGACGACCGGGCGCAGTTTAACCAAGTAGGAGGGTGTATTGTCCAATCCGCCATAGCTGTTGATGATCTGCTGATCATCAATCGTCTCCGGTTCATACGACAGTTCGACCCTCCGGTTGGAGACATCCTGAACATTCAGTATAATCTTTAACAGTTCGGCATTATTTTTGTCATGTGCCGTTAATTTGATTTTATGTTTGAGTTCATCCGGCAGGGCTGTATATTCGTGAGTAATCCGCTTCTGATCGAATTGCAGGCTGGCCGGTAGGATGTTCATCGCTTCCGCCTGCAGCGTCCTCTTCCTGAGCAGATCACCGTAAAACAGCTCCGGCCGGCTGCCCAAATGGTTCTGTATCTTTGTTTTAAGGAATTCCAGGGGCTCCTGGAATTCAATGGAGCTGATAAATTCATCCCGTAAATCCGCCATGGACAGGTTTTTTGCAATGTCATACTTGCCGCTGTATTGATAGTCATTGACTTTAATGCTGGTATCCAGCCCCAGCCAGGTTTTGCCGTGCTCGTCAATGATGGCGCCGCGATAGTTGCTGTAAGGAATCTGGGCCTCCACCCAGATGTGCTCGATTTGAAAATTGATGATCCTGCCGCCGGAGATCACCGGCTTGAAGGGGATGCCCGCTTTCTGGAAAAAGACGGCGATGGCATTAGGATCGTCGATGCCCGTGAGGTTCTTCACTTTGTCGATCCCCGGGAAGAATTCGATCGTCCCTCGGACATACCTTGCGGGGAACCCGGACGCACGCAGAAGGGCAACAAGCAATGCAGCCTGATCGGCGTCATTGCCGCTCTGCTGGCGCAGAGTTTCCACAGCGCCTTTCATGCTGCCCCAGTACCATTCGGTTTCAATACTGTTCTTGACGTATTCATAGATTTCAACCGGGCTCCAGTTCAATGTCTGGGCAAGCACGGCGATGTCCATATCCACCGGCGATTCCGGCGATCCCCGTAAATCATCGGGTGCGACGGTTTTATTTCCCCCCCTGTATGCGGGAACAATCGGCGCTGTTGACGCTGATTCTTTTACGGGATAGTTCAGATTTCTGTATGGCAGGCTGCCTAAAATCGGTCTTTGCTTCTTATGGAGGACTTTGCCCAGTGAAGACTGGAGACGCTTCAGTGTGGATATCTGGATGCCAGGGTCGGCCTGCGGTAAAAGGCTATCGATCAGCGCAAAATATTCATTGAGGGAGCGCCTGTATCCATCGGCCATCACATGGTGTCTTTTCAGTGCTATTTGCCCCAGAGTTGTGATGGATTTTTCTCTTTCCTTAAAGCCGTCGTTGAGTAGAAGAAATGATGTTTTTAAGGGGTCACCGATTTTCTTGATTTGGGATATTTCAGTATTGCACTTCTTTCCCACTTTGCATTTGTCTAGGGCCGTATCGATCAGACTCAAACAGCTTTTCAGATAATCATTGATTTCCCTTTCCAGGACAGTATCTGCAGCTTCGGTTTGTTGCGGGGTAAGAAAGAGGATAAGGGCGATTAGAAATTTTACAGCGACATGAATATGTTCAATAGGATAGATTTGTTTGCAGGCACACTTTAAGGCACTCACTTTCAATCTTCCTCCGTGAAAATCTAATATTGATACGTGCAACCCCTATATCTTTCCAAGAGCAGAATCAGTCGGTTCCGGGCTTATGTGCTGTCATATAATCTCTTGTCTATTTTGCTATCAGGTTTTAAACTACAGGTTGTGGCCTTGCGCCCTCTTGTTCCTTCAACTGTTGCAGCTGGAGAATATCACCTAGCAATTGCTTTACGCGGTTTTTAACACCGGTCGCATTGCGGATATCTTTTGATATAGTAGTTGTTGGGACTTTTATGTGCATCACAGATTCTGTGAGGCACCTATATCAATTCAAATTGGGTGTCAACATTTTTTATCGCCGCCACTGCATGTCTGACAACACCGATCCTCATCGTCATTTGATGGCCGGTACGGTGACTCTTGATCAAAAGTTTTTTCGGAATTGGCGGGCCGACGGTGTTTAGGGCAACCAAAAGGTCAACAACATCCATCCGAAAAATATCCTCGATGAGGATTAGTTATTCTCTTGTCCCTCCTATTTCGATTCTTCTTTGTTCTGATGAAAATTCCGCTTTAATTCCTCACTCATTTTTTTATCGGTCAAATCATCGAAGATATTCTGATTTGCGGATGCCACCTCATTCCCATCTTTGACGATGTAAGGCGTCAAAAGAATTACCAATTCCGTTCTATTATTCTCCTTCGTCGTATTGCCGAAAAGATAACCAAGCAGCGGTATTTTAGTCAGCCAGGGGATACCGGATCGGGCATGAGAATCGTCTTCCCGGATGAGGCCCCCGATAACAATGGTTTGGCCATCCTTAACGACCAGGCTGGTTGTGGCTTCCGTCTTATTAAGGATGATTTGCTTTTCATTGGCATATAATATTTCCGTCGTATAGGTCGAGACTTCCTGAGACAGTTGCAGATTGACCAGACCGCTGTCGTTAATCTGGGGCTTCACCTTCAGGATGATGCCGATGTCCTTATACTGGATGGTCCTCTGCGGCGCGATGGTGGATGATGCATACGTCTCCGATGTGGTGATGGGCACCTGTTGTCCGACCTGAATTCGCGCCTCATTATTGTCGGAAACCATGATGTGCGGTGACGCCAGCAGTTTGGCCTTCGATTGCGTCGCCAGTGCGTTGATCACCGCTCTCACCGTTGTTCCGGAATCTACACCGATGATATTGAGACCGCCATCCGTCGGTTTCTCCGGGTCAATCTGCAGGGCTTTGGGATTAAGGGATATATTGATCGGATTAAGATTACCTATATTGGTTTTGATCGACCAGGCCAATCCGAGATTCATATTATCTTTTAATTGAATGGAGGCGATTGTGCCTTCGATCAACACCTGTCGGGGTATCAAATCCAGCTCGGCGATCGTCTGCTTGATAACATCAAAATCTTCGCGCGTTCCGAGAATTACCACTGCGTTCAACTTTTCATCCGCAAATATTTTAACAAAGTCCGACACGATCGCCTCGGATCCGCCCCCTCGGGCCGCAACCGTGACCGGCTGAGGCTGCGGCGCAGCAGATCGCTGCGTTTGGGCTCCTGTCGGAACACTGCTGCTGGTTCTATCAGTTGTTTGCTGCGACTTCACCCCGAGAAAAATTTGCTGCAGCATCGTCACGATGTCTTTCGATTTGGCATTCTGCACATGGTAGACGAAGACCCGGACACCTTTCTTTTCCTTCATCTCGGCGTCGAAGTATTCAATCAGGCCCAGTATGCGTTTCACATTGGCATCCGTATCCGCGATGATAATGTGATTTGCCTTGGAGACATCCACAATGACAGCATTTGTGGAGACAAAGGGGCTGATCAGTTTGACAATTTCCGTCGACTGAACATAATTCAGCGGAACAATTTGCAGGACGGCTTTTCCCCTGAGATCGGAATCGATGATTTTTCGACCAATCTTAATTTCCGACGGCTCCCGCGACAGGTCACTTATCGGGATGATCCGGAAGAGATCGCTCTCCTCAATGATCGCTACGCTATTCAAACGCAGGATAACTTCCATCAGCGGCAGGACTTTTTCTCTTGGCACGGGCGCAACGGACCGGAAGGTGACTCGGCCCTTCACCCGTGCGTCGATGATGTAATTGTACTTTAGTATCTCACCGAAAACAGTCTGGATTACGGAGTAAATATCGGCGTCGTCGAAGTTCAGGCTTACAGTCCCCTTTGTTACAACTATCGCTCTGCTTTTTGCTGACGAAGGGAGAGAACTTGACATATACGGTGGGTCATCGTCGGGCTGCACGCCGTATTCCGGTTGAGGAGCTACCTGCGGGCTTAATGCGACTGGCGCTCTTGAAGGCGATTGAACCGACAGCGGGTGTTTCGGTATCCGTATTGATTGATTTAATGGCGGTTTAGTTTGACTCTGTTGAGGGTCTGGCGCTGCGGCGGGTAGAGTCGTTGTTGCAATGTCTTTGTTGTTCGTTACATTAGGTGAACCTGAGACGTCAGTCGAACCGGCATGCGCAATCGATGATATTATGCAGGTAATGGCAGCAAGAACTATCATTCCGTTGATAATCTTCGTTTTGCAATAGAATTGCATCGTTGCCCCTTTAGGCTTACCTGCAACAGATACTTTGTAGTGAATTTTTTGTAAAAAAGATTATTACATTCTGCATTTCCATCCTGGAACAGATATAATAAGGAGACGTCTTATTTTATTTCTTCAGCCAAATGACGAATTTTATTTAAGTCTATTGGAAGCGGTGTGGATACGATTGGCTTCTCTTACAGCAAACTGCAATTGATTGCAAGCCGCATTTATTTTCTTAAGGTGGACTTAGGGGACACTGGTAAAATAATAAATTGCTCTCTGTGGCCCTCTCAGGCCAATAGCTGGTAACCATTTTCTTGCGCAATGAGCTTACCCTTTTAAACGCTGTAACCAACACTGCCGGCGCCCCTGGTCTTGACCCCACTTTTGCTTCGTCTTACTGCTCAGTGTAAAAAATACAATAACCACGACGATTCGGTCATTCCATCCATCTATGGGGTCGAAACCTCCGCGATTATTTTATCTTGCTTTCTCTTGGCCACCGCATAACGAATACCGAGAACCACAAGAAAGGCGGCGAGGCCGATGGCCGATTCCTTGAGCCCTTGGGAAATCAGAAAAAGGCCGCTGGCAACGAGGATCACCCGTTCTATCCAGCTTATTTTTTTGATGAGGAAACCTTCTATGGCTGATCCGATCGCCATGCAGCCGATGCAGGCGGTGACGAAAGAGACGATAATCAGCCACAAGGGACCGCGCCAGAGCAGTGATGGATTGAAAATAAAGAAGAAGGGCGCGATGTAGGCCACGCTCGCGATCAACATGCCACGATAACCCACACGGAACGGCGATGCTCCGGCGATCCCGGCAGCGGCGTATGATGCCAGTGCAACGGGGGGCGTAATAGTGGAGAGGCACGCATAGTAAAACACGAACAGATGCGCCGTCAGCAATTCGACGCCCAGATCCATCAGGGCCGGCGCCGCAATGATTACCGTCAGGATATAGGCTGCCGAAGTCGTGAGCCCCATACCCAGCACCAGGGCAGCCAGAGCGATGTAGACGAGTGATAGAATTAAGTTACCCTGTGCCGCGGTGATGACGAGGTTGGAGAATTTGAGACCGAGTCCGGTCTGAGTGACAATGCCGATGACAATGCCGGCACAGGCACAGCAGGAAACAACCTGCAGAGACCCCAGAGCTCCTTTGACAAGACTGTCCTTGATTTTCGGCCAGTCCATCCGGGTGTCTCTCTTGAAGAAAGATACGATAAAGACAGCGATGATGGACCAGAAGCCAGCCTTCATGGGGGAATAGCCGAAGACCAAAATGGCGACAAGCAGAACCGCGGGGAGAACCAGATGTCCTCGCTTCAAGAACTCCTCCTTCACGGAGGGGATTTCCTCTTTCGGCAAACCCTTCATACCGGTTTTAATCGCTTCCAAGTGGACGATATAAAAGAGGCTGAAATAGTAGAGCACCGCCGGAATGGCCGCGGCGATGCAGACTTTCAGGTAAGACGTTCCGCACATCTCGGCAACAATAAAGGCCGCCGCCCCCATGATGGGCGGCATGATCTGTCCGCCGGTGGAGGCAACCGCCTCCACCGCGCCCGCCATTGTGGAGGAGTAACCGAGCCTCTTCATAAGAGGAACCGTGAAAGAGCCGACGCTGGCTACATTGGCCACGGCCGATCCGGAGATCATGCCGAAGAAACTGCTGCTGATGATGGCAACCTTGGCCGGCCCGCCCTTCCAGGTGCCGGCTACACCGTTCGCAAAGTTGATAAAGAACTGGCCGACTCCCGAATGCAGGAGAAATGCCGCAAACAGGACAAAGATAAAAATGAAGTTTGCCGAAACTCCCAGGGGGATGGAAAAAAGGCCTTCCGTCGTCAGGAACTGGAAGCTGACGAACTGTTCAAAACCGACCTGGCGGTGCCCCCAGCCGCCCGGAATATGATGGCCCCAGAAGGAATAGGCGATGGCGATCAGGGTGATGATCGGCAGAGCCCAGCCGATGGTGCGTCTGGTTATGTCGAGAACAACGACAATGAGAATGGCCCCCAAAACCAGGTCGAGATCGGTTGCTTCTCCTCCGCGCAACACCAGGTTCTTATATTCGATCACGAGATAGATCAAGGTGACAGCGCTCGCGAGGATCATGAGGATGTCCACCGACCATCCGAGAATCTTTTTCCCCCTGGACATGGCAGCCTTGCCCTTGTCCGTCACGATCGAAGCGGTGAGGTAAATCAGGATGCAGGCAAAAAGCAGATGAATGGAGCGTTGAACGATAGCGGAAAATAAACCGAACTGAGCAGTGTACATATGGAAGATGCACATACAGACAGCGGTGATAGTAATGAGTCCTTTTTTACTGAGCAACTGTCTCCAATCCATGGGTATTGACCTTTCTTTATTTAGGTGGTTTTTTTTGTATCGATACCTTGACGATTCGTCCGGCCTCGATTTTTTCCGAGAGTAGAACAGTGCGATCCGGGAGGGTCAGACGGTGATCGGCATCTCCTTTGGACCCCATATAGAAAAGAATGCTTTCACTCACTTCATTGATCCTGTCGATCTCCCAGGTTCCCCCGGGGAGAATCCGAAATCCCTCGTAGAAGAATCCTTGCCCGTTGAGCAAGGAGCGACCGCCCGTTCGCCGATAGATCAAAGTTCCGTCCACTCCGACCTGATACAGATCCCAGCAGGGAAGGCGATCATAGGAATGAAGGAATTCGATGTAAAAAGTGATCTCCGGACGAACCGGCAGGGAGTAGTAGATCCGCCCGTCCCTGAGATCCGCCACCTGGAGTATCAGCGTCTCCGATCCCCTGCCATCCACGGGGAAAGCCAGACAGCATAGTACCAACAAGCCAGTCAGCTGGCATGAAAGACGACTGTGCAAGGTTGAACTTTTTATTTGAGAACCCCTTTTTCCTTATAGAATTTGACGGCCCCATTGTGCAGCGGAATGGGCACAATCGGTGCATTCTTCAGAGTGATCTCCTTGTAAGTGACATGGATCTTGTCGATGAGGGCCTTGTTGTCCCAGAATGCCTTAAGAATATCGTATGCCAGCTTGTCGTTCATGTCCGCGCTGACGCCGATTACCCCCATCCAGGCCAGCACCGGGATCGCCTTGGGCTGATCCTTATAGGTGTTGGCTTCAATTTGTTCGGGAACGTAATAAGGGTATTTTTTATTGATCTGTTTCATCATCTTTGGTTCGATTTCGATGAACCGGATCTTGCGCTGGGTCTGCAGATCCATCACACCCGGTGCAGGGGCGCCTAGGCCAAACATGATGGCGTCAACATTCCCGTCCTTCAGTGCTTCCACCTGTTCCGGTGTCGACAGGAATTTCGGATCGCAGTCTTTGTAAGTCACACCGTACTCGGCGAGAATCAGCCGGTTCATAACTTCGTTGCCGCTGCCTGGAGCACCGACACCGATCTTCTTGCCCTTCATATCAGCAACGGACTTGATCGGGGAATCATAAGGTACGATGATCTGTTCGTAAATCGGGTACATGGCCATGAGGGCTCGCAGTCCCTGGTAGGGTTTGTCCTTGGCAAACTGTTCCGTCCCGGTATAAGCCCAGAAGGCCACGTCCGGCTGCAGCATAACGATATCCGTCTGTCCTTTTTTCAGGTTTCTAATATTTTCAATGGAAGCGCCGGAGGGATAAGCCATGGCCTCAGTGCCCTTGACATTCTTGCTGATGACATTAGCGAAGGCGCCCCCGAGGGGGTACCACGTTCCGGCTGTACTGGCTGTTGCGATAGACAGGCGCGTCTGAGCCTGCACATCACCGATCCCCGCCAAAAGAAAAACCGCCAATATGAAGATTGTCCCCAGTGTCCTGATTCCTAATCCTTTCATCTGCGCGCTCCTTTCGTTGATAGACCTTCATTTACGCCCACGCCAACAGGAAAAAAGGCAATCGATAACCATTTATCCTGCACTTTTCCTTCCGGATGCTTTTCATCTTGCCAAAGAACTGATATTCGTGTTATAAAAACACATAATAAAATATACCTATTGTATAATAATGTTATACAGAAGCCCCAGCGATTGCAAGAAAAATTATTTTCCGGACGTTCTATAAGCGCCTGCGGGGGAGTTGCCTACATGAGAAGAAACATCTGGGATCAATATCGGAACAAGCTGAGAACGGCCGAGGAGGCTGTACGGGTAGTAAAATCGGGTGACTGGGTCTACTACAGCCATTTCGTCATGACCCCGGTAACCCTGGATCAGGCACTCGCCAAGAGGGTCGGCGAACTCACCGATGTAAATATCAGTGTCTCGAACGGCATGCTCCCGGTTCAAACCGCCGTCTGCGATCCCGAGTGCAGGGCGTTCACTTACAACAGCAGCTTCTATAGCCGGAGTGATAGGTCTTTGGCGAAGCGGGGCGGCACTTTTTTCATTCCTGCTAATTACCATGAGCAACCATGGAGGATGCGCAATGGTTACTCACCCCGGCCGAATGTAGTCTTCATCAAGACCACCCCCATGGATAACAATGGCCTCTTCAATTTCGGCACCTCCAATTCCTATATGAAGGCGGTCACCGAAATGGCGGACATCATCATCGCGGAAGTGAACGAGGGTGTCCCGAAGTGTCTTGGCGGGCACAGCGAAAACATCCACATTTCGGACGTTGATTTTATCGTCGAAGCGGAAAAGTCCCCCATGCTCCCCATCGCCCGGCCGCAGGCGACAGCGGAAGATGAAACGATGGCCAGGCTGATCATCGAGGAAATCCATAACGGTTCCTGCCTGCAACTGGGAATCGGCGGTCTTCCCAATACGGTCGGCAGCCTGATTGCCGAATCGGATCTCCGGGATCTGGGCATTCACAGCGAGATGATGTGTGACGCCTTTATGGACCTGTATGACCGGGGGAAAATTACCGGAAAATACAAGTTCACGGATCGTAACAAGATGATCTACACCTTCGCCATGGGAACCCCGGAGCTGTATGAATTTCTCGACGACAATCCCGTTTGCGCGAGCTACCCCGTCGATTATACGAATACGGCGGAGCATATCGCCAGAAACGACAATATGATCAGCATCAACAACGCTGTCCAGGTCGATCTCTATGGCCAGGTTGCCTCCGAGGCTCTCTACGATCGGCAGATTTCCGGGTCGGGGGGACAGGGAGATTTTGTCATCGGCGCGGCGAAATCGAAGGGGGGCAAGGCATTCATCTGCCTCCGCTCTGTCCGCCGCAGCGGGGATAAGGTCGTCTCTAGGATTGTTCCCGATATCCAGGGAATCACTTCGATCCCCAGGTCTTGGGCCTTTTACATCGTCACGGAATACGGCAAGGTCTGCCTCAAGGGGCTACCGACCTGGGGCATCGCTGAGTCGCTGATCTCTATCGCCCATCCTGATTTTCGCGATGACCTGGTGAAAGTGGCCGAGAAGAAGGGCATCTGGAGAAGGAGCAATAAAAGGTAGCACCTGCTCTTTGGCTGATCTTCTGAATCCGGGCAGACCGCGTAAGTCTTATTTTTAAGAAAATATTTTTAAGAAATGATACATTATCTTAAAGATCCACTTTCTTTAAGAAAATATTATTTCGCAGAAACCCCTAATAGGCATCTTTGATTTTACCGAATAATAATCAATTATTTATTGAAGTCGTCATTTGCAGGAAAAGCTTATCTATGGCGGGTTTCAACTCGCATGCTTAATGTTGAGGCAAGTGATCTGAATCCAAAAAAAAGGCGCTCCGTTTCGGGAGCGCCTTTTGAGGTTAAGGGTTAAACTTCCTGATTAGCCCAGTTTTTCAGCGGAGATTCTCATGCTGTAGAAAGAACGATACGCGAAAACAAGAGCGATCAGCAAGAAGACAATGGCCAGACCCAATTTCAAATTCGCATTCGTCATGGTAACGGCGATTTCCGTTGCCAAGAGACCGAACAGAGTCGTGAATTTGATGATCGGGTTCAAAGAAACAGAAGACGTATCTTTGAAGGGGTCGCCGACGGTGTCGCCGACAACGCTGGCTTCGTGCAGCGGGGTGTTCTTCATCTTCAGGTCAACTTCAACAATCTTCTTGCCGTTGTCCCAGCAACCGCCGGCGTTGGCCATGAAGATCGCCTGGAACAGACCGAAGAAGGCGATGCCGATCAGGTAACCGATGAAGAAGTAGGGGTTAAAGAAGGAGAACGCCAGACACATGAAGAAGATCACGATGAAGATGTTGATCATACCCTTTTGAGCATACTGGGTACAAATCTTGACGACTTCCTTGGAGTCTTCAATCGAAGCTTCCTTCTTGTCCAGTTTGATGTTCTTCTTAATGTACACAACCGCTTCATAAGAGCCGGTGACAACTGCCTGAATGGATGCGCCGCAGAACCAGTAAATAACACTACCACCGGCAATCAGACCGAGAATAATTTCCGGTTGAACCAGCGAAAGTTTAGCGATGACATTGCCGAAGAGACCTTCGAGCATAATGATGATGCCGAACACCATGGTGGTGGCGCCGACAACGGCGGTACCGATCAACACGGGCTTGGCCGTCGCTTTGAAGGTATTGCCCGCACCATCTGCAGATTCCAGGAAGTGCTTGGCCGATTCAAAATTCGGTTCAATACCATATTCTTTCTTAACAACAGCTTTCGTATCAGGACGGGATTCGATCAGAGACAGTTCATAAATGGACTGCGCGTTATCCGATACCGGACCAAAACTGTCGACCGCGATGGTCACGGGACCCATGCCCAGGAAACCGAAGGCAACCAGACCGAAAGCAAACACGGGCGCGGCAAATACGAAAGCCGCGGGCATGATCGCCAGAACGGCCGCCTGCTTCGACACCATGTACGCGATGAACATCAAGAACATAATAACCATACCCAGCCAGAAACCGGAGAAGTTACCGGCAACCAGACCGGAAAGAATGTTCAGCGAAGCACCGCCCTGCTTGGAAGCATTAACAACTTCTTCGCAGTGACGTGAAGACGTACTGGTGAATATTTTGGTAAATTCCGGAATCAAAGCGCCGGCGATGGTTCCGCAACTGATGATAACAGCCAGGGCCCACCACAAACCAGCATACT
Organism: Smithellaceae bacterium; assembly: GCA_963667845.2. GTDB lineage: Bacteria > Desulfobacterota > Syntrophia > Syntrophales > Smithellaceae > UBA8904. Next base: position 2,663,954 of record CAXXVL010000002.1, on the reverse strand, counting down.
GTGCCGGCAGGTCGCCCAGCAGAAAATAGCTGGCAATAAACGTAACGGCGATGGAAACGAGCGAAGTGATCCAAACCAGATTGGTTAACGGATGTTCAAAATTGAATTCTTTTTTACCACCAAAAGCGGCCTGACTGATACCGTCATTGATGAAGTAAGAGGCAAGCGAGGTCAGAATCATGAGGATTCTCATGGCGAAAATCCAGACGATCAAACGACCGCCCATCTCCGGGGTGGAAGCCAGCGCCAGAGCCAGGAAGGTGATCAGGGCAACACCGGTCACGCCGTAAGTTTCAAAACCATCCGCCGAGGGACCGACGCTGTCACCAGCGTTGTCACCCGTACAGTCGGCGATAACACCGGGGTTTTTCGGGTCGTCTTCGGGAAGATGGAAGACGATCTTCATCAGGTCGGAACCGATGTCGGCAATCTTGGTGAAAATACCGCCGCAGATACGCAGCACGGAAGCACCCAGCGATTCACCAATGGCGAAGCCGATGAAACAGGCGCCGGCCACTGCCTGGGGAACGTAAACCAGAATGATGAGCATGACAAACAACTCAATGCTGACCAGAACGAGTCCTACGCTCATACCGGAACGCAGGCAGATATTGACGATGTTGAGGGGATTGCCGGAAAGAGAGGCAAAAGCGGCGCGGGAGTTAGCGACCGTGTTGATACGAATCCCGAACCAGGCCACCGCATAGGAACCAAGAATACCGATGACGGAAGCAAACAGGATGATGATCACGTTTGATGCACCCATATGCGAAAGAGCGCCGAAATAGTAAATAATACAAATGGCAATCAGTATCCACAAAGCGAGCAGGAATTTTCCCTGCTGTAAAAGATAAGTCTTGCAGGTTTCCCAAATGGTCTGGGAAACATCCAGCATGGACTTGTGCGCAGGCAGATTTTTTGTCTGCGAGTACTGCATGAAACCGAATCCTAAACCGACCAGGCAGATAAGCAACCCGAAGTTAAGAATGGTTGTCCCACCAAGGGCGCCACCAAAAAACTTAACCTGAGTCAAATCAGGCAGCTTGATGTTTGCCTCACCGGCAAAAGCGGCACCGGCTGCGAGCAGAATTATCAAACCGCTCAGTAAAAATGTCCAGATACTTCGTTTGGTCTTAAACATTAACTAGTCCTCCTTTTTCGAAAATTTTATATTTTTTGTCTGGTACTTGCTTACCGCTTTCTGCAGACCACTCAAAACAATTTCAGCGCTTGCATCGGCGGCCAGACTGATAATATCCGGTAGCACCTCTTGCTCTTCCTGCCGGAAGGGTTCCAACACATAACCCTCAATTCGCGATTTGTCAACTGGTTTGCCAATACCCAGTCTGACTCTAATAAAACCGGTAGTTCCCAAGTTAGACTCGATAGATGCCAGCCCTTTATGACCGGCAGTCCCTCCTCCCGTTTTCAGTCGAACTGACCCGAACGGAAGGTCAAGGTCATCGTGAATAACAATGAGATTGCTGATATCCGTTTTAAAGAACGACTGCAATTGCCTGACTGCAGTACCACTCAAATTCATGAATGTTTGAGGCTCGGCCAGAAGGATACTGTGCTCTGCTAGATTGCCTTTGCCCCATAAGGAGTTAAAACTCTTCTGCTTTAAATCTATTTCCAGCTTGGCGGCCAGCTTCTCGAGCACCATAAATCCGATATTGTGCCGGGTTGCCGCATAGCGCCTGCCGGGATTACCCAAACCAACAATCAGATAAACCACGCGTTCCCCCTCTTTCCGAAACCGCGAAAAAAATTTTGCCAATCCAGAGGGAAACATGCTCTCCCGCCCAATTTATGGTTTGAAGCTTATTTTTCCTTTTCTTTCTTTTCGTCTTTCGCCGGTTCAGCCGCGGCAGCCGCTTCACCCTCGGCCGGAACTGCTTCAGCAGCTTCAACCTTTACAACTTTGACCGCCGCCACGGATACGACTGCGGCATCCGGAATATCCATAACGGTCATCGTCTCGGGAACTGCGATATCCTTAACTTTGATGGAATGACCAATCTCGATCGCCGTTATATCCACGTCGATATGATCCGGCAGATCCGCAGGCAGACATAAAACTTTAATTTCCCGCTTGATGTGCTGCAATTCACCGCCGTTTTCCACGCCGATGGCTTTGCCGACGAAGTTCAAGGTGACGTCAAAGGCCAGCTTCTTCTTCATATCGACTTCATAAAAGTCCGCGTGGAATAGTTTTCCCGTTAAGGGCTGAGTCTGCAATTCTTTTATTAAAGAAAGCTTCTCGATTTTGTTGCCGCCGTCATCAATAATTAACTTGATAAAGGCATGAACTTTTTTTTCTTTGCGCAGTTTCTGCAGGTCACTGCTCTTCACGGCCAGCTGTATATTTTCAGTGGATCCGCCGTAAAAAATAGCCGGCACAAATCCCTGCTGCCGCAATCGGCGGGCTGGACCTTTCTTCTGTTCTTTACGGACTTCCGCCGCTAAATCGGTGATTTCCATTTACCCCATTCCTCCTAAATAAATAATGAGCTTACTGAATCGTTATAATATATGCGGCGTACGGCCTCGGACAGGAGACCGGACACCGATAATATTTTTATTCTTTCACACTTCGCAGCCCGCTCGCTGAGCGGTATCGTATCCGTGACGATAAATTCCTTGATGCAGGAGCCTTCAATGCGGTCAAGTGCCGGACCCGACAACACCGGATGCGTACAGCAGACGGATACTTCAAGAGCGCCGGCAGCCGTCAACGCATTGGCCGCCTGGACAACCGTCCCCGCCGTATCGACCATATCGTCGAGAATGATGACCCTCTTCCCCTTAATGTTACCGATAATGTTCATCACCTGGGCTTCGTTCGGACCTTCTCTCCGTTTATCGATGATGGCCAGAGACGCACCCAGCCTTTTACCGAAAGCGCGTGCTCTTTCGACGCCGCCGGTATCCGGTGAAACCACGACCGTATCATCCATATAATGTCTCTTCATGTAATCAATCAAAACGGGTGTGGCAAACAGGTTGTCGACGGGGATATTGAAAAAACCCTGAATCTGGCCGGCATGTAAGTCCATAGCCAACAGGCGCTGAGCACCGGCAGTGGTAATCAGATCGGCCACTAATTTTGCCGAAATGGGCGCGCGCGGCGCAACTTTTCGGTCCTGCCTGGCATATCCGTAATAAGGAACAACCGCCGTAATGCGATCGGCCGACGCCCTTTTCATGGCGTCGATCATAATCAGCAGCTCCATCAACGACACGTTTACCGGCGAACAGGTGGATTGAATGATAAAGACATCCATACCCCGGACGTTTTCGTTGATCTCAACGCGCGTTTCTCCGTCGCTGAATGTCGTGACATTGGCTTTACCCAGTGGGACGACCAGTTTATCACAAATCTTTTTGGCGAGTTCGATATTGGCGTTTCCGGAAAAAATTCTTATTCTTTCTAGCATTTAAATAGTTCTCCGCTAATCATTTTTGGCTGGGGCGGGAGGATTCGAACCTCCGAGTGCAGGAACCAAAATCCTGTGTCTTACCGCTTGACGACGCCCCATCGTCTCTCTATTAAATTAATAATAACATCTACTTCAGTGATTGGGCAAAGAAGACCAGACATTCTCCGGAAACTTTTTTTGAAATAGCCTCCCGCGCTTCTTCAGCCGATTTTTTGTCCGCAAAAATGCCAAATAGCGTGGGGCCACTGCCCGACATCAAAGCACCTAGGGCGCCTTCTTTTATCAGCATTTGCTTGAAATCGTTCAGTCCGGGATGCATCTGGAGCGATACCGATTCTAAATCATTATGCAATTCCCGAACAACGTCGCCTAATGCGTAAAATCGCGGAATGCTATAATTATTTTTTTTCTTTGTCAATGCTAAATTGAGATTTTCATAAACCGTTTTTGTGGAGAGGGGAAAGGCGGGATTGATTAAAACCATGTTGAGTTCGGGCAAATCGGACAGGGCTTGAAGTTGATCACCGATGCCGGTGGCGAATGCCGAGCTCCCGAAAATAAAAAAAGGAACATCAGCACCCAGCTTTGCTCCCAGTTTCATGAGATCCGTCTTGCCGAGTCTGAATGAACACAGGTCATTTACGGCCATCAGAGTCGTTGCCGCATCGGAGCTTCCGCCGCCCAAGCCGGCAGCGGACGGAATACGCTTGGTGAGGACGATTTCAACGCCGGCCTTGTATCCCGTATAATGAAAAAGCGCCTGGGCGGCGCGGTAAATCAGATTGTCCTCATTCGTCGGGAGGTCCGTCCCGGGACATTGAAGGAAAATTCCCTCCGGTCGGAGGGAATAGGTTAATTCATCGTAGATTGATATTTGCTGCATCAGGGAAGCAAGATCGTGATAACCATCAGGGCGCTTCCTGAGAACGCGCAGCAAAAGATTAATTTTTGCGGGCGCGAGCCTTCGCATTTCAGCCCTTTTCTTTCACATAGCGCATTTTCAGCTCGTACAGGACGCCTTCCACTAAGCTCGCTTCATTTTGATCCAGATTCCCTTTGGTTTTCTCATGAAGCATATCCAGAATATCAATCGTCTGTTTAGCTGCCGGAAGATTCTTCTCTGCCTTTTCCCCCTCGTATTCGGGGAAATCGCCGAAATGAAAGAGAGCTGAGGTACTGAGCGATATAACGAAATTGGTGAAGTTGACCGGCGGGTAATCCATCGGTTCGCCGGCGGGTTTTTCTATATTCTCTTTTTCGGGAGAACCTTTCGGGGCCGCCGGTTCTTCTTTCGGGGCCGACTCTTCTGAAAAACGTTTATCCTTGATGACAAATCCTTCGCCTTTTTTTTCTTCCTCCATAAATCCTCCCCATCGATATTTTTGCAGGAAACGGTCGCGATAACCTGACCAGCTAATAACCTAAAGGCCACGCGAGGTCACAAGCCGTTCCCTACACCTAACAGCCTGATCGTCTGTAGTCTATCGGGCTTTCTTGTTGAATGTAATCTCCCCTTTGGATACGCCGATGGTGACATGATCACCCTCTGCGAATTTGCCCGCCAGAATATCGAGCGCCAGTGGATCCAAGATGAGCTTTTGCAGCGCCCGTTTCAGAGGTCTCGCACCGTACACCGGGCTGTAACCCTGCTCGCCTATATATTTTTTCGCCGCTTCTGTCAATTCGATGCTGAGTTTGCGCTCCTGCAGCCGCTTGTCAATCAGCCCCAACTGGATGCCGACGATTCGATGAATATCCTCCAGAGTCAATCCATGGAACATGATGATATCGTCAATGCGGTTTAAGAACTCCGGTTTGAAAGTCGCGCGCAACACCTCCATGGACCGGTTCTTTTTGTCTTCGTCGCTGAGAGACGGATCCTGAATCCATTGACTGCCGACATTGGATGTCATGATCACAACCGTATTTTTGAAGTCCACTGTACGGCCGTGCCCGTCCGTCAACCTGCCGTCATCGAGGATCTGGAGCAGGATATTGAAGACATCCGGATGCGCCTTTTCAATTTCATCGAAAAGGAGAACGCTGTAAGGCTTGCGCCGGACGGCCTCCGTAAGATAGCCCCCCTCGTCATAACCGACATAGCCGGGCGGAGCGCCGATCAGACGCGCCACGGCGTGCTTTTCCATGTATTCCGACATGTCGATCCGGATCATGGCCTGCTCATTATCGAACATGAATTCCGCAAGCGCTCTTGCCAGTTCCGTTTTGCCGACACCCGTCGGACCCAGAAAAATAAACGAGCCGATGGGGCGGTTCGGATCCTGTAAACCGGCGCGCGCCCTTCTCAGTGCGTCGGATACAGCCTTAATGCCGTCATCCTGGCCGATAACGCGCATCTTGAGCCTCTCATCCATGTGGATGAGCTTCTGCACGTCGCTCTCCATCATGCGGTTAAGCGGGATGCCTGTCCAGTTGGCGACGACTTCGGCCACGTCCTCGGCATCCACCTCTTCCTTAAGCATCTGGTTGCCCTTTTGAATTTCCTCGAGTTTCTTCTGATCGTCCTGCAAGGCTTTATCCAGAGCCACCAGTTTGCCGTAGCGGATTTCCGCGGCCTTCGCCAGATCGCCCTGCCGCTGAGCGCTGGCTTCTTCAGTTTTCAGGGCTTCCACCTGGCTCTTGACCTGCTGTATTTTCTTGATGATGTCTTTTTCGGCGGACCAGTGCACTTTCATCTGATCCATGCTGGACTTGAGTTCCGCCAGTTCTTTTTCGATTTTGTCGCGCCGTTCTTTGGCCGCCTTATCCGTGTCCTTTTTGAGCGACTGCTTTTCGATTTCCATCTGAATAATCTTACGGTCGACAGCGTCGATCTCCGACGGCATGGAGTCCAGCTCGATTCTCAGCCGGGAGGCCGCTTCATCGATCAGATCGACAGCCTTATCCGGCAGGAACCGGTCGGTAATATAACGGTGCGACAGCGTGGCCGCGGCAACAATGGCCGAATCCTTGATGCGCACGCCGTGGTGCACTTCATAGCGTTCTTTGAGGCCGCGCAGAATGGCGATCGTATCTTCCACCGTCGGTTCCTTGACCAGCACCGGCTGGAAACGCCGCTCGAGGGCCGCGTCCTTCTCGATGTACTTGCGGTATTCGTTGAGCGTTGTCGCACCCACACAGCGCAGCTCGCCCCGCGCCAGTGCGGGTTTGAGCATGTTGGAGGCGTCCATGGAACCTTCCGACGCGCCGGCGCCGACCATGGTATGGATTTCATCGATAAACAGAATAATCTCTCCCGCGGCGCTCGTCACTTCCTTCAAAACGGCTTTGAGTCTTTCCTCAAATTCGCCGCGATACTTCGCACCGGCGATCAGCGCGCCGATATCCAGACCGATCACACGCTTGCTTTTCAGGCTCTCCGGGACGTCCCCGTTGACGATGCGCTGTGCCAGGCCTTCCACAATGGCCGTTTTCCCGACACCGGGCTCACCGATGAGTACCGGATTGTTTTTGGTCCGCCGCGAGAGCACCTGCATCACGCGCCGGATTTCCTCATCGCGGCCGATGACGGGATCAAACGTCCCATTGCGCGCCAGTTCATTAAAGTCCCGGGCATAGCGCTCGAGCGCCTGATACTTGCCTTCCGGATTCGGGTCGGTGACCCGCTGATTGCCCCGGATATCGACCAGGACCTTATAAATATTGTCCTTGGTAATGCCATTCTGGCGCAGGATTTTTCCGACCTGGCCTTCTTTTTCCTCGGCCATCGCCACCAGGACGTGCTCGGCGCTGACATACTCGTCCTTCAGCTGCGCCGCTTCCGCCGTCGCCTTGTCAAATATTTTATTGAGCCTGCCACCCAGGTATGCCTGCCCGGTGCCGGCACCCGCGACACTCGGCTGCTTTTTCAAATAGGTGTTCAGTTCCTGTTCCACCCGTTGGGGTGATGCGTTCAGTTTGGTCAGGACGGCGCCGGCGATGCCGTCTTGCTGCTGCAGAAAACAAACAAGCAGATGCTCCGGTTCAATGGCCTGGTGGCCGAGCGTTCCGGCCAGTGTCTGAGCGTCCTGAAGCGCTTCCTGGACTTTCAACGTGAATTTATCAAATCTCATCATTTACCTCTTTCTATTCTACTGGTTTTTCAATCGTCACAAACAACTTGCCATTTTTGAACACGCTGACGTTACCCGATGATTCCGAGATCACCATGGCCACGGCCCTGGTAACGTTGGTGATACCGGCCGCCGCGATGTGCCGGCTGCCCAATCCGGGCGGGAAATCCTTGCTTTCGAGCGCAGCGCTGAGATGCCTGCCCGCCGTGACAATGACTCCGTTGGACTTGATGATGAACGCTCCGTCGATTGCCGCAAATTCCTTGATGGTTTCTTCCAGCTCCGGATTGAGTATATTGCGCTCGTCTTCCGAATAACCGGAGAACGGATTCATGATCATCTGCCGGGAGAGCTGCAGAACCTTTTCATCGTCCCCGAGGACAAAGATGGTTCCCACTTTCCGGTTTTCCCTGCCCTGGGCGGCCAGTTCGCAGGCGATGTTCAGCGCCGCATTGAAAACCTCCGGCTGGACGGCCTCCACAACGTCGCCGATAAAATCGGATGTCAGAATTTCAAATTCGCGGCCGACATCGATGAAGACGATGGTGTCGGCATAACCGAATTTCGGCACGCCCGAGAGGCAAACGATTTTGTCCCCTTTTTTGAACAAGCCCGACACGATGCCCTTGGCAATCGCGATCTTTATTTTTCCCACACGGGTCAGATTCACATTGGGAACATCCAGCTTCCGCGAATACCTGACAAGTTTCTCAGGCAATTCTTCATGCTCCTGCGTGACCAGAATGAATGGGACGGAGGACAGGACGTCATCCGGAAGTTCCACGATCTCGCTTTTCACATCCACGCAGACGAGAACACTGCACGCCTTAACCTCCCTCGTCAGTTTGATCGCCGATTCAATCATCGTCTTGTTAACTGATTTCATTTCAACTCCTTAGCCTGCTCTGTTATAGAATAAACATTGGAGCTTTAGGTGTCAAGAAGCCAGTATTATCAACAAAATGCTTGACCGCATATTCACTCTTCGATACAAATATCCATGCTAAATTTATTGAGGAGGATCCAACGTTGAAGCTGCCCGTCGTCACAGGCACTCTGGACATTTACATCGCCGAGATCAACCGCTTCCCGCTTTTAACGCCTGAAGAAGAATTCAAGCTGGCGGTGCGCCTGAAGAAATATAATGATATGGAAGCCGCCGAGAAATTGATCGTCTCCAACCTGCGCTTTGTCGTCAAGATCGCGCATGAATACCGGAACTATGGTTTTAAACTTGCTGATTTGATTCAAGAAGGAAATATCGGCCTGATTCACGCCGTTAAAAAATTCGACCCTTATAAAGGCTACCGGCTGATCTCTTATGCCGTCTGGTGGATTCGCGCCTATATCCAGAATTATCTGATCAAATCCTGGAGCATCGTCAAAATCGGCACAACCCAGGCGCAACGGAAACTTTTTTTCAAATTGAGCCAGGCCAAGAAACAGTTGGAGCGAATATCGAAAAAGAATCCCGAGTTCAGTGAAATCGCTGATTCGCTCGGCGTCAAGGGTTCGGAAGTCGCCGAAATGGACTTGCGCATGGGCACGCGGGACTTATCGCTCAATGAATTTATCAATGATGACGGCGAAACATCTCATCTCGATTTTCTAACCCATGACGGCGACGATCAGGAAACGTTATTGATCAAGAATGAAGAAAGAGGCCTTGTCAAGCGCGATATCGCCGGGGCTCTCGCCAAGCTCAATGAGAGGGAAAGCTATATCATCCAGCATCGCGTCATGGCGGACGATCCGCTCACCCTCCAGGAGATCGGCGACAAATACAATATCACCCGCGAACGCGCCCGTCAGATTGAAAAGCAGGCCCTCAAAAAAGTTCAACTGGCGCTGCCGTACCTGAAACCGGAAGATTAAAAAAGCGTTCTGCAAATCTGCGGGCCGTCAAACCTTCTCTACTTATCTGCCGATGAGGACGCGCCTGTCGCGAGAGGAACCGGACGGGCGCACAGGCGTCCGGGATGGCGATCCCTCATCGTTCTCAATATTCACCTTAAAAATGGACATCACGGAAGACAAGCTTTCGGCATTCCCGGCATTCTGCTGCGTTGACGTGTTGATCTCGGCAATCGCACTGTTGACCTGGGCAATCCCTTGAGACTGTTCCTGCGAGGCCGCGGAGATTTCACCCATCAGCGAAACAACTTTGTCCGAACTATCGGCCATGTCATTGAAGACCGCATTCGTCATGTTGACAAGTTCTTCGCCTCTTTTAACTTTACCGACAATATCCTCGATAAAGTCCGACGATCCCCGGGCGGACTCCGTTGCCCGCAAAGCCAGGTTTCTGACCTCATCGGCCACGACGGCAAATCCGGCACCGGCCTCACCTGCCCGTGCTGCTTCCACAGAAGCATTCAATGCCAGCAGATTCGTCTGAAAAGCAATCTCGTCAATGCTCTTGACAACTTTCTGCGTCTGCTGACTGGCTTTCGTAATGTCTTTCATCGATTTCGTGAGCTCCGTCATCGAATCACCGGCTTTCTTGATCGCCTCTTTGGCCGACGCCATAAGCTTATTGGCTTCCTTCGTGTTGTCCGCATTCTGCCTCGTCATGGACGCAATTTCATCCAGCGACGCCGACGTTTCTTCAATGGCGGCTACTTCCTCGGATGAAGCGCTCGACAGCGTCGCTGCAATCTCCATCGCGCGTCCCACGGCACTGCCCATCTTCGTCCGCATGGTATTCACCGACGCGACCAGATCGCCTATTTCATCGCGCGACTCCATGTTGATGTTCTCAGTAAGATCGCCGTCGGCCAATTTCCGCATCACGCCGATGGTCTCCTGAATCGGCTTCAGGATCTTACGGGTCACATACATGCTTACGGCAACCGTGAGAATCACGGCCGCGATAAAGACGAGGAGGAACAGCGTGACCGTCATATTGAAATTCGTAATCGACTGAGCATAGTTTTGATTGCTCAATTTATTTTCCAAGGCATGGAGATCCGATACAATCTTGTTCAGCGCATCATATTGCTGATCCGCAACAGCCGCATAAACGCCGCCGGCGCCGCTCGGAGCAAGCTCAAGGACTTTCGCTGCCGCTTTCTGATACTCAAGCAGTTTTGTCATGGCTTCCTGGTAGAGCTTTTTTTCGGCCGCTCCCAGATCTTCATTCTTCAGCATCTTACGGATCAGTTGATTATCTTCCTCCATCGTTACCATTTGTCTATTGATAAGCCGTTGTACGTCGGTCGCATCGTGACCTACCGCAACCCAGTTTATCACCCGGGCAATGCTTCCCTGAACCGTAGATAAATCGTTCAGCAATTTTGCACTGTTTTGATACGCTTTAAACCTGTTATTAAAAATATCATCCAACGCCGCCTGCTGCATCAGGAGACTGTAAAGCGTCCCGGCACCCAGAATAAAGAGAAAGATAAGCACAACAACGGGCGTCAGAAGAATTTTTTTACTCAGTTTCAAATCGTTGAAGAAATTACTCATGGCGATTCCTCCCTGTCATTGATGGAATATGATTAAATCGAATTGATCAGCTAAGTTCATTTATTGGGAGTGCAGAGTATACCACTGAGAAGACATAAAATCATTAAATGCTTTTGGAAGAGCCGGCCTGCTGCAGCAGATGGTTATATCGCTGATTATGCGGACTCATTTTGTTAATCATCAATGCCGGTCTTAAAAGACTGGTCAATCATTTTTTCTAAAGAATCCTGCCAGGATTGTGTTGATTCTTCCTCTGCTGGTTGATCGGATATCTTCATTTCTGACATTCGTATCAGCTAAACAAACGCCAGTGCATGAGAAATTTAAAATTCTCTCCCAAGCCATATCACATGGAGGATCAAAATTTGTTGCGTGAAAAATAATAAGAAACCTATTTTGTCCATGGGGAATAGATCATAAACCAGGCAATCTTGGTGTATTCTCTCCATATTTTTTTCCAGTCGGATGCATTCAATTCCCAGACATGAAGCGGCGCCGGATCATAGGGAGTCGGTGAGAAATAATATTTGTAATGATGATCAAATTCATTATCGACTATAAGTTTAATGCGTCGCATATGGTAGGGTGAGCTAACAAAAATAGCTGACTTCTGCCCGAGCATTTCCATGGTCTTTTTCGCTTTAATAAGTTCCAGATGGGTGTCTTCATAGTACTGCGGCAAACTCGAATTCTTTCTTTCAATGTTACCCTTTTGACCGCTCTGCATAAGTCTCATCATGCCATATTCAACATGATACGTTTTCTCGTAGGCCGGGATAATAAGATAGTCGGCCATTCCTTTATTAACCAAATCCCTGGCATATCTGTCGCGATCTCTAAAAACCGGTCCCAGCAGAACAATGACGGTATCTACTTTAACGTAATTTGTTGAGTACGCCAAGAATCCCGGGGCATGAAACAGTCCGACCGTAAGGACGGCTAAAATTATCGCCAGGATCAATATGATCTTTCTAGAAGTCCGCACGAAAATATCCTTGACAATGCAAATGATTATTTATATCAAAGCACAAAACTTGCCGACAGCACCGTGATTACACTAATTTAATATCTCTTAATTATTACATTTGCAAAGTTTTTATTTATAATATGGAAGATGCGGCCAAAGAAAGAATTTTCCCAAAAAACCCGGATAAGAATTTTGACTATTCTTTATACGCCAGCATTATGGAGACGATCGACCTGGGTATCGTCATTCTGGGTATCAAAAAACGCGAGCTGCTTTTTAAAAACAGATTTGCTACGGAAATATTTCAAAACAACTCAAATCTGCTTGAATATCAAAATCTTCTTTCCTTGCTTTTAGCGGACTACAACAGCAAACCCGAAGCCGAGATATTTGGAAGACATTACACATTACGCTTTAAGAACCGTCTGCTGGGCTACACGCCTTACATGATTTCCAACAATTTCATCTGGATTATCATCCGCGACATCACGGAAAGAAGCCGCCTGGAGTCCATCGCTGAAGCCGTCAATTCCATGGACAATATCAGTTACGTCTTTTCCGGGATACGGCATGAACTGGGTAACCCCATCAACTCAATCAAGATGACGCTGAGCGTCCTGAAAAGGAATCTCAGCGAATATTCACCTGCAGCCGTGGAAAAGTTCGTTGATCGCGCCATGACTGAAATTTCCCGCGTCGAATTTCTGCTGCAGGCCCTGAAAAGCTTCAGCATCTTCGAGAATCCGGAGATTCAGGACGTGTCCATCGATGGCTTTCTGACCCGGTTTATCGCGCTCGTCAGTAATGATTTGCGTCAATCCAGCATTAAAATCAGCAAAACCGTTGAAGCGAATGTAACAACCGTGAGCGCTGATCCACGACTCCTGCATCAGGTGATGCTGAATTTGATCACCAATGCTTCCGATGCGCTTGAAAGCAGGGACCAGCGAAAAATCAATATCCGGGCGCTTAGGCAGGATAGTCTGGTTTCCATTATTGTTGAAGACAACGGCTGCGGCATGTCCAAAGAAGCGCAGGCCAATCTTTTCAAACCCTTCTTCACAACGAAGACCCGCGGCACAGGTTTGGGATTGATGATCACGCTGAAAATGGTCACCCTGATGAACGGAAACATGGAAATTAAAAGCGTCAAAGATAGGGGAACGCGTGTCATTGTGATCATTCCCGAAGGTTGTAAAAGTTGATGCCAAAAGTTAAAAGAAAAATCCTGATTATCGACGACAACGATATTTTTTGCGAATCCGTAAGCGATTTACTCTCCGATGCCAATACGGACGTTCTCACCGCGAATACGGGAAAAGACGGACTGAGAATTTGTTCGGAGATAAAAATTGACGTCGTTATCCTCGATCAGAAACTTCCCGATGCGGAAGGCATTTCGCTTTGCCCGTCGATACTGAAGCAAAACGAACAGACCAAAATCATCTTTGTAACGGCCTATCCGAGCTTCAACAACGCCATAGAAGCCATCAAGGTCGGGGCACACGATTACCTTTCCAAACCCTTTGAAATGGCTGAACTGGAATTGACCATCAAGCAGGCATTTCGTACGCAGGAGCTCGAGAAAACAGAACAAATCCAGAATTATCAGAACACCCGGGATACTGAGGAATTCGAATTGATTGCCGGCCACGGCATTTTTGATGAAATTAATCGGATGATCGAGCTTGCGGCCGAGAGCGATGCTCCTGTGCTCATCACGGGTGAAACGGGCACAGGCAAGAACATTGTCGCCCGCGCCATCCACTTAAAAAGCGCCCTCCCGGCAAAGCTGTTCTTGACCGCCAACTGTGCCGCCTTTCCCGAGAACCTCATCGAAGCCGAGTTGTTTGGTTCGGAAAAAGGGGCTTTTACGGGTGCCAGCGCAACCCGAAAAGGGATTTTTGAGCTGGCCGAAGGCGGAACGCTGGTGTTGGATGAAATCGGCTCCATGCCGATTCATTTACAATCCAAATTGCTGGGGGTGCTGGAAGAAAAGAAAATCCGCCGAATTGGCAGCGAGACCGTCAAGCCGATCAATGTGCGGATCATCGCCGCCGCCAACAATGATCTGGAAAAAGCCATCCTTGAAAAGACCTTCCGCAGTGATCTCTATTATCGGCTCAGCGTCATCCGTCTGCATATTCCACGGCTGCAGGACAGGAAGGAAGACATTCCCAAGCTGTGCGAATATTTCATCAGGCGCATGTCCAGAGATCCCCATCTGGCTCTTGCGGAATCCGAACTCGTCAAGCTAATGGAATATACATGGCCGGGAAACGTTCGTGAATTGAAAAATGTCATTGAGCGGTCATTGATCGTTCAGCGCAACCAGCCGCTCAGACCCTCGTTACTGCTGCGGACCGGCATGGCCTCGCGTTCGTCTCTCGGACCGGCTGCTCCGGGTGACGGTGAACTCTTAACCCTCGAAGCCTCCGAAAAAGAATGCATCAGCCAGGCATTAAAGAAATGCAACGGCAACTATTCGCAGTCAGCCAAAGCCCTGGGCATCTCACTTTCCACCCTCAAGCGAAAAGTAAAATTATATCGCCTGTAGAAGCAGCGCCCAGGCGCTGCTTCCGGGTCAAAATGAATCATCCAGCCTGACATTCACAATAGCGGTTTTGCTGTTCAATAGGTTCATAACCTTTTATATTTTCTCACATAATGCGGCTGTTTCATTTAGGCATGCCCTTTGCTTCGTGAGGTTAAATGATTTTTTTTTATGAATGAATCAATCCAGGATCGGGAAAATACGTTGCTCTATGGAAAAATCCTCAAAGTCAAAGAGAATTGAAGATGTCCGGCAAACACCCGACTCCGAAATCAATGATGACAGGGACTATCTTTCCGGTCATGCCGGAGTGAGGGAAGTCCTGATCGTTGATGATGAAGAACCACTGCTTTTAAGCATTGATGACGGGCTCAGCGTGTATCAAAAATATTTTACATTACTTACGGCAACCAACGGCGTCGACGCGGTCAAGGTATTGAAAGGAAGAACATCTATCGATTTAGTGATCACAGATTTGAGGATGCCGAGAATGGACGGGTTCGAACTTCTCACTTATATCAAAAGAAATTATCCCCACATTCCGGTCATCCTCATGACGGCCTATGGCACGCCTAAGATTGAATCGATTACCAGATCCATGGGAGTTTTCAGCTATCTGGAAAAGCCGCTGGATATCAATGTCATTGCTAATAATATTTTCAGCGCGCTCAGCATTCAGTATCCGTAAATAAGCTCAAATAGAGGAAGCGTTCAATGAGCACCTATAGTAAAAAGCCGCAAAGGGAAGAAATTTCGGAGGCGCCTCAGGTTGAGGAGCTCCTGAAGAATCTCGAATTCCACAAGGCCATCCAGCGTATTACAACCCGAATTCAGTCGGCCGTGACTCTTCGTGAAATTGTCATCGATATCAAAGAAGACATTCGCAAGCTCTTTAATGTTCACAGGCTGACCATCTATCTGATTGACAAAACAAAAAAGGAAATTTTCACCTGGCAAAACGAAGGCGGACAGGTGAAAGAGCTTCGTTTCCCGATCGATTATACGACATTTGCTGGTTGCGTCGCCCACGAGAAGAAAACGCTTCATGTCGCCGATGCCTATAATGAGCGCGAAATCAGAAAGATCAACGATGCGCTTTATTTTGACACTTCGCAGGACAGAAAATTAGGAACGACAACAGGTCAGATCATCGCGAGCCCCATCATGTATGACGGCAGCCTTCTGGGCGTCATGGAAATCATGAATAAGAAAGACGGTGAGACCATCGATGATTACAAACAGATATTCCTGGATGAAATAGAAAGCTGTCTGTCGAGGACTTTTTTTCTGCATCTGGAATTTGAAGAGAGTTGTCAAAAACACCGCACAAAGCTCCATAAGCTGATTCGGGATAAAGCGATCTCGCCCAGCCGCTTGGACAAAGCTCTGAAAGAGGCGTTTGAGGCAAATAAAGACATTTCCGCAATTTTAATGGAGCGATACCATATTTCGAAAAGTGATATCGGTGCGGCTTTATCGGATCATTTCTCTTATCCCTTCGCCGCGTACAGCGATGATTTACCTGTCACCCGCCAGCTATTTGCCGGCATTGAGAAATCTATTCTGGTCAAAATGATGTGGATCCCCCTCACGGTGGCCAAGGGCAAAGTCCATGTTCTTATTGATGACCCATGGGACCAGGTCAAAAAGCGCGATATCGAACAGATATTGAAAACCAGTTCCATTCAATACTATGTTGCGCTCGCCCCTGATATCTTGAAGTTAATCGATCGTTCATACCCCGGCGGGCAGGAATTCGAACCGCCGACTTTATCAGGCGTCCTTGATCGGGACCAAACGATATCCGCACGCCCCGACCAAAGTGAAATCCCCGCAGGCGCGGAGACAAAATCTGTCCGGGCAAGAACGATTACCGATCAGGGTCAACCTGTGTTTGTCGTGCCGCAGAACCCTGTCCCCGTTTTGCCTGACAACGAGCCCGCCTTGCATATGACGCGTCCGCAGACAGTCCCTCCGGAGCCTGAGCCCGCGTCGCCTGTTCTCTTTCCGCCAAAAAGCCGGCTCAAAGAAACGCCGGTGCTCCATGCGGAGACGTTGCCGCTCGGCAACCTTCGCCAGATGTCCCAAGCTAAGAGTATCTCCGAAAAGCCCGAACGTGCCGTTCTCCAGCCGGCAATTCATGTCCCGCCGACGTTTGCCGGCATCATTCTGGAAGCCGCAAGCCTGCATGCGTCGGATGTTCATTTCGAACCGGATCCGGTGAGCAAAAACGTAGCATTGCGCATCCGCGTTGACCGGCAATTCCGGAGCCTTCAGTCACTGGGCTATGACGAATACGAAAAGCTGATGGGTGATATTAAGACGTTGGCCAATCTGGACATGAAAAATCGTTCGATCATCCAGCGCGGAGAGCTGAGATTGAAGCTGCCGGGGCGTGATGACGTTAATCTGCGGATCACCATTATTCCGACACAAGCCGGCGTGGAAGACACCGTCATTCACCTTACCGCCAAAGCCAGAAAGATCCCCCTGGAACGTCTGGGTCTGTCGGCACGCAACTATGCAGACCTGACCAATATTTTGCGGCAGCCCCGGGGCGTGGTTCTCTTCGTGGGACAGGCCGGAGATGAGATGACCACAACCCTTCATGCCTGCCTGGATAATATCAACACCCCGGAGAAAAAAATATGGACGGCGGAAGAGTCCGTGGAAATCAGACAAATCGGGCTCAGACAAGTTTCCTTGGATCCGCAAAATGGACTGGATTTTCCTCGTGTACTGCGTTCCTTTTTGGACGCTGACCCGGATGTCATCATGGCCGGACGTCTTCCCGATCCGGAAACGGCCAGATTGTGCATGGATGCTTCTCTCCAGGGGCGTCTCGTTTTAAGTTCGCTGTGGGCCGACAGCATCATTGACGCAATCGGAAAATGCCTGCTGATGGGCATAAGCCATCCGGTCTTCGCCGACGCCATGCTGTCGATCGTCGAACAGAGGCCGATCAAGTCGCTGTGTCCGAACTGCAAGGTAAACTATCACCCGAGCCGGGCAGATTACGAGGAATTGGCCCAGTTATACGGGAAAGATGCGTTCGGCAGGCTTGGCAGCCCTTATTCAGACAGGCTGAACCTCTTCCATCCGCGAGGCTGCCAGGAATGCGGCAACACCGGTTACAGCGGCCTGATCTGTGCCTCCGAAATCTTTATCTTTACGCCGGAGATCAAACGCATGATCAGGCTGAAGGAAAGCCCTGAGTCAATCTATCAAACCGCCCTGGCCCGGGGAATGACCACGCTTTTGCAGGACGGCATCTCCAAAGTTCTCGAAGGTCACTGCGACAGCAGACACGTGAGGCTGACCTGTCTGAAATAATACCTTCTGAAAGTCTACGGGCCCGAGAGCGGATTATCCCAATTTGCCGATGAGTTCACTGAGTTTATTGAGCGCCTCAAGCGGCGTCATGGACGAGATATCGATTTGCCGCAGCTCATCCAGAATGGCGTCCTCACTTTCCACAAACAGGCTCAATTGCGGATTGCCGGGAGTCTGGGCGCTCTTACCGCGCGCGATGCGCGGCATACCGATTTCGTCAAACTCTCCTTTTTCCAGATTGCGCAGAATTTCCTTGGCCCTGGCTATCACGAAGGCGGGCACGCCGGCGATTCTCGCCACTTCGATGCCGTAACTGCGGCTCGTTCCGCCTTCCATGATTTTACGCAGGAAAATGATCTTCTCGCCCCATTCCTTCACGGCGATGTTGTAATTCCTGGCGCCTTCTTTCGATGCCGCCAGATCCGTCAGCTGGTGGAAATGCGTTGCAAATAAGGTGCGGATACCGCGCCCCGAGAAATCGTGGATGTATTCAGCCACAGCCCAGGCGATGCTCAGTCCGTCGAATGTGGACGTCCCTCTGCCGACTTCATCCAGAATGACCAGGCTGCGGGATGTTGCGTCCGTCAGAATCCGGGCGGTCTCCATCATCTCCACCATAAAGGTGCTCTGGCCTTTAATCAGGCTGTCCGACGCGCCGATGCGCGTAAAGATTTTATCAACAACGCCGATCCGGGCGTGTGCGGCAGGCACAAAACTGCCCATCTGCGCCAGGAGAACAATTAAAGCCACCTGCCGGATATACGTGGACTTGCCGGCCATGTTGGGTCCGGTAATGACCAGCAGGCGGTTGCCCCGCAAATCGAGCAGCGTATCGTTGGGCACAAACCCTTCCTTCTTCAAAGAGGCCTCGACCACCGGATGGCGCCCGTCTCTGATGTCGATGACGTCTTCTTCATCGATCTCCGGACAGGTATAGGAATATTTTTCGGCCACTTCCGACAAAGAGCAAAGGGCGTCCAGTTCGGCCACGCGAAATGCATTGAACTGGATTTCGGAAACATAGGGCATCAGATCATCGCGAAGCTGACTGAACAGTTCATTTTCGCGATCGCGGCTCTTTTCTTCGGCGCCAAGCACCGTCTGCTCGAATTCCTTCAACTCCTGATTAATATAGCGCTCGGCATTGACCAGCGTCTGTTTTCTTACATATGAGTCCGGTACGGCGGAAGCATTGGCTTTGGTGACCTCGATGTAATAACCAAAAACGTTATTAAATCCGATTTTGAGTGTATTAATGCCCGTGGCCTGTCTTTCCTTGGCCTCCAGCGCGGCAATCCATTTCTTGCCGTCGCGGCTGATTGAACGCAGCGAGTCTAGCCGCTCATCGAACCCGGAGGCAATAAATCCCCCGTCCTGAGTGCGGGGCGGCGGATCGGCGACAATCGCCCGGGAAAGTAAATTCACAAGAGAGGACATGTCCGTCATCTCTTTGCGGATTGCCGACAGGGCTGGAGCCGTGAAACCGGACAGCAGCGTTTGCAGCACAGGCAAGACGGCAAGCGATGTCTGGAGCGCAATCAGATCACGCGGGGTCGCCACCCGCAAGGCGACGCGTCCGGCCAATCTTTCCAGATCGTAGATGCGGGAAAGTGTTTTGCGCAAATCGGACCGCGCCTTGTGGCCGTCCTTGATTTCCGCCACGGCCGCAAGCCGTGCACGAATCTTTTCCGGCCCGACAAGGGGATAACCCAGCCACCAGCGCAGACGCCTGGCCCCCATGGGGGTCAATGTTTCATTCATCAGGGTAAACAGGGAACCGGCACGGGCGTTATCCTGGATGGTCGCGAATAATTCCAGATTCCGGCGGGCGGCTTCATCCAGGATCAGATAATTTTCGGGCTGATACCATTTGATTTCGGAAATGTGGGACGCGCGCACCATTTGCGTTGAATTGACGTAGCGTAAGATGACACCGGCGGCGACTTTCGGAGCGGCATGATCCTTTATCTGTGATTTTTCCAGGACAGCGGCATCCAGTTCCCGGTCCAAAACCCTGTCCGCCTCGTCCGGCGCAAAGCCAGCCTCGTCGATATAATTCATACAGCCCGCGGGAATTTGCGCTTCGATCATCTTGATCAGCAACGCATCGGAAAATGTCCGGCTGATCAGCAATTCTTTAAAGTCCAGACCGGCTATGGCGGAAAGGAGCGTCTCGCGATTTGCAAATTCTCCGATTTGAAAATCGCCGGTAGAAAGGTCGAGAAACGCCAGCCCCAGGGTCTCGGAGCCGGAAACAATACAGGCCAGGTAGTTATTTTCTCCGGCTTTGAGATTCTCCTCATCCAGGACCAGACCGGGCGTGATCACCCGGATCACATCGCGTTTTACGATTCCTTTGGCGTCTTTCGGGTCTTCCACCTGCTCGCAGATGGCGACTTTGAAACCTTTTTCCACCAGTTTCGTAATGTAAGCCGCAGCGGCATGATAGGGGAATCCGCAGAGAGGAACGGCGTCTTCCTTCGATTTATTGCGGGAGGTAAGCGTGATTTCCAGAATGGGAGCGGCCGTCAGAGCGTCTTCAAAAAACATCTCATAGAAATCGCCCATCCGGTAAAACAAAATACAGTCCGGATACTTTTCTTTGATTTCGACGTACTGCTTCATCGCGGGAGTGAGATTGAGGGTTGCGTCTAGCGCCATTTCCCGTCATCCCCCCGCTCCAGATCGATGAAATCCGGCTTGCGGCGATTGTCTTTCCCGTCGGGTGTTTTGATAAAGCGGTTGGCAATCCAGCTGACAATGCTGATGATCAGCGCACCCAGAAACGCCGAGAAGAAACCGTCGACTTCAAATCCCGGAACAAAATATGCGACGAGCAGCAGCATCAGAGCATTGAGCACAAATGCGAAAACGCCCAGCGTCAAAATCGTCAGGGGCAGGGTAAGGATCAATAAAACCGGCCGCAAAAAAACGTTGATGACCCCCAGAATCGCGGCGGCAAGAACGGCTGTCGTCAGAGATTCTACGCGGATACCGGAAACCATCATGGAGGCAAGCAGAATGGCCACGGTAATGACGAGCCACCGCGTGATAATAATGATCATCAATTTCCCTTTTTCAGCAAACGGCATAATGCTTAATATGGACTTTTATCTTCGACCATTTGTTTTGATTGCAGGAAAACCCAGGTGATGCTGAATCCGCCCATCCATGACGTATCCGTCTTCACCAGCGGGCTCGGCTCAAAGACGGCGCCCTGCAAAAAATCAGCGCTGACAAACGCATTGAATATAAATTGTCTGTATCTCTTTCCCAGGCCGACTGTCAGCGTCGAGCCGCTGTAGCCTCCGCCGGCCGCATAGGCCGGACGCGATGCCGTGGCGTATGCCGGATCAACCGTATAGAAATATTCATGGTAGCCGCGGTCGGCAAACATGGGACCCGCTGAAACGCCCAGGTACAGTCCCGTCCCGGGAATCACGTCGCCTTTTTCGAAGTTCAATCGGGGGGAAAACACGAATCCCTCGTAACGCACGGTATGAAAATCTGTGGAAAAAACAGCTCTGACCGGCAGCGCGACCGTCACACGATATTTGTATTCCTGCGAATCCAGCACTTTGATGCGCAGCGCCGGCCCGAACTCAAAGGTGGGATCAAGATCCGGCATTCCCCGGCGCGCATCATTATCGTCGCTGCGCACAGGAACCGCGCCGTAGCCGCTTGCGTCCAGCGTGACCCGGTCTGTGGCAAAAATGCGCGCCGCAATCCGTTTATCCTCCACTCGGAAAACTCCGCCGCGGTAAATGGCGTAAGGAAACGGCAGCACATAGGGCCGGGTCTTATCGGAACCCCGGTAATCCGGCATCATCAGAAACCCTCCGCCGATTCCCAATTCCCACAACGGTCTTTCTGCGGCCGAAGACTTGAACGGCCAGGCCAGAAAGGCAACAAGCACCATCAGAAAAACTATTCGGTGAGCGACCATCATTTGCTCCATCCTTTTTTTGTTTATCGTCCGGACAACACTCTCTTACTTGTCAAAAGTCGTAAACTGTTCCTTCTTCGCCCCGCAAACAGGACATTCATCCGGCAGGACGCCGTCCGCCACGTAGCCGCACACTTTGCAAACATGGTAAACTGTTTCGCGTTCTTCCATAAAGTCATTCATCGCCTGTTTATAGAGTTTGGCGTGCGTGTCTTCCACGTCGCGGCTCTGGCTGAAATGCAGAAGCGCCGGTTTGTCGCCGGCCTCTTCGGCCATCTTCACAAAACGATCATAGGCAATTTCCGCAACGGTTTTTTCCGATTCAAAACTCTCGGCCAGATTCTCTTCCGTCGTTTTGATCTCCCTGAGGACACGGAGCGCCCGTTTGCCGTGAATCTCCTCTGAAAAAGCAATCACACGAAAAAGATGTGCGATTTGTTTATAGCCTTCCTCGTCTGCCTTCTCCGCAAATAATTTAAGCCTTAATGCAGCCTTCGCTTCGCCTGCGTAAGCCTGCCGGAGGGCTTCACGAATTTTATCATCCATAGATTTGCTCCTCTGGGTCGGTCCTGTCAGGCCGGTGCAAACTCACTCTTATCCGCGCCGCAAACAGGACAGCACCAGTCTTCCGGCAAGTCTTTAAATTCGGTTCCTTTGGGTACGCCGTTTTCCGGATCGCCTTTGGCCGGATCATATTCATAACCGCACACACCACACACATACTTTTTCATTTTTCGCCTCCTTGAAACCCGAGATCATTCTAATGAGAAATTCTTTTCTTTAATTCCGCCGCAATTGCTCTGCCCATATGGGCGCATCTTTCCAGAATATCTTCTCCCGGCACATGCTTTGCGGAAACCGGGTCAGCGACGATTTCTACTTTCATTTCTTTGAGCATCGCCTCCAGATCCTTGACCGATTCACCGCTCCAGCCGAAGGAACCGAAAGCCGCACCGATCAGATTGGCGGGCTTCAGGCCCTTGAGATAAGTCATCACATCCGCCATCTGCGGCAGGATATTGTTGTTGAGCGTCGGTGACCCGACAATCAATGCCCCCGCCTCCAGAACTTCATAGACGACTTCACTGCGGTGCACATCATTCATGGAGAGAAGTCGCACCCGAAGTCCCGAGGCAGCCAGCGCTTCAGCGATGGCCTTGGCCATCATTTCGGTGGAGTGCCACATCGTCGCGTAAACAACAACCGCTTTGTTGCCGGGCTTCTGACTCGCCCACCTCTTGTATAGATTAACAATCACATTCAGATCTTTTCGCCAAATCGGGCCGTGGTCCGGCGCGAACATCTTGACGGCCCAGCCGGTCGCGGAAACTCTCTCCAGTGTTTTCAAAACGACCGGCGAGTACGGCAAAACGATATTGGCATAATAGGTCGCCGCTTCATATTCGAGTTCGTCCGGCGGCAGTTCATCGGCAAACCGCTCAAATGTTGCGAGGTGCATGCCGAAAGCATCCTGCGAGAAAAGGACACCGTCCTTATCCAGATACGAAAACATCGAATCCGGCCAATGAATCATCCGGGTTTCCATGAACTGCAGATCCATATTGCCCAGCGATAATTTTTCGCCATCCTTGACCGGCCGGATATCGCAGTTCCCGTGAAAAATGTCTTTCAACGTTTTGACGCCCATCGCTGATGCAAATACTTTTTCCGGCTTCACCCGGTCAATCACCTCATGCAGGCAGCCGGAATGATCCTGTTCGGAGTGGTTGGAAACAATATAGTCAATTTTTGCCGGATCGATCACCGAGGCAATCCGCGCCAGCATTTCCTGCATGAACGGCGCTTTGACGGAATCGATGAGCGTGACCTTGTCCGCCATCACCAGGTAGGCGTTATAAGTGCTGCCGTGCGGCGTGGTGTAACCGTGGAAATCGCGGATGGACCAGTCGATGGCTCCCACCCAGTAGACATGATCACTGACTTTGACTGCAGAATAGATGTTCGTCATGGTTAAGCACCTTAAGTAAAGTTATCGGGAATGTAATATAAGCTTCAATGATATGCCGTCAACCATTATTTGATCATGCCGGCACCGGCATCAAAAGCTGTCAGATTTACGGCGCATTTCTGGGCCGGCATCGTCTTTCTTATTTCTCTTTCAAACATCCCGCGGTCAAAAGGGAGAAGTCCTGTTTTAGCCAGGGCTCCGATCATGACGATATTGCTTAAAACGGGGTTGCCCAGGTCAAGACCGACCGCTGTCGCATCAATCATCCAGAACGACGCCGACAGTCGTTCAAACGACGACCGGATGGCCTCATCGGACGGATAAGCAAGTTCGCCGGTAATGACGCCAATGGGATAAACAGGCCGTGAATTCGACAAAACACAAACCTGCGGATTGCCGTAAACGGTCAACACGCGCAGGGCTTCGAGCGGCTCCAGGGCGACGATCACATCCGCCCCGCCTCGCGGAATCTGCGGACTTCTCACCGAGTCGGGCGAGATGCGCAGATGACTCATCACCGACCCGCCTCTCTGCGACATGCCGAATGTTTCGCCGATCGTTACAACGTATCCCGCGTCCACCAGCATGCCTGCCAGGGTTCTGGAGGCCAGGACATTCCCCTGCCCCCCGACGCCCGTCAGGATCAGGTTTTTTGTAACTTTCTGAGTTTTAGTTCTCATTCTTTTTCATTTCCTGCGTCTTGACGATCGCCTGCTGGGGGCAGATGGACGTGCAAACGCCGCATCCGGCACAGATCACCTCATCGACCACCGCTTTCTTTTTGATCCGATCCCAGGTCAGGGCGGGGCAGCGGAAAATTCTGGTGCATAACCGATTGCAGCCGCAGGCGTCGCCCAGACATAAAGTCTCGTTCACTTTCACATCAAACGTTTTCTTTCCTTTTTTCTCCGGGCTGAGCGCGCAGGACTGGCGCAGGATGAGCACATTGACCGACCCCTTGTCCGCCAGAAAATCCGTGAGAATTCTGCCGGTGGCTTTAAGATCGAACGGATCGGCAACCGCCACCTTTGCCCCGATGGCCTTGCAGATAGCCGCAATCTCGATTGCCGGAACGATTTCCCGAAGTGCGCTCACTTCCAGGCCCGGATGCGGCTGAAAACCGGTCATCGCCGTTCCCGCATTGTCGAGCACAATAAAGGTAATATCCGCCAGGTGGTGCTGGGCGTTGATCAGCGCCGGGATAACGGCGTGATAGAATGTGGAGTCGCCGCAGACCGTCAGAATCGGTTTATCGAAGCCGAATTTTGCGAGCTTCGCAAACCCGCTCGCCAGGCCCGTACCGGACCCCATCGAATGCAGCGTGGGCATCGTGTGATAGCCGGTCGCGGGCGAGAGCGCCGCCATCGAATAGCAGCCGATATCGCCGCAGACAAACCCCTGGCGGCCATCTCGCGCAATGGCGTTGTGAATGTTCCAGAAGGACGCCCGGTGCGGACAGCCCGCGCAAAACGTCTGCTCGCGGACCGGAACCAGCGCCGCAGCTTTCTTCGCTTCCGCAGCATAAGGCGCAGGAACAGACTTGCGTTTGACCTTCAAAATTCTTCCCAGCGCATCGGCGACAATATCGGGATTGAGTTCGCCTGCCGAAGGCAGTGTTCCATCGTATTTGCCGAAAAATGTTTTGACGCCGGTCCGGCCCGCGAGTCCCGCGGCCAGAACTTTCACGTTTTCTTCAAGAAACGGCATCACTTCTTCGACGATCAAAATCTTGTTTGTTCTGCGGAGGCTCTTTTCCAGCATTTCAGGCGGCAGAGGCCAGGTTGTCGAAAGCTTCAGAATCCCCACCCGCTTTTGCACGCCGAGCATTGCGACGGCTTCCTCCGCATAAAGGAAACATGCACTGCTCGTGATG
Source organism: Smithellaceae bacterium (assembly GCA_963667845.2). Classification (GTDB taxonomy): domain Bacteria; phylum Desulfobacterota; class Syntrophia; order Syntrophales; family Smithellaceae; genus UBA8904. Next base: position 2,638,325 of record CAXXVL010000002.1, on the reverse strand, counting down.
ATGAGCAGTTCCGGTTTCGCGGCGCCGGCATAACGGTTGAAAGGACTTTTCTCGAACAGCGATTCAACCTCTTTGAGCTTTTGCTGATGCAGCAGATGCTTGGCCACAACCGGTGTGCTGATCATCGGGCCGCAGCTCGAATCCATCGCCGACCCGCCGTATTCAAAATGCGGCCGGCGGGACTTTGTCGGCAGCTTGCCGCAGATCACATTGCCGCTGGCATGCGACATGCGCGTCACGGAGCGCAGCATGACGACATTGCCGATTTGCTCGGACAATTCGAACGCCCAGCGTGTCAAATCCTTTGCTTCCTGAAAATCCGCGGGTTCCAGAAGCGGCATTTCCAGCATTCTTGCGAAATAGCGCGATTCACCTTCATTGACGCTGGAGAGCGCGCCCGGATCTTCACAGGACACCAGAACCAGCCCGCCGCGCGTCCCCGACGCCGTCAGGTGCAGCAGGAAATCCGAAGCGACGTTGACACCGTTTTGCTTCATCACGGCCATCGACCGCAAACCGGCAAAGGATGCGGCCGCCGCCACTTCCAGGGCAACTTTTTCATTGACCGACCATTCCACATACAAATTTCTTTCGCCGGCGACGGCGGCCAGCGATTCGATGACTTCGGAAGACGGCGTTCCCGGATACCCCGTGGCAACCTGAATGCCCGCTTCCAGAGCGCCCCGCGCAATCGCTTCATTGCCCAGGAATAAAACTTTCGATTTGGCCGGTGATAATAATTTATTCATAAATCCAATTCTTTTCTTCCGCTGCGCCATGAATTGCAAAAAACGCTCACGGCCGCCAGGAAGGTGGCAAGATCGCTCATCTATATCTTTAAATATTTCTTAACCGCCGGATCATCGCCTTTAAGATATAATAAATTCTTCGCTGACCGGCTTTTTCCCACAATGTTCGTAAGCGCCTTTCTTTTCTTATCCGCCGCAGCCTTCTTTAATTCCGCGAGCGCCGCCGCCGGCGCTTCGCGAATCTCCAGAATTCCTCTTTTCAGAGCCAGATCCAGCAAATTCCTGCCCCGAACGCTACGCACGATGATCTGATTCCAGCCGCGCATCTCTTTCACGTCCTCGCCAAACCGTGCCGCCCCGACAGAAAGATCGGCAAATTCGGCCGTACTGTCCACGCAATACCGGCAGGCTGTTCGCAAGCAGGCATCCACTTCCGTCATCGGTACGGCTGTTACAGCCGAATCCGTGTACAGCTCCAGAATATTCTTCCCGGCGGGAATATCCATCCCGCAGAGCGCTTCGACACGTATTTGATACTTGTTAAGGAGAGCCTGAAATTTTTCCCGGGCGAGCGTCCAACCGCAGAAAAGGCCGATGACCAGACCAAGCGACTCGATTTTGGTGTAGCCGGAAATGTTCGCCGTTCTCATCTTTGCCAGAGCCAGCGCCTGGCAGGGCGTTCCCACAACGCCTACTTTGCCGGCACTGCCCTCCGGCAGGCGATTGAAAGCGGCGATGGTCGGCGATACGGTAAATCTGCTTTTGGCCCGGTCGCGCAGGTCAGCCGGATTTTCGACGAGCCTGCCCTCCTGCTCCAGGGCCTCGCCCAATGAAGCCACGATTGCCGAGTTGATTAATCCTTCGGCCATTGCCGTCTCCAGAAGGGCCGTAACCGTTCCGCCGTGCTGGGTCCTTGCCCGCAATTGAGAATCGGCGGCTCTGGACAAGTAATATCCTTTGACGGCGCCGATTTCCGGCGTCAAATCATTGATGTCAAAAAGACTTTCCCTGATTTTTTTATGGTCAGCGGACGTCCGGGGACAAAACGTGTAACATTTGCCGTCCGTAAGATCGCAGTCAAAAAGCTGCACCGTCCGGTCGGCGTGGACGACCTGGTAAGGGCACAGATTGACGCAGGCTCCGCAACCGGTGCAAAGGTTTTGTTCTAATACGTTTTTTTTCAGTTTTTGCTGACTGCTGTATCGCTTTTTCATTCGGTGTCCAATATCAGTGATGGGCGTTTATATCGTATCCCGGAATTTGAGGCAAGATAATGATGAATGGCAAATCAACAATCTCGCAGCAAGCTGTCGAGGCATGAAATGACCGTCATTATTTCGCAGCAAGCGACAGGAGAATTAACACTCGTCCCGCGTCAGTGGGGTTCAAATCTTTGTTTTGGATAATCTTTTTCCAAACGTTCAGCTCTCCGCAAAACTTACGGCACACGAGTATCAAATATTTAATTGAATTTGTTGACATCCGTCAAGACTTGTATTATGTAGCCGCTGAATTTTTTCCCGATGCATTCAAAGGAAAAGATTCAAAACGTTACCGAATAGATACATGTTCCCCAGTAGCTCAGTCGGTAGAGCGGCTGGCTGTTAACCAGCATGTCCGTGGTTCGAGTCCGCGCTGGGGAGCCAGAATAAAAAAGGGTTTAGGCGATAGACGCTTAAACCCTTTTTTTTATTTTTAGCTTCTTTCCCAATCCCTGCTTTTTAAATCCTCACGATGAAGAAACATCGGGATCGAATCCCACCCGGCAATTTAATCGTGATCATTGGGCCAAAACGCGTTTTCCCCCCAGGGCCCCAAGGGTGACAATCCGAATAGGGCAGCATTTCACCGAAGTTTAATCCGGCAATCGTACCAGCGTCCTCCCCTTGTGCTTTTCCTGCAGAATCATCTGGATTCGATCATTCACTCCTTCCAGAGAGATCTCCGTTGTCAACGCCTCCAGATTATCCAGTTTCCATTCCGTGGCGATCTTCTCCCATACTTTCCGGCGCGTCGGCATGGGACAATTCTGGGAATCAATGCCGATCAGGGTTACGCCCCTCAGGATGAAGGGATAGACGTTTGTGGGCAGATCGGGAGAACCGGCATTCCCGCAGCAGGTCACGGTAGCGCCGTACAGCATGGATTTGAGCGTCGTCGCCAGAATCGGACCACCCAGGGTGTCAATGCCGCCCGCCCAGAGCCCTTTCAGAAGCGGCCTGTTGCTCGTGTCGGTTGCTTCCGCGATGCTGACCACGGTCTTTGCTCCGAGTTTGAGGAGGTATTCCTTTTCGTCCACGATGCCATTGACCGCCGCCACGTCATACTTTTGTTTGGCGAGGATAGAAACGGCAATGCTGCCGACCCCGCCCGTCGCGCCCGAAACCAGCACCGGTCCATCGCCAGGCTTTATGCCGGAACCAAAGAGCTTGTAAAGGGAAAGGCCCGCTGTAAATCCCGCCGTGCCGAAAATCATGCTCTCGCGCAGGGAGAGGTTCGCGGGCTTCTTCACGACCCAGTCAGCCGGCACGCGGATATACTGGCCGAACCCTCCGCTGGTGTTCATCCCCAGATCATAGCTGGTGACAATGACTTCATCACCTGCCGAAAAGTCGCTGCTCGAGCTTTCTTCCACGATACCGGCAGCGTCGATTCCCGGCGTATGCGGATACTTCTTGGTGACGCCCCGATTTCCGGTAGAAGAAAGAACATCCTTGTAGTTGATCGATGAATACTTGACCCGGACGAGGACATCACCTTGCGGAAGGTCATCAAGACTCCGCTCCTTAATCTCCCGCACAAACGTGTTGTCTTTGCCTTCTGCAGCGACAAATGCCTTAAACATTTTTTGACTCATGATTTATCTCCTCCTATGATGGTTTGTTTCAATACGAATGCGGCATCAAAGCCGATAACTCGAACAGGTTTATAAATCTCCGCAATGTTATAGCTCCCATCGTGCCTGGATCGGTTTGCGATCGACGGCATATTGATACTTTAGCCGTGGGTAGCCCATGACCAGTGCGGATAAGATCTCGTTTCCCGGCGGGAGCCGCAGTTCGGAATGAATTTCCCGATTGCCGCTCGCCGCACCGACAAGAAGACCGATATACGTGGATTCAATGCCCATGGTCCTGGCCAGCAGACTCATGGTTGTGGAAGCGATGACACAATCGTCCTTGGGTGCACCCCGGTCCGGCGGAGCATGAAAAATCATAACGACGGGGGCCTCATGGAAAATCGGATCTTTCCCCGCTTCCCTGGCCAGCTTGAATCTCTCCCCATACTGCCGGATTCTGGCCAGGCTCTGGGGTGGCTCTTTTCCTTCTGCGGCCAGCTGCTCGATGATCTGAGGGACTTTATCTCCTGCATTGATAAAGAAATCGATGGTGTAATCGGAAAGTCTCTTTATCTTTTCACGGTTCTCCAGGACGATGATCTCAATGGATTGGGCATTACCGCCCGTGGGTGCATAGCGGCACGCGTCGATCAATGTTTCCAGATCAGCGCGGGGGATCGCTTTACTTTTAAAGTGCCGGTGGCTTCGCCGGCTCCGGATGAATTGAATAAATTTTCCCGTCTCAAAGTTGGCCTCCTCATCGGCGACGGGGAAATTTTCCATGTTCATTTCACTGTGGACGATCGCCTGAGATGTGCACAACGATATGCAATGCCCACAGGCGATGCAGTTGCTTGCATCCGCCTGCGCGACGATTTTGTCATCCACTTTGCTGTAAACTCCGGGGCAGCGAAGAACACAGAGGCCGCAGTTGTTACATTTCGTTTTGTCGATTGAAACCCAACTCATTTATTCTCCTTTTTTCCTAAAGCATTTAAGGTACATGAACTACCGATAAGCGTGCGGCACTTTCCGCAACCTCTTATTTCTCTTCACCCGTATTCCGGAAAATCACAATAAATTGATTCTATGGGGGTCATAATGAAATCCCGATCAAAGCTTCCGTCCGGAAAGCCATGGTTTGGTCAACTCAAAGTTTCGGCGGGCAATACCGGTGCGGGCGAAGCCACCCTCTTCGGGTTTGGCTGCCGAATGGGCACCGAGTCCGAACATCAGGCAGAAGCTCGCGTAGGCTGCTTCGATTTCGGCGCTGAACCCCATGGTGTCCTGCATGTGATTAATTGAAGATTTAATTGTCTGCGTCCACGCGGGAGCCATGAGGTGATTTTCAGCCACGCGCCCGGCATAGGCCAGGGTTTCTTTCTCCAACTGGTCGGGTGGATAGATTCGATTGACGAACCCGCAGGAAAGGGCCTCAGCCGCGGTAATAAACCGGTGCTCCAAAAGAATTTCCTTGGCTTTACGCGGACCCATATCCCAGGGAATGGAGAAGTATTCAACCATGCCGGGAAGAAACAAGGTATCCTCGGCGGCAAAAATGACATCCATTGCCGCCGCCAGCATCCAACCGCCGTAAATGCAATACCCTTGAACCATGGCCACGGTCGGCTTCGGACAATTGCGCCAGTCTAATGTCTTTTTCACAAACCATTCGCGCATGTCCGCCACCTTCTTCGGCAGGTTTCCATCATTGGGCACTGTCAGGCCGTGCTCCCGGCAATATTGGATTTCTTCCTTCGTTCCCAGATCGTGGCCCGCGGAAAAGGCCCGCCCCGCGCCGGATAGGACAATGGCTCCGCAGTTTTGGTCGGCAACGGCCGCATCGAAGGCCTGGTCAACCTCGGCAAGCATCTGATAGCTCTGGGCATTAAGGTATTGGGGCCGGTTGAAAATGATTTGCGTCACTTTGCCGGGCTTGTATTGAATCTGTTCGTAGTCCATGAGATTCTCCCTTCATCTTCAAAATTTTGTCAGTCCTGCCGGCGCGCGAACCTGCGCCTTGGGCACCTTTATATCATGCTTTCCAATCCAGTTCTTCAATAAAAGAACTATCTCGGTCATTAATTCCCTGATCATATCAAGCTCAATACGCAACTCAACAAAATTGGAATGTTTTTAGGATACTTCTTGACAACTTTCCCGACTCTCATTACAGAAAGACAGCTCGTTTTTGGGGTTTATGGATCAAACCGGTGATTGGCCATATTGAGGACCAATGCTTCAGGTCCCTCGGATCGGCGCCAGGACGTTCCCCATTCCAATTAAAAAGGAGATTATGCGATGAAAGATGTAGTCATTGTTTCAGCGTGCAGGACGGCTATAGGAACATTCGGAGGAACATTAAAGGACATGATCGGCGCCCGCATTGCAGCGGTCGCGATGAAAGAAGCAGTAAAGCGCGCCGGGATCGATCCCGCCATAATCGATGATGTCCGGTTTGGCTGCTGCATTGAATCCTGTAATACACTTAACACCGCTCGCGTAGGAGCACTGATGGCCGGAATTCCGGAAACAGTGACCGCGGTTACGCTGAATCGCGTCTGTATTTCCGGGATGGAAGCCGTCCTCAGCGGCACGGCCATGATCAAAGCCGGCATGGCCGATATCATTTTAGCCGGAGGCGTTGAACATATGTCCGGTACACCCTATGTGAGCTTCGACGCCCGCTGGGGCTGCCGCCTTCAGGACACGGTTTTTATCGATTCCATGATCCGCGCCCTGCATTGCGGTTCCTATGTCATGCCGCTTGGCGACGACGGCCCCGTCAAATCAGGACAACCTTTCGAAAGCTTAAAGGGCAAACCCTATATCATGGGCCATACCACGGAACTGATCGCCCAGCTCCTGAATATCAGCCGCCAGGAAATGGATGAAGTAGCCCTGCGCAGCCATAACAACGTCGAGCGCGCCACCAAGAACGGCGATTTCAAAGAAGAGATCGTCCCGATCGAGATCCCCCAGAAAAAAGGCAAGCCGCCCATTATTTTTGATAAGGACGAGCATTTCCGCCCGGCCCTGACAATGGAACAGCTGCAGGCCCTGCCGCCCGCATTCATTCCCAAGGTCGGCAAGGTGACGGCCGGCAACTCCTCGGGGCTCAACGACGGCGCTTCCGCCATGATCATCATGTCGGCCGAAAAAGCCAAAGAATTGGGATTGAAACCGATCGCGAGGATACGATCCTCCGCGCGCGGCGGGTGCCATCCTTCCGTCATGGGTTTGAGCCCGGTTCCGGCTGTGAGAAACCTGCTCAAAAACGATCCGGGACTTTCCCTGGATGCTTTTGAGCTGATGGAAGTTAATGAAGCATTTGCCGGCCAGTATCTGGGCTGCGAGAAGGAACTCGGCATTAACCGGGAGATCACCAACATCAACGGATCGGGCATCGGGCTGGGGCACCCGGTCGGCTCCACGGGCTGCCGCATTATGGTCACATTGATCCATGCCATGAAAAAACACGGTAAGACGCTGGGTATGGCGACGCTGTGCGGCGGCGGCGGGGTTTCGATGGCCACGGCGATAGAAATGCTTTAAATCAAGATGCAAGGTTCAAGTTAAAATTAAAAAAAGAGGCGCTGCGACGGCACGCCTCTTTTTTTTCACCTCAGACCTTGTACCTTGCACCTTGTACCTTGAACCTTGATCCTTTCTTTTCAAGCTTCCGCAGCACGTCGCGATATCTTCTTCAGACGGCTTATCTGATGGCGCAGCGAAACCGCTTTTTGGGTTTCGCTTTCTTCGAGCGCCTGTCCGCGCAGGATTTTCAGCTCCCTGATTTTTGCCTTGAGTTGGGGCCTGGTCAGCTTGATTTTACCTTTGTGTTTGTGCTTGTGTGCGGGCGCATCATCCTTGATGCCCTTGGCTTCCTTGATGAAGACGATAAGCTCCTCCTTCTTCATGTCGTGGATGGCCCGTTCATGCGGAAACTCCGCGGCGATATCCCGCAATTCCTTTACAGTCAGTTTGTCCAGATGTTTTTCGTCGTGCTCTTTTTTGTGGTGGGTTTCTTCCGACATCGCGTATAGACCTCCTTCTTTTATAATTAGGGAATCAACAGGCAATGCAAAAAGTAAATGATGGTTATTCTATACCACAACCCGGTGTCTCAATTCAACCGGCAGGATATTTTACGAAAAGGTGTCCATGAGCTTTCGCGTGATCTTGCCCCCCAGGCTTTCTTTGGCGCGCAATGCCCCGCCCGGACACACCTCAATACAGCAATAGCAGCGGATACATTTCTCATAATTGAATGCGATCTTGCCGGTTGACTCGTAAATCGCGGCCGCGGGGCAGATCTTCCGGCATTTGCCGCACAGATCACACGAAGACGGGTCGCAGACCGGCAGGGCCACCGTATGGCGGCGCAGGAAGTTCTGGAAGACGGCAGGGCCGAAAACCAGGGGCCCGCCGCCCGGCAAGCGAAATTTGCTGACCGGGCGTATTTCTCCGTCGACATCAAATGAAGGAATCAGCCCCAGAGTGTATGCGACTTTCAGCGTCGGCACATTTTCATAGTACACGCGGACCATTTCGCAGACGACCATATCCAGGGCGAAAGCATCGTCGGAGCCGACCAGGACGCCTAGGCGCCGCGGAGTGCCGCCTTTGCCCGGTCCGTCGCCTTCCAGCGCGAGGATTCCGTCCAGAATGGATACTGCGGGTTTGACGGCCTGATGAATCGCGACCAGCAGCCGCGCAAAAGCCGTTGTATCGACACCGGCGCGCATATGCCACTGGGATTTTTTGAATCCGACAATGCAGCCGAACATATTTTTTACTGCCAGGGTAAGCAGCATCTGACTGTGCGTTTTAAGTTTCGGCAGATTGATGATGACATCAGCGTCCAGGGCCTCGCGCGCTATCTCGATCCGGCCATAGGGTTTCCCGATATCCACGTCGAGGACATCTTTGAACGGCGCGCATTTTACATCGAGACCGGTGAGCGCCTCCGTCGTGCCGTTGCCTTTCAAAATCTTTTCAAAAGAGCCGATAGCCGGAGAATCGGAAACCCGGGGCCGTGCGCCCTTCTGCAGAACATACTCCACAGCGGCCCGGATGATCAGCGGATGGGTCAACACGGCATCCTCAATCCGGGCCGCGGAAAGCATATTGGGTTTCACAAGCACACGGGAGCCGGCCGTGATCTTTTTGCCGGCCAGTTTTTCGATCATATCGAAGACCAGCGGCTTGATCTGTTCATATTGATAGTCGGCCCGGCGAATGATGACCGTAGTCATGGTGGCTCCCCGTCTTTGATCCCGCTTACGCGGGACGAGCGTTAATTCCGTGTTGCTTGCTGCGAAATAATGACGTTCCTTTCATGCCTCGACAGCTTGCCGCGAGGTGGTTGATTGACCATACAATTCCAAACAGCGATTTGTCACTTTTTATACCACTACCCTCGCCCGCCGCACAAGAACTATCCGCCGGGGTGCTTTTTGCTTTTCATTGACACCATCTTGATTTCTTCTTATACTTTACCTCAGTTCGACATAATGATTTGTCGTTGAACCGGCCCGGGCGGAGGAAAACGTGAAAGACACGGCAAAATTTAACAGGCGGGAAGTGATTCAAAAAGGCTTATCGCTCGGCCTGATCGCGGGCGGCGCGGTTATTCTCGGAAGACCCGGGTTTCTGATTGCCAGGGAAAAGCCCTCGGGCATCCCTGATCTGGTTGCCGTCAAGAATGGCGAGCCGGATGCGATGTTCAAAAAAGCCATCGAACTCGCAGGGGGCATGAGCCAGTTTGTCAGGAAAGGACAGACGGTGGTTGTCAAGCCGAATATCGGTTTTCCGCGCGTTCCGGAAGTCGGCGCGACCACCAACCCGCTGCTGGTTAAGACCATCATCGAGTCCTGCTATGCCGCGGGCGCCAAACGCGTTTATGTTTTCGACAATGTTGTGTCCCCCACCTCTGGCAACGCCCGCAATTGCTATAAACTGAGCGGCATCGAAGACGCGGCTAAATCGGTCCGCGGCATCGTGGTGCCCACGGATGATTTCAGTTACCGCGAGGTGACGATCCGAGGCGGGAAAACGCTCAAAACGGCGGACGTGCACAGTCTCATTCTGGATTCCGACGTCTTCATCAACGTACCGGTCCTTAAGCACCACAGCTCCGCATACCTTTCCATCGCCATGAAGAATCTCATGGGCGTCGTCAAAAACCGCCTCGAGTATCACTTAAGCGGTCTCGATCAGTGCATCGCGGATTTTTGCCTTTACCGCAAACCCGATCTCAATGTGGTCGATGCCTACCGGGTCTTGATGAGTCACGGCCCGGCGGGACCTGCAAACCCGGCCGCAGCTGATGTGCAGTTGAAGAAGACCCTGCTTTTGTCCAGGGACATTGTCGCAGTGGACGCGGCTGCCGCCAAAATTTTCGGCAAAGAGCCGGACGATATCGGCTACATCAGGATCGCCCACGCGCAAAAAACCGGCAATATGAATTTAAAAGAGCTGAAAATTGTCACCTATGCGATGTAGAGGACCGGCTTCTTGTCTCTGATTCGATTTCGTAAAATCATCTCCATCATCATTTTTGTTTCTTTTGTCCTGCTGTTTTTGGGTCCGGACATCGTGAGCACTTTTTTGTCGGGGTTTCTTCTGCCCCTCCAATTGCTGCCGGCGATCGTGCGGATCATCACTAGGCCGGAAGCGCTGTTCATCGCCGGAATTATTTTTGTTATCCTGATCACGCTGATCTTCGGCCGGGTTTACTGCTCTTTTCTCTGCCCGCTGGGTACGCTTCAGGATTTACTGATCGCCGAATCCAAAAAGTTCAGCCGCCGGCCCGGGCATTCTTTTTCGAGGCCGCAAAACGGCCTGCGTTACACATTTCTGGTTTTGACGGTGATGGCCCTCTCGGCCGGTTTTCTGTCATTGGCCGGCCTGCTTGATCCCTACTCTTTTGCGGGAAGAATATTTACATATTTTCTTCAGCCGCTCATCGTCTGGATATACAACCTGGCAATCCTGGCCTTAAAACCGTTTGATATTTACCTGTATCCGAAACAGACGGCCTTTGTTCCCCTCTCCGTTCTGGCCGTGACAGCGGGCTTTTTTCTGCTGATTCTGTATCTGGCCGTAACCCGGGGCCGGCTTTATTGTAATACGGTTTGCCCGGTGGGAACGCTGCTGGGCCTGTTATCGCGCGCCTCTTGGATGCATTTCACGTTGGATCAAAAGGCCTGCTCCGGATGCGTGCAGTGCGAAAAGGTCTGCAAGGCCGGGTGTATCGACCTGCAAACTGCGTCGCTGGATATGAGCCGATGCATCGGCTGTTTTAATTGCGTTCCCGCCTGCTCCAAAGGCGCCATCCGCTATCAATTGAAGCCCCGGAAAATAGATACCGGGAATTCCTGGATGCCTGCCCGCCGGCGATTCATCATCGGCGGCATCGCAGCGGCTGCCGGACTTCTGGCTTACACGGCGGACATCCGTCTGTTTCCGCAAGTCCCCGCCGCCAGCGCCAATCCGCCCGTCACGCCACCGGGCTCCATCAGCGCAGCCCGTTATACCAGGGCCTGCACTGCCTGCTCTCTGTGTGTCAGTGTATGTCCAACGCAGGTCCTGACACCGTCATTTGCCGACTTCGGTATCGCGGGCCTGATGCAGCCGAAAATGAATTATGAAAAAAGTTTTTGCGACTATGAATGCAACCTCTGCAGCAAAGTCTGCCCCACCGGGGCGATCGGGCCTCTCGGGCTTGATGAAAAGAAGCTGACGCAGATCGGCGAAGCCGAGCTTTTGCAGGATATTTGTGTGGTTTATGTTGATCATCAGAATTGCGGCGCCTGCGGAGAAGTCTGCCCGACGCATGCCATCCGCTTCGTCGAAAAGCAGAACGTCCTGTACCCGGAAATTGATAAGCAATACTGCATCGGCTGCGGCGCCTGCCAGCTCGCCTGCCCGACCTCGCCCCGGTCCATCGTCGTTCATGCCAAACCGGTTCATCAAAAGGCGGAGAAATATGTCGAGCCGGCGGTCACCATCCAACAAACGAAACCGGCCAATCGGGATTTTCCTTTCTAGCTGCTCATTCCCTTGATAAACGCCCAGACATTGTTGCCCAGAACGGCGTGATTGTAGCCGCCTTCGAGCAGTCCGAATGAGCCGCCCCCGTTGCGGCGGGCCGTATCGACAACCCATTGTCCCATGGTGGTGTAATCTTCCGTCGTGAGCAGACCGCCCCAATCCTCCTCATGATTGTCAAAGCCCGCCGATACGGCGATCATATCCGCGTCTGTTTTTTCGAGGGCATTGTGAACGGTTTTCAGATATTCATTGCGATCCTGGCCGCCGGGGTTGAGAATCGTCACATACCCTTTGGGGCCGAGGATGTTGATATTGCCGTCACCGACGTGGAGGTCAAAATCCAGAATAAACGCTTTCTTAATTTTGTCCCGCTTTTTGAGTCTGGTGAGCGCGATAGCCATGTTGTTGAAATAGCAGAATCCCCAGGCGGTATCGGCGGAAGCGTGATGCCCGGGCGGCCGGATGACGGCAAAGCAAGGTTCGGAAAGCCCTATTTCCGAGGCCTTGACGGCGCCGCCGGCAGCGAGCGCGGCGATGTCATAAACCCCTTCGCGTCTGACTTCGGCAATATGTTTCGGGGTGTGGATGGCCGCAATATCCTCCTCGGAAGCAGGCTGGGGCTCTAAGTAATCCACCTTGCCCGCAAGGGCAAAGGCGATGGATTCAATTCTTCCGGGATTGGATGCGGGATCATAAGAATAAACCTGTTTATATTCCTCGGAATAAACCACCTTCATAGCGACCTCCTGACTGAAAGATCTTTAATTGAGAAACCCCGTCGAATGCAAAATTTTCAGCGTATTTTCCGATACCGGAAGATCGAAAAATTCCTCAGGCCCGAACCATCCGGCCTCTTCGGCATCATCCGCGCCTCTCGCATCGCCTTTGACGTAGAGCGCGGCAAAATCAACAACGACAAATTGAAATTTAATCTTTCCCTCGCCATCGCGCTCGATCAGATCAAAGACATAGATGCATTCGCCTACCGCGATCGTGATGCCGGTTTCTTCCAGGATTTCCCGGGCTGCGCCTTCCCGCATCGTCTCACCGAGTTTCAGGGTTCCGCCCGGGATGGCCCAGAGTCCCTTATTCGGCTCCCCCGCCCGTTTCACCAGCAGAACTTTTTCGTCGCGAATGACGACGGCGCCCACGCCCACACGCGGTCTTTCGGGATAAGCATTAGTATTTTCACGATGCATTTATTGAGACTCCTCGTGGAAAGAAAACCGGCTCACCACCCAGGGTTCCTTTTCGCCGTTGTAAACTTTTTCCATAAACTTTATTCTTTTATTGCGGCCGATCAAGAGAATCGACGACGAACGCGTCCCGTAGACGGGACTGGTGATAAATATCGGCGACAGCATCCTTTCCCATTCCAGATTCACGCCGGTTTCCGGCAATTGATCGTCCGGCGGAACCTGGCGATCGGCAAGCAGAGCAAACAGCGCTTCTTCCAGTTCGGCGCCTTTTTTGTCCAAAGCTGCCTTCATGAGCTTTTTGCCCCGCCGGACTTTCGGCCAGGGGGTGTCCAGCAAACGATTGCTTAATCCATAAATTCCCGGCGTGAGTTTTTGCATCTTACCGCGGTTGGAGTAGACAAAAATATCCCGGGCGTCACCCAGCAGTAAGTTGAATCCGTTATACTCGGCAGCTCGAGCGGACACTCGCTTTAAATATTTTTCGGCCGAGGAAGAACCTGTCAGATAGCGGCTGACCAATCCGCCCCGGGACGGAGCATCTTTTTTCCAGGAGGCCGGATCACGATAATTCGTGATTGCAGCAAATTTGCCTTCTTTCGTGACGCCCAGCCAGGTGCCTCTTTCTTTCAGATCAATTCCGGCCAGCACCTGCGGGTGCCGGCTCCAGAAGTCGGCGGGAGCTGAAGGCCGGTCGTAAAATTCATCGCGGTTCGCTGCCAGAATCAATGGATAAGCAGGATGGACTTTGTAAGCAAAAAGAATCAGACACATGTAGACACCATAAGAGGTTCAAGGTTCAAGGTTCAAGGTGCAAGGTTCAAGGTGCAAGGTGCAAGGTTCAAGGTTCAAGGTTCAAGGTTCAAGGTTCAAGGTTCAAGGTTCAAGGTTCAAGGTGGTCCTTTACCCTTTTAACTTGTTCAATATCTTCGTCATCGTCTCGCCCGCAGAAGCATCGATACGCACATCAGCGATGTGATCCTGTTCCGTCGGGCCCTTATTGATGATCACCACATCCGCCCCCGCCTGTTTGGCCTGAACCGGAACATAAGCTGCAGGATACACGACCAGTGAAGAGCCGATCACCAGCATCAGGTCACATTCGCCTGCTTCGCGCATGGCCTGCGCCAGCGTTTGCTGCGGTAGCGCCTCGCCGAAGAAGATCACGTCCGGCTTAAGGATTCCCCGGCAGTATTCGCAGGTGGGAACCTGGTCGGAATCGGCACAGCGCTCCTTGATGAGGGAAATGGGGTATCGTCTGTGGCAATTCAGACAAATCAGCATCTGCATATTGCCATGCAGCTCCCGGATCAGATCGGGATTGCTTCCCGCTCTCTGGTGCAGATTATCCACATTCTGCGTGACGAGCGAAAGGAGTTTCCCCATTTTTTCCAGATCCACGATGGCCAAATGAGCGGCATTGGGTTTTGCTTCGTCCATGAATCCCCCTTCACGCAAACGCTCCCACATTTTTTTCCGTTGAGCGTGTGAACCCAGGAATTTGTCGATCGTAAAATCGTCGGGATCGTATTTTGTCCAGAGGCCGCCCGGACCCCGAAAATCAGGAATGCCGGATTCCGTGCTGATGCCGGCGCCCGTGAAAACGACAACTTTTCCGGCCTTCGCGATCATGCCGGCAACCTGATCTGTTTTTTTCTCCATAGGCCTTTTTGCTCCTCAGGTTTGTTAACTCGTTAAGAATTTTCATACACCATGTCCGTCAAAAATCAAAAAGAAAAAACCGTTGACTCCGGACTCCCGATGCTGTGAGAAGTCCCGCACCGGGTCATTTTCCTTCCTGTGAAAACCAGCACTTTTTTTATCCGGGGATAGATCAAGACGGTGTCAGAACAATTTTTTTGCGGCGGCCTCGATGGCGTCTTTTAATTTCTCACCATCGCCCGGAGTCACCAAATCCCGAATTTCCCGGACGACCCGTTCGTAAGTTTGCAGCATCTTGTCCGCATCGGGATTTCCGGCAATGATATCGGCATAAAGTTCCGGGTTTTCGGTGAAGACTTTTTTAACGATGGCCATTTTGGTATTGAAAATAGGCGTCGAAAAAAGACTGATTTCGGCAAGCGGGATCCCGCTTTCGGCAATCACCATGCCCAGCGCGATCGTGTTGAGGTGGTTCAAGACCTGAACAACGGACATCATCCGGTCGTGCTCCTGGGGCGTCCGCTCCAGGACCTGATAGCCGGTTTTCTCAAAGATCGCCTTGATCCACAAATACCAGGCATCACCCCGCCCCCGGCATAAAACGATATTGTGCAAGGCGGGCTCTGTGACGGACGGTCCGAACAATGGGTGGCAGCCGACCACGGAGGCCCTGGAATGCGCAAGCATCAACGCCATAGGCTCTTCTTTTAGCGATGTCAAATCCATTAACAACTGATTTTCATTTAAGAGCGGGGCAATGTCTTTAATCACGCCGGCGGTTGCGGCAATCGGCACGGACACCACCACGACATCGCAGATTTCCGCAACATCGTTCGCGGTCATCGCCGTCTTTCTGCCCGTCACGTGAACGACACAATCCTCGGCCAGCAGGTCCACCAGCCAGCGACCCATGCCGTTTGTTCCGCCGATAATCCCCGCCGTAATCTTCTTCATCAGCCGCCAGCCCTATGACGCAGCAAGTGATCCGCCAACGTAAGACAGACCATGGCTTCACATACCGGTACAATTCTCGGAATAACACAGATATCGTGCCGTCCCTGTATTTCAATGGAACGTTTTTGGCCATCCATTCCCAGGGTCTCTTGAGGCAGCGCAATTGATGGAATCGGTTTGCAGTAGACCCGCAAAACGATATCCTGGCCCGTCGTAATACCGGCCAGAACGCCGCCTGCGGAATTCTTGGCAAATCCCACAGCATCCATCGGGTCATTAACCTCGGAGCCTCTTTTCCCGGCCACGGCGCAGCCATCGCCGATCTCCACGGCCTTCACCGTCCCGATGCTCATCAGGGCTTTCGCCAGATCCGCATCCATTTTATCAAACACGGGTTCACCCAAGCCGGGCGGGCACCCGTGCACGATAATTTCCACAACGCCGCCCAGCGTATCGCCTTCTTTCCGCACGGCCGCAAGCCTTGCTTCCATCGCCGCCGCCGCCGCGGGATCGGGGCAAAACAGGGCATTTTGCTGTAATCCGGCTTTTAAATCCTGATAAGACGCCACAACAGTTGGATCGATTTCAATCCCGCCGATACTTTTGGTATAAGCGACAACTTCTATTCCAGCCGCGGCAGTCACTTTCCGGGCGACCGCCCCGGCAGCAACGCGGCCGACTGTTTCCCGGCCCGATGCGCGCCCGCCGCCCCGCCAGTCGCGTATGCCGTATTTCTTAAAGTAGGTAAAATCGCCGTGGCCCGGCCGGAAGACATCTTTCAAGTCGCTGTAACTGGATGGTCGGGCATCGGCATTGCGGATCAGGAGCGAAATGGGTGTGCCCGTGGTCTTGCCTTCAAAAACGCCCGACAGGATTTCCACCTGATCTTTTTCACTGCGCGACGTTGAAGCCGTAGCTATGGAAGGCTTGCGGCGGTCCAGTTCCCGCTGGATCTCCGCCCCGGTCAATTCCAGACCCGCCGGGCATCCGTCGATCACCGCGCCCAGAGCAGGCCCGTGAGACTCGCCCCAGGTCGTCACGCAAAACACTGTACCTAAAGTATTACCCGCCATTTCCGCCCCCGCCACTTTTCTTCCGTCTCAGTTGTTTTTTTATTTTGTCGATATCAGCAACAATGCCCGCTTCCAGCAGCAGCTGATAAATGTCGTCGCTGACCTGTATAATACCTTTGCCGGCTGTGTCCACCGTGAAATCCGCCACTGATTCATAGACTGGGATGCGCCGGGCCAGCGCGGCTAACGTTTCGGTTTCCAGAGTTTCGGCCGTAAATTGCGGCCGGACACCCGATCCCCGCGCATCACGTTTCAAACGTTCGACAATCAGATCCGGCGGCGTCTTCAAATAAATCATCGATCCCATTTCTTTGAGCATGATCCGGTTTGCCTCGGACAAGACGGCGCCGCCGCCGGTGGCCACAACGCCAAGGCCCGTGCCGCGAAGCGAGGCAATCGCTTCTGTTTCTTTTTCCCGGAAGGCATCCCACCCCTCGCGGGCCACCAGTTCTTTAATCGGCATACCGGCTGCAGTTTCGATCAGCTGATCCGTATCCGCAAACGGAATCTTCAGCTTTCGCGATAAGAGGCCGCCGATGGTTGTTTTTCCCGCCGCCCGGTAGCCGATGAGGAAGACTTTCATAGCTTCTTAAGCTCCGCCCAGAAACCGGGAAAGGATTTATCCACGCATTTTCTATCGGCAATCTCAATGCCGGGCGTAACCAACCCCGCTATCGCAAAACTCATGGCAATCCGGTGGTCATTATGTGTCTCGATAGCGCCGGAATGGGAACTCCCTCCCTCAACCATCAGGCCATCCGGCAGTTCGGACGCCCCAATGCCGATCCGGTTGAGCTCGGCCGCCATCACCGCCAGCCGATTGCTTTCCTTGATTCTTAAATGCGCGACGTTGGTGATCATGGTCCGCCCCTTGCGAAAAGCCGCGAGGACACCGACCGTCGGAACCATATCCGGCATATCGCCCAGATCAAACGTCATGTCGCCGGAAGCCAGATCCGTTGTCATCGACACTTCCACCCAGGTTTCACCTTCTGTAACATTGCAGCCGAGTGACTCCAGGATAGTAAGCAGTCGGATATCCCCCTGGGCGCTTTTTCTCCGGACGCCGTAAACACGAATCGGCCGCTTCATAAGCGCAGCAGCCAGAAAAAAGTATGAGGCGCTGGAGGCATCCCCCTCTACATAGTAGTCACGGCCCGTGTAAATCGCCTCTGTGCCGACGATATAATGACGATCGCCGGTTTGCAGAATTCTCGCCCCGAAGGCCTTCATCACGTCGATTGTCAAATCGATGTAGGGCGTGGAAACGATATTCCCTTCCAGAGTCAACTCAATGCCCTTGGCGGTATACGGTCCGCACAGAAGCAACGCCGAAACATACTGTGAGCTTTCGATATCCGTAAGGGTAATCCGGCCGCCTTTGAGGCCGTTGGCTGTAACCTCCACCGGCGGACAATGGCTGCGGCAGGAAACCGCCACCCCCATCTCCTGAAGGGCTGAAACGAGGGCGCCTACCGGCCGCTCCAATAGCCGCTTTTCACCCGTCAACACATAACGTCCCCGTCCCAGGCAGACCAGCGCCGTCAGAAACCGGAGCGCCGTTCCGTTGTTTCCCAGAAAGAGCTCGCCGCCATGATTGGCAATGACGCCGCCGGTTCCGATGACGGAAAAACCATTCTCAATGGGTTCAATGCGCGCGCCCAGCTTTTTCAATCCGGCAATCAAGTGACCGGTGTCTTCCGCCACCAGCGCATGCCTGATCAGCGATGATCCGTGGGCGAGCGCCGCGGCGATCAGAGCCCGCTGCGTCAGACTCTTGGAACCGGGAACCTCGACTGCGGCGATTGCGCTTTGCGTGTTCACATTATGTTTCAAGCAGCTCCAACCTTTCCCGGACGGTCTTCCTCATGAGCCCGAGCGGCGCATCTTTTCCCGTCCATAATTTTAACTGCGAGGCGCCCTGACGCACAAACATCTCCAGACCGGACACGACCCGGCAGCCCTGCGCTTCGGCATCCCGGAGCAGTTTCGTCTTCAGGGGATTATAGATCACATCCACCACCGCCCGGTAATTGGAGAGTACAGATGCGGCAACCGCCGATTGATGGACATTCGGATACATGCCGACGGACGTCGTGTTAATGAGAACTTGCGCTTTGATTTTGTCCATGGCCGAAAGTGGATAAAACGGGCAATCAAACGCCCGGGCCAGCGCCTTTCCGGTCTCCGGTGTCCGGTTGACAATGGAAAGCCTGCCGCCTTTCTTCCGGATGCCATAGGCCGCCGCGCGCGCCGTGCCGCCTGCGCCGATGATCACAAATGTTTTCCCCGCAATGCCGATCCCGTCTTCCAGCGCCTCCATCAACCCCAGCCAATCCGTGTTGTAACCGGCAAGCCTTCCCCGGTCATTGACAATCGTGTTGACCGCCCCGAGGGCGGCGGCATCCGCATCAATTTCATCGAGATATTCCATAACCTCGGTCTTAAACGGAATCGTGACGGATGCCCCCCGGATATTCATGCCCCGGATTCCGGCCACGGCCGCGGCCAGATCGCTCACGCAAAACGCGCTGTAGTTTCCATCGATCTGCATCGCCCCCAGCGCCTTGTTGTGCATGAGGGGTGAGAGGCTTTGCCGGACGGGATTCCCCAGAAGGACAAAGTTCGCAGCTCCCGGCGGCGAAAGCGAAGACTGCGGACATCGCTCCTGATGCTGCAGCAGATGCTGGATTTCTCTCATGGCATACACCGTCAACTGACCGGGCGCTGATTTTTTTCCGCCGGGTAAAACGGCAAAGCTAAGGCAGCTTCCCCAAAGCGGCGCCATCGCCCGGCTGATTTGCCCCAGCTCGCCCATGCACATGGCGATAATTTCCTGATTTTGTTCCCCGGCGTAAACAATCAGGCTCAGCACTTTCAAGTTATCGGTCAAATTCCTGGCATACGGAACAACCTTAACAACATCGGCGCCGGCTGCTACGCAGGCTCGAAAGATTTCTTTCAATTTGGGAAGTGAAGGCGTCCCGGAGATATCGTGCCAGGAGACGATCAACCGTGTGGCACTTTTGCGCCGCCTGCAAAAAGATTGCAGTTGCCGAATCATCTTTTCCCCGCAGGCAAGTTCGATATCAATAAAATCCGCGCCATGCGCGATGGCTTGTTTCAGCAACTCAATCTTGTCCTTTGCCGAGCACGGAGACTTCCGTCGGGCAGTCGCGCCGTCTGCGGGCAGGAGGGCTTCCTCGGGCCTGCGGCAGGTCACAATAATTTTAATGCGCTCGGAGGCGTCGCGGGCGGCGGCAATCAACTGGGCCAGATTCGCATCGGCAATCAAATCCATGCGCAGCTCGATGGCGTCCGCCACCGGCACGCTTCTGCCGATGGAACGGAGCGCTTCCTGATGTGAGCGGTCCGTAATAGGTATGCAAATCATAGTCCGTCCTTGGCCCGCGGATAAGAGCCCAGTATTTTCATAAATACGGTCTTGTCTTTCAGTTCCCGCAGGGAATCCTTCACGGGCCTGTCATAAATATGCCCGATCATGTCGACAAAGAAAAGATACTCCCACATTTTTCCCTTCACAGGATGCGATTCGATTTTGGCCAGATTGATTTTGCGCTTCGCAAAGGCATCCAACGCGCGATGCAGCGATCCCGGCACATCCGGCGTCGCAAAAATGATCGACGTCTTGTCATTGCCTGTGGCGTCTCCTTCTCCTGCTCCAGCTCCGATCACCAGAAAACGGGTCGTGTTGGACGGATTGTCTTCAATGCCCTCCGCCAGCATATTCATCCCGTAGGTGGACGCCGCCAGAGCGCTCCCGATCGCCGCGGCGGCTTTCTTTCCCCGGACCATCTGCACGGCCGCCGCCGTACTTTCCATCTCTCCCAAAACTGCATTGGGCAGATGGGCGCGCAGCCAGGCCTGACACTGGGCCAGCCCCTGCGGATGCGAATAAACATTTTTAATGCCCTTCAAACTTTTCGCCTGCGAAATCAGACACTGGCTGATGCGCAGATACATCTCCGCCTGAATTTTCAAGGGGGTCAGCACCAGCCGGTCCAGCGTAACATTCACCGATCCTTCCAGCGAATTTTCTACGGGAACGACACCCCACTCCACGGAGCCTTTCTCCACTTCATCGAAAACACGGGCAATCCCCGGCTGCGGCCAGAAGCGGCTGGATGAACCAAAGTGCAATCGGGCGGCCTGATGCGAAAAAGAAGCCTCCGGTCCCAGATAGGCAACGTTCATGGGTTTTTGCAGGTCGCGCGACGCGGAGATGACCTCCCGGTATATCGACGTTATCTGGCGGTCCGACAACGGACCCTCATTGAGATCATGCAGATAATTCAGGACGCGTGCTTCCTGCGCCGGATTGTATACCTCCAGTCCCGTCTGTCCCTTGACCTGACCGATTTCGACGGAGATCCGGGAGCGATCGTTGAGCAGCTTGATAATCTCGCGGTCTTTTTTTCTCATGTCCTCTCTCAATTTGTCCAGAGACAGTTTCATGCTTTCATTTCCTCCAGAACCTCGGCAATCATCGGATCGCTGATGCTGCCGTTGACAAAAGGCAGGCCTATTTTCTTGACCAGAACGAAATGGACGACATCATCCTTTTTTTTCTTATCCATTTTCAGGCGTTCGATAACCGTTTGCAAAGCCAGACCGGCGCCGATCCGCGTCGGCAGTCCCGCCGCAGCAATAACCTTCTCCAGACGGGCCAGATCATTGTCCGGAAGATAGCGCATCTTCGCCGAGAGCTTGGCCGCACCGATCATGCCCAACGCCACACCTTCGCCGTGCGACAACGTATAGTCCGACACGGCTTCCAGGGCATGCCCCAGCGTATGGCCGAAATTGAGAATGCGCCTGAGTCCCTGTTCGTGTTCGTCGATTTCCACAATCGACTTCTTGATGCGGCAGCACGTTTCGACGATCTTCAACAGGTGGCCGGCATCGCGGTTTTTGACCTCTTCCATGTTCTCTTCCAGAAACTTGAACATCTTGTCGTCTTCGATCATGCCGTATTTGATGATTTCAGCCAGGCCGTTACTGTATTCTTTCGGAGGCAGCGTCTTGAGATAATCCAAATCGATAAACACCGCCCGCGGCTGGTAAAACGTTCCCAGCAGATTCTTCCCCCAGGGCAGGTCCACCGCCGTTTTTCCGCCGATGGCGCTGTCCACCTGACCGATGAGTGTGGTCGGTATCTGAATGTAGGGAACGGATCGCATATACACCGACGCGATAAAGCCCGTCAAGTCGCCTACGACACCGCCACCCAGAGCAATAAGCAGCGTTCCCCGATCGGCGCCGAGATCCAGGAGTCTGCCGGCAATCTCCATGACCGTGGACATAGTCTTGGAGGTCTCTCCGGCAGGAATTTCCAGGACGGCCGCCTTCAAACCGGCCTCGGTCATGGCACCTTGCAGATTGTGTCCGTAAATCGGATTCACATTGCTGTCGGTCACAATCACGTAGCGCGCCGCTTTGTGGTTTTTGGCAATCAAAAGGACCACCCGATCCAGAATATTCCTCCCGATACGAATATCATGGGACGACATCGTTTTTTTATCAAGATTGACTTTCAGTGTTCTCATAAAAGCTCCGTCGTTTCAAGCGCGCATAACGCCGGCCAGTGCCCGCACGTCGTCCATCAGCTGATAGAATTTTTCCGGTTTAAGAGACTGAGCACCGTCGGAGACCGCTTTTTCCGGCTGGGGATGCACTTCCACAATGATGCCGTCCGCGCCCACGGCCACTGCGGCGCGGGCGAGCGGAATGACATATTTCCAGTTGCCGGCCGCATGGCTGGGATCAACCACCACCGGCAGATGCGTGAGCTCTTTGAGCACCGGCACGGCGCTGATGTCCAGCGTGTTGCGGGTGGCTGTTTCGAACGTCCGGATGCCGCGTTCGCAAAGAATAACGTTGGGATTACCGGACGACAAAATGTATTCGGCCGACATGAGGAGCTCTTCAATCGTCGTCATCATGCCGCGTTTGAGCAGCACAGGCTTGCGCGCCTGGCCGACTTTTTTCAAAAGCGCAAAATTCTGGACGTTGCGCGCGCCGATTTGCAGCATGTCGGCATAGGATTCCACTAAATCAACGTCCGCCGGATTGACGACTTCCGTCACCGTCGGCAGACCGGTCTTCTTACTGACCTGGTCCAGGACCTTGAGACCTTCCTCTTCCATCCCCTGGAAGCTGTATGGCGATGTCCGCGGTTTGAAAGCACCGCCGCGCAAAATCTGTCCGCCGCCTTTCTTTACGACATAAGCACTCTCCAATAATTGCTCTTCACTTTCAATGGCGCAGGGACCAGCCATCACGACGAACTCGGGTCCGCCAACGGCAATCGATCCGACGTTAACCACGGTGTCGCCCTCATGGGATTCGCGGCTGGCCAGCTTGTACGGCTTCAGGATCGGCATCGTTTTTTCGACCCCGGGCAGCGATTCCGCATACCTCAGAACATTTTTGTCCCGTTGGTCGCCCACCGCTCCGATAATGGTGCGCTCCACCCCGCTCGAGGGATGCGCCTTGTAGCCAACGGATTCAATCCATTGAATCACATCCTCAATTTGTTTATCTGTTGCGTGACTCTTCATGACAATAATCATAGGTTCCCCCTTCAATGAAAAAAGGCCATGGCTTTTGCCGCCATGGCCTTTTAAAACTGAAAAGCCATGGGCAACTCGCTTTCGATCTACCCATGGCTGTTTTGGTTTTTGTTACTTTACCAAGTCCTCCAACGCGACAGGCAGACCGATGCATAATAGTAATAAAACCAGAAGCCGAAAGTATTACTGTTTGCACTCATCTGTCTGTTCATTGAAAATTCCCGTCTTTTTAATTGCCGTTTTATATAAACGAGGGATATCAACTTGTCAAGAAATTATTTTTGAGCGCCGATAAACTCCTTGACTTCTCATCTTCGCATCTCTTATGATAATCCTCAATATAATGATGTCTTTAAACTAACGAGGCTTCTCAGGATCGGATGACGGGGGTGTCAACCTTCAGGAATCGATGACGATCGGAGAAGGCCGGGGGAGATGGATGGCGGATAAAGACGTCCTTGCCAGATCACTTGATGCCCTTGCCCTGCTGAATACTGCCGTTAAAATTGCGAGGCTTTATCCGATCGCCAGCGCATCCGTTTCCACAGCCATCGAAAAACTTCACTTAGCCCTGGCGGACCTGCTCGTCAAGGACGACCAGATCGTCTTTGCCGAAGCGGAAAAGGCCCTGCTCATCGACGGCCAATCGCTCGCTCAAAAGGATCAGGAAAGACCGCACACCCTTTCGCTCATCAACGTCCTGCTTAACTTCGGTCTCAGCAGCTTAACCTTCTGCCGCGGACTGGAAAGAGACGAACTGGAGCGCCTCGTCGTTCTTCTGTCCCGGGGGGCGGAAAGCGTCCTGGCAGACGGCGGCCTCGCCGTGCAACTCGCAAATCAGAAAGTCGTGCACGTTCTGTTGGATCAGAAAGTCTACGTGGCGATCGACAAAGATCGTCAAGTCCTGGCGGGTCTCGACGCCACCGGTGATCAGATCACGAACCTCTTTGCCATAGCCCATCCGGATATGGATCCGGCGTCTCCCGAGTTCAGGGAAATGGCCGCAAACCCGGAGGCACTGGCCGATGCCTTCAAAACCGGTTTGGCAAAAATCATGGCGCAAAAGGATACGATGACCGGTGTCCAACTCTCGGACAGCCTGAACAGCATGCTCTCGCTCGTCGACAAGATTGCCGTCGGACTCGATGACCAAAACCGGAGCATCCTCTCCGAACGCGTCGGTCAGGCGATGCTTGCGGCCGACCCGGTCATGACCGAGCAAATGACGACGCAGCACATGGAATCCCTGCTCGGCGGTTTGCTTCTTCAGTACCTCATGACCGAACTGACCCGCGAAAAATTGGGCATAGCCGGAAATGAAGGATCAGCCGACAACACGCAAAACGGTGCGAAAGGCAGACTCCTGCAGGTAGCCGAGAAATTCAGCCTCCGGCTGCAGGATACACGGACCCTGCTGAATGAGGAATTGATGTCCGTTCTGCCGAAGATCATCGAACAGCTCGTCGCTCAAAAAGAGCAGGAGGTCATGGACAACCTCCTCGAACGCCTGGCCGCTAATCTGTTGAATGATAACACGGACGTCCGTTTAAGCGCTGCCCGAAGTCTGGTCGACATCATCGAGCACCTCCCCGCCGAACGAAAAAATGAAGTCATTCAAAGACTTTCTTTGCCGCTCATCGCCTGGATAAAATATGAGACCGTTTTTTCTCCAGAGTATCAGAAACTCTGGACGGGAATGAAGAAGACGGCTCAGGATCTCTTATCGCAAAGGCAGGTTTCCGAAGCGGCGAAATATGCCGTCGGTTTCCGCACCGTTGCCGACGACACCGAAAAAAACGAAACCATCATCGGAATTGCACGAAACGCAATCTCTGAGATGGCTTCTCCGGCCAACATCGACATCCTGCTTAATGAAATCGATTCGCCGGAAAATCAGATACGGGAAGATACCGGACAGCTTTTTATGGCGTTAGGCACTACAGCTGTCGAAGATCTTCTCGACGAACTCAAGACGAAAACCGACAGCGCCGAACGTGTCCGAATCATACACCTGATCGGGTCCGCGCGGGAAAAGGCCCTGCCCCTGATCGTCAAACGGATTTCTAAAGAGGCGCCCTGGTTTTACTTGAGAAACGTCGCTTATCTACTGGGGCAAATCGGCAATGAAGACAGCGCCCGGGCGCTTGTACCCCTCCTGTCGCATGAAAACGACAAACTGCGCCATGAGGCACTTAAAAGCATTTACAGGACCGGCGGCAGTCAAAGGGGCCGTATCCTGCTCGATGCATTATCTCTCGCCGATGAAAATTCTAAATCCAGCATTGTAGACGCCCTGGGTCAGGGCAAAACCGTCGACGCCGTCCCGGTTTTCATCGACCTGCTTAAGAACAGGCCGCTCATCACCACAGCGGCAAGAACGACTCTGGAAGAAAGAATTTGTATGGCACTGGGAACCATCGGATCGCCGGATGCCATCGCCATGCTTTCGGAAATTGCATCGACAAAGACATTTCTCAAGCTGCGCACCTACCCCGAGAAAGTGAAGGCCGCAGCCACCCGGTCGCTGGCGATTCTCAAAAGAAGGGTTTCCTCGACCAGCCGCGCCGCCATCTGACCCAATTCCTTTCTGCTCATGCCGGATTAAGCGTTCTTCAAACCACGATTGGGCCGGATCGATTAAAATGGCCGGATAAATAATGAGCTCCGGAATGGACGGGGGAATAAGGTTAAAATCATCGCCCGCCGACATCCAAAATGGCCCGCCCGATGATGACCTTAAGTTCCTGCATGGATTCCTTCTCATAGATTGAGCGGGAATTGTTTTCTATCGTTAGTTACATGTCCTCTGCAACTTTTCGCTTTTCAAACCAGCCATAAACCGCCGGAATAATCAGCAGGGTGAGCAGGGTGGATGTAATCAATCCCCCCACCACAACTGTCGCCAGCGGTTTTTGAATTTCGGAACCCGTCCCGCCGGCAACCAGCATGGGAATCAAACTGAAGACCGCGATGGATGCAGTCATCAATACCGGACGCAATCTGTCCAAACTTCCCTTCCGGATGGCTTCCGGCAATTCAAGCCCGTCTTCGCGCAATTGCGAAATGCGTGATACCAGCACAAGGCCATTCAATACAGCGACGCCGAATAGAACGATAAAACCCACGGATGCCGGCACAGACAGATATTGTCCGGATATGAAGAGGGCAAAAACACCGCCGATCAGAGCAAAGGGCAGATTAGAAATGACCAGGAGCGACAAGCGGATCGATCGAAAGGTGATATAAAGGAGAAGCAGAATCAGTCCGATGGCAACAGGACCGATGATCATCAGTCTGTTCATCGCTCTTTGCTGATTTTCAAACTGCCCGCCCCAGGTCAGATAATAACCGGCGGGCAACTTAACCTGCTCTTTTATCCTTTGTTTGGCTTCTGCAACGAAACCGCCGATATCTCTGCCGCTGATATTCATCTCGATCCCGATTCTTCTGATCCCGTCCTGGCGGCTGATCTGAACCGGGCCTTCGATCATTTTCACATCGGCCAACTGTTCGAGGGGAATATTCATCCCTGATTTTGAGGTGACCAAGATGTTTTTGATCGCATCGAGGGAATTTCTTTTTTCTTCCGGCAGGCGGACGGTTATATCGAAGCTCCGGTTCTCTTCATATAATTGAGAAGCGGACTTCCCGGCAACCGCTATTTCAATAACACTTTGAACATCGCTGATATTCAAACCATACCTTGCCATTCTTGACCGGTCGATGTTGATCGTCAGATACGGCTGACCCGATACCTTTTCCGTAGCCAGGTCGGTCCCGCCCTTTATTGCCGAAAGAACTTTCGCAATTTCAGCCGACTTGTCATTCAGCACGTCAATGTCATCGCCAAACAGCTTGACGATCAGTTGTGCGCGTGTTCCGGCAACGAGTTCATCAATCCGGCACTGGATCGGCTGGCTGAACCCAAAAGTGATTCCTGCTATCGACTCCAATGACTTGCGCATTTCATTGGTTAGTTCTTCCTTCGAAATAGACCGTTTCCAATCACTTCGCGGTTTAAAAATACCGACATACCCGGTTTTATCCGTGCCCCTGGTATCCAGGGCCACGCCTGTTTGCCCTGTGCGCGATACCACGATATCCAGTTCGTCAAACTGCTTCAATTTTTGGGCAGCACGCTGGTTGACATCCATTGCCGTTGCCAGCGAAACACCTGGGAGCATCGCCACATCCATATCAAACGAGCCTTCATCCATGGTTGGGATAAACTCCGTCCCCAATCTGGTGAATAGAAACAGAGAAATCACCAGGAGCAGTCCGGCAATGCTTAAGACTATTGTTTTCTTATTCATGGCATATTCCAGAAGAGGCAAGTAAAATTTCCTTGCATACTTCATGATGATGCTCTCTTTAGGCGCCTGCGGTTTCAGAAACAGCAGGCACAGAACCGGAACAATAAAGATGGAAAGAAACAGGGATGCGAGGAGCGCTATCGCAACCGTTACGGCAAGCGGCCCGAACATCTTCCCTTCAATTCCCTCCATGGAGATAATCGGAAGAAAAGTAACGGCAATGATCAAGACCCCAAAAATGCTGGGCTTCTGAACCTCAACGACCGCCTTAAGGACGGTAAGAATCGGGTGTTGATCTTTCTGCCTCTCAACGTAATGACGCTGCACGTTTTCCACCTGGATTATTGTTGAGTCCAGGATCATTCCAATGGAAATAGCGATTCCGCCGAGGGACATCAAATTCGCGCTCAATCCGACAAGCTTCATCACGATAAAGGTAATAAACAGGGAGAGAGGTAAGGCAATCAACACGATAAAACTTCCCCGGAAGCTTCTCAATAATAGATATAATATGACAAGTACCAGGATAGCGCCTTCAATCAGGGCTTTGGTTACCGTATTAACGCTCGCGTTAACAATATCACTTCTGTCGTAATAGGGTATGATCCTGACGCCGTCCGGAAGCATATTGTTCTCATTAATTTCCTTTACTTTTTGGGCTACACGGCGAACAACGTCACGGCTGTTTTCGCCTCTGAGCATCATGACGATTCCGCCGACCGCTTCATCCTGACCGTTCTTCATAGCCGCACCCATCCGAACGGCTTCGCCGATCTTCACTTCGGCAACATCTCTTATGCAGGTCGGTGTTCCGCGTTCGGATTTCAGGACAATGTTTTCGATGTCCCCGATACTTCGGATCAACCCGACGCCGCGAACAATATATTCATCCGCATTTCGCTCCAGGATATTGCCGCCCACGTTTTGATTATTGCTGCCGATAGCAGAATAAACAGCGTCCACCGTTACGGCATGCTTCACCAGTTTCTCCGGCGATACAATGACCTGATACTGCTTGAAGTAACCGCCGTAAGAATTGATTTCATTGACGCCGGCGACGCTTTTCAACTGCGGCGCAACCACCCATTCCTCCAGGGTTCTAAGCTGCGTCAGGTAAGATATTTTTTGCTGTGGATCTTTCGGCATTTTCCCTTCGAGCGTGTACTGATAGATTTCTCCCATCGCCGTGCCGATGGGCCCCATGGCGACTTCAACGCCTTTAGGGACATTCTCCCGGGCCTCGGCCAACCGTTCAAAGACGAGCTGCCGCGCAAAATAAATATCCACCTGATCTTTAAAAACGATTGTTACAATGGACAAACCGAACTTCGTGACCGAACGCATTTGTTCGATATCCGGCAAACCGCGCATCGCCATTTCAATCGGATACGTGACATTTCGCTCAATCTCGATGGCTGATAATCCGTCCGCGTGGCTGATGACTTCCACCTGAATGTTGGTGACGTCCGGAAAAGCGTCAATCGGCAATTTAAAATAGGAATAAACGCCTGCCGCAATGATTAAAAATGAAAGGAAAATCACCATCCCTTTTTGCTTCAACGTATAGGCAATGATTTTTTCGAGCATCAGTGCGCATCCCCTTCCAATTCGCCCTTTTTAAGTTCGGATTTCAGGATGAAGGCGCCCTTGACGGCAAAAACGTCGCCTTCCTTGAGTCCTCTGATAACCTCCAGGTTCTTTCCGAAGGACCGGCCGGTTTCGATATCTCTTCTCGCGAATTTGTCGGGGGAGACCCGAACGAAGACATAGCGTGCCGCCCCGTCGATCTGCATAGCTTCTTCCGGAATTACGATCAGCCGCTCGGTCCCGCCGTTTCCCGGTTCGGCAATGACTGTTGCAAACATGCCGGGCTTGAGCAGACCGCTGCGGTTGTCGATGGTGACCCGCGCTTTTTCGGTTCTTGTTCTTTCATCGACGATATCGGCAACGTAGGATATCTTCCCCTTGAAGACCTTGTCGGGAAACGCCGTGATCGACACTTTCACGTCCGTCCCGACCTTGAGCCTGGACATATCTTTTTCGTAAACATCGATTGCCACCCAGAGCGTCGAAAGATCGGCGACCAGAAAGAGGGTCTTGTCGGGATGAACAACTTCGCCCAGGGTAATCGCCTTTTCGATGACGACCCCGCCCGCGGGCGAGGCAACAGGAACAAGGGGATGACTGCCGCTGCCTCTGGTTGCGGCATACTGAGACACGTCGATACCAACCAGCCGGAAGCGTTCCCTGGCAAGATTTACTTCCGTCTCGGCTTCATCCAGTTCCTGGCGAGCCCTCAGCACATCCTTTTCCGGAGATACTTCTTTCTGGAACAGCGTTTCTTCCCGCCGCAGAGTTTTCCTGGCCAGTTCCAGCCTGCCCTGCGCCTTGCGATAATCGCTCCAGATCTGATCGAGCTCGACAGAATCAAGCCAGGCGAGAATCTGGCTCGTTTTTACTCTGTCACCCTGGGATACATTGATCTTTACCGCCTTTCCCGCGACCCGGGTGCTGATTCGGGCGGTTCTGTCCATGTTCATCTCAATGGCCGCCGTCGCCGAGAAGGGAACTGCCGCGCTCTCGAGGACTACGGGTCTGACCTCTATTCCTGAAGACTTTTGCATTTCGGGCGACAGCGTCACCACGCCCTGCTCTTCTTTCCGGTCATTTCCCTTGTGTCCGGGTTCATGCTTTTGGGCCGTTTTGTTGACTCCGTCCTCATGGGCTTCCTTCTTTCCGCATCCTGCGGTTAAGACGACAACTGCCGATAGAAGAATGAATGCAATAAGTATCGTCCGTTTCGCCATATTTCCATATCGCAGTATCATTTCAGTGCTCCCCCGATCGTTTTTTCCATTGCATTAAGCGCCAGCTGTGTCTTTGTCTGTACTTCAATATAGGTGAACTGCGCCTCAATCATGTCCTTCTGAGCCAGCCGCACTTCAAAGAATCCGACCTTGCCTTCCTTGTAGGCCAGATTCAGAAGATTCAGGTTCTCGGCGGCTTTCTCAATAATTTCTTTTTTGAAAAGTGTCAGCTCCTCGACGGCCGTTGTCAAATCACCGCAGGCCTGCTCGACTTCGCGCTCAATCGCCTTCTTCAGTCCGTCTGACTTTATTTTTGCCCCCTCAGACCTGGCGTACGCTTCTTTCTTTTGGGCCTGTTTCCGGTCAAAGAGGGGAAAAGGAATAGATATCTCCATACCGACAATATTTCGCAATTCGTCTTTATCGTAAAAACCGGCAATCGTAACATTCGGAATGACTTCTTTTTTAGCCAGCGTAAGTGCAGCTTTGCTCCTGTCTATTTCCAGCAGGTTCGCCCTGGCATCGGGTCTCTGCGTAAAAGCCAATTCCTTCAGGACCTTTTTATCGGGCAAAGCCGGCGCTTCTGAAGGCAGGACGCCCTGGATCGCGGCCGACAGATCGGGTGACAAGCCAAGCAAGCCCTGCAAGGCAAGAAGGGATTCCCTGTATTCCCGCAGGCTCTGGAGAAGATCTCTTTTCGCCTTACTCACTTCCACCTCGGCAAGGTTTACATCCAGACGGGCTACATCGCCTGCCTGAAACTTGATCCTGGTATAGCCAAGCAGCTCTTCTTTCAGACCGACGATCTCTTGCGCCAATCCCTGCTTCTTCTTTAAGGCAAGAACTTTGGCAAATGCGTCTTTCACTTCTGCCGTGAGCACCCGTTCTTTATTCTTAATTTCGGCTCTTACTCTTTCGAGCTCATTTTTCGCGACCGCGATCCTCGATCCCCTCTGCCCGGCGACTTCAAATTCCTGGGAGAGCTTAAATCCATAGTTGGTAAAGGCGCCGCCGCTCTCCCCTTCAGGTCTGTCCTTTTTTGATATATTTCCCTCAAGGGTCGGGTTATTGATTAAAAGCAGCTGCGCTTTTTCCAGTTGACCTCTGGCAATATCTTCTTCGAATCTCATGGCGCGAAGATCGGGATTTTGTGCAAGGGCATGCTTAGCCGCCTCATCCATGGTTAGCGGATAAGCCGGACTGACAAGAATAAACATTAATAAAATTGAAATGATCAAATTCTGCATGTGTTGACCTCGTATAGAACGTTTGAATCAGGCAGAAATAGTTTGACAGAAAATAGGGTGCAATTCTGTCAACACTCTCTGCAAAGAAGGGCTTATACGAGGCAGTTCTGAGGTGGTTTGTCGATGGGACAATGCGGATCGGAAATCACATCGAATACCTGGGCATCATGACTTTGCGCCGTGATGGCGGGTGGATTGACGGAAGAGCTTTCTGCGTCCATAACAACATTGGCACAGATTGAACAAATCGTTTTATGATCCTGATCTGCGGTAGTTTCGGATTTCGTTTCCCCTTTCCGGGAATAGCTGACATCTGTGTGCAGAGTCTTCATGTGCGAGATCGTTGTTTTACCCTGAAAAGGAACGTTACCGGCACAGTCAGCGCAGATCATACTGTCGATGACAGGCGTGCAAAGATAGAAGAGTAAAACAGCATACACGATGAGACTTCTCTGAACCTTCACACCCATTCGTTTTTCTTCCTCTTCCCTGCCTCTAACGTTGATATTTCCCGGAAGGAAAATTTGACCTGTCAAAGTAAGACTCTGAGGTCGCCCTGATTCCATTAGTAAATTAGTAATTTCACGGTCGGGTTTTGTCAAGAGAGATTACCCGCATTTTCGCGCTTCATCAGGAAACACCCGGGAGAAATGCTTACTGATTGCGGCTCGTGAACGCATTTAATATTTCGCGCGTTGCCGCTTCGGGGTCGTCTGCCGCGCAGATGGCCGATACGACGGCGAGAGCATCCGCCCCCGCTTCGATGACCGCCCGGGCATTTTCGGCATTGATCCCGCCGATGGCGACCAGCGGATGTCGGCTCGCCGCTTTAATTCTCCGGAGTCCGTCGAGTCCCCAGGGCTCTTTCGTATCCGTCTTGGTCGGCGTCGCAAAAACGGGACTGACTCCGATGTAATCGACGTCGAGTTTCTCGCTCACCTCAACATCTTTCCATGTTTCCACCGACAGCCCGATAATGGCCTTCGGGCCCATCAGGCGGCGTGCCGTTTTGTACGGCATGTCTTCCTGGCCGATATGCACGCCCTCAGCGCCTGATGCCAGCGCCACATCAATCCGGTCATTGATAATCAGCGGCACGCGATGAGGAACGAGCATTTTTTTGATCCAGATGGCTTCTTCCACAAAAGCGCGTGTCGTCAAGTCCTTTTCACGCAACTGGACATAAGCAGCACCGCCCTTCACAGCCTGCATGACAACATCCTGCAGGGATCGGCTGCGGCACAGGCCGCGATCCGTTACCAGATAAACACCGTGCATGGCTACTCCTCTATTTTTAAACGCCCCGCGATATCGGATTGGCTGAGCCGATACAGGATATCCAGAAAATGCATTTGCAGCGAACCGGGACCCGCGGACAGGGAAGCCGCCATTTCTCCGGCGATGCCCATCACCGACATCGCCTTCGCCGCCGCCATCATTGCATCTTTTTCCACCGCGGCAAAGGCGCCGCACAAGGCGCTTGCCGTACAGCCCAGACCCGTAACTTTGGTCATCAGCGGATGGCCGTTGGCGATCTTCAACATCCGTGCACCGTCTATAATGTAATCGACGGCGCCGCTCACGCATACGGTGCACTGATGTTTTTCGCTGATGTACTGCGCGGCCTGAAGCGCCTCATTGGAGGCGGCCGTACTGTCCACACCTTTCGTCGTGAGCCGGTCATCCGTAAGCGCCATGATTTCGGAGGCATTGCCCCGGATAATCGAAGGCCTGCCCGCACCGATCAACTCACGAATCGTCTGCGTTCGGTAGGGTGTCGCCCCCGCGCCGACCGGATCGATGACCACGGGCACGCCTTTGGATACCGCTTTGGCAAAAGCTTTAAACATGCCCCGGACCCAGGGAGGGCTCATCGTACCAATATTGATGACGAGCGCGGAAGCGATCGCGGCGATGTCTTCCACTTCTTCTTCGGCGTGGATCATCACCGGTGAAGCGCCGATGGCCAGGAGCGCGTTGGCCGTATTGTTCATCACCACGTAATTGGTGATATTATGGATGAGAGGGCTCTTCGCCCTGACGTCTTCCACCGATTTGAAAATCTCTGCCGCGGTTATCTTCATAAAAGTGTCTCCTTTTGTAATGTCGTTATTATACCGATTGACTTCAAAGGATAACGAGGCGGCCAGGAGGAGGCTCCGCAGGCGTATAAGTGACGCGTGACCTTCAGGTTATACGTCGAGGAAGCCGACGACGACGCCAACAAAGTTAGCCGAAGAAGGCACATCGGTATAATAAAAAACCCTTTCGCCGTGCGGGAGAAAGGGTTAAATCGGGCATCTCTATTCTCCCTTCGCCGGCATTACCCGGATCAGGTTCAATGGGTATGATCTCAGACAAGGACAACGCCCCTGCCACCCCGAATTTGTGTTCTCATTTACCAAGCATCATCGCTTTTGTCAACTGTGCATTGAAAACTGGTTTATGCCTGCCCTGCTCTGCGGTTGCGAACCAAAATGAGGACCGTGCCGATAACAACGGCAACAACCAGCCCATAATCCTGAGGAACCCGCAGATTGATCGCTGCGCTCATGCCGATCAAAGACCAGAGAAAGGGAATGACGAGGAGGTAGCCGGGCACTTTCTTGACTGTCCACAATAAAATCCCGATCGTAAAAATCGTTGTCGGACAGGGAGCAACACCAAACATGGGCGCCGCGGGGTACAAGTGGCCGAAGATGATGCCCAGGACGGGATAAATGACCATGGCATAAAGAATAAATAACGCTCCAATTATCGGCAGTGGTTCCGCCGTAAAGCGGAAGGAGAGCTTTCCCAGAAAAGTCCCCGCCGCAAGAAAGAGCAGACCCTGCAGAATGAAAACGATTCCGAAAACCCAGGCAGCCGGATTAATCACACTGAAATGGAGAATGTGGTAGAAAATGCCCATCCAAACCCAGAAAATCGCCAGAATCGCGCTGATGATGCGGTCTGCCAGGTTGACCTTTCGCACGGCCAGAACAAGAGCCGCAATTCCCAGGATATAAGCAATGATCTGGGCAGGCCAGATGGCTTCATTATAGTTTCGGAAAACTGCGAAAAACTGCTCGACAGTAAACGGTATGGTCATTATCTTCTCCAATCCTACATGTGATGTCGATATTCGGTTTCCCGCCCTGCCTCAGTGCGGCCGCGTCCGGCATTCATTGACCTCAATGGTTAGGTGCGTCAATTCATGAACGCCGCTTAAACGCGCTCTGTATTCTTCAGTGGAAATATCCTTCGACGTCACCACGGACAAAATGCAGGCATATTTATTTTGCGCCACCTTCCAGAGGTGTAAATCACATATCTTCGAATCTCCATCGGATTCAATTTCTTTTTTGATTTCATCGGCTATTTCGCCATTCGTCTCACGCTCCAACAGAATATTTCCCGTGCCCTTCAATAACATAAACGACCAGCGCAGAATTAAGCCCGCTCCGACTATCCCCATAAACGGGTCCAGCCAGACCAATTGAAAATATTTTGCGCCGACTAAGGCAACGACGGCCAGCACGGACGTCAGAGCATCCGCCACGACATGCAAATAGGCCGATTTCAAATTCAGATCTTCATGTGCATGGTGATGATGGGCATGCTCATCTTCGCCTGGATGATGATGCTCATGATCATGGGCATGGCCGCCGCTATTGAGGATGAAAGCGCAGGCCAGGTTGACGAGCAAGCCTAAAATCGCGACAAGCAACGCCTGATTGTAATGGATGGTCAGGGGATGAAGAATTCTCTCGACGGAAGAAAAGATCATCGCCAGGGCAACGATGCCCAGCACAACGGCGCTCGTATAGCCGCCCAGTATTTCAATTTTCCATGTTCCAAACGTAAAGGTCTCGTCCCGGGCATATTTTCTGGCCATAATATACGCCGCCAGTGATATGCCAAGGGCAAAGGCATGCGTTCCCATATGCCAGCCATCAGCCAGGAGCGCCATGGAATTGGACATCCAGCCGACTACTATTTCCGCGACCATGGTGATGAACGTGATGATCACGACGATTAAAGTTCGTTTTTCGACTGCTTTTTTCTCAGCGTTAAATACGTGATGATGCTGCCAGAGTTCGATTTGTTCGTTATGCATTCTTCCTGTTCC
Source organism: Smithellaceae bacterium (assembly GCA_963667845.2). Taxonomy (GTDB): domain Bacteria; phylum Desulfobacterota; class Syntrophia; order Syntrophales; family Smithellaceae; genus UBA8904. Next base: position 2,602,723 of record CAXXVL010000002.1, on the reverse strand, counting down.
ATCGCCCTTGATTTCGTAAAAGAGACGGGGCTGATTGTCATTCAATACTGCGCGGTAGCAGTTGAGCCGGTGCATACCCATCGCTCAGAATGCCCTGCAACTGTGGCTCTATGCTCGCTCGGGCTGCAGCCGAAAACTCGCCTTCGGCTTAAACAGTTCATACCATATTATTCATTTCTTAATAAAGATGATATCGCGGCGGCTAGGCGGCGGCGACGAGACGTATCACGAATACGTTGAGGACGCCGACAACGACGCCAACAAAGATAGCGCTTTATTTAGAAATCGAATCCGCTGCTTCGCCAGGAGCCACAATATTTCGGTCATATTCGCTCCGGGTATGCCCCGGCTCAACTGCGATGACTCGATTTTACAAGAAATAATACCGGCCACACAAGCCCCTCCACGACGGCGATTTCTTCCGGGGTCATATTTGGAAAACTTTTATGAGGTGCTCAATATAGCCGATTGAAATACTTATCAATATTTTTCTGTTTGCTATCTTTTATTTTTTTTGCATTTTATTTTCACATTTCCCCTTCCGCATGGTAGTCAATAGACCCAAGGAAAGGATATTGCCATGAACGAAAAGCCCCATGTCTTCGGTATCGGTCAGTGTTCGCTCGATTATATCGGTTTGATCTCCGCCTATCCGCTGCCGGATGTGAAATGTGAATTTTCCAATCTGACGATCCAGTGCGGCGGACCCGTGGCGACGGCCCTGGTTGCGCTCAAACGCTGGGGGCTCGACTGCCACATGGCGGGCGTCGTAGGCGATGACAGCTTCGGCGCGCAAATTGCCGCATCCCTTGTGGACGAAAACATCGACACGAGCGGCCTCACGACTCGGCCGAAGGAGATCTCCCAATTTGCCTTCGTCATCAGTGAACCCCAGAGAGCCCGCCGGACGATCTTCTGGCAGCGGCCAACCGGTCGGACACTGCAGCCTGAAGAAATCGATGTAGACCTTCTTCGGAAAAGTTCGGCGTTGCATGTCGACGGCCTGTTTCCCGATGCGTCCATCTTTGCCTGCCGCAAGGCAAAGGAAGCGGGCATCCCCGTCATTGTGGATGCGGGAACGCTGCGCGAAGGCATGCTGGAAATCGCCGGATGCAGCGATTGTTTTGTGACCTCGGAAACTTTTTCCAATGCCTTTGCCGAAACACATCAGGAAACCTGCCAGAAACTTGCCGACATGGGCGTGCGCCTGGCGGGCGTGACACTTGGCGCGAGGGGATATCTGGCCCTCATCGACGGGCGTTTCATCTATCGGGAGGCCTACCCCGTGGAGGCAATCGACACCACCGGCTGCGGCGACGTCTTTCATGCCGGCCTCACGTACGGCATCGTGCACGGCTGGAATGCCGAGAAGTCCCTCGATCTCGCGGCCTGGGCGGCAAGCCTGGTCAGCACGCAAATAGGAGGCCGTCGCGGCATTCCCACCCTGAGCGAATTGCGCTCCCGTTTTCCGATCGAACGGCAATTGTCCCTTAAACTATAATCATGAGGAGAAAAGCATGGAGGAGACAGGCAATAAAATTATGACTGCGCAAGAGGCAGTCTCCCGGTTTGTCCATGACGGGGATCAACTCGTCATCGGGAACTACACCGTCGGCAGCTGCGCCGAACTGGTATATGAGGTGGTCCGGCAGCAGCGGAAGGGCTTCACGCTCTATTCTCAATCCGGCATCTTTGACGTCGAAGTCCTGGTCGGCGCGGGATGTGTGGAGAAGCTCGTAACGACTTACGTCATGCGCGCGGGCGGCCGAAAAGGCGGCTCCGCCGTCGAGCGGGCGCTAAATAAAGGAACGCTTCAGATGGAGGATTACACCAACTTCGACTACAACGCACGACTCGTCGCCGGCATGCATGGCCTGACGTTTACCCAGGTGCTGGAAGGCGTAATCGAAACCGACCTCTTCCGCAAAAGAAGCTTCCTGGGCGAAGACAAATTCCGCGTCATCACCTGCCCGTACACCGGCAAAACGCTCCTGACCGTTCCCGCGGCCAATCCCGACGTCTGCATTGTTCACGTGCAGCGCGCCGACAAATTCGGCAACGCTCAGTACTGGGGCGCGCTCGGCAGCGTAGCCGCGGCGGCGCTGGCCAGCCGCCGGATCATCGTGTCCTGCGAGGAAATCGTCGAGCACGACATCATTCAATCCAGCCCGAATCTGACGATCCTCCCCGCCTACCGCGTGGATGCCGTGGTGGAAGTACCGTGGGGAGCCCACCCCACGGAAGTGCTGGGTTATTATGACCGTGACGCGTCCATGTACGGCCTGTTTATAAAGGCCGATTCGACGGCGAAAGGCCTCACCGCCTGGATAGACGAATGGGTCCTGGGCTGTGAAAACCGGGCGGCGTATATCGACCGCTATATCGGCAAATTCGGCAGTGCCGTTCTCAACAACATCAAGGCTAAAGCGTTTTATTCCGCTCCGGCCAATTACGGCGCGGCTTTTACCTCCCGCTGGGATCGCGAGGGCCGTGAAATCTTCATGGGACTCACCCGGCCGGAGATAGAAGCGATTTTGCAGGAAAGAGGCAAATACTATGACTAAACCCTATACCCTTCAGGAACTGCTGATCATCGCCGTCGCCAAGGAAATCCATGATCATGAAAATGTAATTCTGGGCGTGGGACTGCCGACAGCCGCGGGCGCGCTGGCCAAGGCCCTCTATGCACCGCACGCGACGCTGATGATGGAATCGGGCATTATCGACTTCAAGCCTCTTCTTCCGCTGAACCACATTGCGGACGCCAATGCCTGCCGTGGCTTCTCTTATGCAACGGATTTATACTCTGCTTTTACGATGACGTATCGCGGCTTTGTCGATGTGTGCTTTCTGGGTGTGGGGCAGATCGACAAGTTCGGCAATGTCAATACGACGGTTATCGGCGATTATTACAAACCAACCCTGCGCTTGCCGGGCTCCGGCGGCGCCGCTGATTTTCTGTCTTACGCAAAACGCACGGTCTTCACGATGCTGGGCGGCAATTTTGTCAACACGCTGGACTACATGACGTCGCCCGGCTATCTGCGAGGCGGCGACAGCCGGGAAAAATCCGGTCTTTTTCCGAAAGGATCGGGGCCGTCCATGGTCCTCACCACCAAGGGCATTTTCCGGTTTGACCCCGTCAGCAGGGAAATTTATCTCGCCCAGATCCACCCGAAAGTAAAAGTGAAAGATGTCCAAAAGGGTGTGCCCTGGGATCTGAAAATCGCCGACGACCTGTCCGAGACGCCGCATCCGACAGATGAAGAAATTGACTTCATCCGCAATTTCGCGCCCAACATGGCCATCGGCCGGGAACTCACGCTGGAGCTGACCGTGGCAAACATGATGAGGAAGATGAAACCGTGAGTGAAGGTCCGCGCTTTAGGCCATTCATGTGGGGCATCCTGAAGACGGTGCCCGGTGGTCAGATCTGTGAATCAAGCCCGAAGTAAAATGACAGGAGCATCGATGCCGGTACGCCGGTCGGATAACCCATCGAATAGGATGAGCGGCGTCTTGGTCCTATTTTGACTTTCCTTGTTTGGACGTCGACCGTTTCCTGCCTCTTCCGGCGCAGGAATTATTGCCCATAAAAAGCGTTTTCGACATACGCCTGACAACCGCCGATCCGCCGATATAGCCTTGACATGCTCAACCGGTTTTTGTTACAGTTCATTTAACGAACAGACATTCTGCCCCAAAATCAAATAAACAAAGGAGTGGATTTATGATTAAAATTATTTTGCTTGCAGCGATGATGACAGCCTTTGTAATTTCATTCTTCAGATGCAGTGTGTAATCGCCCCCGCGATCGCGAAAGCACCGTAATCAAATACCACATCAACAAGTGACAGGCTCTGCCTCTAATCTTAAGCACGGCCAACGTTGAATTTTGTATACGTCGCATCAGGACACATTATCTATTATATTATGTACTTAACAGGAATCGCCTTTAACGCCGTGCGCATATCATGGTCTTAGTATTTTATTCCCGACACCCATCGCCGGCAACAGCTCCGGAATCGGCAATTGTATCGCAGTCAACTTGCCTGAACTGCTGGTGAAAAACGCCGCTTGAAAATCCATTGACAAACATTTAGCAATCCATTACGCTCGCACACAAGTAAATCGCATACAAGGAGTTTCACTTCTTATGCAGGAAACAGATTGTATCTTCTTTCAGTTTGCCAAGACCTATCAGCTCTCCAGCCGTTTTCTTTCTCAGAAGGTTTCCGAACTCAACCTCACCTCCGTCCAGGCCATGATCCTGGGTTTTCTCGACCAGGAAGATCAGATCTCTTCTTCTGAACTGGGCAAAAGAGCGGAACTGGACAGCGCGACCCTCACAGGCATCCTGGACCGCCTGGAAACCGCGGGATTCATCGAACGCAAGGGCAATCCCGACGATCGCCGCTCCATCAGCATTCACCTGACGAAAAAAGGCAAGGCCATGGCCGGAGAAGCTACCCGGGTCATCGCCGCCGCCAATATCGAGTTTCTGCAGGTTTTAACCGAAGAACAAAGGCGTGATCTGCACGGCATCATTCAAACCCTGCGTCTTTCCGTCCCGCACGCTTAAGAACGCAATAACGACATCCGGCGGGAGTGGCCGGAGAAAAGGAGCAACTATGGGAACGATTCATAAAACCGGCTGTGTCCTCTGCGCGCAAAACTGCGGTCTGGAAGTCGAGGTGGAGAATAACCGCATCGTCAAAGTAAAAGCGGACAAGCTAAACGCCAAGAGCGAAGGCTACATCTGCCGCAAGGGATTAAATGTCGCCCATCACCAGCACAACGCCGACCGCCTGAAATACCCCCTGAAAAAAGTCGGCGATAAATTCGAAAGGATTTCCTGGGATCAGGCCATCGATGAAATCGCGGCTAAACTGAAGGGCATTATTGATGAACACGGCCCGCGCTCCTTTGCTTACATGGGCGGCGGCGGACAGGGCTGTCATTTTGAAGCGGCTTTCGGCGCGCGCCTGATGCGGGGACTCGGTTCTCAGTATCAATACAGCGCGCTCGCCCAGGAATTTGCGGGCGCCTTCTGGGTGTGCGGCCGGACGCACGGCAAGCAATACCTGCATGACGGACCGGACACGAACAATACGGATGTTCTGCTGATACTCGGCTGGAACGGCATGCAGAGCCATCAGATTCCCCAGGCCCCGCGCCAGCTCCAGCGGCTGTCCAAAGACAAGGACAAGATGCTGATCGTGGTTGATCCGCGCGTGTCGGAAACCGCAAAGCTTGCCGATATTCACTTGCAGATCCGTCCCGGCACGGATGCCCTGCTGCTCAAAGCGATGATTGCCATCATTCTTAAAGAGGGCTGGGAAAACAAATCCTACCTGCAAAATCATACATCCGGTTTTGATCAGGTGAAATCCTATTTTGAAAATTTCGATGTTCGCTCCGCCCTGAAAACGTGTGAGTTGAATTTTGACCAGGTCCGCGAAGTCGCGAAGCTCTATGCCACACGCAAATCATCCCTGCGCTACGATCTGGGAATTTTCATGGGGCGCCACAGTGGCTTGAACTCTTATCTGATCGTCATCCTTCAGTCGATCTGTGGAAGGCTTTGCGTTCCGGGCGGCAATATTATCCCGGGGCATATGATGCCTATCGGATCGCATTCGGATGAACGGGACCCCAAAGTCTGGAGCACGATGACGACCAATTCCTTCCCGGTTTGCGGCATCTTCCCGCCCAATGTCATGCCGGAAGAAATTCTCTCCGATCATCCCGAGAGGCTGCGGGCGGTTTTCGTGAGCGGCTTGAATCCCCTGCGCTCTTATGCCGACACCACCGCCTATGAAAAAGCATTCCAGCGCCTGGACCTGCTGGTAACGGCGGAACTCGCCATGACGGAGACGGCCGCGCTCTCCCACTACGTGCTGCCGTCGCGCACCGGCTATGAATCGTGGGACGGCACTTTCTTCCCGATGACCTATCCCGGCATATACTTCCAGATGCGCCGGCCGATTATCGTCCCGGACGGAGAACAGCTCGAACAGGGCGAAATCGATTTACGCCTGGCCGACAAACTGGGCTTGATTCCGCCTATTCCCGAAAGTCTATACCAGGCGGCCTTCGAGAGCCATGAAGTCTTTGCCAAGGCCCTGATGGAATACGCCATGACCGAACCGAAAGCCATGAGAGCTATGCCGTTTATTCTCGGAAAGACCCTGGGCAAGGCGATGGGATCGGTGCATCTCGCGGCGCTATGGGGAATGCTGCTCGCCGCCCCCAAATCGCTCTCCCAAAATGCCGTCCGCGCGGGCTTTCAGGCGGGTCCGACGTTTAGCGAAGAACTCTTCCGAGAGATTATGGATCATCCTGAAGGCCTGTGGGTAGGAAAGGTCGATCCGGAAAAGAATCTTGAAGAAATCAAAACCCCGGACGGCAAGATCAACCTGCTCATACCGGAGCTGCTGGATGAACTGCAAAGCATCGATGCAAACAAGGAAGAAGCGGCGCTGGTCATGCCTTCCGAATTTCCGCTCATTCTGATGGCGGGCCGGCATATCTCTACCAACGCCAACACGCTCATGCGCGATCCCGCCTGGAACGAAGGCAAACGCGCCTGCACGCTGGCCATGCATCCGGACGATGCGGCAGCCCTGAATTTTAAAGATGGTCAGCAGGTTAAAGTGACAACGGAAGCCGGCAGCGAAGAGATCGAACTGGAAATCACGGATACCGCTCGCAAGGGACATGTGGTGATTCCGCACGGCTTCGGCATCGTGTATAACGGCGTCAAGTACGGCGCCAATGTGAACCGTCTGACCAAGAACACGCACCGCGACCAGTTCGGCACGCCGATTCATCGGTTCGTGCCCTGTAGAGTTGAGGCGTTATAGAGGGCCTGTAATTGCAGCGGGTACTCGTGAACTTTGTGCCACTCTCGCCACCCGCGAGTGGTACGTGCCCTGCCGGGTGGAAGCTATTTGACACGGAAGAAAACGCAAGTAACTGAAGAAAGGATTTTCATGGCAGATAAATTGTTTGATCAACTGGCGGATATTTTCAATCTCATCGGGTATGGCAGCCGCAGAAGCCCGGAACTCGAGGCATTACTCAAGTCCCTCTTCACGCAGGAAGAGGCGCACCTGGCGGTCAACCTCTCGCCGATGGCTCCGGAATCTCCCGGCAACCTGGCCGGCCGGCTCGGTTTGGATGCAGTTCATGTGGCGCGGATGCTCGACGAGATGGCCGATAAGGGATTAATTTATTCCAGCACACGCGACGGTGAAAAATGGTACAAGCTCCTGCAGCTTGTCCCCGGCATCTTCGAGCTGCAATTCATGAAAGGCGAAGTGACCGAGCGCGCCAAAGAACTGGCCCGGCTGTTCGATGCCTATTTTCATGCCAGCGTACCGCAGAAAGACGCCAAATCTCCTTTTGCCGACGAGGCGGCGATCCACATGGCGCGCGTCATTCCGATCGAGAAGACCCTGACGGCGACAACCCATGTTTTCCCCTTCGAAGTTGCCAGCAAGTACATCGCAGAGAATTCACCGATCACCGTTTCCATCTGTTATTGCCGCCATGAAAAACGACTATTGGATAAGGGCTGCAAATATCCCGATGAAGTCTGTCTTCAGCTCGGACCTTTCGCGGAATTCGTCAAGGAACGCGGGTTTGGCCGCGAGATCAGCAAAGAAGAAGCCCTGGAGATTTTGAAAAAGAGCGCCGAGGCCGGCCTGATCCATACCTCCAGCAACACGCAGGAACGCATCGACTTTATCTGCAACTGCTGCACCTGCTGCTGCGGGATTCTGCAGGGCGTCTATCGCTTCGGCGACCCCGTCCGAAGCGTCTCCAGCAATTTTGAAGCGGTCGTTGATGCGGAGGCCTGCACCGGCTGTGAAGAATGCGTGGACAGATGCCAGATGGACGCCATTACGATTGAGGATAACATCGCTCAGGTAAAACTCGAGCGATGCATCGGATGCGGTGTTTGCGTTTACCACTGCCCTACGGAGGCTTTAAGCCTCGCGTCACGCGCCGATTTTGTCGAACCTCCCAAAAGTTTCCGGGAGCTCATCAAAAAACAAGCCGCAGCTAAAATGAAAAAAGGAGAAAAATAATGAAAGTTGTTGGATTTGTCGGAAGCCCCCGAAAGAAGGGTAATACGACCACAATCGTCAATGAAGTCTTGCGGGGCGCATCCGAAGCCGGTGCGGAAACCAAAATATTTAATCTCAATGAGCTGAACATCCGCGGATGTCAGGCCTGCTACAAATGCCAGACTCCGGAAGGAAAGTGCGTCCAAGTCGACGGCATGACGCCGCTTTATGATGAAATCGTGAGCGCCGATGCCGTCGTGATCGGGACACCGGTCTTCATGCTCCAGGTAACCGGTCAAACAAAGACGTTTATCGACCGGCTTTTTGCCCTGCTGTATCTCAAGGACGGCCAGCCGGGAGCGTTTCGAAACAAGATCAGAGGGAAGAAAGCCATAACCGTCTATTCGCAGGGACAGCCGGAAACCAGCTTGTTTGCTTCGTCTTTTGATCTCCATGAAGGTGTCCTCGCTTTCCTGGGCTTCAAGGTTGAGGGCCGCATTGCTGCGGGAGGAATGTCGAATCTGGATTCGGCAAAAGGCAGCCAAGCCATTATGGACAAAGCTTACGCCTCGGGGGCTGAATTGGTGAAATAGCATCCCTGTTCAACCCCCTAGCAGCAAGCTACGGAGAATATTAATGGCTTCATAATAGTATCAACATAGGTCATTCCCGCGAAGGCGGGAATCCAGCCTTATTTAACTGGACCCCGGCACTCGTGACCTTTAGGTTATTCGCCGGGGTGACGATGATATTTTAATCTGATCAAATGTCGTTACTTTTTTTGAACTGTTAATAATTCTCGTCCGGCAGCAGCGGAATTAAAGAGTGAAGCATCATGACCCTGAAACTTGCATTGGAAAAAACAGCCTATCGAATTGTGGACTACCTCAAAGCGTTCAGCCCCCGCCAGGATATTTATGCCCTGGAAAAGGGCGAGACCTGCGTAAAGCAGGGGGGCGTTGACCAGGCAGGAGAAAATGCCGGCCGGTATGTCCGATCCAATCGCGAGGCGTTCCATGACCTCGACATCGGAGGCGTTCTGGATCAGGTCTTTGCCGCAATTCCGCGGCAGTATGAAAAAAGCAAGGTGAGCGACAAAGAATACATCGACGACGTCTTTCACAATCCCGTCAGCGACCGCGCTGAGATATTGGAAAGACAGGAGGCTATTTCAGAACTGCAGGGCGACGAAGAATTATGGCATCAGATCCTGGCCGTTAAAGCCGGCCTGGATACCTGCCTTTATGATGACAGATTCGGCAGCACCGTCAATGGCCTCAAGGCTCTCCAGGACGCATCCAATATCACCCAGTTCATCCTCAGCATCCGCAGCATGCGCGAACCCACTGCAAAGCGGCTGAAACGCATCAAGGATTTGGGCGCCCGATTCGACGCTGATGATAAATTTCGTGAAGCCGAAAAATTTATACGGGAGGTCTATCTTCCTTATGGATTGGGCGGCGCAATTGATGACAACATGCATTACCTGAATTCCATCAGCTCCGTGGGATCGAGACGGGAATTTTACCGGGGCAATCGCGTCCTTATTGAAGCCACCGAGAAAATGCTCACGGAAGAGCCTTTCCGGCAATTCATCAATGATGAGGCCAGAGCGCTCCATCTGCTCCAGACCATGAAATCCAGGCTGGACACCTGGCACAAGGAAATGTTCGGCTTTAATCTGAGCGGGATAAAACTGGAAAAGTGGGGAAAAGATGAACGCAGGCGATACGGGGATTTGATCGAATACTGGCTATCGCTGGTCAACGAAGCTATTTACTCGCGGATTCCGAAACTGGAGATTGGCGATCTGTCGCCGGAGCTGGGTTTCTATCTCGGAGCCGCGGCCGTGCAGAGGAAATGGACGGCGGATGGTTTTACGGTGACAACACCTGCCATCCTGGAGAAAAGGGAAATCCGAACTTCCATTTCCGGTTCCTGCAATACGTCGCTGATGAAAAGACAGGCGCATGATCCGATCATCCGCAACGATATCGCATCGGACAGGGATCATAATCTGTTCGTTATCACCGGACCCAATAACGGCGGGAAAACGACCTACATCAGACAGGTAGGACAGATGTATTGGCTCGCGCATCTGGGTATGGGGCTGCCCTGCCAGAGTGCCGAATTGAGCCTCATCGATGCGATCTTCACATCCTTCAACACCGAAGATAACACGGCGGAAGGCACGGGATTATATCTGACGGAGCTCAAAAGAATGTCGCAGTTTTCCCGGCCATCGGCCGGACAACCCAGGATGACTCCTTATTCCGTGGTTTTTTTCGACGAATTTGCCAATGGAACCGATCACGAGGAGTCGGTCAAAAGAACGAAGATCGTCCTGGAGTATTTAAGTCAAAAAGGCGTGACGGCTTATTTTACGACACACAAGCACGAGATTGCCGATATGGTCGAAGCGGGCGAACTGCCGGGAGCTGTCAGCCTCGGCGCTGAAGTGAAACAAAATGGCGCCGGCATTGAAACGACCTACAGGATTTTAAGGAATGCCAAGGAAAAAAGCTATGGCCACATCCAGGCGGAAGCGATGGGCATTACCCCGGAAGCGTTGCGGGCCTATCTGACTGAGGAGATCGCCCAAAACATCTACCCGGTCGAAGACACCAGGATGAAATCATCCTGATCCACTGCATCAAGGACGACTGCCTGCCCGTCCTTCCGGAACAGTTGAAAGAATATGGCATGGTTCGCTTCGGTGAAAAGCGGGACGTTACTCCGGACAAAATCAGCGAAGTGTTGAAACTCTGCTGCATGGTTCACAGATGAGAGATGGAATTTCTATTCCATCCACAATTAACATGACATCCCCAAGGAGGCATTAAATGGTCGAGATTAAACATCGAACAATAGAAACAAACGGAATCCGGATGCATATCGCCGAAGCGGGAGAAGGCCCGCTGGTCCTGATGTTGCACGGATTTCCGGAGTTGTGGTACACGTGGCGTCACCAGTTCACGGCTCTGGCTGAAGCTGGTTTTCACGCCGTTGCCCCGGACCAGCGGGGTTACGGCCAGACGGATCGCCCGAAAGCGATCAGCGATTATAACATTTTTCAGCTCACCGGAGATATTATCGGCCTGGTCAATGCATTGGGCGAGCCCCGGGCGTTCATCATCGGTCACGACTGGGGATCCGTCGTCACCCAGTATTGTGCCGTCCTTCGGCCCGATCTCTTCAAAGCGGTTGTCTTGTTGAGCGTTCCATATCTGATGCGTGTGCGGGGGACCACACCTCCCATTCAAATCATGAAGAAAATGTATGGAGAAGATATCTTTTATCAGGTCTATTTCCAGGAACCCGGTAAAGCCGAGGCCGATCTGGAAACGGATGCGCGACGGTCGATGGGGGCGATGCTCTATTCCAATTCCGGCTCTCCGCCGCCGGAGAAGCGCTGGAATTATGTCTATAAAAAAGGCGAAACCCTTTTGCAGAATTTCGCCTATCCGGACCGGATTCCTGAATGGCTGACCCAGTCCGACATTGATTATTTTGGTCAGGAGTTCGCCAGGTCCGGTTTCAGAGGCGGGCTCAACTGGTACCGCAACATCGATTTCAACTGGCGGGAAACCCCGTTTCTGGACGGCGCCAGAATTCTTCAGCCGACGCTGTTCGTAGCAGGGGATGCGGACCCGGTCATCAGGATGTATAAAAAAGCCGTTGATACCCAGGAGAAGGTTATTCCGAACCTGAAGAAGAAGGTTATCCTGCCCGGTGTGGGCCATTGGATCAACCAGGAGCGGCCCGAGGAAGTCAATCAGTTGATCCTGGAATTCCTGAAAAACGAAAGCGCGAAATAGATCAGAAATTTGTCAATTATTTTTTTTAAGATCATCATCCGGGAGTGTTAGTATGTCGCTTAATCATCTATTTAAGGAAGCAAAAATCGGTTCTCTGACTTTAAAAAACAGGGTGATCATGCCGCCTATGGGAACCCTGCTGGCCGACGAGGGCGGATTTGTCTCCGAGGCACTCATTGCCTATCACGAAGCCAGGGCAAAAGGCGGATGCGCGATGAATATCGTGGAAGTTTCCGCCGTTCATCGGTCAACGCTGGGACCGCGAAACATTGGTATCTGCGATGATTCGTTTCTACCCGGATTAAAATCCCTGGCCTCGACGATCAAAACCGCAGGCGGAAAGGCCTGCATTCAATTGTGGCACGCGGGACGCCAGATTAACAGCCGCGATACGGGTTTGCCGATTGTCGCCCCGTCCCCCCTTCCCTGTCCTGTTTGCAGGGAAGTGCCCGTTGAACTCAGCACCGCTCAAATCGGCGAACTCATCGACGCTTTTGGCGACGCGGCCGTGCGGGCGAAAAAGGCCGGTTTCGACGCCGTCGAAATCCATGGCGCCCATGGATACCTGATTGACCAGTTCATGAGCGCCTATTCCAATCATCGACAGGATGAATATGGCGGCCCGCTTGAAAAACGGGCTCGCTTCGCCCTGGAAATCATCAGAAACATTCGTGGAAAAGTCGGGCGGGACTTCCCTGTCTTGTACAGACTCAGCGCCGATGAATACGTTGAAAACGGGCTGACCGCCGAGGACGCCAAAAGAATTGTTAAGCTGATTGAAGACGCAGGCGTTGATGCCGTTCATGTTTCTGCCGGCGTCTATGGATCCCTCCCCTGGATCATCCCTCCCCTGGATATGCCGGAGGTTCCTTATCTGGAAAACGTCGCAGCCGTAAAATCGGTGGCGTCTATCCCCGTCATCGCCGCCATTCGCATTAACGATCCGGTTGTCGCCGACCGAATCCTTGGAGAGGGCAAGGCCGATTTTGTTGCCGTTGGCAGAGGACATCTCGCCGATCCCGAATTCTGCAAAAAGGCTCAGGCCGGGGATTTCGATTCGATCCTGAAGTGCATTGGATGCAACCAGGGATGTGTGGACCGCCTCTTTATGCAGGGCCTTCCCATCCGCTGTCTTAGAAACCCGGCTACGGGGCAGGAGAAAGCGTGCGAATTGAAGTCGGCCGAACAAAAGAAAATAATCCTGGTGGTGGGAGGCGGACCGGGCGGTCTGGAAGCGGCGACGACGCTGCAAAAAAGAGGACACCGGGTGGTTCTCATCGAGAAAGCCTCTCGCCTGGGAGGTCAGTTCTTCCTCGCGGGAGCGGCGCCCATGAAAAAAGCAATGGCCGAGGCCGCCTTGCAGATGGGGCGGATAGCCAAACGCCAGGGCGTCGAAATTAGATTGAACACGGCATTTACAAAAGAAATTTTGGCTAAGTTGAATCCGGATGAAATCATTGTGGCGACCGGCTCTGATCCTGTTCGCCCGGATATCCCTGGAATTGAGAAGCCCCATGTCGTTTATGCCCAGGATGTTCTGGAGGGCCGGGCATCGACCGGTGATTCCGTGGCAGTGCTGGGCGGAGGGCTCGTCGGTATGGAAACCGTCGAATATCTCAGCATGCAGGGGAAAAAAGTCGTCGTTATCGAATTACTTAAAAAAGTTGCCAACGGATTGGGACTGACCCGCAAACCGCAGGCCCTCCGGTTTCTGAAAGATCATCATATTCCCGTCCTGGTGAATACCAAATGCATCGAGATCAAAAATGGCAGTGTCATCGTCGATGTCAATGGCGAGTCGCAAGAAATTGGCGGTATCGATTCCGTGGTCGTCGCAGTCGGTGTGAAGCCGGATCATTCCGTTGAACAGGCATTGAAAGAGGCAGGACGCCGCTGCCACGTGATCGGCGATGCCAGGGAATCCGGAAAAGCGCTGGACGCCATTTGGGAAGGCGCGGCAATCGGAAGAATATTATGAAAACGACTTGCCTCTACTTTCGAGCCTCAGGCTTTCGAGCGGCTGCAATCATAGAGAGCACCAAGGTGGCAGTTACACCAGGGTGCGCCTTGACTCAATGTCCTCGACCGTGGCGCTAATTCCATCCCATATCAAGCGCTGCCTTTGTTGTCTGCGTCTGTCGGCTTCCTCAGCGTATTGCCAATACGCCTCCGGTGCCTCCTCCTTGCCGCCGCGGCATCATCCTGATCTGGAATGGAATACAGCTTGCTGCGCTACAGCCGAAAACTCGCCCTTCGGGCTCAAACAGTTCGGCTGTCTGACGCTTCGCCGCGCCAAGCGCCACAACGTCTCGGCCATGATTCGCGAAGTCACACCCCGGTGCAACTGCGGAGTGTTTGAGATACTTAAATGCTCTAGCGTGTACCGTATTGCACTCAAACACCACAGTGGAAGGAACGTTATAAAAATCCGTTCGGGAATCGAGGCCACCAATTCTGAGTTGAAGCGATCTTATGGAATCGGGAGGCTCCGCGTCCGCGGGGTGGTTAAAGTCCTCCTTGCTGTGTCCTGTAAGCTTATTGCCTGTAATATCAAAAGATGGACCAATGCCCATTTTGCCTTTTTCAAAAGCGTTGTTCAGTGGTTTATATACGCGTTGGAGACTCTTTTAAGCAATGCTCAAGCGTCTGTGCTCGAAAATCATTTTTCATGCGCATGGTCGTTTTTATGACTTCGAAAAAGGGGGCTTACTTCTCAGGAATCAGAATTTTAGGGGTGTCCCGCAGTAGCCACCGTAGTACCAACCGTCACCATCCACAGTTAAGAGAGAATATCTAACCGCGATTTATTTCTCGATTTATTTCTTGCTTTGAAAGAAATATTTCCGCATATTATCTGACAAATAAATATTACAAATTGAGGGAATAGGATGTTGTGCCTAACTTAAAATAGACATGTACAATGATAATCTAATGAAATATAAAAATATTCAATCCGCAACACGCAGCTTGCTCCGTTACCCAGGTAGCAAGGCACGATTGGCTAGATTTTTAGGCCAAACTATTGAAATGAATAATTTGAATTCTAGATTATTTATCGAACCTTTCTGCGGTGGATCTTCTGTGTCAATTGCTTTGCTTGAAGCAAACATTGTGGAAGCAATTGTCCTCAATGACATTGATCCTATTGTGGCAGCTTTATGGAAATGCGTGTTTTCAAAAGAGCATGCAATGTGGCTGGCTGATGCCGTATTCAATGTGCCGTTAAATTTAAAATTTTGGCAATATCAAAAAAATCTGCATCCTAAAAACACAAGAGAAGCAGCTTTAAAGTGCCTGTACCTAAACAGGACTTCATTTTCAGGCATTTTACATCCGAGTGCGGGACCGATTGGTGGAAGGGCTCAAGATAGATGGACATTGGGGTGTCGCTTTAATCGTGATAAACTAGCGTCAAGAATTTTAGATTTATCATTGCTCTCGAATCGAATAAAAGCAGTTACGCACCGCCCATGGCAAAAAGTATGTGAAGATTGGAAAAAGAAACAAAACGTTTTTTTCTATCTTGACCCACCTTTTTACCATAAGGCTCAACGATTATACAGATTTGCATTTGATGATCAAGATCATATAAGACTTCGCAATTATTTAGTGAAATTAAAGAAACCGTGGCTTATATCTTATGACAATGCTGCAATGATAAAAAATATTTATGACGTTTATGATTTATCTGCACGAATGATTGATAATACATATGCAGCACACCCTATGGGAGGCAATTCATTCATTGGACGTGAAGTTATTTACTCCAATTTAAGAGATTTGCCATTGCCATCAAAAAGTAAGGCGAAATACACGGGCATAGCCATATGCCATTATGATGAAACTGCCAGCGCATGCTTGCTGTAGAAAGTTTCATAAATATAAAGCTTTAAATCATTTTGGTGCATGACAAATGAATGCAGTTCTGGTAATATAAACTAATATCAAAGGAACTTTAGTGGCATGCTCATTTATGTTGTGTTCCAGTAAATAGCTCAAGAGGTCAATAACGTCTTTAATAAACCGGGCTGTTGTTAATATTTGTTAGTTATAATATTAATAAAACCATGACTTTGAATTGTCGTGTGGCACGATATGCTTGTTGACAAGTATATTATATTAAGGTAGCAAAAAGATAAAAGATAATTTTGCTACCATTTATTTTAAAAAGGATGGTCACGAAATGGAACATGTCAGTCCTTGTAGGTTTTGCGGCATTATTAATGGTAAATATCAATATAATGAAATAGACGAACCTTTCGCGAGTAATGATGAATACATTGCAATAGCATCAATCGGGGCATTAATAGAAGGCTGGACGCTTATCATCCCCAAAAATCACCAACTCACAATGCAAAGCAGCTATGGTAAGGTTGCTTTATCTAACATCGTTGAATCATTGTTGCCCGTTTTAACTCAAAAGTATGGGTCGTTGATTGCTTTTGAACACGGTGCAAATAGAGAAGGATCCATAACAGCATGCGGCACTGACCATGCGCATCTTCATCTTGTTCCTATGGGTAGCTCACTACTGCCAGATCTTAAACAATCTGGACTGAAATGGTTACAATGCAATGCCAGTGAAATATCTTCTAAGTCAAAGAAAAGAGAATATTTATTTTACAGTGACGTGCATAAAACAAATACTTGGCAAGATCCTATGGGTTATCTCCATATTCTTGAATATCCAATATCTCAATTCTTTCGTCAACTGATCGCAAAAAATCTTGGACGCATTGACATATCTGATTACAAACGATTTCCTCAGCTGGATGTTGCTATGCATACGAGAAAGGTGCTAGCTAATTTAGCTGCTTAAGTTTTCTATTTACTATTCGTAAGGAAAATATTTTGACTATTGACGATAAAAAAAATCACATAGCTGAAAATTTTCACGAAGCAAACAATTTGGATCAATCCTGCACAATAAATTGTGCGAATGAAGATATGGTTGCAGGACCGAATGTTGGAACCGGCGATCCAACGGATGGCAGGCAACCTTATAATTGGACTTCTTGTTATCCGCCTATTGCTAGAAAAGAAATACGTTGTGAGGCATTTTACCTTTTTATATTATTATTATTTTCATTTATCTTTTCTTGCCTAGGATGTATTGATGCAACACTCCCGTTTCTGAATGCAGAATCTTTTAAAATAAATAAATTTGCACTATATGCTGTATCTGGTCTACTTGGCGGCTCTGTTTTCGGGATTAAATATTTTTATCGTGTTGTCGCCAGAGGGTATTGGCATCAGGACAGAAGATTTTGGCGGCTATTTTCACCACTTATAGCAATGCCAATTGCGCTTGTCATAGGTGCTATGATTGATGCCAGCTTTTTATCAGCGCCTAAACCTTTATCGATCACGGCAACTGTTTCGATAGGCTTCCTATCAGGCTATTTCGCTGATGATGCTGTAGGAAAAATGTATGAAATAGCAAACGTACTCTTTGGAAAAAGCAGTTCACCAAAGGCTGATGATGGCAAAAAAACGAAATAATTCTCGCCCATCATTACAGCCACTATATCCCATTCTTTTTATTTCTGAAGAAAATACTCTTGAAATTCCTGTCACAGATATAACCATTGATCAAGTTGGCGTAAAAGCTTTTGGTTTATGCAGTCTACCAAAAGCTTGGACTCTCCCGTTTATCGTTGTTTCAAGCGATATGCTACTTCTATACAGAAATTCTAACGAAGAAGAGAAAACAAATCTGATAAGGCAATGGGCAATAAGAATAATTAAAGCGTTATTATCCATCGGCATTGTGAATAATGATCGAATTATAGTTCGTTCCTCAGGCTGCATGGAAGGCCTAAATGAAAGAGGGAAATTCTGTTCCGTTGATGGAACATTAATAAACATTGTCCAACCATTATCTGAATGCCTTCACAAACTGGCCACTGATGTTGATTTATGCGACCAAAGGATACCACTTGTCATTCAGCAGTATGTATTGCCGATATCTGCGAGAGGTCATTTATCAAATGAACGTAGATTTTCTAAAGAGAGTAGAGATTGGCTTGGTGTATATGAAAACATAGATAATAGGAATAGTGGCAATCATTTTAATATTAATCTGCGCAACTGGAGAAAGAAGATAGTTGTAAGCAATTATATAAATAGGCCACTTGATTGTAACATATCTGCGCTTGTCTCTGCGATCCTCGAGATTCCTGCAACGTGGACTTATCAAAGTAAGATTAGACTTCATATGGAATGGATATGGGATGGACATCAAATTTTTATAGTGCAGGCGGATCAAGAGAGTGAATCAATTGGCGTGGACCCGACTAAAGTTTGCCTAATTAAATCATCTTTGCCAAACACATTTAGGCCAAAATGTATCAAAATAGTTGATGAAACAGATGCATGTCGATATAGCAAAATTAATAATGTCATAACATATATGAACCTAGGCTTGCCAGTCACACGACTTTATATTTTAGATGACCAATCCATAATACAGAGTATCGCATCGGGTATCATTCCCACAGAATTGGAAGAAGATATTTTTCAACTTGTTAAAAGTCCTTTGGTTATCCGCATGGATATTGACACTGATGATATTGCCAGTCGACAAATGCTGCCACGGAATGAAGTTCGTTCTCTCGACAGCGCTTTAACGTGGATAAAGGAGCAAAGCTGCATATGGATTAAATGTAAAACAAAGAATAATGTGGCTTTCATATTTCACAATTTTGTACCTGCTGTATCTTCAGCTTTTGCTTATGCCGCCCCAGGACAAAGGAAAGTGCTTATTGAAGCTTTGTGGGGGTTACCAGAGGGATTGTATTATAATGCTCATGATAAATATATTGTTGATACTCAAACACCAAAAGGCAAGCAATTAACTGCAGCTGACATGATTCGATTTGAAGTATCAGAAAAGTTAAGATTTAAACATTTTTTCGTTTCACCTGATATCAACGGATGTTGGGTCCCACAAATTTTAAAACCACCTTATGATTGGCATGGGTCTATTTCAAATCAGGAATGGGTTAAAGAAATAGCCTTGGAGTCGCGGCGAATTGCAGAAGAAGAAAAGCAACCACTCAGTATAATGTGGTTTGTTGGTGTGCCACCCAGTGTTTGTAGTCGTCCGGTTTTCCCATGGCATCATGAAATCTATGACTCAAAAATCAATAGTAGAGCACCATCACATCGTAAAAAGACACCTTTTGACGAATCTCTCAATATTAAAACAAGTGCTGACATAGAGGTACTAAAAGAAGAAGTTGCACGAGGTAAATCTAGAGTGCGACGAATTAGGATTCAACCACTTGAAGATAAGCTCCTAAGGGATAAAGATACCCTACGAACAATTGGCGCGCTTGCACATGAAATCGATGCTATCATCCTTCTTGAAGGAGGCATACTCTCCCATGCATATTACCAGTTAATGCAAACAAAGGCTATTGTTGAGGTACTATTACCATTTGAGGATTTTGAAGATAAACAGGAATTCTACAAATTAGTCCGAGACAAAGTTCCCACAAATATTGAAAAAGGTGGCGAGACTGTCAGGAAAACACTCCTTTCAGGTGATTACTTTCTAAAGGCTTTACAAGAAAAATTGATCGAAGAATCTTTTGAAACTTTGGATGCTGCTGATAAAGATTCAATAATTGGCGAATTAGCAGATGTGAGTGAAGTTGTAGATGGAATTCTTTCTTTACTCAATGTAAGCCGCGAAGAATTGAAACAACATCAAGACAGAAAGCGCGATAAGGCAGGAGGTTTCAAGGAAGGAGTCGTTCTTTTAGAAACTCAAAATCCTTTTCCTGCAAAAAAAATGGAAAAAGCTGGTGTATCTTTATTCGACACGCCCGATGCGATTGATAATTTAACAAATACATCAATATCTATGCCTGAATTATTTGAACTTAGCCATGGGATAGAGAAATGGACTGATAGGAGAGAACACCAAGCAGCATCAGAAGTAATTTTACGTATTGTGATTCCAACAATAGGTGATAGCTGGTCCGCCGAAACACCCGAAACAGTCATCGATGCAGAGTCAGGTAACATTATCCGTGCAAAAATAACAGGAAAACGTTTTGGCGCGCGGCTTGAGATTGTATTATCAATTTTCACTCAGCTAAAACAATTGAAGCTTTTCTAGCCACAGGGACCAAGACCAATGGTGTGGGCGCCCTTAAATAAGGGGCCAATACGGGTCACCCTAAAGTATTTAAGTATCTCAAACACTCCGCAGTTGCACCGGGGTGTGACTGCGCGAATCATGGCTGAGACGTTGTGGCGCTTGGCGCGGCGTAGCGTCAGACAGCCGAACTGTTTGAGCCCGAAGGGCGAGTTTTCTGAGCCTGAGAGGGACACCCTAAAGTATTTAAGTATCTCGAACATTCCGCAGTTGCACCGGGGTGTGACTTCGCGAATCATGGCTGAGACGTTGTGGCGCTTGGCGCGGCGTAGCGTCAGACGGCCGAACTGTCTGAGCCCGCCCGGATGAGTTTTCGGCTGTTGCGTAGCAAACTTAGCTCCACAGTCGAGGACATTGAGCGAAGGGCAGGAACTCCGGCGTATGCCGGATGCCCTGGTGTGACTGCTACTACCCACCTACGGCGTGGGGTTTACCTGGCGC
This sequence comes from Smithellaceae bacterium, assembly GCA_963667845.2. Lineage (GTDB taxonomy): Bacteria > Desulfobacterota > Syntrophia > Syntrophales > Smithellaceae > UBA8904. The sequence goes on along the minus strand of CAXXVL010000002.1, from coordinate 2,582,222 downwards.
ATGCCGGGCGCCATCCAGCATGCGCCGGACTAACGCCCCCGCGAGCGGGGGACACCAAAAGCTCAGCGGGATCAAATCTCTTTTTGGTGCAGCTCTGATTATTTTGCGGAATCGCGTGCAGTCGCCTCAAAACCCTTCGTGGCGGAATCACGATTTTTCTTCCCGCTTCATCTTGAAACTTCTTCCGTAACCAATTCCGAGTTTCGACATTCTCTTCCGCAGCGTGCTGGGATTGACGCCGAGCAACTGCGCTGCGCCGTCCGGTCCGTGGACTCTGCCGCGCGTCGACGCAAGCACTTTTCTGATGTGACTCGCAACGACCGCGTCCAAGTTTATTGATTCTTCACCCGTACCCGGCGGACGGTTGCTCCTGTCCGCTTTCTTCGGGATCAGTGCATCGGTGAAGACCAGAGGTTCCCCCCGGTTCATGATCAGGGCGCGCTCGACGACGTTTTCCAATTCTCTTACATTACCGGGCCAGTCATAATCGAGCAGCCGGTTGATGGTTCCGGAGGCAAGCTTTGGCTTTCGCGAAAGCTTCATATCCCGGGATTTCTTCTCCAGGAAGTAATCGACAAACTCGGGAATGTCGGACTTTCTCTCCCGGAGCGGCGGAATGAGAATGGGAAAGACGTTCAGGCGAAACCACAAATCCCGGCGAAACTGATTGGAGCGCGCCATCTCTTCCAGATTGCGGTTGGTGGCGGTGATCAGCCGGATGTCCACCGGTATCACCTTGGTGCCGCCTACCCTTTCAATCTCTTTTTCCTGCAGGACACGCAGCATCCGGACCTGAGCCTGGGGAAGAAGTTCTCCGACTTCGTCCAGGAATATCGTCCCGCCGTGCGCGCGCTCGAAACGTCCCCTCTTCTGGGCGTCGGCGCCGGTGAAAGCACCTTTTTCATGCCCGAAAAGTTCGCTGTCCAAAAGCGTATCGGGAATGGCGCCGCAATTCACCTTGATGAAGGGGCCGCCCCGGCGCTGGGAGGAATAATGGATGGCATTGGCAATGACGTCTTTCCCGGTTCCCGTTTCTCCCAGAAGCAGGACGGGACTGGTCAGCGGCGCCACCTGCCGAACCATCGCCATAATGTCTTTCAATCCGGAGTTCTCACCGATGATTTGATCGCCGTAGATATCCCGCAATTCTTTCTGCAGGTAGCGGTTGTCGTCCGCCAGGCGGTCTTTGAGAATGGACAGCTCGCGATGCTTAAGCGCGTTATCCAGAGCAATGGTGAACGGTTCGGCTACGAGCGACAGCAGTTTTGCATGATGCGCTTTGTATTTCTCCCTGCCTTCCGCCCGCAGCGACAAGGCCCCTCCCCTGTCGTGCCCCATTATCAGGTACAAAAGCATCACGGAAGATTCGGAAGGCTTTCCATGGCGGATCATCGTTTTGACCAGAAGATCGCGATCCGGATGGTTGACGATTTTGACGGCCTCCGGAAATTCTTTCAACTTCCCTCGCAGAGGGGTAACCTTGTCCATCACATGGCTTCCGGACGCGCTGACGCGGGCAATAGTGCGCATCACATTGAGTTCCGGTTCGTACAGATGGAGCCCCATGGCATCAAGCGGAATGAATTCCCTGAGATATTGAAATGCCCTCGACAGTGCCGTTCGAATATCCAGCGATCCGCAGACTCTCGTGGTGACCTGCCGGAAAAAATCATTTTCATCGATCATGATAGACTCCCGTCCGTTAGCTGCCGCCTTGATGAATGCGGTGAGACAGTTTTTATCATGAATTGCTCCATGGGACAATTTTTTATTGCACTATAGGACAATTCAGGTGAAGCGAAATAAAGAACCTTCTGAAATGACAAGGAATTTATTATGGCACGCAAATCGCTATAAAAAAGATGGAAATCGAACCGGGAAAGGTGTGATGATGCGTTCCACCTGGCCGTAACCAAAACCGTGAAGCAGCAAACGAAAAACCGATTATAAAATAAGAGAAAGCTTTCAAGGAGGGAATATGCCGTCACCGAATGCGAAAGAAAAAGCCATTGTAAAACAGGATTCCGTTTTTGACGCTGTCGTTGTCGGAGCGGGAAACGGCGGACTGACCGGAGCTCTCACGCTGAGCAAGGCCGGGAAAAAAGTCCTTTTGCTGGAGAGGCACAACATCCCCGGCGGCTGCGGCACGACCTTCCGGCGCGGCCGCTTCGAATTTGAAGTGGCGCTGCACCAGCTCTACGACATCAGCAACAACTACCGCGGTGAAAAAGGTTTTCTGCGCAGAATCTTCGAGGAACTGAACGTCTGGAATAAAATCGATTTCGTTTTGCAAAAAGACGCTTTCCGCCTGGCGATTCCGGGCGTGGGTGAAATCGTGCTGCCCGGCTCCCATGACGGCTTCGTGCAAAAGCTTCAGGAGCTCGCTCCGGACAGCGCCGACGCAATCCGCGATTATCAGACCCTGGTGGATAAAATCGGCGAAGAGTCGGGCCTGCTGTACGAAAGCATCGCCCAGGACGAACCGCTGACGCGGGAGAAGGCTCCCCTGATCTTTGAATACGGCGCCAAAACCGGCAAGGAAATGCTGGATCGATATTTTAAAAACCCGATGGTGAAGGGCGTGTACCGGGCGCTCTTCGGCTACCTGGGCATGCCCGTCGATCGCGTTCCTTTTGTGGCCCTGGCCGCCCTGTATGCGCGCGGCGAAGGAACCTGCTATGTGAAGGGCGGCTCCCAGGCCATGTCCAGCGCCATCGCTGATGAATTTCTGGCCTCGGGCGGCACCATCAAATTTAACACCGCCGTGGAAAAAATTCTGGTGGAAGACGGTTTGGTCAGAGGTGTTCTGACGGATGCGGGCGATATCTTGCGGGCGGACACGGTCCTTTGCAATGCCAACCGGATCAATGTTTACGTGGATATGATCGACGAACAACACGTTCCCGAAAGCGTGTTTGCGGATCTGCGCGTCTCCACCCCCAGCATGTCGTCTTTCGGACTTTTCATCGGCCTCAACTGCACTCCTGAAGAAGCCGGCATCAAACACGCCACAAGCTTCATGGCCGCGCCGCTCAACTCGCCGCGGATGCGCTATGATGTGGGGCTGCGCCAGACCCAGGTCATCCCCGGCGGGTATATGTCGTGCTATAACATCGATGATCCCGACAGTAGTGCAACAGGAACCAGCGTCCTCACGATTCTTTCCAGCCAGATGGCCGATGCGTGGATCAACCTGCCACCCGAAAAATATCACGACGCAAAAATGGAATACGCCGAAAAACTCCTGGACTTCCTGTATCAGTTTCATCCGAATATCCGCGGACACATCGAAGAGATGGAAGCCTTCACCCCGCTTACGCTGATGCGCTACATCAACTCGCCCGGCGGCAGCATTTACGGCGTGGACGCGTATTTCAAGGATCTCATCGCCAACAAGATGCAGCCCCGTTCGCCCATCAAGGGACTTTATTTCTGCGGCGCATCGCTGCTCTTCGGCGGTTTCAACACAACCCTTACCTCCGGATATTCGGCGGCAAAGCTGATCCTGAAAGATCAGACAGGCCGGGAACAAAGAGCCCCCACTGAATTTGCAGGACTGGCCGGTCTGGATTCGATTCAAAAAGAAATTGAAATCGGCAAGCGCTACAATCTCGATCACCGGTGCAACCGCGGCGGCATCAAGCGGGCGCTGGACGTTATTCACCCGAAGAGCCTCGAATACCGGGTGACGGAGATCCGGAAAGAGACTCAAAGCGCCAAAACGATCCGTCTTGCGCCTGTGGGCGGATATCTTCCGCCGTTTGTTCCCGGCCAGTACATCAATCTGAACGTGGAGATCAAAGGCATCCGCACCAGCCGGCCATACAGTATTTCCTCGCCCGCCACCGAGCGCGCATACTATGAAATCACTGTGAGGAAAGTCAAAAATGGATTCGTTTCGGACTATCTGCTCAAGAAGTTGAAGGTCGGCAATCTGTTGACCAGTTCCGGCCCGGCCGGCCATTTCTACCGGATAGACGCCGTCCACGGCAAACGACTGGTTTTCATCGCCGGCGGCTCGGGCATCACCCCCTTTATGAGTATGCTGCAGACCGATTTCGACAAACTAAGCCGCAGCAATCAGATCGATCTGATCTACGGCTGTGCCAATCAGAAGGATATCCTTTTTGAATCGAAGCTGCGCAAGCTTGCAAAAGAAGAACTCTTCAAGATGCATCCTGTCATTTCAGAGCCCGGTGCAGACTGCCGCGAACGTCAGGGCTTCATCACGGCGGACATCATCAAGGATGTCGCGGGAGACGTCGCAAAGTGCACATTCTTTCTCTCTGGTCCCGCCGCCATGTATGATTTTGTCCTGCCCGAGCTGCAAAAGCTGGGGGTTCCGGAACGGCAGATCCGCCGCGAGGTCCAGACGGCGCCCGATGATCCGACGAAACTGCCGGGCTGGCCTGACAGCATCGGCGGCAAAGACAAATTTACCGTAACGCTTCCGGATGGCCGCAAGCTTGCCGCAAAAGCCTGCGAAACCGTTCTTGTCGCTCTGGAACGAGCGGGCGTCACGGTGCCGTCTTTGTGCCGCGGCGGCGAATGCAGCGCCTGCCGCACGAAACTTATGTCCGGCAAGGTATTCCATCCCGGGTCCGAACTGTTGCGCAAATCGGACATGAGATTCGGCTACATTCATCCCTGCGTTACCTATCCGATCAGCGACATTGCAATTATGCTGTAGATTTTCAAATTTTACGGAGGTTATATGGAGTTTTTGAACAAATCATCGCAAACTAATTCAGACAAGGATAAGCAGGCTCAAAGAAACGATGTCCTTTTTTCGCCCATCACCATCAATAAAATGGTCGTCCCCAATCGCATTCTGATGCCGGCCATGCATCTCAACATGACCACGACGCCGTATATCGGCGATCGGATCATCGCCTTCTACGCCGCCCGGGCGCGCGGAGGAGCGGGCGCCTTGATCGCCGGATATGCCGGCGTCAATGAATATTCCGGCGGCGGTGTTATCGGAGCGTATAAAGATGATTTCATCGAGGGGCTGTCACATTTGCGTGAAGCCATGCAACTGGGGGGCGGAAAAGCGGGCCTGCAATTGAACCACGCGGGCCGATATGCCCATTCTATCATGATGGAAGGAAGACAGGCCGTGGCGCCGTCCGCCGTCTTCTCCAATTTCACGCGTGAAACGCCGCGGGCGCTGGAATTGGAAGAAGTCAAACAGACGGTCCGGGATTTTGCCGCTGCGGCCGTCCGGGCGAAAAAGGCGGGATTTGACTTTGTCGAGATTCTGTCCGGGACGGGTTACCTCATCAGCCAGTTTCTATCGGAATTGACCAATCAACGGGATGACGAATACGGCGGGTCTTGGGAAAACCGCATGCGCTTCGGTTTGGAGATTGCATCGGCAGTCCGCAATGCCGTGGGCAGCGACTATCCGGTGATGTGGCGGATCAATGGAAATGATCTGATGGCCAGCGGGATCGGAAGAATCCGCCTTCAGGAATACACTGCGCTGATCGTTAAGAACGGCGCAGATGCCATCTCCGTGAATGTCGGGTGGCACGAAGCACGGGTGCCGCAGCTCGTCACGGAAGTGCCGCGCGCCGCTTATGCTTATCTGGCCAGGGGAATCAAGGAATGCGTCGACGTTCCGGTCATCGCCGGGCACCGCATCAACGATCCGCAGACAGCCCGCCAGATGATCGAAGACGACCTCTGCGACATGGTGGCCATGGGCCGGCCGCTGATCGCCGATCCCGACCTGCCGAAAAAGACGGCCGAAAACAGAGAAAACGAAATCATCCACTGCATTGCCTGCGCCCAAGGGTGCTTTGATCACCTCTTCGTGGTGCAAGCCGTGGAATGCCTGTGCAACCCCCTGGCGGGACATGAACTCACGGCAATCTCCGGGAAAACGGATACTCCGAAGAAAATACTGGTCTGCGGGGGCGGTCCGGCAGGAATGTCCGCGGCAGCCGCGGCGGCAAAGCGCGGTCATGACGTGGTGCTTTATGAAAGAAGCGGACAGCTCGGCGGACAGCTCATGATCGCCGGAAGTCCTCCCGGCCGTGAAGAGTTTACCATACTGGCGAAGGACTTGCAGGCCCAGCTGGAACCCAGCGGCGTAAAGCGAGTTGTTCTCGGCGAAGAGGTGAATGAAGACGTCATCGCCAGGGAAAAACCGGACATCGTATTATTGGCAACAGGCGCCGTGGAAATTGTGCCGTCCATTCCGGGCGCCGGATTGCCGCATGTCGTCGGCGCCTGGGACGTACTCGCCTCCCGGGTTCGCGTAGGATCGCGCGTCGCGATCATCGGCGGCGGCGCGGTCGGCGTGGAAACGGCGCTCTTCCTGGCCGAAAAAGGCACCTTGCCCGCCGATGCGGTCAAATTCCTGTTCGTCAACCGGGCGGAGCCCATTGAGGATCTCTATAAATTCGCGACGATCGGAACCAAACAAATCGTCATCATCGAGATGCTTGACCATGTCGGCCCGGATATCGGCAAGTCAACGAGATGGGGGATGATGCAGGACATGCACCGCCATCGCGTCCGCATCAAGACGAATACAAAGGCGAAGGAAATTACGCCGGCCGGTGTCATCGCCGAAACAGCAGACGGCATGCAGGAAATTCCCGCCGACACCGTTGTGCTGGCCCTCGGATCCCGACCCTACAATCCGCTCGCGGAAATCTGCAAAAAAAAGGACATTCCCTGCAAGGTGATCGGCGACGCCCGGCAAATCGGCAAAGCTTTTGACGCAATCCACGTGGGACACAACGTTGCCTGCGAACTGTAGAAGGCCGGCCTGAAAACTCTTCACCGGAAAAGAAATGAGACGGCGTTACGTAAAAAAAAGGGGCTCCATCAGGAGCCCCTTTTGCTAAGTGTTACCGCTTTTAAGGCAGGACGCTGATGATGGCCTGCACCTCTGCGTCCGTCAAGCCCTGAGTCATTCCGGCGTTCTTCACCGATTGCAGGGTTCTGCCCACAATATCGGTGCTGGCCAGCGGACCGTGGCAGCTCTGGCACTTGCTGGCGTAGAGCGCCGCACCATTCGCTGCTGCAGCCGTCGTTGTCGCAGTCACCTGGACAGATGCTGCGCTTTCCCCTGCGCTGTTTACCGCCGTTACAATATAATAATAGGCGGTGCCGTCAAGGCGGCCCGTATGAATATACGGACTGGTCGCTCCGGTGATTTTAGTTCCGGTCGCCGTCGTAACACCCGTTGTGGTTGACCAGTAAACGTTATACGACGTGGCGCCCGAAACCGGCGACCAGGAGACGGTCACCTGCTTTGAGCCGCCTACGGCCGTCACGCCCGCCGGCGCGGCTGGAACAGTCGGCGGAGCCGCAGTGGTCGTGGCAGTGACCTGGGAGGAAGCAGCGCTTTCACCCGAGGTATTTGCCGCTGTTACGATGTAATAATAAGTCGTCCCATCCGTCAGGCCGGTTTGGACATACGGACTTGCCGCAGCGGTAATTTTTGTACCGGTCACCGTAGTGACGCCCGCCGTTTTCGACCAGTAAACGTTATACGATGTCGCCCCGGAAGACGCCGCCCAGGTAATCGTTACCTGTTTTAAACCGCCCGTGGCCGTAACGCCTGTCGGAGCAGCCGGAACGGCGGGAGGAGGCGCGACTGTCGTCGCGCTGGCCTGAGATGAAGCAGCGCTTTCTCCCGCAGCGTTCACCGCCGTGGCAATATAGTAATACGTCGTGCCAGCGGACAATCCCGTCTGAACGTAAGGACTGGTAACACCGGCAATTCTGGTCCCGTTGGCTTTTGTAACTCCGGACGACGTCGACCAGTAGAGATTATAGGACGTTGCCTGTGAAACCGCCGACCAGGAAAGGGTGACACTCTGGGTGCCGCCGGTAGCCGTCAATCCAGCCGGCGCGGCAGGAATAGTGGGAACCGGAGCCGGAGTAATGGTGGTCGCGGCGACCTGCACCGAGGCAGCACCTTCGCCGGTAGCGTTTACGGCAGTTATGACGTAATAGTAGGTCGTGCTGTCCGGAAGACCCGTCTGAACGGCCGGGCTTGTCGCTCCCGTAATCTTTGTTCCATTGGCTGTGGTAACTCCGGATGTCGTCGCCCAGTAAATATTATACGATGTTGCTGTGGGAACTGCCGACCAGGAGAGAGTAACTTGTTTCGTGCCTCCCGTCGCCGTCACCCCCGTGGGTGCAGCAGGAAGCGTTGGAGCAGGCGGCGTCGCATTCGTTGTTGCAGATACTTCGGCAGATGCTGCGCTTTCTCCGGCGCCGTTTACCGCTGTAACGACATAGTAATATTTGGTGGCCGCGGTAAGACCCGTATGAATAAAGGGATTGGTTGCTCCGACGATTTTTGTTCCAGTGACCGTTGTAACGCCCGCCGTTTTTGACCAGTAAATATTATAGGACGTTGCATTGCCGACCGCGGTCCAGGAGAGAGTCACCTGATTGGCGCCCGCCGTCGCTGAAAGTCCGGCGGGAATGTCGGGGAGTGAACCGGGCGCGGGCAGACAACTCGGATCCGGGTTAAAATATCCTGCCGCAATATCCGTTACCGGACCCGTGAATATGACGATATTCGTCAGTGCATTCGTGACGGTTAATACTCCGCCCACAAGAGATATTGTGACACCGTCAAAAACGCCGTCCAGATGATTACCATCCGCTACATAATGATCTGAAATAGGGTTGATGTTTTCCGCAGCGAAATTCTGCAAAAGCGGCTTAAGCTTGGCCTTGAGGTCGATTAGCGATTGCGGAAGGTTAGTCTCAATATTCTTGAGTGTAGCCGAATCGGGACTCGTATACACCTGAGCCGGATCGTTAATCCCCGCAGCACTGGCCACCAGTACGTTCGAAAAGGGGTTGATATTGGCAATCCCCGGACCGCCGGCGAACGAATGAAGTGTATAGCTTACTCCTTTGCTGGTTCCGACGGCTCTGAGGATAAATGGCCCTTTCAGGCCCGTGATATCCAGCGCGAATGACCCATCACCCGCGATAACTGTTGTCCTCTCTGTGCCTTGTGAATCTTTGATTGCCGCTTCACCGGCCAGGGTATTCCCGGCCGCAGCGACACCGGACACCACCTGGGCTGAAATTCCTTCTGATCCTCCTCCACCGCAGCCGTATCCGCTGAGCATGAGGCCGATGCCGAGTGCAGCAAATACGATAATTTTCAGGCTTCGCCATTGACTTCTCTTATTCTTCGAATTTTCTATCCGAGCACCGCCGGATACACCTTTCGACGTAACACTGACCATATGTTTTCTCCTTTTTGATTTGACCGTTTACTTTTCCCTCTTTTTTGATGCTGATAGATCACATTGACTGTATACCCTATGCTAATAATTAAGGGGACAGTATACCCAATTATTGCATCAGCTGATGTTAGTCAATAATAGTTTTTACCTCCTAATCTATCGCCGGCAGATGAATATACGGAATTGTTATATTTAATAATATATAAATAATTACAGTATATTATGTGTTAGTTAGTTTGGCCGGGAGGACACCCCACGCGTCTTCGGAACGCCCTTTGCGGAAAACGGCAAGATCAGGCGTTTACGCACTGTCCCGGCCATTTCCCACATTCAACCAAAAGGTTTCAGGTCCGTTCGTCTTGAGATGTTTGAATTATCGGCAAGTTAAGAGATTTTTATAGAATAGTCAGTGTAATGGTACTTTATGACAGGAAAATGATGACAATTCGCTTATCAATTTGATATGATTCACGAATGTTTATTAAATCTTAATTAATGCTGCTTTTATTTTTCGCTCACTTTTCGTTTTGGTCCGGGTTTCTGCTTGCACAGGATGCGATTACATGAGGTTTCCACTTTTTGTATAAAAAATTCATCGCCCAGGGGCCGGCCCGTCCGTTCATGCAGGCGTATCTGCTCGTAGTCTTCCTCTTTTATTTCTTTCTGAAGAAATGCGCTCCAGTCAGGAACCAGATCCAACAAAGGTTTTACCGTAACGAGTTCATCATCTTGTCCCAATACATGGCATTTGGCACTGCTCCACAGATAGGAACAGGGATCATCAGTCAGCTGGGCCCGAACCGGGTTTAATTCCACGTAATGCGCTGCGACCAGGAGATAAGCCTCATCCAGCGGAAATGACGAAAACCGCTCCTGCCACAAATGCCCCCGCCACTTATTTCTGCCGTTAATCATCCGCGTATATCGTCGATGTGCTTCGCCGATTGCACTCCTCAGGTGAGCGGTTTCTTCCGGAACGGCTATCATATTAACATGATTGCACATCAGGCAATAGGCCCATACTTCGACGCCGTGGAGTTGACACGAAGCTGCCATAAGTGCCACGTATTCCCGATAGTCATCTTCGTTAAAAAAGCAATCCTGCGCTCTGTTGCCTCGCTGGGTAACATGATGCGGGTTCCTGGGGACAACGACTCTCGCTATTCTTACCATGGGCAACTACTTATCCAAGAATATTTTCTCTGTCAATAATTAATTATACTGTCCCTTTAATTCCATAAGGAACGAGATCTGTCCGATCCAGAGTTTTCTGCCCTGCCGGGAAAGGCTTTGTAGAAAGGAAAACGGTCAATCGCGAAAGCGCAGCACACGTACTCCTTTTTCGCCGATTTCATAAGCAAAGTCGCTGCGCGACGGGTCGCCGCCTGTAGCATCTGTTATGGTGAAATATTCTATTTCTACTTTTCTGCCTTTGAATCCGGAAAGCTTAGTCCAATCTACCTGATTGCCACTGACGTCAAACACTTTAGAGTCGGATCTTATATAAGAAATAATTTTGTCGCCATTATCGGCTGTCACTTCAAGTTTATAGTTCATGTTGGAAAAGCCCACCCCTTTTGCAAATCTACCATTTGTAACAATTCCTCTATAGCTGTCGGCTTGGATATTGCGGGCAAATCCTGCCTGTGCTGATGCTGTCTCGATATTTGGCGGATTGTGATTGGCGATCGTTCCCAAGGTTAAAGTCTTTACATGATATTTGCCTTCGTAATCATCGAGTCTTATGAGTTTGTTTCTTGCACCTCTGAGTATCGGCATGGCAGGTTCCTGTAAGATAAATAGGATATCCCCTGCTTTTGCCGATACGCTTGTTTCCGCCCAGTTTTCACCTTTTGACAATACTTTATGCTCGCCCGGCATCAGACTGAAATATATATACTGGCTCCCCATCGTGGAGCCTATTTCGGACTTCGAATCTTGATTGTCGAGGAACACATTGAATCTGATTGTTTTGTAGCGTGATGACGGACGTACCACATAGACAAGCCCCTCTCCCTTTTCCGGGAGTTTGGGTAAATGATAAGCGACAACCTGAGCCTTCATTTCTTCCGGCTGCGGCAGACCGGCACATCCGAAAAGAATACAAAATGTAATTAACAGAATCCCCGTCGTTATCGTCCGATTTTTTATCATTTCCAATCTTTCCTCGCCTGATGCTGTGACAAGCATAAAAATGAATGTCGAAAATTCGTTTTCCCGGCGTATCGGATATCAACATATCCCCTCTCCTTTTTTCAAAAGAGGTTTCACACAAGCCGCACGCTGTGCTTTGAAAGCGAGCATTTTTGCTATGTCCGGGAATTTCTCCCTTGCTCCCCGCCTTTTCACTTCAGCTCAAAGAGCTTCATCTTCCGATAGAGCGTCGCCCGCGAGATGTTCATTTTTTCGGCAATGCGTTTCTTGCGCATCTTCTGATTCAACATTTTTAAAATCGTGAGGCGCTCGGCATCCTGAGGAGCAACAGCGTCTTCCCGTGTTTCCAGCGTATGGCCGGGATGCCGGATATGGTCGGGGATGTGTTCCACCGTGAGCTCCGACGTCTTGAGAAAGTTGATCATCCGTTCAATGGCGTTCTGCAATTCGCGAACATTGCCGGGCCAGTAATAGTTCATGAAGACCTCGATCACTTTCCTGTCCACTCTGGTAATTCTTTTCTTCATGGCGCTGGCATATCGTTTAATAAAAAAGTCCGTCAGAAGCGGGATATCATCGAGCCTCTCTTTGAGCGGAACCATTTCGATCGCAAAGACGTTGGCCCGATAATAGAGGTCTTCGCGGAAGTTTCCTTTGCGGACTTCCTCCCGGAGATCCTTGTTGGTGGCGGCAATGATGCGTACATTCACCGGCCGGACCCGGGTGCCGCCGATTCGCAAAACGGATTTATCCTCAATCACGCGCAAAAGAGCGGTTTGCAGTTCCAGAGGTGTTTCCGCGATTTCATCCAGAAAGAGCGTCCCGCCGTCCGCCAGTTCAAACTTGCCCTGGTTCCCGCCGCGCCGCGAGCCGGTGAAGGCCCCTTCCTCATGGCCGAACAGTTCACTGGCGATCAGGTCCCGGGGGATGGCTCCGCAATTGATGGCAACGTAGGGTCCGTTTTTGCGTTCACTCGCATTATGGATGGCCTGGGCGAAGATATCCTTGCCCGTCCCGCTCTTCCCGAGCAGCAGCACATTGGAACTGCTTTGCGACACCATCCTGGCCTGGTCCACCGTCATGAGGAACCGGGAATTCTGCCCGAGAATATCATCGAAACTGAGATTAGCGGAAGCCCCCATCATTTTGGTCACCATGGACTTGGCGCGCTGAATCTCATTGAGGGTGATGATTTTGCCGATGACACGTTCATCGGGAGAGAGAATCGGATTGCATGTGAGGGTATAGTCGCCCGAAAAATTCTTCGAAAAGATGCGGACTTCCCTGTCCGTAACGATTTCGCTGTTTTCAATCAGCGTAAAGAATTGCGGGTTTTCCTGGCTGAAGATATCCCGGATTTTCCGCCCCTCAACCTTGACATTCGTGAGACCGAAGCGTTTGCGCGCATTGTCGTTGATCAGCGTAACGAGGCCTCCCGAATCCACAGCGATGAGAGCCTCCTGGATCGATGAAATAACCGTCTGTTGATAGCTTTCCGCCACGCGGCTTTCGGCCAGAGCCCGGCCGATCCTCAGCTCGTTTTCAATGGCGCCAGCCGCCGCGACGGCCATGCCCAGCGTATGGGGATTGGCCCGGTAGTAACGGCCGAAAAGGGTAATGACGCCGACAAATTCTCCGTCTGCGTCAAAGATCGGCGCGCCTGAACCAGTCGCCCCCTGATACAACCGGATATAATGTTGAGAGCCGAAAACCTGAAGGGGCTTCTTATAAAAGGCCACGGTTCCCGCGGACGAATTCCCCGAATATTTTTCATGCCAGCAGGCGCCGACAAATCCTTTGGCGGTGCGGATCAGTTTTTCCTCTTCAGGATCACCCAGCACTTCCAGAACATACACGTCGCGGTCCAGAAGAGTGACCATAAAGCCGGACCCTTCCAGGAAACGATAGAGATTCTTCATGAAGGGACGGCTGACATCGATGAACTCTTTATTTTTAAGAAGCAGTTCTTCTAATTCTTTTCCAGCCAGCACCTTATTATCCGGTTCAGACAGTGGATCAACACCCAGTTTGGCGCAACGCCGCCAGGAATCCAAAATCTCTTGCGGGACAATGGATATGTCTACATTGGGATCACCCGCAATAAATTTCCGCCATTCCATAAACGTCTGCTGATAAAACCGCTCATAATAATCTGCTCCCATCAGATTAATATCCCGGAGCAATCGACGTTTTTCCGATTTGGTTTCCTGAATCATTTTATCTTCTCCATTTGGTCAAATTAAAATGTTTCGCAGGTGTCTCAATGTTGTGTCAGTGAGACGGTAATGAATCATAAATTGACGCAAAAATCCAGATAGAAAAATAAAATTTAAACAAATAAGCGAATTACAAGTGACCAATAGTTGGCACAATGGATGCTATAAGAATACTTGACTACAAAACTTTCTGCGGACATCAAAATATTTGGTGAGCCCGGCAGATACCCCGGCAGTTTATGCAGGAAGCTTTATATGGAACATTCTAAGCCTGTTTAATCCCGCTTAAGCGGGACGAGCGTTGACTTTCCGCAGCTTGCTGCGAAATAATAACGGTTATTTCATGCCTCGACAGCTTGCTGCGAGGTGGTTGATTAAGGAGGAGCTTCAAATTGCAATCAAAACCCTGGCAGAAAAATTATGACTATCCCGTCCCCACGACTATTCGCTTCCCGAAATTCCCCGCGCAGAATTTTTTGCACTTTGCGGCGTCACAATATCCTTTTAAAGCAGCCACCGATTTCTATGGCTCCGAAATGACCTTTACTCAGCTGCGCACACAGATGCTGCGCATGGCCAACGCGCTGGTTCAAATGGGTGTCAAAAAAGGCGACCGCATCGGGCTCGCTCTGCCCAACTGCCCTCAATATATCATCGCCTACTACGCCATTTTGTCGGCAGGCGGGATTGTCGTCAACATGAATCCCATGTATACGCATGACGAACTTAAATTCATGATGGCCAACACGGAGATTAAAATACTGGTAACCTTCGACGGCGCTTTGCCCACCATGCGTCCGCTTGCCAAAGAACTGGACCTTGTCCTGATCGTCACCCGGGTTACGGACTATATTACCGGACTGGGTGTCAGCACCGCAAAAGCATTAGAGCTGGAAGAGGGTTGGCGTCATTTCTCAGAACTGATTGAAGGCTGCAGCATTACTCAACTCCCTCGAATTGACTTCACCCCGTCCGACGCCGCCCTTATCCAATTTACCGGAGGCACAACCGGCCTGCCCAAGGGCGCTCTGCTCACCCATGCCAACGTCGTGGCGGCAACGTTGCAGAGTACGATGTGGGGAAATCACATCACGCTTTGTACGCCGCCGGAAAAACGCAACGTGCTGGGAATCATTCCTTATTTTCACATTTACGGCAACACCTGCTGCATGAACTGGGGAATGCTCAACGCGGCCACGCAGGTCCTGGTGCCCCGTTTTGATATTGATGAGGTGCTGGGAATCATCAGACGCGTCGATCAGATCGGCTATTTCCCGACGGTTCCCACAATGATCACGGCAATCATCAATCACCCCAAAGCAACCGAGATGAACCTCGACCAGCGGTTCCGCTTCTTTAATTCCGGCGGCGCGCCCATGCCCCTGGAACTGATCCAGAAAGTGAAAGACCTCGGCATTTTCTTCGGTGAGGGCTGGGGCATGAGCGAGACTGCTAGCTTGGGCATTTCAAATCCGATTCTTGCCAACCGGACCGGCTCCATCGGTGTGCCGCTCATGGAAAACGACGTCCGCCTGGTTGATATAGAAAACGGCACTGAAGACGTCAAACCGGGCGAACCGGGCGAAATCATGATCAAGGGCCCTTCAGTCATGCAGGGCTACTGGAATAATCCGGAAGAAACCAAAATCCAGATGACCGACGGCTGGCTGCACACCGGCGACATCGGGCAGGCCGACGAAGACGGCTATATTTACATTGTCGACCGCAAGAAAGACATGATCATCGCCGGCGGCTTTAACATCTATCCGCGGGAAGTGGACGAAGTTCTTTACCAGCATCCCAAAATTGCCGAAGCGGTCACTGTAGGCGTTCCGGACACATACCGCGGCGAAACCGTGAAAATCTTCGTCGTCCTGAAACCGGGTCAAAAAGCGACGGATAAAGAAATCATCGATTTCTGCCGGACCAAGCTCGCCGCCTACAAGGTCCCCAAGGTCGTGGAATTCCGGGACAGCATCCCGAAATCGGCCGTCGGCAAAATTTTGCGCAAGATTCTTCGCGACGAAGAAATTGCCAAAGTTAAAAAATAACATACCCGGCTTGCGAAAGTAAGCCTTTACCGATCCCCTTTTTTTCCTGCCGAAGGGGGAGAGGGTTCAGAGGGCAAAAAGCATATACTACATGCTTTCTCTGAACCCTCTCCCTCACCTCCCCTCGGGGAGCTGAGCATCTTGCGTCCTTGCGGGCGGCCTTCGGAAAATCTTCTTGACATCCCTTCGAGGCTTTTTTCCCTCGGCATATAAGAATGACGATCTGAAAGATAAGATCCTGGATAGATTTCAGTTGAGCGCAGATCAAAAAGCGTTGCACGAACCGGCCAATCTCCGTCGCTTAAGGCGAAGGCCCGGACAGATCATTTCCGGCCGAAGCTGATTCCCAGCTTTCTCATCCGGTGCCGAAGCGTGCTGGGATTGATGCCGAGCAAGTCGGCTGCGCCTCCTTCTCCATTCACCCGGCCTCCCGCCTTATCCAGAACGGCTTCAATGTGCCGGGCTTCCATTGCATCGAGCCTCTCGGGTTCCCGGCTGTCCGCCATGATCGGCCTGTTTAGCGGCGCTTCGCAGGTGATGATATTGCCGAACGTCAGATAATTATTCCTGGACAGAATGATCGCTCTTTCCACGGCATTTTCCAGTTCCCGCACATTGCCGGGCCATTCATATTGCATCAACCGGTCGATCTCGCCCGGTAAGAGATTGGGAATGTCGGACAGTGCCATCTCCTGTGCTTTCTTTTGAATAAAATGATGAACCAGGAGGGGTATGTCGTTTTTTCTTTCTCTTAGCGGCGGCACGGTAATTGGAAATATGTTCAAACGGAAAAAAAGGTCTTCCCGGAACTGCCCATTGCTCACCAGGCTTTGCAGATCCGTGTGCGTGGCCGACACGATCCGCACATCGACTTTGATGGTTTCCTGGCCGCCGACACGCTCGATTTCCTTTTCCTGAAGCACGCGCAGAAGGCGGACCTGGACCTGCGGCGGAAGCTCGGAGACCTCATCCAGAAATATCGTCCCGCCGTCGGCCCGCTCGAAGCGGCCGCGCTTCCGGGCAATCGCGCCGGTAAAGGCGCCTCTCTCGTGTCCGAAGAGTTCGCTGTCGATGAGCGTTTCCGGAATAGCCCCGCAGTTGACCTTGATCAGCGGTCCGTTGCTGCGATGCGAAAGTTCATGAAGGGCATTGGCGATCACTTCCTTACCGGTGCCGGTTTCTCCCACGAGAAGCACCGGGCTCAATAAAGGAGCCACCCGGTGGACTTTCTCCATGACGTCCCTCAGGCCGAAATCAGCCCCAACGAGTGTTCCACCGATGCCGCTTCTTAATTCATCCTGGAGATAGTGTTTGTCGTCCGCGAGAAGGTCCTTGACCCTGATGACCTCGCGGTACTGTAAGTGATTGGCGAGAGCGATCGCCGCCGGCTCGTTTACCAGGGCCCAAATTCTTAAATCGTCGTCGCTGTATTTTCCCTCTCCCCGCGCCACGGCCAGAAGAGATCCCACATATTTTCCTTCGATCATCAGGCGATTGATCAGTACCGAAGAAGGCGGCCACTCCACACTTTGGGCCAGATGGCGGATGATCGGATCATCAAGTGCATTATCCAGTTTTCGGAAACGCGGAAACTTTTCAGTATCCTGAACTTCCTGGGGCAACAAAGGCGTCAGCGGGATTTCTTCTGAGGCGAGATGCGCCCCCAGAGCATCGGCCGTCGCAATATTCTTGACGCATTTCATTCCCGGGTCATAGATGGTGATAATGAGTTCGTCAACTGGCATGACCCGGTTTACATATTCGAAGCATGCCAGCAATGCTTTGTCGATTTCCAGGCTTCCGCAAATTCGCACGGAGACCTCCCGGAAAAATTCATTTTCGTCAATCATTATCGATCCTTCTTTCCAATTGTCGTATTCGACACTTTATATGAAATTATCACATGTGACAAACTATTTTTATCGTATATGATAATTACTGCCCCAGCACGATTTTAAGTAGTTGATTTACATTATTATTATTATGGCATGCCCCATGCTTTATTCAAAAAGAATGAAGTGGCTGGAAGAGATAAGGTTGAGGACTCAACCACGCAGGGAAAAAGAAGTCATGGAGGTGCTTCTGGAAATTGCTGATTCCGTCCATGATAAGAAAGGGCTGAAATCCGCAGTGGCGTATATCCACCTAGCACAACCCGGCGGGTTCAGCCTGATCCTCGATTGGGATACGGCGTCCGTTCCGCTGCAGGGAAGCGAGACGGGCATGCTCATTCTCGAAGGACTTAAGCCGTTCGGACTTCTTGATCGCACCGTTATGATGGAGAGAGGAAAGACCCAAAAAAGTCGAAACTAAAAAAAGGACGTTATTTAAGGAAGCTTACGTCCGGCAGAAATTTGTTGATGATCAACGAGCAATATTGAGAGGAGAACATTATGTTAGAAAAAGAAAAGAAAGCATTGACCAGAAGAAGTTTTTTAAAAACGGCGGGCGCTACGGCCGCCGTCGCGGGGCTGGCGACGGGCGGAATGAGTCTGGCGCCCTGGACCGCTGAAGCGGCAGCCATCCCGAAGAAATGGGATGAGACGTATGACGTGGTTATTATCGGCAGCGGTTTCGCCGGACTGGCGGCGGCATATGAAGCAAAAAAGGCCGGGGCCTCCGTGATCATTTTAGAAAAAATGCGGACGGCCGGCGGCAATTCAATTGTGAATGGCGGCGTGGTCGCGGCGGCAGGCTCCCCCTTGCAGGAGAAACAGGGCATCAAAGATTCACCGGAGCTGCTGCTCAAGGATATGCTGACAGCCGGACTGAACTTGAACCATCCCGAACTGGCTAAAATGGTCGCCTTCAATTCCAATGATACGGTCCAATGGACCATCAATGAACTCGGCGTCAAATACAAGGACCGGGTCAGCCAGGAGGGAGGCCATTCCGTACCCCGCATGTACAGCACATACAATCAAAGCGGATCGGCCATCGTAACGGCGCAACTGGCCAAATTAAAAGAGCTGGGCGTGGTGCCGAAACTGCAAAGTTATCTGACTCAGATTTATCGGGACGCGGATGGACGGGTCAAAGGCGTTCAGATCCGTGAAAAATATGCTTTCCCGAAAAACGACAGTGGAAAATTAAAGACCATTAAAGCCAGAAAAGCCGTCGTGATGGCAACAGGCGGTTTCGGCGCCGACGTTAATTTCCGTACGATTCAGGATCCTCGCCTGACGGCTGACGTGGACACAACCAATCAGCCGGGCGCCACCTCCGAATCGCTTCGTGAATCCCTGCGGATCGGCTGCACCCCGTTGCAGCTTTCCTGGATTCAACTGGGCCCATGGGGCAGCCCGGATGAAAAAGGTTTCGG
Organism: Smithellaceae bacterium; assembly: GCA_963667845.2. Lineage (GTDB taxonomy): Bacteria > Desulfobacterota > Syntrophia > Syntrophales > Smithellaceae > UBA8904. Next base: position 2,563,243 of record CAXXVL010000002.1, on the reverse strand, counting down.
GCTCGCCGCCTTCTTCGGTCAGGGCTGCGCGGCAATCTATGGTCTGTGGATTGATACCAAGACGGGCCGACGCTTCGTCAATGAACTGGCTGACCGCAAGGTCCGTGCCGACGCCATTCTCAAGGCAGGCAATAAGTGTCTTGCCTTTTGCGATGAAAACGGCACCCGGCTGCAGAAAGACGCCATCCCCAAGTTCATGGAAAGAGGCATCGTCAAGAAGTACGACACATTGGAGGCGATGGCGGCGGCCTATAACGTTCCCTTCGGCCCGATGATGGAAGAAGTTAATAAATACAACGAAGCGCTGGTCAAAGGCAAAGATGAGGCCTGGGGTCGCTATCTCTGGAAAGACGCCAAACCAATTGCCACGGCACCATTTTACGCTATGCGGCTGATGCCGAAAGTGCACCACTGCATGGGCGGTTTGAACGTCAATACCAAAGCGCAGGCGCTGGATGTAATGACCGATCAACCCATTCCCGGGCTTTACGCGGCGGGTGAGTTGACGGGCGGTGTTCATGGAGCGGTTCGTTTGGGCAGCTGTGCGACAATCGATTGTCTTGTTTTCGGACGTATCGCCGGTCAGAATGCAGTAAAAGAAAAAAGCTGGAGCTGATTTTGATTTAGACTCAAAAGATGAAAAGGGCTCTGCCTCTCCGGAGCGGAGCCCTTTATCTATTTGGCTGCAGAAGCAATCGCAGCGCCGATCCACAACCTCGCGGCAAGCGACAGAGAATTAACGCTCATCCCGCTTAAGCGGGATTAAAGCTGCAGCATTTTATTTGTTATCCGGATCAAACCCCGCATCCGCCTTCTCTTGCGACATGTCGCGGCAAAACGCCTGCTGTTGACATAGCGCCCTCGCCTATCCCCGGACACCGATTCCCAAATTCATTTGACCCGCCAGTCTTTTCGGTGTAGGGAATCAACCGTGATCCGAAAAAAACATGGGCTGCTCCGTTTGCGCTTCCCGTCTATTTTCGGGGCATAGAAACCATCATCCCCAAAGCAAAGGAGACACCCATGAGCGACATAAACGAACCCAAAATAACCAACATCAAGATGAATCCGGACAACCTGTACAGGGAAGAGGCCTTCACGGACCTGACCCACGCCACGATCCGGCGTCTCGTGCCCGTCAAAATCGACGGCACACCCGACGAAAGCCGGGAGCCCATCTTCACCGGAATGGCCCAGCTGATGTCACCGAATGGGCCCATTCCCGTTCAGTGCATCATTGAAGACGCCAAAACGCTTGCCGACGCCACGGCCAAATTACCGGATGCGATTGAAAACGCAGTTCGGGCAATGATTGCCGAAGCCGAGGAAATGCAGCGTAAGGAAGAATCCCGGATCGTCTTACCCGGCCAATAAGACCGGGCATTCGTCTATTTTTTGAAATCAGGCGCTTTCTTATTTCAGAGAAACGTCCAGGTCGGGAGTCCGTATCATGTCCAATTGCGAAACATTGTACAGGCAGAAACTGACGACGCCGGACAAGGCCGTGGAAATCGTTAAAAGTGGTGATACGCTGTTTCACGGACTCGCTATCGCCGAGCCTCCGGCACTGCTCGCCGCAGCAGCCGCCCGCATTCGCGCCGCGGACTTGAAGCGGATCAGCGTTTACTCACTTTTGCCCCTGAAGCATGCAGCCCAAACGATCCTCGCGCCCGACCTCTGCGATGCGGTTCAGCCCTATTCCTTTTTCCTGAGCGGCCACGATCGAGCTCTCGTCAAGGTAGGACTCAACTATTTCGTCCCCGGCTACTACCACCAGATCCCGCGCCTGATCACGGACTTCATCAACGTGGATGTCGTGATAACCACGGTTTCCCCCATGGACAAAGCCGGCTATTTTACCTTCGGTACCGTGAATGACTACACGTCCACGGCCGCCCGCCAAGCGAAACATCTGATTGTCGAAGTCAATAAAAACATGCCCCGGATCTTCGGCGATTCCCTGATTCATGTTTCAGAAGTTGAGGCCATCGTGGAGAATCACGTTCCCCTGATGGAACTTCCGGCAGGGGCTGTCGGCCCGGCAGATGAAGTTATCGGCCGGATTATCGCCGAAATGATCCCCGACGGCGCCACCATCCAGATGGGCTTTGGCGGCCTGCCGAATGCCGTGGGCAGCCTGCTTGCCGGGCACAAGGATCTGGGTATTCATACGGAGGTTTTTACCTTGTCCATGGTCGATCTGATTAAAAAAGGGGTCGTCAACGGACGAAAAAAAACACTGCACCCGGGCAAGAACATTTTCACCGGCGCCGTGGGTACGAAAGACATGTATGATTTCATGAACGACAATCCGAGCCTGGAAAGCTATCCCGTTTCCTATACCAATGATCCCGCGGTGATCGCCCGCAATGACAACATGATCTCGGTCAACTCCATCCTGGAGGTGGACCTGCTCGGGCAATGCAACGCCGAATACCTCGACGGATCCCAGTTCAGCGGAACCGGCGGACAGCTCGACTTCGTCCGGGGCGCCTTCAACGCCCGGGGCGGAAAATCCATCCTTGCCTTCCACTCTACCGCAAAACAAGGTGCGATATCCCGCGTCGTGCCCCGCCTGGATCCCGGAACGGTCGTAACGACCCCCAGGATGGATACGCATTTCCTGGTGACGGAGCATGGGGCGGTGAATCTGAAAGGCAAGTCCACGAGGGGACGGGCGCTCGATATTATCAGCATCGCCCATCCGAAATTCCGCGACGAACTTCTGAGAGAAGCGGAAAATATGTATCTGCTTTAGATTGAACATCCGTATCGGCATAACGAATAACAAATTTCTTGTGAGGTTTGACAATGATTGAAAATACGATCGCCACATGGCACAAACTTATTGCAACAAGAGACGCCGCAGGTCTCGACGACATTCTTGCACAAAACGTCGTCTTTCACTCCCCGGTCGTGCATACACCCCAGGCAGGGAAACCGATCACCAAACTCTACCTGACCGCGGCACTACATGTCCTGAACAACGACACGTTTAAATATCTGCGCGAAATCATATCCGGCAACAATGCCGTTCTGGAATTTCAAACAATCATCGACGGCATCTCGATCAACGGCGTGGACATGATCACATGGGGCGAGGATGGACGGATCACCGATTTCAAAGTCATGCTGCGTCCGCTTAAGGCTGTAAATCTGGTGCACAAGATGATGGGGGACATGCTGCAGAAGATGAAATAACCCGAGGCCGGATTTTTCGGCTATCTGTGCCGCCCGGCTTGATTCAACCACCTCGGGGCAAGCTGTCGAGGTATGAAATGAACGTCATTGTTTCGCAGCAAGCGACAGGGAATTAACGCTCGTCCCGCTTAAGCGGGATTGAAAAATAAGACCACATTCACTATGGAACAGGTTCGTTCCGAAACGACGCGGCTATGATTGGAGCGCGGTCCGGTTGCCTGCATTGACCGCGGCTGTCGACTCACAAACGCCTGGCGTCAGGTTCTGAGAAGATAATTGTCACGGACGCCAAATCGTTCGCTGTCTCAGGATTTCATCATTCGCGATCAGCCTGGTCCTCAGCCAGCGTCAGCCGGAATCCGTCTTCTCGTGCTTCCAATACAAGACCGCAAAGGCGAAACCGGCGTCTGAAGGAATTGATTTTTTTCTCCTCGTGAGGCGTCGGCGATGAACCGTTCCACCCCTGCGGCATCACGCAGATCATCGGGCTGCTGAAATCGCCGGTCAGGGTAATATGGATGGATGAAGGATCGGCAAGCTGCAGCCAGTCCAAAAAATTCATCAGTGTATTGAAAAAACGGCCGGCGGCGATACGAACAAAAGGAAGATTTTGCGCAGCGGTGAAATTTACCGCAGGGCGGCCGACGGAAGGTCCGCAGCCTACACGCAGGATAAGCGCCGCCAGGTATTTTTCATAATCTTCGGACTGATCAATGACGGAGGTGTCCTGATGCGGATTCACCTGCCACGCCTGCAGTAAGTCGTTGATCAGCGCGTTCATATCCGCCGGAATGAATTCTTCAAGATTGCGGCATCCGTGGGTGATCCCGATGAAATCCAGGAGCAGACTGGTCCCCTGGTTGATCAGGGACTGGGGCAAAATGGCGCCAAGCGGCCGCGGGTTGAATAGAGACTTTATTTTTTCGATAATCCGGAGCGCGCCATGGGCGAATTCTACCCGGCGGATTTCAGCATCCGTGAGGCTTTGGCAGATGTTCCGGAATTCCGTAAGACAGGCATCGATCTCGTCCATGTTCATTGCCTCGCGGCAGCGACGAGCGGCAGCTTCCTCCTCCAATAGTTCAAGCTGATGGGCCGCATAAAGAAGCCGGCCGGCAATGGCCGAAAAAGCCTCCTCGGCTTCATTGATAAGTTCCAGCGCGTAATCCGTTATCTGAAAGAGACGCTCCTCGTTCATTTGAGTCACGCCCTCCAAACGACTTGTCTTTTGGTTCAGCTTCTCCAGGATGCCGCGGACTTTGTCGGCCGGGATCATTGTGCCGTGGCCGGGAAAGCAAAAACGGATCGGCATATGATCCAGAAGCCATCGGACCCGCAAAAGCGAGTCGCTGAGATCATCGCGATGCCAGCCGGATATTCCGGCAACCATGGGGTTCGCCGCTGTCAGCAGGTCGCCGATGAACAGGATCTCTCCGGCGCGGATGCAGATACTGTCAGGGCTGTGGCCGGGCGTCGGATAAACCTCCAGATGATCTCCTGGGCCCATGGAGATGATCTGCCTGACCCACGGCTTACCAAGGTCTGTCGGAACGTCTTCCATTTGCAGCGTCAACACGACACCCGGAGCAATATTAACGCGGCGGGGAGCTTGCCGCTTGCAGTCCTGCGCGGTTAAAAGGCGGATATCCGGTTGCATGGCGGGGAAAGTTGTGCCGTAAAGCTCGGCAATGGTTTTCTGGCGATCCCCGTCGATCAGGTAGGCCGCTCCTTCCTCCTGAACGGCAATCCAGACGGGCGCTGTCGTCACGACCTGCCTCTGGGCACTCACCTGCAGCGCATGGTCGATATGGCAATGGGTCAAATAGATCATCACCGGACGCAAACGCTCGCGACCACATTGGGCCAGGATCCGGCCGAGTTCAGCCGTCTGCGAAACGAGAGCACCCGCATCGATGAGAATGATCTGGTCGGCCGTGCGGATCAGACAGGAATTCGAGGACAGAACATCGGGTCTCCGGAGATAAGGATATATTTCCGCATGAAGGGTGCCCGGAAGCGGCTGCCAGGTCTGATTGATCAGCAATGAAGGCTCCTTTCCCCGGCATTTATTTCCTGCCGGGCTATAGTGCCGGCAACGTACAAGAAGAACAACACTGTGTCAATGAACACTTGCCCGATAAAAAAAATCGGACGCTCATGACACGGAGAGCGCCGCCATGAACGTCCGATCAGAGTGGGTTCTTAACGTTCTATCGTGTTTTCATGTATTGTTCCCTTAACCATTTCTTATTGGTTTTTCCGATGCTCGTTTTGGCGATCTGATCAACGATCTCGTACCGATCGGGAACGCCGTATTTGGGCAGCTGTCCCTGACCGGCGAAGCCCTGCATGTGCACCTTGAATTCGGCAGAACCGACTTGCCGTTCGTAACCGGGCTTTAAGACCACAAAAATGAGAGGCCTCTCTCCCCATTTCTCGTCCGGAATCCCGATTGCCGCCGATTCCAGAACGGCTTCATGCTGGCCGATCATGTTTTCCAGATCCAAAGACGACACCCATTCGCCGCCGCTTTTGATCACATCCTTGATCCGATCGGTAATCTGTAAATAGCCGTCTTCCACGTGACCGACATCTCCGGTGTGCAGCCATCCCTCCTGCCAGAGATCTTCGGTTTTATCCGGAGCATCGACATAGCTCTCGGTGAGCCAGGGCGACCGCAGCACAACTTCTCCTGAAGAAACCCCATCATGTGGCAGAGGCCGATTATCGGCGTCCACCACCTGGATCTCAGCCAGTGGAATAGGAAGGCCCGTTCGAGTGACAATATCGAGCATGTCATCTTCCCCGATTTGATGCCCATCCGGTTTGGGCACGCCGAGACTGATGATCGGACAGGTCTCCGACATTCCGTATCCGGTAAATACCGTAATACCGGCGTCCCGGGCCGCTTTGGCCAGGCCCCTGGTAAGCCGCGATCCGCCGACGATGACCTTCCAGTTCGAAAGATCGATTTTTTGAGCCTTCGGGCTGGTAATGATCATTTGCAGCACTGTTGGAACGCAGTGCGAGAAAGTAACTTTTTCCTGATCCACAAGTTTCAAAAGCATTTCCGGTTCGTACTTTCCCGGATAGACCTGTTTGGCGCCAAGCAGTGTCGCCACGTAAGGCAGTCCCCAGGCGTGAACGTGAAACATCGGTGTAATCGGCATGTAAACATCCTCTGAACGGAAGCGACCGATCGTATGATAAGACCCCAGTGCTACGGCGCTTGAAAGTGTATGGAGCATCAGTTGGCGGTGCGAATAATACACGCCTTTTGGCAAACCGGTCGTCCCGGTCGTGTAAAAAGTTGTGGCTCTGGTATTTTCATCAAGATCAGGGAAATCATAGGATGCAGCTGCATGAGCGAGCAGATTTTCATAATCTCCGGACACTGCAAAAGGCGTCTCATGCATCACACCGTCTTTGGAAATCATAATAATCGTTTGGACCGTTTCGAGCTGACCGTGGATTTCCTCGAGGATGGGAAGAAAATCGGCATTGATGATGATCACTTTTGCTTTCGCATGATTGACGGTATAAACGATCTGGTCGGCGGATAATCTCCAGTTAACCATCTGCAAGACCGCTCCCATCATGGGAATCGCAAAGAAGCATTCCAGGTAACGGTGACTGTCATAATCAAACACGGCCACCGTGTCCCCACTGCCGACACCTGTTTTCGTAAGCGCGTTGGCCAACCGCCCGATACGTTCATTTAATGTTCGATACGTGTATCGTGATTCATCGCGGTAGACGATCTCCTGATCCGGTGCATAAATCAGGGGGGTATTCAGAAGTTTCTTGATGATTAATGGATACGCATAGCTCTCTCCGCCAAGATAAGTTTTTTCGGACATATTCTTCTCCTTATTTTTAATAAGTCGTCCGAAAAACATTCACTATGCTGAAATTATGGCTTATCGAAGCTTGTAGCTGACACAAATGACCAAGAAATATATTCCAACCATCAACTGCCTGGTAATTCATGAAACCTAAAACATAACCTGCACAAGAAGCTTCGGGCGACTTGTTTGGGAATAAGCACCACGGCTTATCCAAGATCTTGATGGTGCTCATTCCAAAGCAAGTTTCCCGCTGTTTGATATCTTAAGGGGAAGAAGATCATAAGTCAACAAAAATCGTGACCCGCGGTCACGATTTTTTGAAGCCCGCTTGGCCAAAGAGATGGATGAGAAATAATTCAGGCAAAGCATGAATGTTTGAAGCACCGGTCTATTGCCTATTAATGTAAATCAAACCGAGTTACACCGAAGACGTGATGGAAATTGCAGACGCCAATTAATGTACTGCACGCGGTTATGAATCGACGGCGCATCATGCAGCCGGGCAAAACCGGCAAAGGCCGCCCCGAAGAGCTTTAATTTCTGCTGCCCTGATTGAAACACCTGAGGGTGCCTGACTTGCTGAAGCGGAAAAACGAAGTATTTAACGTCTGTATTTCTTGAAACCGAACCAGACCCATACGCCGCCCCAAATCAGGAGGATGGGTCCCAAAGTCAGGCAAATAAAAAGAAATTTATTTCCTTCCCAGGGTTTCAATAAAGCAGCCAAACCGGCGACCCATAAAACCGTGATCAGGATGGCAAGACGGATCCGCCCCGTCAGAGGCGGCGCCAAGCCGGGGTCCGGGCGCAGGTATTCGGGAGCGGGTTTCCTGCCCAAAAGACGGGGAAGAAAGAATATCGCCAAAGCAATTGCCGCAACAACCAGAATTTCCTGCATAGAAGACCTCAACCTCAGCTGCAAATATAGCCACAAACAGTTCGCGAGATAAATCGGCGCACTGGCTATAACACATCTTGATCAATAATCCTACGATTTGAAAACGAGGGAAAAGAAGCAACGTTGACAAACCTGCGCACAATAGACAGATTATTATAAATCTTGAATATCAGGAAAGGAGATTCATTATGCAACATTTACAGCGTATTCTCGTCGTCATCATTTTTGCGCTGCTCTTTGCGGGAGTTCTCCCCTTGGCAGCCATTGCGGATTCGGAAACATCCTCGTCCATCGAGCAGACGTTTCAGAAGGCCAAAAAGGAGTATCTGCAAAAGAACTACGATGCCGCTGCAAAGCAGATTAAAAAAGGCGCGGCGTACATGAAGACGGAAGCGGACAAGGCCACAGCCAAGGGGAAAGAAGGCTTGGCGGCATCGGCCAAAGAACTGGATCAATTAGCCGACGACACGAAAAAGGGCGCCGTGACCTCCGAGAAGAAAATGGAAGATGCTTTTGCGCGCGCTTATCTCGCGCTGGCTACAAATGACCACATCAAATCAACGGAATCGTGGGCCAAAAAGCAGTCAGCCAAGACCGGCGCGGCGCTGGAATCCGCAGGCAAGAATCTGGAAAAGAGTTTCGCCTGGGCCGGGCAGAAAGTTGAAAAAGGGACCAACGACGTTTTGGCAAAGTCTGAAGAGCTGTCCCAGAAACTTAAGAAGAAAGGACGCGTCGTCGCCGATGACGTCAGCCGGGGACTGAAAGACGCCGGAAATGAAATCGAAAAATTCGGCAGGAAGATCGCTCCTGATAATGCTGCAAAATAAAAATATTTCCCCAAAGACGGCGTGCCGGCTTATCCGATCGCCGGCACGTCGTTTTTATTTGCTGTAAAAGTCATCCATATGATCGCTGCAACGTTTGACGCTTTCACGGCGGCGGAGCTTGAGCGTCGGCGCCAGTTCCCCCGCCTCTTCGGAAAAATCCCTTGACGGAATGGCAAAGCTCCTGACTTGTTCGTCAGGGGCTACTTGGATTATTGACGGCTGCACGTGATCGGATCGGATACGACCTGTCTCAGCGCCTCATGATCAGCCGGGACCCTTCCTGCATATTTTCCTACGCGCCCACGTCCTCCGGCCGTCAATGACTGAAACGCAGATCAAATTGACGATGGACAAGCGGCTTGCTTTCCGATAATCGTAATGCCGATCATGAATGGTATTGGATTTTATCCGGCCGCGGGGAGAATCATCACGAATGGCAGACGATCAAATTTACAGACAGCTTCAGGTTCAATTAGACCGTTATCCGATCGGATACCCCGCGACGAAAAGCGGCGTGGAGATTGATATCCTGAAGTATTTCTTCACGCCTCGCGAGGCCACAATTGCTCTGTGTCTTTCACTCCGGTCGATAGGCGTTGATGCCATCCGCAAAAGACTCAAAAACAAATTCAGGATTGAATTTTCCCGTCAGGAAATGACCGCGCTGCTCGACGGCATGTTTATGAAAGGCGTCATCCGCCGGTCGGAGGCTGCCCCGTCGCCCCGTTACGGCGTGGCCATGCTGGCAATCGGCATGTTTGAATATCACGTCGATGATCTCACCCCGGAACTCGTGGAAATGATGCATCGCTACTTCGATGAGGCTTTCGGCGCTGAATTCTTCGCGTCGTCCCTGCCCCAGCTGCGCACCAGTCCCCACCTGAAGGCAATTTTACCGGATTACATTGTCGACACCTACGACAACATGCGGCATTTCATCACGCACACCACAGAGATTTTGTCCGTGACTAACTGCGTCTGCAAGCAGGGAGAAGCCCTCATAGGCAAGCCCTGCCTACAGACCGACAATTATGAAGTCTGCGTGCTCATCGGCGAAACCGGCTACGCGGCCCGCGGCCGTGCCCGGCAGATCTCCAAAGAGGAGTGCCTCGCCCTCCTGGACATGGCTGAAAAAAAGGGAATGGTCCTGCAACCCGGAAACTCGAAAAAACCCGACTGTATCTGCATCTGCTGCGGCTGTTGCTGCGGCGTTTTGACGACTGCAAAGAAAGAGCCCAGGCCCGCCCGTTTTTTCGCGACAAACTATTTTGCCGCGATCGACCCGGCATCCTGCACCGGCTGCGGTTTGTGTTTGAAGCGCTGTCAGATGGATGCGATGATTCAAGACGACAGAATCTTCCGCGTGGATTTGGACCGGTGCATCGGCTGCGGTCTATGCGTCACAACATGCAAACCGCGAGCCGCCCGACTGGTCAGGAAAGACAAACTCACCGTACCGCCGATGAACACGGAGATGCTGTATCTGAGCATCCTCGCGGAAAGATCGGGCCGAAAAAAGATGATTGTCAACATGCTGAAGCTGCTTTTCGGCAAACCCTTATGATTTACGTTCTGCCTGCCATCCAGAATTGGAAAAAGGTCTATTGTTAATTATGGACCTGCCTTCTTAAAATGTCATTTGCCGTTTAAAAAAAATGAATTTTCTTTTACAGTGACTTTTTTCTGAAAGACAGTGGCCGGGATCTTTGCGGATATGCGTTCTAACGATCCGCAAGAAATAGCAATGTCCTTATCAGGGCAAAGAATGGAAAAATAAATGATCCCTTTTACCTGAGTGTTGAGTGCCAGGACATCGAGGACAGAAATCTGTGCCAAGACATCGTGGACAAAGTTCTTTGACAATCGAATAGCTATTACGCAATTTCATGAACATCTAAAGCAAAGTGGAGGTGTTCATGAAAGAAAACAATATACAGCGAAGGATACTGGCTGTTGAGCGATTTAATAACGGAGAAAGCCCTGAAGCCATCTGTGCATCCCTTCATAAGTCAAGATCCTGGTTGTACAAATGGGTTTCGCGTTATAACGAGCAGGACGCGTCATGGAGCGAAAGCCGATCCAGTCGCCCCAAAGGTACTGCCAATATCATATCCGGAGAAATAGTTGAGATCATTAAGTTGATCCGCCTCAACCTTTACAATCAAGACTTGTTCTGCGGGGCACAGGCCATTCAATGGGAGATGGAAGATATGGGGATAATACCTTTACCTTCTATCAGAACCATTAATCGGATACTGAGCCGGCATAGCCTGACGCACCGGCGAACAGGCAAATACGAAGCGAAGGGTACCGCCTATCCAGCTCTGCCGTCTGTGCGGGTAAACCAGACACATCAGGCCGATCTGGTAGGACCATGCTATCTGAAAGGTCCTGTGCGGTTCTATAGCCTCAATGTAATCGATACGGCAACGGTTCGCTGCGGTTTATATCCTGCCCCGTCCAAATCCAGTCAACCCATGATTGACGGCTTTTGGACCATCTGGAAGCGCCTGGGAATACCAAACAATTTACAGATTGATAATGCCATGAGCTTCTTTGGCAGTCGGAGACATCCCCGTGGCATGGGGCCTCTTATCCGGTTGTGCCTGCATCATGGTATTGAACCCTGGTTTATCCCGATGGCCGAGCCTTGGCGAAACGGTATGATTGAAAAATTTAATGACCGCTACCAGAAGATGTTTCTTCAAAAGAGCATCATGACCTCGGAAGAAGAGCTCCATGCGGGTTCTATGGCCTTTGAGCAGCGCCACAACAACAAATATCGCTTTAGTAAGCTCAAAGGTAGAACGCCAGTGCAAACCTTGGCTGACGCCAAAGCGAACTTCGTTTCCCGAAAGAATCTGACGCGCCAAGGCACCCTTTAAAGAAACCGGAAACAGGCAGGTATCATGTGGTACGTCTCATCCATAGCGACTTTAAACTAGACGTTTTTGGCGAGACTTTCCCCGTACCGCCGGAGCTAAAATATGAGTATGTAATAGCTACGATTAATGTCAAAGAGCAAAAGTTAAAAATCTTCCTGGATAAAATCCAGGTCGAGGAATTTAAATACAAATTGCGTTAATTAACCTTGAGTGTCCTCGATGTCCTGGCACTAAAAAGTGTCCACGATGTCTTGGCACTCAACACCTGAGCGATAAGAGGGATCATTTGTTCATCGGCACAGAATTAAATTAATGTGCGATTATTATTCACTCTCCCCATCCGTTCTTTCCCTTGCAGCGATCTAATTTCGGATCCATCCAGAGCAGAATCTTTTCTGCGGGTGCGGGTATTCTGAATGTCGGACCATAGAGGGAAGTCCCCTTAAACCAGTAATAGGGAGGTATATTATAGGATATCTTCTGCTGTTCCGGTGGCACGTATTCGCTGACACTGAGATCCTGGATCGTCTTGTGATCACAAGCCTTCATTTTTAAGACTTTTCTTCCCCTGTGTCCCCGCTACCGGATAGGGCTGATTCCGAACCAATCCAGAATGACAGCGTTGGCTTCGCGCGGATAGGCATGCGAGAGATCCTCGATCATTTCCAGTTTAATGTCCGCTCCCGCTTGCAGAAGATACCGGCAGGACTGAACCGTTCTTTTTGCAGGGAAGATCCAGTCCTGTGCTCCATGCACCCACAAAATGCGTTTTCCTTTCACGCAGTGCAAATCCACGGGGGGAAGCGCAGAGGACACCGGGGCAATGGCCGGATAAGCACAACTCCCGGATAATCCCAGGGCAAGGGCAAACGTTCCGCCATCGGACATCCCGGTGAGAAGAATGCGGGACCGGTCAATATGGACACGCGAGCAGAGCTGCTCCAAATGACGGCTTAAGAGTTCTCCATCGAAATCAACATTGGCAATCGACCAGGTCATGGCCTGCGACGTCGGAGCGAAAACGACAAAGCCGCGGCTCCGGGCCTCGGCAAGCCACGTCCAGACAAAATCCCGCCCGTGGCTGTATCCGCCGTGCAGGGCCACCACCAACGGCCAGGTATGATCCGGCGTATAGTTTTCCGGAATGTAGAGGGAATAACCTCCCCGTTCATGTGGATGCCCGGATAAGCCGACATGGGTCATGCCGGTTTCACCTTCATACGATTTGTCCGGAGGAGGCAGGGGGGCGTCCACTCCCGGTTCCAGGAAGTACCGGTCCACTTCCGGAAATGTGCCGCACAGGGGATAGAGCGCCGAAAGCGCTCGGCAGTGTTTACGCGCCGCCCGCAGAGCCGAGATGTAAGCGGCCTGAAGATCTTCTTCATCGGCAAAATTCCGGATGGCGTGTTGCAGGAAATCGCAGGCGAGCAAGAGTCCGGCCCGCACTTTCTGATCCCCGCCGTCTAATCCGTCATCGCTCATAAAGCGCCGTGCCTCCTGGAGCGGGTCAAGGTGAACAAGCAGGCTCTTTCTGATTTCAGCGAGGGCGATCGGATTGAGCCTGCGCATTGCGGCATCAAAGGCTCTCGAGGCGATAATAAGGATTTCTGCAATTTGCTCCGGTTTCATGGTTTCATCATCTTTGCGTCAAAATGTCTCATGATTATTCTCCCTCCCCTTTTTACATGCTCCGGCCCGAAATGGACATCAATATTTTTCTTTAATCCCGCTCACGCGTGACGAGCGTTAATTCTGCGCGGCTTGCTGCGTAACAATGCGTTCATTTCATACCTCGACGGCTTGCCGCGAGGTGGTCGATTTATCTTCGCGATCTCGCGGCGGATGGGCCAGGGCGATATACGTTCACTTCTTTTTTTGCTCTCGACGAAAAAAAGTATTGACAAAATAACGCTTCTTATATATTTAGTTTACACTAACTAAGTAACGAGAGGCATTATGGCGTATACGCTGGTAGAATTGATCGAACTGCTCACTAAGCTGATTGGTGATTGGGAAATGCAGTTTGTGCAGCAATACACCGCCGAAGGTTTCACGATTCGTCAGATTGAGTATATCGACATCATCAACACACTCGGCAATCCCAATCTGGGAGAAATTGCCAAAGCCTTGAAGCTAAGCAAGCCGTCGGTCACGGCGATCGTCGAAAAACTTGCCGCCAAAGGTTACATTCAGAAGTGTCAATCGGATGAGGATCGACGCTCTTTTCATGTTCATCTCAGCGCCAAGGGGAAAAAACTCGTCGAATTGCATGACGAAACCCATCAAAAAATTGCCGACCTGTTTCAAGGCAACCTGAACGAAAAGGATCTCAAGGCGCTGGTGGCGCTGTTAAATAAAGTGGTTTCCAAGGTGTAATTTTTTTGCTCTCATAGTTAGTTTATACTAACTAAATAACAGGAGGACTTATGTCCTATTTTGATTATTTTCAAATCATCACGCTGATCATTTTTCTTTCAATATTTTTTGGACGATCCATCTCGCTTGCGCGAAAAAAAACGGTCGTCTTCCGGCTGGGCAGCGGGAAAAAAGGCGTCTCTGCTCTTCTGGAAAAAAGTTTCCTGATATTCTTCCCTCTGTGGCTGCTGGAGATCGCAATTCATTCGCTGCACCTCAATCTTCAGTTCCTGCCTGAGTCACTGGTTAACCCTTTGTTTAAGAATCAGGCCCTCGGCTTTGCCGGCGCGGCGCTCATATTGATGAGCCTTCTTGTTTTCAGTCTTGCCCTGATCTCTTTCAAATCTTCGTGGCGCGTGGGCATTGATACGGTTTCACCCGGCGGATTGATCACGACGGGCGTTTTTTCTGTTTCCAGAAACCCGATATTCCTGTCCATGAACCTCTATTTTTTAGGTACATGTTTCGTCTTCAGTAACGTTTTTTTCCTTTTGTCCTTTGTATCTATGGCTTTCGGCTTTCATGTCCAGATTCGTCAGGAAGAAGCATTTTTGAGCAAAAAGTACGGCGCCAGCTACTGTGAATATATGACGCAGGTTCGTCGATATGTTTAAGCCCAGACGACACTCCCAAAGCTCGCGAAATGCAGGGAGTATCATGACCAAGCGGACGGAGTCTGTCCATCGTCAACATCTTAATATCCTCCTTGACATTCCTTCGGGACAAGTGCTAGGGAAGCCCGTATTCGTAAAAAGGCGCAATGCACTCATGCAGCACACTCGCATCACAACGGTTATTTTTCTTTCGCTCCTCGGTTTCTTTCTTGGCGTCGTGGCCTTGTCTTTTCATCATCATGACAATACGATCTTCCGGCCCGCCTGTTCCATCTGCAAAGTTAAAACATCTCTTTCCGGGACGTTCAGCAAAACAAAAATTGACACCGCCCCGGCCGTTGCAGCTCTTCTCCTTTCGTTGACTGCGATCATCCTCGGTCTATCCGGCATTGTGCCTGATCGAAAGACCGCCTTCATTGATTCACACATCGTTAGAATTTATCGCAATAAAGCGCCGCCGTTCTCTTTCTAATTCCGTACAAACTCTGAAATATTATTGCCGTTATGCGAGTTGAACCTGATCATCCATTGTCCGGGAGGCGTGTAATGTAGAATCACTCAACACTTTAAATCAACCACCTCGCAGCAAGCTGCGCAGAATTAACGCTCGTCCCGCAATAGCGGGATTAAAGAAGGAGAATAAACATGAATTGCCCGATTTGTAACATCCCACTGACCATGGCCGAGCGCCAGGGCGTCGAAATTGATTATTGTTCAAAATGCCGCGGTGTATGGCTGGACCGGGGTGAGCTCGATAAGATCATCGAACGAGCCACGTTGGAAATTACCTCCCGGCCGAATACGGAGCGTCCTGACGACCGCCACGACCAGCATTACGATAAACACCACGATAAACATTACGATGATCACGGCATCATAAAAGGAAAAAAGGATTTCTCCAGGAATTATTCGATTAAAGGGAGGAAATAATCATGAGACGAACGATTCTCTATCTTTTCCTGGGGATTATGTTTTTATTTGGATGCAGTGACGGACTGAAAGGTGTCGAAGCGGACTATACGATCAAAGTCACCGGTTCCAGTCAGCTTGCCTTCAGCGGCCATTACACGATTGCCGGGACCGGGGCTCTGCCCAAGCCGATTTCCGTGAAGGGAGTTGTCCCCATGGAATATAAAGGCAAGGGCATCGCCGCGGCCTGTGTGATCCGCAAAACAGATACCGAGGGACAACTCAAAGTCGAGATTCTGAAAGGCCAGGGCGTCGTCTCCTCAGCCGAGACAGCCGCTCCCTTCGGAATCATAACTCTGGGCAAAATTCCGGACGCCCAGTCCATCATCAATAAGATTATTGGGATAATATTGGGCTAATAGAAAACTCGCGTTATGCTTTATAATGACGCATGATGACTTGAGACTGAAATGAAGAGTTTTAGAAACCACTCGCCTCTTTTCCGGGTGACGAGTGGTGTTGATTAAACAGGAGGACATATGGCGCTGACCGAAGAACAGGCAAAACAGATCAAAGGACTTTCCCGCACCCAGGTCGCGGATAAGTTAAAGAGTGAGGGCTACAACGAACTGCCATCGTCCAAGCAGCGCAATATCCTCGCCATCGCTTTGGAAGTGGTGAAGGAACCCATGTTTCTCCTGCTCGTGGCCTGCGGCGGCATCTATCTTTTCCTCGGCGAACCCAGGGATGCCCTGCTCTTGCTGGGCTTCGTGTTTATCATGATGGGAATCACCATCTACCAGGAAGGCAAGACCGAGAAGGCCTTGGACGCCCTGCGCGATCTCTCCAGTCCGCGCGCCCTGGTCATCCGCGACGGAGAGCGTATCCGCATCCCGGGCCGCGAGGTCGTCACAGGCGACATGGTCTGTCTGTCCGAAGGCGATCGCATCCCGGCCGACGGCGTGGTGGTCTGGGCCCGGAATCTGACGGTGGATGAATCGCTGCTGACCGGTGAATCGATCGCTGTGCGCAAAACCGCAGCCGTGGGTGACCCGGACTGCATGAAGATGGAGAAGCCGGGCGGTGAAGACATCCCATGCGTGTACTCCGGCACCATGGTCGTGCAGGGCCAGGGTATCGCCTGCATCAAGGCCGCTGGCGCCCACACTGAAATCGGCAATATCGGCAAAGCGCTTTCGTCCGTGGTGCAGGAGGATACGCTCCTGCAAAAGGAGACGGGGCGCATTGTCAAGGCGGTCTTTCTCATTGCCCTGGTTCTCTTCGCTTGCGTGGTATTGGTCTACGGGCTCACGCGGGGAAGCTGGATGGACGGAGTTCTCTCCGGCATCACGCTGGCGATGGCCATGCTGCCGGAAGAGTTCCCCGTTGTGCTGACCATCTTCCTTGCTCTGGGAGCCTGGAGGATATCGCAGAAACAGGTGTTGACGCGCAAGATGGCGGCCGTGGAAACCCTGGGAGCTGCCACTGTGCTCTGTACGGACAAGACCGGCACGCTGACGCAGAACCTCATGGCCATCCGCATGCTCTCGGCCGGCGATGAATTCCATACGATCCGCGAAGAGAATCCGATCCCGTTGCCTGAAGCATTTCATGAGCTCGTCGAATTCGGTATCCTGGCCAGCAAGAAAGATCCTTTTGATCCCATGGAAAAGGCCCTGCTGAAATTGGGGGTGGATAAACTCTCCCGGACAGAGCACCTTCACGACAACTGGAGCCTTGTTCATGAATATCCGCTCTCGCAGGAGCTTTTGGCCTTGTCGCACGTCTGGAAATCACCCGATGGAAAAGATTTCGTCATCTCGGCCAAAGGGGCGCCTGAAGCCATCATTGATTTATGCCACCTCGATGAAACCCATAGGAAAGCGCTGGCCGGGAAGATCGAGCATATGGCCGGACAAGGACTGCGCGTGCTGGGTGTGGCCAAAGCGTACTTCCAGGAGACAAATTCACTGCCTTCCCTCCAGCACGATTTTACGTTTCAATTCATCGGCCTCATCGGCCTTGAGGACCCCATTCGGCCTGCCGTTCCGGACGCCATTCGCATGTGTTATTCCGCAGGCATCAAGGTGGTGATGATTACGGGTGATTACCCCATTACGGCTCAAACGATTGCCCGGCAGATCGGCCTTAAGAACCCGGAGAAGGTCATCACGGGTAAAGAATTGGAGCAGATGGATGCCGTTACCCTGCGAAAGCGGGTAAAAGAAGTCAACGTCTTCGCGCGCGTGGTGCCCGAGCAGAAACTGATTCTGGTCAATGCGCTCAAGGCGGCAGGCGAGATCGTCGCCATGACCGGTGACGGCGTGAACGACGCCCCTGCCCTGAAATCCGCGCATATCGGCGTCGCCATGGGCGAGCGCGGGACGGATGTCGCCCGCGAGGCATCCGACCTGGTGCTCCTCAATGATGATTTCTCTTCTATTGTCGCCGCAGTCAGAATGGGGCGCAAGATCTTCGACAACCTCAAAAAAGCCATGGCCTATATCGTCAGCGTCCATATTCCGATCGCCGGGATGTCACTGCTTCCCGTCTTTCTGGGGTGGAAAGAGATGGTCCTCCTGCCCATACACATCGTGTTTCTGGAGTTGATCATCGATCCGGCGTGCTCCGTGGTCTTCGAGTCCGAAGCGGAAGAAGCCGGGATCATGCAGCGCAAGCCCCGCGATCCCGGAGAACGCCTGTTCGGCAAACGCACCCTGGCCATAAGCTTTGCCCAGGGGATTGTGGCCCTGATCGTGGTCGCCCTGGTGTACCAGGCCGCCCTCTATCTGGGGCAGCCGTCGGATGAAGCGCGGGCTATTGCTTTTGTCACGTTGATCATCTCCAACCTGTGCCTTATCCTGACCAACCGGAGCTGGTCGCGAACGATCTTCTCGTCGTTCAAATCGCCTAACCCGGCACTGGCGTGGGTTTTGGGGGGAGCGCTCGTCTTCCTGGCGCTGGTCATTTTTGTGCCCTTCCTGCAACGGATATTCCACTTTGCCCCTATGCATGCCATTGATTTCTGCCTGGCGCTCATTGCCGGAATCGTGAGCATCATCTGGTTTGAAATTTTGAAAATCTTCACGCAAAAAGGGCATATTGATTTACTGGAGGACAAAGCGTAGACAGTCAGCAAAAATCGAAGACATCTTGTGCTCGCGATCCGGCGGTGATTCTCTATACCACGGGCACGACATCGTCGCCCAAGGGCGTTATGCTGACGCACAAAAATCTTAACGCCAGCGCCGTCAATGCCGCACCGCCCGGGCCACTCACTCCCCGGTCGCCACACGGGTCGCCCCCTGTCGCTCTCGCACTTCTTGGCCCACCCCCGCTGAACAAGGCCTATCCCTATGGGAACCTGCAAAGGCCTGATCATTCGGAGAGGATTTAATATCTTGAGTCTGCGCATAAGCAAAAGGGATCAAACTGAACCCGTGCCGGAAAGGCGATAGCAGACGATTCCGCTCACTCTATTCGCCGTCTGACACTTCGGTTAATCTCGACATCACCCGAAAGCTGTGTTAATAGACTCACACGGACAAGCAGGAAAATTCGGCATTGGTAAACGCGTTTCGTAAAGTCTAAATCAACCACCTAGCAGCAAGCTGTCGAGGCATGAAATGAACATCATTATTTCGCAGCAAGCGACAGGGAATCAACGCTCGTCCCGCGTGAGCGGAATTAAACGCCGAGTGGCCATCGACATGAAGAAGTCAATTGATCCATCACATCGGGATATCGCTTTGCTGCAAGAAAGACTGCGGCGGGAAAAGCACCTGATGCAGTCGCTGCGCGAGAGTACGGATATTTATAAAACGGCTTGGAATCAAGCCCTGACTGGTATTTATGTATCTCAGGACGGCAGATTCCGTATGATCAACCCCATCGCGCTATCCTTTATGGGTTATAAATTAGAAGAGCTCGTCGGCAAACAATCCATCTCCATTATTTATCCCGATGATCGCAAAATGGCCAGAAAAAATGCCATCGACATGCTTGCCGGCGTTCGCACCACCCCTTACGAATTCCGCATTGTAACGAAACAGGGAAAGATCTGCTGGGTGATGGAAACCGTCACATCCACCACGTTTAAACGGCAACCGGCGATTCTGGCCAATTCCCGGGACATTACACCACGGATAACAGTCGGTGAAAAACTGCAGGAGTCGGAAAATATCTATCGCGCCATTTTCGAAACCACCGGCACGGCAACTATTATCATCGAAGCGGATAAAACCATCTCCCTGCTCAATTCCGAATTCGAGAAAATGACGGGATACAGGAGAGCCGAATGGGAGGGAAAAAGGAAATGGACGGAATACGTGGCGCCTAACGATATTGCCCGATTGGGAAAGTATCATATCTTGAGACGACGCGATCCTGCCGCCCCTCCGAGAAATTACGAACATGACATTATTGACGCCGAAGGCCGGATTCGCCATGTGTTCCTGACCGTCGATATGATTCCGGGAACGAAAAAAAGCGTCGCTTCCTTTACGGATATAACGGGGTGGAAAGAAGCGGAGCAAGTCCTCAAAAAAAGAGAGAGGGAGCTGCAAATCAAGTCCCGCAGCCTCAAAGAGTTGAATACCACTTTGAGAGTTCTGCTGAAAGAAAGAGAAGGCGATCGGGAAGAACTGGAAGAGAAAGTGCTTTCCAATGTAAAGGCGTTCGTGATGCCCTATATGAATAAACTCAAAAAAAGCCGTATGGATTCAAAGGCCATGGCCTATGTCGATATCATGGAATCCAACCTGATGGACATTATTTCGCCCTTCTCCCGCAAGATCTCATCCAAATACCGGAATCTCACGCCCAAGGAAATTCAGATTGCCAACTTTATCAAAGAAGGCAAGACCAGCAAAGAGATTGCCGATCTGATGAACGTCTCTAAAAGTGCGGTGGATATCCATCGCTGGCGTCTTCGCAACAAACTGGGGCTCAATAAAACGAAGGCGAACCTCAGATCTCACCTGGGCTCCCTGGCCTGATATATTATATTTAATGTAATATATACATAACACATATTTGGTATTGCTTTTGATCCCTCATTCGACTAATTTTTTACCCATGATCGAAAAACAGATCAGCAGCATGAAACACATTTCTGAATCCTTTCTTCTCCGGACGGGCATTCGTCAACCGGGGAATGGCAGCAACCTGACATTTCATAACGATGAGGAGGGCCGGATGAGAAACGGCCGAGGCGATTGTTCTTTATCGGGGAGCCGGGACAACGGCTGAAGATTTGAAGCAATACCTCAAGGACCGTGTCGCATCTTACAAATATCCACGTATTATAAGAATTTTAAATGAACTGCCGAAAACAGCGGCAGGGGAAATCTTTAAACGGGGAATTGACCTGGCATCATAAATATGGAACCGCTCGGTCGGCGGTCCTTAAGGCTCAGCTTTACTGAGGGGCGGATCGATATCCGTACGGGACTTTAATTTATTGCAAAGGAGGGTGTCATGAAGAAAAGAGGAGTAGGGATTGTGATGTTGGCGGTAGTCTTATTCTTTGCCATGTCCATGGCCGGCGTGGCTGCGGAAAAGGTATACACGCTGAAATACCAGCAGATGCGGGTGGCATCCGAACCCGGCATGGCCTATTACACTGAAATGTTTGAAAAGACGCTCCCCGCCATGACCAACGGGCGGCTCAAGGTTAAGATGTTCTGGGGCGGCGACCTTGTCAAGAGCGCTGATTCTCTCGATGCCGTCAAATCAGGGGTTGTCGACATGATCGGCATGCCTTCGATTTATTTCAAAGGCGTCATTCCGGAAGCGAGTGTGGAATACGGCCTTCCCTTCGGCATTCGGACGCCCGGCGAAATGTACAACTTCATGTACGGCAAGAAGCTGCCTAATATGTTCGGCGGATGGCGCGCCATTGACGTCCTCCGGAAGGTCTATGCCAGGCACGGCGTGCATTATCTTACCGCCGGCGCGGATTGCTGGCCGGCAGCGCTGATGTTCAACTCACCCATCAATAAGCTCTCCGATCTGAAAGGCAAAAAAGTCCGCGCCTCCGGTCTCATGATTACCTGGGTGGAGCGGCTGGGCGGCCAGGGCGTGTATGTCCCCGGCGAAGAGGCCTACAGCGCCCTCCAGACAAAAACCATCCAGGGCGCAACCTGGGGCGGCGCCATGGGGATGTACAGCATGAAGATCTATGACGTCTGCAAATTCTACCTCCTGCCGTCGCTGATGCCGGTCAACCACCTGACGGTGCTGGTCAACAAGAAAGTCTGGGAGTCTCTGCCGCCGGATTTACAGGTAGCGCTGGAAATGGCCATGATCAAGGCGGGCATGGATATGACCTATAATCAAAACTGGACCGGCGAGCAGTGGGGCCTCAACAAGATGGCCCAGAAAGGCGTCAAGTTTAACGTGCTGAAGGGAGCCGATCTGGCAAAGGCGGAAGAAGTAGCCTATTCCATCTGGGATGATGAGGCCAAGAAGAGCCCCGAGTCGGCGGAATTGGTCAAAATGACGAAATCGTACATGAAGGAAATGGGTTATATGAAATAAAAGAAAAAGGGGGGAAACAAGGTAAATTGCTTTCCCCCCTTTTTTCATTCCTGACGGAATAACGGTGGAACACGGGACAAATCGGATCCGCGTCAATCACACCTTCGATTGTGCCGACAGGTATTCGAGACTTAATTTATCAAACAATCCTTTCTACTGGACCAAGGGGGGATCATGCGTTCTTTTGTAAGACTTATTAATAAAATCAGTGACATCAGCGGCGAAATCCTCATGTGGCTGGCCTGGATCCTCACATTCATCATCATGTGGGAAATCATTGCCCGGACGTTTTTCAATCATCCCACGATCTGGGCCCATGAGGCCAGCGTCATGGTCTTCGGCGCACTGAGCATTTTAAGCGGGGCATATACGCTGCGTTATCGCGGCCATGTCAACATGGATCTGTTTTATATGAATCGTACATCGCGGCAGAAGGCAATTATGAACGTCATGTCTTTTCCATTTTTCTTTGCTTTTTGCATCACCATCATCTGGCTTGGATGGGAATTCGCCTTCCGCTCGGTCATGAATTTGGAAATATCTCAAAGCGACTGGGCGCCGCCGCTGTGGCCGATCAAGCTGGCCATTCCTCTGGGCGCGTTTTTGCTGCTTCTTCAGGGTATAGCAAACCTGATCTCCGACATTTATCTTGCAGTAAACCGGAAAGGAATAGATGACTAATGGATACTGGAATAATTACCGTATTGCTTTTTGCCGCTATGGCTCTGGGCCTCATCTCGGGTTTACCCATTTCCTTTGTTCTCGGGGCTATTGGCTGCGTTTTCACCTTTTTTCTCTGGGGTCCGCATGCCATGGGCGTCATTCCCAACCTGATCTTCGGGAAAGTGATGATGTCCTTCGGACTTCTGGCCATCCCGCTGTTCATCCTCATGGGCTCAGTCCTTCAGGAATCGGGGATGGCCGACCGGCTCTTTTCCGCCGTCCATGTCTGGGCGGGAAAGGTGCGTGGCGGGCTGGCCGTGGCCGCTGTCATCGTCTGCACGATCTTTGCCGCCATGACGGGCATCGGCGGCGCCGGAACGATTACCATGGGTCTTATCGCGCTGCCCGCCATGTTGAGCCGCGGGTATAACAAAAAAATGGCCCTTGGGGCCGTCGGAGCCGGCGGAGCCCTGGGCATTCTCATCCCGCCCAGCATCATCATGATCATCTACGGCATGATCTGCCAGGTCTCCGTGGGCAGGCTCTTCGCCGGCGGCCTTGGCCCCGGGCTTCTCCTGGCCGTCCTCTACTGCAGTTATATCCTCATCCGGTGCAAGATTAAACCGGAAGACGGTCCGATCGAGGAGACAGGCGAGCGCGAACGTACCTTTAGAGAAAAATTGCATGCCACGATACCGGTCATCCCGCCCATGGTTCTTATCATAGTGGTCCTCGGCTCCATTTTCGCCGGCATCTGCACCGCAACGGAAGGCTCGGCAGTCGGGGCGGCGGGGAGTCTGGGACTGATGGTCTATAACCGCTCTCTCAACTGGAAGACCTTCCGTAGCGTCTCCCTGCAGACTTTGAAATACACAGGAATGGTGATGTGGATCATCATCGGGGCCTACTGCTTCTCCACGATTTACATGGCCCTGGGCGCGGACGATTTCATCCGTACGGTAATTGAAAAGATGCCCGGCGGGTACTGGGGCGTCTTTATCCTGATCCAGCTTCTTTACCTCGTTATGGGGTGCCTGCTGGATCCGGGAGCCATCGTCATGATCACCGCACCCCTCACGATGCCCATCGTCGAGGCCATGGGGTATGATCCTGTCTGGTTCGGCGTCATCTTTGTCATCAATATGCAGGTGGCCTACATCTCGCCCCCCTTCGGCTACAACCTCTTCTACCTCAAGGCGATCGCTCCGGAGGGGGTCTATATCAAGGATATCTATATGGCCATCATTCCCTATGTACTGCTTCAGATCCTGGGATTGATCATCTGTTCGATCTTTCCGCAGATCGCCCTGTTCCTCCCCAATCTGATTTATGGAGCGCCGTAAACAAAAGATGATGGAAAGGTGAAAGATGTTTATTCCACTATTGGCTACAGATTTCATGAAAAGAGCGGTTTCCCAGTATGGGAAAAAGGTCGGCGTTGTTGATGGAGATCTGCGGTTCACTTACGCCCAGTTCGGCCAGCGGGTGAACCGCCTTTCCAATGCCTTGATAAAAATGGGGGTCCGCAAGGGAGACCGGGTGGGTGTGATCGACATGAATACCCACCGTCTTCTGGAACTGCATTTCGGCGTGCCCCAAATCGGGGCGATTCTCCTGCCCATCAACATCCGGCTTTCTCCAAAGGAGATAGCCTATGTCCTCAAGGATTCGGGGACGCGGGTCCTTGTCATCAACGAAGACCTGGGCGGCCTCGTTGAAAAAGCAAACCTCAAAGGCATTGAGCATGTGATCATCCTCACGGGAGATGGCGCGGGGACATCCCCGGCAAAGATCGCGGGAACCGATTACGAACGGATGCTGGAGGCGGCGTCCCCTGTCCTTGCTCAAGACTTCGACCTCGACGAAAATGATCCCGCTGAGATGTTCTACACCAGCGGCACCTCGGGCAATCCAAAGGGCATGCTCCTGACCCATCGCATGCTATGGCTCGCGGCAACGAAGGACCTCTTCTTCGGCGTCGCGGCGGCCAATGACCGCATTATTTATCTCCAGGCGATACCGCTCTTCCATGCCAACTGCTGGCGAAAAGCCCATATGATTACGGGTGTGGGCGGCCGCCATATCATGCTGCGGCAGTTCCGGCCCGATCTGGTCTGTGAGCTCATTGAGCGGGAGAAGGTAACCTATGTGGAGTTGGTCCCGACAATGGCTGACACACTGACCCAGTTCAAAGACTTGGATCGATATGATCTCAGCAGCCTGGAACGCATTGTTCTCGGTGGTGCGCCGCTCCTTCAGGGTACCCAGGAGGCGCTGATCGAAAAATTCCCCTGGTGCCTGATCAATGCCGGTTACGGCATGAGCGAGACCGCCTCGTGCGGAACCACAGCGCATCTGAAGGACTATCTCACGGAGCTTTCCCCGGAATACCGCAAGAGTCTGCAGCGCTGCCAGGGCATTGAGGACATGCTGACGCAGGTACGGGTCGTGGACGGCCAGGGTCGCGACGTAAAAGCCGACGGTAAAGAGATGGGGGAAATCATTATGCGGGGCCATTCCGTCATCGATGGTTACTGGAACCTTCCGGAAGAGACCGCCAAAACGATTGTCAACGGCTGGCTCAACTCCGGCGATATCGCGACGATGAACGAGGACCGGTATATCACGATTGTAGACCGCAAGAAGGATATCATCATCAGCGGCGGGGAGAATATCGGTTCCGTGGAGGTGGAAAACGTCATTTCCTCTCACCCCGCCGTCGCGGAAGTGGCCGTTGTGGCGGCACCCCATGAAAAATGGGGAGAAACGCCGGTAGCCTTCATCGTCCCGGTGGCCGGATGCACGCTCACGGCTGATGACGTGATTGCACATTGCCGGAAAGAGGAATTGTCGCCGTTTAAGATCCCGCGAACGATTGAATTTCGCGATGCCCTGCCCAAAGGCGGGACGGGCAAGATTCTCAAAAGTGAATTGAAACAATCCCTGTGGGGGAAGAAATAGTCTGCTAAGCATTCAAGTGAACGCCGGGAAGATGGAGCATAGATATTTCGGATAGAAAACTGCATCTGGAGGGTTTTATGAATTGGAATTACGCGCGCTACGGTTGGCAGAGCATCGAAAAATTCGGAGAGTATGATATCTTAACTTACGAAGAGCAGAACTTCGAAGAGCGGTTCAGTAATCGGACCTTATTCAACCGGTCCGATGCCCTCGCGGGTTCTCTGGCGAAACTGGGCATCAAGCGCGGCGATATCGTCGCTGCTATTATGCCCAACAGTCCAGCGGTTCCCGTAACCTTCATGGGCATTTTCAAATCAGGCGCCGTTTTCCTGCCCGTGGTCTTCGGCCTTTCGGCGCCTGAGATTCGCTATATCCTGGAGGATTCCCGGGCGGTTGCCGTGATCACCAATATGGAACTGTATCCGAAGATCGCGGAAGCGGCCAAAGGGCTGAAAACCATAAAGCATGTCATCATCACGGGCGGCGAAACTCTGCCCTCCGGTACGGTGTCTTTTGAAGATATGCTATCCGGCAGGTCTGCGGCATTCGAGATGGCGGTCATGGGCCCCGATGATACGGCGGTACTGATGTATACATCGGGAACGACGGGATTTCCCAAGGGTGTCATGCTTTCCCATCGCAATATCGGGTCCAACCTGGAAGACGGGTCGCCCTCCTGGCCGACGGACAATAGTGATGTTTACCTGGTGCCTCTGCCCTTAAATCATATTTACGGTATGCTGATGGTGAACGAATGCAATATTACGGGGGCGCATCTTATCATCCACAAATGGTTTGATCCGGAGCTGGGACTTTCGAGCATTACCCGGCACAAGGTGACGCAATTTGTCGGCGTTCCCACCATGCTTATAAAGTTCCTGGAAATATACAACCCCCAGAAGCATAACCTGAGCTCCATCCGCCGCTGGATCAGTGCTGCCGCGCCGCTCAGCGTGGAAACATTGAAGGCCGTGGAAAAAACCCTGGGCGGCAGCCTTTATCAGGGATACGGCATGACGGAAACATCTCCCACCATCACCCGCCAGCGGACAGGAAGCGCCAGAAAACCGGGTTCAGTTGGCAGTGCCATTAAAAATGTCGAGATAAGCATTCTTGATGACAACGACCGGGAGCTTCCCAAGCTTCAGGAAGGCGAGATCTGCGTTCGCGGCCCGAACGTCATGAAGGGGTATCTGAACAAACCCGAGGAAACGGCCGAGACGCTGAAAAACGGCTGGATGCATACCGGCGACATGGGCCATCTCGACGAGGACGGTGATCTCTTCATTACCGGCCGCAAAAAGGATCTGATCATCCGGGGCGGGGAAAACATCTCTCCCGGCGCCGTGGAAGAAGCCTTGTTTACCCATCCGGCGGTTCAGGAAGCGGCGGTGGTCGGTATTCCCGACGCCCTCTATGGCGAGGAAGTGAAAGCCTTTGTTGTATTGCATGCCGGCGCTACTGCTTCAGAAGAGGAACTGATCAACCACTGCCTGAAAACGCTGCCGCGGTTTAAAGCGCCAAAATCCATTGCCTTTTTAAAAGAGCTCCCGAAAAGCCCCGTGGGAAAAGTCCTGAAGCGGGAGCTACGCAAAATAGTTTAGAAATAGTTAATCCGTCAGGCGGTGGTAACCCCTCTTCCGCCAATTCATCATTTCCTGGTGATCCATGTCCGGTCGGTCAAGGCGAATGCAAGCCGACCGGACATGTTTATTCCCCGGTACATTGGACGAAGGGCTCAACCCGGTCGGGCACTCTGCCGGACCCTTCGTCTTGTTCATGTTGGAGGTTTATTCACCCCATTCGCTTTTCCCTTTGCAGCGATCCAGCTTCTGGTCCATCGGGGGGAGGATCTTGCCGGCCGGAATGAGCCAGGCGGGACCCACCGACGATGCGCCCTGGAACCAGTAATAAGGGGGAATGATCATGGATATCTTCTGTTCCGCCGGCGCTACGTATTCGCCAACCCTCAAGGGCTGGATGGTCTTGTGGTCGCAGGCCCGCATTTTCACAATTTTGCCGTTGGGGTACTGATAGACGTCCCCCTCCCAAACCTTGATGATCTTTTCGGGGTCCAAACTCTTTGCCCGTTCGATAACGCTGAAAAGCCAGTAGCCGCTTACCCCGTATAAACCGATGCCGCCGGTCCCATGTTCATACAGCCTTGTATTGAAAGGCGCCGGCCATCCCTTCTTCCAGCCATCGTTCCATGTCTTGTAAAATTTTATATAGTCGGGATGATCCTTGAAGGCATTGGGCATATCATAGACATCGATGTTCATCAGACCTTTTGTCCCTTCCACGCCCACTTCATGGAGAAAATTGGGCTCGTTCATGAAGAGGTTGGCAAAGGGAATCTTTATGCCCATCTGGCGGGCCTGCTTCAAAAGATTGGCGGCATCGGGAATCCAGTCCCCCGTGTAGATGACCTCAGCGCCGGAGGCCTTGATCTTTTCCAGATAGGGGGCAAAGTCCGTGAGGAAGAGCTTGTGATAATCTTCGCCGACAATCACGGCCTCCGGAAAATATTCCTTCAGACCCGCTTTGAACGAATCCGCCATCCCGTGGCCAAAGGAATAGTCCTGACACAGGATGTAGAACTTCTTTTCTTTCTTGCGGATTTGACCATAGAAATAGGCCATTCCGCGTCCGATCTGATCAGTTGTCGGCGAGGGCATGAAAGAATAACGCCCGAAATTCGTGGCATCCTGGAGTTCATCGGCCAGAGAGCCTTCATTCACGGAGATTACCTTGTATTTGTTGCCCACCTCGTTGATGATCTTCTGCAGGTTGCTGCCGGAGGTGCCCACCAGGAAATGAACTTTCTCCTGGAGAACCATCCGTTCACAGATTTTCTTGGTCTGATCAGGTTTGGACATATGATCGGCCTGGAAAATTTCAATCAGTCTCTTTTTTCCGTCCACCCAGATCCCCCCGCGCTTGTTGATGTCATGGGCGGCAAACTGAAGCGGCATCATATGGATGGGTCCATTCGCGCCGCCCGGCCCGGAAAAGGTATTCACATAGGCAATCTTGATGGTGTCCCCTTTAACGGTACCCGCCATTGCCGATTTTGTGGGATCGAAATCGGACATGTCTCCCATCATTTTGGAATCAAACTTTGCCTTTGGCTGACCTATTCTGTCATCGGGTGCGGCTTTATCTGTTTTGTCTATCTTTTTTGCTTTTGCTGCCGAGGCCAAGGACGGACTCACGGCCATCAAGGTGAAAAGAAACATACAACACATGAGAACTGTAACTCTTTTCCCGATCATCGTTTTCATTGTTCATCTCCCTCCATTTGATTACATTTAAATTTAGGATATCGCAAATATGCAACTGAAACAATGTCAACTCGGTGAATAAAGCGGGTTATCTGTCGACCACCTCCTCCTGATATTCCCACGCAAAACGAAGAAATAAGAGATTTTTAATTGTTGCTTTTATCTATCAAAACATAAAACATCTAACCATGTTTACAATAACACAGTGCTTATTTAAATGTCAAATAAACGCCGGGTTTTGGCGGACGCCCAAGGGCGCGACTGTCGGGTCATGCCTTCAGGGGAATGATCCGGCGCCGGCGGCCCTCGTGGCGGGGCTGCGCGAGACCTCGATTTTTTTCGGCACTATTTTTTCCGCCCTGATCATGAAGGAACGCATCACCTTTACACGCGGTTTATCCATTTTCATGATTGTGGCCGGGGCCATTGCCATCAAGATGTCCTGACATCCGCTTGACCCCGTTTTCTTTTTTGTGATAAAGCCCGGACAAATTTCTTTTGGAGACTTCTTTCATGACCTGTCTGCCGCCCCCTCCCGATGTCCCTTATGGAGATCCCGGACCTTCCCTGTGGATCAGACTTTTGACCCGCGCCCGGGATTCACGGCAAGTGTGGGATATCATGGGATCGCTTTACAACCGGGGCATCAACGGCATCCTGACTCCGCTTAATCAGGTCATTGCCCGCGAGCTGAAAATTTCAGGCAGGGCTCTGTTTCTCGATGTCGGGGCCGGGCAAGGCTACCTGACTGCGCTTCTTGCCGCTCAAAATCCTTGTGCTCAGGTGATCGGTGTCGATTACTCACGCAGACAGGTCCGCGAAGCGGAAAAATACCGCCGGGAAAAAGGAACGGACAATTGTTCATTCGAACAGGGCAACGCCATGGAGCTGAAGTTTCCCTCCGGGATGTTTGATGCGGCCGTAAGCGTCGGATCGATCAAGCACTGGCCGGACACTCATCGCGGACTCACGGAAATTCATCGCGTGCTCAAACCCGGCAGCTGTCTGATTGTTGCGGAAACCGACCGAGAAGCAACGGATGACGCTCTGCGGAATTTTGTAAAACGCTTCCGGCTGCGACTCGTTCCCGACTGGCTCCACTTCTGGGGATTGCGTCATGTGGTCTTCGGACAAAGTTTTTCGGGAAAGGAGCTCGCTTGCGCATTACTCGCCGCGGGATTTCGCGACGTCCAATGCCTCAAAGTCCCCACCTGCCCTTACGCCATCGTGAAGGCCTGGAAATAAAGGGCCCTTTTCTAAGAGAGACTAACACCCCGCCGATCCCTCTCAGGCACGAGTTGCGCTCTCCGCATAAAAAGAGGCCGGGAGCTTAAAGTAAACTCCCGACCTTGGCTTCTTTTCCGGACAAATTAAAACATATAGGCGACGCTCAACAGCAGATTGTGCGATCCATAATCCACTTCCATGGTTCCTTTTCGCGGAGGGTCAATTGTTAAAAGTGTGGACTCGTATGAAACTTTCTGAGCGGTCGCGATATACTTATAGCCGATACCGACAGAAATATCTTTATAGACGTCAAAATCCATGCCCAGCATTACCTGATAAGCTAAAACTCCGGCCGAACCACCGGAATACAACAACCGAAATGGAATGGCAGGGAGCGAGAAGTCGTGGCTATCGACCTTTACATCAGCGTAGCCTAACCCAAGACCAACATAGGGATGAAATTTGCCCGATGGCTTTCTAGCCAGCAGGTTGAGCATGAGTTGATGGATCGATATTTTCCCGCTCATATCTCCATCAAGGCCTGTCCCTCGCAGACTTGCGCTGTCATATTTATTTTCCAGATGGTTATATTCCAGTTCCACGGCCATGATTCTGTTGGTAAAAGGAGTGAGCCAGCCGACCTTGAACCCATATAGGAATCCGGATTTCATTTTCGTGTCGAAAATCTGCTGGTTTCCGCTTGCCCACGTGAAAACTGCGTCTGTATTTTCGCTGGGAATAGAAACGCCGCCCACGAGACCAAGGTAGATACCATAGTTATCAAATGCTTTGGCGCCCTCGGATTTATCCTGAGCAAAAACGGCAGGGGAAAAAGATAAGAATAAAAAGAAAAGACAAAGAACGCAAATCACTTTTTTCATTTTCAGATCCTCCTTTGTATGAACATTCGTAATATGAACGCGCGGTTTTGTTCCAGAGTTTTAGAACCGGACAGTCCGCCGAACTTTTCTGTTCATAGTCATAGAATGAATCTGTTAACTGTGTTGCGTATCACAAATTTACGCCCAAACCGATTTATCTGTCAGGAAACTTTACAAAAGATGCACGACTTTGAAGGTCATTGCACGCATTAAGGCTTCGACCGCTCACAGAGATTGCGCCCGGGTTAGAGCATGAACTTAAACGTTGGCAAATCCTCTTTCCAGGTCGGCAATGATATCGTCCGGATCTTCAATGCCGACGGCCAGACGGAAGAGATTATCGACAATGCCCAGCTCATAGCGCTGTTCGCGCGTATACCGGTAATAGGTCACCGTGGCGGGATGCGTAATCAATGTCTCCACGCCGCCGAGGCTCGGGGCGATGTAGATCATCTCCAGAGAATCCATAAACCTTTTCGACGCGTCCAGATCACCCTTGACCGTGAAGGTGACAACGCCGCCTCCGCCTTTCATCTGCTCTTTGGCGATCTGATAATGGGCGTGGCTCGGGAGAAAGGGATAATAGGCTCTTTCAATCTTCGGATGCGCCTCCAGATATTCGGCGATCCTGAGCGCGGTCTCATTTTGCGCTCTCATTCTGAGCGGAAACGTTTTGAGCCCGCGCAGGAGCAGATAGCAGCAATGCGGGTCGATCACACCGCCCATGGACTTGTGCAGCTCGCGGACTTTGCTCACCAGCTCCTTTTTCCCCAGGAGCACGCCGGCCAGAATGTCATTGTGGCCGGCCAGATATTTTGTGGCGCTGTGGATCACCAGGTCGATGCCGTAATCGAGCGGCCGCTGATTGAACGGCGTGGCAAAGGTGGAATCGATAATGGTAATGACCTTGTGCTTATCGCCGATCTGTTTGAATTTGACCATGTCAAACACATTGAGGTACGGATTGGTCGGAGACTCCGAAAAAATGAAACGCGTCTTTTTCCGGATGGAGGCATCCATCGCCTCGTAGTCGCCGAAAGGCACAATCGTGCATTCGATGCCGAACCGCTTGAGATAAGACCGGCAGAATTCCAGAGTTTTTCCGTAACAGTCATCGGTAATCACGATATGGTCGCCGGACTGCACCAGCGCCAGGATAGTCGTGGTAATGGCCATCATGCCGGACGAAAACATCAGCGCTTCTTCGGCCCCGTCGAGTTCCGCCAGGCGCCTTTCTGCGACTTTTTCCGTCGGATTTCCGTATCTGCCGTATTCATAGCGTTTTTTGTCGTTCTTGGTGTAGGCTTCAATTTCCTTGCTGTCCTTGAAGGAATAGGTCGAGGACTGGACGATCGGCGTGGTGATGGAATCGGCATAGCGCGCCCGATCTTCCCCCGCATGGATGGACTTCGTAAAAATGGATTTTGTCTTATCTTTTACCGTCATGGGATCCTTTCCTTTAAGCAAATGATTTTGCTTTTGAATCATGCTTTCGATGGGGCGCAGTATAAGAAGAAGGCGCCGGTATGTCAATGGACAATTTCAGCGAAACACCTCCCGGCTATTGACTTTTT
This sequence comes from Smithellaceae bacterium, assembly GCA_963667845.2. Taxonomy (GTDB): domain Bacteria; phylum Desulfobacterota; class Syntrophia; order Syntrophales; family Smithellaceae; genus UBA8904. Next base: position 2,530,516 of record CAXXVL010000002.1, on the reverse strand, counting down.
CCAATTAAATCTATAAATTGCGGCAAATACATCTAAGGATTAAAAGCTATGCCGATTTATGAGTACCAGTGCGATAAATGCAAAAAACAATTCGAGGTGGTCACGCTGAGCCTCAGTGAAAAGCCTAATGCCGTCTGCCCGAAGTGCAAATCCAAGAAGACCAGTAAAATGATTTCCAAAGTCAGTAAAGGTAAATACGGATCCCTGGGTTCGGGAAGTTCCGTATCGACCGGCGCGCCGTCAAGTTCCGGCTGTTCGTCCTGCTCGTCATCGAACTGCTCATCTTGCGGGCATTGATTTTCGCATTTGAAGCGGGGTAAAATTTTATAGCCTTTTGACAAGATTAATCAATTCCGGTTAGAGGCTTCTCTCCATCTCGCTTTAACAAGCATCAGCGGCTTCCGGATCGGGAAGCCGCTTTCTATTCTTCGCTTGACGCACTCCGTAATGGAGCTATAATACAACTGCCGTTGATCTTCGCGGTCGTTTCCTCCGGCCGTCTGAATGCTGGTTGACAATCGCTTAATCCGCTTTCTTCAAATATTTTCTTTTTGACATTCATTTTGACGTTTCTTTTTGTCATGGGCTGCTGCTTCTCCATCGCCATTCGCCTTTGCGTTTGCGGACCAATCCTTTGCGGCGGTCCGTTTATATCTATTGTTGCCGGGCTTAAATGCCGGTGTGTAACGTTTAGAGGACTAAAAACCGTTCGGCAGAAAGGAGAAGAATCATGAGCAGTATCTATAAGGTCATTGAGATCATCGGCGGCAGTGAAAAATCCTGGGAAGACGCAGCGAAAAAGGCGGTGGAAACCGCGTCCAAAAGCCTCAAAGAAGTTCGCGTCGCGGAAGTCAAGGAACTGGACATGAGAGTCGAAGAAGGTAAAGTGGTCGAATATCGCGTGAAACTGAGAGTGTCGTTCAAATATTTGCCGTAGCGGTGTTTTAGCTCTCAGTCGACGATGCCGCGGTGAACGCGGGATCCACACATTTCATCAAGTTGACAGCGGCGGAAATCTTTCCGCCGCCGCCGGGCGTAAACGTCTGCAAAGCATCACAAATGCTTGCCGGGGATGGCGTTAAAACTGAATTCCCTGCGTGATGAAGATGGCGATCCCCCGGCGGACGATCATGACACCGATCGCCGCCAGAAGTAGGCTGATGATCTTGGATATGGCTTTTGAGCCCGTTTTGCCGAGCACCCTGTAGATGAGCGGCGCCATAAGAAACATACTTCCCGCAATCAGGATATTCGCGGCAAGGGCCAGCGATGTGATCACTGCGCTATGTTCATTAATCAGTAAAAGCGATGTGGTCAGCACAGCCGGACCGGTAATCAGCGGCACGCCGATCGGCACGGCTCCCACACTTTCGGTGTCCACTTCCAGGAGTTTTTTGTCCGTCGTCAGGATATCGCGAACGGAAATACCGAAGAGCAGCGTTCCGCCCGCGATCATAAAATCAGCAACGGAAATATTCAGGAATCGAAAAATTCCCATGCCCACGGCGATGAAAACAAGCGCGACCGCCAGCGCCGTGATCATGGATTGCAGGATGATCTTCCGGACAACCTTTTTTCCCATGCCTTCGGTCAGATTGATAAACAGCGGCAAAAGCCCGATGGCGTCCACGGCCACAAAAAGCGGAACAAAGCACAGCCAGAATGATTTCATGAGTCCATCCTTCCCTAGTATCCGAAATAGAATTTGCGCGAGTCTTTATCCGGCTATGCAAACCGGCATTGCGGCAATTGCGCTCTGGCATTGGACATAACGATCTGCCAGACCTGGATATGCCTCGCGGCGAACGCGCCGGCACAGGCCATCAGATAGAATTCCCACATTCGCTTGAACGTCCGGTCATACGTCTTGCTCAAACCGGGCCAGGCCTTCTGAAACCGCTCGTTCCATGACTGCAGCGTTTTCTGGTAGTGCGTGCCCAGATTTTGGACGTCTTCGATGACGAAGAGCCCTTGAGCGGCTTTGCTGATCTGGTCGAGGCTGGGAAGCATCCCGTTGGGGAAGATATAGCGATTGATCCAGCGGTCCCCGTTAACCTTGGAAGCGTTGGAGCCGATGGTGTGGAGAAGGAAAAGCCCTCCTTTTTTCAGGCAGCGCTCCGCCACCTCCATGAACGTCCGATAATTCTTCATGCCCACATGTTCAAACATGCCGACAGAGACAATTTTGTCAAATGTCCCGTCGATTTTCCGATAATCTTTATCAAGGATTGTCACCGGCAGATTCCGGCAATAGTCGCGAGCGTATTGAATCTGCTCACGGGATATATTGACGGCCGTCACCTCGCATCCATGGCGCTCGGCGGCCCATCGGGCCAGGCCGCCCCAGCCGCAGCCGATGTCCAGAAGACGATCCTGAGGCTTTAAATCCAGCTTGCGGCAGATAAGGTCAAGCTTCATTTCCTGCGCCTCAGCTAAATCCTCCGTCCCTTTGAAGTACGCGCATCTGTATTGATTGTGGGGATCCAGGAAAGCAAAGAACAGATCGTTGCCCAGGTCGTAGTGTCGGCGGGCAATAATACCGGCTCGCGACGGCGACTGCAGGTTGAAAAGCCGTGCCGTCAGGTAAAACAATACCGCTCGCAGGTCCCCCCGTATCCGTTCCGCCAAGTTGTCCGCGAGAAGTCGGCGGACCAGTTCATCGATGCGCCCGCAATCCCACCACCCCTCCATGTAGGCTTCACCAAGCCCCAGACTACCGTCCTGCAAGACGCGTCCGTAAAACCGTTCATCATGCACCCGGATGTCCCAAGGCTGATCTCCGTTGATGCGCACTCCGCTTCCGGAAAGCAGTTGTTCAACGACATTCTGTTTAGTCTGCATATGGCACCTCGCTGATTTATTAAAAGACACGAACGGCTTTTGCTCCGGCTCCTTGTACGCGAGTATTCTCAATAAGATGGACGCGATCGCTCAGTTTGAACACAGCCAGCCGGCGAATTATTTCATTTTCAAATATATAAATGACTGCAAAAAAAACAAGGTTGGATTATTCTTTTTCAGAGGATTTTTCGATGATCCGAAGGCCTGTTTAGAAGTAGTAGCCGATTCGCAACTCAATGCGGTAGTCGTTTTGCTTTTCGCCAAAGTCTGAATTTCTTGCGCCGGCTATCAAACCGGCGCGGAGGCGGAATTCCCAGTTGGTGATGCCCGTATAGAGCAGCTCCGGCGTCACGGACCAGCTTCTATCATCCGTGTTCAGCATCCCCGTGAGCGCCGGCGTAAAATAAAGGATGTCGAAGGGCTCCTTCTGGCTGAATCGGACATATAGATAATTCTGCATGGCGTTGGCGCGGGCATAACCGGAATCAGCCAGAAGCTGCGCCTGGGCAAGCCCGGCCGCATTGCCCGTCGCCTGATAGACGGCGTAGCTGCGATTAATAAGGCCATAAAATCCCGTCATTTCATCCACGCTGAAACCCGCGTCGTTGTGGTAAAATTCGATGATCGTCGTCAGATCGAATGCCGTCAAATGACGCAGACCGATGAGAAAACTGTGCGCCCCTTTCTCGATCTGCCGGGGCATGCCTGTTAAGTCGATGACATTTTTCACACTGTTTGCCGCATAGGCATATTCGCCGTGAATTTCCAGATTGGTCGTGATATTGCGCGAAAAATCGAAGCCGTAACGGTCCGGCCTGCTGCCGCCGGCCATGAACATCAAATCGATATCCGTGTCATACAACAGGAAATAAATGCGGCCCGCAAAGTTCAGCTTGTAGTTATTGCCGAAATCGCCGTTCACATGATCGTAAACGGGAAAGAGAACGGGCGTCACGGAAAGTGTTTTTAGCGGCCCTTCGAAGCTTTTGATATAGTCCGCCGTCGCAACGATATATCCCTCCAATGCCTGTTCCGGATCGTCAGGATCTTTCGGCCTGTCAACAAATGCGGCGGGATTCCAGGCATAGCCCTTCCCCCACTTCATGGTTTTCTTACCCGCATCGAATTTCAGACTCGCCGACGGCTTCACGGAGCCATAAAGTTCATAGAAGGTTGATCTTTCCGATTCTCCTGAATATGATGACTTCAGATCCGTGTTGGTCTTGGCATAAATCCGGAAGATATTCTTCTCATAGCTGCCCTCCAGTTGAATTCTGCCGTTGGCTTCGAGCAGATTCCGTCCCCGGGGATTGTCAAAGAAGCGCAATTTATAAAAGGCGGCATCGCGATCGAGTCCGAAGAGAATGGGTTTGAATTCAATGTATCCTCCGACATGATAGGGTTTCTTCTCTGTTTCGCCGGGATCAAAGGTGTATGACTCCTCGGCGCACAGGTCTGCCGGGATTAGCCAAAACACTATTAGTAAAAAGATAACCCACCGTTTCATTGTCGCAGTGATTCCAGATTCGGCATGAAGGTCAGCGTGAAAACCTCGTCCTTGAATATTTTCTTTTTGACTTTGGCGTAAATCATGACGGACTTGTAATTTTTATAAAGGGGGCTGTCCGTTTCAATGACGGCCGGACGGACGATGCCGCCGCCGAAATCTTTTACGTCCTTAAAGTAGAGGGTTTTGATGAGCATGTCTTTCTCCGTCAGGCATTCAATCTTTGTCGGCAGCTTTTTGTCCTTGTCTGCCCAAATTTTGAGCCTGTCATAGGCCACCGTTTTGGTCTTAGCCTTAAGGTAGAGAAGATATTCCTTACCCTGCTCGTCCACCTTTTCCACATCGTATTCCGCGGCGTAATCCAACTGAAGAATATCGGCATTGTTAAATACCCCGCCTACGACGGATTGCAGACTGGTGATGCGAACCGGCTTGCCGACATTAGGGATATTGAGCCACATATTATCGCCCAGCCGCAGGGTGCTGCGGCCTTTTTCACTGGCCGGAGCGACAAATACGGAGGCAACCTTATCAACGCCCTTCTTCACCGTGAAAAGCGTAAATTCCTTCTTCCTGCCGTCGGGTTCGATATTGATCAGCTTCCGATACGACTCGTAGGATTCGGGAGAAAGGTTTCTGTCCACCTGCGTAAGAAGCGCCTTGCCCTCCAAGGCAAAGACGGGACAGGCGACAGATACAATCAACAGGATAATCAGCAATATTTTTTTAATCATATTATTCTCCCTTGAGATTAAACATGGCGCAGGGCCTCAATCGGCTCCATCCTGGATGCCTTAACGGCCGGCTGGAGGCTCGCCGCCACGGCGACAACAATAACGATAATGGATACGGTCAGCAAATCAGACGGCTGCAGGGTCGCCTTCAACAGAAGCCCCTGCTGCTGGCCGAAATCAAAGCGGATGCCGACAAGATTGACGATCAGGATAACGGCACTGCCCAGCAGACCGCCAATCACGGCGCCGACGATACCGAGGCAGAACCCCTCGATGATGAACATGGAACGGATTCTTCCGGGCAGCGTGCCGATGGCGGCGATCGTGCCGATTTCCCGAATCCGTTCATAAACAGCCATAATCATAACATTCATAATGCTGATGAGAACAATCGCAATCAGCATGATTTTGATAAAGAAGGTCATGACGTCGATCATCCGGGCGATGTTGAAGAACGGCGAGAGCTGTTCCCACGAGTGCACCTCGAACATCGGCCTCCCCTCCGGGTTTACAACGCCTGCAAGTTTTCCTTCCAGACGTTTAACGGCTGCGGGAAGGCGGCCGAAATCTTTGAGACGGATCGCCACTTCGCTTATTTCCGCCTCCGGCATGCGGAGAACTTCGGCAGCATCCTCAATGTGAATATATCCGTCACGTCCGCCCGGCCCCGTGGCGCTCTCCAGAATCCCGGAGACAATAAACTGCTTGCCGTTGACGGAGCCGTCCGCGTTGGTCGCCACAATAACAACCGTGTCGCCCAGCTTGACCTTCAGGCCTTTTGCCAGCAGCGCCGGAACCCATATTTCGCCGCGGTTCAGAGTCTTTTTCCCCTCGGATATTCGTGAGGGCAATAAAGGAACGGTTTTAAACTCCCGGTCCGGATAGATGCCGTTTAAGCGGATATTGGTCGTCTCCGTAAAGTTACTGAACATGCCCCCGAATTTCAGGCGGGGTGAAAAAGCGGCCACTTCCGGCGTTTGTCCGAGCACAGAGGCAATCTTTGCATAGGCCTTGGGTTTCATATTGAGATTCAGGGGCAGATTGTCAATGGAAGCAACATACCCCTTGCGGTGGATCTGGAGATGCCCCAGCATGGAATCGGTGATCTGTCCGATCATCATGGATTTGAAAGAGCCGGTGATCGAGACAAAGACGAGAACGAAAACAACCCCGATGGTGATGAGTGATGCCGTCAGCAGAGTTCTTCGTTTGTAGCGGATGAGATTGCGGATGGCAATTTTAAACAGGTTCATCATGACTTTGCCCCTCCTCTCATCTCTTTTGCAGTCAGCCTGCCGTCTTCCAACCGGAAGATAACTTCCGCCTCACCGACGATCTTGGTATCGTGGGTGGAGAAGATAAACGTCGTCCCGAAATCGTCGCGCATTTTCTTCATCAGCCCGATCACGGCATAGGCTGTCTGCGAATCAAGATTGGCTGTGGGTTCGTCAGCCAGGACCAGGGCGGGATTGGTCACCAGCGCCCGCGCGATGGCGACCCGCTGCTTCTGGCCGCCCGATACCTGATGCGGGTATTTGTGGGCCTGATCCCTCATATCGACAGCGGCCAACAGGCGGGCAATGCGCTCCTCACGCTCCTCGCGGGCGATGTTCTGGACCATGATCAGCGGATATTCGATATTTTCGTAAACCGTGAGAACGGGAATCAGGTTGAAGTCCTGAAAGATAAACCCGAGATGTTTGCCCCGGAAGGCGGCGCTTTCCTTGCGCCCCAGGCCGATGACATCTGTATCCGCGATGCGCAGGTTCCCGGCGGACGGCTTGTCCAGGCAGCCGATGAGATTAAGAATGGTCGTCTTGCCGCTGCCCGAAGGCCCGACAAACGAAACGAACGAGGCGGGTTCGATTTCAAAGTCCACCTCCCGGAGGGCATGAACCACCACGTCTTCTGTCTGATAGTCTTTCGTGATGTTCTGTGCTTTGATTAATGCCACTGTGTTAATCCTTTCTCCATTTGATCCGATGGACGGGGACGGTTGTTCATCCAAAAATTATTCATATTGATGTTTTGACTATAGTAATTACCGGCATTGTGTTACGCAAGGAGCATGCCCGGGAAATGCAAAATGTAACATGATAATTTTATGAAGTTATTTAAAGCTGGATACCAATTTGGAAACAGTCCTTGCGCGGTCTGGGTAAAACATATGCAGTTGAGATATCCGCTTGGATAGTATCTATCCATGTCCGGAGCTGGTAACCTGCTCAATATCTTAATGTTAAAACAACAGAATGCTTCACCGTAAACTGGGACATTCTGACATATCCGCCACTCTTTCAGAACTGTTTGTGACCGCTCCGGCTTACCCTGCGTTATTTATTCCCGTTCGTCAGATGCGTTTTTAATTTCGTCAACCCATCCCAGATTTCTTCCGTTCCGCCGTATTTCTTTTCATCGGTGGCCGAGTAGCGAATGACGCATGTCGGCGACTCATCGACTTTATATTGTTTAATCATCTGGCTCAGCCGGCTGAAGACGGGCTTCACCTCAAAGGACTTCAAGGCAACCTTCTGCTCTTTCATATAGGCCATAAGCGCCTCGCGGTCGTCAATCCGCTTTTCCTGGGCGGCAACGAAAAGGATCCGGCGGACGCGCAATATTTCTTCATCGCCTGCCCCGGCGTTTACGGCATAAAGAAAAACACGGACATAAAGCGGCGTCTCTTTATGAAACGGAACATCGACAAACGTAATTTTCACCTTTCCCGTCACCAGCAATTCCTTCAACAGCGGCTCGGCCTTCAAATCAATCGTCCTGCAGGGCGGGCAGAAATAGTCGGAATACATGATCACTTCATAGGGACCTTTGCCGACAGACGGAATCATCCGGTCGGCATCCTGCCCAAAAGCCTCCGTAAAAGAACCCGAAAAAGCCAACAGGATATTCAGACCCAAACAACAGACAACAAGCAACGGTAATTTAATCATCCTGACCATTCTAAAACTTACCTCCCCTACGAATTAGAGTTACATCCCCCACCGGTTTCTATGCCGGCGCAACGTTCACATTTGGACACTGCCGGACTACCGATTTTCACAAACGTCCGCCTGCGGCCCGGACAATACGCGGCTGTACCAGGGCCGGGACCGGTTGCAGATACTGCAGACGGATAACATGACCGGCACTTCCACCAATACGCCGACCACGCAAGCCAGCGCCGCTCCGGAACTCGGGCCGAAAAGCGTGATGGCCACAGCCACGGCCAATTCAAAGAAATTACTTGCTCCGATGAGTGCCCCCGGCGATGCCACATTGTGCTGAACTTTGAAGGCGCGCATGAGCATGTAAGTCAAACCGGAATTAAAATAAACTTGAATGATAATCGGCACGGCAATCAGAATCACCGCAACCCATTTTGTGGTAAGGTTTTCCGCCTGGAAGGCAAAAATAAGCAAAAGCGTCAAAAGAAGCGCGACAACGGTCACCGGATGAAACACGGGCAGAAATTTATTCTCAAACCATTCCTTGCCGTAGACCTTCAATAAGGCAGTACGTGTGATATAACCGGCAGCAAGGGGAATAACGATGAAGACGACGACCGACGTGATCAGCACTTTGGAAGGGACAATCACATTGGCCACCCCGAGCAGAAACATGACGATCGGCGCAAAAGCGACAAGCATAATGAGGTCGTTCACCGCGACCTGCACCAGCGTGTAGGCGGGATCGCCATCCGTCAGATACGACCAGACGAAGACCATCGCCGTGCAGGGGGCCGCGGCCAGGATAATGAGACCGGCCGTGTAACTCTTGGCCGTCTCCGGATCAACCCAGGCCGAAAAAATAAAATGGAAAAAAATCCAGGCCAGAAAGGCCATGCTGAAGGGCTTCACCAGCCAATTGACAAACAAGGTCACGAGCAGCCCTTTGGGTTTTTTCGCGATGCCACCCAAGGACCCGAAGTCGATCTTCAGCATCATCGGGAAAATCATGAGCCAGATCAGAATGGCAATAGGCACGTTGACTTGAGAGCCTTTGCCGAACTCCATGGCACTGAGCGATGCAATAAGCCCGGGCAGGAATTTGCCCAGAGCCACACCAACCACCATACAGATCAACACCCACACCGTGAGATATCGTTCGAACACATTTAACCGCTTCGGCTCTGCTTGGGGTAGATTCTGTTCATTCATTTTTGGAATTCTCCTTTCTTCGATGGTGTCTCTTTTTATGCAGCCCATAAAATAATATAGAGCGAACCTGCTTTCTATAGAATGATTATTTCATGCCGCATTGCCCCGCCGCTTCCGCAAGCCACTCGCGGATTTTTTTCTTGTCCGGGACAACGCCCGTGGAAACGATTTTCTTATTGATCACGAGAGCCGGGACCCCTATAACGCCGTACCGGGCAATTTCCTGCACATCGGTTACGTGCTCCAGATCTCCTGCCAGATTCATTTCGGCCATGATATCCCGCACCCCTGTTTCCAGAGACGTGCACTGGTAACAGCCGGGGCCTAAAATGACAACCCGCAACTCATCAGATCGTTCTTCCTCGACAGCCTGCCCCAGATATTTTTTGTATTCCCGGATGACAGCCGCACTATAAGCCGGCAGCAGTTTGTCGGGAATATAATTCTTTTCGGCAATCCAGCGCATGATCTCCCGGGCAATTTCGGTCTCGCCGGCATCTTTCTTTAATGACCCCGCCACTTCGCTCAGGGCTTCATCAAGACCGACGACTCCCGTGAGATGACCGCCTACACTGATTTGACTGATCTTTGCCTGCATGGATTTATACTCCCGTTCTGAATATCGATCAATCTTTGCCGGAAAATAATAATGCCAACTCTTTTCTTATTTCATCGCGCACACGGCGGAACTCGCCCAGGACTTCCTCCTTCGTGCCGCTAGTCTTGGCCGGATCGTCAAAGCCGAGATGCGTCCTTTTCGTCCCTCCGATATACAGCGGGCAGACTTCATTCGCGCTGCCGCAAAGCGTGATCACATCATCAAAACGCTGTCCATCGAATACCGAAAGAACCTTGGATTGATGGTTTGAAATATCAACGCCGATTTCTTTCAGCACTTCAATCGCCGTCGGGTTAACAAAAGAGGCCTGAGTGCCGGCGGAAAATGCCTCAACCCGATCGCCGAAGAAACAATTGGCCATACCCTCTGCCATCTGTGAGCGGCAGGAGTTCGCGGTGCATAAAAACAAGACCCTTCGTTTCATCATCTTCCCGTCAATGCTTTAAATCCAGTTCAGTGCAATCAGATAGACACCAGCCAAAACCACCAGGACGCCGCAAATCTTTTTCAGGATCAGCGCACCTCTCGACTTTTCCGTCCAGCGGAGGTAGTGCTGGACGACTTCAGTAAAAGTGCCGGCCAAAACCAGGACAGCGCAGTGTCCGATACCGTATGCCAGAAGAAGCGAAAGCGCAAAAACAATTTTCGTCGAAGCGATACTGAAAACAACGCCCAGCATCGTAGCCATGTAAGCAAACGTGCAAGGTCCCAGTGCAATGCCGAATAAAAGACCCAGCACGAAAGCGGCCAGCAATCCCTTCCGCTGATAATTGGGATTCGCGCCGCCTTCCATAAAAGGCAGCGGCAGAATATCCAGCAAGTTAAGACCGATGGCAAAAAATATAATTGCGACAAAATAATTACCATAGCCGCCGATGTCGCCGATCATCCTTCCGGCAAGGCCGGTAATGAGGCCGATCATCCCAATCGTAATGAGAATACCCAACCCGAAGAGCAACGAGAGACCAAAGGCCCGCCGCGTGGTGATATTGCCCTGGCCGTCAATGAAACCGACAATCAGGGGAATGCACGCGATGTGACAGGGTGACAGAATAACTGAAAGTACACCCCAGATCAATGCGGCGATGACGGCGATCGCCGGCGTCTGCGTGAGCGCATGCGAAAGCCAGGTAAACAGATCAACAATCATTTACCGGACTCCCTGCATCTGGAGGACTCTGACCACATCGACTTTGGGATAGTATCCCTCATGCCGGAAATATTCTTTGCCGTCTTTGTCCAGAAATACCTGCGTGGGAATGATCCGGATATTATATTTTGCAGCGTCGAGCTTTCCTTTGGATGTCCAGACATCATGAAACACTACTTTCACCTGCCCCTTGTACTCATCTTCTACAGCCTTCATGATCGGCTGCATGGCCTTGCAGGGAATGCAGTTCACCGAACCGATCTCAACGAAAGTGACTAAAACGTTATCGCGCTTTGCCAATGCTTTATTACCGGTCTTTGTTTCTGTCGATACACCGGAATTGCTTTGGGCACTGGCAGAGAGGCTATCCATTGAAATAGAAATGAAAGTAAATGCCGCAAGCAGCACAACGGTTGTGATCAATTGTTTCGAAAACAAGTTCATGTATCCTAATCTCCTTCAAACATAAGAATAGTGGACTACTTTTAATTCACCATGATTATTTTATCTCGCGCTACTGACTGCATGGGATGCAGAACAACTTACCGCCGTCACCCTCTTTCAACTTGTCCGTAAAAACAGCTTCACCGCACTTCGCACATCTCTTGGTCTCGAAATTCCCCTTGCCTTTGGTCAGCTTCCTTACGAACACTTCGCTCACGTTCAGGAAATCGGCATCCGGCAGGGCGAGTATCCTGTCGACCTGGGGATTGGTGATGTCCGCCGGAATATCCTGGGGCAGGACGCCCTCTTTCCTTTTTTGCACAAAGGGCGATGCCAGAGCCTTTTCGAAAAACTCCGGCTTGAGCGAGACGCGAACAGCCCGGTCCGTAACCGCGTCGATGAGCGTGAAAGCCATCTTGCTGTAGTTCAATTTCTTTATATTCGACTTGCCGTAGGTGGCGCCGGTGGCGACCATGATGCCATCGACAAAACAGCCCGCGGCATGACCCTCTCCCGTTTCGGCCTCCACGACCAGTTCCTTGTCCTGCGCCCGTTTTACGCCCAGGGCATTCAGCGCGGCAAGACCGGCCCTGATGCCCATGGGCATGGCCGGGCACTTGTGGCCGTGAAACTTCAATCCTAGCTCATAGAGTTCTTTCAGTTCGTTCATAAGGTATCTCCTTTTCTGTCATTGATAATAATTTTGCTTAGTCACAACCTATTTGCATCGTGCAACATACTCCGGCAAAACGCATTCGCCTCACAATAACCACCATATTTGTTTATTTGATCAAGTCATAAATCATCTTGGCGGCGATCACCATGAGCAGCACGCCGATGATCTTTTTCAATTGGGAGCTGGAAATCTTTGTCTTCATCATCTGTGAACCGACAATGGAGCCCAACGCGCTCATCACGGCCATGACGCCCAGAAAAACGGGGCTTAGTCCACCCAGGGTAACATGACCCAGGAAGCCCGACAAAGACGCGAACACAACCACCATGGCCGTGGTTCCGGCGGCAACCTTGGCATCCATACCCAGCCCATTCAGAACCGGCACAATAAAATTTCCGCCGCCGACACCCAGCAGTCCCCCGAGAAATCCGGCCACAGAACCGACTGCAACCCCTGCGCTGGATTCGATGGTCCGACCGAGCGGCTGCAAGCGTGGTGTCGGCTTAAAGAAGAGCATCATACACCCTGCGAAAACCAGGAAGGCCGAAAACATCCCGAGGAAAAGACGTTTGTCCACAAAGGGTGTCGTATGAGCGCCCAGAGGCGCGAGCAGAACCGCCATGATCATGATGGGCAGACCGATCCGCCAGTTTATCATGCCGCCGCGATAATAATTGACGGTCGCAAACATCAAACTCACGACATTGAGCAGAAGTGCCGTAGGCACTGCCTCAGCCAGCGGCACCCCCAGATAGTAAAACAGGGGTACGAAAATAAAAGCGGCGCCAAGCCCCGCCATAGCGAGGAGTCCTGAAAATAGAAAAACGGATGCCGCACATACAATATAAATGGTAACAGACAAGTCTAATCGTTCCTCAATTTACGGCAATGTTCGCAGCGTTTCCTGACTTACAATGGTGCCTCTCCAACGAATCATGCTTTTATGCGGATCGGCACTTGAATGATCATCAGCTTTTCAGTTTTGCATACAGCCCCGTCAGGCGTGCTTCATAAATCTGCCGAATGCCCTGCTCTTCTTCGCCAAGCGGCTTCACGGGTACGAGATTGACGACCTCATCATACGCAAGTCCGCTCTGGAAAAGTGTCTTTGCCGCCCCCTTGATCATTTCATACAAGGCCTGATCCGTTTCCTTTGGCGTCAGGCCGAAGGAAGTTCCCAGCGACCGAAGCTTTTGAAGCTGGAACCAGAAGTACGTCGGCCCCATGGCGGAAAGGATCGCGTAAGCTTCGAGTTTTTCTTCTTCCACTTCCGGGCTTTCACCCCATATCTCGAACAAGTGCGAAAGATCCTTCCGGTCACTCTCACTGATCGCCGGAGCAAAGCAGACAGGATTATACCCTTCATTGATAATAGACGGCGCATTCGGGATCATGCGGACGATTCTGCTGAAGCCGCCCAATGCCGATGATATTTTATCGATGGAGACTTTCGGCGCCAGAGATACCAGAATGGCCGTTGGCTTCAAAAGACCCTTGATTTCATCAAGAACAGCAGCAATGGCCGGCGGATGCAGCGCGAGAAATACCAGATCGCCGGACGACGGCTTGCTGTTATCTGCAAGGACTGTTTCGATCTGCGAAAATTTCTTCTTCACATTTTGCAGCACGTCCGCATTGCTGTCAGAGACCCACACCTTGTCCGGGAATTTACTCTGCTTCGCCCATGCGGTGAGAAGAAACTGTGTAATCCGGCCGCCGCCGATAAAACCAACTGATAGACCATTTGCTCCTATTTTCTCGCCCATTATCAACCTCCGTAGTATTGAATATTTCCATCAGGATATCCTGCCGGATCACTTGTTGATCATTTTGCATCAGTAAATCCAGTTAAACAGAAATCCCACAATCATTATCCCTGTGGCAACGACGCCGATAAAGATGAAAATGAGCGGCAGCTTGATCACCTTCTTGAGGATGATCATTTCCGGCAGCGACAGCCCGATGACGGACATCATAAAAGCCAGAGCGGTACCGAGCGCCGCACCCTTTTCGAGCAGCGCCTGAAGAATCGGGATGATCCCCGCTGCGTTGGAATAAAGAGGTACACCGATCGCCACGGCCAGAGGCACCGACCACCACGCCTCCTTCCCCATGATGGAGGCCATGAAATTTTCCGGCACATAGCCGTGAACGGCGGCGCCTACGGCAATGCCCGCGACGATGTAGATCCATACTTTGGAAACGATATCCACAACAGCCGTATAGCCGGCTTGAATCCGATCGTGAAACGTCACATGTGCTTCTTCTATTTGAAAATCACCCGTTTTAATTTCATAAACCCATTCTTCAACGTAGCGCTCCACTTTGAGCCTGCCGATCACCCAACCGGAGATGATCGCAATCAGCCAACCGGTTGATGCATAAAGCAACGCGGTTTTCCAGCCGAACAGGCCGAAAAGCAGGACCAGCGCAACTTCATTAATCATCGGTGCGGCGACCAGAAACGAAAAGGTGACACCCAGCGGAATGCCGCTTTCCACAAAGCCGATAAAGAGCGGTATCGCCGAACACGTGCAAAAGGGCGTCAGAATACCCAGTGACGCGGCCATGACATTGCCGATGAACAAAGGTTTTCCTTCCAGGGCCTTTCTGGTTTTTTCCGGTGAAAAATAGGACCGGATAATCCCCACGACAAACACAATAACGGTCAGAAGGATAAGTACCTTCGGCGTGTCGTAGAGAAAGAACCGGATGGCTTCCGTGAGATGAGCCGACTTGTCCAACTGCAACAAGCGATAAACAAAGAAGTCAACGCCCGGCTCTAAAAATATGTAAACGATAATCGCGAGCGGTATCAGCAGAAAGGGAATATACTTTCGCTTATCGGGCTTGCTATTGTCAGGGGGGTTGGTGCAGCATTCAGCCATAGCGGCTACTCCTTTTTATTTGGCGCCGATGAATTGTTTAATTTCTTCAACCGATGGAATTTTGCCGGCAACTTTGACCTTCCCGTCGATGACGAGTGCGGGCGTCGTCATCACGCCGTAACCCATGATTTTTTTGATGTCTTCGACTTTGCTGACCTCGGCATTGACGCCCGTTTCCTTAACGGTAGCCCGGACAAGTTCGTCGAGTTTATGACATTTGGCGCAGCCGGTTCCTAAAATTTCTATTTTCATCTTTACATCTCCTTCTATTTCTTACAGCACTTGAGAATATTTGCGTGTTCTTTGGCATTGGCCGACAACACATTCTCCACGCAGCCCATGAAATCCAGAATGCAGGGCACGCGCAGATGATAAAATATCGAATTGCCCCTTTTTTCATCCGTGACCAGCCCGGCGTTCTTCAACACACTTAAGTGCTTGGAGACTGTGGACGTGTCCGCCCCGACCATGTCGGTCAGTTCGTTCACGCAACGTTCCTGCTTTTGCAGCTCCTCGATGATCAGCAGACGGCTGGGATGTGCCATGGCCTTGAGGATCTTCGCCCGCGCCTCATACTGAGGCTTGATGGATTCTTTCATCGCTACCATCTCCTTTCGTATTTGGCCATATAGCCAAATTGCCACGTTGTGTCAAGAAATATTTCGATGCCCAACGAAAATACTTCTTAGCCCCGTGGGCGGAGATGACCTGAAGGTCACGCGCCGAGGTGATGTAGATAATTATTTTGACCGTCACCCCAACCCTCTCCCATCGAGGGCGAGGGAATTAACAGACGATAAATATTTGGCCTTAAAAAATATCACTCTCCTCACAACCTGCGGGGGCATGAGAGGGGGGAATAAACTAATTCTCCGATAATAATTCTTGACCCGTCTATAAGTTCATAGTTTATGGTTTCAGTTACCAGCGGCCATGGAAATAATAATGAAAGGACAAAAAAAGATGGGCAAAGTTAACGTTCTGGAGTGGGTCGAATTATTTCGCGAGATCGGACTGACGGATGCCGACATGAGAAAGTGGCATCGTCTTTTTGAAGAGAAGTATCCGCAGGGTCATCAAAGCTTTCTGGAATGGCTATGACCTACACCATTTCGGAGATTGCCGCGAAATTCGGATTATCAAGAAGCACACTTCTTTATTATGACAAAATCGGTCTTCTATCTCCGCGGGAAAGAAGCGGCGCGGATTACCGTATTTATACCGACGAAGACTACCGGCTCATGGAAGAAATAGCCCGGCTGCGAAACGCCGGCATCCCCTTGAGGGCGATTAGAAAACTGCTGGCAGGCGGTGCGTCGCGCAGGACGGAAATCCTGCACCGGCGGCTTGCGGACATCAATGATGAAATCAGCCGTCTGCGCCAGCAGCAAAATTTTATTCTCAATCTGCTGGATGATAAGAAGCTGTCCGGTTCGACGCGTGTCCTGACAAAGGAGCAATGGATCAAATACCTGCGCAAAGCCGGTTTGGATGAAGCGGGAATGGAGCGCTGGCATACGGAATTCGAGACGTCGTCGCCCGAGGCGCATCAGGATTTTCTGGAATCTCTGGGCCTGCCCGCCCAAGAGATCCGCATGATCCGGGAAAGATATCAAAAATTAAGCCGCGCGCCGCGGAAGAAAAAGGGCTCTGCCGCCAAATAAAAAAAGCCGACAATGTCTCGCTGAGATCTTGCTTTTTGCCGCACTGGTGTAAAAGAAGGCACCAACAACCGCGAAATAATCACCCACCCCCGCACTGAGCTTTCGAGGTATGAAATGAACGTCATCATTTCGCAGCCAGCTGCCACAGAATTAACGCTCGTCGCGCTTAAGCGGGATTAAATCAGGCCCATTGCGACTTTTTTACTAAGCAGCGTAGTCTTGCCCAGGACGATCTTCAGATATTCCAGCATCAATTCTTCGACAATCTGCTCCTTAGGCGTGCCGGCATAGGAGTCCTGCTTCTTGATTTTGCTTGTGTCAATCTTGCCGCTCTGAACGGCCAGAGACTGCCGGGCCTGCTGCAACGCCGTATATTTATCCAGGAGGTCGCTCTGGGGAAGTGACGACAACCGCTGATAGGCCTGAGCTACCTGGTTAGGACCAGGCAGGTTGGGCGATTCCAGAATGACTTTGGAATTTCTCGCGTACCGCTTCATTCCTTTGAGAATATGTTCCGGCTGAACGAAGTTAATGCCGTTCCATCCGGCCCGGATCCACTGGAAGATGCCGGTTCGGACCACCGGCTGCTGGGCTCCCGTTTCCACATAAACGGCCACGGAGAAGTAATCATAGATGTACGACTTGACCCATCCCAGGCCCGTTTTTGCCGAACCGGGTTCACCGGAATAGTAGTAGCTCCAGTCGTCGTCGTTCCCCAGAATAAATCCCTTCTTGCCGATATCCGACACGCTGACCTGCTTGGAGATCGTGATCAACGCCTGGCGTCCCTTGTGGTTGATCAGGATGAGCGTTCTGTTCAGATTGTATTCATAGTAGACTCCGGTGGTAAGGTCCGGCGTGATGGCGTCGCGCTGCAATCCGCGGATAATGGTCGGTTTGCCGTCCCGGGGGATGGACGTCCAGTTGCTGGGCAGCTTCTGCATCTTGCCGGGCTGGCCGTTCCACAACGAATAGCGCAGCGACGAAGGGCTGGTCAGAACTGCCGGGATATGGCAGCTGTATGAGTACTGCAAAAAATCAGCAAACCCGATCTTCGTGTCGAACTCGTAGTAAGCGCCGGGCGCCTTCTGGGCGGCTGGCAATTCGCTTTCTTTAGACGGCTTGGCGCCAAGAACATAATCGATCAGTGTGGCGGCAGCCGAAATGTCGAGCGCGGCTCTGGCGTCCATGCCGCTCTGGACAAGTTTCAGCGCCGCAGCGGCGGGATGGGCGCTGTCCTGGACGGGCGCGGCCAGCGCTCCCTGATCGAAACAGAGGGGCACAAGTAAAATGATGATGAGTATTGTGAGCCATGCAGGCACGGCCTTTTTTGATACGCGATGATTCATGTCGATCTTCCTAATTCCAAATTTTATTTGGCAGACCCTACCGATTTTTTCGTTTGCTGTAAAGGATAAATCACACCAGGGACGTTGATGAATAATAATTAACTGTAAGGATTCTGTCAGGTAAAACCTATGAGACTGCACCCCCAGACCGAATCATAACCGCATATTAAAGAATACATGACATATCCGCGTCTCGCCCTTCTATTTGACAGCTCAGCCCAAGGTACCTATTTTTAAATTTGACGCAACGTGAAATAGACGAAGGAGTCCGGTTATGGCAGGGCGGGCAATCTGGAAAGGGCAGCTCCATTTTGGAAATTTTGATATTCCGGTCAAACTGCACACAGCAGTAAAGGAAGAGCACATTCAATTTCATCTTCTGCACAAAAAAGACCGCGTCCCGCTCAGACAGCAGATGATCTGTGCCCATGAAAAGACGCCGGTCCCACCCGATGAACAGGTCCGGGGGTTTAAGCTCGAAGACGGCCGCTACGTCCTTATGACCCCTGCGGAGCTTTCAGAAACGCTGCCCGAAGAAAGCCGGATCATCGATGTGTTGGAGTTCGTCAACGCTTCACAAATCGATCCTCTTTTGATGACGCGCGGCTACTACCTGGAACCGGATAATCCATCCAGAACTTATCAGACACTGGCCGCCGCGCTTCACGACATGAAGGTGGAAGGCATCTGCTCGTGGACGATGAGAAAGCGCTCCTATTTCGGGGCGCTGCAGGTAAGCGGAAAAATACTTCGCCTCAATACTTTGAGGTATGCCGATGAAGTGATTCCCGTCTCGTCCCTGGATCTGCCTGAGGTCGCCGTATCGGAGAAGGAACTACAGATCGGAGCCGACCTGATCGGCCACTTAACTGCGTCTTTTGAACCGCAGAAATTCGTAAACGAGCATGAAAAAAAATTACAGCAGTTGATCGATAAGAAGGCTCGCGGAGAAAAAATTGTCTTGCTTCGGCCGCGGCGTTTGAAACCGACGTCGTCGGACAAGCTCTTGCAGACGCTTACGGCCAGTTTGAAGAAAGTGGCGTGAGGGGGAAACGCAAATGGCAATGCAGGGGATATGGAGCGGAACGATCAGTTTCAGCCTGGTGGCGATTCCGGTGCAATTGGTCAAGGCCGTAGAGCCTAGCCGGGTCTCTTTCCGCCTGCTCCACAGCAAAGACTATTCTCCCCTCTCCCGGCGGATGTTCTGCCCGCTGGAAGAAAAGATGGTCGAACCCGAGGAGATCATCCGGGGTTACGAAATCGGGCCTGATAAATATATCACCGTCACGGACGATGAGCTGGAATCCGTCTCCCCCGAGCGCAGCCGCACCATCGAGATTATCGAATTCGTCGAACTGGCCGATATTGACCCCATCTACTACGACCATCCCTACTACCTCGTCCCTGCAAAAGGCGGTGAGAAGGCTTACCGGCTGATGGTCGAGGTGATGCGCCGGACGCATAAATCGGGACTGGCCAAATTCGTGCTGGGTGAGCGGGAGTATTTTGTCGCTCTGCAAAGCACCGGGGGCGCCCTGTCGCTCATCATTCTGCATTACAGCGATGAGATCCTTCCCGACGACAACATCGTGCCTCAAACCGTCTCCATCGCCCCGGCGGATAAAGCCCGTATGAAAACCGCCATCCGGTCGCTTGCGCGCGATTTCCAGCCCGCCGAACATGCCAATCTGCGCAGAAAGCGTCTTTTGGCACTCATTAAGAGCAAGGCCAGGAAGCAGCCCCCGGTTACACCGCCCGCAGTCGAGGAGGAAGAGGAAGGCCCGGTCGATCTGGTGGCGGCCCTTGCCGAAAGCATGCGAAAGGTAAAAAAGAACCGGTGACCACGCAAGTAACGCAAATTGACAAACACATTCTGTCTTTGTCCAACCTGGAGAAAGACCTGTATCCGGCTTTCGGATTTACCAAGGCCCATGTTCTGGAATACTACCGCCGCATAGCGCAATTCATCCTGCCTCACCTGCAGAACCGGGCGCTGACCTTAAAGCGTTATCCCAACGGCGTGGGCGAAGAATATTTTTTCGAAAAACGCTGCCCCTCCCATCATCCGTCCTGGGTGCCGACGGCGCAGATTCCCCAGGACAGCGGCGAGACCATGCAAGTCTGCCTCGTTAACGACCTGGCTACGCTGATGTGGGTGGAAAATCTGGCATCCCTGGAGCTGCACGTACCGCTCGCCCGGACGCATACCCGCGAAACACCCGATGCCGTTGTCTTCGACCTGGACCCCGGCACCGCGGCCGGAATGCTTGAGTGCCTGCGTGTTTCGTTGATTCTGCGGGATTTGCTTGCCGAACTGAAGCTCACTTGCTTTGCCAAGACATCGGGTCTGAAGGGACTGCATGTATACGTCCCCCTGAACCGCGTTAAGATCACGTTTGATGATACCAAAACATTTTCCAAATCCGTGGCTGAAGTCCTGGAGCGCAACTATCCGGATCTCGTCACGTCGAAGATGGCGAAGGAACAGCGGACGAAAAAAGTCTTTATCAACTGGTCTCAAAACGATGCATCCAAGACCACGATTTGTGTTTACTCTTTAAGGGCGGGGGAGAAGCCGACGGTTTCCTATCCCCGGCCCTGGAAAGAAATAGAAAAGCTTGCGGAAAAGGGAGATGCGGAGAAAATTCGCGTCCTGCCTTTTCAGGCGATCGACAGGCTTTCCAAAACCGGGGACATCTTCGCCCCTGTCCTCACCCTGCGGCAGGATCTGCCCTACTTATAATATGGCACTGAAAGACTACACGGCTAAACGGACATTTGCAAAAACCCCTGAACCGCGGGCAGGCGTTCATAAGGCGGGGGAGCGTCTGCTTTTTGTCGTCCAGAAACACGCGGCCCGGGCGCTGCACTACGACCTCCGGCTGGAGCTGGGCGGCGTTTTGAAAAGCTGGGCCGTCCCGAAGGGCCCCTCACTAAATCCCTCCCAGAAACGGCTCGCCGTGATGGTGGAGGATCATCCCTTTGACTACAAAGATTTCGAAGGCGTTATCCCGGAGGGCAACTACGGCGCAGGCAGCGTCATCATCTGGGACCGCGGCTATTACCATCATCCCGATGATCCCGGCGGGAAAGCCAGCGAAAGCCTGCTCCGGGACGGACTCGCTAAAGGCCACCTGACGTTTATCCTACACGGCGAAAAGCTTCAGGGCGAATTTGCCCTCGTCAAAACAAAGTTCGACGAAAAGTCCTGGCTCCTGGTGAAAAAGAAGGACCATTTTGCAGGGTCCTCCGACATCCTGAAAGACAACCGGTCCGTTGTGTCCCACGAAAATCTCGAAGAGATCGTCCGTGAGAATGCCGGCGACCCGCCCGTGCAGGATAAAATAGACCACATCCGTTTACGCGAAGCGCTGGAGAGCGAAGACCTGAAGAGCGCACCATCAAAACCTATGCCGCACCGCATCAAACCGATGCTCGCGACGCTGACGAAAGAACCTTTCGGCCACCCGGACTGGATGTTTGAAATGAAATGGGACGGTTACCGCGCCATTGCCGAAATCGAGAATGGTGACGTCGCGCTCTATTCCCGCAACCTCCTGTCTTTTACCGGCAGATTTTCTCCCGTTGCGGCAGCACTGGGGAAATTCCGGTTCGAGGCGATTCTCGACGGCGAAATCGTCGTGGTGGACGACCGCGGCTTCCCCGATTTTCAAAAATTACAGGACTATCAGAAGAACCCGTCGGGCCATCTGGTTTATTATGTCTTCGATCTTCTCTACCTTCAAGGCCGCGATCTGACCGGTTTGCCTTTGCTTACGCGCAAAGCGCTGCTCAAAAAAATTCTTCCGAGCTCCTCCCCGCATGTAAAATACAGCGATCACGTCACAGGCGACGGCCTGACGTTTTTCAAAGTCGTCCGCGACGCCGGACTGGAAGGGATCATGGCCAAGCGTGCCTCAAGCACGTACCATGCGGGCAAGCGTAGCCGCCAGTGGCTCAAAATCAAAGCCCGCCTCACCCAGGAAGCCGTCATCGCGGGCTTCACCGAGCCGCGGGGCAGCCGCAACGATTTCGGTGCGCTCGTGCTGGGCGTATTCGACAAGAATGAATTGATCTTCATCGGCCACACCGGCGGCGGATTTGACGCGCAGAAGCTCAAGGACATTCGCGCCCGGCTGAATCCCCTGATCCGCAAGACCTGTCCGTTTAAGACAGCGCCGAAGACAAACATGCCCGTCACCTGGGTTACGCCTGCGCTGGTCTGTGAAGTTGCTTTCCATGGCTGGACAAGCGAGGGGCTCCTGAGACAGCCGGTCTTCCTCCGGATGCGTGAAGACAAGGATCCGCGCGACGTGCAGCGCGAGGCGCCGGAGGAAAGAGTTATAAAGTGATATTGCGTGTTGAATATTCTTCTGTCTCTTTCGTCACTCACCTCTCCCACCAAGGGAAGCGAATCTTTTTTGGTGCGTGTAACGTCCGAAGCAATCCCGGACCTGCTTGACACAAAGAGATTGCCGCGCTCTCTGGAAAGCACGAAATGACAGAAAGGTAATTACGACATGATCACAGCGGCTGGCCGTGTATTCTACGGCGGATATCCGGTTAAGCCTGCATTTGGTTGGACTAAAAAATGAAATTCTACATCGGCACCAGCGGGTATAGCTATAAAGAATGGCAGGGGATATTTTATCCGGAAAAGATTTCACCGCACGACATGCTCCGCTTTTATGCCGGGCACCTCGGTGCGGTGGAGATTAACAATACATTTTACCGCATGCCCACCGAGGACGTGCTTGAGACCTGGACCCGGCAGGTGCCTGTGAGCTTTGTCTTTGCTTTTAAGGCGCCCCGGATCATCACGCATGTCAAACGTCTGAGGAACGTCGGCTCCGAAATGCAGTACCTTTTCCGAACTTTGGCCGTCCTGCATCTGAAGCTCGGGCCCATGCTCTTCCAGTTGCCCGCGAGTTTTCGCGCGGACGCGGACACGCTGCGCAGCTTTCTCAACCTCATCCCGGATAAGACACCCTGCGCCTTCGAGTTTCGCCATCCGTCCTGGAATAACGATGAAGTGGGGGATTTTCTGCGCGGAAGAGATTTAAGCCTGTGCACGACGGACACGGATGAACTTCCCGCACAGGATATTGTCCGCACCGCGTCGTGGGGATACCTGCGCCTCAGGCGCTCCGATTATTCAGATGCCGACCTCGCTTCCTGGCTCGAAAAGATCCGCCGGCAGAAATGGAAAACCGTGTTCGTATTTTTTAAACACGAAGACAAGGCCAAAGGACCGGAACTGGCCGTGCGTTTTAAGAAACTGGCAAACGGATCAGAAAAATAGAAACAAATATGTCCCGACAAAATTTGCGGGATCGGACTCGGTGGATTTTTTTTGATGATGATGGGCTTTTCACCGGCTCCGGTCCTCGCGGACGTGATGATCACATTACCATGACGCAGTCATCATCAAGCCGTCTAGAGATGACCGATTAAGATCATCAGCGAAATTGCAAAGATGTGCAGAATCCACCATCCCGGTTTGAACAACATAAAATACTGCATATCAACCTCCTGCTATTTCCATAGATAAGCGCCAAACAAATATACGACGGTTAAGGTCACGACATGAACAAACCAGAATCCCATATTCGGGAAGCGGAAAAACCGCCCTTTGCGTATCGGAGCATCCGGCTGTCTCACGGCCGGTTCCAGTTCAAAAAGGGCCTTGCCCACCGCAAATTTTGCCCATAATAACATGATTGGAGCCAGGAGTGTTCCCATCAGCAATGATTTCAGCGTCCACACGTCCGGTGGGTTTTCGATGGAAAAGTGAACCATGGCAATGGTGCCGATAATAGCCGTCATTCCGTTGATCAGATAGGCAAAAGGAATGGTCGAGCGGAAAATAAATAAAATGGGTATAATAAAAACGCTGATCAGTCCGGCAACAGCCGGGAGGTAATTTTCCGCATCTTTGGCCGGCTCATGGAGCTGCAGATGAAGGAGCCAGCCGCCGAGAGCGAGGAAAAAGATCGCCAGGATCAAAATCAGGCGGACATTGTCTTTCTTCTTCATGGTTCACCTCACGTGTTTTATTTTACGGATGCGCTTCGTGATCAATCCCGCAAGGAAAGGATAAAGCGAAAGCAGGAAAACCGCGCTTCTTGAACGCCGTCACTTTCAAAAAATAAACATGCCTGGCGGGATAGTCAATAGAAGGCAACGGACCCGGAAATGTTTAAAGAATCACTCCTCATCATGCGGAAACACCGGGCACCCATGGCGCTCGCGGCCGGGTTGGGCTCACCGGATCGCTGCCGCCCCGGCGCCTTGGGAAATCGTCTGAAAAAAAATGCCGCGTAGTCTTTTTTACGACAACGCGGCACGGATATGGATTGATGATGACACCGGCAATTGCCGGAAGCCGATCCGCTGCTATTTTGCCAGGGCAGCTTCCTTTATTTTTTCCGCCACCGTCTTCCCCTCAAACATTTTTCCAATGGCATCGCCGAGAGCCATACCGGCTTCATAGCCGAGCTGGCCTTCGGAAAAGGACGTATCCGTCCGGGATGAGGAAACGGTAACATTACCCTTGTATAATATTTTGCCCCCGGCTGCATCCGCAACCGTAAGTGAGAGTTTCATGTTGATTTTGTAATCATTGCTGAATACGCCCGTCCAGCAGGTGATGTCCATTTCCTCGATCGCGCCGCCGATAATCACCTTGCCGCTTCCTTTCGGCAGGTTCCCTTCTTTCAGGTCCCATGAGGCCGTTTTATCGGCAATTTTATAACCCGCCTTTTTCAGATAGCCTTTAATGCCGTCGGCAATGATCCGCGTCGGTTGATTCGTTTTGGGGAACACCTTTACTTTCGAACCATCCAGTTCCTTCACCCAGCCGACGGCTTTCTTATCATCCACCTGGCGCGCATCCGAAAACTGGGCGACGGCAATCACAACACTACGCACTTTCCCCTCGGCCTTCAATTGCGCCGGGATAACGGCCTTATCGGAATCATAGTGTAAATCAATATTGTAACGGCCGGGGACCGCGGCCCAGCCCGCTTGAGCAAAGCTAAAAGCGATCAAAGCAAATGCCGCCGCGATTTTCAGGACAAACCGTCCATTGTGTTTCATTTTGTTCTTTCCCCTCTATGCGGAATTCTTGCCCGCAAATTTTTATTTATTTTTTTTATCCGCCGGACCGGGCTTGGTATTTTCCATTTGATCGAACTGGGCGATGACGTCCGTCAGATTTTCATGATCTTCAGGGACGATATATTGCTGCCAGTCTTCATCTTTTGCGGATAGGTTCGGCGTTTTAAATGCGTCATCCACGGACGCCATATAAACCACATCCTGAACAGCGTTGGGATCGATGAGAGATGAGATGAAATCCGTTTCCCTGGATGACTCTGTTCCCATCCCGAAGCTTTTATACGGATGCTTGAACACGGGTTGATTGTTCACAAACTCCTTTTGATAGAGCTCCATCGTATACATGCCATCGTTGCGGCTGGTAAGCATAATGTTTTCCAGCTGGGTCAGTTTGTTTTCACGAATACTGCTTCTGACCGATGAAGATCCGCGGGTGATCGAGAGCACCGGCACACGGAATCCCGCTTTCTCGTTGTACGTCAGCTGCTGAACAATCAGCCAGGAAAACGTGGAGGCAAATTGATAGCGGATGACATCCTGATTATCGCCGGACACGCAATTGTTGATGCGGTAGATGGCATCCTCCGCATCCGTGGCATGCAGTGTCGCGAAAACAAGATGCCCGGACTCGGCGGCATTGAGCGTGAGGCGGATGGTGTCCGGCTCGCGGAGCTCGCCCACAAAAATGACGTCCGGATTCTCACGCAAAACATCCAGCAGCCCCTGGTTGAAAGACGGCACATGGATGCCGACTTCGCGCTGCTCGATGAAGGCCCTCTTGGGCCGGAACCGGTACTCGATGGGATCCTCGATGGTGATGATGTGCACGGGCCGGCTGCGGTTGATCTCTTCGATAATCGCCGCCACCGTCGTCGATTTGCCGGACCCCGTACTGCCGCAGACCAGAATCAGGCCCGCCTTGAGATCCCGGATCTGATTCAGCGACGGATGCAGGTTCAAAGATGCGATATCCGGAATCGTCTCGGGAAGCAGGCGGATGGCCAGGCTTAATCCCCGCGTCGTGTAAAAGGCGTTGATCCGGATGCGGACATTGTTGAACGACATGGCAAAATCGACGGACCATCTTTTTCGAAGCGTCAAAAGCTGGCGCTCGCTCAACGTCTCCCTGAGCAGCGTATCGATATCCATGGATGACCATTTCACATTTTTATCGAAGTGGATAATGCCTTCACTGCGGAAAATCAGGGGAGAACCGCCACAGATGTGCAGATCGGAGATTCTCTGTTTGATGGCGGCAAGAATTAAGTCCGTAAATCGTTTGTTCATAGGCCTGTCCTATATTTGTGATGATCGGGTTTTGGGGCGCAAATGAATGAAAACCTTTCGGGTACCTTCTCCGACGCTTGCTCTTTTGTATTCCCGGCGAAAATCATTGTTTTGAACAATAGGAGAAATGCCGCCGGGCGTCAAGCGGAAAAAGATCATCAACAGGCCACGCGGCCGCTTGCCGCCGCAAGGGCAGGACCAATGTCAACGGACACGTAATGGCCCTTCTTGAAAGTTCCGCTGTTGGCGACGAGCGTATTTCCAAAGCGTTCAATACCTGCCGCCTCGTGAATATGGCCGCACAGGCAGAGGCTGACAGGATGCCTTTCCAGAAAAGACTTGACGCTGCGGCTGCCGCCATGAAGGCCCAGAAAACTCCGGTCGCGCACACCACGGGGCGGCGCATGAGAAATCAGGACCGTCTGCGACGCTTCCTGAATCTGCGCGTAGCCCGTCCGGAGAGTCAATTCGATTTCATCCTCCGTGTATTCCGTGGCTGTACCAAACGGCGTGGGCGATGATCCGCCCGCACCGAAAAAGCCGACACCCTCCAGGACCCGCCCTTTCCCGTGCAGGCTGTATCCCTTCTCCTCGAGGAAGTCCTTAACTTCCAGCCTGTCCCAGTTGCCGTGGACGGCGAGGATGCGCGTTGTATATTGCTCAAAACAGGCAATGACATCGGCCGCCTCGGCCCGCGTTTTTGTGCGCGTGAGATCGCCCGCGATCACCACCCAATCCGCCTCGCGGATGAGGGGTGCGGCATTATTGATGGGCGTGAGTGCGCCGTGGATATCGCTTGCTGCAAAAAGTCTCATGCGGTGCTTCTCCGTTTCGCCTTCGATCCCCTATTTCAAGTCAATCTAATCATGCGCCAGCCGCAGATCAATAAGACAAAGCCCCAAAGAATCGCCGCCCGTCTCCGGAGCCCCGGGCCCCGCGAAAATCTCCCCTCTCTATTTTTCTTTCTTCACTTTCTCCAGCATCTGGCCTGCGCCTTTTTGAAACGCCTCCAGGTATGACTGCTGCGTGGACGATTCAAACAAGAGCCCCACATCCGCAGGATAATTCACGCCGATATTGATCGCCCGCTTGCAGCCGACTACCGGTGCGCCGTTGGCCGCTATCTCCTTCGCCATCTTCCAGGTCTCGGCCATGAGGTCGGCCTTGGGATAGACATGTTCAACCAGACCGATCCGGAGGGCTTCTTTCGCATCGATTCTCCTCCCGGTGTAGATCAGCTCCTTGGCTTTGCCGACTCCCACGATTTTGGGCAGCCGCTGAGTCCCGCCTCCGTCAGGAATAATCCCGAGCTGAACCTCAGGGATGGAGAACATGGCCGTCTCATCCGCCAACCGGATATCGCAGCCCAGGGCCAGTTCCAGACCCGCGCCGAAGCAGGATCCGTTGATGGCGGCAATCACCGGAACGGGCAGCTTTTCATAGGCGGTAAAGCAGTCCCGATAGATCTGGATGTGACCGAAGCGGTCATGGCGTTTGCGGCCTCCATCCATATCTTCGCCTGCCGCAATCATTTTCAAGTCGATGCCGGCACAAAACGCCTGGTCTCCGGAGCCGGTAAGGATCACTACCCGGATGTCCGGATCCCCCAGGACATGGGCTGCGGCCTCATACAATCCTTCGAGGACTCCTCCGTTGAAGGCATTTCTGGCCTTCGGGCGGTTAAGCGTGACAACGGCAATCTTCTCTTTCACTTCCAGCAAAACATCGTGATACGTAAACATGAACTCCTCCTATAAATATATTTTTAAAATAACATAAGATCTCTTAAGTAAGGTTGAGGTCACGCTCTTGCTCATACGGAAGCCCGCAGCCTCCGCCTTACGCGGATACGGGCGGAAACCGGTCCTTCCAGGGTCTGGCCTTTTCCAGTTGAGCCGCCAGCCGAAACAGCGTCGCCTCGTCGCCGAACCGGCCCAGGAAATGAACGCCTATGGGCAGTCCGTCCCCGCTCCAGAAAAGCGGGACCGACATGGCGGGCTGGCCGGTGGCGTTGGCAAGCGGTGTAAACACGGAGTACGTGCCCGCCTCGATAAAGCCGGCAATCGGATTGTCCGGCTGCGGATCGAATGATCCGAGCGGCAGCGGCGGCTTCGCCAGCGTCGGGGTCATCCATATGTCATATTTTCCGAAAAACGCGGCGACTGTCCGCGCAGCACGCTGCAACGTCTGAGTGGCAATCAGATAGCTCGCGGCGTCATTGGCGCCGCTCAGTTCATAGATTCCCCAGGTCAGGGGCTCCACCTGTTCTTTTTTGAGGCCGAGCATCTTGACGATGGACGCGATGCTGGCGCACCACATCACGACAAAGGCCTGAGACACCATATTCCCGTCAATGGCAGGTGATGCCTCTTCGACGGTGTGCCCGAGTTCAGCGCACAACATGGCGGCATCCTTCACGGCGCTTCTGCAGTCGGCGTGGACCGGAACGCCTCCGGGGAGTTCCGCGGTAAAGGCGATGCGGAGCCGTCCCGGATCGGCCTGGACCTCCTTAACATACGGCCGTTCCATGGGCGGCGCGAAGTAGGGATCGCCGGGCAGGGAGCCCGCTGTTGCATCAAGAAGCGCCGCACTGTCTCGGACCGAAATCGTGAGCGCATGCTCCGAGACCAATCCGCCGGCCAGGTCGCCCACATCGGGCGCCATGGTGATCCTGGCCCGGGTCGGCTTCAGTCCGAAAACGCCGCAGCACGAAGCCGGTATCCGGATTGAACCGCCGCCATCGTTGCCGTGCGCCATGGGCACAATGCGGGAGGCCACTGCCGCCGCCGATCCGCCGCTGGAACCGCCGGGCGAATGGGCCGTGTTCCAGGGATTCCTCGTCGGGCCGAAGAGTTCGGGCTCCGTGGTCGGGAGAATGCCGAATTCCGGCAGGTTGGTCTTGCCGATGACGATGAGGCCGGCTTTTTTGTAACGCGCGACGAGTTCGCTGTCATGATCCGGAATAAAGTTCCGGAAGACCCGGGCGCCGAGCGTCATCCGCGCACCGGCATATGACGCGAGAACATCTTTCAGCAGAAACGGGACGCCGGTAAAGGGACCGTCGGGAAGTGTTGACTGCGCGGCGGCGCGCGCCAGATCATACATGGGGGTGATCACGGCATTGAGAACCGGATTGAGCGCTTCGATGCGTCCAATCGCGCCTTCGACAAGCTCGAGGGGTGTGATCTCCTTTTTCCGGACAAGTGCGGCAAGTGCTGTGGCATCCTGATATTTCAGTTCGTTTGATATCGACATGCTGTTCCCCCTTGTTTGATCGGCAAGTGTTTCAATGCGTCGGAGTATAGGAAAGCCGTTTTTAACCGTCAAGGACTATTTGGCAGCGACGGAATCCGGAAACGGGATTATTATTCCGCTGCGCCGGCGAAATGGCGATAGTATTGCCCAAAGCGGGCCAGAGCGCCGATCGCCCTTTCAAAGGACGGAAAGGCCGGTATGCCTGCTTCACAGAATCGGCTCCGGAGCGCTGACCCCTTTTGAATGAGACCGGGATCACCGCCGTCATAATCGACGGTAAAGACCGTGGGCTTGGCCTTTTTGTGCGTTTTAATGAAATTGACGATCTGGGGAACTGGATCTGCGGTAAAGTCGGGACTATGGAAAGCGATGCGCGGAATCAGGCGGTCCACAATCACCATGTGAATGCCTTCGTCCTCATAGGCCGCGTCGAGCACCTCGAAAAGGTAATCGGACTTCAGATAGGTCGCCCAGAAATCGAGCGGGTTACCGGCGATGCTTCCGGCCACCGGGACAAACGGACGAATCCGGTCCATGCTGGCCCTGGAAAGCGCCGGCACATCCAGGCCCGCCCGGATGCACGAGTCGGAAAAAATCACACTGTTGCCGCCGCCTCCTCCGATAATAAAAACGCCCTTTCCCCGGGTTTTCGGCAGGAGCGAAAAGGCGAGGCAGGCGTCAACCCACTCATTCATATTGGTGACAGGGACGATTCCGGTCTGTCGGGAGACCGCCTCCCAGATCGCCTGATCACCGGCCATACGCCCCGTATGGGACGCAACCGTGGCCGCGCCCTGCTTTGATTCGCCGCCTTTGAGCATGACGATGGGTTTGCGGTCCGACACGCCGCGGGCGATATCGAAGAAGCGCCGGCCGTCCCGGATGCTTTCCAGATAAATGGCGATGAGGCCGATGTCGGGGTCGCCGGCCATGAATTCGAGAAAATCCGGACTGTCCAGCACGGCGGCATTGCCGATGCTCGCCGCCTTGCTCACGCCAACGCCCAGCGAAGAGATGTATTCCGTGAACCGCTGCGTCACACCGCCGCTCTGCGATATGATCCCCAGGCGCCCGTCGCGGCCCGGCACGGCGCCCCAGGCCGTGAGGTGAATGGATGGACTGTACGGGCCCATGCAGTTGGGTCCGATGATCAGCAGATCATGCTGCCTGGCAATGCCGGCAATCTTTTCTTCCAGCCGCCGCCCCTCTTCCGTGCCGATCTCGCTGAAACCGGCCGTGAGGATGTGAATAAACCGCGCACCGGTTTTAGCGCATTCTTCTAATGCCCCGGGAACCAGGTCGGACCGCACCGCAATCGTCACCAGGTCCGGCACTTCGGGCAGGGCCATAAGCGACGGATAGGCTTTGATGCCCAGCACCTCCGGCGCTTTCGGGTTGATCGGATACAAGCGCCCGGCATATCCCGCCTTAAGCCAGTGATCGAGAAAGCTTGTGCCTCCGAAGGTCACATTTTCCCGGGACACGCCGATGATGGCGATACTCGCTGGTTTAAAAAATCGTCCTAATTCCCTGGCGTCGTGCGTTTGCATCATCTTCACCTTTCCTGAATGAACCCATTTTTTTTAAGATACCAAACTTTTCCCGGCGTGTATAGGCCGGAATCGGGCCATCTTGAAACCTGCGGAGAACATGCTTAAATTGAGAAGCGAATAACAGCAGAATTCCGCCTGCACCTGCGGCATGGGGATGAGCAGGCCGCTATTTCAAATTCGGACACATCGACGTCCGACTCATCCGGCAATGTCTGCCGGACCTGAACTGATCAACATACGGGGATGCGCATTATGTTCACGGCCTTTTTAATCAATGATCCTTCGGGTGATCCGGGTATGTACCTGGAGCTCAAATACCGCCGCGGGGCCTGTCTGTTTGATCTCGGCGATATCCGGGATCTGCCGCCCCGGCAGATTCGCAAATTAAGGTATATCTTCGTCTCGCACACCCACATGGATCATTTCATCGGTTTTGACCATCTGCTGCGCATCTGCCTGGGACGCGATCAACACATTTCTCTTTTCGGCCCGCCGGGATTTCTCGCCAACGTGGAGAGCAAGTTCGGAGCCTACACGTGGAACCTTGTCCGGAATTACACCAACGACTTTGAGCTGGCCGCGACCGAAGTGCACGAGGACCGGAGAGTCACCCGGCATTACCGCTGCGTGAACGGTTTTACGCCGGAGAATGAAGAGGTTCGGGAAGCTCGCGGTGCGAAACTGGTGGAGGAAGATTTCTTTTCGGTCCGCACCGCTTTTCTTGATCACAGCATTCCCTGCCTGGCCTTCAGCTTTGAAGAAAAGACCAGCCTGAATATCAAAAGTAATGTCCTGAGAGACATGGGGCTTCCCACGGGTGCCTGGCTTACCCGGTTAAAAGAGCAGATCATCAACGGCGAACCCGCAGATACACCGGTGCGCATCTGGTGGAAAAATGAAGAAGGTGGCATGGACGAAAAAATTATGCCGCTTCGGGCGCTGGAAGAGACGGCGGTAAAAATTACGCCGGGGCAAAAGGTGAGCTACATTACCGACGCCGTCTGGAACGACGCGAATATCGAAAAAATGGTGGGCCTCGCCCGCGGATCGGACTTGCTGTTCATCGAAGCCCCTTTCCTTGATGAGGATGCGGACACGGCCGCCAAAAAGCATCACCTCACCGCCCGCCAGGCAGGAACCCTGGCCTCGCTTGCCGGCGTCAGGCGCCTGCATATTTTTCATTTCTCGCCCAAGTACAAGGGGATGGAAGAAGCCCTGCAAAAAGAGGCCGTCCGTGCCTTTCAAAAACGCGAAGAGCTTTGATCAACCGATCAATAATCGTCAATTGTCCGAAGCGGCTTTGTTCCTGATCGTTTGTCATGCCGATCATTTTTACTTTGCTCGCCGCTGATCACCGAGCCACCGGATACTTTCTTGCGCAATCTTTCCATAGATCTCCCCGATAGTGAACCCGGCGGATTTCGGCACATTGAAGGAATGATCCGCGCCTTCGATCACCGAGCATTGCGCCCTTGTTCCCAGGCGTTTGAGGACGGGTTTCAACAGATTCAGGTCGCAGAGGGGATCGCGCGTCCCGGCAAAGAAAAGCATGGGGACCTTGATTTGCGTCAAGTGCTGATCTCTCAGTTTCTCCTTGTTCCCCGCCGGATGAAGCGGATAGCCGAGGAAAATGATACCGTCGGCAGGGAGACTTCCTTTGGCCAGCATTTCGGAGGCCACTCTTCCGCCCATGGATTTGCCGGCAACAAAGATTCTCTGCAGCGGATAACCGGCGTTGTCCCTGATTGTGAGAAAGACCCGGCGCCAGGTCTCTTCCAGAATTTCCGGCCGGTCCGGCGCCTTCCGTCCCCGCTCTTTATACGGAAAATTGAATCTCACCGTCAGATAGCCGGCGCCCGCGAGCTCGCCGCAGAAAGAAACAACGAGCGGGTTATTCATATCGTTCCCGGCGCCGTGAGCCACAATCACCGCCGTTTCGGGTTGGGGCTGGTCCGGAATGGACAAAACGGCAGAAACGGACTCAGTATCCGAAACAGAAATGGTGAGGCGTTTTGATTTCATAGGGCAAATCCCCTGCGGCACACCGGGCTAAATGTCGTTGAAGGTAACCTAATAATCCCGGGCGCCGGAATCAACCACCTCGCAGGCAGGCTGTCGAGGTAGGAAATGAACGTCATTATTTCGCAGCAAGCGGCAGGGAATTAACGCTCGTCCCCAAGTGAGCGGGATTCAAGAGCGACCTGAATCCTTAAAGGAAAAGTCTTTCCTGTCACCGGCCGGAATATGAATGCTGTTCCGTTTTAGAGTCCGTCCGCCGTTGGCGATCCCTTCAGGGCTTTGTCCAGGCAGGGAATGCAGACCAGCCCACACCGGGTTGACCTTTTCATTTTTGTGACCATGGTCATCTCGCCGCAGACGGCGCAGGGCTGCGACGGCGCCTGCGCCGCGTAGAGCATCTCTTCGAAAGGCACTGAGAGGGTCGTAAAGATTTCAGCAAAGGGCCGCGACAGCAAATCGTCGATTTTCAAGCGCTTGAGCCTTCGCCGGTCATTCTCCGCAGCGGTTCCGGCGGCAACGGCCGCCTCCAGCCGGTCATATTCATTTTTGTTATCGCCTGCATAATCGTAGCGCGTCGTGCGGGAGAATCGATATGCCTGACGACCGGAGCGGCTGAGCACCGTGTAAACATTCTTCCCGTAATTTTGAATAATCAGATTGCCTTTGCCCGCTGAAGTACCCAGCATGGTCTGCAGGGCATCCACGGCGCAGGAATCGTTTTCGCTTATGGCAACGACTTCTTCATCGACGGACCGCACGATGTTCAGCAAGTGCATTGCCTCTTTTGCCACCCGGTAGCCATAGATCAGGCCGGGGCAGATGTGCCCGTGAAACGAAACGCATTTCTTCAGATCTTCGGGCATCTCCTGTTTGTCTTTCTCGTTTGACATAAATTCTTCTCCGCGACAGTGATCAGGTGGATGAATCTACAGGCCGCTCTACCAGCTGAAAGTGCTTTTGTCGATGCCATCATAGTCGCCGCGGCGCCACGACTGCTCGGGCAGCACGATCTGCACTTTGTAGCGGCATTGCGGGTCTTTTTCGTTATGCCAGATAATGGCCTGGTAACCGATCGGCAAAGAGACGTAACCCAGCATTTCTCCGCCATCCCGGATCGCGTAGTGGCCAAAATAAGCGTAGGCTTTCTTTTCCATCACGGGCAGATCGTCAAGACTCCTGATGACCTCTTCGCGGGGATAATCCGTACAAACCGTCGCGCGCCCCGTCACATGAACAATGCCCGCCAGCGTCCTGTCCGGCATTCCTTCGGGATTATCAAGCCGGATGATGCGCACATAACGGTCCTGGGGAATGTCCGCCACGAGTTGTGTTTGAATCATATTGTGGCTGCAGCCCGCAAGCCAGAAGATTCCAATGCCGATCAATACCAGCCGGGAAATGTCTGTCAAGGTTTGATTCATCTCTTACCTCCGAAGCACCCAATTTATTTCGGTCGGCGAAACTTTTCGCCGGCGCCGGGCGAAGGCCGCGCCATGGTGCGGAAAATTGATGACATCCGCCGTATCCGTCTACTTCCTGACGGCGGTAAACGGGGCTTGACAGGTGCTGCTCATAACGGCAACGCCGCTTTTGAATGCCTTGTTGAGCTCGGCGCAGGGTTTGTTCTCCTGAAGCTTTCCTTCCACCTTGCCGCCTTTGAGATAGCCGAAAATAAAATCGATTCCCGCACGCCTGCCACTCAGAATGGATTCAAAATAATCGCTGCTCTGTTCAACCCTGCCTTGAATTTCGCCGATTTCCGGTATCCGGAGTTTAAGGACATTTTTTTCAACCATCATTTCCCCTTCCGACCCGTCGGCATATTTCACGCTCCAGGAGCCGGCCAGAGAATTCTTCGGAGGCTGGGCAAACGATAACGCCTGACAAAGCAGGACGACGATGATGGACATAACAGCAATGCCGTACAGCGATTTATTTGCTCTCATAATTGGCCCTCCATTCTTCTTTAAAAAAATATGTTCCGGGGCTGCACGGGGGGAATAGCCATGTTTAAGGCGTCAGCCAAAAGGTGTCCTTCCCCGTTGAACAAAAAGTTTCAGCACATTTCTTCACGCACTGCGGCGCTGCCGATGAATCGCCATGGTCGAGGCGAAGATATTCTTTTCCGGGACGAACTCCTTGTCTTTTTCCTTGCGGAAGACTTTCACGGCCTCCATCGGGCAATTGTAAGCGCAAACGCCGCAGCCGATGCAGCGATCGAGATTCACATGGGCAACCTCACCTAGCGAGATCGCTCCCATGGGACAGCTTTCCATGCACAGTTCGCAGCCGGTGCACTCCTCCGTGTCCACGCGGGCGAAGAAACTGCTGTTGACCACCTCCGACGGATTGGCAACCGCTTTGCACGCCCTGAGAGGTCCGCAGCAGCAGTCGCAGCACATGCACAGAGAATTGGGCTCCTGTGATGCGGAAAGCTGGCAGACCAAGCCGGCCATCTTCCCTTTCTTCAGGATCAGCATCGCCTCCTCCTGCGATATGTACCGTGCAAGCCCGTTTTCGACAAAGTAGTGCGAACCGCTGCCGAAGTGAAAGCACACCTCGATCGGATGGCGGCAGGGCTCGTCCATAAGGCCTTTAATTCTCCGGCACATGCAGTCGGAAATGGCGATAACCTTTGCGGACCGGATGGTTTCCTCTGCGCTTTCATACGGCATGACCCCGGTATCGGAAGCCACCGCCTCCATAATGGGAATCGTCCGCAAATCCCTTGTCGTCCCTTTCATCCAGGTGGACCGGTAAAGAATCGACTCGAATTCCTGATAGTCTTTTGCAAACTCGGGCGTCATGCGGTTCATCTGAAATTCCACGATGCCCACCAGGAAGGCCAATGCCATGTACTTGTGGTTTCCTTCCCTGCCTGTGCGAAAAACCAGGCCCTTTTTAGACATCTCGAAGAGCTTGCGTTCAATTTCTTCCGGCCGGCCGCCGATCCGCGCCGCGATTTGGGCGGCTGTTTCCGGAACGGGTTGCAGCTGCATGAATGTTTCCGCCTCATCCGGCGCGTAAATGAGTTTCAGAATTTTCAATTCGATACCGGACTCGGTGTTCACAGGAAAGCGTTGAGGGAAGGTGTCGAGAAATTCAGCCAGGCGTTGATAGACGTCTTTCACTGGGTGCTCCTTTATATTTTAATTGGGACAAAAACCATGCGACCATTCACCGACACCGCTGCCTTTTTTGCAGATTTTCACAGACACACTGTTGGTACACGATATGCCGCCCGCCACCGAATCCTGGTAATCAGTCCCCGTGCATGTCCGGCTTTTAATGCGCGTAAAATAGGTGTCGCCCCAGGTCGGCATTTGGCAGCGCCAAACTGATGTACGAAATAGGGTTTGCTCCGTTATTTCCGGAACGAGCCCGTCAGTGATCAGCGCCCACCCATTCTCCATAGCTCACCAGCGCCGCCATGACCTCGGCAGCCTCGTAAGGCATCTCATAGCAGACGTTGCCGGTCTGCCCGATGGCGTGCAGCGTGCGCACCTCCTGCTCCGCCGATGAAATCAGATGTTCGGAAGCGACCACAACGGGCTTTCCGTACTTACGGGCAAGACCGTTCAGATCCTGCATAACCTCGACCGAGGCCCGGATAAGCGCATCTCCCCAGGCCGCTCCCGTCGCGCCTCTGTGCAGCAGCTCCTCTGACGTGAACTTCAGGGCCGGCATCAGGCCAAGGTAGATGACGCCGTCCACATCCGGGCTGGCCAGCACCGTATCGACAACACGCATCACATCGTCCGGTTCGCTGCCGGCCACCAGGTCGACCGGATTGCCCCGGTTCCACCAGGCCGGAAGAAAAGCATCGAGCCGTTTGATGGTTTCGTCGGAAAGTTTTGCCATGCTGAGCCCCAGAGACACACATTCATCCGCGGCCATGACCCCCCATCCGCCGCCTGCCGTAATAATGCCGATGCTTCGTCCTTTGGGAAGCGGCTGATTCATTAATGCGGTGCCCAAATTGAACAGATGATGCAGATTCTTCGCCCGGAGAATTCCCGTCTGTCTGCAGATGCCGTCGAAAATCACATCGGTTCCCGCAACGGATGCCGTGTGGGACATCGCCGCTTTCGCGCCGGCTTCGGTCTTGCCCGCTTTGTAGGCCACGACCGGTTTCTTCTTCGTCACTTCGCGGACGATGCGATAGAATCTCCCGGCATCCTTGAAGCCTTCAATGTAACAGAGGATGGCGCGGGTGCGCGGATCCTCCGCGAGATACGTCAAATAATCTTCCATGTGCAGGTCCGCCTCGTTGCCGCTTGCCACGCAGAGGCTGCACCCCATCCCTTTGATCATGAGCTGCCGGGCCAAACCGTCGACAACGCCGCCGCTCTGGCAAACCAGCGCAATACTTCCGGGCGGAACATGAAAGCTGGGAAAATCTACGTAGAGTTTCTCCCACGGACTCATGATGCCGTTGCAGTTGGGGCCCACCATGACCATCCCTTGCGCGCGGGCCTTCTTTACCATTTCATCCTGAAGAAGCCTGCCCTCTTCGCACAGTTCCGCAAAACCCGCCGTGATGCAGACCGCCGCCTTGATGCCCTTGTCCGTACAAGCCTGCACGGCGGCCAGCGCCGCCTTCGGGGGAACGGCAATGACGGCCAGATCCGGCGTTTCCGGAACATCTTCCAGACTTTTGTAGACTTTTTTTCCCAGAAGTTCTTTTGAGTCGGGGTTGATGGGATAAATGCTTCCCGTGAAGCCGCCGTTGATAAGATTTTTCAGCATGACGTAACCCCATTTTCTGGGGTTGCTGGAGGCTCCGATGAGGGCGACAGAGCGGGCCTTGAACAGCGGGTTAAAACGTTCAGTATTCATAGGAGCAGGTGAGCCTTGTATCATTTGTACTATCGAAAGCTTTCCGCCTTGGATTCGGGGCACAGCATAAACTCTGAAGGCTGATTTGTCAAAAGAAACTAGGAATAAAATTGAGCCGGACGGTTGAACCGGCTATCCGCTTGTTTTGTCTGAGCATGCCGGCACCGAGGCCGTTTGTTCCCGGCCACGGTCAGCCAATACTGCTCCCTAAAGTCATTCCCGCGAATAACCTAATAACCTGAAGTTGTTATGCAGGGCGTGACACGCAGTGCCATCTTCAGGTGGTGACCTCGTGTAACCTATAGGTTATCAGGTTATCCGAGCAGGCCCGAATGAAGCGGCGCGGTCGGGGACCGCGCCCTACAATGGGAATGACTTGCGGTTGTATGGATCGGCGCGCAGTGACACCTTCAGGTGGTCAGGTTACGTAAAGCGGGAAGCCGGACGTTCTTTTCCGATCCGGCAGCCCTTTACCGCTCCAGCTCCCAATCATGGCCGGCGTCAGCCACGAATGTCTGTTCCACTGCGCAGCCTGCGCCTTCCCCCGTATCGTACCGGAGAACAGTTCTCACGATCCAGCCGCCCGGAACTTTTAACCGGCTGCTTTGCGCACCGGGTTCAATATCCTTCAAGCGTTCCCACATTGGACTCACCTCATTTCGTTTTCCGGCACAAGGTAACCGTCCTTTTCATCCCATCGGCGACGATGTCTCACTATCGGATGGATCGGCGAAGCTAAGGAAGTTGGCCATCGTGTCTTCCCATGCCTGTTTCTTCGCCTCCTCGTAACTTGCCATCATTTCCGCTTCATGACCTTCCAAAAACGTTTGCAGCTGGCCGTCTGACTCCAATTCTTCATACATCACGGGCGCCTTATCCTTCAGGGCCTGCCTGATCATTTCAATGCGGGTTTGTTTTTCGCTTTCGTTTGTCAGATCGGTCATGGTCTTTGTCCTTGCGCTAATTTTTGGGGAGTATAGCCTCTTTTGATAGGTCAGACAACGTGAATTCGGCAGCCGCAATGCAATTGATTTTTCATGAGAAATTCTGGAGATGAGATTTGACCCCGATGCGTCTGCCTCAGGGCAGTCAGAGTGTCACAGTACGAAGGCGCGAACCCCGGGCGAGAGATCACACAAGAATCGTCCCCGGTGATCGCTGCAACCTGAGCGATCATCAAATAAAGCAGAGGCGTCGGTTCTGTTATTCCCACAGGAACGTCGCCCTGCAGAACAAATTATTTCTTTGTTGTGTCCTCCATGGCATCTTTCGTTTTCCCGGCGCCTTCTTTCACCGCTTCTTTTGTCTTCTCTGCACCTTCCTTTACCGCTTCGCCCGTCTTCTGTGCAGTTTCCTTGGCCGCTTCAACAGACTTTTCTGCGGCTTCTTTCACCTTTTCGGCCGTTTCAGTCACCTTCTCTTTTGCCGCGTTAACTTTTTGATCGATTTCCTTGCCCACTTTTTCCATGGGGCCTTCTTCCTTGCTCTGGCAACCCGATACGGAAACCGCAAAAACCACGGCAACGATTACGGGAAGCATCTCTTTCAGAAACGCTAAAATTGTTTTTTTCATCGTACCCCTTCCTTTTTGTTGGGCGCGGCAATCCCTACAGCCCGCGCATAAATTCCGGTCTGAGCAGGTGAGGATCTTTCCGGGACAATAAGGTATTTAACTGTTTGAGAATTTTTTCCTTGTCTTTGGGCATCGTCCCCCGGATCGCAAAATAATTGGACGCATGCATCGAGCTGAAAAAACAATTGGTAAACGTTGAATTCTCGACAAGACTTTTGAGCTCCCGCAAAGAATCAAACGGCGTGATCAGCTCAAACTCGCCGCGCTCCCATTCCTTGTAAAGCCCCGTCCCGGGAATCAGCGTCAGGGTCAGCGCTCCGGCAAAGTCCGGGTCCATTTCTGTCAGAATCCTCGCCGTCTCCGCCACATGCTTTGCCGAGCCCTTCACTCCGCCCAAGCCCAGGATCACCGTCATAGAGAGCAGGATGCCCGCTTCCTTCACTTTTTTGGCGGCTTCCACCATCTGCTCGTGAGTCGCGTTTTTCTGAATCCGCTTCAGCACTTCGTCATCCCCGCTTTCCACGCCCATATACAGAATGCCCAGCTTCTGCTCCTTGAGCGCCTTCAATTCCTCGACCGAGCGCCTCAGAATGTCCTGCGGCGTGGCGTAGCTGGCGATGCGCTGAATTTTCGGGAACTTCTGGTTAAGATACTCCAGAGCCTCAAGCAATTTGGGATAGGGGTAGACCAGGGCGTCGCCATCCTGAAGAAAAACTTTCTTTCCGTTCCATTCCTGCAATATCGCATAGACAATCCGGGGCTGGCCCGGCACCCAAATGCCGCGACTCACATACACGGACATGGCATCGATTTCCTGCTTGACGTCTTCCAGATCACGGATGCCGAGACGGGAAAAGGAAAAGTTGCAGAAGGTACACGAATTGTTCGAACATCCCGAAGTCAACGGAAGATAATAACTGTCGTGTTCGCTGGGGGGACGGATAATTACGGGTCTGACAAATGGCATGGCTTCACCTTGCTAATGATTATTTTGGATTAGAGTATAAATGCAGGCCGCGCTTTGTCAAGGCCGGATCATCAAGAAGATGAATGACCAGGGGACGAAGGTGCATCAATAAAAAAGTCCGCCCAATTCAATCTTCTGCCATTCGAAGTGCTCGGGGGCCCTCAGCCAAATCGTGAGGGCCTCCGGTACGGCAACGACCTGAAAGATGGTACTGGTATTATTGTGGAGTCCTTTTTCCGTGACGATTTCTTTCGACATGATCTCCATCATTCGCTCAACAGTGGCCTGCCCCCTTTGAACTGCGGCCCAGGCAAGTCCGTTCGTTCTGCGCGCGACCGTCCAGCCGTTCTCGGCATCTTTATCCGGCGTGGGCGGACTGAGCCCCCACGAAGGATCGAGAAAATGATTGGTTGAAACAAGCAGTCCTTCCGGATCGACGGATGCGCGTTTCATGGCGCTAAGCGAGCATTCAAAACTATAGACACCGTGGAGATCGGATACATTCACAATCGAGGAAATATCCGCCTGCATGGTCTGAAAGGCCTCATTAACCTGGGCCAGCGTCGAACAGCTCTGCAGGAATTCGAACATGGAAACAACGGTGGGCTTCCGGTCCAGCTTGAAGCCTCCCGGAGAATTGCCGCTGTTGATTTCCATAAAGATGCCGTACCGGTTAAGCGCCGTCGGGGCGTAAATCGCACCGGCATAGTTGATGACTGCCGTCGGAATGCCTCCGTCCGTCGGATTAAACACGGCAACGACGACGTAGCCCCCGAAATTTCTGAAAAAAGGATGATCATCGTTGCTGCGGCCGAAGATCAAGGGACCGCCGCTCGTATAATCGCCCCAGACAACCAGCCCTGTGCAGTGCGACGCGGGCACGATACTGTTTATTTTCTGGATGATTTCGATTCCATTGACGACGATCTGCCGATCGAGGCCCAATCCCGACGTTTGGGCCATCCCGGCAATCACCTCTCTGTATTTCGGGGGGAAATTGGCATAATAAGCATTCGCAACCTCTAGCATACGGGCTTCGGTTATCCACACACTGTATTTCGATACGGCCAGAGCATACAGGGCATTCATTTCGTCTTTCATCAGCATCCCATACTGACGGCCCATCTGATAATGCGTGCCCCTCAGTGAGAGGACATTGACGGCGCCGGCTCTGTATAGAGCGCCCCCTTCATACGTGCGGATCAGTTCTAAATTGGAACTCAACTGACTGGAACAGCCCGCGGCGCACCAGCACAAAATCAGGAGAATCCCGATAATCCATAAGGTCTTTTTCATGCGAAACACCTTTCGATGGTTCATCAGAAACAAGGGTCAATCTTGACTCCACTTTGATAACACCCGGATTCCCCATCAGGGCATTCGTAAACGTTACAGGCGTCAATGGAGTGCCGGAATCCGAAATGATGATAATGCATTGTGCACTAAAATGCCAGCGTCGAGTCAATCAAAGGAATTTGCCCCTGGAGCTCACGTGACGGCGAACAGCAGATCGAAAACTGAATTTTAATCTCGCTATTGCGGGACGAGCGTTAACTCTTCGCAGATTGCTGAGATATAATAACGTTCATTTCATACATCGACAGCTTGCTGCGACGTGGTTGAATATTTTCGTCAGCGGTTGATTTCGGTAATGTCGCGCAGGAGTTCCATTGCCCTTTCGGCAAGCTGGGTTGACCTGTCGAGGTCGATGGCTGTACCAAGATATTTTTCAGCGAGGTCTAGTTTTCCCGTCTGAAAATACGCATACCCGATGCCATAGGCGGTGTGCTGATCGATCGGATCGGCCGCAAATGATTTTTCAAGGCATTCGATGGCTCTATTGAAATCCTTCTCCATTCCATACAAATTACCCAGATTGCGCAAGGCATACGAATTTGTCGGATCGATCGCCAGCGCCTTCAGGAAATCTTCCTTAGCCTGACTGTTTTGCTGAAGCATGGAATGGGCATAGCCCAGAGTCGCATAAGCTTCCGCGTCATCGGGATGATGCTTTACGCAATCGGAGAGCGTCTGGACGGCTTTTTCAGGATTGCCCAGTTCGCTGTAGCAAATGCCGAGATTGAAGAGGGCTTCCCGGTTTTGCGGGTCGGACTGGAGAATATCGGCCAGCGCTTCTTTGACCGCTTCAATCTTCCCGTCCTTGAGGAGCATAAGTGCGTAATCCAGTTCTTTCATAATTTCTGTTCCTTGTGCGATACGATGTCGGGCAGCAAATTGAACCTTTTGCCCGCGATGATGATGTCAGTAAACCGCGTCGATATTTTTAACACAACATTCTTCTATGATCACTCTCCGGCAGCACTGTGCAGCTGCCGCCTGCCCACATCATCATCACACACAAATAACAAATTCCAAATCCATCCACATCCTGGAATTGGCCCATTCCTGCGGGATTAAATGCCGCTGATCACTTCCGAGAGCGGCGGCACATCGGCGATGTTCTTTCCATAATACGCATAGGTGATCAGCCTGTTCGCCGTTATCGCAAAGGCTGCCGGAAGCTGCGTTTCCCGACCTTCAAATTTACCATGCCCAAAGCCGCGGCCGATGGCTTTGATTGCGGCCAGCAAACCGGCCGGATGCAGGTACTTGATCCAGCCGCCGGCTTCCACGCCATAGCGCTGGAAAATTTTTCCCTGCGGGTCGCAAATAATCGTGAAGGGGAAATCAACTTTTCTGATTAACGCAGCAATCGTTTCCGGTTCACTTTGCAGCACCACAAAAAGACGCGCCCCCTTTCGCGCGACCAGATCGATCTCCCGCTTCATGTTTGCCATTTCCATCTGGCAAACCGGGCAGCCGTAATAGCGCAGAAAAATCAAAATAGCCGGGTGATTGCCGGCATCCTCATAAAGATTGATCTCCTTGTCCCAGGGTGTTGCGAATTTAAAGTCCGGAGCTTTATCCCCGATTGCCAGTTTTGAATTCATATCCGAATCATCTCCCGTTTGCCGAAACTTTCTTCCTGCTCGAAATGTCGTAAGCAAAGACTTGATCCAATTTCCGGAGATGCCGGCATTTATTTCGGCGGCAGGGTCCGGACAAAAGTTACGGCTCTTCGCAGCCAGTCGCCCAGGTCATCGTCATCATCCAGCGCTCTGGCTAAAACCATCACCCACCCGGTGAGCGGTCTTCCGGTGATCTCAAACTTTCTGGTATGAGGCACCAGGAGCATTGCCTGATATTGTTCGGCGCCGACGCGGACAATCAGGTCATCCTTGATAATGCCGCAGACCATGTTGCCGGAAAGCAAAAAGCACAATCCGCCGAACATCTTCTTTTCCTCAACCCCCGGCTCTTCCTCTAATATCTCGCGCACTCTCTGCGCCAACCCAGTATCATAGGCCATCATTCACCTCCCCGCCGCTGCCGGCATCTTATTGCCCCGTGGTATAGAAACCACGCCAATAATCCATAAACTGTTTTCTGACGCTGAATTGTCAAGATTAAAAATTTCACCCCGCTTCCGTAAGTTTGTCTCGAAGGCTCGTTTTTAGAATACGGAAACCATTTTCCATGTAATATTTCCGTACAGATGCATCGAGCAACGATCCCAACTTCACGGAATAATCTTTCTTTCCCAGCTTTTCCAAACCGTCTTGCAGTTTGACCAGAATTGCATTTTCAGCGGCAAGGGGTAAGCCTTTTTTTAGTAAGAACTCAATATCGTATGCGTCGCGGATTTCTCTGCGGCTGAGGAAGGCCTCAATCTTTGACGTCATCATGTCTGGAAGCGCCACGGTATTCAGCAAAACCTGAACATTGGAGTTTGGGCTGTAAGCGATACTGGTTTCGGTCCTGATCATCTTCTTTTCTTTACGAATTTCTATTTTTAGAGCTCTGGGATATTGCGGCGACTTCAATTCGAATAGAATCGTGAA
The DNA here is from genome assembly GCA_963667845.2 of Smithellaceae bacterium. Classification (GTDB taxonomy): domain Bacteria; phylum Desulfobacterota; class Syntrophia; order Syntrophales; family Smithellaceae; genus UBA8904. The sequence goes on along the minus strand of CAXXVL010000002.1, from coordinate 2,485,976 downwards.
ATGCTTGTTTGCGGCATCGGCAAGCGTATAAAATTGCAGTAAGTATCTTTCCATCCTGCGATAATATTTCGTCCAGTCGATATCTTTCATAACCCAGAAATCCAGATCAACCGAATAGCGATCCAGGCCATGGCATAAGCGCAGCATGGTGCCGCCGCCGAAAACAAGGTTGGCCAAAAATCTTCCGCTGTTGAGCCTATCCAGCACTTCCAGCTCAAATTGCTCATGTTGAATTAAATCCCGCACAGCCTTTTCACCGTTTCTTTAGTTTTTTCAGGATACCCTTTTGAAAGACTCTTTAGTTTCTTCAATTCGAGTTTTTTCATGTCCAGCGAATCGATATCGAACTTATATTTGCCGAACGAGTAAAGATAGACCGCATCCAGAAACGCTTTTTCTTTGTCGGCGATAAATACGCCGTCCACCTTGATGAAGCCACCGTAGTATCGGCTCTGCAATTTGACATAGTTGAAAACGGCGTCCCGGATATCGTAAACAATCGAACGTTTCAGGCAGACGCTTTCCTGATAATTGCTCTGCGCCTGTGTTGTCACGTTGTGATACGCCAGGGCCGTCATGAGAGAAATATAAGAAGGAACCTGCAATACATTGGCGATTTCAAACAAATCCCGGCGCGTCAGAGCGTCCCATTTCCAGGTTGTTGTGTAAAAACTGTTTTTAAGTCTGACCAGCACTCCCTGCCGGACATAACGGCTGCACACTACGCGGGCGGAGGCCGGTGGAAGGCCGAAACTCTGAGCCACATCACTCAGGGTAAAATAAGGTTTTTTGCTTAATTCCTGTAATTTGGCTATATTTTTACTAAGCATATATAATTATCCCTTATGTTAATTATATATATTTAGAAATATTTTGCAAGTAAAATAGCTGAAACATCCGGCGCCCGCGCTCCGGTGGTGCGCATCCGGATTTTAAATTGGATGAATTGTGAATACTAAAGATTTCACCCCAATTCTGCCGCCTGATTCCGTACCGCGTCAATCTTACTGCTCTCTAATGACATTTGTCCATATCCTCTCTTCCAATTCAGGCAGGACTACCCCTGCTTTTTTGCCCGCTTCCAGTGATTTCAGAAGCCACGCCATATTTCGGCCGAGCGTTCGCATGGTCTGCAATCCTTCAAGATCCTGTAATACTTCCGCAGGCGTGTTGCCATGTACCATATTCCAGTACTGGGATGACACAATCGGCATATTGTTGATAGAAAAATATTTATTCAGCTGTTCGAGTGCCGCGGTGGAACCGGCCCTGCGGCAGCTTACGACTGCCGCGCCCGGTTTATAGGCAAACACATTGCTGCCGGAAAAAAAGCATCGGTCTAAGAATGATTTTATGAAACCGGAAACCCCGGCATAATGGACGGGACAGCCGAAGATAAAACCATCCGACTTATTTCCTTTATCCAGTGCAACGTTGACAGCATCATCGTCAAATACACATTTTTCTATTTCCGCGCACTTTCCGCATGCCGTGCATCCTCTTATCGGTTTCTTTCCCAGATAGAATATCTCCGTTTCAATATTAAAGGTATTCAATTGGCTTTCCACTTCGCGAAGCGCCGTGTAAGTGCATCCTTTTTTGTTTGGACTTCCATTGACCAATAATACTTTCATTTTATACGCCTCCACTTTTATAGGACCAGTCTTATAACCATCTCATTTTCAGGAAGTAATATCAATAGTTGCGATTTGAAGTCCTGTAATTTATCTATACCGGACGTTTGCCGCTCACAGAAAGAAAAAAATCCGATCCCGCAATGACATCATTTGCTATATTAGGTTGCCGAAGGAATTAAAACAATATCCCGGACTACCGAGCATATTATTTCATTGACATACAATGCCGATTTTCTTATACCTTTTGCCCGGGAAAAGAACTTTTTTAAAGCGCCGCTATGATAAGCGCAAATCAGGATCAACACATTATTACATGTTTCTAATTTGCCGGATGTTTGATCCTGATAAAGACCATATAAGGGTACTCGTTTGATAAAAGTAATCCTCAATGTCCTGCCCCCCGCCCGTATCGACACACCGTCGGCTGCGATGTCGGTCCTTCAGTCCTTCCTGGGACAACATAATATTGAAACAAGAATAATTTACTGGAACATACTGCTAGACGGGCTCTTGCCCGCCTTTGAAAAAGATACCGATATGATCCATTTCGATCTGCTGCCCTACCTTTATTGGATCGCCGGGGAACACAACGATGATATCGCGCAAAGTAAAGCCAATGCCTTTATGAAATCACAGCTGCCGCTTTACGACATCTTAAACGACAACAGTGATTATCTGGCGGGGACCAAAAGAATAGTCGAGGACATAGCCGCACAGGAGCTTTCCCGCTATTCACCTGATGATCAGTTGCTCTTCGGGATATCCTGTAAATACGAACAATGGATCGCCGGCATAATGCTCAGCAGATTCTTAAAGAAGGATTTCCCCAACGCAAAGATCGTCCTGGGCGGACTGCGTAACCGTGGTAAAGCGGAAGCTATCATGAAAATATCCAATGATGCGGACTTTGCCATTTGGGGAGAAGGAGAATATCCCCTGCTGGAGCTGGGCCAAGCCATCGATGATCAAACAAAGGATCTTAATTCTATTCCCCGGTTGATCTTTCGCCAAGAGGGTTCTCTGCAATCTTCAGAGACGGACGCGGGCGGATTTTACGATCTGAACAGCAGGAAATTCCCGGCTCACGATGATTACTTCCATTATCTTCAAGCGTCAAACAAAAGGGACACCGCGGTGATCCTGCCCCTTGAATCCAGCAGGGGGTGCACCTGGAACGCCTGCCGGTTCTGCGTTTACGGAGAAGGTTACAAAAACCGCAAAAAAGATTCTGAAGTATTAAAAGAAGAAATCCATTACCTTCTTGATAAATACAATACCTGCAATTTTGCCTTCATGGATAATGATATCGTGGCGAATGATCCGAAACGGCTTGATAAAATCCTCGATGACCTGATCACCATCAAGCAGCGCAAAGATATCCAATTCATTGCCGAGGTCATCCCCAAACATTTCACAGCCGAAATCATGCAGAAGCTCCCCCGTGCCGGATTTAACAGGATCCATTTCGGTTACGAGTCCCTTTCGGACCGGTTGTTAATGAAGATGAACAAAAGGACCAACTTTTCGGACAATATCTTCTTCGTTAAATTCGCCCGCCGCTGCAAGATCAAACTTCCTTCAGCAAACGTTATCTGCGGGTCAATAGGTGAAGACGATATCGACATTCTGGAGAGCATTGACAATCTGCACTTTATGAGATTTTTTTTCGATAAGAACCTTTTTCGCCACAACCTGATCCCGTTGATGGTCGCCAAGCATTCGGATTTCTATGACCTGATCGCGAAAGATAAATTAATGAAGTGGGATGAGAATGCGATCTATTATCTCCTGCCCGATAAATTAACTCAGGGCATCGACCGATTTTCCCTGTTCGACTTCTCGGCGCAGCCCAATTATCTCTGGGCGTTGTTCTCCAAAATAAATGATTTTTATTACGATCACACTTACAGTTACAGCATTTCCCGGCAAGATCAGTGCGTGATCTACAGGGAGTTCTTTGACGGCGAGCCCGTGACCGAACTTGCGTTAAACGACCTGGAATACCGCATTCTCCAGCTGACAAATTCTACGATCATGAACCTCAGCGATCTGATCGAAAAACTCGGACCGGAAAATGATGCCAAAACAGTTGAAAGATCGGTGTGCCGCGCGCTGGATCGTTTGAAAGAAAAACATCTGCTTTATTTCAACAACACTTACCAATCCATTATTTCGATCATCCATACGGAATCAACCACCTCGCAGCAAGCTGCGGAGAATTAACGCCCGTCCCGCGTGAGCGGATTAAACTCCCGAATTCAAATAGAAGTGCCTGATCGGTTTATTAAAGACAAAAGAAATTGCCAACACTGCGTAGATGCCGAAGATAATGGAAAAGAGCATCAAGATGTCCTTATGCAGAAGGTCGATAATGATCCCGCTCACTGCAAAGGAAAGAGGGACAAGACTGCCGTTAATGGAATCAAGCGTTCCGAATACCCGGCCCCGCAGTTTATCGGGAATAACTTTTTGTTTGAGGGATGTATTGATCAGCCGTGAAATAGCCATGCAGGAAGAAAGAAGGGCTAAGAGCACAAAGACAGAAATTATATTCGCGGTGAAGGAAAGAAATAAGAACAACAGTGCTTCAATAAAAAATATGACGCATATCACCACGTAGTTTTGTTTTTCCGTGGTCTTGAATAAACCAAAGATAAAATAGCCCGCGATGGAGCTCAGGGTGAGGATGCTCAATAAATACCCGTAATATGCCCCTTTCAGCTTCATCACGTCTTCGATCAAAAAAGGCAGCGACAACATCACTGTCGGAAAGAGGAGATTAGACAGGGCGTAGATGATCGTCTGGTTCCTCAGGCCTTTATTTGACCAGATGAACTGGAAGCCCTCCTTTGTTTCCCTCAGAAAACTTCGATAAGAGAAAGCGGATTTATTTTCCGGGGTTTCTCTATGTCCGGCTGATATGAAAAGACTGGCGAAAGCCGCAGACAGATAGGATATGCCGTTGATCAGAAACGCCAGTGCCCCGCCTAAAACGGTGAAGAAAATACCGCCCAGGGCGTTGCCGGCCATTGTCAGCACCCCTCCCGCGCCCTGGAACAATGAATTGCCCTTTTGAATTTTTTCTTTACTCAATATTTCCGGAATGATCGAGTTTAAGGCGGAGCTGAAGGCTGAATCAATGATACCCATCAATACTGTTACAAAAAATACGGCATAGACGGCGAAGGGAAAGGAAATAAAATGAATGCGGGCTATTCCGATGTCGATCACTTTGAGGCCGATGAAATATTCCGTACTGACAACAAACAACAGCAGCATCAGCAGGCCGCGGAGAAAATCGGACCACACAATGATTGTCTTTCGGCTTGACCTGTCAACCAGAGTTCCGGCAAACGGGCCCAGCAAAACCCATGGCAGAAATGCCAGCAATTCCACAATACCGATAACGGTGGCGGAACCTGTCATTTGCTTCAAATACAGGACTAAGACAACATAATACAGCGAGCTGCCGATGACGGATGTACATTGACCGGCAAACACAAGAGAGAAGTTTTTATTGAATAGTTTTTCGTCAGGCATGATCCCCTTTTTTAAAAGCGGTGCCTTGGCAATCCGGCCGGGTCAATAACTGTCAGCTCTTCTGGGCGCTCGTCCCGCATGACTGGGGGACATCCTGCGGATACGTTCTTTTGTGTTCCAGGAATCTCTTGGCGATGAGTTCCGTGATCTCTCTGTTCTCGTCCATCAAACGACGCAAGGTTACCTGGGCATTGCAGAAGGATTCCATAACCGTTGTATCCGTTACCGGCTGCAGTGTGCAGTATTCCCCGCAAATCGGCAGGGCCTCACATTTTTTGCACTTCTCATCATAGTAAGAATTTTTCGCCTCGCACAGCTCAATCACTCTCAAGGCTCCCCCCAGATGAGAAGGAATATCCTTTGCTTCGGCAATAGGACCGGTTATGCCGGTAAAGAAGCTGCAGGGATAGACAAGCCCGTCGGCGGCCACGTACGCGGACCACAGACCCGCCTTGCAGATTTGCGGGCGCGGCATAAGGCTATAGTCGCCGCCGCAAATGACGTTCTTGTAATAGAAGAGGAATTTGTTCATGCCGACATTGTCCCGTGTTTTGAAGTCAAACTGAGAAGCCATGAACGCTGCTTCGAATTCCGCTTCAGCCCTGAGCTGGGGCGGAATTTTTGATACGTTGTGGCCTCTGCCCTGGCTCGAAACGTAATTAATGCGATAAAAACGAACACCGTTCTTAATGAAAAACTCGATGGTGGACGGCAGCGCTCTCAGGGATTCCACCGTGCCGACAACCAGGGCCGTGATCGGGAATCCATTTTTAAATAATGTGACAATGTTATCTTTTCTTTTTTTCGCGAGCAGTTTTGCATCATCCAGATCTCCATCGTAATGAATGGAAAAATGCACATCGTGTTTTTTGAAGAGGTCAATGATCGCCGGAGTCAGAATCGAAATATTGGTCTGGACCGAATAGTCCAATGTCTTTCCGGATTCCGTGAGGTATGGATCAACCACTTGAAAAAAAGTTTCATACCAGTCCACGGGAACGAGCAGGGGTTCACCGCCGGAGAAAACCATTCCCATGTCCATGTTGCTGACCTTCATGAGTTTGATGAGGGTTTCAGCGGTCTGGCGGGGGTCCACTACTTTTTTCCCTTCACCTGGAGGCGATAAGGAGACGTTGCAGGCATCCTGGAAACAATAATCACAGGAAAGGTTGCACGCCGTGGTCAACTGAAACGTCACGGCTCTCAGATCAGTGAAGAGGGAGAATTTTGCTGTCATGATCAATTATCCTTAATATTTTTTGGATACAACGTTGGCAATGCTGCCCGGCCCTGATTGCACTCACCTTCCGACATCACCCCGAAACGGGCATCTTGCAGGCTCAGGCGATGGGACATTTGCGGTAGTATCAACATGGTTTATGGCGCAAGCAACGTGCCGGCATTCCAATCTGATTTTGGGATGATTAATGCCAAGAATAAGTACAGATCAAATACTTGCTGCGATTCGTGACAGGGCAAAATCGCAGCAAGTAAATCGCTAAAGGTTACTTGTTGGGGCAATAATTGGAATAAGCGCAGCAGCATCCGCATTCCGACGCTATCTCCGCTGATGTCGTAGCAGGTTTTCGCAACGTGCTCAACATGTCGCCGATCGCTTCTCTCGACGTGCTCATTTTCGCCGCCAGATATTGCTCAGCTAATTGTTCGGGAACATCATAAATACGGCCGCTCTTGTTCATCAATAACATCATATCCTCCTAGGCAGAATCTCTCGTGACAAGTAAAAAAGGTTACTTGTTGGGGCAATAGTTGGAATATATACAGCAGCACCCGCACTCTGAATCCACTCCCGGTGATGCCGCAGCAGGTTTACGTAAAGTGCTGAGCAGATCGTCGATTTCCTCTCTCGATTGGCTCATTTTCGAAGCTATATATTGTTTGGCTAATTGTTCAGGAACATCATAGATTCGACCACTCTTATTTACCAATAACATAACATCCTCCTTTTACACCCTCATACAAACGCGAACAAAAAAATATTTTTACCAATCTATCCACACAACTGTGATGATAGTACTGTAAGCAATATTGCAAGTCAAGTTGATTGTTTATGGATTGCTCGAGCAGCCGGAACTGTTTTGATCTTGATCAACAATGTAATTATATACTTCCAATACATTTTCCGGAGAATCTTCTTTGATTGCCTCCATATCTTCCGGCTCTTTGATTAACAAATCAAAAAACATTTTTTCAATGCCCGTGAAGATAAAATGTCGATCAATATCGTTCTTCTTCATGACTAACGTTTTCTCAGTGTCGCAGTAGATCAGCCATTGCTGATGACCCTTTTCCCGGTGCGCATGGTTTTTGAAGATCAGCGGATTTAACTGTGAGATAAAATTACTTAGACAACCGCCAAAACAAGAAATTTTGAAATAATCGCATTCGGAACATGGCTTGATGGCAATGTTATTCTCCAGTAATTGATGTAGCCTCATAAAGTAGGCTTGAAATTCTTGACCTGTTTTATACTTGGAGAAAGGAACCAAGAAGCTTGCCGTGCCGAAACAACTGCTAACCATTTTACCGGGCAGATAATCTGAAGGAGGGGCGCAACGGGTCATGATATCGTTCCCGAAGTTTCTTTTCCATAAAGCAATCGTATCATTATCTAATTTGCACAAAGGAATACTTGTACAATCTTCTGCCAGCAGGATGCCTTCCTTAAACAGTTTCGTGGCAATTAATTGTAAATCCCTGTTGAATTTTCTTCTTCCCTTGTTGAAATCAACATAGGTATTGCTTCTCTGACAGTCAGGCGAGGCAATGCCGAAACGGAGAAGGCGTTTTAAATCGTAGCCGTTAATTGTTTTGATCCACGAGTCAATTTCCCTGGCGGAAATATTTCCGGTGTAGGTAACTCCCAGAGTAATAGACTTATGCAGCGTTTTTAAAAAATGATCTAAATTGGCCGCCGGCCTGGTGGAGAATTTTCTTGCGCTATAGTTGCACACGTATTTTGCCGAAGAAAACGCCTTAAGTTGATCGGTTATCTTCTTTTCCACGAAACCGTTTGTCAGGACAAAAAAAGTGCGGAACATTTTGTCGGCGTAACTGACAAGCTCGATAAAATCCGGATGCAGCGTTGGTTCTCCACCAAAAATATGGATAAATGAAAATCCTGACTTTTTCAAAAAGAGAAGAATATCTTTGTATTCTTCCACACCCATATAGAGAGAAGGATTACTGCTTGAAAACGGTTTCGCAAAGCAATAGTCGCATTTGCAGTTACACTGGTAATTAATAATGACGTTCACGCCAGCATCCTTCCAATAGAATACTTATAGACAAACAAACATTTTTTCTTATTTACAGACATTCTTGTCACTCGATAACTGTTTTCTGATTTAATGCCTATCCTCTTTTATACTTTTTACGAGGTTGCCGCCGCCTGCGACGCGCCGTTTCCCCGACGATTCCTGCTACAAGGAACGCACCCGCATCTTCCCCTCGCCTGGCCTTTATTTCATCATCTCCCGGATTTCGTCTTTCAGCGCCAGCTTGTTCACCTTGCCGCTGGCCAGGAGCGGCAGCATCGGGCGGATAAAATATTTCTTCGGCACCTTGAAGTTGGCTAGGGTGGATTTGCATAAATCGCGCAGTTCCTCTTCGGTTACATTCTGGCCCGGCGTCGGCATGACAAAAGCCCACCCGACTTCCTGATAGATTTCGTCCGGAACGCCGATCACGGCGGCAAACAGAACCGCCGCGTGCGCCTCGATGGCCTCTTCCACTTCCCGCGGATACACGTTCTCACCGCCGCTTTTGAACATTTCCGAGAGCCTTCCGGTGATGTGAATGTATCCGCCCTCGTCCTTAAAACCAAGGTCCGTCGTGTAATACCAGCCGTCCCGATCGATGACCCGGGGCGTTTCTTCCGGTTTGTTATAGTAACCCTTCATCAGGAAAGGCCCCCGTACGGCAATTTCGCCTATAACGCCTGCCGCAATTTCACGACGCTCTTTATCGACAATTTTCAGTTCGAAGGGTTGGGCAATTTTTCCGACGGTCTTGAGGAGTGTCTCGGCGTTGTCCTCGGGCCCGGTGTAAGTGATGAAACCGCAGACTTCCGTGCTGCCGTAACCGGTAATCATTTTGGCGCCCGACTTCTCGCAGATCGGCCCGAGCAAATCGATCATGACTTTCGGCGCGGCCGCGCCCGCCCAGACAAAGGCCTTGACGTTACTGAAATCGCACGTCCAGAATTCCGGCTGCTTGAATTCCAGCAGAAACATCACCGGCACCTGTCCGATATGGGTTATCTTTTCTTGCTCGATGACTTTCAGGGTCTGAAGCGGATCGAATTTGTCCATGCACACAATGCAGCCGCCCGACATGATGGCGCCGAACCCGATTTCAACATCCGCCGCCACATGATTAATGGGAAAGTGAAGAAGCCCCCGCGAGTTTTCATCAAAAGAGAATTTCTCAATTTCCACTTTGATGTTCTCCACAATGCTGCGGTGGGTATGGACGACGCCTTTGGGCTTGCCGGTTGACCCGGACGTGTATAAAAGCAGGGCGTCATCCGCAGGCGTCACTTCCGACGCTCTTTTTGCCAGTGCTGCGGCGAAGCCGGGCCGCGGTTTTCCAACATAATCAGCAAAGCGCTCCGCGCCGGGAAAAGGATCGCCGATCACCAGAACTTTTTTCAAAAACGGGCACTCCTTCTGAAGAGTACTTACCGTTTGGGCAAGATCGCTCCCCATGTACTCGCGCAGCGTGATGAGCAGTTTGGGGCGGCAGTCGTTAAGCTGGTAGCGCAGTTCGTCGAGCGTATATTTTGGCGACAGGCCCAGCCAGATCGCCCCGACCTTTCCCGCAGCCATGTAAGTGGTGAGGAATTCATTGCGCGCCATGGACAAAAGCGCTATCCGATCGCCCTTTTCGATTCCGATTTCCAGATAGGCCAGGGCTACCGCATCCATCTGCCGCGCAAATTCACGCCAGGTTAATCTCTCATCGCCTGCGACCAGCGCCTCGGCATCCGGCCTTGCGTCAGCCCACTTTTCCACATAGTGCCACGTTTGATTCAGCTCTTCCCAGGCCATGATACCCTTCCCTCCTTTAGCAGGGTGTTGAAAAACCCTGTTGGTTCAGGCTGTCAGTCTCATGTAGCCATTGCTTATGGCCTTCTTCCCCTCGGCATTGTATACGGTGAAAAACAGATCCGTCCCGTCCGCCATCTTGTTCTTGCCGGTCAGGCAAACCCGAATGGACGAGCCGGGGATCACCATCCCGGAAAACCGGCAGTAAACCGTCGCGAGCTTCAGCGGATCGCCTCCCGCCTCTTTATTGAGAATGTCATGAACGGAAACGGCGAGCGTTGCCGTTCCCTGATGGATGATTCCGGGAAGCCCCACCTGATGGGCGAATCGAACGGACGTGTGGATGGGAAAATGAATGTTCGTGCACCCGTCATAGAGGAACGGGGCCAGGGGATCAATCGGAATAACCGATTCCCACAGCGCGGACGAACCTTCATGGATGGGGACGGAGGGAATGGACGAGGCGCCTTTTCCGGCATCGGCGCACAAAACGCCTCTCATCATCGCACCGATATGCTCCGTAAATATTTTATCGCCGCGGGCATCCTGCGCGTCATATTTGATAACGACATACGTCCCTGCCCGGTGCGGCACAATAGCGGCAATGACGCCGTTGATTCTCAAATGCATGCCGGGTTTCACCGGCCGGTGCAGGCTTAAGTGCTCGCTGTAATGGACCTGGGTGAACAGCACCTCCTGCGGAAATCCGTCCGCCTGCAGGTAATCCGTAATGTGCTCGACGATGGGCCAGGTAAGCGCCACGGGAAACAGAGGCGGCGCGACAATCCCCTGCGGCTGCTCGTCATTGAAATAGACGGGATTAGCGTCGCCGATTGCCGCCGCATAGTTCATCGCGAAGCGGGCGTCAACCACACAGGTGTACTCTTTAAGTGATGCGCCGACAAAATCAGAAGTCAATTGCATAAATTCTCTCCCGGTGGGTTTCTTCTACCATGCGCGCGCCCCACGCCCCGATGCCATGAAAATTCAACATGCCGTGTCGATATTTCATGTATTCTCCGGGCATCCCGATGTTACCGGGAGATCATGATTGAACCTTCACGATTATTGCGCAGGATCATTAAGCGGTATGTCCCCGGGATACGCCACATCCCCCCGATACGCCATGTCTTCCGGATACGCCCTGTCGCGCGGATATGCCATATACTCTGAATTCGCCCCGACGCTCTGGGCGTATGCAAAGACCGCGTTGACGTAGGCTTTTTCATGGTTGTAACGATAGATGGCCTGACGCATTCTCTTCTCGTTGCCGGTTTTCCAGCCCACACGATTGAGGTAATTGGCAACGCTGGCAAAAGCATCGGGATAATCATACAGATCGATTACCCCGTCGTTATCCTCATCCACGGCAAAAATAACGTACGATGAAGGCATAAACTGGGGGATGCCGAAGGCGCCGGCCCACGAACCTTTCACGGCAAACGGGTCCATCTCCGTTTTCCTGCACATCTTTACCCACGTGACAAGTTCTTTACCGGCCATGTGAACACGCTTTGCTCTTTTACTGAGCATGGCCATCGAATACAGGGCATTGAAAACTCTGTATTCGCCGAGATGCTGTTTGAAGTTGGTTTCTACCCTGATAATAGCCACAATGTAATTGGCGGGAATACCATAGAGACTTTCCAGCCTCTCAAAGCGTTCTTTGTTTTCCTCGATGATTCTTTTTCCGGATTCAATGGACTCCGGTTTGAGCAGGCCGAACTCGTCATCGAAGTAACTCAGTCTCCTCTTTTTCTGCTCGCCTTCTTTGGGCACCGGAGGCGAATATATATTGTAGTGGATCTCGACGCGTTCGTCGGCAAATATTTGATCAATCTCATCCTGGCTGATTCCGGCCTTCCGGAAGGATGCCTGCAAAGCGGCCCGCCGCTTTTCAATACTACCCGCGATCACTATTTTTTCTTTTTTCCCGCAGCACTTCTTCTTTAGCCTGGTTTGTTTTCCCGTTTTTTTGGGTTGGATTTCTTTGCTGGTAATTTCTTCTGTCGGGGCAGCCGTATAGTTCGCCAAAGCAGCGCTGCTGAAAAGACATGTGAAGGAAAATAATGCCGCGACAACCACAACGCCTGTCTTCAAGATATTCATCTTTCTCCTCATCGGTTCTTAAGAATGTCTCTCCGGACTACCTGCACAACTGTCTCATGCCTGACAAAACTCATACGTGTAACTGTGATTTTACACGATTCTTCCTATATGCACCAGATAATAATCGATCGGCGCGCAATCCTGCATAACGGTCCTCCACTTGATTCCAGGTTTTTTATCTATGCCGATCATCAATAATCGGCAGGTTCCACCTTACCTTCCGCCATGATCTTGGTGATCACCCAGGCCATGTTGAATGCAGCAGACTGCATGCGGCGGCCGAAATTGTTGCCCCAGCCCGATGCATAGGGATTGCCGGCCAGGCTGTTGATATTAACGGTCCCGGCAAATAGTTTCCTGCCGTCGGCGGCATTGGTAAAAGTAATTTTGCAGATATACTCATCGGGCCTGCCCGTCCAGGCATTCCAGTTGAGGATGATCTTTGTCACCGCCACCTCGGCGACGATGCCTTTGTCCAACTTTTCCGTCTTTTTAACCATGACCACTTTCTTATTCGAGTTGGCTTCCTTCAGCAACTGCGGAAAGGATTCGGCAAAAGCGGGCCCGACGGAATTCTTATCGGTGTTCCACTCGTCATTATTGGTATAGCCGAGCTCTTTCGGATCAATTGCACTATAATCAATGGGCAGGATGTTGAACTCCGTCGCTGCTTTTATCGCATCGGATGCCGTCTGCTGCTGCTCCATGGTGGTGTAATATCGTGCCGCCTGAACCTGCGCTGCAAATAACAGAATCATAATCCCAACCAGTACTGAAACCATCCTGAAGTAATGCTTCATTTCATGTCTCCTTTAATCAGTTTATTTGATCTGCCGCTGTATTTGTAACACATGTCAGGATGAAGTTCATCACTTTTGGCTGTTTCCGATCGAATTTTGGCGAATTCAGGATGTTCGGGAGGACTGGGAAACACCCACTGAATTCGCCAACTAACTTTGATGCTCACCTGAGTTCACTAAGAGTTTACTTTCAATAATATCTCTTGACTTCTCCATACGCGTGGTTATGATAAAACCACATGTGGTAATAAATAAACCATGGCTATTTAGTCAACTGTATTTTGGGATAGAAAACTTGAGGGAGGCGCTTATGTATGGAGAATTTATTAAAGAATTAAGAATGAAAAAAGAAATAAGCCTTAGGGAGTTTTGCAAACAAGTTGAAATGGACGCCAGCAATTGGAGCAAAGTCGAACGGGGCTTACTAGCACCACCGCAGGATGAGGAAAAACTAAAAAAGATCGGGCGTGCTTTAAGCATCAAAATTGGATCGGACACCTGGAAGGAGATGAAAGATCTGGCCAATATCGATGCAGGCATTATTCCTGAAGACATTCGTTCGGATGAACAAGTTTTAAAAGCCTTGCCTATGTTCTTTCGTACCATGCGAAGCGATAAGCCGACAGCTGAAGAATTGGATAAACTGATTGATATGATTAAAAAGGAGGATTAACGATTGGAATCCGGCGAGTTCAGATGTACATGGATTGACAAAAGTGAGCTCTGGTCTATTGCTGATCAAGTACGAAAAACTTATTGGCCGGAAGGCACATTGCCTGTAGATATAGAAAAAATTGTTGATTTCGGCTTAACCTCCTTCCAGAGCCCAAACATGGGCTTTTTTCCTCAACTGACATGGACGCCTATCTTAAAATGGATTTGACGGCCATTGTCGTTGATTATGATTTTTACATGAATGAGAAACATGCCAACAGGATAAGATTTTCCTTTGCGCACGAACTGGGTCACTTTTTCCTTCACAAAGAGATATTCGCGGCGTTTGATCTGGTAGATCCAGCCTCGTGGAAAAATTTTATTCTTAATGTGTCGGAAAGTGAATATAGCAACTTTGAGTGGCAAGCTAATGAATTTGCTGGCAGACTTTTAGTTCCGCATTCAGAATTGGTTTCCGCTATCGATCAGTCGGCAGCAATTATTAAAGAGAATAATCTGACTGAATTTTTAGCCAATGATCCCGATGCCGTTTTATCAAGAGTTTCACCAATGATTTGCAAGCCGTTTGGTGTTTCCGCTGATGTAATAAAAAGACGAGTTGAAAGAGAAGGTTTATGGCCGCCTGTATTGTAACAAACTCAAAAGTATTAATACGGGTGTGAACTATTATGGCAAAAAATCCACCCTATGGTGAGAACCATCGTCATGGCTAGGTAACGGATCGGTCACAACGTATAATCCACGGAACGGTCGAAAAATCCTGCACGGCTTATCGAGCGAAGGAGCTCATAGATATTTGCGGGAAAGAGATCATCGGGCAGCAGATTCGTCAAAAGTAATGTCTCCTGAATTCGCCAAAATAAAAAACCCCGCTTTCTTTCGATAAGCGGGGTTTCCTTAATTATTCGATTACCCTCATCCCTCTCGATTAACCGCCTAAAATCTCACATGCTGGTGGTTGATGGAGGTTCCGCCATCCACGGGAATCACTGCACCGTTGGTGTAGGCGCCGCCTTTGGAGCACAGATAAATGGCGACAGCGGCCATTTCCTCGGGTTTTCCGACTCGCTTCTCCAGGCTGTTTTCTTCGATATCCGCCAGATGCTCGCCGAAGACGTATTCCGTCATCTTGCTCGGAAAAAAGCCGGGCGCGATGGCGTTCACGGTGATGTGGCGCGGAGCGAGCGTTACCGCCAGATTCCGGGTCAGATGATGCACCGCCGCTTTGCTCGATGTATAGGCAAAGGTGCCGGTATGGGAGACCGTCGGGATATGGAGGCCGTCCATGGAGCCGATATTGATCACGCGGCCCGGATCTTCGGCAGTCGCCGCGCGCTCGAGCAAACAGATAAAATCCCGGGTCATGGAAAATATGGCGCTGACATTCAGATGAAGGACTTTCTCAAAGGCCTCGTCCGGATATTTGTCAAATTCCGCACCCCAGTTTGTGCCGGCATTGTTGATCAAAATGTGGAGCTTATCTTCTTTTTGGCCAAAGGCCTGCAGAAGCGCCGCTCGGCCTTCGGGCGTGCCGATATCGGATGCGATGGCAATGCACGGGCCAAAAACGGAAAGCTCACGCGCCGCTTCTTCGCAGGCCGCTTTCTTTCTTGCCGTGATATAAACTTTTGCGCCGGCCTGCAGCAGGCCCTGGGCGATCATTTTACCGATTCCCCGTGATCCGCCGGTGACCAGAGCAACTTTACCCTGTAATGAAAATAGTGTGTTGAGATCCATTTGCAGCATATATTTTCTCCTTTTAAATTATTTTAATATTAATGAGCCCGACTATACCTTATTTCCTGTATCCCGCGCCATTGAAACAGAGGCTCCCTTGAGAGACAAACACGATAGCGACAAGCACATTCATGATTTGGCAAAATGGACTCTGCAACTGTATCAGTAACTATTGCCGAACCAGCCACAATCCGACGCGGTCCAGCATTAAATGAACCTGTCCCGATTATTTCCCATTCCGGGCCTATTTCATAGTAACCGTGTCTAAAAAAATACGCGGATTTTCTGAAAATACGGCAAAGTTATCCAGCGTAACAATCACGGGATGCGCTTTCGGAAACTGCTCAAGGAAAGCATTTAGTCCCGATGACAATTTGCGGCGACCGGATTTGACCTCGACCGCATAGAGTTGCCCCTGATACTGATAAACGAAATCAACTTCTTTTTGCTTTTCGCGCCAGTAGTACAGATCGCCCGGCAATTGTAAAAGCCTGATGCCTACCGCGTTCTCGAAAATCCTTCCCCGTTTCTCATGATCGCCGAGAACTTGCGGACCTTCGTGCATTGTAAATAACGCCGGACAGGAAATCAGCATCTTGGGGCTCGAGCCTCGTGTCAAATCACTTTTTGCCGAATATTTACCCAAAGGATGAATGAGAAACGCACCGGAATAAAGCTCAACATAATATTTAACCAGATCCGTATTACCCTTATCCTGAAGCTGCCCCAGCAACTTCGTGTAACTTATCTCCTGTGCCGGATAGCGGGAAAGAATTTCAAAGGCCTGGCGAAACAAGGCGGGATTACCCACCTTCCTGTTGAGCAGAATGTCCTTACCGACAACCGCTTCGATAATGGAATCTTTCAGATACGAATACCAGCGATCAAAATCATTCTCATAGATGACGGCGCCGGGATAACCGCCGTAAGTCAGATAGCGGTTGAGATCATATTTAAAAGCACTTTTCAACTCATCATAAATCCACTGATAAGTCCTTATTAACTCAAAACGGCCGGCCAGACTTTCCGTCAAACCTGTTTGCAGCTGCAAGGAACTTGAACCCAAAAGAATCACACGCAGCGCTTTGGGAGACTTATCCCACAGGGACTTAACCGTCTCCGACCAATTGGGCACTTTTTGAATTTCATCTATGACCAGAAGAGTCTTTTTGCCGAGAAGCAATGCCTTCTGCCACTGCTCCATCAGCCAAGTGTGATCAGCATTTAAAATATCATCCGCATTGGCATAATGGGCGCTCCCCGAATAGCGGGAGAGAAGTTGTTTTACTCCGGTTGTTTTGCCAACCTGACGGGGGCCCATCAGAACCTGAATAAGAGGCTGCCCTGTTGAAACGCGCTGTTCCAACTGCGCCACAAATGATCTTTCGTATATCTTGGCCATGGACGCATTATACACAATTTACTAGACATGTCTAGTATAATTGCTAGACATGTCTAGTAGTGCAAAAAGCGGTTCTCCATATCCCGGCCGGCACAAATAATCGTACCTGTCCCCATTTTCTCACTCTTTCACATATCACGGCATTACCGATTCAATACGACGGATCAGAGAAATCATCTCCTGTATATCGGACGGTTCAGTCGACGGAGTGCTGACCCCGGCAATCACCATAGCGCCGCCCGGACCGACGGCAATCTGCACCGGCAGAAAGGCGGATTTTCCCTCAAGTTCATAAATGACGGACTGAAGCGCATGATTGACTATTGCTTTTGCCGCGGCAGGGTCTTTTGAAAAAACGGCGAACTGATCGGCAAAAGGCATTGTCTTGATTTCCACCCTATCGTCATTCATCCCTATAACCCATTGACGCGAATATATCAGCACGGGGGCCATAATCGATTTAAACCTGTCCGACACAATCATACAGGCCAGACCCCGGCTGCTCTGGTTGGACCGGGCGGGCGCATTTCGCCGCCGGTATGTACAGTCAAACAGGTAAATTTGCTTTTTTCCGGTTTCGACAGTCCGAACGTTGGATAGGTTGAACAGGTCTTCGAAGAACAATGCTTCAGCCCCGGTCTTGAGCCCCTGCGTATCATCGCGGGAAAAGCTCCAGCCCTGTGATTGAGCGTAATCCTGGCTTGCCTGAAGATATTTGCGGGACGCATCGCTTGTATAAACCAGAATCGCGGCTATAAGACAGATGACGGCAAGAACAATGATCGTTATTTTCACCTTTGCCGCGGGCAAAGAGCCAAACATCGACAAAGAGCTGATCCTGTCGAAAAAGACGGCCGCCAGAACGAGAACAGCAAATAAAAATAATAATGTTATGTATATCATGCGGTACCCGCTTTTGCTTTGAGCATTAACCACAAATCGTTTTCCTCATTGTGCTCATAAAAAATGGTTATGCTGCCCGGTATGAAATCCGGCAAACGCAACCTCTTCGGTCTGCCGCCTGTTCAGTCGAGGGTATCGTTGAAATGGCGGCGGTGCGACTCACAGCGGCACTTCTTATCCCATGGCGTATCACAGGTTTTGATACGGTTAACGATAACATCTCCTTCTTCTTGAGACAGAAGGACTGACGTGCCGGACGTCTCTATTCCCGTGAAATTGTCCCAACGGGTCTCCACGGAGTAAACCTTACAGACGGGGCAGAAGTAGTATGCATCCGTGCATTCGTCTCCCATGATGCTGCCGGAAATGGAAACGATCAAATTTTCTTCGGCCAGGTCTTTACAGCATTGTTGACATTTCATCATGATCGATCATCTCTGTGGTTCTTGGGAATTGCAGGCCAATGTCTTTTGGCAGGCGTCATTTGAAAAGGCCGTCTTTGATCGCCGAAGGCAGTGAGATAGCCAACCCGAGGGCACAAACCCCCCATGCACAATACACGACAATCTGTTCATGGTTTTGTAAAAATTTGACGAGTGTCAGATCCTGGTTGCCGATTTTATGCTGCAGGAAAATGAATAATTTGATGACCAGCGGGATGAACGAAAAGACGATGGCGCAGAATAAAACAAACGTGAACACTTTGACCGCCGGAGCGATCGCATCCGTGTTAAATTTGGCCGAGGATTCGAGAAAGCCGTTAATAATGGCGTTCAGGATTAACAACACAAAGGATGAAGCCAGGATAATGACATAAATTTTTGTCGTCATGGAGCAACCACCTCCTGCAATTGATGAGCCGCCTTAAAAATCACACTGGCTATTTATAAAAGAACATTTGCCTTCACACTGCAAGGAAAAATTATCATACCTGCTCAAATGTAAAACCGGAACGGGTAATCCACGCCTCCTTATCGTAAGCATTACCGGCCTGCTTAATTTGTATTGTCAGGGATAAAGTTTTGACCACGATTTCCTTCCTCATCACGATTTAGATAAAGTTGTTATAATTGTTATGAATAGAAAGTTAATAAGTGAATAACGTCCCGCCATATGCCTCCTTGGATATCACATAATCTGTAATTTCATTACCCCGTAGTTTTTTTATGCTTGTATTGCATATGTATATTGATTAAACTATGAAATACATCATATGTGGTCTTAACTGGCATAGCTCGCCTCTGAGGTGGATGCAGGCCGGGGCGGTTATATGCTGACCATCATCTGGTGCCGGGCCGTATTGACCGGTAAGTACGAATCTGGCTGAAGAATGCCGAGCCAAAAACCGGCGCGTGGAACTGGTGCAGCAATAGCAAAATCTTATCGGTTTAATTGCGGTTTGTAAAGAAGCATGAAGGCGCAGCTACGCTTAGCAAGAGGAAATAAGACCGTCGATGAAAACAACTTCTGCCACTGAAAAAGATAAACAAATGGCTAAGCGCTGTGTCGAATGCCCGGTATGCTCGCATGCCAGGAAGAAGCAGCGCGGGATCGCTTATTGGTTTGTTAAGAATATCGAGAACGGCGTATGCCCTTACTGCGGGGCATATGAGAGGGTTTACGGGAAAAAGGCCCATGAGGATTGAAGGCAAGCATGCGTGCGTCGAACGCATCTTGTCCTATACCTGGTTCGACCCGAGTAGCGCAGCCGGGCGAATGCCCGGGGAAAAAGATTAAATGAATATTGCGGACGCTTCCAACAAAGGCAGATAAAAAATAGAACCGACCAGGCGTATACCGGTACAGACAATGAGCCCACAACTTTTGGCAGGAAGAATACTCGAGGCGATCAACCGGTTCTTTGTTCCGTCCTCCCTGGACCCCGACGAGCGATCCCGGCGGCTGGCTTCCGGCTTTGCCGTCCTCGTGGCCGCTCCCGTTCTCTATCTCTACGGCACACGAAACCTGATCCATGGAAATCTCACCAACGGGTTTCTCGAATTTGGCACCGCCGTCATTTATACGTTCAGCTTCTTTTTCGGGAAAACGCAGCGGCAGATCGAAACCCTGATCAAGGTGAATCTTGGCTGGACAGGTTTTTTACTCCTCTACCTGCTCCTCCACAGCGCCACTCGCTGGCACGAGATGTTTTGGCTCTACCTCATTCCCATCGCCCTTTTTTTTCTACTGGGCCCCCTTACCGGAATGCTCTGGAATTTGATTTTCCTCACCGCAGTGGCCGTTGTTCTGTTTGTCCTTCAAGGGAAGGTCACCAATACCGTGCCCCTGGAGACAGACTACGCGGTGCGTTATCTTATCTCACTTATCGCCCTTACCCTTATCACCTATGGCTACGAGTCGGTCCGGGAAAGGCATCGAGTCGAGGTGAAGGAGAAACAGCGAATAATAGAGGAAGAAAAAGCGAAACTCCAGACGGCCAAGCATGAGGCCGAACAGGCGAACCTTGCCAAGTCCCAGTTCCTGGCGAACATGAGCCATGAACTGCGTACGCCCCTCAACGCCATCATTGGATTTACGGAGCTATTGGTGAACCGCCATGCGGGAGAGATCAACCGCTCCCAGCATGAGTACCTCTCTGATATACTCCAAAGCAGCAATCATCTTCTGGTGCTCATCAGCGATGTTCTGGATCTCGCCAAAGTGGAGGCGGGACGGATGGAACTGGAACCAGGTATAGTGAAGCTCCATACGCTTATGGACGAGAGTATGAGCATGTTCAGGGAGAGTGCCCGCAAAGAGGGTATTGCCCTGGAATCGAAACTGGACGGTCTCCCCGTCACTATTCGAGTTGATGAGCGCAAGTTCAAGCAGATCCTTAATAACTTGCTGTCCAACGCGGTGAAGTTTACCCCTGACGGCGGGCGGGTGATCGTCAGCGGGGAAATCTTGCGCCGGGAGGAAGGTCGTTGGCTGGACCACAAGGGGGACGAGCTTCCGGCATCCGTCACCTGGGAAGATGGCCCCTGGCTTAAGATTGCCGTGGCGGACACGGGGGTCGGGATACCACGGGATGACCTGGAGAGGATCTTCGAACCCTTCGAGCAGGGGGATGGCTCGACCAGCCGCCGCTTCCAGGGGACGGGGCTGGGACTTTCCCTGACACGGAAGCTGGTGGCGCTGCATGGCGGCGCCGTCTTCGCCGAGAGCCCCGGTCCTAAGCAGGGCACCACGGTGAGTGTTTTGATCCCGCTAAGATAAGCTCCTCAGCAGAATCTTCATGGCACACGGCTGTTCGACTCCGGCCGTCATCTCCACCGGAGCCGCCCTATTTCTGCGTCGCATGCTTTATCAAAGCTACAAGATACCTTGATTTAAACTGTTTGCTCGCCAGTATCTGTTTTGCGGGTGGGAGTTTAAGAATAACGCCCAACACGGCAGCCATGACCCGATGGCTTAAGAATGCCTGATTATCAAACAGAAGATTTTGACACTTTCCCCGCTCAATGGCCATGAGAACAACTCTATGAACTGAATTGACCGGTGTGATAACCCGTTCGGCGCGCGATTTTAATTCCAGGGCGGAAACTGTGCAGCCTTTCAGGCACACACCACAGCCGAGGCATTGATCGGCATCAAGCTTGGCCTTCTTTTTTCCCGGTTTGCGCGGATCACTGGCTGTGACCAGCGTCATCGCCTCCACCGGGCAAAGCGACACGCATTTGCCGCAGCCGGTGCAGGCGGCGTCATTGATTTGGGGTATGAAATTCGTTGTGTGAACGGGATTTAAAAAGCCGAATTTCCTCATCGCAATTAAAGCTTCGCAGCAGCAACCGCAGCAATTGCAGATAAAGTTTACTCTTTCCTGAACATTTTCTCCAAACTGGACGAGGTTAAAATCCTGCGCCTTAGCCAACAAATCCAGCCCCCCTGCTGCATCAACCTTTCTGGCAACTCCATGGCGGACCAATGATTCGGCAGTGCCATTGAACGTCATGCAAATATCCATCGGCGCGCCGCAATTTTGGCCTACATGTTCCATCTTGTGCCGGCAATAGCAGACGCCAACGCCGATTTGTGAAGCTGTTTTTACAACATCGGATGCCCGCTCAAAGTCCAGGACATGGAGAGCATTTTCGTTGGTCAGGACACTTTCGTTTATAAAAACCCTTCCCAACTGAGTTTCTCCGTTCAGGAACAGATCTTTTATGAAATCCTCTTCAACATTCAGGTACTGATAAAACAGCTCCGCCAGAATTTTTTGATCGACATCTTTCCTATAGCGCATCATGGAAAATTCAAAGAATCCCGCCATGGGCGGAGGAAGAACATAGGTAGTGTCTTCGCCTTCCTCGAAATCGAGAAGAATCCCCCGGTCGGCAAGATCGTTCAAAATAACCCGGGCATCACCAAGACTGAGTTTCCAGATTGCGGCTGCTTTTTTGTCAGTAAAAGATTTGATGGGAAGGAGAGAAACAAGCTCTGCTTCCTTTTCGGAAAAAAGAACTTTAAGGATCTTGAATAACAACTCCGTGGGTGGAGCACCCTGCGGAAAAATGTTTAACCGCTCGGCCAGACTGTTGTATCTGTTCGCCTTGATAGTATTGTGATGTGCCATTGAATACTCGTTTATCCTGTTGGGCAGAAAACACTTAAGAATAAATTTACAGATAGAGGGACAATTCTCTTTATTTCATTGTTCAAGATAAATCAACCGCCCCGCGGCACGCTGTCGAGGCAGGAAATGAACGCCATTATTGCGCAGCAAGCTGCGGAGAGTTAACTCTGTCCCGCTTGCGCGGGATTAAACGTTATGTTCTCTGAATTCGACCCAGACGATAATTGGCTTTAAGCATCTCTCGCAGGTTCATCTTTTTCATGCGGACAACTGCCCAAGCCATTTACCGGCGCTGACAACCGAGACATGATCTATCCGCTGTTCACGCCGGAGATTTCCAACAAGTTGAATGGCCGCAGCATCCGGGAGTTTTTTTGATAAAGCAGCCAGAGACCCGGCGGGCGAATCTTCGGCCATCTTTACCTCAATCAAATGCGTTGCTTTCTTATTTCGGCTCAGCGCGAAATCCACCTCTTTTCCCTCTTTAGTCTTGATATAGTTCAGTTCAATATCCTCACCGTTTACGTCCTGTAAATATTGAACATGTTTTAACAGGCAGACCGCGCAGGTATTTTCCAGGCGGATGCCCTCGTTACCCAGGACATATCCGCTGTCGTAAAAATACAGTTTCGGTTCCTTCAAAATCGCTCTGGCCACATTGTGATGAAAAGGACGTATCGTAAACACAATGCACAAACTTTCCAGAATATCGATATAGCGGCGGACCGTGTTGGGGGCTATCTGAAGGTCCTGCGCAAGCGACGTATAAGACAAGGGAGAACCCACGCGCGAACGAAGCAATTCCAACAAGAGCTTCATCGTGCGCACTTCCTGCAGACGGCCGAACTCCAGAATGTCTTCGCGGATCAAATCCGTATAATACTGATTACGCCAGCGCGTCGCCTCCCGGTCCGAACCGGATAAAAAGGGTTCCGGAAAGCCGCCAAACCGGTTGAGCAGTGCTAATGCCTCATCAGGTTTTGCGGATTCCTTAAGCTCAGAGACAGAAATGGGATTCAGACGCATGGAATAATAACGGCCGGCCAGAGACTCGCCGGACTGCCGAAACGTATCGAGCCTTGCGCTTCCCGTTACCAAAAGGGCCTGATTTTTTTCGCGTGTATCAAAAACGCCCTTAACGAATTTTTTCCATTGCGGCTTTTTGTGGATTTCATCCAGGATAAGCAAATCGCTGTGCACCGGCCAAAACTGATTATTGATAATTTTGGCATCGGCAATACTGTCGAAATTAAGATACTGCGGCGATTTGAATTCAGCCATTAGTTCTTTGGCCAGCCATGTCTTTCCAACCTGCCGCGGACCAGTCAGAATGACCATTTTTTTCTTAATATCTTTTTTGATCGGATCATAAAGGTAACGTTTCATGCCTGACTATTTAGCAACACTTTGCACGATAGTCAAGACTATTATGCAAAGCGTTGCATAATAGTCGAGCGCTTTTTAGCTTATAGGTCCCAATTTCTTTTAAGATTTTCGGAGATCAGACAAAACATCTATGGTCAGCGACAGATCTGACCCCTCGTACTCGAGATCGTTCAGAATGACCCGGGCATCACCTGGGCTCAGTTTCCAGATTGCGGCCGCTTTTTTGTCGGTAAAAGATTTGATGGGAAGGAGAGAAACAAGCTCGGCTTCCTTTTCGGAGAAAAGAACTTTAAGGATTTTAAATAACAACTCCGTGGGCGGAGCACCCTGCGGAAAAATGTTTAACCGCTCGGCCAGACTGTTATAACTGTTTTCCTTGATCGTACTGTGATGTGCCATTGAATACTCGTTTATCCTGTTACCGTCATCCCGCACCATTGCTCATTTTCGATTCCGACCAGTGTCTCCACTGGAGCCGCCCTGTTTCTGCTGACTTCATAAATACCTTGAGCCTTTTTGCAGTCGTCGTTCTATATCTGATCCTGGAGATTATTTCCAGATTCAAGGTGTGCGGTTCAATCGGACGGCTAGTTCATCTGGTTTATAAAACGAAGACTGCTATTTCAAGACCTGACCCCGATCATCCTTTCGTCTGGAACGGTATAGCGTCTCCGGATTTTCCCGGCGAGGGGGAAGACTGTCAGTATCCCACAATGGCCCTTGCGTCCTTGGCGGCCTGCTTCAGTAAGGTGCCTTGGTCCGTTTTGAGGTTTGCAAAGTCCCAGACGTTGAAATAAAGGATAGTCGTGACATGAGCGATGGGATCATAGTCCATGAGCGAGAAGTAACCGACGTGTGCGCCCTCATGCCCATATCCCAAACCGGCTGTGTAAGATAGGCCCAGGCCGTAATTGCTTGATCCGCTCAGCGGGTTTGGAGTAGTCATTGCAGTCACGGAGGCGGCCGTAGGTCCGGCCTGGGCAGTGATGAGGCGCTTGATCCACCGTGCAAGATCGGCCTGCGTAGAGATGATATTGCCTTCTGCAATGTTAGCCGACATGTTGCTTTCCGTCGCATCCCCCCACACATTATTATACCAGATGTAGCCCGGGTTGAAAGGGGCCGGGATCGTCTGGTCGGTGCCGAGCATGGGAATCGTCGTAGAAGCAAGGGCATTAGGAGCTATAAGGTTCTGCATCACGAACTTGTCGTATGACAGGCCCGAGACACGATCGATAATTATAGCGAGGAGCGAGTAGCCCGTGTTGGAGTATTTATAGTCAGTCCCCGGGGGGAAGTAGGCAAGCTGGCACGTGGCGTCCACACCGACCAGCTCGTCGGGTGTGAACTGGTGGTAGGGATCAATCGCTCCTTGGTATTCCACATAGTTTTGACCGGCATAGGGAGCAGAGCAGCTGCCGGGGATATTATCGTTGGTGACATCGAAGACCCCTGCCGTGTGAGAGAGAAGGTGTCTGATGCTGATGCTTGCCTTGTTAGGGATGTTGTACTGGGGTGTATCGGGCACATAAGGGTTTGAACTACCGGGAATGTCGGAGACGATAAAATCGTTAATATCGAGTTTGCCCTGCTGATACAGCAGCATAATAGCAGAAGCCGTGAAGGTCTTCGTGTTGCTTGCAATCCTGAAACGGTTGTTCTGATCCACGCCGGTAGCCATGCCGGAGGAGGCAAAATAATTGCCGGCAGGCGTTTCGAGATAGACCGCCATACCCCCGCCGGGCAGGCCATGGAGCTCTTTATAATTATTCCATGTGGCATCGACGTATGCTTGCAGCCTCTCGCCCGGAGAGGTGTCGCTACTCCCTGAACAGCCGACGAAGATAGCCACGGACATAAGAACGATAACCAACCGCAAAGACAATATACGCATCAAAACGTCCCTCACTTTTAAAGATTAGATAGAACGGTTGGAATGCATATTCGTTAATTTAGAGACTAAATGGCCACAATTAACGATATTTTATTGTACCTATCCGATCTACCTCCATATCATTTCTTTACGACGTCTTTCCTGATATCAATAATCGGTGATACCCCTGAAGGCGCGACGATGAAAGTACAATTTCCGGATTTACAGACCTCCTTCATCATTTTAATATTCTCCAGTTGAATGAACTGATCCGGCGCCATCCCCATCGCCAGACGATAAGCATTATCAGAAGCGGCGCGGCTTGTTTCAGCCTGTTTGCGGGCGTCTTCGGCAAGCTTTCTTTGGTGTTCGGTCAGCACGCGTTGCTGCTGCGCCGCCGTTTCCACCCTCTGGCTTTTTATGGAATCGGGAGGATTGGCCTTCCCGACGGTCACATCCATCATCTTCAGCGGCAGTTTCGCGTCTTCAACGCATTTTGTCATCGCCGCGGATACTTCCGCGTCAATGGCGTCGATGGCTTTCGTATCGATTGCTGTCTCATTCATGCCGTGTTTACGAACGGCCTGACGGACACGGTTTCGGAATTCCGCCTTGACATTCTTATCATACCACTGCGGCCCGAAGTCGCGGATCAGTGATACGGAATCAATCACCTTCAACCGGATAATGCTGTCGAAATCAAGCGGCACGCCGTCCGATGACATCAAGTCTTCAAAATGTTCATTAAATTGAATCGGCTGCATGTTCACGTAAATGGGTTCGGTTGTAAACCAGACGTATGAACGCCCGGTTTTTATCGGCGCGGTATCAACACCGCCATGGCCGAAAATGAGCGGTTTGTGCACCAGCACGGCTTCAGAGCCCGCGTCCGGTTTGACGGAACGAATCATAAAGAAAAATAATAAGAGCAGTACTACGAAAACGGGGATACCGATTTTCAACTTAGTGGGAATGTCTGATCCGCCATCAGAACTGAATTTCATTGCTTCCTCCTTGTTTTCATCCTGCCGTATTTTTTCGTTCTTTTATCGAGCTCAATAGTTAAAATAGCCAATAACATTATAGATTTGACCCCCATTTGAATATGGTATGCAAGCTGACAAATAAACGAAACTGTCCTGTTCTTTCTCCCGAGTCTTGATCTCTGTCGCCAACTGTCACGGATAGAGAGGCATCCGCAGCTTTATCTCAATTAAGTGGTATGTCCGTCTCAGAAGATAAATGTACCTGTCCCCTTCTTTCTAAACCGCATCAATAGCCATCACGTCCAAGATGATTTATGTTCAAAGTGGTCAGCTAAAACTAATCTTTCCTCTAATCCGTTCGGGTATTTGTATGACAGTTTCGCAAAATCAAGCACAGCTTTGGTTCTGTGTATTATTCTATGATGATTCGGACAAGTGACGACTATATTCTTGCTCACATCCAAGCCACCTTCAGCCAACGCAAGGATGTGATGCGTTTCCGCAAAAGGCTCGCTGTATTTAATGTTAAAATTCATACCGCATACTTGACATCTATGATCATATAAACCCTTCAGCGATTCGGCTAAGAGGGGATCTCGATAGAATTCTTCGTGTTCAGGAATTATAACCTTCTTAATTCTCTTTGGATGAAGAATCACATCATAATTAGCAAGAGTTTCTTTAACCAGGCTAGGGCCAAACTTATCTCTGAGTTCATAACCATTTATGCGACCCCAGACGTATGGCGATATTCTGGCTTCGTCTGCTGGGCTGATCATCATAGGGTTGGTTTGTCCCAGATAACCTTTGGAAAGAGATAAGCCTTCTAGACTGAATGGAATAGTCGGTAATGTATCAGAGCAAAAAAGTATATATCGCCAAGTTTTCCCTGCAAGCGGCCAATGTTGTCTGCTTATCGTGCCAGTATGATCGACTTCATAATGGTCATACACCAATGCAAATTCAATGCGTTCATGCAACTTGCCAAATTGCGCAGCTTCAGCCTTGACAAGCTGGAGAAGGAGTATCTCCCCCTTATAGAAATGTGGCGTTTGATCAATTGCGAAAAGTGATTTTTCAATACATTCTTTAATCTGAGATTGCCGGACATTAAGACGTTGCATAAGTCATTCCTGTAATTTATGGATTGACTCTGTCAAAAACCTCCGCTTTATGCCAATCAATCGCATCTTTGTGTGGCCAAAAAGCATCATCATCCGGTTTGTTGATTGGCTGACCCTGCAAGTCAATAATAGAAAATTTATTTATTCGCGCATGTCTAGCTTTTGGATGGACGATTATTTCATACTGATCGGACAAGGTGAACATGCCTTGATCAAATGCCCAGTGGGCAGTATGAGAAAGTGCAATACCGTTTCTTGGGTCATCGCTACCATTAATTCGTCGTGGTATTATATGAGCTGCCTGTGCTTCAACAAGATGATCAGAATAGTATTGTTGTCCCGTAACAGCACACGTGAAGGCATATTGTTCCAAAACGACATCCTTAAATGCTTTGTCACGCTTTTGCGCCGATACTTTATAAATAGCTTTGTTTTCCTCTATAAAAGGGACGAACTTTTCCAAAGTATTACTACGCAGTGCTGACGCAATTACTTTTTCCTCCTGCTCACCGTAACTCACTCTTTCGAGCGTAGCAAAATCTACATGTTGAATAGAAAAGACATCTTGATCAGCATCATAAGCGTCAATGAGACCAAGCCCCATGAGCCTATATTGGGTTCCTTGTCTGCTTCCCTTGTTTGAAATCTGCTCAAGAACAATAATCGGTTCTTTATCAAGCATACATTTAAAAAGCCCTTGGTTGACAGCAAGATTCTTGCCGCCGGACTTAGCAGAATATTTGATATACCAACGACCATCAGGCAGGTAGGTAAGCTTGTCAGCATATGGATTTGTTTTCATGCTAGCGATGCTTAGCGCATATTCACTTCCTGCTGGCTTATAGATACCCTCTATTAAAGGATGAATTCTTTCAATGCTGGGAATAATCGTTGCTGTTTTCTTCAAAAATTGAGGCGATACGATTTTACCATAATAAGGAAGAAGAGCGCGGAATATTGCTCTGCGATGCTGTTTTTCAGTAACGACCATGGTAAAAACTCTATTATGCTAGGCTGGTCTTGACTTTAAGTTTTCCCGTACCTCTTTGTTACTTAATTAACCCAACACTGCAACAAGTTCTGCAATGACTTTTATATCTTCAACTTTTTCGTCAGTAAATGTGAGCGGTTCATATCCTGCCACTGTAGTCTCAGGTCTGAGCGTAATTAATACATGACGCCAAGTGCCATCTGAGTGAATGATTTTCTTGCTTTCGTATTTCTTAACTGTGAATTGTCCCCCGTTGTCAACGTCCGCGATCCCTCGATGTTGTGCAAGGACCACCTTCCCTTGACGGGTGCCTTCAGGATTCAATTTAAAAAGACACCATGCCCCATTCGGTATTCGTCTATTCATTGACTCACCAACTACTTGAGCAACAAACAGTCCTCGCTGGTGGCGGAAGGCGTCGGGAAGTTCTACCCAATCGATATCTGATATATTGTTGTATTCTTGTCCGCCCAACCACTCTGACACTTGCTGTTCATCACTATACCGTCCAGCCGCAACCTTGAGATCATAAAGGGGGACACAATTGACAAATGGCTTCACCTCGCTAAGATCCAGATGCCTGAATGGCAGGATAGACGATTCATTTGATGTCGCTATTTCGGAGACAGGTGTCAATTTCTTCTGAATCGCAGACAAATCCATCCGGCTTTTGAAAAATCGCTCGGTATCTTTATCCATGAAATAGACATAGCAACCTTTCATTCCGCGGGAAAACAGGACCCTGTAAGTATTTTTAATAAGATCGATAAATCTATCTTGCGCTCTTTTAACCGGGCCATCAAATGAATTCCCCCGGTGGCCTGCCCACTTTTGATCATCAAGATTATAAGTCAAATCAGTTCCTACAATTACACCCACGTAATCAAATTCAAATCCTTGCGCAGTATATATGCAGCCTATCTGATTGATGCCATTCGGATCATACGCCCACAAAGTTGCTTTCGGTATGCCTGCTGAGAGTCTTCGTGCATCGGGTTTCGCATTCCAAGCTCTTTTATATTCACCTATTTGCACATCTGCCAGAAGCTTTCCTTGATTATCGGGATCAGACCAAGGCCAGCAAAATCCCGCCGTCAGTCGTGCTGTAAAACCCATAGCCGCTTTTTCTCTGATGGCGGCATCGAGTGCTTCGGGCGTTTGAAAAATATCGAACTCAAATGATTCATCGCCCTCCCATATGACATTTGCCGTCCTTTCGATATCCAAAGTGTTATTAATCCAGTTTACAAATCCGTCCGAACCGGAACACCTGAATTGGGCTTCAAGCTCATATTCGAAAATACGACAATTATTTTTTGTAGCCTGCTCGGCTATGAAATGTGATGAACCAATTTCATCAGGCCGTACCACTTGTTTGTCGTCGATGAAGAATACGCTGACCTTGCAAGCATCCAGTATCTCTTGAATCTGCGGTTTATTACTCTGCTGCGTTTTTGGTGTGAACCTATTATTGCTCGTTTTACGGATGCGGTGTGCTTCATCACAAATTAGAATATCAATCTCGTTGGGTTGAGCCTGCGCGTAACTGTTAAAATACTTGAATTGTGATGATCCGCGCAGACCAATGATCTTGCGAAGTGTTTCGGTAAATGCCTTTGATCCTGTTGCGTAATGTGCATTGAGACCCTTTGACAATAAATCACTCATTAAATTGATAGCAATGACTGACTTTCCCGTACCGGGACCGCCTTTAACGATAATGACAATCTTCTTACGGTCGTTAAATCCTTCGTTGCTGCAGGCCAGAACCTTGTTATAGACTACATATTGTTCGTCAAGAAGAACGTATTCTTTCGTTCCTTGTATAACGTTGCTGACATGCTGCATTAGTTTTTTGCTCGGGCGATACTTGCTTTTTTCTATCTTTTGAAGAACGGATTGACCAGCACCATTACTAAGGCCGCTAAGAAGAAAATCCTTAATTAAAGGTACGTCATCCGCCATAAACGTTGGAAATTGACGAAGAAGTGGTTTGAAAGAATCGTCCAAGAGAGGGTCGCCGTCTTCCGAATAATAATTGTGAAGATAAGCACATGATTTCAGTTTAATAGGGGCTAGACCTTCATGAAAAGCGGTGTGATTATCCGCAAGGTAATAATGATATTGTCCGACCTGTGCGGAAGGATGCAATATATCCCTTTCTGATCCGCCGACCCAGGTAGAAACAAGGTTATCACCAGCAGCTCTTCCACACCGGTCCCATTGTTTCAACTCAATAATGACCGCATTGTCATACCCATGGCTATCTTTGCCACAGATAAGGCAGTCTAGCCTTTTTGATGTGAGAGGAAGCTGAAATTCGAGAATCACGCCATGATCTTCCAACTGAGCTACTTGAAAGACATCAGACACCGCACGAAGCGAGTTACGCCATGAATTTACTTCGTTGGGGGAAGGCTTGTACCGGTAATGTTTTATAAACGCATCAGAAAGCATGCCAGCGATCTGATTATGGACGGTATCACGAATGAAATTCTGAGACATGCCTGAATACAACCGCATTTCAGAGCTCCGTATATTTCTTTGCAGATCCTTTTGCCTTGTTTACAGGATATTTTTTTGCATTCTTGTCGAGCTTTTCACTGATCGCCTTAGAAAGATCAATTTTCATGTTATCTGCGAGCTCAAACAAATATATGGCAACATCCGCAAGTTCATCTGCAATGTCATCTTTTGATTTCTCGACATAGCCGGTAATTTCTTCATCTGACTTCCATTGAAAATGTTCTAAAACTTCTGCAGCTTCCAACAACAGAGATAATGCCATGTCCTTGTGATTATGGAATTGCATCCAGTCTCGTTCATCTCTAAATTTTTTTATCTTCTCTGTTATTTCTTTTATTTCATTCACTATGAAGCTCTTTTTGATAATCAGACATGTGTATTGAATAACTTACAGAAGATTTCTTTTAATTGCCCGTCATCTTACAACTTTGAAATCACATTGCAAGGAAAAATCAGGAAAATAGTGAATAGTGGATAGTGGATAGTGGATAGTGAATGGTGAATGGTGAAAAGCGATGAGGCAGCACGCCGAGCACTCTGCTTTAGCCACACTCTACCGTTCGCTTTCTAAAGCCAGGTTAAGTAAAATAATCGTATCAGTCCGAAGCTTCGTCTTTGCCCATTTTTTCCGCTCGTCGGTTAACAGATCCCCCAGGCCGCTCAAAATGGTACGGTCGCTCATTTTTTCCAGGCGCATAATACACTTCTGCAAAAGCTGTCCGTATGACATACCAGCGCGTTTCTCTACGATTTCTTTATTAATCGGCCAGCGGTTGTTGGCGAAATACCAGACATCATAAATGTCACGGTTTGTTTTACCGATTCTTTCATACATGGCCATCAGTTTGTGCGCAAACATATCTTCACGCACCATGACTTGCATGGATACACCCAGGTAGGTTTGAATTTCGTATCTAGAACCGAAAGCGCGGCGATTGATTTCAATTTTGATATTGGTTGCCTTCTCATCATAAGAGAGCACCACCAGAAGGCTGAACTTTTTGACGTGCGCGTCTCTTATCGTTCCATAATTTCCGGCAATCCTGACAATTTTATCAAACACATCTTTTTCTTTGGATGAATCTAATAAATCAAAATCCAGATCAACGGAAAAACGGTTGAGCCCATAAAACATGAAAGCCGCTGTGCCGCCTTTAAATCCCAGAAGGGGCGCAATGGACGTATCGGAATAAATGTCTTTGAGTATCTGAAATAGTATTTTCTTATGCATCGGCGCGTTTATTTTGCTGTTGATCGTCATAGAAGTTACCTGCTGTCTTCTTTATTGGCATCAAAGAATTCCTGAACCTTCCGGGTCATCCTTTTGTTATTATACAGGGGCAGCATCTCAAAAATCTTATCCCAGATGAGCGGAGCAAGATTATCAAAATGATAATCCGTGTTGAGATAAAGCGTATCTAAAAAAGCGCGTTCGGGTATGGCGATGGCAATACCGTTTTTGTTCAAAACACCCGCCGAATCGGTTAGCAGGTCATTTTTTATCTTTCGGTAATTATAAACCTGACCATCGACAACGATTTCGCGCGCCAGATACGACGCGATAAATATTTGCCCGTAATATTGAAAATTGATGCCCGCGCGCGTCAGCACCGTTTCAAAACTGACGTATGAGGGAGTGTAGATTCTGCAGGCCAGCTCTGTTTTGTCATAATTCTTATCCTTGGCGTAGATGCCTCGTCGTATTCTGTATAGCTGGCCCGTGCTTACATAGTAATTAATTCCGGCGATAACTGCTTTTTTATCCGTGTTACGCCATATCAGAGAAATGTCTTTGAATGTAAATACGGTTCTGCCGGATCGCAGGATGGCGGATATGGGTTTTTTAATGTATTCCATGATCTAAAGAATCCAATAATTATAATCTTTGGTTCATATTATATATTTGCGGAATTTGTAAAGCAAGGTGTTTTTAATACATGGTGGATGGTGAATAGTGGATGGTGGATAGTGAAGGGTGAAGGGTGAAATGTGAAATGTGAAATGTGAAATGTGAAATGTCAAAGACAAATGAGTGAATAGTGAATAGACAATGAAGCGCCAGCTCCGCCGACGGGAGACACGACGCATGTGAAACAGTATCTGCAAAACGAGATGCATGCACGATTCGACAAATTCTGATATGGACCATGGCGTATGAATTCGGAAAAATTTAAAGCATGGGTGCAGGCCAGCCGGCCGCCCTTTTTTATCGCAACGCTGATACCGCTTACCGTTGGGGCCATTATGGCCGGACATCAGGGCGCTTTTGCCGTTTGGCCTTTTGCGCTGGTCCTGATCGCTTCTTTTCTGGTACACTTTGCCACCAATATCGCCAATGACTTTTTCGATCATATGCAGGGCACGGACGCGGGGGCGTCCATCGGCGGCTCGCGTGTGCTTCAGGAAGGCAAAATCACTCCGGCTGAATTGCGCACCGCCATCATTCTTCTTTATACGGCGGCGGGCGTCATCGGCCTTGGCCTGGCCTGGTCGCTGAGACTCTGGGCGATTCTTCCGCTCATGGCCATTGCGGCATTCAGCAGTCTCTTTTATGTTGCCCCTCCCGTCCGCTATGGC
This sequence comes from Smithellaceae bacterium, assembly GCA_963667845.2. GTDB lineage: Bacteria > Desulfobacterota > Syntrophia > Syntrophales > Smithellaceae > UBA8904. The sequence goes on along the minus strand of CAXXVL010000002.1, from coordinate 2,452,065 downwards.
TATCATGGCCTGGGCGAGCTTTCTGCCGGCATCAATATGGGGCCCATCATGGTTCTGGGCACGACCTGGGTTTTACTGGGACACGTGGACTGGCAAGCCCTGCCCGTATCGATTCCGATTGGACTGATGGTGTCTCTGATTCTTTACTATCAAAGCATTCCCGATATCGATACGGATGAACGGGCCGGCAAGCGCACGCTGGCGGTGCGGCTGGGCAAGGAAAATGCCCTGCAGGGGCTTGTGATTTATTGGATCGTCATTTACCTGAGCATTATCACGCTGATCATCTGCGGGTATCTTTCGCCTTTGGCCTGGTGCGTATTCTTGACTGTTCCTCTTTTGGTCCGATTATGGCTGCTTACCCGATCCGTGGAAACCTTGCCGGAGCTTGACCGCTATGGTAAATACATCCGCATCTTTTATTTCATCAACGGCCTGATTATCATCTTTGCGCTTGGATAGTGGATGGTGGATAGTGGATGGTGGATGGTGAAAGGGACAAGGTTCAGGGTGAAAGGTGAACGGTGAACGGTGAATAGTGAATGGTGAATGGGACAAGGTTCAGGGTGCAAGGTCAAAGACAAATGAGTGAATGGTGGATGGGGAATGGTGAATGGGGAAAAGCGATGAAGCACGGCCGCGTGCCCCGGCGGAGTAGTTTTAAACCGGCTTACTTCAATTTTGATTCAATCATCTCCAAAGGCAGAACCGATATATTTTTTTCCAGCAGGTACTCTTTCTTGCCCGGATAGACGACCCATAATTTGGAAAGTTGCAGATCCACGATGGCAATCTGCATGGATCGGGTAAGACGCGGCGCATCTTCATATTTAAACTCAACTCCCCAGTTTTTGCCCTTATGCTGCCAGAAAAGGTCCAGTTCGGCGCCTGCGTGTGTATTCCAGAAATAGAACTCCGAATCCTGTTTCCCCAGGGTCCGGCATACGCTTTCCAGAGCAAAGCCTTCCCACGACGCGCCCAGCTTGGGCCATGCCGACAACTGTTTTGCCGTCTCAATCGAAGAGAGGGCATGGTAGAGACCGGAATCCCGCAAATAAAATTTGGGACGCTTCACCAGTCTTTTGCCGACGTTGACAAACCAGGGCTGAAGGATGCGAATCATAAATGTGCCTTCCAGAATATCGCAATACTTACGCACCGTCATATCCGATACGCCGAAAGACCGCCCCAGCTCCGCATAGTTGAGGATCTGGCCATGATAGTGGCTCAGCATGGTCCAGAAACGCCGCAATGTCCGCGCCGGAATATTAATGCCCAATTGTGGAATGTCGCGCTCCAGAAATGTTGTTATATACTGGTTGCGCCATATGGTGCTGTCTGTATCAGAAGCAGCCAGAAAAGACCGTGGCAAACCGCCGCGCAGCCATAATGTTTTTTCCTTTGCCGGTTCGATATCCGACAGACGGAAGCCGCCAAGATAATAGTAGGCAATGCGGCCGGCCAATGTCTCCGAACTCTGACGGATCAAGTCTCTGGATGCACTGCCCAGGATAATATATTTTCGTTTTTTGTTTTGATCGACAAGATAGCGCAGCAGCGGAAACAGGTCCGGCATACGTTGAATTTCGTCGATAACGATTACTCCCTTCAAATCTTCAAGCGCAAGCTGCGGCTGGGCAAGAAGGGCGGCGTCCTGCGGATTCTCCAGGTCAAAATAGTGGTCGGCTTTCAATGTCCTCGCCAGCGTCGTTTTGCCGCACTGCCTGGGGCCCAGAATTGCCACTACAGGAAAAATCGCCATTAACCTGGCCAAAGCGCTGCAATCTGTCGGTCTATCGATAATTTTCATGGAAACACGCTACCATCTCTCGCTTGAAATATCAAATGCTTTGTATGATATTTCAATGTACGATCCATGCCGCGATTTCATAACCTTTGGAATAGTGGATCGTGGATGGTGAATGGGGAACAGACAACGAAGCACCACCGTCTCACCCGGCTGCGGGCACTTCTTCGCGGAAGAGATTCCTCACCCGGCTGCGCCGGGATTCGGAATGACAGACTGGGGCTATCGTTTTTCCGCCCACTCGAAGTACGTCTCGATCGCGTACACGGCCTCCTGGATCGTCCCGTAGACGGGGAAGCCCGCCTTGCGCAGGGAATTGAAGGTATCAATCCGGATACGTTCCGCCTCCAGGTTGTTTTCCAGAAAAGATACGAGGACGGCGATCACCGGCTTTTTGATGCATTCGGCCATTTTCAGGATCGTGTCGGCGCTGTTCTTGATCTGGAGAATCATCTCGGCTTGGATAAGGTACTCGACGTCAAAGTAGGGGATGATCACGTCGATGTTGTCATCCTGATCCATGGCCTGCATGGTGTGCAGCATGACGTTGAGATCGAAACCGAAGGCGCCCAGATCGACCGGGTTTGTCGTTGAGGTGTTGACGCCCCTGATCTTTTCGCTGATCATCTGCTGCGCCGCAGGCCCCAGCTCGGGAACTTCGCAGCCCGAGGCCACGGCCAGGTCGGTGAACAATACAGATACGCCTCCGCCCGCACCCAGGAATCCGACGCGCCGCCCGCCGGGGAATTTTTTCGCGGTGCCCAGCATCGCCAGGTTCATCAGTCGATCGAAGTTTTCGACCAAAAGGCCGCCATGCTGTTTCACGGCCGCGGCCCAGATGGTGTAGTTGCTGGCCATCGCTCCCGTGTGGCTGGCCGCCGCTTTCGAGCCCTCCTCCGTTTTGCCGCCCTTCAGGATCATCACGGGCTTTTTCGCCGTCGTGCGTTTGAGCGTTTTGAGGAATCGAGCAATGTCCTTGATGTCTTCCACGTAGCAGGCGATCAGACGAATCCTGTCGTCGTCCGCCAGGTAATCCAGGTAGTCCTCCAGCCGGAGGTCGATCTGGTTTCCGTAGGAGACAACCTTGTTGAGCCAGATCCTGCGCGTCGTCGCCAGGGCGGTAAAGCTCGACGTAATGCCGCCGGATTGTCCCAGAAAGGCGATGGCGCCCGGTTCTTCCTGCTCGTGCAAAAGTTTGAAGGACATTTTCGATTCAAAGCATTGCACGCCGATGCAGTTGGGGCCGATGATGCGGAGGTGGCCCTTGCGGGCCTCCCGAACCATGTCTTTCTCCATTTGCAGGTTGCCCGTCTCACCGAAGCCCGAGGTGAAGAAATGAATGAACTTGATGCCCCTGCGCACGGCCGCTTTGACGATGTCGATGGATTGTTCCACCGGCGCGGCCACAATGGCGTAATCGACCGGCTCCGGCAGGTCGTCGATCGTCGGATAAGCCTTGATCCCCGATACTTCAGGGCGGCGGGAATTGACGGGATAAAGTCGCCCGGCATAGCCGTTCATTTGCTGGATTTGGAAATAGGGCACCCGGCCTCCGCCCAGATTGTCAGATGCGCCGATAACGGCGATGCTTTGGGGATAAAATAGTGCATCAAGATTCATTGCCTTCCTCCTTCATGTCTCCGGTTGAGATTCCAGGAATCGTTCGCTGGGATTTTGGATTCAATTGATGATCGATCAAGTTCAGCATATCAGCACCGGTAGTGACGGTTGGGCCGTCGGACGGGGATCATTGTATTTTATGGTAAGTGCTTTCGCAGGTTCGTGCCGCATCGTGCCTGCCGATTGTCGGCAGACCGCTTACCTCTCGGTGATATATTACAACTTTGCGGACATGTTGCAAGGAAAAATCAGGAAAAATAGTGAATGGTGGATAGTGGATAGTGAATAGTGAATGGTGAATGGTGAATGGTGAATGGTCAAAGCTCAAAGGCTAAAAGCGAAGAGACATCCACCCACGGCCCAGGCTTGGGCTTGATGCTGCGTTCTTCAATGGCGTCGAAGATTTGTTCAAATTTATGATCGGCGTCCGCCTTGTATTCGATTTGTTTTCTTTCCACCGCGCCCAGGCGCTGAAACACTTCTGCATTAGAAGCCAGAAACCGGCGCATGGCAACGAAGGCATTGATGACCTGAATACTGATCTGCACAGCTTTTGCGCTTTTGAGAACCCCGGAAAGCATGGCCACACCCTGCTCAGTAAAGGCATAGGGGGCTGTTCGTTTTCCACCCCAACTTGACATCACAATTTGTGATTTCAAGTTTTGTTCATTCTTTGAAGTGTCAACGGGAAGCCTCAAATGGTTTCCATTCTTTAATGTCACAAATTGTGACCTTAAAAGATTATTCTCCTCAGTGGTAAGTTGAAAACTGAATTCCTATGGAAATCTTTCAATATTTCTTTTAACCGCTTGATTTATAATCCTGGTTTCCACACCGTAGAATTCGGCCAGATCACTATCCAGCATGACCTGGACACCACGGATGGTGTAGATGCGGTTTTGAATGTCATCCTTCTTTATGATTTCATACTCAGCCATTAATTTTCACCTTTCACGCTGTTTCAAAGGCATCACATTTTGTGATACCTTTCGCAGAAACCGTAGATACTCACATCCCACCCCGACTTGAAGTCGCAAGACATTAGTAGCCCAGATGCGGAATTGGGTGCCTCGCTTTGAATTAATGCGATAGCCTACAGAGATTATTGCGTCGAGGTTGTAAAGACGCATCTTACGATTAATCTGCCGATTGCCTTCTATTTGAACTACCGAGGATACCTCGGTAGTTGCTAACTCTTCTAGCTCCTTTTCTTTATAAATGTTTTTCAGATGCAAACCGATCGTGTCTGTATCTTTATCAAAAAGCACCGACATCTGTTTCTGCGTCAACCATACAGAGTCTTTTTCCATGTGGACGTCAATTTGCGGACCGTCTGCAGCCTTGTAAATAACGATTTCACCTTTTCTATAATCTTGATTCATGGGCGACCTTCTGATGTTATCGTAGATTTTGATGCACATCCTCAAAATAGATATAAGATTCTGATTTTCCCAAGATAGATTTCTTTGACCAATATCTTACAAGTAAATTAACACATTGCAAGAAATAAACTGACGAATAGTGGATGGTGGGATAGTGGATAGTGGCTAGTGGATAGTGCATGGTGAATGGTGGATGGTGAAAGGGACAAGGTTCAGGGTGAAAGGTGAAAGGTCAAAGCTCAAAGGCTAAATTGCTAAAAGCGAAAAGACATCCACCCCCGGCCCAGCTGGCGGGGGACAGACGCGGCATCAGATTTTCGTCGCTGTGAGCGTGCCGCCGGCCTGCAGGGCGATCTGCAAACCGGTAACGGTGCCGACGCCGTCTTTCGTAAACACGAGCGTTCCCGAAATATTCGTGTCATCGCGCAAAAGAAAAGTATCGTTGGCTGTTGGATACAGATCGGAGCGTGTGCCCGTTCCCATCAAGGTGCTGCTGATCATCAGTGCATTCCCGGCAAGATAAATATTGAGCAGCACTGCCTGGCCTTCAAGCGTGCCCGTGTAATTTCCGGCGTAAGTCTGCAGGATCGCGAGCGGCACATCCACAAGCGGGGCCTTTGATACGCCGTCATCGGGCCAGCCATATACTCTGGCTGCGGACCGCACGATTTCCATCATCAGGGCGTAGCCATTGTCACCGTTCGTCATGACGGCAATGCCCTGCCCCCGGTCACGATACACCAGCACATTAGACTTGTATCCGAAAACCGACCCGCTGTGGCTGAATATCAAGCCGCCCTTGCCGCTCTTCAACGCAAAGCCAAGGCCCATCGCCCCATTCGTATTGGGCTGCACCGTCAGGATGCGATTGGCCGTCTCTTGCGTGAGCAGTGCTCCCCGATTAAGAACGGCTGCCCTTTGTACTTCCAGAAACAGGATGCCCAGATCGGTGGGCGTGGTCCACAGCCCGGCGGCAATGAGCTCCGGGTATATGCGAAAGCCGCCCGGTATCATGACGCTGTCCTTGTCGTGGCCTTTGGCCGCGCGTGCCGCAAAGGGACCGGCCAGCGGCTGCACGAAGTCGCTGGAAGTCATGCCCAGTCTGTCCAGGACGTTGTTCTTCATGTAGCTCCGAAACGGCATCTCGGTGACGTCTTGGGTCATCTGCTGCAAAACTTCCATGCCGCCGCCCGAATAGCTGTATCGCGTTCCCGGCTCAAAGATGACGCGGACAGGCTCCGTGTCCGCCGGCGGTGCGCCGTTCAGAACCTGAAGCAGCGTCGGAACGGGGCTCCCTGTGGCGTACCCGGCAAAGCCCGACACGTTGGTCCCGCCGGTATGCGACATCAGGCGCTGTATCGTTGCCTTTTGATTCGTGGTCAGAATATTGTCCGGAAGCTGCCAGGAGGTCAGGTAGTCGTTCACGTTTCTCGTAATATCGATAACGCCCGATTGGGCAAGCAGCATGATGCCGGTCACCGAGACGGGCTTACTGACGGAGGCCGCCTGAAATACGGTGTCCGCAGTTACTGCCTGGGTGCCGCCGGCTTCGGTGACGCCGTATCCTTTGGCCCACTCGATTTTGCTGTTGTTGATGACCGCAACGCTGACGCCCGGCACCTGAAAGTGCTGCATGCGGTCCGCAATGGAAAGACCCGCCGGCGTGCTGCCTTCGCCCACGACCGCCGGGATGAGATTCTTCTCGACGGCGTCGATTCGCGACTGAACATCGGCGGTGTTGTTGGTGGACGAACAAGCGATGATAATGGATAAAACGCAGGCGATGACGACTAACACTTTATTCCGCGCAATTGCTTTCTTCTTCATTGTCTGTGTGTGCACCTCCAAACAACATTATTTCAACTTGGATTCAATCCTCTCCAAAGGCACGACACAACTGCTATCACCCTCACCCAACCTCTCCCCTCATAAGGGCGGGGTGCTGAACGATGCGTTATGAGCTCCATGATGCGGCATCAATTAGTGATCGGAATACTTGAATCTTGCAGACGGTCAGTCTCCTTGAATGCTGCCGTAAGATAGCGGCGTCCGGCAAAAACTTAACCGTCTCAAAAACTCAGGTTATCATATCAAATAACTGAACAAGTATTCAAAAAAAAGGGGGGATTGCATAATTTTTCAATGATTTTTTATCCTGATTTTCACCGCTTCTTTTAATCCGCTGCTGCGAGACAAGCGTTAATGCTCCGTTGCTTGCCGCTGGGTGGCTGATTGGACGGGTGCCAAGATTTCGTACTGAAAAACCGTAAACCGTTCGGTTTTTCAGTACAAATTTTCTTCCCTCGCAGCAAATACTTATTCAACTCTCGATTTCACTCAAGCTAACTATCAGGAATCATAGCACATGGCTAATAGACCGCTTCTGGCATGTTTATTGAAAACAAGTAGCGCGAAGGTCTCAAGAACCCATTTACGGAATCGACATAAATGCACCGCAATGGAGATACCTTATGAAATTGGTTGTTGAATATTTCATCCTTATCGTCCTGGATTTGTTCACCGCCGGGCTTGTCGCATTAATCCTCAGAGCAATATATGGCAAAAACCTGACATACAAGCTGTTCCTCTGGCTGATTCCGGGTCTTGTCATCCTTATCTGCAATACCTCTCTCACAGTGAAATTGGGTGGTCTTGCCAATCCGGTGGCTGTCATTATTTGCATGGCGGTCGGGCTGGGAATCCTGGTCGTCAATTTTGTCCTGGTGGGAAAATTCCTGATCCGGAGACTCGATAACATCGCTGTCGAAATCTCCCAGGCAGCGGATGATGTCAACTCCGCATCCGGCATGGTGTCCTCATCCAGCCAGACCCTTGCGGAAGGCGCTTCCGGGCAGGCATCCTCCATAGAAGAAATTTCCTCATCGCTTGCGGAGATGTCTTCCATGGCCGCCCGGAACGCCGAGACTACCGGAAAGGCGGACGCCCTCATGCACGTTGATGCTAAAGAGAGTTTCGGTATGATCTACCAGAAAATGGATGAAATGCAGCAAGCCGTCAACTCCAGCGTTCAGGCGACGGCAGAAACGGCCAAGATCATAAAGACCATCGACGGAATCGCATTCCAGACCAATTTGCTGGCGCTGAACGCCGCGGTGGAAGCGGCCCGTGCGGGCGAAGCGGGCGCCGGCTTTGCCGTCGTATCCGAAGAGGTCAGAAATCTGGCGATGCGATCCGCTGAGGCGGCCAAAAACACAGAGGCGCTGATTGCCGATTCAACAGCAAAAATCCAACAGGCCTATGGGTTGTTCGAACAGATTAACAGCGAATTAGCCAACAACAGGCAGATCGCCGTAAGAGGGGTAAAGCTTCTTTCCAGTGTGTCCGCAGGCTCCCGGGAGCAGGCACAGGGAATCGAACAAATCAATTCCGCCATTGCGGGAATCAACGATGCGATCCAGGCGAGCGCGGCAACCGCGGAAGAGTCGGCAAGCGCCGCTGAAGAACTCAACGCCCAGTCTTATAATTTGAAGAGCAGCGCGCAGGAGCTGTCTCAGATCATCAGCGGTACCAGAGAGTAACAAATTTACAGACCTACGAAAATGCCCGGGCATTTCAATGCCCTGGAGTAAATATTATCTTCCGTTTTTTATTCACGCAATTTTTACCAGGACCCGAATCCGTCTTGACAACCTTCCCCTGTTTTGCTAGCACTTTTCGAACAAAGGTTCCATGTCATCGTAAATCACCCAAGCAAACTATCCGGGGGTTTATATGAAGAAATGGGGTCATCAGAAGTTATCCATACAGCGCCTCCGGGAGAGTTAAGACGACTCTTCCGGAGGCTGTTTTTTTCTTTCTTCTTCCCTTCAGTACGTTTCCTGCAGTCACGCCTCACCGCAACGTATCACGAGTCTTTTCATTTTTTGCAGCAGCGGATTTTCAAGTCAGGGCACGGCGTTTATGTCCGCCCTGGAAAAATGATTTTTCATTCTTTGATTAAAGGAGGAATCAACGTATGACCCAGCAAAAGAAATGGATTCATGTTTCGAAGATTGCAGTGTTTGTTCTTTTTGTTGTGCTGCTCAGTGCCGCTGCCGCGCCGGCATCCAACAACACCGTCACGAAAACCGATTACGGTGTCCTGAGGGGCTACGTGGAAAACGACGTCATGATCTGGAAGGGCGTACCCTATGCCGCAGCGCCTGTGGGTGACTTGCGATGGAAAGCCCCGCAAAAGCCTGCGGCCTGGCACGGCGTCCGCGATGCGACCCAGCCTGCCAAAAAATGCACGCAGCTTTTGACGACCGAGGAATGGATCCGCACCGGGGTGGTGGATCCGGACAGCAGCGAGGACTGCCTTTATGTGGACATTTACCGGCCCGAGCGCCCCGCTTACCGGACGGAAAAGCTTCCCGTCTATGTATGGATTCACGGGGGCTCCAACAACTTCGGCTCCGCCCGGCAATACAACGGCATAAACCTGGCGCTCCGCTCCGATGTAGTCGTGGTGGTTGTACAATACCGGCTTGGTCCTCTCGGGTGGCTGTATCATCCGTCCATCCAGACCGGCGGCGCGGATATCCTTTCGGACTCCGGCAATTTCGGCACGCTCGACCATGCGCAGGCGCTCAAGTGGATTCACAAGAACATCGATGCTTTCGGCGGCGACCCTCGTAATGTGCTCGTCACCGGCGAATCAGCGGGTGCCCATAACACGATGAACATGGTGATTTCGCCTCTGGGCCGGGGGCTCTTCCAGAAGGCCATGTCCGAAAGCGGCGGGATGGCGACAGTGCCGCCCGCAGCCGGACTGACGCAGGCGAACGATATCATCGAAAAGCTGATCCGGTTTAAAGAAAATGTCGATGCGCCAACCGCCAAAGCGCTCCGTCTGTCGATGGAAAGCGCGGGTACGCTGCAGGGATACCTGCGGGCCGCTTCGGGAGGGGATTTATTCCTGGCCATGCTGAAGTACGGGGCGGTGCCGACATTCTCGGCTTACGAAGACGGCACGGTGCTGCCTGCCGGCGGCTGGATTCCGGCCATCCGCAGCGGCAATTACAACCGCGTGCCGATCATCCTGGGAAGCAACCAATATGAGAGCAAGTCGTTCATGCCGCTCTATTACGCCTATGTCAAACCGCTGGGCGTGCCGTCCGGCCCCTACACCTGGTTTCAGCTGATCAACGTGCTGAGGCAGGACCTGCCGCTTGGACTCAACGACGTGCTCCCCGCGCAGCACGACAAAGACGTCTATGAGATCACAGGGTATTTCGGCAGCCAGAATTGGAAGGCAAAATATGTGGACACGGTGGCCCGCGAGGTGGCCTCCGCGCAAGATCATGTCTACGCGTATTTCTTCAAATGGGGCGGTCCCGGTTCCGGGCCATCGCCCTTTGATTTCATTTACGGCGCGGGGCATGCATCCGAGATCCCCTTCTTTTTCGGCGGAGACAAGGGCCTTTTCGGCTATGGGTTTGTCCCGGCCAATGAAGCCGGCCGCGTGGAGCTGCAATCCGCCATGATGGGCTATCTGGCCAATTTCGCCTGGACGGGCAGTCCCAATTCCCATTTCGGCCATCGCCCCGGCGGCTGGCGGCACGGCCATCACGCACATCTGCCCGGATGGACAGCATGGTCCAATACCGCGGGAGCGCCCAAGATGATTATTTTTGATGCGGATTACAATCAGGCGAAAATCTCGATGAGTGCGGAAGAAATCACGCTGGAAAGCGTCGCCGCCGCGCTGGAAGCGGCCATGACCAGCTTCAACTTTACGCCCGCGGAAAAAATCGCGGCCCGCATCTTCCAGTTTTCAAAACCCTGGTAGGCGCAGGCCCGGATGTTTTGCCTTGATGCTCAAGAGGGCAGAGGGAATCACCCCTCTGCCCTCTTTTTCAGTCATACGATTTTTGTGGTTACTATTTTTTCCCCGGATAGACGCGCGCCAAAAGCGGGCTGGGATCTAGAAAAGCGCCGATGGAGGAAATCGGATATTTAAAGCCGATCGTCTTCAAAACGGCCAGTCCCTCGATCGCCTGGTCGACATAGGCGGGCGGCAGCGCGATGGCGATCTCGTCGTCCCTCACCTGCCCCATGGCCCGCTCGCCGTAGCAGGGAATCGCCAGGGCGGGTTTCCCGGTATTGAAGCATTGCCCGAGGGAATCGACGCAGGCCCCTTCGCCGATGAAGTTGAACTCGAAGCGCTCAAATTTTATTTTTTGGATTCCGCACATGAGCATCATAATCTGGGCGGGATTGCCGTAAATGAGGACGACGTCCGGATTGAAGTTTCCCTTGCTTAAGGGTCCTACGACTATCGCCTCGCCCGGCGGTATTCTCAGGTAAAACTGCTGCTGCGCCAGGCCGTCCTCAACGGAAGCCATCCAGGTTCGTTTAAAAAGCTTGGCCTCCTGCAGCATGGTCTCCTCGCTTGCGGCCTGAAGGCCGTGAATGCGTTTGCAGCGCTCACCCACTTTGCTCTCGGAGGTCAGCCCGACGGTCAGGCCGCCCACCCGGGCCATAAACTGGATCTGACAAAATACGCACGTCTCACGCCACGACAAAGCGCCCTCGATGCTATCGAGTTCAGCAGCTTTCTCCAGGCGTTTGTAACCGATCGGCTCGGTGGCCAGGCACAAATTCTCTTTCAAGGTCTTGCTTCTTTTAACCCACTTTTCCATCATGATCTCCTTGCACGTGGTGCGTCGCTGATGACAGTTGAAATATAAGTTCCCGAATCGACATCCCGCTGTAGATTTATTTTCATTTCCCCTTACCTGCCCCTGTAAAATGATGTGACGTATTCTTGCCGGCTCTAATCCGCGGCAAGATTCCGCTTTCCAGTCGCGGCGATTATAGGAAGTCCGTCATATCCTGTCAACGTCAAACTGGGCACAACCATCAGGATTCGGCGAGGCGAGCTGGCGCGGATTTCCCGCAATTGAGCTATGGCTTCGTTTATGGAATGTGATGCAATCCGGTCATTAAGCCTGCAAACCGCGTAAACCGCCGGGCATGGCGATTTACCAGGGATCGGAAAATGCTCAGGCGAGGATCACCAGCCCGACAAGGGGCACGGCCAGGATAAGCGTAGTCATTAGCCACCAGCGGGATTGTTCCGGTTCGGTTTTCAGTGCGTTCTTGCTGCGAACGACACAGACAATTGCACCGGCACCGGAGAACAACGCTATCGCGGTGGCGATCAAACCGCGGTTGGCACAACCGAAAAAGCTGACAGGCGTTCGGGCCACCGCGAAAAACAGCAGGCAGACGATTGCGGGCAGCACGAGGTGATAGATGATTCGTTTCATTGGGCTCTCACTTTCACAGTGATCTCTAAACGATTTCCTTCATCCTGTCAAAGCTTCTGTGTCCGGCCGTGTCCCTCTTTGGATGGGGACAACAGCGTGATCGGCAGCCCAGTCTGGAGGGGGGAGATAACCAGGATTACTTCATTTCCCTGAATCTGGCTTCGATGGCGGTGATGTCTTCGATGCGGATCAGTGCATCGTAGAAATCCCGTCCGGCGGCGAGCTTCTCGAGATGAATCAGGTGGTCGCCTACAGTCTTCACGTACCCCTGAATTGATTTCCCCGAACGCAGATGGATGACCACGTCTTTGCCGATGTAGATTTTCAGATTATCTTTGATGGAACTGTCCGTGTCAAATTTTGCGCCTTCCACGGCTGTCGCCGCGCGGGCCTGCGCCGCCGCAGGATACGTAACCAATAAACCCGCAAACAACATGACTGTCAATGCCGCCAAAAGCGAGACCTGTGTGGATCTTTTCATGACTGCCTCCTTATTGTTTTCAGGGATCAACCACCTCGCACCAAGCTTTCGAGGTATGAAATGAATGTCATTATTCTGCAGCAAGCTGCAGACACTTAACGCGCGTCCCGCGTGAGCGGGATTAGATTGCATTTTGGATATTACTACATCGGCGGCAATAAATGTCAAGGAGGATATGCCGGACATTCCCCACAAGAACCATCACGCAAAAAAGCCGCTCCATCTGATCGATGAAGCGGCCTCATTTGTTTTTGAGTTATCCCTTTGAGTTGTCCCGCGGTGTGTCTGCGCATCCGGCCGTCTCTAGTCCAGAACAACCATAACCCGGCACTTCTGCAGGAAGGTCAGGTTTTCCTTTGCGGCACGGATCTTTTTGGCATCGTCATTGCTGATGACGAATTCCGACATCCCCGCGCCCTGGGCGCTTAAGGCCTTGACGGTCAGCGGGTTTGCGGTGACCCGGTCATTCACCTGCGCCGTATTGAGGTCGCGCGCATAGCCGCAGATCCCCTGCTGCACGGCATAGTCTTTTTTGACGATCAGGGTTCCGTAAACTTCGGCGCCGGTTTCGTCAAAGATCTTGGGGGACATGGCCGGTCGGGCCTGGAGCCCCCGGCCGTCAATCACGAGACCGGTATAAACTTCATCTTTCGGAGCGGATTTTTTGGAGAACGGCGCGGGCTTGTGGTCCTTCATGTCCTCTTTTTTATCATTGGTTATCGCCTGGGGAATAACGGCTTTGGCCACGCCGGAGAGCGGCATCCGCACGGTCACTTCCACCGTTCCGTCGGACATGTATTCTTTCTTGGAAATCTGCGCACCTTTCACCATGCCGCTGATTGCCGTATTGATGACATCGCTTTCCACTGCAAAATCCTTGACGGTCGTTCTGGAATCAATCTGTACGCCCTGCACAACTTCCAGCAGGTTCCGGTAGGCGTCTACCTGCGCCGCGCGCAGCGCCATTGGACGCGCCTGGGGCTTGCCGTAATACTGCTCGGGAGGCGCGCCGGTTCCGACGGCCTCGATATATCCATCCTCGTAGTTGACCAGTCCTTTGTCGCCTATCTGATTCGTAACCTTGGATTCGATGATCTTCGTCCAATCCTTCATGCCGACTTTGCCGTCCTGGTTATCCTGGGCAAAGCCGATACCCGCAAACAAAAGAATGATGACGATGACTGACATGCCCACTTTGCAAAGCGACTTCATAAAAGACCTCCTCGATTGTAATGTTAAAGAATAGTAACTTCATTGCGGTGATTGCGAAAGCTTTATATCATATTTCCGGTGAAAATCCTGAAATTTTTTCGGGCCCACCAGGCGCCGGAAACGGCGCGGCAGGCTGACGGACAGGGCACTGGCGGCGCCCCGGAATGCCTCCGCAAAAAAAGCCGGGAATCCTTTTGCTCTAGGCGAGGGTGTAAACGCCGTTGATTTTCACCTGAGCCGCACCGCCGAAAATAACGCGCCTTCCCCCGGCCATTTTGACCGTGTCGAGCTTGATGATATTCGGGCAGCTCGGGCTGCCGTTTTGTTCGATGCTGATGCCGGCGCCGTCCCACAGGTTTCTCTTAAGCAGGTAATACCCGAAGGCGGCATTGCCGGACCCCGTGGCCGGATCTTCCAGGTAGCCGAATTTGGGAGCGAACACGCGCGTGCGGAATTTCCGGCCCGAATCGGCAACCTCGGTGGTAAAAACAAGGATGATATCCAGACCGTTGTAGTGACAAAACTGTTTGAGCGATCTTTCGTCGGGCCACACCGACAGGCAGTCATCCAGCCTGCGGATGGGAACGATCAGCGTATTGAGGCCCGCGTTGATGAGGGCCGGGTCAAACCGCTGATCAAGCTTTTCGGGCTCCAGATACAGCGCACCGGCGATGACGCGGCCTTCGAGCAAATTTTCGCGAAACGTCGGAGCGGGCGCGGTGATGTAAACACAGTCCTGGTCGGCAATCCGGTTGTAAACGTCAAGCTGCTCGTCTTTCACCCGGATCTGCACCACGTCTTTGGAAAGAAGGTAGGGATGGCTCTTGATGTAGTCATACATGGTGCCTACAGTGCCATGTCCGCAGTAGTCCACTTCACATTCCGAGGAATAGTACTTTAAACGAAAGCATCCGTGTTCGGGAAATACAAAGACCACCTCGCTCACAAAGCCCGCGAGCTCGCAGGCGATCTTCTGCATTTCGTCGGGAGTGATGTCCGAGGCGCAGTCTAAGTAAACGCTTGCACAGGGATTGCCTGCGGATTGTCCGCTGGCGAACACATCAATTTTTTTAAATGGAAAGATCTTCATGGAGCACCTTATTTAGTCTCCTTCGGAGGGGGTAGGGGGGAGGCATGTACGGACACTAAAATTTTCTTTCCGCGCCCCCGCCTCCCGAAGCGCCGCCCTCATAGAATTTCCCTTCCGGAGCCTGCGGAGGCTGCTGGGCGCCCATAACCCCCGGGGTCAGCGCCGCTGCGACGTCCGCCAGGCCGACGCCGTGGTCTTCGGGCTTCAAAATACTCTCGGCGGTGAAGCCATGCCGGGCTTTTTGCGGACCGCGCGTAAGCCAGCGGTCGATCAGAAGGGACAAGGCAATCAGAATGAACCCGAGAATTGCGGGGTCCCAGGCGTAGCGCGTCATCCCCAGATAGCTCTTGTTGGTCGCGAGTGTCGCTATGGCCATGATGAGGCCCACGTTCAGGATCAGACGCCTGCGGCTTTTAATCCCCCAGATGATCCCCGCTGCGGGAATGATAAATGAGAGCGCGTAAGACGACCAGTACAGCCAGGGCGGGAACAGCCGGGGATTCAGATGAACGACGTACTTATCTTTAAGCAGTGATCCGATCAGGCCGAGAATTTCCAGGTTGACGGTAAAGTAAATCGCGGCAAGCAGGCCCGCCAGCATGATGGTGTTCCGATGCTTGCGGAAGTCTTCGCCGCCTGCTTTATCAGCGGCCAGACCGGAAATAAATGCGGCGCACAGAATCAGCGTGAGCAGCAATCTTTCCGCGACGGGCGGCAAGTCGAGTTGAAATGGAATGGCGCAGAGCGCGGCAAGGCTGATCACGGCCATGTACAAATAACCGAAGCGCAGATAGATCAAGCCCGCGAGGACAACGAATAACAAGCAGACGGCGACGGCAATTTCATGCTGACTGAAATGATTTTCTATCCCGAGAAGAACTAAAATGCTGATCACAAAACAGACCATCCCGAACATGAGCAGCGCTTCTTCTATTCCATAGCGGTAAAGGCGGTGCGCCTTCGCCAGAAGATCGGCCAGAAAGAAATAGGCAATACTTGAGGCCAATGTAAAAGCCGCCGCCGCTTTCTGGCTTTGCGCGCCTCCGTTGCTGACAATGATCCAGATGATCAATCCCACAACCGCGCCGGCGCCGAGCAACGTAAAAATAAAAAAGAGGATCCGGAAGAACAGGTTGGTTTGCTGAAGCTCCGGATCTGCCGCATCATTTATAGCACTGAGCTGGTCTTGTGTGATGAGACCCGACCGCTTCCACGTTGCGGCCTCGCCGCGCAGGTAGATTTTTTCTTCCTGTTCGGATGCATAGATGCTGAGCTTCATTCACCCTCCTTCAACCGGCGCGACATCTTAAAGATCAGGCCCACTACGCCCAGCGATGTGATAATGAAATAGGCAAAAACGAGGAAGGTCTCCCGGTGGATGAAATCAAATATCACAATGCTGATGCCGATGTATCCGTAAATCACGGCGTAAAGCATATAGAGAAATTTGCGGGCTCTCACGGAATAAAAAGCGAGCGCCGCGCAGGTAACGAGAAGCGCCGGGAAATACAGCGACAGGATTTTATACTGGGCAACGCCGGCGATGAGCGCAATGCAGAGGAAGTGGATCGCAAAATTCAGGTAGATGTCAAAGAAGTGTTTTTTGACATCCAGCCGCCAGGCCATTCCTCCCGCGCCCAGCACAATCAATGCGTAAGCAATGGTGTAGAGGCGGTAGTATTCCTGAAGCGAAAAGAGCCGGAAGCCCGAGAGCGTAAAGCCGAACCAGGCGGCAAGCGTCGAGAGGGCCAGCGACAATACCAGACGGTTGTCAAACCGGTACGCGAGAAAGAAAAACAGGGCAACCGATATCAGCAGATAGTTTTTCCAGGCGTCGCCCAGCACGTGATACTGCAGTTCAATGTAGGCGACATCCATGGAAAAGAGCGCGCAGCCGAAAAATAAAACATAATCAAAGACGACATTGGGCGGGGAAACGGCTTCCCGGGCGAAGGGGCCGCCTTTTGAGAAGCAGTAAATGAAGGCCGCGGCGGCGAAGAGTGTGAGCGCGGAGATGATGACCAGGTCGCCCAGGTTCAGGAAGTATTGTTTGACGGTGAGGCCAGCTCCCGTGATGACCATCAGGATTCCGAGGTAAAGAAAAAAACGCAGCTCCCGGTGGACGGAGAAGATTCTCTTCTCCTGCAGATCGAGGAGCACGTCAACCTGCCCGTTTTCGAGTTTTTTTTCGCCGCGCAATTTTCTCAAAAGGTCTGCGATCATCATGACTGTTTTAGATTTACTTTTTTTAGTGAGGAACCTGATTGCTTTGGTGCAGACTGTAGAGTCTGCAAAAAAAGATGTCAAGGCAAAAGACAAATTTTACAAAAATGAACTTCTGGCATAATAATTGATTCATTTTTGAAATAGCTTTTGCTGCGGCAGTTGCCGGGGGCCGAAGATCAACGGTCCGGAAAACCGGTGTTGACATAAAAGATTGTAATAGCTTACTTATTGTGAGAAAGCTCGTCAGCCCTGATCTTTGGGGTGAGGATCTATCCGATCATCGGAACGAACAAATTTGTTCCACTGAAAAGCCAACCGTCTTGCAGCAAGCTGTCGAGGTATGAAATGAACGTTATTATATTGCAGCAAGCGACAGGGAATTAACTCTCGTCCCGCCCGAGCGGGATCAAATAAAGGACACAAACATCATGACACCTTTTGCCCGCGTGACCACCGGCATCGCCGGCCTGGATGAAATGCTCAATTATCTGCAGATGGGCGACAATGTCGTCTGGCAGGTAGACGACATCGCCGACTACAAACGATTTGTTGATCCCTACGTGGAGGCGGCGCTGGAGCGAAGTCACCGCCTCGTCTATATGCGCTTTGCCAACCACCCTCCCCTGCTCGGACCCAGCGACAGAGTCAAGATCTATACGCTCAACGCCAATGAAGGGTTTGAATCCTTTTCGACCCAGGTCCACAACATTGTGCGCGACGAGGGCCGCGATGTATTCTATGTCTTTGACTGCCTCTCCGATCTGCTTATGGCCTGGGCCACCGACCTGATGATCGGCAATTTCTTTGTCATCACCTGCCCCTATCTCTTCGAACTGAACACGGTCGCGTATTTCGCGATCCTGCGCAGCCGCCACTCCTTCAAAACCGTGGCGCGGATTCGGGAAACCACGCAGGTGCTCCTGGATGTTTACAACAACGACGGCAAAGTATGCATCCATCCGCTCAAAGCCTGGAAACGCTATACGCCGACGATGTTTCTGCCGCATATTCTGGAAAACGAGAAGTTCGTCCCTATCCTGAACAGCGCGGATGCCGCAAGCATTCTGCATTTTCTCACGGACAAGAATGCAACGAGCGGCGTGCGCAACCTGGATTATTGGGACCGGCTTTTCCTCAGAGCCACCCGCGTCCTCGAAGATCCCGATGCCGAGAAGGAAAAAGAAGAGATGGTCGAGTCGCTCTCGCGGGTTTTGATCGGACGCGAGAAACGCATGCTGTCGCTGGTCAAGGAATATTTTTCCCTGGAAGATCTGGTCGAGATCAAGAAGCGCCTGATCGGAACGGGGTTTATCGGCGGAAAATCCGTGGGCATGCTGCTCGCGCGCAATATCCTGCGCAAGGACCCGACCCGCGACTGGAATGCCGAGCTCGAAATTCACGATTCCTTCTACATTGGTTCGGATATCTTCTACTCCTACATGGTGCAAAACGGCTGGTGGAAACTGCTGATGGCGCAGAAGACCGACGAGGGCTATTTTGAAGTCGCCCGCGAGCTGAAAAGCAAGATGCTGCACGGCGTCTTCCCCGACGAAGTCAAAGAGCAGTTTCAGCTCATGCTGGAATATTACGGCCAGTCCCCGATCATCGTGCGGTCCAGTTCGCTTCTCGAGGACGCCTTCGGCAATGCCTTTGCCGGAAAATACGAAAGCTATTTCTGCGTCAACCAGGGAACGCCCGAAGAACGCTACCGGCATTTTGAAGAAGCCGTCCGCAAAATTTTCGCCTCCACCATGAATGAAGACGCCCTGACGTACCGGCTGCAGCGCGGTATGGCCCAGCAGGATGAACAGATGGCGCTCCTCGTTCAACGCGTTTCCGGCTCGCACCGCAACATCTATTTTTTCCCGGACCTGGCGGGCGTCGGTTTATCGTACAATACGTTCGTCTGGCAAAAAGGCATGGACCCGAAAGCCGGGATGCTGCGCATCGTCTTCGGCCTGGGAACGAGGGCGGTAAACCGCGTGGAAAACGACTATCCGCGCATCGTGGCGCTGGACGCACCGCTCACCAAACCTTACGCCAAACAGGAAGATATCAAGCGCTTTTCCCAGAGTGAAGTGGATCTTTTGAATCTGCCGGAAAACGCCTTTCAGACCCTGCCGGCGGCGGGGCTGCTCACAGAGGACATCGAGCCGCACCTGGAACTGATTGCCGAGCGTGATGTGGCCGCGGCCGAATACCTGCAATCGATCGGGAGGCACGACAAAGACACCTGGATTCTGACCTTTGACGAATTGCTGGGCAGCACACCTTTTGCCGCGACGATGTCCAGCATGCTGAAGAAACTGGAGCAGGTCTATCGCTACCCGGTGGATATCGAATTTACAGTGAACATCACCGCGCAGGGCAGGCCTCAGATCAACCTGCTGCAATGCCGTCCGTTCCAGACCAAGGGACATTACAGCCGCGTCGAGCTGCCGGAAAAAATCAGCAAGTCCAAAATTCTGTTCAAGCAGGACGCTAATTTTATGGGCGGCAGCGTCTATCAGGCCATTTCCCGCATCATCTATATCGACCCGCAGGGCTACACCGGATTGAGCCTGGCCGAGAAACACGAGGTGGCAAGGCTCACAGGCAAGCTCAACAAACAAATCGGAAAGCGCGAGAAGATGCCGACGATCCTCCTGGGGCCGGGTCGCTGGGGAACCACGACCCCCGCCATGGGCGTGCCGGTGACATTCTCGGAAATCAACAACGTCACGGCCATCGGCGAGATCGCCTATCAGGATGGGTCGCTCATCCCGGATTTGTCTTTCGGAACTCATTTTTTCCAGGACATGGTCGAAATGGATATTTTTTATATGGCCATCTATCCCGAAAAAGACGACGTCATTTTCAATTCCGCCTGGATCAAAAAGCAGCCGAATATCCTCACGGACCTGATGCCGGACGCCTCGAACATGGCCAAGGTGGTACACGTGATTGATGTCCGGGCAAAGGATCTGCGCCTGCTTTCGGACATCGTGACACAAAAAATGATCTGCTTCTTTGCCAAGTAAGGGAAAATAGGCTGTTCCTCCTATATGTCGCGCAAAGTTAGACGCTATTTTTTATGTCCCCTCTCCTCCTTTGTATTCCTCCCTGTATCCCCCTCCGTGAGGGGGTGCAGGGAGGATTGAAACAGCCCCCCTCATCTGCGAACCGCCAGACAAAACAGCCGATGATACCCCAAGAGGATCAAAGAAGCATCACGTAACACACCTCCCCCTAACCCCCTCCTAACCTGAAGGTTACGCGAAAGGGAGACAACACCGTCGTCACCGGCAAATCACTGAAAAAAATAATGAAGGAGATTGGCAATCCTTTTTGCTCCAGACAATTTTGTTCTAATCGTCCTTTTTGCGGTTCAATTTTGTATCGTCCATATACGCGATTGAATCTTCGAAAAAAGTCTCTCCGGAAGAAATCTTTACGCATATTCAAAGCTTATTAGATATTGACGGTCGGAATGGATTCACGTATTATCCGAGCCCTGAAGCAAAAGCGCCATCTTGAAAAAGAATTTTTACCGCCGAAACATCTTGTCCATTGATCCTTGAATCTTCTTGAAAAGGAGAAACGTTATGAGACGTACCTTATCCGCCGTGGCCATTCTTTTCCTGTTCTTCTTCTGGAATTTTTCCGGATTCGCCGCCGATCCGCCGGGAGTGGAAGTCTTCAGCCCCCAGGGTACGGTGAAAGGCGTCCGCCAGGTGAGCGTCCGGTTCTCTGAACAGATGGTGCCCTTCGGCGACCCGCGGAGTCTCTCCGATCCCTTCGATATCGCCTGCTCCGCCCCGGGCAAAAGCCGCTGGGCGGACGGCAGGAACTGGATTTATGATTTCACTGCGGACCTTCCCGCGGGTGTTGCCTGCAAATTCACCCTGAGGCCCGGCCTGAAAAGCCTGGCCGGGGCTACCCTTACGGGACGGACGGTTTTCAATTTTTCCACGGGCGGCCCCGCCGTTATCCGGCAAATGCCGTATGAAGGCTTCAACATTATCGATGAAGAACAGATTTTCATTCTGACCCTCGACGCCGAACCGGACATCGCGTCCGTCCTCAGGCACGTCACCTTCTCGGTCGACGGCATCGTTGATCCCATCGGCATTCGAATCATCGAGGGAAAAGCCAGAGACAAACTCCTCGCGACCCACGCGATGAGACGGGGGCGGTACGGACGGTCGGACGCGGACAAGAAGGAACCCCCGATTATTTTAATCCAGTGCAAGCAGCGCTTCCCCAACGATACCAAGCTTAGACTCATCTGGGGCAAAGGCATAAAATCAAAAACGGGCGTGGCAACTGAGCTCGACCAGGTCTTCGCCTACGAAACGCGCCGCGAGTTTGTCGCACAATTTTCCTGTTCCAGAGAGAACCCGCAATCGGACTGCATCCCGTTTCTCCCGATGTCGGTTAATTTCACTGCGCCGGTGTCTAAAGAGCAAGCCAAAAAAATAGTCCTGCGGTCGGCCGATCCCAAGACAAAGCCTCTGCCCGCCGGAAAAGCGAAAAAGGACACTGCATTAATCGTCGGACCCAATAAGGGAATATGGATTGCGGTGTTCGATCAGAACGAAACAGACGTTTCCTCTGTTTCGTTTAACGGACCGTTTCCGGAAAAATCAAAATTTACGATCGAACTGCCGCGGGGCCTTACGGATGACGCCTCGCGAAAACTCGTCAACGCCAATCAATACCCGCTTGCGGTCCGCACAGGCGAGTATCCGCCGCTCGCCAAGTTTTCCGGGCGCTTCGGTATTCTGGAATCCAGGGCCGGCGGGCTCCTTCCCGTCACGGTCCGCAACCTGGAAGCATCGCTCAAGCTCTCGGAGTTGAGCGTCACATCGGCCGGAAGCAAAACCGCGAACGCCGACGTTTCGGGAAAAATTCTGAATATCAAGGCGGACCGCGGCAAAGACATCCAGGGATGGCTCAGAAGAGTCGCCACCGTCTCGCGGACGAAATCCGTCTTCACAAGCGGCGCCAAGCCCCGGCGTGTTACTCTTCCCAAACCCAACGGCACCAAAGCGTTCGAAGTCATGGGCATACCGCTTGGCCGTCCGGGCTTCTATGTTGTGGAACTGGAAAGCCGAACCTTAGGCAAATCGCTTTTGGGCGGGGATCAACCCCTGTATGTCCAGACCGCGGCGCTCGTCACCAATCTCTCCGCGCATTTCAAGCAGGGCCGCGAATCGTCGCTCGTCTGGGTTACGACGCTCGACCGCGCCCAACCGGTCAAAGGAGCCGACATCACGATCCGGAGCTGCCAGGATAAGATTCTCTGGAGAGGCAAGACCAATGCCGCAGGCGTCGCCGCCATTAATGAGAAGCTGCCCGGCGAAAGCGACCTGCCCATGTGTTCGTTTAAAGAAGATGAAAACCACGACTGGCGCTATGATGAAAGCTATCAGCTCTCGGGCCTCCAGGGCGGCTTGTTTGTTACGGCGCAAAGCGGCGATGACATGACCTTCGTGCATGGGAGCTGGGACAAGGGCATCGAGCCCTGGCGTTTTCAGCTTGTTTCGGAATCCTACCACGACCCGGTCATCGCACACACCATTTTCGACAGGACGCTTCTGCGCGCAGGTGACACCGTGCATATGAAGCATGTTCTTCGCGAACATGCGCCGTCGGGGTTCCGCTATTTTTCCCAGGCCAAGCGCCCTGACAAAGTCATCATCACACACTCCGGAAGCGAACAAAAATATGAATTCCCGCTGACGTGGGATGCCAGGGGAATTGCCGAGACGACCTGGGCCATTCCTAAAGAGGCAAAACTGGGGCAATACAGGATTTCACTCTCAGACTATCCTGCCGGCGGCTTCCGTGTCGAAGAATACCGGATACCGCTGATGCGCGGCGTCATACAGCCCCCCGCCAAACCGCTGATCAGCGCCCGGGAAGTGACGCTCGACCTTGGCGTTTCGTATCTGGCCGGCGGCGGCGCGGGGAATCTGCCGGTCAAGCTGCGGTCAGAGGTGCGCCCCAGATTTATCGGGGCCTTTGATGGCTATGACGACTTCGTTTTCGCCAACGGCAAGGTGGCCGAAGGCATCAGCCGGCGCGGCGAGTATGCGGCCGATGACGGCGAAGAAGGCGAAGGCACGCAAGGCGTCACGCTGCCCGTGAGAAACCTTACTCTGGAACCGGCGGGATCGCTCCGGGTCAACATCGACAAATTGCCGCAGGCGGATGTTCCGAAGGAACTCTTAAGCGAGATGGAATTTGCCGACCCCAACGGAGAAATCTCGACGATCTCTTCGCGTGTTCCGCTGTGGAATTCGCAATACCTGATCGGCATCAAGCCCGATTCCTGGGCCGCCTCCAGGGAGGCCCTGAAATTCTACATTGCGGTCGTCGATATTGCCGGCGCACCCGTGATCGGCGCAGCGGTGAAGGTCAATATCCTGGAGCGCAAGACCTACTCGCACCGCAAAAGGCTGATCGGCGGCTTTTACGCCTATGAGCACACGACCGAGACCAAAAATATCGGCACGATCTGCGAGGGAAAAACCGGCGCGCGCGGCCTGCTCGTTTGCGAAGCCAAGGCGCCCGTTTCCGGCAACGTAATTTTGCAGGCCGAAAGTGCGGATGCGGCCGGACACAGGACCATCGCCAACCGGGACATCTGGGTTGCCGACAAGGAAGACTGGTGGTTTGATGTCAGCGACTCCGACCGGATCGATCTGATTGCGGAAAAGAAGCGTTATGAACCGGGCGACAAGGCCGTCTTCCAGGTGCGGATGCCGTTTCGCGAGGCCACCGCGCTTGTGACGGTCGAGCGCGAGGGCATTCTGGATACGTGGGTCAGGCCGCTCTCCGGCAAGAATCCGGTCATTGAGATTCCGGTCAAGGCATCGTATGCGCCCAACGTCTATATCTCCGCGCTTCTCGTGCGCGGGCGCGTTGCCGGTATTGGGCCCGGAAACAAGGTGGACCTCGGGAAACCTGCCTATAAACTCGGCATTGCCGAAATCAACGTGGGCTGGAAGAATCATGAGCTGAAAGTATCCGTCACCCCGGATGCGAAAATTTACAAAGTCCGCGACAAGGCGAAAGTCAAAATCAAGGTTCTCACCGCCTCGGGTCAGGCGCTGCCTGCCCACGCGGAAGTCGCCGTGGCGGCAGTCGATGAAGGATTATTGGAATTGATGCCCAACCGCAGTTGGGAGATCCTTGCGGCCATGATGGGACGCCGCGGCACCAGCGTGAAAACCGCGACCGCCCAGATGCAGGTTGTCGGCAAACGCCACTTCGGCCTCAAGGCTCTGGCGCAGGGCGGCGGCGGAGGGCTGGGACCGGGACACGAACCCACGCGCGAAATGTTCGATCCGCTCCTGTTGTGGAAAGGGCGCGTCACCCTGGACGCCAGAGGCGAAGCATCCCTGGAGGTACCGATCAATGATTCGCTGACCAGCTTCCGCATTGTGGCCGTGGCCACGGCGGGCGCGGGCTATTTCGGAACGGGCTATGCATCCATCCGCTCGACGCAGGACCTGATGGTTCTTTCCGGTGTCACCCCGCTCATCCGCGAGGGAGATAAATTTTTCGCCGGATTTACTCTCCGCAACACCACGAACCAGCCGATGGAGGTCACGCTTCGGGCGACCGTTTCGGAAATGAAATGGCAGATCGAACCTCTGCACGCCACGCTTGCCGCCGGCGAGTCCAAAGAAATCGGCTGGAATGCGACTGCGCCTTTCGGCATCGAAAAAATGCATTGGACGATTGACGCGAAAGACACGAAATCCGGCGCCGCCGACCGCATCAAAATCGCGCAGGCAATCGTTCCCGCAACGCCCGTAAGAACATACCAGGCAACGATCACGCAGCTTGATTCGCCCTTCCGGATGGATGTGGAGCGGCCCGCGGACGCGCTGGCCGGCCGCGGCGGCGTGAAGACCACCCTGAAACCGAAAATTTCGGATGGCCTCGACGGGGTTACGGATTACATGAGGCGGTATTCCTATACCTGCCTGGAGCAAAGAATCTCGCGGGCCATAGCGCTGCACGACGCCGCGCTCTGGAAGGAAACGATGGCGAAGCTGCCCGCGCATCTGGACGACACGGGGCTCGCCCGGTATTTCCCGATGAGTTTTCTGTGCGGCTCACCGTCGCTCACCGCCTATATTCTGGCCATCGCCCATGAAGCGGGCCTGATCATTCCGGAAGCCGCCAGGGAAAAGATGCAAAGCGGTCTCAAAAATTTTATCGACGGAAAGTTCATTTGTGCATCGTCCTTTTCCGCCGCCGATCTGAGCATCCGCAAGCTCGCGGCCATCGAGGCCCTGTCGCGCGACGGGAAAGCCACGGCCGCAATGCTGGGCTCGATCAGCATCGACCCGAATCTCTGGCCGACCTCGGCTCTGATCGATTGGCGCAATATTCTGCGCAACGTCCGGGACCTTCCGCAAAGAGAAGCGCGCATCAGGGAAGCCGAGCAGATTCTGCGTTCACGGATGAACTTCCAGGGTACGACCATGGGATTTTCCACAGAGCGGTCCGACAGGCTCTGGTGGCTCATGGTGTCCGTGGACGTAAACGCCGTCCGCGCGCTCATCACTCTCATGAATGAACCGGGCTGGAAGGAAGACATGCCCAGGCTCGCCCAGGGCGCCCTGGCCCGGCAAAAGCGCGGCCACTGGGACTTGACCGTGGCCAATGCCTGGGGTGTGCTGGCGATGGACAAATTCTCCAAAACCTTTGAAGCCGTGCCGGTCGGCGGCCAGACGGCAACAACTCTTGCTCAGCAGACCAGAGTGCTCAAATGGAACACCGACCCCAGGGGCAGGTCGGAACTCCTGGCCTGGCCGCAAAAAAAATCGGCCCTCAGCGTGAATCACACGGGGACGGGCAAGCCCTGGCTGACCGTTTCGAGCCTGGCCGCGATCCCGCTCAAAGAACCATTCTCCAGCGGCTACAGGATTAAGAAGACGATCACCGCCGTATCGCAGAAAAACCCGCAGCGCTGGACGAGGGGCGACGTGATCCGCATACGCCTGGATCTGGAAGCGCAGGCGGACCAGACCTGGGTGGTGGTGAATGATCCTGTGCCGGCGGGAACGACGATCCTGGGCGGAGGCCTGGGCCGCGATTCGGAAATGCTGACCAGCGGCGAAAAGAAGGAAGGCTGGGTCTGGCCGGCGTTTGAAGAGCGCTCATTTGAAGCGTTTCGCGCGTATTACGAATTTGTTCCCAAGGGAACATGGCGCGTCGAATATACGATCCGGCTCAACACGGGCGGCACCTTCCACCTGCCCGCGACAAGAGTGGAAGCAATGTATTACCCTGAGATGCTGGGCGAGATGCCGAACGCGGCCATGACGGTCGCGCCATAAAAAAGGTGCAAGGTGCAAGGTGCAAGGTGCAAGGTCCAAGGCTCGAGGCTCAAGGCTCAAGGCTCAAGGTTAAGGGGCAAGCGGCAAGCGGCAAGCAGAAAGTTCAAGGTCTGATGGATGAGGAAGGAAGCCCGCACCAGCCCGACAGTACTTCCCGCTCACTCGATACCCTAAAGGGCACGCGTGGGAGAGGGTTGGGGTGAGGAAAGACAGACATTGTCGGCTGTCAGATTACCAGGCTGTAGAGAGTATGAACAACATTCTAAAATTTATTTTGGCTTTTTTTGCGGTCGCGATTCTTCTGGCGGGAGAGGCCCATGCCCTGCCCTCTTTTCAGGAGGTGCGGCAGGCGCATGTCAAATCGGATTCCCTGCTTCTGGATCGACAGGGAGTGATCCTGCACGAACTGCGCGCCGATAAGCAGGGTAGGAGGCTCGACTGGACGGCGCTTGACGATATTTCCCCGTCCTTGAAAGAAGCGGTCCTGTGCTCCGAAGACAAACGCTTTTACGCGCATGCGGGCGTGGACTACCAGGCGCTCGGCGCGGCGGCGCTTGGCTATCTGTCCGGCTCCGGGCAGCGCGGCGCAAGCACGATTACGATGCAGCTTGCTTCTTTCCTGAACAAGGGCGCGGCCACCAGGGTCCGGCAGCGGACTCTCTCGCAAAAGACGACGCAAATATTCCTGGCGCGCGATATTGAAAAACGCTGGTCGAAAAATGAAATTCTGGAAGCCTACCTGAACCTGGTGACCTTCCGCGGAGAATACTCGGGCGTCGCCGCCGCGTCCCGGGGCCTGTTCGGAAAAAATCCGCACGGCCTGGACCGGGCGGAGTCGCTCATTCTCGCGTCCCTTATCCGCGCGCCCAACGCCGGCGTCCGGGCTCTTACGGTGCGGGTGCAGAATCTGAACCGGCAACTTGCCTGGAACGTGGCGAATGCCGCGGCCCAGGGCAAAGTCCAGGAGCTTTGCCTGGGAATTGATCACATTCAGCCGCGCGCCAATCTGGCGCCGCATGCGGCCAGACTGCTTTTGAAAGATCAACCGGCGGGAACACGGATCCGCTCGACGCTCGATGCCCGCCTGCAGAAGTTCGCCGCGGAGCACCTGGCGCGGCAGGTCAACGCTCTTGCCGATCAAAATGCGAGGCAGGGCGCACTCGTGGTCCTGGAGAACAAAACCGGCGATGTCCTGGCCTATGTCAGTTACAGCGCACAGACGTCCGCGGGAACGTTTGTGGACGGCGTCCGTGCGCGGAGGCAAACCGGCTCCACCCTGAAGCCGTTTCTTTATGCCACGGCGTTTGACCAGCGCTTGCTGACAGCCGCGTCCGTCCTGGACGACTCGCCGCTCGATGTCGCTTATCCCTTCGGCATCTATCAGCCGGGCAACTATGATTTGTCTTTTCACGGCCCCGTGAGCGCACGCATCGCCCTGGCATCATCGCTGAACGTGCCCGCGGTGCGGACGCTTTCGCTTGTCGGCACGGAATCCTTTCTAAATATTCTGCGTGAACTCGGCATTCGCCATCTCGAAGAATCGGGAGATTTTTACGGACTGTCGCTGGCGCTGGGATCGGCGGACATGAGCCTCTGGGAACTGACGAATGCCTACCGGGCGCTCGCCAACAGAGGCGTGTGGAGCGAAGCGCACCTGACATCGGAACCCGGACGCCCCGCAGCCTCCCGGAAGAGCGTATTTTCGCCCGCGGCCGCTTTTATCGTTGCGGATATCCTGGCAGACCGCGATGCGCGAAGTTCCACGTTCGGCCTGGAGAATCCGCTGGCCACGCGCTACTGGAGCGCCGTCAAGACGGGCACCAGCAAAGATATGCGCGACAATTGGTGCGTAGGCTTTTCGCAGCGCTATACCGTCGGGGTCTGGGTGGGGAATTTCTCCGGCGCGTCCATGTGGAACGTCAGCGGCATTGCCGGAGCGGCTCCGGTCTGGTGTACCGTGATGAATGATCTGCACGCCCGCGATGCCTCATTTCACCCGGCCGCGCCCGCAGGTCTTGTCCGGACAAAACCGCCCGGAGAGAATGATCGCCCGGAGTGGTTCATTGCCGGAACCCAGCCGGAAAATCGCGAGACCACGTCCGTCCGCAAGGGGTGCCGCATTATTTACCCGCCTGCCGGGACGCTTATTGCACTGGACCCCGATATCCCCGGTCATCTGCAAAAGGTCAGCTTTGTTTCCGGGGCGGCGGGCAGTGCCTCCAGTCACTGGGTGCTTGACGACTTGACCCTTCCGGATCAGGGAGAAACCATCCTCTGGACGCCGCAACCCGGCCGGCACGTCCTTGCGCTTACCTGCGGGCAAAATAAGATTGTTGATTCGGTGGAATTTGAAGTGAAATAAATCCGGCTTTTACGCCCGGCGGTATTTGATCTTCTTCATTTTATACATTTGCTGATCGGCGCGGGAAAGGAGCTCGTCCAGTGTTACGGGTTTGCCCGGATCAAAGACGGCGTGCCCGATGCTGATGGCCACTTTCGC
Source organism: Smithellaceae bacterium (assembly GCA_963667845.2). Lineage (GTDB taxonomy): Bacteria > Desulfobacterota > Syntrophia > Syntrophales > Smithellaceae > UBA8904. Next base: position 2,423,132 of record CAXXVL010000002.1, on the reverse strand, counting down.
TTTGACGGTTTTTCGGGCATTCAGATTATTCATCAACCGGTCCAGCCGCAGCAATAATTTTTCCCTCATTGCTTCGTCGGCATCGATAACCAGGATGGCAAATTCGTCCCCGCCGATCCTGGAGACGATATCGGATGTCCGGAAGGTCTGCGCTAATATTTTCGCGGAGGCAATCAACGCACGGTCGCCTTCTTTATGGCCGAAGTGGTCATTAATGCTCTTTAAGCCGTCAAGATCGGCAAAGAAGAGAAGCATGCCGTTTGCCGACCGCTCGGCCCTTTTCAGTTCACGCCTGGCCAGCGTAAAGAACCCCCGCCGATTAAACAGGCCGGTCAACTGATCCGTGAGCGCCATCGACTCCAGTTCTTTCTCCATTTCACGGCGCCTTGTAATATCCGCGCCGAAAAAGGCGAGTCTGGCCACCCTGCCCTTCCTGTCGAATACCGGATAAATGACCTGATCGATAAAGCGTTTATTGTGCGTATCCTCAAAGCGCACGGGTTTGCCGCTGCGGATCGCAATTTCCGCCTGTTTCCTTCTCTCTTTCGCCGTATCCGCCGGCAGCAGGTCGTAGTAATTGGCGCCGATGATTTTGTTGACGCCGATGCGCAGACGCCTGGCGAACGCGTCGTTCACCGTCAGAACGGTTCCGTCTTTATCCGCCAGGAGCAAAGACTCGGTAACGGCGTTTAAGAGTGCGCGCATGTTGTTTTCCGTTTCGTGCATCGCGTCCTGCACCTGCCGATGCCCGGTCAGCTCATGGATCATGCACAGGAGAGTCTTTTCACTGCCGGTCCCCGCCCCTTCGATAACAACTCTCACGGGGAACGTTTTACCATTTTTCCTTATATGGGTGGCTTCAAATGTAACGCCCTCCGACCCGGCCTCATCCGGATGGTGGGCCGCAATCGCGGACAGCGGGGCCGTTCCCAATCGATCGACCGTCATGGACAGGAATTCAGCGAGGGTATACCGATACGCCTTGACCGCTGCTGCGTTCGCATCCAGGATCTTCCCGTCGCGGCGGCGGATGGTCAGGACGATATCGCGCGTATTTTGAATCAGGAATTCATAACGCTCGATCAGGTCCTTGATTCTCCGGATATCGCCGGCTGTTCGTCTGCCTTTTCTGCGATCTTCAATCACCATCTAAAATATTCCCCGATCCGTCGCTGCATTACCTTGCGAACATTGCCCTAAACCGGAAAGAAAAAGAGCAATGAGCGCAGACGCTCAATGAGCTTAAATATTAATCTTCAGGTGTGGGATACGTCAATATCATTTTTGCAGCGGATCTGATCTATCCCCATCTAAAATCTGTGCATTTTTCGGCACGCATGGATAATTATGTTGAAAAACGTTCTGCTTTAAATTACAAATACCCGCACAAGAGGTGCAGCCGTGAAGAGAAGATGTCTGTTCGGAAAGATAGTCCGTTTTACAGTGCTTGCGATGACTGTTCTTGCGCTCGCGGCCTGCGCCTGTTTTCCTTCCCCCAATAAAATAAAGACGGACGCGCTTGTTTCAGTGGACAAGAACGTCCCCCCCGATACAAGCCAGGTTCTGCTGGTCGTCGATGACAGTTTCCTTTTCTGGACATCGAGAAAGGTCTACGCTCTGGAAAAGGCCGGTCGGGCCTGGCGCGAAGCGCGGGCACCCGTGGACGCTGTTGTCGGCAGAAACGGATTCGCGCCGCCCGGAGAAAAACGCGAAGGCGACGGACGGACGCCCTCCGGGCTTTACCGGCTGGGAGTGGTTTTCGGATATGCCGAATCGGCCGCCACAAAAATGCCCTACCGCCAGGCTGGGGCGGACGACCTCTGGGTGGATGATATCAATGCCGCGGATTACAACCGCTGGGTCAAACAAAGCGAGACCCGGGCCGCCTCTTTTGAAAAGATGAAACGCGACGATGACCTCTATAAATATGGAGTGGTCATCGAATACAATACCGACCCGGTCATCAAAGGCTATGGCAGCGCGATCTTTTTACATATCTGGGCCGGCGCGCGATCGACGACTGCGGGGTGCGTCGCCGTTTCCGAAGAAGACATCCTGAGCATTCTGGCCTGGCTCGACCCGGCGGCCAAGCCCGTCATATTTATCAATCCCGACCCCATTCCATAAGGAGGATCATTCTGTGAAATTTAAAATATTTCTGCCCTCGGTGCTGCTGGCGGCACTGGCCCTTGCCGCCCTGCCTTCATCGTCGCCCGGGGCCGATACGTTGCCCGATTCTTTTGTCCACATCCAGGAGATTATTCCCGATGCCCTGCTGGATATCCGTTATTATACCGATCACAATTTCCTGGGCGTCCGGGTGGAAGGCTATGAAGCCCCGGCCTGCATCCTGACGAGGCAGGCGGCACAGGCGCTCGCCTATGTGCAAAAGGACCTGGCGCCGTTTTCCATGAGCATCAAAATTTATGACTGCTACCGCCCGCAGAGAGCCGTCGATCATTTCGTGCGCTGGGCAAAAGATATCGACGATACCAAAACGCAGAAAGAGTTCTATCCCACAGTGAATAAGCGAAATCTCTTCAGCGACGGCTACATTGCGGAGCGCTCCAGCCACAGCCGCGGCAGCACGGTGGATCTGACGATCGTGTCGCTGCCCGCGCCGCTTCAACCTTCCTATGTCGCAGGCCAGCCGCTCAAGGCTTGCTATCTCCCTGCCGGCGTTCGCTTCGCGGATAATTCGCTCGACATGGGCACGGGGTTTGACTGTTTCGATGTGGCGTCGCACCCGGAAAATATCAACCTGAGCCCGCAGCATCGCGCCAACCGCCTGCTTCTGAAAACGCTGATGGCCAAATACGGGTTTCGAAACTACGACCAGGAGTGGTGGCACTTCACCCTCAACAATGAACCGCATCCCGAGACCTTCTTCAATTTCCCGGTGAAGTAACCATGGCCAAGTCAAATATGCCGCCTTTTTTGAAGTCCTACGGATTTTCACTCCTGCTTATCGTATCCATCCTGATCGGGGCGGCGATCGGCGTCGTCTTCAAAAAAGACGCGGCCGTGCTCAAGCCGCTGGGCGATATATTTCTGAACCTGCTTTTCACCGTTATCGTGCCGCTGGTCTTTTTTTCCATCTCGGCCACCGTCGCTTCCATGTCCAATCTGAGGCGGCTGGGTAAAATTCTTTTTGTGATGATCCTGATCTTCGTCGTCACGGGCCTCATCGCATCAGCGGTCATGATTGCCGCCGTCATTCTCTTCCCGCCCGCTTCCGGCGTCGCGATTCCGCTCGCGGCAGCGGTGGACATTCAGCAGATGAAGACCGGCGAGCAGATCGTCCGGGCCTTCACCGTCCCTGATTTCTCCAATCTTTTATCCAAAAACAACATGCTGGCTTTGATCATCTTCTCGATCGGGGTCGGGCTTGCAGCATCGGCAGCGGGAGAGAAAGGCAAAGCCTTTGCCGGATTTCTGGCGTCGGCAAACGTTGTCATGATGAAGCTGATTTCCTACATCATGTATTATGCACCCGTCGGCCTTTGCGCCTACTTTGCCTATCTGGTCGGCACCTTCGGTCCGGAGCTTTTAGGTTCGTATGCGCGCGCCATGGCCGTCTATTATCCGACAGCCGTTTTGTATTTCTTGATTGCTTTTACGGCGTATGCCTGGTTTGCCGGACGCACAGCCGGCGTCAAATCGTTCTGGAAGAACATTATCCCGCCGTCCGTCATGGCGCTCGCCACCGGCAGCTCCATGGCGACCATTCCCTCCAATCTGCAGGCGGCGGATAAAATCGGGGTGCCCAGAGACATCAGTGAAGTCGTCATCCCCATCGGCGCTACGATCCACATGGAGGGTTCGTGCCTGGCCGCGGTTTTAAAAATCGCTTTTCTGTTCGGCATCTATCACATGCCCTTTACCGGCATGGAAACGATTCTCACCGCCCTGGGCATCGCCCTTCTGACCGGCGTGGTCGTGAGCGGCATTCCCGGCGGCGGGACGATCGGCGAGCTGCTGATTTTATCACTCTACGGATTTCCGCCCGAAGCATTTCTGCTCATCACCATGATCGGCACGCTGGTGGACGCCCCCGCAACGATGGTCAACGCAGTGGGCGACAATGTCTCGAGCATGATGGTGGCCCGCGTCCTGGGCGGAAAAAAATGGATGGAAAACAAGGGCTAGATCTATTCTTCTGCAAGGGGCGCGGGGCTCACGGCCCGCGCCATCCGGAGTAATTTCGCCAAAAGAAGTTGCTATCGACAAGCATGATATTTCCGTAATCCGGCTGCAGGCTCTCCGGGGCTCTCTGCCGGGGCAAAATGGCCTTTCAGACAGACCTCCCCCAGGATCAAGGCATCGCAGATTCCGGCGTGGTGTCGTGGCTGCCGATGTATGCGATCAGTGTCAGAGCCAGCACCGCGGCAGATACGCCGAAGCCCCACTGGTAGGCCACTAAAGGCAAAGCGCCGGTTGCTGACGGCGTCCAGTGCCCCATGATAATGCCCATCATGTGCTGAAAGACGGCGCCGCCCAGCATGAGAAAAAAATTCAGCCCGGTCAGAGCGGTTCCGGCAATGGAGAGGGGAAAGGTCTCTTTTACCTGGACGTAAAGAAGCGTAGAAGAAACGCCGGCAAAACCAAACAGCCAGTATTGCATGAGCAAGCCCCAGCGGGGTAATTGCAGATCCATGATCATGCTGAAAAGGAGAAGCAATGAAACCCCCTGCACAATCAGAATCAGGAATTTTCGCCGCCTCAGGATATCGGACAAACGACCCCAGAGAGGCGCACCGCAAACGGCCCCGACCGGAGTCGCCAGCAGAATAACGCTGGCATGAGTCTTACTGAGGCCGCAGACGTGCATCAGGTAAGGCCCGCCCCATAATCCCAGAATGGTTATCATGACGCCGTAGGAAGCGAAGGCAAGCGGGGCCAGGCACCAGAAACGGCCGCTGCCCAGAACGGTTCGGAGTCCCGAAAAAACGCCACTCCCGGAGGGCGGGGCAGGAAGCGGCAGGCCTGCAGGCCTCTGCGGATGATCGCGGACCACCAGGTAAATTGCAGCCGCCAGAAGCAAAGTTATCACGGCCATGCAGAGAAAAGCTCCGCGCCAGCCAAGGATTTCACTCAGCAAGGCCAGCGGAGCGGTGGCGCCCATAGCCCCCATGTTCCCCAGCGCGATCATGATGCCGGATAAGGTGGCAAATTCATGAGGAGAAAACCAGGTGGTAAATATTTTATAGGAGCCCATCAAGGCGGCGGCCATCCCGATGCCGATTCCCGCCCGGGCCAATATCGCCGCGGTGCCGCTGCCGGCGAGGGCAAAGATTATCGCACTTGCCGCCCCGATGCAGGCCAGCCCGCTCATGACGGCGCGGGCCCCGAAACGGTCCAGCAGGAATCCCATGGGCAGCTGCGCCAGGCAAAAGCTATAGAAAAAGGCGCCGCCGAGTAATCCCAGACTCTCCGTGGAAAGACCCAGGTCATGGCTCAGGTCGCTGGCAACGACAGCGTTGGAGACACGCCAGAATTGGGAGATAATAAAGATTGCGGCGCAGAGCGCGAAAATGAACCAGCGGTAATGAGGGGAGAACGGTTTTGCCATAAATACCCACACGGTATGGAAGGATTTCTATATGATCGGACCGGCTTTTGTGGCTGCGACTATAGAAAATACGGACTGGCCTGTCAATGAATTAATGACGGAAAAGCACTATCCGGGGGTTGTCAGAAAGAATGAGCGGCAATATTTGATTGACACACCCGGCTCACCTCCTTATAGTTCCTCTTCATAGAAGCAATATCTCTTCGAAAATCCAATTGACGGGCCTTCGGCGCCATCGTTCTGCGGAGGAGGAATCATGCACACCTTGATCGACCAAAAGATGGTTGAACATATCCGTGCCACCGGCCATGCCCTTGAGGATCAGCCGAACCGGGTTGAAATCATGGATTCGCTGGGTCTGCCTTATGACCGGCCGGCCCGGAATGTTGTCATCATGGGCTGCCAGAATCTCCGGCTGATGCCGCAGGTTCTCCAAAAGTTTTCCCGCATACTGGAACGCGGCGGCATGGATTTTACCTTTCTGTCCAAAGAATACTGCTGCGGAAACTACCTCTATCGCCCGGCGATCAAGGCCAAAGACGAGGAGGCCATGGCCCAATGCCGGTCTTATTCAAAAGAATTTGCCGGATTGAATATCGAGCAGATGAAGAAACTGGGGGGCCGTAGACTGATCCTCTTCTGCTCTCCCTGCTATCCCATTTACAAATATGCCTTTCCCGAGGAGGATATCGTCTTTTATCCCCAGGCCCTGGCCGAAGTGACGGGCGAACTGCAATGGCCGCAGGAAATCGACTATTACGCCGGCTGCTACAAACTCCACCAGAATTTTGCCAAGGTCCCCATGGACCTGAAATCGACGAATGTAGTTTTTCAGAAGATCGAGGGACTTTCCCTGAATCGGATCAGCGCACCCGCCTGCTGCTATAAGCCGGAAGGCCTCGCCCACATGATCAGTCACGTCAAAACGGATTGCATGGTTCACATCTGTACCGGATGCTACTTTCAGGCGGTTTTCAACATGCCGAAGGACAAACAGGTCAAGATCCTGATGTTGCCCGAGTTCATCGATATGATCCAGGGAGGTGATTGATGCCGACAAACGAAATAAAGGGCCGGATTGCCCTTGTCACCGGCGGCGGCCGGGGTATCGGCCGGGCCATCGCCGAAGGACTTGCCAAGGCGGGGGTGGACGTGGCCGTGAATTATCTATCGCATGAAAAAGAGGCCCGGGAGGTTTGCGAGATCATCAAAGCCCAGGGCTGCCGGGCTTTTGCTGTTCAGGCCGATGTCAGCACGGCAGCGTCAGTTTCAGGGATGGTCAGCGCCGTTCAGGAACACCTGGGGACCCTATCAATCCTGGTCAACAATGCCGGGATGGCCAGGGCCAGGCGTCTGGATGAGATTGACGAACAGCTGTGGGACGAGACGATTGCCGTCAATCTGAAATCCTGCTTTCTTGTGACGCAGGCGGTGATTCCGGGAATGCGCGCCCAGCAGTGGGGAAGAATCATCAACATCTCCTCGGTGGCCGCTCATACGGGAGGCATCGTCGGCCCCCATTACGCCGCTTCCAAGGCGGGCATCCTGGGACTGACCCATTCCTATGCTTCCCTCCTGGTCAAGGAAGGCATCACCGTCAATGCCATTGCCCCGGCATTGATCATCACGGACATGGTGAGCGAAGCCGCCCGGGCCAGAGCCGGCCTGATCCCCGTAGGGCGGCTCGGCACCGTGGATGAAGTGGCGGATGTCGCGCTGATGCTGGCCGAAAACGGCTATATGAGCGGACAGACGATCAATGTGGACGGCGGCCTTTATTTCAGCTGAATCGCCAAGAAGCGAAAATGACCGCATCATGCGCATTCTCCATCATTGAATAAATTGCGGCGGACTGGTTTTTGTGTCAGCGAAAAAAAGCACCCGGCCCTTCCCTGGCCCGGCGGTTCCCCGATTGTCGTTGGGCATGCAAAACGGCACAAGATGTGATATGGAAAACGCCAGAAATTTCCGGGATGATGTTAAAGATGCGTTACGCTATTGCCGATATCCACGGCTGCTGCAAAACCTTTCGCGGCTTGCTCGATAAGATGCAGATCAGGGAAACAGACCAGCTCTATTTTCTGGGGGATTATATCGATCGCGGTCCCGACAGCAAGGGCGTCCTCGATACGATGATGAACCTGAACTGCCGTATGATGGCCCTTCGCGGCAACCATGAAGATCTCTGGCTGAAAACAGCCGGCGCCGGTATGGACCGGCGGAATTTTTTCCACTATAATTATTGGATGGAAGACGGCATTCTGGCGAGATTGAACAGTTTCGGCGACACGGATCCCCGGCCCTATCTGGATTTCCTCAGCGCCCTCCCCCTGTATGCTGAGCTCGACGATTACCTGCTTGTCCATGGAGAATTTGACTTTTCGCTCACGGATCCGTTCGGTGAAATGGGCGAAGAATCCATGCTCTGGGGGCGCGGAAAGACCTATTCGGGAAAGAAACGGGTTGTCTGCGGCCATACCCCCCTGAAGCTCGATAAGATCATCACGAGTCTCACGACCAATAGAATCAACATTGACAACGGCTGCTGCTACCACCAGGAAGGATACGGCCATCTGCTGGCCTATGGTCTGGATGACGGCCGCCTGTATATTCAGGAAAATATAGAGGATGACTGATCCTCTTTCTATCCCGGATTTTCTTCAATATTCTATTGCCTGCCCATCCTTGCTATGCAAAAGGATTGAAGCGGTTCTTAGTCCGTGATAAAAACTGATGGAACTATTTGTCGGTATCGGGAAAACAATTAAATTTTCGGCAAACTCCGAATGAGGCATGACCATTATGGAAGGTTGGACGGAAGACGAAATAAAGGATAAGGCCCTGATGGCTCCCTGCGGCCTGTATTGCGGAGCATGCGGAGTCTACATCGCGACAAGAGACAAGAACGAAAAGTTTAAGGAGGTCATGGGCAACCTCTATCAGACGAAGGCCTGCGACACGGAATGTTACGGCTGCATGCAAAGCGATCCGCCGAAGAAGCTCTACGGGTACTGCACGATGTGCACGATCAGAAATTGCGTCCGGGGAAAAGGTTACTACTCCTGCCATCAATGCACTGAGTGGCCCTGCAGCCTGATCGAAAATTTCGGCCTGGCCACCGGCCGGCGCGTCATGAAAAGAACAATCCCCTTATGGCGTGCCAAAGTGGCCGATCTCGGTGACGAGAAAGGCAGTGAAGAATGGGCACGAGAAGAGCTCCGGCGCTATCATTGTCCTGCCTGCGGGAAGCCCCTCTTCAGAGGCGCGAAACGCTGCCGGGCTTGCAAAAAAGAGATTGCCGACGTTCTTGATGGAACACTGTAGAGTTCATCTGATCCGCTTTGTTCCCGTGTGTTCGTTCCGGCCGTCGTGATTGCCGCCCTTTCGGAGAATCGGCAGATGCCGTTTAAGTCAAGCCGGGCCGGAACAATTCAGGCAAAACCCCGGGGCTATGGTATTTCGGCGACGGCCCTGATCCAGCCGGCGCTGGCTGCCTTGATTTTCACCGGAAAACAATAGAATTTAAATCCCGTTGCCGGGAGCTGATCGAGATTGGTCAGTTTTTCAATCTGGAAATAACCTTTTTCAATACCGGCAAAATGCCCCTCCCAGATCAGCGAAGCATCCTTCGTCCGGCCGAATTCTTCCGCCTGGAAAGGAAGCGGCCGGTCCCAGCTCCAGCCGTCCGTTCCGACAATGTGCACCCCCTGATCCAGGATCCAGAGCGTCGCCTCCCGGCTGAATCCGCAGCCCTTCAGAAGATATTCGGGCATGCCCCAGTACGGCGCCGCTCCGCTTTGCGCCAGGAGAACATCCCCCGGAGCCAGCGTGTGGCCGATCTCACCGAGCTTTGCTTTTACATCCCGGGCCTTAAGGTTGTACCCATCCGGAAAACCGGAAAAATCGAGCTTTACGCCGTTTCCTACCCCCCACTCGAGCGGGAACTGATCAATCGTCATGGACGGCTTGCCCTGATCCTGTGTTGGGTGAAAATGCCAGGGGGCATCCATGTGCGTGCCGGCATGCGTCGAAACCTCCAGGATTTCGACTGCCCATCCCAGTCCGCCCGGCAGATCGCCGTCGCCCGCTCCCGGGAAAAACGTCTTCATGCTCGCAGCGCCCATGGCGTGATCGACGTACATGATTTTTGGTATCATCATCGGCGGGTCGCTGGGAAGCCCGCTTTCTATTGCTACAGACAGATCAATTAACTTGCTCATCACCAGTTCCTTCCATTTGTTATCGGGGTCCCGCAAGCAGGCAAAGCCGCGGGCGGGAAAACCGGAGCCGGCCCTTCCTTTCCCCGGTCAGGCGGCGGGAGTCCGGGCTTTGCTGTGAATTTATTTCTTCTTGAACAGCCCCTCGACCTCTTCGAGAACCTTTTTCTGGTCTTCTTCTTTAAGCAGCTGTCTCGCGACACTCTTTCCGGCTTCAACGGCCAGGCTGCCGGTCTGGTCCTGAACCAGGCTGCTCAGCGACCCGAGCGGCGGCTGTGTAATCTTTACATCCGGCTTCTTCGTGGTGCCTACGACTTTTGCCTTTAAATCAATCCGGCCGTCGCGGTTGAGGAGCGGCGTCATGGCAATGCCGGCAAGCCTTGCCGGATCCACGTATTTCTTCACATCAGAACCGCCGACAGCGGACTCGATCTTTTTGCTAAGCGTCGTCCGTATGGCTTCGTTCAATTCCTTAGCCAGCACCAGTTCCAGATTCATGTCAATCGCTTTCGTGTCGATGTTCATCCCGCCGTCAAAGAGGATGTCGGCATCTTTGAGATTCAGTCTGCCTTTGGTAATCTGCGCCATCGCCTGCCTGTAATGCAGGTCAAGACTATTCTGACTCGATCCTTTCCACTGCTGTTTGCCTTTGAGAAACTGCAGGTGTTCACCGAGGTAATCCCCCAGAATCGGAACAGCGGCCACAGCCTGGAAGAGCTGCAATCCGGTGATCTCGCCTTCCGGAACGGCAACATGCAGGATCGCCTCCGGCTCCAGGAGCCGGGTCTTTACGTCAAACGGTATCACCCTCCCCGCGGCATTAAGCGTGACATCAAAGTTCTCGACGCTGCCGGACTTCAGCGCTCCGACCGTTCGAACGCCCATGTCGAGCTTGACTTTCATTTCATCTTTCTTTTCCAGATTTTTCGGATCGACGGCGATGTCATAAGCCAGGACCGTAAGTTTATAAATCTGAATTTTCTGATCGTATTCACCGTCGTAGTAGTTGATGGTTCCGTTTTTCATCCCGATCTCGCCCACGGCAATCGCCACGGGGATATCGTCCGCGGAGATGGGTCCGGCCGGCTCCTTCTGCGGCGCATCTTTCGTTTCCTTATCCGCAGGTTTTTTGGACTTGATCAGGTCGTCAATATTCATCACACCCTGCTTATTTCGGGACAGGTTGATGACCGGGCTGTATAAAACCAGTTCTTTGAGCTCGATCTTCTGCCTGAGGAGCGGCAATATTTTTACTTTAAAGCGGAATGCCTCCATGCCGGCAAAAACATCTCCCTGGGCAACCGGCTTGCCCTGAAGGGTCGTAAGTTCCGGGGGCGTTTTGAAGTTCGAGACGACAACGTTCTTCATTTCGATTCCCGAAAGAACGGAGAAAATGCTGATATCGATTTTTTCGATGGAGACCTGCCGGTTCAGCGCCTTCGATATTTGCGAGGAGACGAACGCCTTGTCCACCTTGAGGTAAATGATAACCCCGGCTGCGATCAGGACAACGGCAGTGATCGCAAAAATGACGCCGACTGCAATGAGCAGCTTTTTCAACATAACCCTTACCGCCTTTCCTTTATGTCTTAAATTGGCTTGAAAAAAGAAATCCGCCGGGTTTTTTTACGGCAAGCCTGATTAAATATAGGAGAAAAGCGACCGAATGTCAAATAACCGCCGGCCGAGGTTTGGAATTGACTTTGTTTCAGTGGTCCTCTATACTTGTAACGTCATGGCCGCCAATCGCCCTTCAGTTGGCGGCTTAAAAAAACATCGACGGTATGGCTGATGTTCATTTCGTTCACCCGGACTCCTGTCCGATCAACTCGGCAATTTCACAAAAACAATTCCACTTGTTCTGAAAGGTCACGTGCGTTTTATGAAGAAAATACTCTTGTCTGCCGCCGCTATTGTTTTTTTGTCTCTGACTTTGCTGCTGCTTGGCTGTTCCGGCTCCAGCAGTCCTCTTGATCTTGAATCTCCCACAATCCCGGCTTCGGTGAGGGCCGTCGTCAGCTCGACGAGTCAGGTTGCCCTGTCCTGGAAGCCGTCCACCGATAATGTGGCTGTTGTCGGATACCGGATTTATAAGGACGACATTCTCCAGGCGACAGCTTTCACGAATTCAATAATGATGTCGGGATTGACACCCAGGGCGACGCACTGCTTCAAAATCACGGCACTGGATCTGGCCGGCAATGAATCGGAGAAGAGCTTCAATACCTGCGCCAATACGGGTGCTCTGACTCCTTTGGGTCTGGACCCCACCGCCGACTGGGCCCAATTCGCCCGCTACGGTGACTACTTGTCCGCCCAGTTGAAATCCCTCAAGAAATTCGGCTACGGCATGTTCATCGTTAAAATGCAGGCGGCCGACGGTCCGGTCTGCTCTACCTTCTGGCTGTATTCCGACGCACCCGCGCCGGGAGCGATGCCGGAAATCCGGCAGCTGTGGCGCTGGAATGAATTTGATTTCGAATTCGTGCCCTACACACAGGCCACGCAGAATTCATTCAAGTCGATGTCCGGGAGTTTCCCGAATCCTTCAGTCAAGCATTACGGTGCGAAGATCGCCAACTGGGAAAGCTTCGAGACGCAGAACCTGACGCCCAAGTCCATCACCTGGACCGAAAACTGGTACCTGACGGACGACACCATCGCCGCCGACATGCAGCACTTTTACAACCGCTGGATGATCGGAACCAATCCGGATCTTGCGAAATACTATCTGGCTGAGACGGATTTCAACTTTGAAGGGCTCAAGAGGACCACCGGTGACTCCCACCAGACGGGATGGATCGGCACGCCCGCGGGGAAGGAGCCGGGATGGACCTTTGCGCTGAACTGGAAATATCCCATGACGGCTGTCAGTCCCGTTCCGGCTGGATATAATATGAAGCAGATGTTGACGGTTAACTGGTGGCGGTCGCCCGAGGGGAATCAAACAATTGACGTGAATTTGCCCGGCCATGATACGCAGACCTTTAAATACATCATCCGGAACGACATCATCAAAGGCATTGAGGGCGTCCCGTCCAGGGAAGCGGCCGTGCTGAATAACGAAAGTTACATCTTCCCCAATCCCTGGCTTCCCGGTATGGTCTACAGCCCCTATACGGCGCTCAGCACCTATACGATTGTCTGGACAAAGACGCGGGTGGCCTTTTACGTCAATGCTGGAAACGACGGCAAGGACATTGCGGGCTCCACGCCCGTGGCCGTTTTTACGCCGGATCAATACCCTTCCATCAAGGCTTCAGGCACGCAGGCCGCACAGGGAAACATCACCTGGGCCGATACGTCGCTTACCGACGCCCTGGGCAAGGTCTCGATCAATCTTGCGAACTACGTTGCCTTCAAGGCGGCGAAAAACGTACCCTACAAGCTCGACTTCAAGGATCAGCCGAATTGTCCGGCCGGGCAAACCTGCCACACCAACGCCAACCTGCCGGAGAGCCAGAAAGCGGGCGACGGCTGGTCCGGCTACCCGCCGGGCGCCGACTGGACGGGCGCCGATGCTTACTTCCGGAGTGTGCAGTACTACCCGCTCACAGATGAAAGCAATAACGGAACGCAAAACACGCATTTTGACTTCGCATCGGCCGAGAAGTGGATCTTCGACCTGGCGGACGGGTCGTGGACGGCTGACAACTTCCGCCAGAAGATTGCGCAGTACTTCGGCATCCTGTATGCACAGGACTATACGAAGGACGACATTACCTTCAAGGTTCATGACAACAAGATCGATTTTGATATTTTAAGCGGCACGCTCAGGGATTCCAAAAGTCCTCTCGCCGTGACCTTCGACGCCAACACCGACGGCACGATCGCACTCGACGGGAAGCCCCTGATGAAATTGAGCGCTCGGCCGTCGATCGCCAATCCGGCCAGAAATTTCTTCTTTATCACCACAAAAATGGATACGGGAAAACCGATCAGTGCGACCAACCCCTTCATGTTTGCGACCATCGATACGGATGGAACAGGAGCGGCCGTCCTGGGGATTTCCGGGGCCAGCACGCCGCTCAGTTTTTTTGCACCCGCTCCGGGAAAATCGGTCGACGCCACGATCAAATTATATACCAGCACAACCTACAAGGGTTCTTTCCCGCCGGGCCATGTTCCTGCTGCGCCTGCGGCCCAGGGCATCATCAAATTAACTACCGCGGCAAACGGCAGCGTATCGTGGAGTTTTGTTTCCGGCAGCAAAGTGGTTGAGGACTTCCAGAGTGCCAACCCGCATTTGATCACGGTCCGTGTGCCGTAAGGACCAACGGGGTCTCTTCATCCGGTTTTCGAGATCAGCGAGATGTATCTTGCTCTTTGAAAGCCGAGAGCGAAGCACGGATTCCGTCGTTTGCTTCGAACGATTGAAGCCTTAATTGTCTGAAGGTTTTATGATATACCCTGAAAACGGGATGGAAAGGCCGGCGTTATTCAAAACATTTTTAATAGGACGCTAAAGCCGATCGCAGCGCTCTTTGCTGCTCCACCGGAAACGACCATTCATCGGTGTCGCGTGGAACAGCTTAGGGACGATATAATCTGCTATCGACCGGCAACGGAATCAAAATTTTCTTTTTTCGATGCACGGGTAAGTGCACGGTATGGATCGCGGAAATAAGTGTTTGTCTGCTGATGGGGACATCCTGTAATGTTCCCCATTGCGTATGCAATCACCCTTAAACCGGAGAATAGGCTATGATGTCTTCTTCTTTCATCGATATCCACTCGCTGATGATCATCTCGATGGTGGCCTCCGTCTTATTATGCTTAGCCATGCTCCTGATCTTGCTGACGCGGAAGACATATCCCGGCTTCGGTCTTTGGATCGCCGGCAACCTGGCCTTTACGTCAGCCTTTTTTTTCTTTGGCCTGCGCGGCACCATTCCGGAATTCGTTTCCATCCTGCTGACCAATCTCCTCATTGCAGGCGCCGCGGTCTTATACCATGAAGGGACGCAACGTTTTCGAAGATTGCGCAGCCATAAGATCATCGGCGCCGTTTTTATCGCTCTCATGGCTGTCACGATTTTGTGTTTCCGTTTTGCGGATAACCTCGTCATACCCCGCATCGTTATCACGTCTCTTCTTCTTGCCGTGGCTTTCGGATCGGTAGCCTGGTCGCTGTTTCATGATCTTCCGTCTGCCAGGCGGCCTACTTACTGGCTGGCCGGCTCATTTTTTGCGTTTTACGGTCTGTTCATGGTTGCCCGCGCCGTCTTTGTCGCCTCCATGCCCGATCAACACGAGGTCTTTAACCTGAATTTTATCCAGACGCTTGCCTTTCTGATACCGATATTCCTGAGCATTCCCTGGACGCTTTGCTTTTTCATCTTGAACAGTGAGCGGCTGGAATTGGAATTGAAAGAGGAAATAATCGAGCACAGAGCTATTCAGGGGGCGTTAAGGAAGAGCGAAGAGCAAGTGCGTCTGCTGCTCAATTCAACCGCAGAAGCGATATATGGTATTGATCTCTCGGGCAACTGTACCTTTGCCAATCCTTCCTGCCTCAGCATGCTCGGCTACGCGGAAGCGGGACAAGTGCTCGGCAAAAACATGCACCGGCTGATTCATCATTCCCACGCCAACGGGAATCCGCTGCCCGTTGAAGAATGCAAAATACACACGGCATTTCGTGAAGGCAGGGGGGTGCATGTTGACGATGAAGTTCTCTGGAAGGCTGACGGCACCAGTTTCCCGGTGGAATACTGGTCTCATCCGCAAATAGTAAGCGGCGAGGTGTACGGCGCAGTGGTAACATTTGTCGACATCACGGAGCGCAGGAGGATCGAGGAGTCCTTGCGTAATATGTCACAGGCTACGGAAGCCAGTCCCGCCTCCGTTGTCATAACTGATCCAGCGGGAAATATCACCTATGTCAACCCGAAATTTACGGAAATCACCGGCTATACTTATGATCAAGTCGTTGGCCAGAATCCCCGTATTCTAAAATCGGGCGAGACACATCCGGAAAATTACCAGCAACTTTGGCAGACCATCACCTCCGGTAAAACATGGAAGGGAGAATTTCATAACAAGAAAAAGAGCGGCGATTTATTCTGGGAGAATGCCTCTATATCACCTCTAACCGATAAGCGGGGCAAAATCATAAATTTTATCGCGGTAAAAGAAGATATCACTGAACGTAAACAAGCGGAAGAGGAACTCAAACGACAGATGAGTCTAATCCATTCCCTGCTTGATTCCATCCCCGACCGCATCTTCTTCAAGGATATCCACGGTGTTTATTTGGGCTGTAACCCTCCCTTTTGCGAGTTTGTCGGACGGTCAAGAGAAGAAATCATCGGCAAAACAGACTACGACCTTTTCGATAAAGACGTTGCCGACTCTTTCAGGGAACATGACCGGAAAATGCTGGCGTTGCGCCAGTCGCGGCAAAACGAGGAATGGATCACTTATCCCGACGGCGTGAAAAAGCTGTTCGATACACTCAAAACACCTTATTTGGGACCGGACGGAATGTTGATCGGCGTGCTCGGCATCAGCCGCGACATCACGGACCGCAAGCGGGCAGAAGAAGAACTTCAACAGATGAACACGGCGCTCGCGCAGCAGACCTTCTTTGCCAAGGAAATGGCGGCTCAAGCCGAGATTGCCAACGCCGCCAAATCCGACTTTCTGGCAAGCATGAGTCATGAAATACGCACACCGATGAACGCCATCATCGGCATGGCTGATCTGCTATGGGACACTTCTCTCACTGCGGAGCAGCGTCGGTACGTTCATATTTTCCGTTACGCCGGCGAAAAGCTCCTCAATCTCATCAATAACATTCTGGACCTTTCCAAAATCGAAGCCGGACAGTCGTCTCTCCAAACTATCCCCTTTTCCCTCTATGATCTGCTGAAAGGCATTGTGGACATGATGAGTGTCAAAGCTGAAGAAAAGAAGATTGCCTTCTCCTGGACCATCGCGCCGGGTATTGACGATAAGTTTTCAGGTGACCCGGACAAGCTGAGGCAGATCCTGGTCAATCTCGTCGGCAATGCTTTTAAATTTACAAATGCCGGAAGTGTCCATATTGCTGTCGAAAAGACCGTAAGCAAAATATCCGCCGGATATGATCAATCATCCGACACGGTCTGCCTCACCTTTGCAATCAGGGATACAGGTATCGGCATTCCCCCCCAAATGCTCGAAACGGTATTCAACAAATTCAGTCAGGTGGATTCGTCCCTGTCCCGCAAATTCGAGGGCACCGGTCTCGGTTTAGCCATCTGCCAGCAACTGGTATTGCAAATGAATGGAACGATCTGGGTCGAAAGCACAGAAGGATCGGGCAGCACTTTCTATTTTACAGTCAACCTGGAAAGATACAGCCGAATGCCCCTGCCCGGCGCAGAAGAAGAGCAAACCCCGGAGAAAACAGCGGCCGAAAGCGGCACGGAGCGTCCCCTCCATATTCTGCTTGTTGAGGACAATGAAGACAATCGCCTTTTAATCTTAGCCTATCTCAAGAAGCTTCCCCATACCGTGGATATCGCGGAGAACGGACAGGAAGCGGTAGCAAAAATCAGGGAGGGTGCGGTTTTTGATCTTATTTTTATGGACGTCCAGATGCCGGTGATGGATGGCTACACGGCAACCAGGCATATCAGGAACTGGGAGAAACAGAACGATCGTAAACCCGTCGTCGTCATCGCTCTGACCGCCCATGCTTTACAGAAAGATGAACAGAAGAGCATTGATGCCGGATGCGACGGACACCTGGCCAAACCGATCAGGAAGCAGGAGTTTCTCGCCGCCCTGCAAAACTACCGAAACAAAATCCTGTCTGCTTGATAGTACGGTAAACCCAGGCATTCCCGGCTCATCCGGGTCCCTATAGGCAGACTCTGGACACTTGCTCGAAATCGGTGATACCTTCCAGGATTTTTGCGACACCATCCATCCGAAGCGTCCTCATGCCCTCCATGAGGGCCACCTCTATCAAATGCTCAACATCAGGGTTTTGTCTAATGGCTTTCTTGATCGCATCCGACGCCACAATGATTTCGTGAATCGCGATTCGGCCGTAATATCCTTGACCCTCGCAGCGGCTACAACCTTGCCGCTTCCATAAGGTCAGATCAGGGGAATAATCGGGCAGTCCATGCTTTTTTGCCCAGATCGGATTGTAATACTCGATCAGGTTCTCATACTCTTCAGGATCGGGATGATAAGGTTTCTTGCATTCACTGCAGAGCCGGCGCGTCAACCTCTGAGCAACGATACCCAGAAGTGCACTGGAAAAATTATAGAAGGGTATCCCCATATCGATGATCCGGGTAATCGTTTCCGCTGCGCTATTCGTATGGAGCGTACTGAAAACCAGATGTCCGGTTAGAGACGCTTCCAAGGTAATCTTTGCCGTTTCTGCGTCACGCATTTCACCGATCATGATCACGTCGGGGTCGGCTCTCAGGAAAGAACGCAGCGCTTCGCCGAAGGTGAAGCCGATTCTAGTGTTGATCTGCACCTGTTTGAGTCCTGCTTGTCTGATTTCGACGGGATCTTCGGCGGTCCAGATCGTGATCTCGGGTTTATTGATATGCCCGAGAGCCGAGTGCAGGGTCGTCGTTTTGCCTGAACCGGTGGGACCCACGCAGAGGACGACGCCCTGAGGCTTCGTAATCATTTTTTTAAAGGCATCGTGGTTATAAGGAGAGAGTCCCAGCAGATCGATGGCAACGGGTTTGGACTTGGCAAGAATTCTCAGAACAATGTTTTCATTATTGTCTACCGTAGGCGTCACTTCCACCCGGAATTCAACTTTCTCGTCGCGAATGCGCACCATGAATTTGCCGCTCTGCGGCTTTCGGTGTTCCGAGATATCCAGATTCGCGATGATCTTTATTCTCGATACGACGGCCTTTTTAGACTTTTCGGGAATCGAGTAAGCCATTTGACAAATACCGTCTATCCGGAAACGGACATCATAAGGCTTTCCCCGGACTCCTGCGTCGAAATGAATATCCGAGGCCCTCTTGGTATAGGCATCGACCAGAATCCTGTTAATGAAGGCAATGACTGCGGAATCGATTTCGCGTGTAATATCCGCTTCTTCTTCTTGAAGATCGGAATCTTCCACCAGGAATATCTTATCTAGCGGTTCTGTCTTGATCTCTCCGGGGCGCCTTACGCGAGCCCCGACGGTCATTGCCGACTCCTGTTCCGGTTGCTCGAAAAATGCATCGATATCTTCCGGAGTTGCCAGAAACAGGACCGTATCCTTCTTCAGACCAAACAAGTTCTTCAGGTCATCCGTTAGACTCCAATCAAAAGGGTTGCACAGGATGAACGACCTTCCGAATTTTTCATCGAGTATTGCCACAACTTGATTTTTCCGGGCGAAAGAAACGGGAATCAGCCCCAGCAGGAGACGTTCCGGATCAATCTTTGAAATCATGGGTAAGGACAGGAAATCGGCTATCCATTCGGTCATCTGCCTTTGGGGAATGCCCATCGGTTCACAAATATTGTATATCTCGAGTGGTTTTGTCTCGGTCAAAAGATCCCGGATTTCTTCTGCGGGGGCAATCAATTCGATCAACGCATTTTTGAACTGGGAGAAAGTCGCCGGTGCGGGGACCGTTTCAGCCCGTAAGGCGATCCTCTTCTTTAATTTCCGCCAGCGAAGCGTTGTTTTGAGCTGCTCTTTAATCTTGGCCAGTAGAATGTCTTTTCGGACCGGCTTGGCGATGTGATCCGCAGCGCCGACGGCAAATGACTTTGCCCGATTCACTTCGTCGTCCAGGGCCGTCAGGAAGACCACGGGGATATAATCTGTTTCCGGGTTCTCCTGCAACTGCGAACATACCGTATATCCATCCATCTCCGGCATCATGACATCCAGCAGAATCAGGTCCGGCTGTCTGTCCTGGGCTTCGATGAGTCCCTGTCTTCCATCTGCGGCTGTCACAACTGAATAGCCGGCGCCCGTCAGAATTCTTTTCAGCAGATTCAGGACCTCATTGTCATCGTCGATACATAGGATTACAGCTTCGTGAGATCGTTTTGCGCACATTTTCTGCTCCTTCAAAAGCAAATCTGCCTTTCAAATGATACTACATTTTAAGTCAGAGTTCAGATATATTTCAATTTTCAACTTACGGATGAAAAACAACCTTTACGCGGTCCAGATAATCGCGCAGGTCATTAGCCTCATCCAGGATGTCCTGCCTGTTAGAATCTTTTGCCGCCGTCTCGATACCCCGGCCGATTTCAGTGATCCTGTCAAATCCGTAGCCGCCGCCGGATCCTTTCATCTTATGCCCGATGGTGCGGATCAATTCCAGGTCATCCCGTTCAAGGGCGGCGAGGATGGCAGCAATATCCTTCCGACGCCCTTCGAGGTATCCCGGAATAAGATCCTGAAGATCATCATCAACAACGACGACAAATTCCCCCTGCTGCGGTACCTCTTCGTGATCTACCATGACGGCCCCCAAGTAATATGTTTAAAAAGTAACAGAAACCACTCTATTTTACAACCACATTTGGGCTAAAGAGGAGGGCGATAGGTTGGATATTGAAGGACAAAGCACCGGAATGATCGCATGCGTGACACTCGCAAACACACCAAGGAGTGTGCGGAGGGCTGCAGGGGACGCCCGTAGAATACTAAGTTTCTGATCGGATTTCTTATGACCGGACAAAAGGGAACGGATCAATAAACGGGTTGACGGCATTCGAATTTTTGTGCGGGGAATCTTGCGCAGCACGATTTGATTGTCAGCCGTTCATTCCGGTGATTCTCTCTTGAGCCTCTTTGCTCAAAAATTCCCAAAGGCCGATCCGTTTCAGGGTGTCCGGTTTCGGAATGCCCCGGTCCGTCCAGCCGCGCTCGGCGTAATAAACATCGATCAACTTTCTAAGTTCCTTTTTCCGATGTGTCATCAGAAGGTCGCGCTTTTCGGACGTGGCCATCGCCTGGACATCCGGAAGGGGCTTGCCTAAAATGGCGGCAAGCTGGCTGTCATTATAATCTTTTTCCGCATCGTAGAGGGCATCTTCCGTCGGTCCGATCGCCCGGTCGGGAATCCAATCCCGCTCGCCCGTGGTCTTGCCGAAGGACAGAACATTCATCACGCGCTGCAGGTTGATGTCGCGGTCGGTCTGCTCAAAAATCTGCTCCCAGGAAAGATCCATCCCCAGCACACCGTTGTAAAAATCGGCATAAAGCTCCTGCGACGCCGGATTGATATAGATGTCGGTATTGCCGCGCTTCATGGATTCGGGGTTAAAAACGTCCACCCAGGGCAGCTTGCACAGGCCCAGGTTGTCATTGCCGAGGCGAACACGGGGATAGGTAATGAGCGCCCTGGCCTTGGCCTCAAAGGTCGGGAAAGCGCCCAGCAAATCGACTTTAACCAGCCAGGCGGCGGCATGATGCGCACCGATGTCGCTCGCCGCTGCATAGGAGGCCTGCATGGACAAAGACCGGTGCGTCCGGTACAGCGAAAAGGGCAGCCCTTTGACCTGCATGGCAAACTGCTGCAATTCTTTTACAGGAGCAGGCTTGCCGGTTCTGGCCGCGTACTTCTCGGCAACCCAGGTCATGAGTTCGATCATTCCCAGGCCGGCGATACTCGTGAGAGCCGTTTTGCGGCGGGCGAGGTCATGAATAAATTGCAGCGCCGTCTGCTCATCGCTCCAATGAAGCTCAAATCCGTCCGTATCTTCTTTTGTCAGATAACCACGCTGGTAGCATTCCATGAGAAAAGCCATGATGACTGCGGTGGTGATGGTATCGATGCCGTAATTGTCGCAATGCCAGTTGGCTTCCATGATGAACTCGGGATGCCACATCCCCAGGTTGGAACCAAACCCGGCGGCGGTTTCATATTCGGGGCCGTCCACCCAAACCTTGCGTCCGCAGTGCTCTCCCGAGGTGAGCATCACCCAGCCGCCCTTCGTGCAGCGCAGATTGCATCCCGGAAAACAGCCGTCCATGCCGCGATGCTCAAAAAGCCGTTCGCCATAGGTCTTGCCGCAGATCTTTCCTGCCTGCGGATCTGAGCCGTACTGATAATTCTTCACCGGCAGGGACTGATATTCTTCCTTGTTCATGAAAGAAATCAAACCCGCCGAACCCTTCAGGTGCATTTGCAGCGCCTGTGGATCGATATCCTTCACGATATTGTGCAGGGTCGAGCCGGCTTTCTTCACCTTGTTCCAATCGGCTGCGCCATACGGGTTGTCGCCGTGCGGAAATTGAGCCAGCACGACAATCGCCGTAATATTCTTATGACTCATGACCGACCCCAGACCGGTGCGCCCCGCCTGTTTGGTGCGGTATAGTCCCTTCGTCCCATTCACCGGTTTGGTTGCGTCATAGTAATGACTGTTGATGCAGCCGAAGGTGGTATTGGCGGCCCCGATGCCTGTCGTTAAAAAAGCGATATCCTTCTTTTCATAGCCTTCGGCGAGAAACTGATCGACGATCATTTTCTCGAGGTGGAAAACCTGCTCGACCGACGGAGCCGGCCGGATGGTCACTGTCGATTTGAAACCATCGATGAC
The DNA here is from genome assembly GCA_963667845.2 of Smithellaceae bacterium. Lineage (GTDB taxonomy): Bacteria > Desulfobacterota > Syntrophia > Syntrophales > Smithellaceae > UBA8904. The sequence continues at coordinate 2,400,812 of CAXXVL010000002.1, read as the reverse complement.
AATCATCACGGGTTCGCCGGCGATGCCGCTGACGGTGAGCGCATCGAATCCCGCATATTTCAGATACGCGCCGAAATGGCCGCCGAAATTCGACACGCCGGGGATGTGGGTCAAAGGCGACAGCGAAATCGCCATGCATTTGCTCGTCCCGGGAAACTGGGGAATGCCGCCCAGCGGACCCGGCGAAAAGATCAGCGGATTTTCCTGATCATAGGCCTTCGTTTCAGCGGTCACCTGTTCATGGAGCAGATAAAGCCCCAACCCTCTGCCGCCGATGAAGAAGTCTCTTGTTTTCGGATCGAGCGTCCGGGCATCGATTGTGCCGTTTTTTAAATTGATCGCCAGGATCTGATTGGCATATCCGCGACGGAGGGGTGCTGCGGTAAATTTCATAGGGATACATCCTTAAAAATAATTGACGAACGTTATTGCAATCGCTATAAAAAATCAATCATAAAAAGGCATTGAACGGCGATTGAACCAAATTGGAAAAATACACACTCACGCAAAACATTCTGCTCGGGTTAACCCTGGCCGCACCGATCGGGCCCGTCAACGTGGAAATCATCAAGCGGGGTCTCGCTTCCGGCTTCCGGGAGGCCGTGCTCACGGGCGCCGGAGCCATGTGCGCGGATGCGACCTATCTGACGCTGATCTTCTTCGGATTGACGGCTTTTCTCAACAATGAGCCGCTGAAGATCGGTCTGGGGGTCATCGGAAGTTTTATCCTGATTTACCTGGGCGTGATGAGCGTCAGGGACTTCTTCAGAAAAACACCCGCCGGGGGTGGGGACCGGCGACGCATCTTCAAACAGCCGTTTGTCGCGGGCTTTGCCCTGGCGATTTCTTCTCCCATGACGATTGTCTGGTGGACAGGCGTCTTCGGAGCCCTCATGGCCTCCCAGGGGCCGTTCAAAACCAGCCTTTCCGCTTTCCTATCCTGCCTGTCGATCCTGCTCGGGTGTTTTCTCTGGGTGTTCTTTCTGGCGGTCGCGCTGCACGGGGGAAAGAAACTCATCAACGAACGAATCACCCGGCTGATCTCGATGATAGCCGGCTTGTTTCTGGTCGGATTCGGTATCTATTTCCTTTACCGGACGTGGATGGCTCTTAATATGTAAAAAGCGTAAACGGTGAATAAGGCCCGGAACGGCCGGAGGGCCACTCATTCTTATCGATGTAACCATTCTTGTTTTTGTCGAGGGCGTTGAATCTTTTTTCCGCAGCCCTGTCGAACTCCTCTTTGACGATTTTGCCGTCGCGGTTGGCATCCGTTTCTTTCAGAAATTTTTCAACGTTGATTCCCTTGATCGCCTTTATTTCCTCGCGGGTTAAGATGCCGTCGCCGTTTTTATCATACGCATTAAATGCGCCGGTCACGGCATCCATGTATTCCTGTTTGCTGATTTTGCCGTCTTTGTTTTTATCAATTTTCGAAAAAGCATCATCGGCGGCAAAGGCGGACAACGCGATGAAAACAATGATACCCAGGATTGCAATTATTCTCTTCATTTTCGACCTTTCATACCACCCATACTGATTTGTAAATAGGAACTTAAATGCACACGGATGGCTTCGGAAAATGATCCAGAGGCAAGGCGCGCGAGAGTCGCGGAGTGAGGCCTACTCTTGTAGGCCGCAGCGACGCGAAACGAAGCGGAACGCAGCATATGGTCATTTTACGGAGTCATCAGAAGTCGCGGGGCAGTTCGTCCAACTCCGCCAGTGAAAACACCGGACCATCCGAGCAGACGTACTTGTAGCCGACATTGCAGCGGCCGCACTTGCCGATGCCGCATTTCATGCGCATTTCCAGCGACGTCAGAATGTTCTCTTTGGAAAAGCCCAGCTCGAAAAACACCGGCAGCGTGAACTTGATCATGACGGGCGGACCGCAGATCACGGCCACGGTGTTTGCCGGCTGCGGCGCAACCTCTTTGCAGACCGCGGGAACAAACCCCTGCCGTCCCTTCCAGGTTTCATCGCCTTTATCCACGGTGATCACGGTCTTGATGTCGTAACGCTTTTCCCACTGGGCCAGTTCGTCTTTGTACAGAAGCAGCCCGGGGGTTCGGGCGCCGTAGATCACTGTAATCTCGCCGAAGCGCGCCCGGTTTTCCTTGTGCAGCATGTAATTGATCAGCGATCGGAGCGTCGTAAACGCAAAGCCGCCGCCCACGACGACAATGTTCTTTCCTTCCAGAAAGTCAATCGGCCAGGGATGCCCCAGAGGTCCGCGCAAACCGATCTTGCCGCCTTCTTCCATATCATGCAGGGCGGCCGTTACGAGCCCCGGCACGATGGCTCCGGCTCTCTGCACGGTAAACTCCACATAGCCCGGTTCGGTAGGCGAGGAAGCAATGCCGATCGGCGATTCTCCCTTTCCGTAGATGGACAGTTCGGCAAACTGGCCGGGCAGATACAGAAAATTCTGCTCGTCTTCCTTGTTCAGAAAAGTGAAACGGAAGGTCTTGATGTCGTGTGTATCCACTTCGTCGATGATCTTGGAGATCTCCACCGGCATGGGAATGTAAGGGTTGTTTTCTGACATATGATTAAATCCTCTTTTGAATCTTCAAATATGAAACCTTGAACCTCGAACCTTTCTTTACGGGCGTTTATGCCATTTCGTCTTCACCGCCTGCTCCACGATCGAGAAGATGTCGATGCCGACCGGGCAGTAGCGCGTGCAGCGGCCGCAGCCGACACAGGAGATAACGCCGTATTTGCGGATGTGGTAAGAATACTTGTGCGATATTTTTTGCCTGAGGCGCTGATAAACGTTCGTCCGGGGATTGTGGCCGCTCGCTTCGAGGGTGAAATCCGTAAACAAGCAGGCATCCCAGACCCGGCGGCGTGTCCCCTTGCTGAAAAGCGTCTCGTCGCAGATATCAAAACAGTAGCAGGTGGGACAGACAAAGGTGCAGACGCCGCAGCTCAGGCAGGCGTTGGAAACCCTCGTCCAGAAATCGGCGTCATGGAAGATCGCTTCAAACTCTTTCGCAATCTTCTGGGAATCCACACGGGTGTAACGCGTTTTATAATCGTGCCCCTTCGCGATGTAGTCGTTAAAATACTGGTATTCGTCTTCCGTCGCGTTCTCGAGCGGCGTTAATTGGGCCAGCAGATTTTCTCCCCGGGGGGTGATGGCCCGGAGGAACAGGACATCATCCTTCCTCAGCATGAAGATGTCGCTGCCTTCGGGATCGGCGGCGCCGATGCCCAGTGTGTGGTAGAATTCCGCCGGGTCCGCCGCTTCGCTGGTATCGAAGGCAAACCCGAAGATCGTTGTATGCTCGCGTCTTTTCTGCCAGTAAGGATCGGTGACACCCGTCCCGGAAAAATGGATGTCCATAATCTCAAAGCTTTTCACGTCGCAGGGACGCACGCCGAAAAGAAATGTCGGCTTGGGGTGCAGCTCGACGGGCGTTGCGTCCAGGACGGAATCGCCTGTCTGGTACCGGACAAAATCTTCCATCTGGGGAAAGAAGGCCGATTTCGGACTGAGAATGGTATTGTGAAAAATTAAATCCACCTGCCCGGGGTCGGTTATTTTCCGGAAATTGAAACCGCGGGCCTCCTTGACCGGGGCGATGAGCGTTCCTTTTTCCATCAGGTGACCCGTCAGTTCGGGTAATTTATCGATTGTTGTTTTCTTTAACACGAGAGAGCTCCTTATTATCACTCCAAAATTTTATCGGAATCGTCCACCCGGAAATTCACCAGCACAGGCTTATCCTCGATCTTCATGCCGGCGGCCTGGCCGAACATTTCCTCGCACTCCTTGGCCACCTTCTTGTGGAACAGATACAGCGGGATATCCACCGGGCACGCGCGTGAGCATTCGCCGCAGTCGATGCACCGGCCGGCCAGATGATGAAACCGGGTCAGGTGATACATCAGATTGCCGTGGGACTGCGGCGACTTGTCGCCCCACTTGGGTTTGTTCTGATCAATAAAGCACGGATCGCAATAGCACATCGGGCAGGCCTTGCGGCAGGCATAACAGCGGATGCAGCGATCAAATTCCTTTTTCCAGAAGGCAAAGCGCGCCTCGGGGTCCATCGCTTCATACTCGGCAAGCACGTCATACGGCGAAACGACCGGCTGCCCGTGCACTTCTTCACCAAGCAGAATATCATACAGGACCGGATTATAGAGGCCGCAGGTGGTTTTGCTGTCGATGGCTTCTTGCGTCCGGGGGTTTTTCATCCCGTAAACGGGAATGCCCAGCACCACCAGGTCTTCGCGGCAGACCTTCTCTTCCTGGATAAGCTGGATCACGGCGCGGCTGTCCGCCGCCTTCACCGCAACGGCGATCTTCGTCCCCCGCGGGTAGCGGACCAGGTAGCGGGCCATGTTGTAGGTGCAGTATTCGTTAAAGACGATATTCTCCGCGTCGGCCGGGGTTTTGGCGACATAGGGCATGGGATGGTTCTCGTCATACCCTTTGCCGTAGGCCAGGACAATGCTCACGGTCCCTTCCGTCAGAAGCCGCAGGGCCTCGGTCTTTAATTTTTCTTCAATGTGTTCAAAGCTGATTGCCATATCCTCTCCCAACTTATTGCGAAATCTTGAACTTGGTCTGGGGGCCCAGTTTTTTGATCTGCTCGGTAAATTCGGTCACGACTTCGGCAAACTTGTTGCCCTCGGATGCGGAGATCCACTCGACCCGGAACCGCCCCGGCTCCATGCCGGAAAACTCCAGAATCCGCTTGGTCACGGCCAGCCGTCTTCTCGCATAAAGATTACCCGTGTTGTAATGGCAATCCCCCGGATGGCAGCCGCCGACCAGCACGCCGTCGGCGCCCAGTTGAAACGCCCGGAAAATAAACGAAGGATTAATGCGGCTCGAGCACATGACCCGCACCACACGCAGGTTCTGCGGATACTGCAGTCTCGTCGTCCCCGCCAGGTCCGCGCCGGTGTAAGTGCACCAGTTGCAGGCAATGCCCAGTATTTTCGGTTCAAATGACATGAAAATTATCCTTTCTGCAAAACTCTTTAACGTCCATCACTATTTTTGTCTCTGCAAACGAAGCGAAGCAATCTCACGGTCTCAGATTGCCACGCAGCCCAAGGGGCTGCTCGCAATGACAATTTTCTTACATTTTTTATGACGTCATAAAACGTCCAGAGGCAAGGCGCGCGAGTATCGCGAAGTGAGGCCTGCTTTTCGTAGGCCGCAGCGACGCGAACGGAGCGCAACGCCGCATGTGGGCGTTTGATGGCGTCATCGCTAGAACTCCATGAGGCCTTCCATTTCTGCCAGAACCTGGTCATTCGTGAAGTGTCTCGCGATAATCGCCGACGACGGACAGACGGAAGCGCAAAGACCGCAGCCCTTGCATAAGGCTTCGTTAATCTCGGAAACCCGCTTCTCGACATTATAGGACGGAGCGCCATAGGGACAGACACGCACACAGTTCTGACATCCCGAGCACGATGCGGGGTTCACCATCGCCGTGGTTGCTTCCAGTTCCATTCTGTCCTTGACCACGATTGTCAGAGCTTCCGCCGCCGCACCGTTGGCCTGCGCCACCGTGTCCGGGATGTCCTTCGGACTCTGGCAGACGCCGGCGATAAAGATGCCTTCGGTCATCGTGGACAGCGGCGCCAGCTTCGGATGGCGTTCCATGAAGAAGCCGTACTTGTCGGTGCTCAGATTAAAAAGCCTCGCGAGGTCTTTGGAATCCGCGCGCGGCTTCATGGCCGGCGACAGGACCACCATGTCCACCGGCAGTTTGATGAATTTCCCGGTAATCGTATCTTCCGCTTCGACAATCAGACGCCCCGGTTCATCGGCGCTCTCGGCCACCCGCGCGCCCTTGCCGCGGATGAATTTCACATCCTCTTCGATGATGCGGTTGTAAAATTCTTCATAGCCCTTGCCCGCGGCCCGCATGTCGATATAGAACTGATAAACGTCGGCCGAGGTCTTTTCCTTGAACAGGTGCGCGAACTTGAGAGAATACATGCAGCACACGCGGCTGCAGTGTTCATAGTTATTTTTGTCCCGGCTGCCGATGCAGTGCAGGATGGCGATGGCCTGGGGCTCCTTGCCGTCGCGCATCGTGACTTTGCCGCCGGTCGGACCCGCGGAGTTGAAGAGCCTCTCCACTTCCAGCGCGTTATACACGCCGGGATATTTACCGTAACCGTATTGAACCAGCGGTTTCGTGTCCATCAGGTCATAGCCTGTCGCCACGATCACCGCTCCGACTTTTACCGTGGTAAAGGTGTCCTGCTGTTCAAAATCAATGGCCTTCTGTTCGCAGACTTTTTCGCACAGCCGGCATTTGCCTTTCTTAAAGAAGGTGCAGGCCTCGCGGTCGATCACTGGTTTTTGCGGCACGGCCTGCGGGAAAGGAATGTAGATGGCCTTGCGCTTGACTAAGTTCTCATCCCATTCGGAAACGCCTTTGCCGGGGCATTTTTCCGTACAGGCCAGACAGGCGTTACATTTGCTGTGATCCACGTAGCGCGCCTTCTGTTTGATCGTAATATCGAAGTTGCCGACAAATCCCTTGACTTCGCTCACTTCGCAGGACGTCATCATGGTGATATTTTTATGCTGCAGCACGGAATCCATCTTGGGCGTCAGAATACAGGCGGAGCAATCCAGCGTCGGAAATGTTTTGTCAAACTGCGCCATGTGGCCGCCGATGGTCGAGTTCTTTTCGACCAGATAAACCTTCTTGCCGGTATTGGCGAGCTCGAGGGCCGCCTGGATGCCGGCGATGCCGGCTCCGACCACCATCACATCGGGATTGACGTCAATCACGCGCGAGGTGAGCGGCTGCAGGAGCCTCGCCCGGTAGACGGCACCGTTTAAAAGCGCCTTGGCCTTGGCTGTACCCTCTTCAATGTCATGCGTCACCCAGGAAACCTGCTCACGGATATTGACGATCGTCAAAAGATACTGATTGAGGCCGGAGGCCGCCAGAACCTTGCGGAACGTCTGTTCATGCATCAGGGGCGAACAGGCGGTTACGATGATGCGGTCCAGTTTATATTGTTTAATATCATTGGCAATCATTTCCTGCCCGGGCGTGGAACACATGAACTTGTAGTCCTTGGCGACCACGACATCCGGCAGAGTCGCCGCAAACTGCGCCAGTTCGCTCACCCGAACCGTCTTGGCTATATTCAAACCGCAGTGGCAAACAAAAACACCAATTCTGCTCATACACTCTCCTAACTCTTTTTACTTCGGAATCACCCTGACTGCTTTTCCGTATTCACCGGAGGTGACCCGTAAACTCACACGGCGCATGTATCTGCAACCGGTTCATCGATATTGATTTCCAGACTTTCGAGGAAAAGCTCCGTCACGTCCTTTATTTTGATTTGATCATCAGCATTCAGCGTCCTGACGCTGTCTTCAAACATGGTGATACAATAAGGACAGGCCGTCGCCAGGATGGACGCCCCGGTGGCCAGTGCCTCTTCGATCCGTAAATCGCTCAGGCGTTCGCCTTTGGCTTTTTCCATCCACAATCCGCCGCCCCCGCCGCCGCAGCACATGCTCTGCTCCCGGCTGCGACCCATCTCGACAAACTCGACGCCGGGCAGGGACCGGAGGACCTCGCGCGGTGCATCGTAGATGCCGCTGTGCCGGCCCAGATAGCACGGATCATGATAGGTGACTTTCACGCCGCCGAAATTTTTCTTCGGGGTCAGTTTCCCTTCCTTCGTAAGCTGCGCCATGAGTTCACTGAAGTGAAGAACCTCATAGTCCTCGCCGTAATCCTTCTTGAAGGACGCCAGGCAGTGCGGCGACACCGTGATAATTTTCGAAACACCCTGCGACTTAAAGTATTGCAGGTTATTGCTCTTCAACCTTTCAAAGAGCTCCAGGTCTCCGACCTTTTTCAGACTCTCCCCGCAGCAGTTGACATCAACGGACGGCATCCCCCAGCTTAAGCCGGACGCATTCAACAGTTCGGCGGTGGCTCTTGCGAGCCTTGTGTTCCGGGGGTCGTAACAGACCGTGCAGCAGCTCCAGAACAGATACTCTTTATCCGGTGTGTACAGAGGATATTTTCCTTTGGCCCAGTCATTGCGCTTGTCCTGATCGCCCGACCAGGGATTGCCTCTCGCGGAGAGCGACCCGACAAAAGCCCTGAGACTCTGCGGCAGCATGCCCCCGCCGCTGTATACATTGCGAATGGCCGTGACCACGTCGATGATTTCCACACCCCGCGGACAGCGGTCCACGCAGAACTTGCAGGTGGAGCACCCCCACATGAATTCCTCGATACCATCCAGACCCAGCTGGCCAAAGCGCACAAGCTTGCGGATGTTAAAATGCGTAATCGGCGTCCAGGGACACGTCCCGGTGCACGTCCCGCACTGATAGCACTTCTTCAGCGCTTCGCCCCCGGCCTCCATGATCGCCTGCGACATCTCGAGATACGGCGTAACTGTTTGTGACATTCATGTTCTCCCGTTATTTTTGAATCGGAAACATCTGATTCTATGTTTTTGCTAACACATAAAAAACCAAACATCAAATTTTTTTAATCCCGCTCACGCCCCGACGAGCGTTAATTCTCCGCAGATTGCTGCAAAATAATGACATTCATTTCATACCTCGCGAGCTTGCTGCGAGATTGCTGATTCTCTCGCAAGTCCGCCGGTGCTGCCTCTCTGAATCTTCAAAAAAAAGGGAACCCAAGGGCTCCCTTAAAATATTTATTTTTGAAGAATTGGGTCTTTTCTAGTATTCGGGTGTAAGCTTATCCAGTTCCGCCAGAGAGAAGACCGGACCGTCCTTGCAGACATACTTACTGCCGACGTTGCAGCGGCCGCACTTGCCGATGCCGCACTTCATGCGCATTTCCAGAGAGGTGATGATGTTTTCTTTGGAAAAACCCAGTTCGAAGAATACGGGCAGCGTAAACCGGATCATGACCGGAGGACCGCAGATAACGGCCACGGCGTTTTCCTTGCTGGGCGCAACTTCCTTACAGACTGCGGGGACAAAACCTTCCTTGCCTTTCCAGGTCGCATCACCTTTATCGACGGTCACGTTGATGTTCAGGTCGTCGCGCTTCTGCCATTCAATCAGTTCATCTTTGTAAAGCAGCAAACCGGGATTTCGTGCACCGTAAATCACGGTGATGTTGCCGAAGCGTTTGCGGTTGTCGCCGAAGATCATATAATTAATCAAAGACCGCAGTGTGGTGAAAGCGAAACCGCCGCCAACGATCACAACGTTCTTCCCTTCCAGGAATTCCAGCGGCCAGGAGTTGCCCAGGGGGCCGCGCAGTCCCATCATCGTGCCTTCTTCCATCTCATGGAGCGCCTGGGTGACCACACCGGCTTTCTGCACGGTGAATTCGACATAACCTTTTTGCGTCGGCGACGAAGCGATGCCGATCGGCGATTCACCCTTGCCGTAGATGGAAAGTTCGCCAAACTGGCCGGGCGTGTATGCATATTTCTGCTCATCCTCGGGGTTGACAAACTTGAAACGGAACGTCTTGATGTCTTTGGTATCGACTTCAGTAATGATTTTATCCACGACAACGGGATAAGGTATATACGGGTTTTGCATTACTAACTCCCTAATTTATAATTTTGAAATATCTTCAACAACTTTACGAATATCAATGTTCACGGGACAGGACATCACGCAACGGCCGCAACCGACGCAGGCAATTGCATTAAAATTGTCCACATAGTACTTGAATTTGTGCATGGTGCGCTGACGCCATCTTTCTTTCTGCGAGGGACGCGGGTTGTGGCCCGAGGTCTCTTTGGTAAACATCGGGAACATGCAGGAGTCCCAGGATCGGATACGCACACCGTCGGCCCCTTTAACTTCGTCGCTGATATCAAAGCAATGGCAGGTCGGGCACATGTAAGTACAGGTCCCGCAGGCCAGACACTTTCCGTGAATCGTATTCCAGAACGGATTGTCGAAATTTTTATCCAGGATCGGTTTCACTTCGTGAGCCGGAATCTTGGATTTGATGGCTTCTTTCGCTTTCGCCGCAATTTCATTCTTCTTCGCTTCCGCGGCGGCATCAGCCTTTGCGTCTCCAAAATACTTCGCCAGCTTTTCTCCCTTGGGGGTAAAAAACTCCGCCAGATAGTCGCCGCCGATATCCGTGAGCAGGATATCCGCTCCCTCCGACCCGACGGGTTCACCGTCGACCGACGTGCAGAAGCAGCTGGCATAAGGCGGTTTCACGCAGGCGATAGCGATCACCGTTGTATTTTGCCGTTTGGCCACGTAATAGGCATCCTTATATTTTTCCTGGTCGAAGAGCTTGTCCAGAAGTGCGAAGCTGTGGGCGTCGCAGGGGCGCACGCCAAAGAGAACCGACGCACCGGAGGCGTTTACTTCCGTCGAAAACTCCATCCCTTTCGGTGTGCGGGTGAATTTCAGCATCGCTTCCGTGTGCGGGAAGAATACATTTTTCGGCGCGTTTTTGGAATTCAAATATGCGAAGAACGGTTCGCCGTCATTTTCCAGGGGTGTAAAAAGAACGTTATCTTCTTTTTTTACCGGCGCCCAAACCAGCATATCTCCGGCCATTTTCTTGGCAATGCCTGCCAGTGTGTCTTTTTTGATCAAACGTTTTTCCATAATTGTCCCTAATTTATTTTTTTATCCAACTTTTTCAACTTCAAAAGCGTCGGGTTTATCAGCTTACTTATTAAATCAACCTGAGCTGATTCAGAAGCAGTTGAGGATCCGTCAGGTGCGATTTAAACGTCTCGGTCGATCCGGGAAGTCCCAAAGCCAGGGAAATCAGTTCGGTGAAATAGAAGACCGGGAGCTTCATGCCACTCGAGGGCCGCATATCCAGATTGGCCATACACAGCGGACAGGCGGTCACAACGCAATTGGCTCCGGCCTCCCGGGCGGCACCCATCAGTTTGTCGCACATATCGACAACGATGGCGCTCTTGCTGATGGACAGCGACCCGCCGCAGCAATCTGTTTTGTAGGACCAGTTCTTCACATCGGCGCCGATGGCTCCCATCATTTTATCGAGCATGAAGGGGTTTTCGTAATTTTCAAACTCGCAGACGTCCGGCGGACGAAGCAGCAGGCAACCATAGTACGAAACCGGCTTCAACCCCGTGAGCGGCTTGACCACTTTCGCGGCCAGCGCATCAACGCCGATTTCATTGTAGATGATATCAATGGGGTTGCGAATGGAGATGCCGCCCTGGTACTTGGCGCCGACAACGCCTTCAATTTTTGCCTTGAGGTCTTTGTCGCCCTTTAAGTGATGCTCGGCCATTTTAAAGCGGTTGAAGCAGGCGGCGCAGGGCACCATGACATCCATCGCATCTTTCTCTGCAGCAATCAGGTTGCGTGCGGAAAGCGCAATGGACAAATCGAAATTGGTGCTGTGTGCGGATGACGCCCCGCAGCAGGACCAATCATCAACTTCTTTGAGTTCGATGTTGAGGGCGCGACTGACGGCCTTCATGGACTGGTCATATTCTTTTCCCGTCGCGTGCAGCGAGCAGCCCGGATAATATGAAACTTTCAAGAGAGTAGCCTCCTTCTATACTGTTACTTCTGCACATCCGGCCGTTTCCGGCCTAATGCACTATCATCATTTGCTTTGCGTTTTCTCAAAAATATTTTTAACCGACTTCATGTCCTTTGTTTTCGGAGACATCAGAGCAATCTTGCCCTTCAGGAACATATCCAGTCCCGCGCCCATATCCGAGAAGAAATCTCCGGATTTGAGCTTGTACTGCACCAGCATCATCGGTTCGTTGATGCGGCCGCCGCGTTTAATACCGGCCAGGAATGCCTCATGGAACTTCAGGACATTCGCCTCGTGAGCACCGACACCGGACTCAATCGCCATCTGACGGAGCACATCCATCATGCGGGCGATATCCACCTTGTTGGGGCAGCGGGTGATGCAGGTTTCACAGGACAGGCAAAGCCAGATCGTGGAACTGTTCAGCACTTTGTCCTTCTGCCCGTTTTGAATCATTTTAATAACCTTGTTGGGGTTATATTCCATGTGCGGCGCGGTCGGGCAGCCGGCCGAGCATTTCCGGCAGTGATAACAAGCCTGCAGCGGCACACCATGAATTTTTTTGTTTACTTCTTCCAGAAAAGTTTCCATGTAAACTCCATCATCTCAAACAATTACGGGTTATAGACAAAGTCACCTTTATCGTGCTGTTCATCATACTTGCCAAGGGGTGGCATGTCTTCCATGCCGGAGCCCGCGCGGTTTCCGAAGAATTCGAAACAATCTTTATCGATCTTCTTGAGGAACTTGCGCAGGTCCACGCCCATCGGACAAACGGAGACGCAGGAACCGCAATCCACGCAGCGGCCGACCATATGGTACAGGCGCATGAACTGGAAGACCTCCGTGTCGGATTCGCCTTCGCCGATGCCTACCCATTGCGGCTGGCTCTGCTCGACGAAACAGACCGGGCAGTAGCAGGACGGACAGGCCTGACGGCAGGCGTTACAGCGCATGCACTTGGCCATTTCCTTAACAAAATAGGCCCAGCGTTCTTCAATGGATTTGGCTTCAAATTCTTTGACGTCGTTGTATTCGGCGTCGGGATTCATCGCCGGGGCCGGTGACCCGATCATGACGTCCGAAATGATGGGATTGTTGAAACGGCAGGTCACGCAACAATCCGCCAGAACGTCTTTGAGCGCGACGGTTTTATCGCCGTCGGACGTTTTCATTTGAATCTGGCCGCCTTCAACGGACCCTTCCAGGATATCCGCGCCGCCGATCTTACCTTTCAGACCTTTGCCATCCACGTAACCTTCGCAGGGAACGCCGATGATCAGGACGTCCGCCCGTTCATACTGCCGTTCCTGAAGGTGAATGATGAGCGATCGGGTGGTACAGCCGCGGGCGACGACGCCGACAACTTTTTTCTTCCGGTCTTCCGGTTTCACGCGCTTCTGCGAATTCTTATGCTGCGTGACCAGATCATGGACAAATTTGGCCAGGTTCTGCGTGCAGAGGTTATTCCAGACCAGCTTGTCGGCTTCTTCCGGCGTTGTGATGAAACACGGCGTCGCCGTCAACGGAAGAGTGCCTTTTTCATAACCGATGATCACGTCGGCCTTCTTTTCCAAAAGCAGCCTTTTTGCTTCTTCGCGCAATTTTGTTTCGATGTTTTCCACAGTGATGATTTCCCCGTTTATTTATTATAATCTTTAATCAGACTAACCAATCTTTTTGAGCATCTTCTTGGCCGGTCCCAGTGCCCTTATTTTCTCCGTAGCACCTTTGATGACCTGTGCCCATCTGTCACCTTCGGAGGCAGAAACCCAGGTAAAGATGGTTCTGTCGCCTTCCACACCGATGTAATTCAGGAAACTTTTTAACGTCGCAAACTTGCGGCGCGCCACCAGATTTCCTGAGATATAGTGGCATTCACCCGGGTGTCAACCCGAAACCAGAACGCCGTCGGCTCCGCTCTGCAGGGCTTTCACGATATAAAACGGATTTATTCTTCCCGTGCAGGGAACGCGGATGATACGGACGTTGGTCGGGTACTGAATTCTGCTGATCCCGGCCAGGTCGGCTCCGGCGTATGTACACCAGTTGCAGACAATGGCAACGAATTTCGGTTCCCATTCCTTGTTTGCTAAGTTTTCAGCCATATATTCTCCTTCGAGCGGCAATGCGGCTTGAGAGCCGGTTACCTTAGTTTAAATTAAATATCTGTGCCAGCACTTCTTCGTTATTGAACCCATTGAGGTCTACGGCGTTCATCCGGCAGGATGCCGTGCAGACTCCGCAGCCCTTGCAAAGAACTGCGTTCACTTCGGCGCAACCCTCCGCAACGTTCACGCTAATCGCGCTGTAGGGACAGTTGATCTCGCAAAGACCGCAAGCCGAACAGCGTTCCTTGTTGACGAACGCCGTTTTGCCTTCCGCCTCGATGAAATCAAGACTTAAGACCAGGCAGGCGCGCGAAACGGCGGCGTTGGCCTGCGTGACCGTTTCGTCGCTGAACTTCGGTGAATGCGACATACCGCACATGAACACGCCGTCGGTGGCGAAATCGACCGGGCGCAGTTTAACGTGCGCTTCCAGGAAGAAGCCATCCTGGTTCGTGGGTATTTTCAGCATCTGGCCGATCGCCGCGTTTTCGGGATTCGGCACAACGCCGATGCTCAGAGCCACGACATCCGCGGGCAGACTGACGGCTTCATTGAGAATCGGATCGAATACCTTGACTTCCACTTTATCGCCGGCTGCCACGACTTCCGGTTTGCGGTTTTCTTCAAACGAGATAAACTTGACATTCGCTTCCCGGGCTTTCTTGTAATAGTCTTCCTTGAACGCGAAGGTGCGGATATCACGATACAGAATGGTAATGTCGCGTGTCGGATCGGCCGCTTTGAGTTCGAGTGCGTTCTTGACGGCCTCCGAGCAGCAGTAGCGGCTGCAATACGGTCTTTCCTTATCGCGGCTGCCGACGCATTGAATCATGACCACATTCTTCACAGAGGCCAGCTTCGCATCTTTCTCATAGATCATCGTCTCCAGCTCGCGCTGGCTTTTGACTTTCGCATTTTGACCGAAGAGGTACTCTTTCGGTTTGTTTTCATAAGCGCCGGTGGCTACCAGCACGATGCCGTGTTCAAAGACTTTCTCACCGTCTTTGGCCTTCACGGTGGTTTTGTAATTGCCGATAAACCCGTCAATCTTTTCGATATGGGCGGAAGTGACGACGGTGATTAAGGGATTCTTATAAATTTTATCGAGAAGACCTTTCAGGTGTGCCTGAGCATCGAGGCCTTCCAGGGTCTTATACAGGTGATTGTAATTGCCGCCCAGCCTGTCTTCCTTCTCAATGAGGAAGGAGGCGAACCCCTGATCGGCGAGCGACAGAGCTGCGGTCATGCCGGCCAAACCGCCACCGATGATCAGCGCCTGATGGTTGACGGACAGCTGACCGGGTTTCAACGGTTTAAGATACTGAGCCTTGGCGACGGCCATCCGCAGCAGGTCTTTGGCTTTCTGGGTGGCTGCTTCAGGTTCGTGCATATGCACCCAGGAATTCTGGTCGCGGATATTGGCCATCTCGAACAGATACCGGTTGAGGCCGGCCTTTTCGCAGTTTTCCTGGAAAAGCCCTTCGTGCGTACGGGGCGAGCAGGAAGCGACGACCACGCGGGTCAGATCTTTTTCTTTGATGACTTCCGCCATTTTTACAGCGGTATCCTGTGAACAGGTGAAAAGATTGTCAGCCGTGTAAACGACAGTGGGCAGCGTGGCGGCATAGTCCCGGACTTCGGGCACATTAACGACACCACCGATATTGATACCGCAGTGGCAGACAAACACGCCGGTGCGCACGCCCTGACCGCGCAGATCCTTTTCTTCCGGATTATCCGCCGGGGTAATCATGGTGCCGCGCCGGGAAGCGAGCAGGCCTTCCGCGCAAGCGGCGGCAGCCGAGGCCTCCATAACGGTTTCGGGAATGTCTTTCGGTCCACCGAAGGCACCGCAGACAAAGACGCCAGGGCGCGAAGTTTGCACGGGATTTTCCAGAGACGTTTTGCAGAACCCGTGTTCCTCAAGCTCAATACCGAGGCTGGCGGACAACTTTTTGGCATCTTTAGGCGGCATGAGACCGACGGAAAGAACGACCATGTCGAATTCTTCCTCGGTGAAGCTGCCATCCTGATTGACATATTTGATCAGCAGATTGTTGGTCTGCTGCATTTCTTTAATGGCGGACGGCATGGAGCGGATGTAGCGGATGCCGTATTCGTCTTTGGCACGGTTGACGAACCGGTCGAAATCCTTGCCGTGGGCGCGGATGTCCATGTAGAAAATGGTGGGTTCGAGCCCCTTGGCGTGTTCCTTGCCGATGATCGCTTCCTTGGTCGCGTACATGCAGCAAACCGATGAACACCAGCTGTTGTCGCAGGACACATCGCGGGAGCCGACGCATTGAATAAAAGCAACCTTCTTCGGTTCCTTCCCGTCGGAAATCCGCTGGACGTGTCCGAAGAAAGGACCGGAAGCGGACAGAATACGTTCAAATTGAAGTGCGGTAACCACGTTCTTATATATGCCATAGCCATATTCACCGCGCTTGCTGGCGTCAAAGATTTCAAACCCGGCCGATGCGATGACGGCGCCGACTTCGATCGTTTCTTCTTCAACTTTCATGTCGTGGTCGATGGCCTTGGCGATACAGGCGTCCACGCACTGATAACACTCGGAGCAAATGCCGCAAGCCAGGCAGCGATGCGCTTCCGCAATCGCCTGGGCCTCGGAGAAGCCGATGCCCACTTCCTGGAAGCTGGTGCGGCGTTCTTCCGGTTTCATGTTCGGATATTTTTCACGGGGGACTTTGGGCAGGCCGGAGACATCTGCTTTATCCGCCAGATCCTTGGTCCAGTCTTTTTCGCGGCCGGCCTTCATATCAGCGCCCTGCAGATACAAGTCGATGGACTTGGCTGCTTCCTTACCGGAGAAGACGGCTTTTACGACGGTCTGCGGACCGGTGACCACGTCACCGCCGGAGAACACGCCGGGGATATTCGTTGCGTAAGTAATCGCATCATAATCGACGTTATTCCACTTATTGATCGAAACGCCGCTTTCTTTCGTAATGAACGACAGATCGGCTTCCTGGCCGATGGCCGGAACGATGGCGTCGCACTCGACGATGAATTCGGAACCTTTGATTTCAATGGGACGGCGGCGGCCGCTTTTATCCGGTTCGCCCAGCTCCATGCGCGTGCATTCGATGCCGGTGACTTTTCCATCCTTGCCCACGACTCGCTTGGGGGCAACGAGGAATTTCATTTCAATTCCTTCTTCAATCGCTTCTTCGATTTCTTCGGGAGAAGCCGGCATTTCAGCGCGGGTCCGTCGATAGAGGATGAAGACATTTTTGGATCCGGTGCGAACCGCTGTGCGGACCGCATCCATCGCAACGTTACCGCCGCCGATCACGGCAACCCGGTCGCCTAAGGACACATTCTTCCCCAGGTTGATCTGCATCAGGTAATCCACACCGTGGATGACGCCCTGCATGTCTTCGCCGGGAATATTGAGCTTGCTGCTCTTCATGGTACCGCAGCCGATGAAGACCGCGCTATAATCACTTTTGAGTTTATCGAAGGAAATGTCTTTGCCAATCTTGGTGTTGAGGTGAATCTTCACACCCAGGTCCTCAATGACTTTGATTTCCGCATTGAGAACATTCTTGGGCAGGCGATACTCGGGGATGCCGACGGCCATCCAGCCGCCCGCTACCGGCAGGGATTCAAATACTTCCACGTCGTAGCCTTCGATCGCCAGGTAATACGCACAGGTGAGGCCGGAAGGACCGGCGCCGACCACGGCAATTTTCTTGCCCTTGCTTTCCTTCTTTTCGGGAAGGTATCGCGTGTCGCTATTCAGGTCCAGATCTGCGACAAAACGCTTCAGGTGCATGATGTCGATCGGTTCTTCCACCTTTCCCCGCATACAGGCGGTTTCGCAGGGATGGTTACAGACCCGGCCGCAAACGATGGGGAACGGGTTGTCCTTCTTGATAAGCTTGAGGGCTTCTTTATATTTTCCTTCGGCGATGAGCGCCACATACCCCTGAACGCTGATATGCGTCGGGCAGTTGGCCTTACAGGGCGATGTTCCCAGTTTGTCGATGGCAAAACCGCTGGGAATAGCCTGCGGGAAGTGCCGATATACGGCCTTTCGTTCGCTTAAATTGCCGTTGAATTCGGCCTTGACGGTAATCGGACAGACTTTAGCGCAGTCGCCGCAGCCCGTGCATTTGTCCAGATCGATGTAACGGGGAGCGGAAGTCAGTTTGACTTTGAATTTTCCCGGTTCGCCTTCGACAGACTCTACGGTGCGTCTTGTTTTGATCGTCACATTCGGATGACGGCCGACTTCAACCAGTTTCGGCGACAGAATACAGGCTGAGCAGTCATTTGTAGGAAATGTTTTATCCAGCTGGGCCATGACGCCGCCGATGCTGATCCCGTTTTCCACGAGATAGACCTTCATTCCGGAATTGGCCAAATCGAGGGACGCCTGAATGCCGGCAATTCCCGAACCAACCACCATTACTGCACCAACTTTTTCGTTATCTTTGATCACGTGATTACACCTCGTAATTTATGTAAAAACTCATTTTAACAACTGCCCCGGGAAATCCCCCGACCAGCGTTCGTCCGCTAACATACTTTATGCATCATGTCAAGGGCAGAAGATGAATTTATTTGAAATTTAACGTACAAACGATTGAATTAATTAATATAAATGCTTGACCATCGTTCATAATATATTGATTATCGTCATGGACATTCTTCAAAATAAAATTCATATCTTAGCCGGATTTATTCCTGAATTTAAAATCTTGAGCTCTCCCGCAGGCAACCGAAAAAAGATCTCTCTTTTTCAATCCCGTACATGCTATTGTTTTTCAAGCGAATTTAGATGATTCTCGAGAATCTGCCAAAGCTCTTCCTTTCCTTTCTGCGTTTTAGCTGAAAAAAGGACGGCTCTTTGATGAACCGTTGCACCCAGGGCCTTCTCGATAAGCCGCTTTCTCGCAATAGCCTGATTATTCGACAATTTATCCGTCTTGGTCAGGACAACAACATAAGGAATCCGATAATGAGTGAGCCACTCATGCAGGGACAAATCGTCCGGATTGGGATCGCGGCGAATATCCAAAATGGAGATGACCATGGCCAGATTCGGGCGTTCGCGCAAATAAGTTTCCATCATGTCGCCCCAGTCTTTTTTAACGGACTGAGCCACCTTGGCGAAACCATAACCGGGCAAATCAACAAGGGAAATTGACTCATTGATGACAAAAAAATTGATGAGCTGGGTTCGCCCCGGCGTATTGCTGGTCTTGGCCAGTTTCTTCCGCCCGACAAGCGTATTCATCAGCGATGACTTCCCGACATTGGACCGCCCCACGAAGGCGATCTCCGGCATGGTCCCCGGCGGGTACTGGGCCGGCCAGACGGCGCTTTTGATAAAATCGGCACTAATAATTTTCATAATTTCCTCGGGACTGTTGAAAAGTACCGATCTGCGTTGTTGCGCTGCAAAGGCCGCCGCTCAACGTATCAAATGATACGCCTCGCGGCAGGCTTCTTGTGCGCCTAGCATCTCAGCACTTTTGAACAGCCCTAATTCTTAATAATTTTTTAAATTTACTTTCTAAGCAGCGCCAAGCGAAGACCTGCCACAGTCACCTTTAGTTCACCTTTAAAGTATCCTACCAGTGATTATTCACAAAGGAAACACTGATTTTTCGTTAAAAGGAAATTTTTGCTTTACGAACTCAACGATAGCCGCACCAATTGGTTTGCCAGCTTGTACCGTAAGAGAAGTAACCATTAATTCAAAGGATGTATCAATTATGCACCATTTTTCGTTCCAAGAATTTCCTAAAGGGGCTTCTGAGAATTGAATCATGGGAAGAAGTCGATGGACCATCCAAGCTATTTCGCAATAACGATTCATGAACATCGCAAATTCACGCTCCAGAAATTCTGGCAATACTGATAGGGGTTCTTGGCCTTGCATCCAAGAAAGAGAACTAGATAATGATAGCCGAGAACCATGAGTCTCCCAGTCAAACATATCATCCCATATCGCCAATTCGTTTATAGTAGTTTGGCTAAGTCCACTTCGTGCTCCAGTCATTTTGGAGCGAACATCAAATTCTGTTGCTTTCTTTTTATTTCTTATCTGTTTAAGATCAATTTCTCCCCCAGATTCGATTCTATCAATACCATCAGCACTGTGAAAGTCTGTAATACCCTGCAATACTGCAGACACCACAACAATGTTATCAAAAGTATTTCTAAGTAGAGTATATGCTTGCAGAGGATATCCTTTTAAAGCAATACGTTCGGAACCGCAGAGTGATTTATAACTATGCACAAGACGTGGAACAAACAATGGGTACGATCTTGAAACCGAACTCTTAATCTTCGGACGGCATTCAATATCAAAAAGTTCCATCGTTTCAAGAAAAATGCATTTGAAAGCATCTGATAAAGATAAATAACCTTTATAAGTCAGACATTTCTTGAAATGCTCCTCCTCGCTGTCAAACAACATGAAAGCACGACCATATGGAACATGATTGTGTCTTGAGATCGATTCCAATTTCTTTTCGTAATAGGCCCAAGTATTTTCATCTTTATTGCTCATAAGAAATTCCGAAAACAGCACGATAGTTTTTTTAAAACGCTAAAATAAGAAAGTTGGAGACACCCCTATTTTGATTTTGAATACAAGCGTATTCCTTGTGAGAAGTGACTTCAATTTTCAGGGCTGTTCAAAAATGCTTAGATGCAAGGCGCGCAAGCCCTGAGGAATGAGGCGTATATCCATACGCCGCAGTGACGAAGGGCGCCGCGGAACGCAGCAGATGAGCGTTTTTCAACAGCCCCCTACTCCCGCTCGAAAGAGATCCCGTACTTTTCCAGCTTCCTCTCAAACGTCGGTCGGGAAATGCCGAGTATTTCGCAGATTTCCCCTTTATTTTTATCCGTTTCCTTGATGATTTTACGGATGTAGCGTTCTTCGACCTGGTCAAGGGTTAAAAATTTGCCCGGCTCATCGGGCGTGAACACATCCGCTGTTTCATCTTTTCGCGCCCCAATCGATGGATAATCTCTACCCAATTCCGGGAAATCACCGACGCCCAGCACCTGGCCTTTAGCGACAACGCAGGCCCTCACCAGCAGGTTCTCCAGTTCGCGGATATTACCCGGCCAGTCATACGTCATAAATTTTTCCATCATTTCACCGGAAACACCGACGACCTTTTTATGCAGATCCAGATTAATCTTGGAAAGCAGATAATCAATCAATGGCGGGATGTCCTGGCGGCGCGTGCGCAGGGGCGGCAGATTAATGGCAACAATATTTAGACGGTAATAGAGATCATCCCGGAATTTGCCTTCTTTAACCATCAATTTTAAATCTTTATTCGTCGCGGCCATGATGCGGGCATTTACTTTCACCCGATCCTTCCCCCCGACGCGCTCGAATTCCATTTCCTGCAAAACGCGCAGAAGCTTGGCCTGCAGGTTGACGGACATTTCACTGATTTCATCCAGAAATACGGTTCCAAAGCGGGCCAATTCAAATTTGCCCAGTTTTCGGGCGACGGCTCCCGTAAACGATCCTTTTTCATGACCGAATAATTCGGACTCCAGCAGCGTCTCCACGATAGCCGAACAGTTCACGGCGATAAAGGGTTCATCCGGCGAGGTGTTATTGTGGATCACCTTGGCGATAAGTTCCTTGCCCGTTCCGCTCTCGCCCTGAATAAGGACGGTGGTGCGGCTTTTGGAAACGATGCCGATCGTCTTGAAAATCTCCCGCATCTCGTTGCCGGTCCCGATGATATCTCCGACCCGGAAATTGCGGGACGGTTCCATGAGCAGGCCGTCGATTTTCTTCTCCATCTCCAGCGACTTCAGGGCCTTCTTGATCGCCAGGTCCAGTTCATCGACGTTGACCGGCTTATGGATATAGTCGAATGCCCCGCCCTTCATGGCGTTGATGGTTGTCTCCATGTCATGGAAGGCTGTAATCATGATGACTTTTGCGTTTTCGTTTTCTTCTTTCAGGTCTTCGAGAACGGAAAAACCGTCGACATCCGGCAGGCGGATATCCAGGATCACTACATCCGAAGGTTCCTGAACATACTTATTTAACCCATCGGTTCCGGTCAGGGCAGTCCGGACGGAGTATCCTTCTTCCGTTAAGTACAGGTCCAGCGTCTCCACAATCGATGCATCATCATCAATAACCAGAATACTCGCCATAGTCGTAACCTTCGCCATTCGAACGGATGTCTTCTGCCGCGCGATCCGTTTAAGATTATTTACTCTCCCGGGATATGCCGCAGCTCGCTGCTGGGCAGCGTAATGCAGACCTTCGTCCCTTTATCTTTTTCACTGATAATCTCGAGTTTTCCCTGATGCACTTCCACGATCTTCATAACCTGCGAAAGCCCGAGTCCTGTACCATATTTCTTCTTTGTAAAGAAAGGATTAAACAGGTGAGGCATATCCGCCTCGTCAATGCCGCAGCCGTTGTCTTCCACCACGACCAGGACCGACGGCGGCTGGCTGCCTATGCTGCGGGCGTAAATGCGGATATAACCTTTCTCTTCCGTAGCCTCGGCCGCGTTGCGGATGACATTCACAAACGCATCCGTGATCATTGCGGCATCCACGTTAACCAGCGGGACATCCCCGGCTTCGAGTTTAATTTCAATTTGCTTGTCGTGAAGAATTTTTTCAGACAGGGTAATCGCCTGTTCCAGAACTTTCGCCAGATCCGTCGATGCTATCTTGGGTTCCACCGGTTTGGCAAAAACGAGGACATTATTAACCAGCTCTTCTAGGTGCTCTACTTCCTTCTGGGCAATTTTGAACCGCTTCAGATCATTGCCTTCCGGACTCATACGCTTCTCCAGGATCTGCAGGCTCATTTTAATGGAGGAAAGCGGATTGCGCACTTCATGGGCGATGCCGGCCGACAACTGTCCCAGCGCCGCCAGTTTCTGGCTGTTGTAGAGTTTCTTTTCCAGATTTTTGAATTCGGTAATATCACGCTGAACCAGAATATAATGGTCCGTACCGACAACCGGGACTGTGGTCACCATGATATTGACCTTGCGGCCGTCCTGGGCTGTGGCCTCAATTTCGTAAGGCGTGAATATTCCCCTTTTGGCATCCTCCCATTTCGACGTGACGAAAGCTTCGTCTTCAGGTGCGACAAACTCCAGAAAATGCTTCCCTCTGAATTCGGTTTGATTTTTTTTCAAACCCCGGCTGATAAAATTAACAATGCCGTCCTTGTCCACCTCATAGATTTTGTCCGGAAGGCTGTTCACGATCGATTGCATGTAGTTATACAGCCCTTCAATCTCGCGTCTCAGTTCTATATTTTCCGCCAGCTCATTCTGAAGGGTCTCTGCATACTCCCTGAGGCTGCGCGTGAGTTCCTCCTCGCGCGAAACATCCTGCAGCGTTTCCATCGCCGCTATGATATTGCCGTCCTCGTCGTAAATCGGCGCTGCCAGAAAATACATATAGCGGCTCAGACCGCCCAGGTTTTCAAAATGGTCATAGGCCTCGTAGGCGTTCAGAACCTTATCTGATTTCTTCACGCGTTTCGAACCATAGAATTTATTGAGTGCGTCAATATCGTTATCGACGATCAGATCGACGACCATCGGGCGCTTAACAGAATAAAAAGATTTGTAATGCTCGTCGGTGCCCAGCATGTCCTTGGCGGAGCATCCCGTCAATTCCTCGCAGGCCCTGTTCCAGAGAATCACACGGTGCTCCTTATTAATAACGAAACTGGGAATGGGAGAACCTTCAATAATGCCGTCGATCGTCTTCTTCTCGCGAAGCAGCTTTTCCTGCCAGGCTTCACGCTCCTTGAGCCTTTCCTGCTCTTCTCTCATCCTCAGTCTTTTGCCTTCACGAAAGGCGAAAAAGATGCCGACGACGACCAGGACCAGGATCAGCACCAGTGCGCTGAACATCGTATAAATAAAGGTGGTGCGTACAGGGGCAATGACACGACTGTAGGGAGCCGTCACCATGACATACCAGGTGTTGCCGGCAATCTGCAGCGGATGATAGGCGATAACGCTTCTCTGCATTTTGTCATTGTTCTGGAGAATTTTCGAATCCAGGTAACGGACACGGTCGGAAGGAAGCGTCAATCCGCTTCCCTGATCATTTTTGACAAGGTCACTGATATTCTTACCGATGTAGGAGGCGTCGGGATGCAGCAGCACCTGTCCCTGTTCATTGATCAGCCACAGATCGCCCAGCTGATTGTCCCTGACTTGCCTTTCGCCCGCACCGACAAGCTCGGCCAGCGAAAAGGAAACCATCCAGGCTCCTGCAAAAACATTATCCTCATGCCAAATGGGGTAACCCCAGATGAGATACCAGTCTTTCTTCTGGGCCTCGGACTCTCTGGGCAGCTTATCCGATAACGCCAGATTCAAATATTGTCTCTGCTGTCTTTTCAATGCTCTGAAATGGCTCGTCAGATCAACACTGGGCAGAGCGCCCTGAGGAAGAATTCGTCTGATCTTTTCATTCGCATCGAATACCAGAACCGCATCGATGGTTTTGCCCCAGACGGAATACAGCCCCTCGATTTCCCGATAATTTTCCTGAGTCAGTTTCTTCCCTTCCGGATCAAAGTAGGAAAACAGGACGATATTTCGTTCGACCTGCGCAAGGATTTCCGTGATTCGGGCGGCGGCGTTCTGAGCAGAGGCCAATTGTTGACGGCTGAACAGATCCGCCATTTCCTTCTCGCGGGCATGGTTCACCGTCAAGGCAAGCAGGAGGATGAGCAGAATAACGACAATACTGGCCAACCAGATACGAATGCTCATCGCCTGACGGAGAAACCTGTATGCCTTTTTGAGCCAAATCACCTAATCTTCGTTTTCCTTATTGTTTTCTTTATGAGTGCGCATAATGCCGAATAAAACATAAACCAGGATTGCCGCCGTCAACGATATGAGCAGCTTGGCCAGGCCACTTTCAATGTTTAAAAGATAAGAACAAATAAGCCAGACGGCTGGATACGCGATGACGGTCAAGAGTTCCTGCATGATAGTCCTTTATAAATGAATCCCTGATATTTTGTAGATTTAATCCCGCTCACGCGGGACGAGCGTTAATTCTCCGCAGCTTGCTGCGAAATAATGACGTTCATTTCATGCCTCGACGGCTTGCTGCGAGGTGGTCGATTCCTTACCGGTTTGATCGTAACGAGATTGTTTCAAAATTTCAACAGAAATATCAGACGACGTCATCGACTTAAATAACCATGAATTGCCCCGGACGACACCGACCCATTGAATGTTTTATGGCAGGCGATTGAACAAAACATTAAACCGGGAGTCATAATTTTCACCTGTCGGCGTCCAATTGAAGAAGATGACTTCATCGTTGTTCATCTTTTTTTGACGCTCTGATCAAAAATCGAACTGATGAAATCTCAATAAATTGAATGATCTTTTTTTTCTCACCCGGCCGCGGGAGTCCGCTTTCTGAAAATAAGCCGCATGGATTCAAGCAATGGCACATCTCGTGCAACAACGTCGGCCGAACGACATGGGAGTTAATTCCTCTTTGCCGGGCATCGAGAAGTATGCTATGCAATTGGAAATAAAAATAAAAAACATGTCAGGAAAGGAGACAAATAATGTCACGTAAATCAGGAAAAGCAGTTTTAACAGTCTTAACATCGGCGGCAGCATTGCTGCTCACGAGCCAGTTTGCCTTTGCAGCGGATGCCATCCCGGTTGGCGGCGAATCCTACATTAAAGTCATTTTCGCAGTCGGCGCCATGATCGGCGCGGGTCTGGCCATCGGTCTCGGCGCAATCGGCGCGGGCGCCGGTATCGGTAATGCCGCAAACGGCGCATGCCAGGCTGTCGGAAGAAATCCCGGTGTTCAGGGCAAGATCATGATGGTTATGCTCGTTGGTATGGCCATGGCCGAATCCATCGCAATTTACGCTCTGGTTATTGCTCTGATCTTATTGTACGCCAACCCCTTCAAGGCTTTCTTTTTGGGTTAATGCTTAATCAATTAACTTTAACATCAAGAAAGGTTAGGGGGAACTCATAATGCCAGAAACTAAAAAGGATAAGAAGTCATTACCTATCGCAGGTGTATTCTTCCTGCTTATTGTAATCCCCTTATCACTGATGGCGTTTTTAATCGCTAACGGAATGTTCAAACTAGGGGTTACCATAAAAGAGAGGGCTGTTAACGTTCTCGATGCCAAATCTCAGGAAGATATCAAGGCGAGGGCGGTCAACACAGCAAATGAAGTTGCCAGTTTCCTCATGGAATGCAAAAAAGACGTGCAGGTCGCAACCATCATTCCCTCGTCAGAATCCGTATATAAACAGTTTGTTTCTGAAAATAAGAAGCCGCTCTGGGTCAAACGTGACGGCAAAGTTCAAAAGGCCTTGGTTCCGCTGTACAAAGAACTGGCGCTGATCGACAAAAACGGCAACGAAAAAATTAAAATCGTTGACGGTCAGGCGGTGCCGGCAGGAAAACTCGTCAATGTCAGTAGTCCGGCCAATACGGAGTATAAATCAGAAACTTATTTTGCTAAAACGAAAAATCTGAAAAAAGGCGAAATCTACGTATCGCCGGTTACCGGCTGGTATGTAAACAAGGCGGCATTTGAAAAAGGAGAGCGATTTTCCGGAGTCGTCCGTATTGCCACACCGGTATTCGATCAAAACGGGTTTGCGGGGATAATCGTGCTGTCCGTGGATTATCGTCATCTTGCTCAGTTTACCGATCAACTGGTCCCGACACAGGCGGAGAGAGTATTTGAAACCGACGCCAAGACCGGCAATTACTCATACATGGTAGACAATCGCGGTTTCGTTATTTCCCATCCCGCTGATTTCCACATCGTCGGTCTCAACCGTGATGGAACGACAGTTCCGACAGTGACAGCTCAAAATGCAACGGAGTTGGCAAAGAAGGGCGACGAAGCGCTGAACATGTTCCAGCTCGGCTTTCTCGATCCCAATATCTTTAAGGTCACGAAGGAAGCTTCAGAGGGAAAAACGGGAATTTTAATGTATAAATTTGGTGGAAACACAAAGTTCGTTGCTTACGCACCGATCAAGTTTTATGCGTCAAATCTTCCCGAGCCCACCGGTTTTGGATGGATCGGCCTCGGTTTGGAAGTTGAAAAATATAACGAAGAGGCTCTGAAGGTAACGAAGAATATTGAGAAGGAATCGAAAGCATGGACGGCGACCGTTATTCTGGTCCTGATCGTAGCCATGGTTATTCTGTTCTTCATCATGCTGATCCTGGTTCGCGGAATCAGCCGTTCCTTGCGGTCAGAAATTCCGGAAGGTTCTGAGGGCGACTTGTCGGTCTTCAATGAAGACGATGAGGATGACAAATAATTAACTTTCCACATCATTAACAAAAAGGCCGAATTTCGATTCGGCCTTTTTTATTTGCCTTGACAACCCTGGCATTTTTCTTAATTATGAAGACGAACTTCAGTAAAAGGAGAACGAAATGGAATTTATCCTGAACCTATTTCCATTCCTGCACGTCATTATCCTGATTGCCGGGATCATTATTCTCCTCTTCATCAAAAGAAAATATCCAAGAGTAAAAAACTATGAGCTCATTGTTGTGTTTGTCCTTTTCCTCATTCTGATAGCGGTATTTTCGGAACCGGGATTAGATCTGCTGAAAAGGTTTATTAACTTCATTCAAGTCTAACACCGGCTGAAAATTGGATAACTGCAAGCAGAAGAATCGATCTTCCAATAGGCAACTCATCAATTTGCGCAAAGCCTTTTTCTGCTCGATCCGAGATCGACATATTTTTTTTGGTGTCGATCGCCGGTCATCATGCCCAATCACAAAGAGGACTATTTTCATCCACCTGAATCAGACAGACTGACTCCCGCATCAAGACAAAGAAAGAGAAAAATGATATGCCGAAAAAAACCCCCAAGGTGACCCGACAGCAGTTCAGCCAATTCAATGGCATTTTGGTGCTGTCCGCCTGGGGAATGGCGATGGTCTTGTCCTCTTTTTTGTTCCTCTATCTGGGTTATCTCGTGGATGAATTCCTGGGGACGACACCGAATTTCATGCTGGCTTCTTTTTTTCTCGCTATCGGCCTCTGCATCTGGCGACTTTATAAGGAAGCAAAGAAAAGGGGTTTGGGTTTATAAACATATCCTTGGGGGAATTGAAACACTGCTTTTGCCGACGCTGCCGTCATCATCCTCAAACACTCATAGTCTGCCCATCGGATGCTCCGATATCCGGAAGAATACGCGAGGCAAGATCACCTGAACGCGGAGCGAGGTCGCGCTTCTCCAAAGACATCTCATCGCATCCTCAGGGATGCTGCAGTCATCATCGAATTGGAAATGGAATAACAGGCACAGGAGAAGATCATAAGCCGAGTTCTGTTCCGCGTTTCAGTTACCCTCCACGCGGCGATGATCATTCATCTGGGACGTAAGTTGCCTTACGCCTCTAGCGACACTACCCGAGAACATCAGGCGGGCCGCCCTTAAACGTTCTCCTATTTGGTCTTGCTCCGGATGGGGTTTACCATGCCTTTTCCGTCACCGGAAAAGCGGTGAGCTCTTACCTCGCCATTTCACCCTTACCCAGCCTTTTGGCGGGCGGTATATTTTCTGTGGCACTTTCCTTAGGGTCGCCCCCAGTCGTCGTTAGCGACCATCCTGCCCTGTGGAGCTCGGACTTTCCTCCGGCGAATCTTCATTCGCCCGCGATCATCTGATCTTCTCCGGCCTGAAATACAGCTTACAATTGATTTGAATTTAGTTCAAGAAATCTTCTGATGTGCGTCAATGGCCGAATTAGCCAGTTTATCCGCTTTCGCATTGTGACAGCGGAGTACGTGTCGGACCTGGACCGCCTGAAAGGAAGAAAGCAGGCTGCGCACATCCCGCATCAGGAGCTTCAGCGTCTCATTTTTCACTTTGTATGACCCGTTAATCTGATTGGCCAGCAGCTCCGAATCCAGGAAGACGTCGAGCCTCGTGAATCCCTTGGACAATGCGCCTTTTAATCCCAGAATCAACGCTTTATATTCCGCAATATTATTAGTGCAGTGCGCCAGGTATTCGCTGCCTTCCCAAAGGATGTTATCCGCTTCATCCGTGATCACCGCACCGGCGCCTCCGATACCGGGGTTGCCCCGGCAGGCGCCGTCACTGAACAGCTTTACCGTTCTTTCTTCCATCAAAACCTACTCGGATTTTTCCTGATTTTGAAAATACATGATCCGGTTGCAGTTGGGGCAACTGAGCAATTCACTGGACCGCTGAAGTTCGTTATACATCTGAGGCGGTATTTTCATTTGGCAACCGCCGCAGACGGCTTTCCATACGGAAGTCACACCCACTCCACCATTACGCTTTTTCACTTTTTCGTACCACACCAGAAGATCCCCGGGAATGCTCTCCTGCAGCCCCTTCCGTTTTTCCGTCCAAATCGCCGTATCCGCATCGACGGCACTCAGATCATCCTCGATGATCTTCTTTTCCTCGTTGTGTTTGAGGGTGGCCTGGTTTAGAGTCTCCTCATCTTTCTTCACGAGCACGGAGAGTTTATCCATTTCATCCATCAACGCAATAATCTGCGTCTCAATATCCCCCCGGGATTTCTCCGCTGTTTCGTTTTCCTTGAGCATGGCCTGATATTCTTTATTGTTCTTAACTTCCAGCAGCCTTTCTTTGGTCTTCGTCATCCCGTCATTGAGTTTCTTGATCTTAGCTTCAGATTCGGCGCGTTTGGCTTTGAGTTCATCGTGTTTTCTCTTATTCTGCTCTACATTTTCCTTATAAAGCCGAAAGTCCTCCTCCATCCTGCAAATCTTTTCGGGAAGCTTAATTTTTTTAGCCGAAAGCTTGATCAATTGTGAATCACATTCCTGCAGGCTGACTAATAATGATAATTTTTCTTTCAAACATCTTCTCCTTTAATAATGACGATGAATATCGCCGCAATTTATCTCATCCTTTAAACGCCGTCTTACCCCGCCTCGCTACGATAAGTTCGACCAACAAATTTCAACGCGCTTCGCTTCTCCAAGTGGTGCAACTAACCCCGCTTCGCCGTGGCTTCGCCACGATAAGTTCGACTAACAAACTTCAGCGCGCTTCGCTTCTCCAAGTGGTGCAACTAACCCCGCTTCGCCGTGGCTTCGCCACGATAAGTTCGACTAACAAACTTCAGCGCGCTTCGCTTCTGAAATTTGAGTCGAACTAAAAAAAAATGCACCTTTTGAGGGTGCATTTTCAGATAACCTTATCGTATCTTACGTTCTGTGCCGTGATATGACGGTTGAAATCGTCTTTTCACGGCCATGACGTCAATGGCAGCGTCGCAATAACTCCTTGCTTGTGAAAATCGCTTTTTTCTATTCATCCTAAAATCCATTAATGCAAAATTTGGTGGGCCCACCTGGGATCGAACCAGGGACCTACCGGTTATGAGCCGGTGGCTCTACCAATTGAGCTATAGGCCCGCCCTTATTCATTCCATCTGCGGCTTCTTTACTTCGGCCGCCCGTGCGGCGACGGCAACCAAGACCTTTCGCCGTCTACAAATCCGGAATCTGTGCGGATCAAACCGGCATCAAGGTTCGTTGAAATATACCCAATTCGGGCGCTTGTCAATACTATTTTGCCGCGCGCTTTTTGGATAAACCCTTTGTTTTCTTTAACGGCTCTTCTTCGATCGTCTCCGGTTCCTCGCTGTCCGATTCCACAATATCCACCGGCGCACTTTCCTCCAGGCCAACTGCACCCAGGCGATCGCTGATCCCAAAACGCATTCTCAAAACTTTTTCCTCACGCGGGGTGAGGGTGGACAGAATTTTTCGCGTCTGGTCCGCCAGGTCCATACTGATGGTGGCTTCGGAAGGAGACATGATTTTTTTGTCCTCGATAAAATCGCCCAGGTGGCTGTCCTCCTCCTCACCGATCGGCGTTTCCAGGGAGATGGGCTCCTTGGCAATTTTCAGAACTTTGCGCACCTTCTCCAGCGGGTATTCCATTTTATTGGCGATTTCCTCCGGGGTCGGTTCGCGGCCCAGTTCTTGAACCAGATAGCGCGACGTCCGAATCAGTTTGTTGATTGTTTCAATCATATGGACGGGGATCCGGATTGTCCGCGCCTGATCGGCAATGGCGCGCGTGATGGCCTGACGAATCCACCATGTCGCGTAGGTGGAGAATTTGTAGCCCCGCTGATACTCGAATTTATCCACGGCCTTCATTAACCCGATATTGCCTTCCTGAATCAGATCCAGAAACTGCAGGCCGCGGTTGGTATATTTTTTGGCGATGCTGACAACCAGACGTAGATTGGCTTCCACCAGTTTTCTCTTGGCAATCTCCGCCTTCGCCTCGCCGTCTTCGATCGAATCCACGACATTCTTTAAAGTGGCGGTCGGGATGCCGACATCCTTGGAAATATGCTTGATACGCTTTTGCGCTTCCGTGATGGCGTCATGGCTTCGATGCAGCCAGTCAATGGAAACCTTCGCTTCCTTCGCCGCCTGCTTTTCGTCGGGTTTCGACTTCTTCATCTTAGACCAGGCTTTTTCCATCTGAGTCAGCGTTAAACCCGATTCCTTTTTGAACTGATTGATCACCCGTTCGGATCTTTCTATCTCATCGGTGAAGAATCTCAGCCGCGCAATGAACCGATGCATCTGCTTTTTACTGAAGCGGATTTTGCGGCAAAGCGTGATAATATTCTTTGTATTCTTTTCCAGCTCCGCAGTCAGCGTTTCGCGCTGCTTGGGTTTGAGGGTTTTAGATTTGAGCTTTTCCCGCAGGACTTCATTACGGTCATTAAAAAGACGAATTCGGGCTATCAACCGAAGCACGCGCTCCTTATGCTCATCCTCCTCCATGAACCCTTCTTCATCTTCGATATTGTCCACGACATTCTTGACGCGAATCTCTCCGGATTCCAGTTTCTCGCCGATGCTCAGTACTTCAGCAATGGAAACGGTCAAGCTGAAAATTGCCCACATGGTTTCACGGGCGCCTTCTTCAATTTTCTTGGCGATCTCCACTTCGCCTTCGCGGCTCAAAAGTGATACGAGCCCCATTTCACGCAAATACATCTTGACCGGATCACCGGTCTTGCCCGCTCCGGGCACCAGCGTGAGGGCCTCCACAAATTTTGACGGCAGGACATCCTCGACCGGCTTTTTAACCACCAGCTTCTCTCCCTGTTCGGTGTCGATAATGTCGATATTTTTCTCACCGAACAGCATGATGATATCATCGATCTGGTCCGAAGAGTTGACATCGGGCGGCAACATGTCATTGACATCGTCATAGGTTAAGAAGCCTTTTTCCGCTCCCAGCGAAAGTAATTTCTTGAATTCATCGGATGGTATTTCTTTAGCCATCTGGCATCCCCCAAATTTCATTATTTGTTAACGTAATTCTTTTTCTTTTCTCAACAAATCCTGCTTCGCGTAAGTCAATTTGTGAGTAAGTTCTCCGTCGCCGTTTTCTTCCGCTTGCCTTAATTTAAGCTGAATCAGACGCTTTTGTTCTTTGTACCACTTTTCTTTGATTCTCCGGATATTATCGGAAAAGTTGCGTTCCACCATGTTATCATCGGTTGATGGCGCCTCAATACTTAATTTATAAATCGTTTCCCGAAGGGGTTTGTCTTCATCGGTCGACAGAATAACATTAATGTCAATATACCCGAGCAATTTGTAAGTCTGCGCGATTTTTTCTCCCAGATCCTTAAGCCGGGGCTCCATAAAAAAATCCAATATTTTTTCATCTGCTATCTGGAAAGCCTTCTCGGGATATTCCAGGACAAGCCGTATCAGATTCAGTTCCAGAGGATTCAAACCCGGCCGAACACCCTGTTTTGGTTTAATCGCTGCGGGCTTTTGCCCAACCTCTTTATGATGAATTTCCCTTTTTAATAACGCCTGGTCAATGCCGAGTCTTTCCGCAATGCGCTTGATAAAAAGATTTTTTTCTATTTCATCATTGATTTTATTGACGAATTCCATGGCGGTCTTCACCAGGTCACGGCTTTCTTCGAAAGTCTTTCCATCCCCCAGAACGTTATCAATATAGTAATCGCTGATGGACGGCGCAACTGCAATCAATTCTTCCAGTTTCTCCCGGCCATATTTCTTAACAAAGTCATCCGGATCATCTCCTCCGGGAAGAATTAAAGCCCGGGCGTGCATGTTCGCCCCGAGAAACAGCTCGAGGGAACGATCCAGCGCCTTTCGTCCGGCCGCATCGGGATCGAACAGCGCCACGACATCCTGAGTATACCGCCGCAGGAGTTCCAGGTGGTCGCGCGTGAGCGCTGTGCCGAGGGTGGCCACCACATTTTGCACACCGGCGTTCCAGAGGGATATGGCGTCGAAATACCCCTCGACAATCAGACAAAAACCCTTCTCCCGAATCGACTCTTTGGCTTTCTGCAGCCCGTATAGGTTCTTGCCTTTGATATAAACCGGTGATTCCGGCGAGTTGAGATATTTGGGTTCGCCTTCTCCCAAGATCCGGCCGCCAAAGGCGATGATTTCCCCGAAGATATTTTCTATCGGGAACATTAATCGACCGCGAAAGCGATCATAAAAGCTTCCTTCTTTGCCGGCAATGACGAGCCCTGCCTGTTCAGCCAGTTTCAATGATAACCCGCTGCTCTCCAGACTATCCGTCAGAGAACGCCAGGTATCCGGCACAAACCCCAGGCGGAATTGCCGGACGGTTTCTTCAGTAACCGCCCTCTTTTGCAGGTAATCACGGGCAGTTTTTCCGGCCCCGGACGCCAGAATCCGCGCATAATGCTGCGCCGCCCTTAAATTCAAACTGATGATCTCATCATGCAGACTCTCTTTTTCCCGGCCTTCCCTGCTCATGGTCCGTACCGGCAGGATAACACCTGTCTTTTCCGCGAGATGTTTGATGGCTTCGGGAAAACTTTTATTGGCAATCTTCATCAGCAGGGTGATGACATTACCCCCTTCTCCGCAACCGAAACAATAGAAAATTTGTTTTTCACGGTTGACGGTGAAGGACGGCGTCTTTTCCTGATGAAAAGGACAAAGGCCCAGATAATTCCTGCCTGCCTTTTTTAAAGTCAGATATTCGGAGGCAAGCTCGACAATGTCCACCCTGCTTTTAATTTCTTCAATCTTACTGTCATCAAAACGCACGAATGATTGCCTTGCCTGATTCAAGATAATTCAACACTTCCGGATAAAGCCCTTATTGTGATAATAGCGCCTTCACTTTTTCACCGGCGGCCTTTCCATCTGCCTTACCGGTAATCTCTGGCATCAGCACCTTCATGACCTTTCCCATATCCTTGACGGAGACGGCGCCCACTTCAGCGATCGCTTTCCTGATGATCCCTTCCACGTCTTCATCGGACATCTGCGCAGGCATGAATTCCTGCAAAATCTTCAGTTCCGCTTCTTCCTTTTCCACCAGATCCACACGGCCGCCCTTGGCAAACTGTTCGATGGAATCCTTTCTCTGCTTGACGAGTCCGGACAGGATCTGCATGGTTTCCGTTTCATTGAGCGGCCGCATCAAATCGATTTCCTTATTGTGCAGAGCCGTTTTCAGCATGCGGACAGCCGACAGCCTGATCTTGTCTTTGGCTTTGGCCGCCGTCACCATTTGTTCATTGATCATTGTATTGATATCCATGATTTTACCTCCAATTAGCACATGCGCTCGGACAAACGTTTGCCGCCAAGCAAATGCATGTGCAGATGATATACGAGCTGCGTTCCATCGGCCTTGACGTTGGCGACCAGCCGGAACCCGCTCTCGTCGACATTCTTAATCTTCGCCACGGCCTGAATGGCGGCAAAAAGCCTGCGGGAAATATCCGACTGTTCGGCGTCGACGTCCATCAGCGTCGGAATGTGCTCTTTGGGAATAATCACAACATGCACCGGCGCGGCCGGCTGAATATCGTCAAAAGCCAGCACGGCATCGTCCTCGTAGACTTTCGTACAGGGAATCTCCCCTCTCACGATTTTGCAGAATATACAATCCGCCATAGTCTCCCTTCTCCCGGTCTCAGGCGACCTCGCGCGTCTTCGCGACGGCGTCTTCCAGATCGATCGCCCCCGTGTAGAGCGCACGCCCGACAATTACGCCGAAAAATGAACAATCCCTGACAGCCAGCAACCGATCAATATCCGCGAGCGTGGCTACCCCGCCGGATGCAATCACCGGAATGGATACCGACTTCGCGAGTGCCCGCGTCTGCTCCACGTTCACGCCGGTTTCCATGCCGTCACGATGAATATCCGTATAAATAATAGCTTGGATTCCGCAACCTTCATAGCGCGAGGCGAGTTCGATGGCGTTTTGGCCGGTCTTTTCGGTCCAGCCCCGGACAGCGACCTGACCTTCCAGCGCATCGATTCCCAGAATGATTTTTCCGGGATGGATTCGGGCTGCCGTCTTGACAAAGTCTTCATCCTGAATCGCCGCGGTCCCCAGAATGACGCTTGATACACCATTTTGCAGATAATAGTTGACCGTCTCCATGCTGCGAATCCCGCCGCCGACTTCAATCGGTACGGAAACCGACTTTGCGATATCCAGAATGACGGACCCGTTTTGCGGCAATCCGGCAACCGAACCGTCCAAATCCACGATATGAATCCGCTCGGCGCCTTTCCCTGCCCAGAGACGCGCCATGTCCACGGGGTTCTCGGCATAGACCGTCACACGATTGAAATCGCCCTGCGCCAGACGGACGCATTGACCGCCTTTTATGTCAACCGCCGGGATAATCAGCAACTTAAAACTCCTTCATAGAAAAGTGATTCAGAATACCGGTCGTGATATTCTGCTCGAAAATAACAACGCTTCGAGTTCACGGAAGGTCGCAGCCAAAGCGCACTCGATGAACTCGCTATAGGGATTCGTTATTGTTCAAACCCGGTGAACGTCGAAAAAACTTCATCAACACCCAATTTCGCCAACTGGCGCGCAGTCAACCATTTGGCGCCTCCCTTGAAAAAAGAAGATGCCTGGAAGACGTCTTCCATGAGCGATTTTTGCGTCTTATCGAAAATGCCGCGCCAGAGTGTGTTCCCGTTCTTGACGGATATCATGTGAATCTCAAATCCAACCGACGCGGGACGTTCCACGGAATAGTCATAGCCGACGCGCTCTCGATAGCGGTAGACATAGCCGATTACCATCACATCGGCGTGCACCTCACTCCCGACGCGCTCAAGAACCTGCAATACCGTTTGTTTCAGGGAATCCGCGGAAATCCGCTGGTAGACGCCCGCCACTCTTTCCGCCGGGATGATGTCCACATCTTTCACATCCCTCAGCTTGTCCATAAAAATTTCCTGAACAATCTGTTCAGCGCCTTTGACAATACTGCCGCTGGAATTCACGCTGCCGCAAATCGGACAACGGACGGTCGTGGATTCGTCCTCCGGAATCACAGTCTGAAATGGCAGCACCGCGAGACGGACATGATTTTTTTCCACGGGCTTCGTTTTCTCCTGCGCGTAAAGGCTTACGGGCAAGAAAACCATGAACCCGAAAAACAATATCACGCAGCAAATTCTTCTTATCGAGAAAATATTTCTCACGTTAGGAAACCTAGCCTTTCTAGCAGAGCGTGCCTTTTGTCGACAGAACCCCTGAAATTTCCGGATTGATGTTCACAGCCTGCCTCAGCGCTCGCGCAAACGCTTTAAACACGGCTTCAATAATGTGATGACTGTTGCTGCCGTAAACAAGATTGATGTGCAGCGTAACACCGCTGTGATCGGTAAAGGCCTTGAAAAATTCTTTGACCAGTGCCGGATCAAAACCGCCGATCTTCCGGCGTTCATACCGGACCTTGTAAATCAGATAAGGCCGGCCGGAAACATCAAGGTCCACCCGGCAAAGGCATTCGTCCATCGGAACCGACGCCGACCCGTAGCGATTGATGCCAGCTTTTTTACCCAGCGCCTCGCATACCGCCTGTCCCAGGCAAATTCCCAGATCCTCAACCAGATGATGATCGTCGATTTCCGTATCCCCGGTGCTTTTAATCACCAGCTTGAACTGGCCATGGCGGACAAAGAGATCCAGCATGTGATTTAAAAAAGGGATGGTGGTGTCGATTTTGCTGCCGGTTGATTGATCCAGATCAATATTGAGCGCGATATCCGTTTCCGTCGTTTTGCGGACAACCTTTGCTTTCCTGGACATGCCTGCCTCCGTTTATATGACTTTGTTGAGCGGATACTCGATAATACCCTGCGCACCCGCATCCACGAGCTGCGGGATCAGATCGCGCACAACACCTGTATCAACAACGGTTTCAATCGCAAACCATTCTTCGGAATAGAGGCTGGAGATTGTCGGGGCTTTGAGCGACGGCAACAGTTTCATTACACGGTCCAGATTCGCCTTGGCCACATTGAGCTTAAGGCCCGCCTTGCCCATCGCCAGGAGGGAACCGGTCAGCAGTGTCCGGATCTGTTCTATCTTCTTACGCTTCCAGGAATCATCCCAGGCGGCGCGGTTGGCAATCAACTGCGTATTGGTTCTCATCAGCTCATGGACGATCCGTAATTTGTTGGCACGGATCGTCGAGCCGGTTTCCGTTACTTCCACGACAGCGTCAACCAGACCGTCCACAACTTTCGCCTCCGTCGCGCCCCAGGAAAACTCTACGCTGACCTTGATGTTCTTTTCGGCAAAATATCGTTTGGTAAAGTTAACCAGTTCCGTGGAAATGTGTTTGCCTTCCATGTCTTCGATGGAACGGATCGGAGAATCATCCCGCACCACCAGCACCCAGCGGGCTTGTCTGGTCGAGACTTTGGAATAGATCAGGTCCTGCACCGGAACCACGTCGGAGTTGTTTTCCATAATCCAGTCGATGCCGGTCAGCCCCAGATCCAAGTGGCCGTCTTCGATGTAGCGGGACATTTCCTGAGCCCGCACGAGCGTGCAGGAAATCTCCGGATCGTCGATGTCCGGGAAGTAGCTGCGGCTGTCATACGTAATTCGCCAGCCGGCTTTCTTAAACAGATCAACCGTATTATTTTCGAGGCTTCCCTTAGGGATACCTAATTTCAATACATTCATTTATATACATCCTCAGGATTAAAGACTTTTTCGCCGACGATCTCAAAATCGCCGCCCGCCAGCTTCCGGTAAAAACATGACCGATGGCCGGTATGGCAGGCTGCGCCGCCCAGCTGATCGACCTGCAATAGAATCGTGTCGTCATCACAATCAATGAAAATATTCTTTATCATCTGGACATTGCCGGAGCTTTCACCCTTCAGCCAGAGTTTTTGCCGTGACCTGCTCCAGAACGTCGCCTTGCCCGATTGAAGGGTCGCCTCCCACGAATCCTTGTTCATGTAGGCCAGCATCAATACATCTTTCGTTTCGGCGTCTTGGACGATGGCGGGAATCAATCCGCCGGATTTTTCAAAATTCGGTTCAATCATAACTTCCTTCATCTTGCAGTTTTTCTATAACTTTTAGAACTGTTTTATTTAAATGATGAATCTCATTAAATCAAGAAAAATTTTATCTTAATAATCATCTATTTCCGGCTTGCCTAACCCTGCCGTTCGTGGTAGGACCCCACCGTAAATTGATCAGAAACACTGAATCTATTATGCGGAGGTTGGGTTATGTCTTTGCTGACGGGAGGCGTCATTGCCGCTGTTATCGGGCTGATCAGTTTGATATTCTGGTGGGGCGATTTCATAAACCTCCTGCAAGGCGCCTTACCGATCTTTCTGCTTCTGGGCGGCGGTCTGGCCATCTATGTCGGTTTTGACGAGATTCAGGATAAAATTCGGGAAGAAAGACAGCGGCAGGATGAAGAACTGGAAAGAGCCAAGGAAGAAATCGAATCGGCGAAAGCGGAAGCTTCCCGCTACCGTGAAGAATTGGATAAGCTGAAGGATGAAAGAAAACAGACTTGAATCCGAATTGAATCTTTTTAAATACCTCTTGACACAACCGGTCAAATCACATATTAGCCACATCAATTAAAATTTTATGGACAGTGGTATGCATAAATTTTCCACAAGTAAATTCTCGCCTTATTATATCTATATGTATCGATGCCTGCTTGCCTAGCGAAATCAGGTAAGCAGGCTTGTCCGAAATCAAAAGCACACATTTTAAGATCATTATCACAAACAATTCATTCAGTAAGTTTGTGTTTCTTTACAATAATGAAAGGTTGGAGGGAGCAGGTAATGAAAAAGGGGATTTTTTCAGTTACAATTTTATCATTAATGACGTTATTTTTTGTTCTGGGGTGCGCCTCCGGCGTGCTGGCCCAGACAACAATGACATACAGCATCTTTTTCCCGGCCACGCATGCACAGGCCAAAGCCGGCGAAAACTGGGCCAAAGAAATTGAAAAACGTACCGGCGGCAAAGTTAAAATCAACATTTTTTCAGGCGGTTCGCTGACGCCGGCCGATCAATGCTTTGACGGTGTTGTGAAGGGTATTTCCGACATCGGTATGTCCTGCTTCGCGTACACCCGCGGCCGTCTGCCGCTTCTGGAAGTACTGGATTTGCCGCTGGGATATCCGAATGGTATGGTGGCTACGCTCGTTGCCAACGACTTTGTCAAAAAGATGAAGCCCAAAGAGCTCGACGACGTCAAGGTGCTCTACCTGCATGCTCATGGCCCGGGCCTCTTGCACACCCAGAAGCCGGTTCATAAGATGGAGGATCTCAAAGGAATGAAAATCCGGTCGACAGGTCTCAGTGCTAAAATCGTGGAGAGCCTGGGAGGCGTGTCGGTAGCCATGCCTCAGGGCGGAACGTATGAAGCCCTGCAAAAAGGCGTCGTGCAGGGTACACTGGCCCCGATGGAGACGCTGAAGGGCTGGAAACAGGCGCAGGTGATCAAGTATACGACCGACTGCACCAGCATCGGCTACACGACTGCCATGTTCGTCGTCATGAACAAGAAGAAGTGGGAATCACTGCCCAAGGATGTGCAGAAAGTGTTTGACGATGTCAGCCACGAATGGATTGCCGTAGCCGGCAAAGCCTGGGATGATGCGGATGCCGAAGGCTATAAGTATTCCGCGGAACTCGGTAACAAAATGATCAAATTGTCCGATGCGGAAGAAGCCCGATGGGAAGCTGCCGTCAAACCGGTCTCCGAAGGCTATATCAAGGCGACGGAAAGTAAAGGCCTGCCGGGCAAACAGGCCCTTGCGGAGACCAAGGCATTGATCAAGAAATACTCCAAAGTCAAAAAATAAGGACATTCTATTCATGCTCGGTCCGACAAAATTTATCACGCGCGCAGGCAAGGGCTTCAATGTCCTTGCCTGCGCCGCTGTCGTCGTCATGATGCTGCTGTCTGTGGCAGACGTTATTTTGCGCCTGTTTAGCAAACCCATCCCCGGCACTTATGAACTCGTTGGATTTCTCGGTACCGTCGTTGTGTCCTTCGCCCTGGCGTTTACGTCGATGGAAAAAGGACACATTGCAGTTGAGATTCTGGTTCAAAAGCTGCCGCAGCGCGCACAACTGGCCATCGAAGCCTTTTGTAACCTGATCGGCGCGCTGCTCTTCGGCGTGATCGCCTATCAGGCTGTCGTTTACGCTATCGACATTAAAAAAAGTGGAGAAGTCTCATTAACGCTCCAGATGCCTCCTTATCCCTTTATCATCGGTATCGCCGCCGGATGCGCCCTGCTTTGCCTGCTGCTGGTTGCCGATTTTCTTAAATCGCTGCGAAGGACCATTGTCACATGAACCCTACAACGATCGGCCTGATCGGCTTTGCCGTATTAATCATTTTGATGTTCCTCCGGATGCCCGTAGGATTCGTCATGGCCATTGTCGGGTATCTTGGATTCGGTTATGTCGTCTCCTGGAGCGCCGCTTCGAATATCTTGATCCGCGATTTTTATTCCACCTTCAGTTCGTATAATCTGACCGTAATCCCCTTGTTTGTCCTCATGGGTCAGGTTGCTTTTCACTCGGGCATCAGCGGCCGTCTGTTCAATGCTGCGCATAAATTTTTCGGTCACCTGCCCGGCGGCCTGGCGATCGCCACAATCGGCGCCTGCGCGGGGTTTTCCGCCGTCTGCGGATCCACCAGCGCGACAGCTGCTACAATGGCCTCCGTCGCCCTGCCGGAAATGAAGAAATTTAAATACGACCCGGCGCTGGCAACCGGCGTGGTCGCGGCAGGAGGCAGTCTGGGCATCCTTATTCCTCCCAGCACGATCTTTATTATTTACGGCATCATGACCGAACAATCCATCGGTGAACTCTTCCTGGCCGGCGTCATCCCGGGAATCTTGCTCTCCTGTTTCTTCATTATCTCTATTTTGCTCTGGACGTACTTTCGCCCCGAAGTCGGACCGCGCGGCCCGAAAAGCACCTGGGCGGAAAAATTCAAATCCTTATCCGGCCTCATTGAAACCCTGCTGCTATTTGTTCTGGTGATGGGCGGCCTGTTCGCCGGATTCTTCACGCCGACAGAAGCCGCGGGCGTCGGCGCTTTCGGCACGATTATTATCGCGTTGATCGGACGCAACCTGACCTGGACGGGATTTAAGAACGCGCTTTACGATACGACCCGGATTTCCTGCATGATTTTCGTAGTCGTTGCGGGCGCCACGGTCTTCGGACATTTCCTCGCCGTAACGCGCATCCCCGCCGATATCGGAGCCTATGTTTCCGGTCTTTCATTGCATCCCCTGATCATCATGGGTTTCATCATTATGATTTATTTATTCCTCGGCTGCCTGATGGATTCACTGGCCATGATCATGCTCACCATCCCCATTTTCTATCCCGTCGTCCTCAGTATGGGTTTTGATCCGATCTGGTTCGGCGTCATGATCGTGATTGTGGCGGAGATGGGCGTCATCACACCGCCGGTCGGCATTAATGCCTACGTTGTTGCCGGCGTTGCGCGCGACGTCCCGCTGCATGTCGTCTTCAAGGGATCGCTGCACATGCTCTATGCCATGATTGCCCTGGCCGTCCTGCTGATCATCTTCCCGCAGATCGCACTATTTTCTGCCGCACCTGACCAGGTGATATGTCCGATTGAACGGTTCACTCGCGCTCGCATAGAGGCACATGGTGTGTAATGTCGTCCCTGCTGTGAAATATTTTACACGAAAATACCCTTTCTTCTTTTTGTCTCGCCCCCGTATTTTTAGCATTTTCCTTTCATTCCAAATTCTTACAACAGGCATCCCTCCTATTTTCATGTGGCATGGTTACTGCTACCGCTCGCATTCAGATCACACCGAATAATTGACAGGAGTTGTTTATTTCATGACAAAGTTTAAAAAAATATTGATTGCCAACCGCGGCGAAATCGCCGTCCGGATCATCCGCACCTGCAAGGATATGGGCATCCGCACAGCCGCGGTTTTCTCCCAGGCGGACACCGATGCTCTGCATGTCAGACTGGCGGATGAAATCTACGAGATTGGTCCGCCGGAAGCGGCGGAAAGCTACCTTAATTTTGAAAAGATCGTTAATGTGGCCAAACAAAGCGGCGCCGATGCCATCCACCCGGGTTACGGCTTTCTCTCCGAGAATCCGGAATTTGTGGAACTGTGTGAAAGAGAGAAGATCATTTTTATCGGGCCGTCCAGTGAGTGCATGTTCAAAGCCAAACCCAAGAACCGCGCCCGCCAGCTGATGCGGATGATCAATATTCCCGTGACGCCCGGCTGCGATGACGCCATCACGAACGGCACCGCAGAAGGGACACAACGCGCCCGGGAAATAGCACAAGAAATTGGCTATCCCGTTATCGTCAAGCCTTCCGGCGGTGGCGGCGGCATCGGGATCATGATCGCCCGCAATGAAGAAGAACTGGGCAAAGCCATTGCCGGCGCCGAAACCCGCGGACGCAAAGCCTTCGGCACCTCCTCCTTCTATATCGAAAAGTTTCTCCACGGGATGAAGCATGTCGAATTTCAGGTATTGGCCGATCAACACGGAAACGTGGTCCATATGGGTGAACGCGACTGCTCGGTACAGCGCCGATTTCAAAAGCTGGTGGAAGAAGCCCCCTGCCCGATTGTCAGCCCGTTCTGGAGAATGAAAATGGGCGCGGCCGCCATCGACGTCGCCCTGGCGCTGGATTATGTGGGCGCCCTGACGGTCGAGTTTTTTTATTTTCCGGAAGAACGGAAATTCTATTTCAATGAAATCAATTCCCGCCTGCAGGTGGAACATTGCGTTACCGAGATGGTCACGGGCATCGACATTATCCGCGAGCAGATCAGAATCGCCGAGGGCGAAGAACTCAGCTTCAGCCAGGACGATATCCGCATGCGCGTGCACGCCATCGAATGCCGCATCAACGCGGAAGACGCGCTGCGCAATTTTATTCCCTCGCCAGGCGTCATCCGCAAACTTATCCTGCCTCACGGTCCCGGCATCCGGATTGATGAAGGTATTTTTGAAGGTTACAATTTCCCTTTTTATTATGATTCCCTGATGATGAAAATGATGAGCGTGGGTAAAACGCGCGCGGAAGCCATCGCCCGCATGCAGCGGGCACTTGGAGAAGTCGAGCTTCAGGGCCCGAAAACGACATTGCCCTTCCACCATGTCATTCTCCAGGAAGAAGACTTTATTAACGGCAGTTACACAACCGATCTTGCAGACCGGCCGGATATCAGAAGCAAGCTTAAGTAGGAACTTTAGGCTATTAGCCTGTTCGGCTGTAGGCTGTAGGCTGTAGGCTGTAGGTTTACAATGAATTTAAAAAGCCCCGCGGACCGGCGGGGCTTTTTGTTATAAATTCTTCACTGAAAGGTTTAAACGAATTCACCGGGAGGGATAATGGTTTTGCCCGCCTT
This sequence comes from Smithellaceae bacterium, assembly GCA_963667845.2. Taxonomy (GTDB): domain Bacteria; phylum Desulfobacterota; class Syntrophia; order Syntrophales; family Smithellaceae; genus UBA8904. The sequence continues at coordinate 2,357,352 of CAXXVL010000002.1, read as the reverse complement.
TTGCTTCGCCGCATTCAGACGATTTCTCAACATATCCATCATCGCATGAAATTCATCGGGAATGTTTTCCTCTTCCTTGTAAGCTTTTTCCACGCGGTCCAGTTTCTCCAGGAATTTATCCACCCGGATGGAGAAAAGTTTATCATACATTTCACGGGTAAATTTCTTACCGAAGATCTGTACAAACAATTTTGCAATGTCTTCATATTTTGGAATGTAGCCGATCGGCGTTTCAATCGCGTTGTATTCGCCGTGCACCCGGCCCTCCATCCACATCAGCCACACTTTCTTGTCCACTTTGTCGTTCAAAAATTTCCCGTCTTCTTTCAGGAAATAGTTCGTCGCGAAGACCAGCGGCTTGACGATCAACCGGTTGCCGAATTTAATGTGATTGGTCAGATACGTCCCCAGCGGAACGACCAGAAAATCCAGGTTCGCCATCGGGGAGAGCTCCCGCACGCCGACGGCGCCCAGCGTCGCGGCCGTCGTCTCGGATTCCAGGGAGGCGCCGACGAACATGCCGTGCGCCCAGTCAAAACTCTGGTATACCGGCACGGACGTATCGGAATCACGGCCGCCGTAAATGACGCCGCTCACGGGGACGCCTTCGGGATCGTAGAGTTTGGGGTCCACGTTTTTCAATTCGCTCAGGCGAATCGTGTAGCGCGCATTCTTATGCGCCAGAGGTATTTCATTGCCTTTATCGTCTTTCTTGCCTTTCTTCCACTCGCCGGAAAAGTTGGTTCCCTCTTCCGGAAGAATCTGCCCCATGCCCAGCCAATACGGCTTACCGTCCTTCACGAGCACGTTGGAGAAGATCAGTTCGCGCGGAGTCGTGAGCGCTTCGTAGATGACCGGGTCGTCGACCGGGTTCACGTCTTCGATAATGCCGAAGATGCCCTGCTCAATGTTGACCGCATAAGCCTTGCCGTCGTCGCTGTGCCGGATATACGCAATGTCGTCGCCGACAATCTGCTGTCCCGGCACCATGGCGGTGGACGTTTTGCCGCAGGCACTGGGAAATGCACCTGTAAAATAGGTGACTCTGCCGCCCTTATTGTCCGGCTTCACGCCCATGATAAACATATGCTCGGTCAGCCAGTCTTCCTTGTTGGCCTTGTATATCGCCAGTCGGAGCGCCAGTTTCTTCAACCCCACGCTGTTGCCCGCATATTGGTTATTGACCGTCAGAACTTTCTTTCCGAGGACATCAATATAAATTCTGCGATCCTTGATATTCTTGGTATTGCCCCGTTCATCGAGTTCACCCGCGGAATGAATCAGATAGAAAAAATCATCCGCACCCTTCAGCGTTTTGAAGTGCTCGTAGCCGACGCGGTAGAGCAAATCTTCGCTGTGCGAGACATAAGCGGAATCCGTGATCTGCAACGCGGCGATGGAGAAACGCGAGTGGAGCGGCCCCAGGCAAAAGAAGCGCACGAAGCATTCCTTGCCTTTCATAATGCCGTCCATAATGCCGCGAACCTCATGGAGACCTTCCTCTCTGTCTTTCACATCGATCATCCTGGATACTTTCATATCCGGCGTGACAAGCAGACAGGTATTCTTTTTATCGCGTCCCTGATCGTAGAAACTGTCAAAATGCACGGTATGGCCGGGCATGGCCAATTTTTTCTCTTCGGCCAGATCCACAGCCGTTTGGCGAATATAGGCGACATCCGTAAAGCTGTCGGTAATTACAGATACTTTGGCCGGCTTGCATAAATTAACATATTCCTCAACAATCCTTTCTATATGCGGATTATTAAGGGCTTTAATTTTCTGCAAATTTTCGTCAGTCAAAATTCTCTTATCTACGTTCAATTGGTATTCCCCCTGTTCTATTTATTTCTTACCTGTTTCCATTCACAATGACGCAGGTATAGTTATATGCACATCAATTTCGGCAGTTTATTCATTGGAGAGACCGCAACAACCGGGTATCTTGAAAAACTACGGTAACCGGGCAGAAAAACCCTTTTACAGCCGTGACTTTAAGGGACAATTGCATAAAAATCAACAGATTTTTATAAACCGATCAAGCCACTGAAAATGCCGGGAATGGATTCACTGCCGCCGCCTATGCTATTTATGGAGTTTACCGAAAGATGATAGATGATCCGGTTGTCCGGGAATACATTTTATGTAAATGAAAGTAATGATTATCCGAATAAAAAAGCGCAGCCCTGATCAGCGGCTGCGCTTTTTTTAACATTCCCGTATTTCTACCGGCGATCCCCTCTGCCTCCGTCATGCGGGCCTCGTTCGTGATCGCCTCTATCTCCTCTGTCAGGCCCCCGATCACGGCCTCTGTCCGGTCCCCGATCCTGTCTGTCGCGGTACTGTCCGCGGTCACGGGGTCCGCGGTCCATCCCCTTCACGCCGTAGTAATTTTCCTTTTCCCAGTGCCTGTCTCTTTTCCAGTTGCTCCAGTTTCTTTCCGCTTCGCGGTAAGGGATGGGACGATGGTCCCACTCGTGACCTCTCCAGCGGCGGTCTCTGTAATCATTTCTCCAGCCGGGAGGAACCTGCCGGTGGAAAGATGGCGTGCCCTTGTAATAACCCCAACCCCTGTCATAATAGTGGGAACGATACCAGCGGCCTTCCCAGGGCCGCCACCACCAGCCGCCATAAAAGTATATGTCGGCATCGACATCGGGAACTGCGTAAACATCGGTTTCCGGGATCACGACCACATGCGGCGGCGCCGGAAAAATGATTGGCGGAGGCAGAGGAACATTAATGCGAACCTGTACCTGCGCCATGACGGCTGCCGGTATCAAAACCACCACGCTTAGAAATATTATTTTCAAAAGTAACTTCTTCATCGATCTTCTCCTTTCTTCGTTAGCTTCCCCTTTTTTGCCTTTGTGGATTCCAGGGAAGTCTGACCTAATGCCAACCGTCAATATGCATCGCCCTTAGCAGTCAGCATTGAGACTTTGTTTGCGCTTCAAACCATAAATCACTTACAGTATCCTGAACGTTCCGTGTTTATCGCTTGTGGGGGATAATTTCAATCCAATAATCGTCCGGATCATTGATGAAATAAATACCCATTGCTTTATTTTCAAAACAGATGCATCCCATTTTTTCGTGCAGCCGATGCGCCGCGGCGAAATCATCCGCCTTGAACGCCAGATGAAACTCATTATCACCCAAACTATAGGCTTCCTTACGGTCTTTCATCCAGGTGAGTTCCAACTGATGCGGCGTCTGCCCGTCGCCGAGAAAGACCAGGATAAAGCTCCCGTCCGGCGGTTCGTGGCGCCGCACCTCCGTGAGAAACAGCGCTTCTTTATAGAAGGCCAGACTTTTTTCCAGATTCAACACGTTAAAATTGTTATGGGCGAATGTAAACTGCATGATGTCGTCTCCTTTTATCCAACAGGCTCCTGTATTTCTCTCAGACCGTCTTCAATACGTAAATTGCTTACACCAGAATCCATTCTTTTTATAGGTCAGGAATTAGCTACTATTAATCTGGCAAAATACTACCATATCTTTTGCCGTATTCATTTCTATAATAGCTAATAATGGAAACGGGAGTTGTAAATGATGAAATCATCTCCATCGGCTTATCAATCATTTTAAGGAGGAATTCATGGCGGCAAAAATCGGATTATGGATTGATCATCGGCAGGCCGTAATTATGACACTCACGGATAGCGGGGTAAACAAAACAGTGATAAAATCAAACACTGAAAAACATGCTCGCGCCGCAGGTGACCCCAGCCTGACAGGACCCCATAAAGACAGGATGATTCCAGCTGACGACAGGCTCCAAAGAGAGTTTACCGAGCACTTAAAGAATTACTATAACCAAATCACTGACGCCGTCTGCACGGCCGAGTCTATTCTCATTTTCGGCCCGGGCGAAGCCAAGAAAGAACTCAAAAAGCAGCTGGAAAAGAACAATCTCGGCTCGCGCATTGCCGCCGTGGAGACTGCGGACGAAATGACCGACAATCAGATCCTCGCCAAAGTCTGTAGGTATTTCAATGTCCCGGTTCCTGCGGACGAGGACGTCGTGGAATCACCGCACCAGAGAAAGAAAACATAGCCCCGGCGCAGCCCGGTCAGGAGTAAAAAGACCTATCTTTCATTCGACCCCGGCACAATCGCAAGCGAACGGCGAAAGGACAGTTGCATGAGTCAAAGTGACGAGAAAGTGAAGGATTACATTGCTGCGATCTCGAGAGGCAAACTACGCGCGGCCGATTCCTTTCTTTATGCCATTGTCGGCGTCAGCTTCCTGGTGGCCGCGCTGGTCGCTCTGGCATATAGCTATTGGGATTTCAGTTCGTGCATTCTAAAGGTTCAGGAACCGAGAAAGGCGGCGGAAGCGATCATCCGGTTCGTCTCTGATCTGCTCCTGGTCATCATCATCGTGGAAGTCATGGGCACCGTCATCCACTACCTGGAAGAGCACAAAACCTCTTTGCGTCCTTTTCTGAATATCGGCATCGTTTCCGCAACCCGGGGCATCCTATCGATCAGCGCCAAATTGTCCGTGGAAACGATGCAGGGGGATGCCTTCGTAAACGCGATGATTGAGCTTGTCGTCAACGTTTCCGTGATCCTCGTCCTGGGCATCACGCTCAAGCTGCTGTCGAATACCTTCGAAACTGACGACCGGAAAGAGAGACCCCACCCCTCCCGCAAGGATTAAAAACGACAGGGGGGTTGAAAATGGTTCAGCCCCTCGGTTTTTATCCCGCTCGCGCTTTCTGATGATCAGCCAATCTGACAGGCGAGCATGGAAACAGATCCGCCGTCGATCCCTTGAACCGGGAAACTGATCTTTTCACCGGGACGGCGCGTCGCAATCACATAGAGCAGCGGCAGGTAATGATCCGGCGTCGGAACAGACAGCAGAGCATCCCGCCCCAGTTTCTCATATTCAACGAGAGGCCTGTCATCACCGGCCTGCAACAACTCCCGTGCTTTGGTCTCAAAGCGGACCGCCCAGTCATAGGCTTCAATATTTCCACGGCCCCAGGCATAGGCATGCAGGTTATGCACAAGATTACCGCTGCCCATGATCAAAACCCCGTCGTCTCTCAGCGGTGCAAGTTTTTTGCCCAGCCCATAATGAAACTGCGGCGGCTGCCTCTCGTTGATGCTCAATTGGACGACGGGAATATCCGCCTCGGGAAAGACGTGTTTGAGAACCGACCATGTCCCGTGGTCGAGCCCCCAGGTTTTGTCGAGTTTTGCGACAACCGGCGTCAGGGCGGTCTTGACCTGCTTCGCCAGTGCGGGAGACCCGGGCGCACGGTACTCCACTTCGTAAAGTTCTTTCGGAAATCCGCCGAAATCGTGGATCGTTTCCGGCTCGGCCACCGCGGTGAGAGCCGTTGCCGGCAAATACCAGTGCGCGGATATCGAGAGAATGGCCCTGGGACGGGGCAGCGCTCCGCCGATATTCGCCCAGCCTTCCGTATAGGTATTTTGCGACAGGGCATTCATCGGATTGCCATGTCCGAAAAATACCGCAGGCATTCTTTTGGTCATGAAACCCTCCTTTTTTATCCCGCCTCAGGCGTCCCCGGAATTACGTAAAATCAAAGAGCACGGAACTTCGGCAGCCCGGGGCCGGATCAGGCAAGGACGCGCGGGACTAAACGTCGAAGACCCGTCCTCCGGTAACGAACCGTCGATTCATTTCTTAAAGAGCGAAGCAAAAAATTTTTTCATCTCAGCCCAGGATTGCTTGTCGGCTGCCGCATTATAGCCTACGGGCAAATCAAATTTCTTTGCGTATGCATCGGCCTCCGGATTGGTAAAGCTGTGCTTTGCATTGGGATAAGAAACGAACCGGTAATCCACGCCTGCATTTGTCATCTCCTGTTTGAACGCCACGATTTGCGCCGGTGTCGTAAACTGATCGGCATCGCCATTCAGCACCAGAAGCTTCGCCTTGATCGCGCCGGGCCCGGCCGGTTTGTCCGTACCGAGATTACCGTGGAAGCTGACAATGCCCTTAAGATCAACACCCTGACGGGCCATAAACAACACCACGCCGCCCCCGAAACAATAGCCCATTGCTGCCAGCCGCTTCGGGTCAACGGTTTCCTGGTTTTTCAGAAATTCCAGAGCCGCATTAAACCGCGCCTCGGCCACTTGGGGATCCTTCATCACGGAGCTGGTGAACCGCTTTGCATCATCAGGATTCAATGCCGTGTTGCCGTCGCCGAACATATCGACGGCCAGCGCCGTGTAGCCCAGTTCGGCCAGCATCCGGGCGCGCATCCGGCTATAGTCCGTAAGTCCCCACCATTCATGAACCACCAGCACGCCGGGTCTTTTCCCGGTGCGCGCCTTATCGAAGGCCAGGTAACCATTCATGACCGTGTCTCCTGCCTTATAGATAACCGTCTTTCCTTCTATTTCGGATGAACAAAATGCCGGGATGCAGGCGATCAGCACCAAGAGCGTTGCTGCCAACATGATGGATATTTTCTTCATAACGACCTCCTGTCCGGGTTTGATATCCCGTCGATTCATTCTTTAACTGCCCAGGCGTTGATGCACTTGTTTTCCTATAATTTAAATAGAGAGTCGCAGAAATCAATGGTAGCTATCAACACCCCTTTTTACGCGATTGACCGCACCTCTTGACTGATTCCGAATCAACATTAAACTAATGAGGATTCCTTAGAAACCGGATTTGTGGTTCGCATCGGTAACCGAAAACACGTAATTTGAGATAGACTGTTATGAATCTCGCCAAAATGGAAAATTTGCTGTTTTCTCTTTTCGCCTTCGAGTCTCAGATAACAGCGGAACCGATTTTTCAAAAAACAGTATTTAAATTTGAGTTGCCGGGAAGATCATAAAATCGACCGGGAGTGTCGGACGTTATGCATGTTCTACGACCTTTTATAGTCATTCTGGCTGTCGTTGCGATCATCCTGATCGCCAGACCCTTCTTTATACCTGATGATTTCGGCGTTCATGACGGGGGCTATATGTACGGCTGGCACCGGCAATCTAATGTCGAAGACTGGAAGAAGGTGACGGTCAAATACCAGGGACGCGAACTTTGCGCGGCTTGTCACGCCCCGGAAGCTAAAAAGGTTGCCGCTTCGCCGCACAAGATCATCGAGTGCGAAAACTGCCATGGCCCGGCCAATTCTCATCCCGCAGACCCGCCGAAACTGGTTTTGGATAAAAGCCGGGAGCTGTGCCTGAGGTGCCATGCTAAACTTCTCTATCCGACCAGTCAGCGATCGCAGATTCCCGGGATTAACCCGGAACAGCATAACCCCGGCATCGGCTGTGCGATCTGTCATAATCCGCATGAAGCCTCTAAACCGCATTAGGAGCGCAGATGGACCGAAGAGATTTCATAAAATTGGCCGTAAAGGGAGCCGCCGCCGTCATGCTGGCCCGGGGGCTTGATGGAATTTACCGGCCCGCCGATGTCCAGGCCTCGACCCCGCCCCGCCGCTATGTATTTCTTGTCGACACGTATAAATGCATCGGTTGCGGGTTTTGCGTCAAGGCCTGCAAACTCGAAAACGAAATCCCCTTTGATGCCGACGTTTCCCGGACCTGGGTTGAGAGGTACGTGGTGACCTCAGACGGCATGGTGTTTGCCGATACACCAAAAGAGGCGCGATACGGATTCACCTCCGGACGAATCGACCTGGGTCAAGGCAAATTCAAAGACATTCCCCGGGAAAACATCAAGAAAGCTTTTTTTGTTCCCAAACTGTGCAACCAGTGCGCCAAACCGTCCTGCGTCCAGGTCTGCCCGGTCGGCGCGACATATCAGAACACCGACGGCGTGGTCATGGTCGACCGGACATGGTGCATCGGCTGCGGCTATTGCATTATGGCCTGTCCGTACGGCATGCGATTTTTCCACCCGGTCTACCATGTGGCGGATAAGTGCAATTTTTGTTACCACCGGATCAGCCAGGGGCTGCGGCCGGCCTGCGTACAGGCCTGCCCGACGGGCGCGAGGCAGCTGGGCAACCTCAAAGACCCGGCAGACCCGATCGGAAATATCATCAGGACTCAGCGGGTTGGCGTTCACAAACCGGAATATGGAACCAATCCCCGGGTTTATTTTATCGGGCTCGATGAAGAGGTGAGATAAATCATGGTTCTGGAAGCTCTCTGGACAGTCAAAGAATTATTCGTATACCCCAATGAATATATTTATTGGAGCATTCAGATCGTCATGTACCCATTCATGACGGGGCTCGTGGCCGGGGCCTTCGTGCTGTCGTCCCTTTATCACCTCTTCAACATCAAGCCGCTCAAAGACATTGCCAGATTTGCCCTGGTATTCTCTTTTGCACTCCTGATGGTGGCGCCGCTGCCTCTTCTGCTGCATCTGACACACCCCGAAAGAAGCCTCAATGTCATATTGACACCGCATTTCACCTCGGCAATTGCCGCGTTTGGCGTTGTACTTTTTCTTTACGGTTCGATCGTTGCGTCCGAACTGTGGTTCATTTTCCGCAAGCACCTCGTGGAAGTATCGATCAGCCTCAAGGGCAAGTCACATAAGACTCTTGCCGAAACAGTCAAGTACTGCATCTGCACAATCCTCACCCTGGGCGCTATGGATTTAAGCGAGCGAAGTCTCTCGCTCGATGCAAAAGCGACCAAAATTCTGGCGGGGGTCGGCGTGCCGGTTGCCTGTTTTCTGCACGGCTATGCCGGATTTATCTTTGGCTCGGTCAAGGCCAACGCCCTGTGGATGACCCCGCTCATGCCGGTGATTTTTATTATGTCGGCCGTTGTTTCCGGCGTCGCTTTGTGCCTGCTCGTCTACATCGTGATCATGGAAGTCAAAAAGTATCTGGCCTCCCGGAAACACACGCAAGCGGGAGCGGACGCATTCCAAAACATCAAAGGAATGGAGACCGAAGCGATGCAGACGACCGTCAGATACCTGATCTTCTTTATGGTCTTCTCGATCAGCCTGGAGCTCCTCGACCTGGTCTTCCGCGGGTACACGGCCGTCAAATCATGGGACATCCTGAGAAACGTCATTTACGGGAAAGACTTTATCAATATTTTTCTGCTTCAGTATGTCCTGGGGAATCTGGTCCCCTTTATCCTCCTTTTGCTCCCCGGCATAACCCGTCGCCGGACCGTCTTATCCGCCCTGCTCGTTCTTTTCGGCGTCTTCATGATGCGCTGGAACGTCGTCATCGGCGGCCAGTCTTTTTCTCTGACGTTTTCCGGCTACATGGATTACAGTCTGCCCATCATCCCGCACAGTCTGGAAACCTTCAAGGAGGGACTTGGCGGCGCTCTGCTGATCGCCGTGCTGCCGTTTATTATTTTCTGGATACTTAATAAGATTCTCCCCGTGCTGGAACCGAAGGAAGTGAAGTGAAAAATATACGGAAACACTCATCAAGATGAGGACAAATGTTCAGACAATCATCAGACTAATATTTCAGGGGGTCACATGAAACAAACAATTTGGTTTTTGATTCTTTTGGTCATTGCTGTTTCAGTCGTATGCGGAATTACCATGATCTTTTCCAGGGGCGTGTCCCTGTCCGCATCGAACGGGGCTGATCTCTATGCCACAAATTGCGGCGGCTGCCACGCCGACGGCGGGAACGTGATCAATCCCGCTCTGCCGGTCAAAGGCTCAGCCAAAATGAAAAGCCTCGCCGCCTTTGCTGCGTTTAACAGGAATCCTTTAAAGGCTGACGGAACCAAGGGCATCATGCCGGCTTTCCCCAAAGACAAAATCTCCGATGCCGACATGAAGTTGATTTATGAGTATGCCCAAACACTGCCGGGGACCAAGAAATAACGGCAGAGCTTATTAATGAAAGCATGCCTTATCCGCGCAGACACGTGACTTGCGTGTCTGCGCGTTATCAATTCTTCCTCAGGCAATCGAGAACAGAATCATGGCACGGTAAAGGTAGATGTCTTGTGCCCCCACATATTACACGTGGCCGTCACTTCGAAGATGTCGCCTTTTACGGCCGGGATTTTGTATGTATACGTGAACAATTCATCGGTGGGCTGACTGCCATATTCCGTTTTGCCGAAAGACACGCCATTCTTTTTAATCTCGACATATTTGATATGATGCATGCTGCGGGCCAGCGTTGAGTGATCAATCGTGACCGACAACATCTGCGTGCCCGCATCGTACGCCAGATCGACGGATTTCGGCGTGGTGGCATAAGAGATTTGAGCGCCGAAAGCCACCCCCAAAAAGACAAAAAGAACGATCTGAAAATATTTTGCAGCAGATGAATATTTTTCCATAACTTTCTCCTCGATTTGTCATGTTTTTTTACATTTCGCGGAAACTGTATTGGTTAAGACTTTTCTCAAACGCAGTGCAATCGCCAGCCCCGTCTTCAGCATCATGATTAATATCATGAAGAGGAAACACTAATGCAATGATAGTTTAGTAACTGTTAATTGACTGGTAAATCCTACCATAGAATAACGATGATCGGTAAGGAAGATGAATCCAGCGGGCAAAACCGAACCATTTTCGAACAAATGATGAGATGCCTCTTCATTGCGGTATTTCAGGTGTGCATAGATTTATAGGTCTGTTTGCAAAAGTGATGCTTTTCTCTTTGGGCTATGTTGAACGCGCTGTCGAATCCCGAAACAATCCCCCTCACGAATTGGTTGGTTATCATTTGCATCGGGTCAACAAGAAGCAGGGCGCCGCAGCGCGCGCATCGATAATGCATATGCCCGGTAGAAACATCATGCCCCAGATGATAGAATAAGGGATATCGTGAATCGTCCACCGGCGCGGCATTAACAGCCCGTCCGCTGCATCCGCACGACTCGCAAAGAATAATATTGTTCATTATAAATCCTTTTTACGCCAATGCGTCTGGAATTGCTCCGGCTCAGCACATCGTGTACTGTCAGTGTTCGTAGAAGAATATCTTTGAAACGCCGATTCCGCGATAAAATACTTGCGCGAACGGTGGTCGGACTATCTGAACGCTCCAACAAATGACCGGCTAGTAAATTTCCACCTGCGCCACTTCTTCATGATTTGAACCACGCGGTAAACGCAATCGGGCCGCTCTCATCTTATCTTCATCCCTGAACACTTTGTAGACCCGGCCTTTGAAATCCGTACATTTCCATCCATAGGCGGCACGCTCAACGATGCAGTCGTCAGCATTTTTCTTTTTTAAAGCCGTTTCCAGATAATTTATTTCCGACATAGTCATGGCAATCTCCTCCCGATATAATTTCTGCTCTTTATAGTGCAGGCCGACTGTTCCGACTGCAATGATGACGACTGTAAATAACACCGCACCGATTATGACTTGCTTGAACATGGGCACCTCCTCATAGTGGACGTGAACCGATTGGCCTTACAAAGTCAGCACCATTTTCTTTGGATTAAATTTTAAATGTTTGCGTAAAAGTCACAATATGGAATAAACGTGAGGCAATCGACAGGTAAATACTACCAGCGACAAAGTCATTGTATTTTATAAAAAACCGCACGGAGGTTTCTTCATCCGCCGACAGTGATGTATTGAGCCGCGATCAAGATGCAGTTATTCACTTTCCGGGGAGTGAGAATTTCAGCCGCATGGAAGTCCGTAAACCTTAAGGCATAGGCGGGGCGATTCCTGGAAAGACGATTTTGCAGAAAGATTTCGTCAAAGCGGGCTTGCCTCCCGCTCTGACATTTCATTTTTACTTCCCTTTGAATACGGGTTTTCGTCGCTCCATAAGCGCCGTGATCCCCTCCGTGAAATCCTCCGTCATGCTGGCAAGAATATACTGGTCCGAATCCATGTGCATGATGGGTTGATCCAGCGCCTGAGCCAAGGTATTGACGCTGCGTTTGATCATCTGCGTGGTCAGCGGCGCTTTTGCGGCATAAGTTTTCGCCATTTCCAGGGCGCGTTCCCTTAACTGATCGGCCGGGACAACTTCATCGAGCCACCCCCAATCATAAAGCGTTTGCGCGGTTTCATTCTTGCCGAGAATCACAAAGCGCTTTGCTTTGGCGGGACCAATCAGATTGACAATCAACGGGAGGCCAAGCCAGCTCAAATTCATGCCCAGATTGTTTTCGGGCAATCCGCACCGGCAGTTGTCCGCACCCAGGCGGAAATCCAGCGCCGACGCGATGCAGGTCCCCCCGCCGAGGCAAATCCCGTTGATCGCGGCGATCGTAATCTGGGGAATCCCATTTAGCTTGGCGATCATCCTTGGCCCGATGGAAAAGCCCCGATACCGTTTCAGGACCGGCCCCGTGGAAATCTCCAGATGCTTCGGATCCGTCACATCGGCGCCCAGAGAGAAATGCTTGCCGGCTCCGGTAAACACAACGGCCCTGGTTTGCAGGTCGGATTGAAATTCATCCGCCAGGACTTCCAATTCCTGCATGAGATCGACGCTCAGGGTATTATTGGCCGCAGGCCGGTTCAGCGTAACAACCGCGACTCCCTCATTTTTTTCCACGATCAGATTCTTATACTCCACGGTCATCTCCTTTTTTTATGCGAAGTAAGCGCAACGTCTTTTGCGGCGTGCATTGCCTGCCCGCTTTATCTTGCTTTGCCGCTAATTTCAGTGCATCACTGCGGATAGCCCACCGCTCCAGCCGGAACCATTTCATGTTCAGTCCGGCAATAATTTCACGGACCAGCCCGAAAATAGCTGGATAAGCATTTTCTTACCTGGGCCTTGGCATCTTCTTTTCCAACGCAGCAACAAAGTTCTTATCCAGTTCACCTGCCCGGGGAGCGGCTTCAACCAGCTTTATCTTTTTCCATGCCCCGGCATAGTCGCCCGTATAAAATAAAACAATTGCCCAGTTCTGCAAATTCAATACATGCTGCGGCGCTCTCTTGTATAGCCGATCGAAGCGGGTTAATGCGTCTTTTATGAGGGATTCATTGCTATCTGCTAAACCTGCAAACCCTATCGCGCGAGTGTGGTCCACTGCAAAATCGATATCATTTGCTTTGTACTGTTCGGCTTCAGAAAACAGTTGCAAAGACTCTTTCATTTTTCCCGCCTTTCCCTCGATAGCCGCCATCCCCCAGAGAGCAGTCCCATTCATATTATCGATCAGCCACGCCTGATTGAAGCGTTTCATGGCTGTCTCCGTATCGCCCTGCCGAAACGACTGCCAGCCTCGGGACGCGGTATCCTCGGCGGCTTTCTTACGATCGCCCTTATAATATTGATCGATGTCAGCCAGAAACTTCTTATCCGCCGTCAGCTGCGCATCATTTTTTTGTTTTGAACCATACTTGGGAAGTAAATTGCTTTGAGCAAAAACAGAATTTAGAGAAACTGCCGTCAAAAACAAAAAAAGGAATAAGGGAATAAATATCTTCTGCATAAGACCTTCCGTAGCGTGTGATAACATGACGGATAGCCGCCATGTCTTTTCAACGTGAGACGTTAATTTATTGCGGATAGCCAACCGCCTGAACCAGGATGATATGCTGCTTGTCGCGAAGCTTCATGCTTTTGGACAGACCATCCCGATCGACCAGGCCTCGCACAACAGAAGCGAGGCCCGCCGAAGCGCAATACAGGTAAACATTTTGGGCAATGAAACCCGTGTCCGCCGCCGTGTATAGCTTCCTGTCGTCGTCGCTGACGCCGAAGCTCACTTTGGAGTGATCGGCCACGTAAATCAGCTGCAGCGGGGCTCCCGCGACTGCGCTCCGCGAGGGCTGAATGAACCTCGTTGTTTCCTTGCGCAGATCGTTCTTCAGCACCGGATCAAGGGCGTGTGTTTTGGCGTTATAGAGATAGAGTCCTTCTTCCATCGCCACATAAATATCAATTTCCTGCCAGTTGACGGCGGATGGGGCCGTGCGCTTGCCGCTCTCGGGCCGGTTGATGCCGAAAGCCGCCCACAGCAGATTAGAAAGGACGTCCTCAGGAAGCTTTTTCGGACTGATCGCCCGGTTTGTATGCCTCTCGGCCAAACACTGCATCAGCGGCTTCCCCCCTTTCATATCCGGCGGCGGAAGCTTGATCGGTGCCAGCTCTGCGGCAAATGATGTGAATGCGAAACAGAATAAAACGATAAAGGTTAATGGTGTTTTTCTTATCATTGCAGCCTCCAAACTTCAATTATTATGCCGTTTGCGAAATTTAAAGATGATGGTTTCTGTCAAAGTTCCTTGTTTGTTGAGTGATTGCAGGGCGTATTATATGCGCAAAGCAGGTTCACTTCAAACAGTTTTCACATAAAGATCAAAGAATCACCGCGGCATCGGCGAAACCAGTGATCAAAACGGCAGTTGAAGGGGCATACAATAAGCGACGATGATGACCGAAATGTCGTGGCTCTCGGCGAAACGGAGCATTCCTTTTAAATCAAAGCGCTATCTTTGTTGGCGTCATCGTCGGCTTCCTCAGCGTATTCATAATACGCCTGCGGAGCCTCCTCCTAGCCGCCGCGATATCATCTTTGATTTAAATGGAATCAGGTGGATGAACTGTTTGAGCCCGCAGGGCGAGTTTTCGGCTGTCGCAGAGTGAGCGTAGAGCCACAGTTGCAGGGCATTTTGAGCATATGGAATGCTCCTGCGCAAACGCCACATTATTATTGTTTCATCTCTGATTCCGGCCTTTGCACCATGAAGGGCGCACGGAGGGAATAAAAAAGCTGGATTTTTTACCCTCAATCCCTCCCCGGAAAGGGGGGAAACGAATAATTTTCCTTTACGATCACTGACAGCATAAGTAGGAAGAATCAAAATACTCGCTGTTGAACCGGGGCTTCACGTGAGCGAATATGCCCGAGACGTTGTGGCTCTTGGCGAAATGGAGCATAAGACAGCCGAACTGTTTGAGCCCGCAGGGCGAGTTTTCAGCTGTCGCGAGTGAGCTTAGAGCCACAGTTGCAGGGCATTCGGAGTGTTTGGATGCCCCTTCAACTGACACACATTTTAGGAAAGAGCCAACCACTACGGATACCACGATGTAAGCTGGGCTTCGGGCCGGAGTTTACCCAGCGTATGTCGGGCCGGTATGACGAAAAACTCCCCCTCTCTCAATCCCTCCCACTGGGGGAGGGAAGATAAAGTGGATGTCTCCTTTCAGTCGACATAACAGTTTCCTCCTTGGCCGGCACGGCGAAAAGAGGAAAAGACGCCCTAACTATTTCTGAAGTTATCTGTTATATCTTTACCCGGAAGAACACGAGAGCAGCATTGTGGTTTGAACGCTCAGCCGAAGGGATGGATATGAACAAAAAAGGATTATTGATTATTATCGCTTCATGCATTGCGCTTGTGCTTGTCGTCTATTTTTTTCTGCCGTTACTGCTAAATTTGATCGGGCTGCACCCGCACTACAACGGACAGAAGTTCGCTCTTACCGGCAAAAAAGCGTTGATCATTACCACCAGCCACGGCGTATTGGGTGACACCGGAAAGAAGACCGGCGTTTACGCCTCCGAGATGACCGTACCTTATTATGAGTTCCTCGATGCGGGGATGGCCGTTGATGTGGCCAGTATCCAGGGAGGAGATATCCCCATTGAACCGCTATCCCTCAGGTGGCCGCTCGCGACCTCCGCGGACAAACGCTTCCTGGCAGATGGCGGTTTCAAAGCGAAGACCTCCGGTTCTTTAAAGATCGACACAATTGATTTCAGGGGCTACGACATCATCTATCTGGCGGGTGGCTGGGGCGCGGCCTATGATCTGGGCCCTTCGGACGCCCTGGGCAAAAAGATAAGTGAAGCCTATGCCGCGGACGTTATCCTGGGCAGCGTCTGTCACGGAGCACTGGGATTTCTGAAGGCCAAAGATAAAAACGGCAACCCTCTGGTCAAGAGTCGGCGGATGACTGCAGTAACGGACAAGCAGGTGCGGGAACTGGACATCACCATTACCCCCCAACATCCGGAAAGGGAACTTCGAGCCGCCGGCGCTTTGTTTGAAAGCAAGACCGCTTTTCGGGACGTCTTTGCCAACCACGTCGTCATCGACGGAACCATCGTCACCGGCCAGAATCAAAATGCCGGAGCCGAAGTCGCCCAAAAGATGATGGGCCTATTGGAAAAGAGAAAAGGAAAATGAATTCGGGAGGGTTGATGTTTTGTGAATATTTTCAAATATAAAAAAACGATCGCTACCATTTCGCTTGTCGTCATTCTGCTCTTGAGCGTTCTGATTTTCTCGAAACCCATCTTTACGGCCATAACCATACAGGTTGTCCGGCAAAAGATTGCCCGGCAACATCTCTCATTTCACGACGGACTCTATGCCGTTCTTTGCGGAACGGGCACACCGCTCCCGGATATGGAACGGGTGGAACCGTGCATCGCCGTCATCGCGGGAAAACACCTTTACATTGTCGATGCCGGTGACGGCAGCGTCAGAAATATTATACTTTCCGGCCTCCCGGCGGGCAAAATCGAGGCGGTCCTGCTCACGCATTTTCACTCGGACCATATCGCGGGCCTGGGAAATATCATGCTGCAGCGCTGGGCCAACGATCTCCATGATCAACCGGTGGATGTGATCGGGCCGGAAGGCGTGGAATCTGTCGTTCGCGGATTCAATCTGGCCTTTCAACAGGATGCCGGCTATCGGGCCAAACATCACAGCGATAACCTTTTCCCGGCATCGGGTGCAGGCGGGAGGGCCCGACCCTTTAAATTGTCCGCCGAAAAAGATGCTTCCGTTGTCGTGATGGATAAAGACGGTGTCCGGATTACCGCGTTTAAGGTGGATCACAAGCCGGTGGTCCCTGCCGTGGGATACCGTTTTGACTACCACGGAAGGTCACTGGTGGTGAGCGGGGACACGGCCTATTCCGAATCGTTGATAAGACATTCGCGGGGCGCCGACATGCTGCTCCATGAAGCCAGCCAGGCTTCTATATTGAAGATGATGAATGAAGAATACCGGGCGTCTTCCAATGCGCGGATGGGCAAGATAACCGCTGATATCCCCGGTTATCACTCCACTCCTGAAGATGCCGCGAAAATCGCCCGAGAAGCGGGAGTCAAGTATTTAATGCTCTACCATATCCTTCCGCCGCTGCCCTCTTCTTTTATCCTGCATCACGTATTCCTGGGCGATGCAAAAAAATATTACCGAGGCCCCATAACCATAGGCGTCGACGGAATGCTGATCAGCCTGCCGGCAAACAGCAACGAGATCAAAGTCAAAAAACTATTTTAGACGAAGCTGCCTGCGGAGTTTCACTTCACCTTGGCAAGAAACTCGCGGAAGACATTGAGCGGCTGGGCGCCGGTGATCTTGTATTTGTTGTTTACGATAAACAGGGGGATGCCGGTGAGGCCGAGCGACTCCCCTTCCCTTCTCGCATCATCGAGCCGTGATTCGTAGCGGCCAGCGCTGGCGGCGGCAAGCCTATCCTTCTGTTTTCACGTACATCATCGTAATCATTTGCCCAGAATTTCCTTGACAGGGAACCATGAGTTCCTTATAGATCAGCAAAAAGACAGCTACTTTTTATCAGATGCCCGCTAAGAAAACAATGAACCCATCAAGATGGATCTTGAGGTCGCCCGCCAAGTGGATTTTGCTGCAGTTGATATGGCTCGTGCTGGCATTGAATGTCGCACAGGCAGCTCCCGGCACCGCACTGATCCTCAAGAACAACCCCTCTTATGATTTATCGGGATATCTGGAAATCTTTATCGATCAGAGCGCAGGACTGACTATACAGCAAGTCGCCGATCGAACCGGTTGGACCCCGACAGTCTCTTCGCGAATACCTAACCTCGGCTTCACCCGATCGGCCGTATGGCTCCGCTTCTCACTGGCCAACCGGATGGAGATGCCACAGAATTTCTATATTTCCTTCGAATATCCGGTAATGAATTCCATCTTCGTGTATCTGGAAAACTCACGCGGCGAATATGATGCAATGCATGCGGGAAGCACCGTTCCTGCTTCTGAGAGTGTTGTGCCCGACCGTCATTTCCTGTTTCCCCTCACCATCGGACCGAACGAGACCATGACGGTCTATCTGCGGGCGCAATCAACATCGGGAATGACCCTTCCCCTGCGGATCCTGTCGGATCAGGAAATTTCCCGCAAAGCCATCCGTGATTATTCGATCTACGGAGCCCTGTTTGGATTTCTTGCGCTGGTCCTGATTTATTTCATGAGCACGAGGTCCTTCCTGCATCGGGAAACCAGTTTCTGGTTATGCCTGTACAGCATTTTTTTCGGCCTGCATATGGCGGTGAGGGGCGGTTTTCTGCGCCTGATCTTACCCGACGAAATGGTTCCCATAAGCGGCATTTTGCAGGTTTTATTTATCGGCGGACTCTATTTCAGCGGAGCAAAGTTCTTCCGCTCATTCCTTGCCCTGAAGGATCATTCGAAATTTCATGACCGGATCATGATGGCTTTCCAATATCTAAGCCTTGTGTTCGTCGTGCTCGCTCTAGTACAGAGCCCATTGGTCACTGTATGCTCTCTGATCCTGATCGTTGTGAATCCCGTTTTTTCCATTGGTCTTGCTTTCTATTTCTGGCGCAAAGGGCTCGGAAACGCAGGATATTTCGCTGTCGGGTGGGTCGTCGCGCACTGCGTTTCCGTATACGATTTCTTCCGGATCAACGGCATGCTGCCCTATCCCCCCTATGGAGAATGGCTGATTCCGCTGTCCTTCCTGGTCACCCTGCTCTTCTTATCGGTTGCTCTCATCAGGCAAAATACCTCCGATCATATTCTCGCGGCAACTGATCCGCTCACGAAGCTCGCAAACAGGAGAAGGTTCGACGAAGCGCTCAACGCTGAGTGGAACCGCTGCCGCAGACTGCGGTCTCCGCTGTCGCTCGTCATGTCCGACGTTGACAACTTCAAACACTACAATGATTCATTCGGTCATAAAACAGGAGACCAGTGCCTGCGGCACATCGCCCGGGTATTGGAACGAAATACGAGGCGGACCGGAGATCTCGCCGTTCGCTATGGCGGCGAGGAATTTATCCTGCTTTTGCCCAATACGGACGCCGCGGGCGCCTTCAGTATTGCGGAAAAAATCAGAAAGGAAATCAGCGAAGCTGCAGAAAACGGCGGCGACCCGTATCCCCGGAAAATAACCATCAGCATGGGCGTTGCCTCCGCCGTGCCGGAAGAATGGAAAAATCCGGAAGACCTTCTCGGGGAAGCGGACCGGGCTCTGTATGAGGCGAAGCGCGCCGGAAAAAACCGCGTAGTGACCGGCACGGTTGAAATCACCTGAATCACGCACCCCCGGCAGACGATGAGGGATCTCCCATAATTCCAATAACCTTTCCCCGAGTCTCAAAAAAGATACCCTGACAATTTTACCGGTTATCCGGTTTACGTTCCCACGCACAATCATGCATCAGAGAAGCGACGCCTGGACAAGCTGCCGGAAAGGAGGATCGCAGTCCAATAACTATTTTAGACGAAGCTGCCTGCGGAGTTTCACTTCACCTTGGCAAGAAACTCGCGGAAGACGTTGAGAGGCTGGGCGCCGACGATTTTGTATTTATTATTCACGATAAACAAGGGGATACCGGTGAGGCCGAGCGACTCCCCTTCCCTTCTCGCATCATCGAGCCGTGATTCGTAGCGGCCAGCGCTGGCGGCGGCAAGAATTTCTTTCCCATCCATACCGCTTTTTGCCGCAACTGCGGCAATCACATCCATGCTGCCGATATCCAAACCTTCGGTGAAATAGGCGTGAAACATGTTTTCATGAAACGCCTCATACGCACCCGCGTCGCGGGCATACTCGGAAGCCAGGAGCGCCAGCCGCGAGTTGGAAAGCAGATCGTGGGTATTAAACACGATGTTCAGTTCTTTGCCCCGGTTGTTAAGCTGTTCATAAAACGGCGTAAGGTCGCGGCCCTTGAATCTCTCGGCAAGCAGCATGCCCCCGGGCGGTGTTTCCGGATGCAGCTCGTAGCTTACCCAATGGTCCTCAATCGGATATTCCTTTTTCAATTGATCGACAAGACCCTTGCCGATATAGCAGAAGGGTCAAATGTAATCGGAAAAAATTCTGAAGCTGATCATGATTTTACTCCTCACGTGTAAAAGGGTTTAACTGCCTGCAGATCAACAAACGCTGTCTGAATGTACTCGAAATTCCCGCGTGCTTCAAATGATTTTTTGAGAATGCTTCAAAGCAACGGGATGCGGCTGCGACGCGACCGCGCACCTTTATATTTCTTACACCGGACGCCGGCCTGAGCAGGAGGAGGCTTTTATGGCAATTCGCAATTGCGACACGGTCTACACGCGGGAATGGGGAAGGGAAATGGGATGCCCACGCACACAAAATCGCCGTATTAAAACACAATAATTTCCTCACCCTTCAGTAGACACAGGGAAATTCAATATTATCATAATTGATAAGGACTGAAGGTATCAAATTACGTGATCACGGGAGGGACAAACCGATGAAAATGGAAGACTGGATTCGGGCCATTGCGGGCGCATTTGTGCTGATCTCCGTCGCCCTGGGTTATTTCCATCATCCCGCATGGCTGCTCTTTACCGCTTTTGTCGGCGCCAATCTCTTGCAGTCGGCCTTCACAAAGTGGTGCCTGATGGAAAACATCCTTGAAAAACTGGGTATTGCCCGCAGGTGCTGATACTTACTTAATTTTTTCACGCGGAGACCGGATATGCGATCGCCATTGAGCATCATATTACTCTCAAAGACTGTCCTGCCAGCACTCATTGCCGGCTTACTTTTTCTTCTTCCGGCAATCCCTCCGGCCGGGGCTCAGATGAAGATACCGGAGAGACGGATGAGCGTCAGCGACGCCGTGCGCGCTGCTCTGGCCGATAACCATGAAATCAAAGCCGGGCAAAGCTACGCCTCGGCCAAGGAGAAAGAAATCGGCATCGCCCGCAGCCATCTTTTACCGAAACTCTACGTGGAAGAACGCTACCTCCGGACCACCAACCCCGGTTATGCGTTTATGTCCAGGCTCAACCAGGAGCGCATTACCGCTCAGGATTTCGATCCGGAACGCTTGAACCATCCCGATCCCATCAACGATTTCCAATCCTCGCTGACACTGGAACAGCCTCTTTTTGTGCAAAAGGCCTTTGTCGGATTAGGAATGTCGAAAACGGAAGCCCGGGCGATGAAAGACGAATTGCTTAGAAAAAAGGAGGAAATCGCGTTTCAGGTCATCAAGGCCTGTCTCGCGATCACGAGCCTCAAGGAATATGAACGGGCTGTCGAACAGGGTGTGGAGGACGCCCGCGAACATAAGCGGGTGGCGGATTTGCGCTATCAAAATGAGATCGGCCAGTATGCGGACACACTGCGTGCGCAAACCGCCCTCATGGAGGCGCGCCAGAAGAAAAATATCGCGGACAAGAATCTCCGCCTCGCCAAGCGCGGTCTGGGCCTGCTTCTGGCAACAACGGAATCGATTGACGTGGAAGACGGCGGAATCAATTTTTCTTTAAACGATCTGCCCGTCTATCTGGCCGCCGCTGATTCCAGGAGCGATGTCCGGGCGGCCCAGCTGCGCAGCGATAATGCCGCCGAGAATATCAAGATCGCTGAAGCCGGGTACTTCCCCTATGTCGGCATCGGAGGAACCTATCAGATGAACGACCATAACCTCCCCCTGGGCTCCGAGGGAACCAACTGGCAGGTCATGGCCTTTCTGCGCTGGGATCTGTTCGACGGCACGAAGCGCGAATATGAACGTGCGAAAGCCAAACACCTGGCGAGTGGGGCGCGGGAGCAAACCGCCGCCATGAAAAAAGGGGTATCCTACAGGATTTATGAAGCTTATCTGAATGTCGAAGAGGCTCGCAAGAATATTGACCTTGCCGACGAGACTCTAAAGACGGCTGAGGAAGGAACGCGCCTCCTGAACATGCGGTACGAAAACGGCTTCTCCTCGCTTGCCGATCTGCTCGCCGCGCAATCGAGCCTGGAGCAGGCCAGAACCGGTCTGGTGGAGCGGCGAAACGCTTATCAAACGGCGCTGGCAACGCTGAGTTTTGAAAGCGGAACCCTGTTAAAAGACTTGAAACTGGAGAGTGAAACGCCTTGATGGAGATACGCTATGAATGAACAAAGATGCCGCATCGTGACGGCCCTGGGGATAATTACGGCACTACTCCTGCTTGCTTGCCTGACCCCGGGATGCAAGGGTCAGCCGGAAAAGTCAACGGTCAAGCGCCCGGAAATCGCAGGCGTCACCCTTGCTGTTGTTGCCCCGCAGCCGGTGGACAGCGTCTACGAAACCACGGGAACCGTCCGGTCCGATCGCACGAGCCTTGTCGCGAGCCGGGCGATGGGAGCCGTCACTTCCCTCCTGGTCCGGGAAGGAGATTCCGTCAAGGCCGGACAACTGCTCCTGACCATTGATGACCGCGACGCCGCCGAGCGCGTGCGCGCCGCCCGGATGGCGATGGAATCGGCCAAACAAAATACGGAACTTTCCGACAGAACCTGGCAGCGATACAAGAATCTCTATGAGGCCAAAGCCCTGACCCGCCAGGAAATGGATCAGATAGAAACCCAAAAAAATGTGGCGGCGGCCGACTATGAGCGGGCGAAGGCAATGACGGACGAGGCCAAGGCCTACCAGTCTTTTACCCGGGTCACCGCGCCCGCCGCGGGACGCATCACCGAGAAGCGTATCGACGTGGGCAGTATGGCCAGCCCCGGCATGCCGCTTCTGGTCATTGAAGGCGGAGGAAATTCCTATATCGAAGCATCGATTGATGCCGGCATGGGAACCAAAGTAAAAACCGGCATGGACGTGGAAGCCGTAATTGAAACATTCGACAAGCCCATTTCCGGGACTGTCCGGGAAGTACTGCCCGCCGTTGATCCGCAGTCCCGGACCTTTATCATCAAAGTGGGGCTTAAGGATTTTCGTCCGCGCAGCGGGCTCTTTGCCCGTCTTAAAATACCCGTCGGCAAACGAAACGTTATCGGAGTCCCCGACCGGGCTATTGTTCAAAAAGGACAGCTGACGGGTGTCTACGCCGTCGACCCGCAGGGGATCGTTACCTACCGGATTGTTCGAGCAGGCGTTTCGTCCGCCGGTTACACGGAAATCCTGTCGGGTCTCGGGCCCGGTGACCGGATTGTTACGGCGGGGACCGAACGCGTCATCGACGGCGGCATCATCACGGGAGCACAAATAAAATGACAGGGATCGGAATCTCCGGGAAGATTGCCCGCGCCTTCATCAAATCGAAGCTGACGCCGCTCCTGGTCGCCGCGGCTCTTCTGCTGGGCCTCTTTGCCATCATGGTCACACCCCGCGAAGAGGAACCCCAGATTGTGGTTCCCATGGTGGATGTCTATGTCAGCTATCCCGGGGCGTCTCCCAAAGAAGTGGAAGAACGTGTAACGTTCCCTATGGAGAGATTCCTCTCCGAGATCAAAGGGGTCGAATACGTCTATTCCATTATTAAGCCGGGGTTCAACGTTACCATCGTTCGTTTCTACGTCGGCGAAAAGATGGAAGACAGCCTGGTAAAGCTTTACAACAAGCTGATGTCGCACTATGATCTCATTCCGCCCGGCGTTTCTCAACCGCTGGTGAAACCCAAATCCATTGATGACGTCCCCATCCTGTCGCTTACGCTGTGGAGCCCCAATCCCCAGTACACCGGATATGAGCTTAGGCGGGTGGCGACCGGCCTTTGCACGGAGCTGAAGAAAAATGCAAATGTTTCGGAAACTTCCATCATCGGCGGGCAGCGCCGCCAGGTCCGGATCACGCTGGATCCGCAGCGCCTGCGGGCCTTCCGATTATCGGCCTTTCAGATCATGAACACACTCGCGAAGGCCAACGTGGCTGTCCCTTCCGGCACCTTTCCCTCGGGCAACCGCGAGATGATCGTGGAAACGGGCAGTTTCCTGAAAAGCGCACGGGATGTGGCTGATCTGGTGGTCCATGTTTTTAACGGCCGCCCCGTTTACCTGAAGGACGTCGCGCAGGTAAGCGACGGACCGGAAGAAGCGGCAAACTATGTTTTCATGGGACTGGGTCCGCAGGCGGCAGCAAAGGGACTTGCCGGCAGCCCCGCCTCGCAGTATGAGGCTGTGACGATTGCTCTCTCCAAGCAGAAAGGAGCCAACGCCAGCGTTGTCGCCGAGGAGGCATTCCGTAAAGTCGATGCGCTGAGAGGCAGCCTGCTCCCGAAGGACATCCAGGCAACCGTGACCCGCAACTATGGGGAGACAGCCAAGGATAAGTCGGACGAACTCCTGTTTCACATGCTTTTGGCCACCCTGTCCGTGATTGTCCTGATTGCCGTATTCTTAGGCTGGCGCGAATCCATTGTCGTCGCCGTCGCGGTTCCCGTGACGCTGGCGCTGACGCTTTTGACGACCTATCTTTACGGCTATACGCTGAACCGCGTGACGCTGTTTGCTCTTATCTTTTCCATCGGCATCCTGGTTGACGACGCAATTGTCGTCGTCGAAAACATCAACCGCCATTTCCGGATGCACAGGATCGAACCGCTGACGGCGGTCTATGCCGTGGACGAAGTCGGCAACCCCACGATCCTCGCCACCTTCACGGTGATTGCCGCCCTCTTGCCCATGGCCTTCGTCTCCGGGCTCATGGGACCCTACATGCGGCCGATCCCGGTCGGCGCTTCCGCAGCCATGGTTTTTTCGCTTTTGGTCGCTTTCATCGTCAGCCCCTGGCTCGCCTACATTGTTTTGAAAAACGTCCATCACAAACCGGAAGAGGAAGGCGGTAAGCGGGGACTGGCCGGCTTCTATGAAAAAGCCCTCGGCCCTCTGGTCGATGTAAGGAAAAAGAGAGTCATCGCTTTTTCGGTGATTCTCGCTCTCCTTTTGCTGGCTTTCGTCCTTGTACCCCTTAAGCAAGTCACGATGAAGATGCTGCCCTTCGATAACAAGAGCGAGTTGCAGGTCATCATCGACATGCCCGAAGGACGGACGCTGGAGGAAACAGCGGCGCTTTCGCGGGAGCTCGCGGAATATCTGAAGACGGTGCCGGAAGTAACGGATTATCAGACCTATGTGGGCACAGCGTCGCCTTACAATTTCAACGGTCTCGTCCGTCATTACTTCCTGCGCACAGGAAGCAACGTGGCCGATATCCAGGTCAATTTCGTATCCAAAGACAAACGCAAGGGGCAGAGCCATGATATCGCGAAACGTCTGCGTCCGGAACTGAAACGAATCGCCGAGAGCTACGGCGCCCGGATTAAAGTTGCCGAACTGCCCCCCGGGCCGCCGGTCCTGAGCACGCTGGTTGCGGAGATTTACGGCCCCGATACGTCGCGCCAGATCGAAATCGCCAAAGCCGTGCGCGATATTTTCGATAAAACCGACGGCGTCGTCGACGTGGACTGGTTTGTGGAGGACGATCAGCGCAAACTGACGTTCGATGTCGACCGGGAAAAAGCCGCCGAAAATGGCATCAGCACTGAAGCCGTCGCCAAAACGCTGCGCGTCGCACTGGCCGGAGCCCCGGCCGGGCTCGCCCATATGGAACGGGAGAAGGAACCGGTTGAAATCCTCCTGCGCATGCCGCAGGCCGCGCGGTCGAATGTGACCGCTTTGCAATCGCTCACCATTCCGACGTCTGGCGGAGGGCTCGTTTCGCTCGCCGAGCTCATCTCGGTCCGTGAGGGGATTGAAGACAAAACGATTTATCACAAGAATATGAAGAGGGTCACCTATGTGACGGGCGATGTCGCGGGCACGGAAGAAAGCCCCGTCTACGCCATTCTGAAGATGAAAGAAGATATCAAGAAGCTGAAACTCGCAGAAGGTTACGAGCTCAAACAGTATTATACGGCTCAGCCCTGGCTCGAAAATGAATATTCGATGAAGTGGGACGGCGAATGGCACATCACGTTTGAAGTCTTCCGGGACCTGGGTCTGGCGTTTGCCGTTGTCCTCATTATCATTTACATCCTGGTCGTGGCCTGGTTTAAAAGCTTTGTTACGCCGCTCGTCATCATGGCCCCGATTCCGCTGACCCTCGTCGGGATACTGCCCGGCCACTGGATTTTCGGCGCCTTTTTCACGGCAACCTCGATGATCGGATTCATCGCCCTTGCAGGCATCGTTGTGCGCAATTCCATCCTCCTTGTCGATTTTATCCAGATGGAATGGCGCGACACGGGAGACCTGCGTCAGGCGCTCATCCGGGCGGGGGCTGTCCGTTTCCGGCCGATCGTGCTCACCGCGGCGGCGGTCGTTGTCGGATCTTTCGTCATGTTGTTTGATCCCATCTTCGAGGGACTGGCCATCGCCATGATGTTCGGAGCCGTGGCCTCGACGGCGCTCACGCTCATTGCCGTTCCTCTTTTGTACTATGAGTTCTTTAAGAACAAAGCGTGTCCGCTGAAAAAAGAACCCGAGCCCGGGGAGGAGGACATTTAAGGACGGCTGTCGTCATCAACACAGTTCATCACGCGCCCGGACTTGCGCGTGAGAAGATGGCCGTCACGATCCGCTCTCCTCGACGCCAAAGTTCTTTTATGATTGCTGCTTGGAGATGACTTTATGCGCTTTCCGGCGGCGGGTTGTTTTTTTACGAAGCTCGGTCGAGAGGACGCTGATATTGCCATCAACTTCCAGTACCGCCAGATCGACTTCTGAGACGGCGGCAACGCCATGCTCCCGGATCACTTCCATCAGTTCATCCTCCGTGATCCCGGCGTTCTTCATATGTGAAGATAATATTTTCCCCTGGAACACCAGCATAATGGCTTCGCCCTGGATGGCCTTCCCGAACTTCGGAAAGCGGATTTGCAATTGTTTGAGAATGAAATTGACGACAAACAAAGAGGCCGCGGCGACGAGCCCCCCGGAGAGCGTCGAGTCGGGGCCGACCATAGCATTTTGCACCGCATTGCTGATCAGCAGAATAAATACCAGGTCGTAAACGGAAAGCTGCGCCAGTTCTTTCTTCCCGAAGAGCCGGATGGCGAGGATGATAAAAATGTAAACGGCAACGGAGCTGAAGACGATCCGGATGTAGTTATTTTGTAAGATATCCATCATGAAGGCCATTTAATAATGATTTATCACGGAAATCAAGCGAATTGATAAGCCCGCGAAACTGCGGACCCAAAGACGGAGTGCCGCTTTTCCCACTCGAAGATACTAGTACCGGATTCCGATGGTCACGAGCAGACGGCAGAAGACGCTGATACGAGGATCAGCACCAAAAGAAACAATGCCTTTTCACAACGGCTTTGGAAAGGGCCCTGGCCCCCCCCGGGAGACCCGGGGGAGGTCACGCCGAAGGGAAGCCAGGGCAATGAGAAGGGGCAAGAAGGAATTAGACTGCCTTCAACGAGCGAAGACTCGACAGGGCAGCGGAATTAACACTCCCTGTGCAAAGATACGGATTGCCCATCCGTTATTTCCTCAGGTTTTCAATGATGGACACAACACCCTGACCGCCGCCGCAGCAGGATGAAAAGAGACCGTATTTGCCGCCCGTGCGCTCAAGCTGCTTCATCGCAAAGATGGCGCAGCGCGCGCCGGAGGCGCCGTTGGCATGGCCGAAGGCGATGGCGCCGCCCAGCGGGTTCCACTTAGCCATATCAATCTTTTCACCGGTCTGCTTTTCCAGTTCTTTGATCACGGCCAAGTTCTGCACGGCAAAGGCTTCATTGCATTCAATCACATCGATATCGGCAAGTTTGAGCCCCGCCCGCTTGAGGGCAATGGGAATGGCATGGGCCGGAGCGATACCCATGATGGACGGATCCACGCCGTATTCCGAACCGCAGATCCATCTGGCAAACGGCTTATAGCCCCAGGCTTTGGCTTTTTCGGCGGTCATCATCAAGACGAAAGCGCCGCCGTCATTCAGACCCGACGCATTGCCCGCGGTAACTGTCCCGCCGTCTTTCTTGAAAGCGGGCGGCAGCTTGGCCAAAACGTCCAGCGATTCCAGCCGGGGATGTTCATCAATTCTAAACTCCAGAGGCGGCTTCTTTTTCCCCTGGGATACGAAGACTGTCACGATTTCATCTTCAAAATAGCCGGCGTCCATTGCTTTTTTGGCCAGGGTCTGGCTGCGGAACGCGAACTCGTCCTGTTCCTGCCTGGAGATATTGTACAGTGCCTGCAGGTTTTCCGCCGTGAGGCCCATCTCAAAAGGCGGATACGAACGGCCCTCTTTCGGTTTCGGCTGCAACTCATACGCGAGCTGCTTGGGCGGCGTAATGCGATACGGCGGGGTACTCGAAGAAAATTTAAACGGAAGCTGGCTGAAGGATTCCATGCCGCCGGCGATAACGGTATCCGCCTGGCCGCAAAGGATTTTCCAGGCCGCATGATTGATGCTGTCAATGGCGGACCCGCACTGCATTTCCACGTAAGAGGCCGTCGTGGTCACGGGCAGGCCGGCATCCAGCACGATCCAGCGGGCCGGATCGAGGGCCCGGGCCACGTGAAAAGCCGTTCCGGCGAAAACGGAGTCCACAACGCCCCGTTCGCAAATTTTCGATTTATCAATCAGCCCTTTCAGGGCGATGCTGCCCAGTTCTTCCGCGGTAAAGTCTTTCAGGCTGCCGCCCAATCGACCAAAGGCAGTTCTCACGCCTTCAACAAAAACTACTTCTCTATCTTTCATGGTTTGCACTCTCTTTCCCTTTTACTTATTTTCGTACTTGTAAAAACCTTCGCCTGTTTTCCGGCCGAGTTTCTTTTGGGCCAGCATTTTATCGAAAAGCGGGGATGGCTTATAACGGTCTTCTCCGGTCATAGAATACATCGCATCGATCGCGTTGGCGCAGACATCCACGCCCGCCAGATCGATGATTTCGGTAATGCCCATCGGCCAGTTGCAGCCCAGTTTCATCGCCTGGTCGATATCCTGCGCCGTCGAATCGCCGCGGGCAATCATATCGGCCGCTTCGTTGTAAATCAGGCACAAAAACCGGTTAACGATAAAGCCCGGAATATCTTTGACGACGATAGGCGTTTTACCAAATTTTTTGCAGATCTCAACGGTCTTCTCCGCCGTGGCATCGCTGGTCTTTTCCCCACGGATGACTTCCACCAGACGCATGGCCGGAACGGGGCTGAAGTAATGCGTGCCGATAACACGGTCCGGATGCTTCGTCACGGCGGCAATGGATGAAATGCTCAGTGTGGACGTATTGCTGGCCAGAATAACATTCGGCGGACAAAGGGCATCAAGCTTTTGAAAGATTTCCTTTTTCAGCTCAAACTTTTCAAAGACGGCCTCTACGACCATGATCACGCCTTTGACGGCTCCGGCCATATCGGTTGTGCCCGAAAGCCGCGACAATATCTCATCGCCCTGGGCTTGATTCAGTTTCCCTTTTTCAACTTTCTTGCCGATAAATTTGCGAATATTGGCCACACCGCGATCCACAAATCCCTGTTCGGTATCCACGAGATTTACCTGAAAACCCGCTTCCACGGCAACCTGGGCAATGCCCGACCCCATCGTTCCCGAACCGATGACGGCTATTTTTTCTGTCATAATGAAATACCTCTTTTATTTCCTGTTACGTAATGCTGTTTATAAATACCCATATGCCAGCCAGCCGCCGTCAATGTTGACGATGCTCCCGGTCATATAGGCTGATTCTTCGCTCGCCAGGTAGACCGCCAGCGAGGCAATATCCTCAACTTCGCCGATCCTGCCCTGGGGCGTGCGCCTCAGAATGGCGTCCAGCGAAATAGCTCCTTTATTGATGACGTCCTCGACCAGTTCCGTCCGCACATATCCGGGGGCGATGGCATTCACGCGGATTTTGCGGTCCGCCCATTCGATAGCCAATACCTTGGTCAACTCATTAACCGCCGCTTTGCTGGCGCAATATGCGGCGCGCCTGGGTGCGGCAAGAATTCCGTTGACCGATGAAATATTAATGATGTTGCCGCCGCCCTGCGGAATCATGACGCGCGCCGCCGCCTGCGACGCATAAAACACGCTGAACAAGTCAGTTTCCAGCGCGGCGCGCCAGTCGTCAGGCGATAGATCTTCGGACGGACCGCCCATCGTGATACCGGCATTATTGACCAGCAGGTCCAGGCGGCCGTAACGGTCAATGGTTTTTTTGACCAGATCATTGATGCTTTCAACTTTTCTCACATCAACAGAAATGGCCGCGGCCTCACCGCCTGCCGCCTTGATCTCCCGGACGCCCTCTTCCAGAACCGAGAGCGTTCGGCTCGCCAGAACGACCGAGGCCCCTTCTTTGGCAAACCTTGTGGCAATGCCTTTACCGATGCCCTTGCTGGCGCCCGTAACGATCGCCACCTTATTTTTCAGTTTCATAGGATCCTCCGCATTGGGGTTATGCCTTCTTCCCTTCACGCAGTTCCGCTTTTTTCTTAATGGCGGCGTTGCGCAATTCCACGGTCAATTCGCGGCCGGCGGAAAGTTCCGGGGCGAAATTGCGGATGAAATCAATCTCCGCGTCCGTCGGACGTTCGGTCTTAGCCAGATCAGGAGATACCTGCAGATCCCAGGGGATGTCTTTTTTGATGGATTCGAGGCTCACTCCCGGATGAATCGTCGACAGATACATTTCTTTCGTTCCCGCATCAAAACGGAAAATGCCCTTTGTGCTGATGAGCGCAGACGGTCCGGAGCCGATGGGAAACAAACCCGTTTTGTCCCGGCTGTCCCCTCCCTCAAGGTAACCGGGGGAAGTAAAATAATCCAGTTTGTTGACAAAGGTGCCTCCCCGCATGGTGAGGACGGTCCGTTTGGCGTAGGAAATGAAATCCGCCGCCCCGCCGGACCCCGGCAGCCGCATGGTAGGCTTATTGTAATCACCGATAACAGTCGTATTGAGATTGCCGTATTTATCGACCTGCGCCACGCCCAGAAAACAGACGTCGACAAAACCGCGGTACGTTGCGGTGAAGGCCGAGAAAAGGTCCGTGGCATAGGAAAATCCGCGGGCGGAATGCGCGTCGGCAATGTTGTTCAGCGACAAGAGAGGGCGGATATCCACGATGCCCGATTCCATCATGAGCGTTGCGTGAGGCGCCAAAAGCGACTTGGCAAGGGCTCCCGCCGTCATGGGGACACCGACGCCCAGAACCACATTCTCATAATCATGAATTTCCCGGGCCACCGCAATGGCCAGCAGTTCATCGAGCGTATAAGGTTTACCCATAAACTTTCCCTCTGTCTTTCAATAGTTGCTCCAGCTCCGGAAGGGTAACCCCCATGCTTCTTTCCCGGCCTTCGCGGTCCCAGTGCGAGGTAAAGGCCGCGCCGTAATCGGCAGGGGCGGAGTAAAAGGGTTTGGCCCTGAGCTCATCGAGCGTCTCAGAGCCGAACTTCGCGATATAATGATCGATGTAGTGCGCGCGGTCCGGGCAGCCGTAAACCCACTCATCCATCCAGGCCTTAAGGCCGGAGGCGGTCGCCGCGGCCGCGGTAAACAGGCTGTTGTACATGAAGGTATCCACGTTATAGTATCCGAGCACTTCCGTGGGATGAGCGCCCCAGGGGACTTCCACGACTGCGCTGACGCGATAGGCCGGAATAATCGTCAGATGGGGACTCGATTGAATGATGTCGTGATCAACGATCTCTTCGCACGAGACAATTATCTTTTTGCTGGCCAGCGCCGCCGCCGCCACACTCCCCATGGCGCCCCAGTATTGGGCGTTGCCTTCGGAATCGGCGCGTTGAACGTGAATGAGGCACACGTCGGGCGAAGCTGCCGGCACGGTCAATTTATCCTTTCCCGTATACGGGCATTTGATGACCTGGAATTTATTTTCGCCCATGAACCCGCGTCTGCGGAAGATATCGGTCACCATGACCCCTTCCAGAACCGGCATAAAGGAAAACCCGTGCATGCCGGCAACCAGCCGCGCGTTATATTCAAAATTGGTGTAATCCTCGATCTGCAGCGTTCCCGCATTCAGGGCCCTCTCGACGGCGGAGCCGCCCTTCTTGCCGCCGGAACGCATCACATAGGTTGTAACCAGGCGATCAACGCATCCGCCGGCAACGAGAACCTCAACATCAAAAATGCCGGATTGCGAATACAGGGTAAAGCCTTTTTTGCCCTGCCTGGTAATTTCGTAAACAAGTTCAGCGCAGCTTCCCACGGTATAGTTGCCGATCACCAGTTCGTCGCCGTCGTGCACAAATCTTTCCACTGCCTCTCGGGCGCTCATGACCTTACCGTTTACTTCTGCCATATGACGTCCTCGCTCTTCATAAACTCAAAACTTAAAATCAAATTCATGTTCCGTCTGGGGGGGATGACCCCTTTCGCCATAAGCGGCTTCCGGGGTCATCCCCTGAGGAGGGAATGGATGCTCTGAAACTTAAAAGCGAATGTCGAAAACAGATATTCCTTCGTCTACTTCATCTTGCAGCCCGTATCCGCGCAGGGAACTTCCACAGACTTGGCAGAGGCCATGCCCTTAGGCGCCTCAAAAGCATGTTTGAAGTATTTGTTCTTGGCAACAATTTCAGTGAACCAATACGGTACCTGTGCCTGATGATCGCAGGCTCTCATCGTCCAGACGCCGGCGGGTCCGTCATAGGACAGGCCTTCCCACGCTTTGATGACAGCCGCTACATCGGTTGTTCCGGCTTTTTTAACGGCCTCGGCCCAGAACATGGTGGCAATGTAAGCTTTACCGCGCAGCCAAGTCGGATAATATCCCTTGTCTTTGTAAAATTTAGCGACAAAGGCTTCATTCTTTTTGGTGGGAATGGATAACGTGTAAATTTCCGCGCCCATATTGCCGATCATCAGGCTGTCATTGCCCAGTGCGTCGATGGTGACTTCGTCATTGATATAATAAGAAAATATTTTCTGGTTCATACCCATAGGACGTCCCTGCTTGAGAAGCAGCGTCAGGTCATTTCCCCAGTTAGGTGTGAAGATAACATCCGGTTTTGCCGCGATGAGCTGGCTGACATAAGGGCCGTAATCCTTGGTGCCTGCCGGGTGATAGAGTTCGGCTACGATTTTCGTATTGGGGCTGAGCTTGGCCAACTCTTTTTTGAAAGCTGACAGCGCTTCCTGACCGAAAGAATAATCCTGGGCAATGATGGCGACCTTCTTATATTTCATTTTCGCAATAAGCTGCGCCAGAGCAAAAGAACGGCCGTCCGTACTGCCGCCGGGCCGGAAGAAATTCTTGCTGCATTTCACGCCGGTCATGCTGGCGGCATCCATTCCGTAGGTGAACATGATGACATTCTGTTTTTCCGCAAGCTGCTCCATGGCCGCACCGACCGAACTTCCTGTGCCGCCGCAGAAAAACTTCACGCCGTCTTTCAAAATCAGGCTTTGCGCCTTGCGGGTCGCGACATCCGGCTTCAACTCCGAATCAATCCGGACAACCTCCACTTTTTTCCCCAAAAGTCCGCCGGTCTCATTGATGACTTTAACAGCGTACTCCACACCATCCAGATAGCGCTCGCCGATGTCCTTGAACGTTCCCGAAAGGGGCTCCGTGGCGCCGAGCTTGATGGTGTCATCGGCTGCCGCTGCGAAGCCAGGCATTGCCAGCATGAAGACCATGGTAAGAAAACACAAACTGTAAACAAGCTTTTTTCTCATAAAACACCTCCCATTTTTTCTGTTGTTCATTTCTTTTTCACGCTTAATACACAAATAAAAAGCAATGACCCGGTATGAAGCGCAACGCAGCAATTCATCGATGCAAAGCCCGGTGGATTGCGACCTCGTTAAACTTCCAGATAATTCTTTCTGACATCCTCCGCCGCCAGAAGCTCGGCCTGATTCCCGGAGAAAACGATCTGCCCCTTGCTCATGATATAAAAACGATCCGCAATCTTGATGGCCGCTTTGAAATTCTGCTCCACCATCAGGACGGTCACGCCGGATTTGCGGACCGTCGCCAGCATATCCAGTACGTCTTTGACGATCAGCGGGGCCAGACCTTCCGTCGGCTCATCCACCAGAATAACGCGCGGATTTCCCATCAGCGTCCTCACTACCGTGAGCATCTGTTGCTCGCCGCCGGA
The DNA here is from genome assembly GCA_963667845.2 of Smithellaceae bacterium. Lineage (GTDB taxonomy): Bacteria > Desulfobacterota > Syntrophia > Syntrophales > Smithellaceae > UBA8904. The sequence continues at coordinate 2,323,409 of CAXXVL010000002.1, read as the reverse complement.
CAGATGACTGCCCTTGTTGTTGCACCTTTCCTTGAGGCGGGGGAAAAGTTCATAGACCCGCTCGATGGTCCAGCCCCCTTCCCCGGCGCTGCCTTTATTTCCGCCTTTGATTCCCATGAGGAGGTTCTCGTGAACGGTGAGGCTGCGGAAAATCCGCCGGTCCTCGGGGACGTAGCCTACGCCCAGGCGGGCGATTTCATAAGGTGCAAGGCCGACCAATTCTTTATCATGGAAGCGAATGCTGCCCTGCTGCGGTTTTACGACGCCCATGATGCTCTTTAATGTGGTGGATTTGCCGACGCCGTTTCTCCCCAGGAGACAGACCATTTCTCCCTCCTGCAAATTCAGGGAGACACCGTGCAGAATATGGCTTTTGCCGTAGTAGCTGTGAATATCTTTGACTTCTAGCATATTTATCCTTCCCCCAGGTAGGCGTCCTTGACCCGCTGGTCGTTGCGAATTTTTTCCGGCGTATCGGAAACAAGAATGGTCCCGTAGTGCAGAACGGAAATCGTATCAGCAAGCGAAAAAACGACTTCCATGTCATGCTCGATGACAATCAGCGTGCGGCCGGCTGTTACCTTGTCGATCATTTTGATGGCCTGATCCGTTTCCTCGCGCGTCATGCCGGCCGTGGGTTCGTCGAGCAGGATCAACTCCGGCTCCGTGGAAAGGGTGATGCCGATTTCCAGAGCTCTCTGCTTGCCGTACGACAGCGAACTGGCCGGTTGATCCTGGACATCCGTCAGTCCGACCTGGGCGAGGATGTCTTCAACCTTTTCACAGATTTTCCGGTCATGATCGGGTACTTTAAAAAAATGATAACGCAATCCGGCACGGGAGCGCACGCCGGCAAGAATGTTGTTGAACACGCTCAATTCCTGGAAGACGTTGGTAATCTGGAATGAACGTGCCAGACCATGGCGGTTCAGAATGTGAGGAGGCTTTCCGGATATATCCTCACCCTTGAAAAGGATGGCCCCTGATGACGGCTTGAATTTGCCGCTGATAATATTGAATAGGGTCGTCTTTCCCGCACCGTTGGGACCGATGACGGCGTGGCGTTCCTTTTCTTTGACCTTGAATTCGACACCGGTCAGAACCTTCAAACCGGAAAAGTCTTTGTGAATATCCTGGATATGAAGATAATCGCTCATGTTGTCATCTCCTCCGGCGTGGAAGTTTTATTGCCGTCATTATTTTTCTTTCCAAAAAACCGCTGTTTGATGTTCAACAGGACCTCGGACAGGCCGCCGGGAACATACAGAACCATGAGCACGAAGATGACACCCATCACCAGCGGCCAGCGGTCCGTAATATTGCTCAGATAATTCTGGAGAATGATGTAAACGAATGCACCCAGAATCGGTCCCCAGAATGTTTTCGTTCCTCCGACAAAAGCCATGAGCAGAACCGCCGTCGTCATGTCGATACTGACGGCCGAAATGGAAACAAACTGGAAATGGAACGTATAGAAGACGCCGGCAAGACCGGCGACCGCCCCGGTAAAGGTGAAGAGAATGAGACGGCTGATATTCGTATTGTATCCCAGGAATTTCATCCGATCCTCATTTTCGCGCATCAGCACCACCGTCTTGCCCATCGCCGTGTGCGTAAAATACCAGCAGAAGAGAATCGCCAGCCCCATGATCACCAGCGTCAGGTAATAAAAGTTGGTCAGACTGTTGAGCGGAATGGTCGTAAATCCCAGATTCAGGTCAGGCCGGGTGATGCTGAGTCCATCGTCGCCGCCGGTCACGGAATGCCACTTTGTCGCGACGGCATAAAAGAGGGCGTTGAAAGCCATCGTGAGCAGGGCAAAATAAGATCCCTTATGCCGCAGGAGCAGACCGCCCAGGACAAAGCCGGCGATAACCGTTGCCGCGATGCCGATCAAAACAACGTTCCACAGCGATATTCCCGGAATGTTGATGATCGCCACAGCCGTTACGAACGCACCCAGGCCAAAGAATGCGGCATGGCCGAAAGACAAAAGACCGGCGTAACCAAGAAGCAGGTTGTAGCTCACGGCATAGAGCGAAAAAATGATGATTTCCGTCAGCATGTTCAGATGATATTGCTTCAGGAGGGAGGGCATGAAGGCTCCCACCAGAAATAACGCGAGGATTGTGATTAAAGAAATGCTTTTCTGTTTCATTACTGTTCCTCCCCAAAAAGCCCGGAGGGCTTAACGATTAAAACGATAGCCATAAGCAGATAAATCAGGGCCACCGATAACTTGGGGATCAAGAGAACGCCAAAGGCCTGGAGTTGGCCGATGAGCAGCGCGGCCACTACGGCGCCGCCCAGGCTTCCGAAGCCGCCCACGACGATCACGACGAAGGCATCGAGCAGAATTTCCTGGGCCATGCCCGGGAATGTCGAGAGAAGCGGTCCCGCGATCACGCCCGCGAATCCGGATAGTGCCGTTCCGAAAGCAAAGACGCCCATGAACACGAGGGGCACGTTCACCCCCAGGGTATTGGTCATTTCACTGTCGTTGACCGCCGCCCGGAGGATAATACCCAGCCGGGTTTTATAAAGAATAAGGGCCATGACCGTTCCGACAAAAATGGCGCAAACAAAGATGAAAATACGGTAGATGGGATATGTAATGCCGAAAATCGGGACGGTCCCGCTCAGGAATCCGGTCACGTTGACGGCCAGAGGATAGTTTCCCCAGTACCATTTGACCAGTTCCGTGATGATATAGGCCAGCCCGAAGGTGAGGAGAAGTTCCTGCACGTGGCCGTATTTGTGCACCCGCCGAAGCAGGAAGCGCTCGATCAAGGCGCCGATGACAAAAAGGATCAGCGGGCACAGGATCAACGCCATCCAGAATTGGCCGGTCAGCTGCATGATGATGGTATACGAAAGATAAGCACCCACCATATACATGGCCGCGTGCGCAAAATTCAGGACATTCATCATCCCGAAAATGAGGGTGAGGCCTGCTGAGACGAGAAAAAGAAGTCCGGCATAGGCCAGGCCGTGGAGAAAAAAGACGGGAATGTCGCTCATGTCTTTTCCTTTCTGTTTTTGGTCATCCCGGAAAGTAAAGCATGGTCTCCCATACTTGGGAGATGACCGCGTTGTTTTATTTTGTCTCGGAGCTAACAATAACCGTGAAACATTTGACTGGCTTATTCCCCATGGACTCTCCAAAATGGGGAATACCGGAGTCGATGTAAACACAGTCACCTTCTTCAGCTATGATTGTTTCTGTACCGTGATGAAATTTCATCGTTCCCTCAAGGACAAAGAGTATTTCCTGACCTGCGTGTTGATAGCGAATCTGTTTTTTAGCATGAACGGGAAGCGTCAGAATAAAAGGATCCATCATCTTGTTTTTGAAATTTTGGGCCACAGCCTCATAGGAGTAGCCGACACTGGTTCCGGTCCTCATCATCTTCGGTCTTTCGTGTTTCTTGACCAGGCAGATGGAAGTGACCGGGCTGTCTTCCCCGAGGAGATTGGAAATACTGACGTCCAGAGCCCGGGCGAGGATGCCCAATGTGGAAACCGGCGGAGCTTTTTCAGATTTTTCTACTTTGGAGAGATAACCTTTGGTAAAACCGGTCTGTGAAGCCAGATCCTCCAGCGTCACCCGCTTTGTATTGCGCAATGATTTGATTCGTTTTCCGATATCGGCTTCATTGATGAGCGGTTGTTGTTTCATTCCGGGAAACCTTCCTCTTTTCCAGGAGCAGGAAAATGACTGGCCTTCCTGTCTTTCCGGATTTCGAGGACAAATTTTGTTTTTCTTGTCCTCATTTAGGAAACTTTTATTTCATATCAGTAAACTTTTGTCAACTGTTTTTGATAAAATATTTTCAGGAAAACAGTTTTTTAAAGAATATTCCAAGTTTGAATCCTGCCGAAAAAACGCGGCAAAAAAAACTTCATTTCCAGAGACTATTTACGCGTTCGCCGCAACGGGCGTCATGGTTTCCCCGAAAAGAAAGACCGGTTCAGAGGCCGCAGGAAAAGTTATGAAACGGAATGATAGTGGTGGTGCCGTCCTGTCACCATCTCTGTTTTCCAGTGGTGGTAATAGCGCAGCGGAATAATGATGACGAAGAATGGAATCATGTACAGGGCGGCCACAAGCGGTTCGACGGGGCCGAAGAAATGGGAAGAAAAGACGATCACCAGCACATTGTTGAGATTACCCAGCATGACCGCGCCGGCCAACTGATTCGGCAGCGGTCCTTTGCGGAAGAAGAAAATGCCCACCGCGCAGTAGATCGCCGCCAGGACAAAGACGACGATCAACGCCATCAGTAACGCGGCCGGTTCTTTCCTGAAAAACGAAGCATAGCGATAGAAGACGCCCAGGTTGATGATCGCAAACATCAAGAGTGAAACGGGAAACTGAATCCTCAGGATGGGTGCGACAATCCTAGGCGTCAGGTAGCGGATCAATTCGACAAGGGCAATCGGGATAAAAATGACGGTCGCCAGCATTTTAAGCATGGCCAGAAACGAGATCGCGACGTCGCGGGCCACAACAATTTTGACGAGCGCCGGCAGCGTGAAGGGCGCCAGCACAGACGTAATCACCACCACCACGAGCACCAGCGAACTGTTGCCTTTGACCATATTGGAAATCATGGGAGAAACGACGCCGGTGGAAACGCCCGTCAACAGTAGAACGGCCAGCGCATAATCCGGCGCAACGACATAAAAAATAAAATAAAGGATAACCGGCAGGACCGCGAGCTTCATGACCGTGAACGCAAGAATCTGCTTGCCGTGGCCCTGGAGCGCCTTCCAGACATCGGCCAGATCAATCGACAAATAACTGAGAAAAAAATTGATCATCAGGCAATAGAAGGGCAAGGCCTGAAACCGCGACCCGAAATCGGGGAAAATGACGGCTACGCCCGTGGAGGAAATGACCACAACAACGAGGATGATATCATTCAGGCGAAACGGCGTTTGCATCAGCATCAAATATCAGACGGCGCCTATCTTATCAATGTAAAAGAGGGGAGCAGAAACGAGGCTTAAAGCTGAAAAAAAAGCTAAAGCTTTACAGCGCTATGATCAACGTGGCGGATAAGCAGAACGAAGGGCAGCAAGCAGATCATCAGAATGGTCAGGATATAAAAGAGATCATTGAAGGACATCATGTATGCCTGTCTCAGCATCTCGTTATAAATAACGGCGGCGCCTCCCTGCTGTGCGGATACCGCATCCATGCCCTGCCGCACCAGATGCCCGGCCGACTGATTGGCGGCATTCCAGTAATCCAGGTCAAAAGGGGTGATATGTTCACTCAGATGAGCCTGATGAATCTGGGACCCTCGGGATAAGATCGTTGCCGCAAAAGCCACGCCGACGCTTCCGCCGAGATTTCTCACCAGATTAAAAATGGCTGTCGCATTGCCCATTTCTTCCTTGGGAGTGCTGGATAACGACAGCGTGGTCAGTGGGATAAAGACCATGCCCAGCCCTATACTCATGACAACACGCGGCCAGAGGATCGACATGAAATCAGCCGACATATTGAAGTTGCTCATCAGATAATTGGCGTACGCATAAATAACGATGCCGATCGCGACGATCAGTTTGGGATTCACCACTCTGATCAGCCAGCCGACAATCGGCATGACCAGGAAGATGGCCAGCCCTCCCGGACCGAGAATCAACCCCGCCAGAGAAGCGGTATACCCCATCAGGCTTTGCAGATAGATAGGCAGCATAATAAGACCGCCGAAAAGACCGGCCAGGATGAAAAAGAGGACAATATTACCCGAAGTAAATGAATAGCTCTTGAAGACCTTCAAATCCACAATGGGGTGTTCGGCGGTGAGCTCGACAAAGATGAACAGGACAAAAGCCACAACGGCAATAATGGTCAGGATAATGATGAAATCCGAACCGAACCAATCTTCTCTCTGTCCTTTGTCCAGAACCATCTGCAGGCATCCCACCCAGATACTGAGCAGCATCAGACCCCAGTAGTCGATGGACATGGCAGTGCGTTTAATATAATGAGGATCGCTGATAAACCACAAAGACATGACCAGCGATATCATCCCGATCGGGATATTGATAAAAAAGATCCAGTGCCACGACCAGTTGTCCGTAATCCATCCGCCCAAAAGCGGGCCCATGATGGGGCCGAACATGGTGCCCATGCCGAAAATGGCCATCGCCGTGCCGTGCTGCGCCGGAGGAAATGTTTCCAGCAGAATGGACTGTGAAATTGGTTGCAGCGACCCGCCGGCCAGGCCCTGTAGCACTCTGAAAAAGATAAGGCTCTGTATATTCCAGGCCAGGCCGCAAAGAAAAGAGCTGATCGTAAATAATAAGACGGAAAAAATGAGAAAACGCTTCCGGCCAAAAAAACGGCTGAGCCATCCGGTCATCGGAATGACAACGGCGTTGGCGGCAAGATAGGACGTGATGGACCATGTGGATTCGTCAACGCCGGCGGAAAGGCTGCCGCGAATGTGATCCAGCGATACATTGACGACAGAAGTGTCGATGATGACCATCAGTGTGGGCAGCATCACGGTAAGAGCGATGATCCACTTATTTACCGTCCTGTCCATAAGAATCAATTACTCCACAAGGATGGTTGGTTCCACGGACATGCCGACCCGCAGGAGCCTGTCCGGATCGGCGCCGGGATCAAGAACAATCTTGATTGGAATTCTTTGCACAACTTTGACATAATTCCCGGTGGCATTTTCCGGCGGAAAAAGCGAAAAAGCCGCCCCCGTGCCCGCCATGATGCTTTCAACTTTACCGTAAAATTTCCTGCCGGGATACGTATCAACTTTAATGACGACCTTCTGTCCGGCCTTGACGCCTTCGAGCTGAGTCTCTTTGTAATTAGCGATGATCCAGACATGATCCAGAGCAACGATGGCCATCAGCGGCTGACCGATCTGAATCTGATTACCGATCTCCACCGATTTCTTTGTCACATAACCCGACGCCGGCGCATAAATTGCCGTATAGCTTTTTTTCAAACGGTCGGCTTCCAGCGTTTCCTGTTTTTGCTTCATGGAGGACTTTTGCGAGGACTGCGCTGCTTCCATCTGCTTGATTTGCGCCTTCTGGGTTTCGAGCGCCGCCCCGGCCTGACTTAACTGTTCTTTTGCGGCCTCCATACGCGCAAGGTCGCCCTCATAAGCCGTTTTGGCCTTTTCGTATTGTTCTTCGGCAATGATCCTGCTGGCAAAGAGACGCTCCATGCGTTTAAAATCATTTTCCGATTGTTTGAGATTGACGGTCGCAAGCCTGAGATCTGCCCTGGCCGTTTCCACACGGAAATTAAATTCCGTAAGTTGCTTTCGGGAAACTTCCACGCGCAATCCGATTTCTTCAAGCCTGGCTTTTTCAGCGCTCACCGTTGATTCCGACTCCCTCACCTTTACACTGTAATCCTGGTCGTCGATCTCCAGCAACATATCTTTCTCTTTGACAAACTGGTTGTCCTTTGCCAGCAGGGTCTTCACGGTCCCGGGCACCTTGGAAGCCACCACATGAATTTTCCCCGAAACATAAGCGTCCTCTGTGGAAACATGCGTTTTCCGGTAATGCTGGTAAATAAAAAATCCGGCGACAATCAGTAAAATAGTTATTGCCAGGACGATCAAACCAAAGCGTCCCTTAAGTCTGTTCAATAGATCGTTCATATCCTCACCGGGTTTATCCTTGCAGGGTCCTGTATTTTTCTTTTGATTAAAGCTATTTATTCAAAGGGAATCGAGTATATGGAGCCCGGGGCTTTGTGTCAAGAAAATGCTAGACAACTGATAAATGCCGTAAAAATCAAATATACACCTATCCAATTAATATCAGTAACGATGTACTATATTGACTTATGGTCATTTTTTGTCTACAATGCATCCTGCCCCAAAGCAATCATAGAAATGGGCTAAGGAAGGAGAACCGAAGTTATGGCAGCAAATTTTTTGTATTCCACACGCGACCAGAAGTTTATTTTAAAAGAATGGCTCGATCTGTCCAAAATCTTCGAAGCAGGACGATTTCAGGGAGGCTACACTGTCGACGACATTGATTCCATCCTGGATAACGCGATGAAAATCGCCAAGGAAGCCGTCGCTCCCACCAACGAGGACGGTGACAACATTCACGCCGTCTATAAAAACGGCAAAGTAACCACCCCCGAATCCTTCAAGAAACCCTACTGGACGGTTCAGGAAAACGGTCTGGGGTCGAGCAACGCCGACCACACCGATCCCAGTTCGCTGCCTTTGTGCGTGATGGGCGCAACCAATGAATTCCTCGCCGCCGCCAACGCCGCTTCCGGCCCTTACGTCATGGCGACAACGGGAGCCGCAGGCCTGGTCCGCGACTTCGCGAGCGATAAGGTCAAAAATATCTTCTTACCCAAAATGTTCTCCGGTCAGTGGGCGGGCACGATGGATCTCACCGAACCCAACAGCGGCTCGGACGTGGGCGACATCGTCACCAAGGCCACCCCGACCGATGAACCGGGTGTTTATAAAATCGTCGGCACCAAATGCTTCATCACCGGCGGCGATCAGGACATCACGGAAAACATCATTCACCTGACACTGGCCCGCATCGAAGGCTGCGCCCCGGGCACCAAAGGCATATCGCTGTTTGTCGTTCCCAAATACTGGCCCACCGAAGCCGGCGAAAAAGGCGAATTCAATGACGTCAACTGCGGCGGCGTCGAGCATAAGCTGGGTCTCCGCGGATCGGCCACCAGCATTATCAACTTCGGCGAAGACAATAAGTGCCGCGGCTATCTCCTGGGTAATCCGCCCGTGGACGGCAAAGGCGCGGGCATGGCCCAGATGTTCCAGATGATGAATGAAGAGCGAACCGTGACGGGACTGGCGGCCAATGCGGCAGCCACCGTTTCCTATAACAACGCGGCGATGTATGCCGCCGGGCGTATCCAGGGACGCCAGATCACCAATCCAAAGGCCGGCCGTGTGTCCATCATCCACCATGAAGACGTGCGCCGCATGCTGATGTATCAAAAGTCCATCACCGAAGCCAGCCGGGCGATGATTTCCATGTCTTACTACTGCATGGATATCGCGGAAAACACGACCGACGAGACCGAGCGGAAACGCGCGAAGGCTTTTGTGGAAGTCAACATTCCGATCGTCAAGGCATGGTGTTCGGATATGGCGTTTTTGAGCATTTCCGAAGCCATGCAGTGCTATGGCGGTTACGGATTCTCCGAAGACTATCCGATCGCGCAGCAGCTTCGCGACAGCCGGATATATCCCATCTGGGAAGGAACCAATTTCATTCAGTCGATGGACCTCATCGGTCGCAAATGGATGATGGTCGGGGGACAGATTTTCAATTTCTGGTTTGCGGAAATCGAAAAATTCGCCGCCGACAATAAAGACAACGGCATTTTGGCCGCCGAGGTTGCACTTCTTCAAGAGGCATTAAACCAGTACAAGGACATTCAGACGACGATGGCCGGTTATCTCGGCCAGGGCAAGTTCGGCATGATCGGTTTCTTTGCCACGCGAATTCTCCAGGCGACCGGCCACATCTACGGGGCAAAGCTGCTTCTTGAGCACGCCCTTATCGCCCAGAAGAAGATCGACGCCATCGGCAAGGAGCATTTCGAATATCCTTACTATGCCGGCAAGATTGCGTCGGCGAAATTTTTTGCTCATAACATTCTGCCCGCAGTCGGAACGATCCTCCGGGTCATCAAGGAAGGTGATAATTCCGTGATGGAAATCCCGGAAGCATCCTACCTGCTCGAGCAGTAGTCATACCGGGGTGGGTGTAAATCTTTCACCCGCCCCTTTTTTCACCCATCAGCTACGACATGCCCCTCGCCTCCCCCCGAGTACCTCCCTGCGAAAATAAGTTGTCATTCCGACGAGTGCCCTCGTGTGACCTCGTGTGACCTTCAGGTTATCAGGTCATCAGGGTAAGAAACGAAGTGACTGAGAAATCCATAACCTCTTTGAAAGATTTCTCCCTGCGGTCGAAACGAGTGACCTGAAAGGTTATGACAGAATGCTGACCTCTGCAAGTAGCTACTGGGGACTTGGTTCAGTTCATCCGTTTTCCAGTCACCGCGGGCACAAAATCCGGAAATGCGAGCCCGCTGCTTGACATTCGGGCGGAAACATTGTAAATATATTTCGACATATTTAGAAGCGTCTCAATCTTATTCGGGAGGTATACCGTGATGTCCAAACCCGCCAAGCAAAACTCCCAATGCAAGCCCCCGGCAGACATGGCCCGCATGTCCGCCGCCTTTAAAGCCCTGTCCAACGAGACTAGGCTTAGCGTGTTTGAACAAATCCGGCTGGGCCATGGCCGGGCCGTTCTGGACGAGAAGAAAGGGCCACCCGTCTGCTCCGTGGCCAGCAATTTCAACATCGCCCTCTCCACGGTTTCCCATCATATCAAAGAACTGCGCAACGCGGGCCTCATCCGCTGCGACAGGCACGGTCAAACCATCCTCTGACAACCCGAGGATAAAACCATCGGTCTGATGGTTGACTATCTGACGGGTAACGCCGGAAAAAAGTAGCCGGTTTCCCCCGGCACTCCGGGCCGGACAGATTCCGGCCCGAAATATTTCGGCCTGTAACGCATCGTCATCATTAAATATTTCATAAATCCATCCCCGCCCGGTAGAAATTCCCCTTGACAGGGCGTTCCCGGATATTATATTTCGAAATATATCGAAATACAGAAATTTCGAAATCTCGAAGGAGGACGAAGTCATGACGGAACAAAAAGAAAACAAAAGTGGTGTGGGGTTTGCCGAATGCTTTGCTCGGATGCAGCAGTGCTGTCCGGCAGCAGGCTCGGAGACGAAGGTCGATTTCAGCGGCTGCGAGGCCATGATGAAATCATTCCTGGGCGACAAGGAAGGAAAAGTCAACATGGAGGCCATGAAGTCGATGATGGCGATGTGCTGCGGCGGGTCCGAAAAGGATACCACGACCGCCCCTCAGGACTGATGGCCCGAAACCAAACGAGAGAACCGGAAGGGAGAACAAAGATGGTCAGGCAAGAAGAAACGAACGAAAACAGGAATATGTGGGAAGTATGCAGCCGGATGTGCAGCCGGGGCAGCGGCACTTTCTGGGGAATATTGTTCATCGTGGTGGGCCTGTTCTGGCTGGGGCGGGAAGCGCACTGGCTGCCCGCCGAACTGGCAGGCTTATTCTGGCCGGCGCTGCTTGTCGGCCTGGGGCTGTGGTTTATCTTCGGGGCACTTTTCCGCAGGCCACCCCGGCAATCCCGGGGGGCTGAACAATGACCGCCTGCGCAGAATATTTCCTGCTCGCGCTGGGATGGATTGCTTTTGTCACTCTGCACAGCGTGCTGATTTCGATTGCGGTCACGGACTTTGCGCAAAGACGGCTGGGCCGTCATTACCGGTTTTACCGCCTTTTCTACAACGCGGTGGCGCTGATCACGATCGCTCCTCTTCTGGTGTACACAGCGCGGATGGCCGGTCCCGCCTTCTTTACCTGGAGCGGTCCACTCGTGGGGCTGAAATGGCTCACCAATCTGGCCGGAGTGCTGCTGTTTGCCGCGGCGCTCCGGCATTACAGCTTCCTGCACCTTCTCGGCGCTCGCCAGATTCTGGAGGGAGACCGACCCATAGCTGCTGCGCCCGGCGGCATCGTATCGAAGGGTGTCCTGGGACTGATCCGCCATCCCTTCTATTCCGGAGCTCTGCTCCTCTTCTGGGCTCAGGACCTTGATGGAACGCGCCTGATGGTGAATACTATCCTGACCGTATATGTGGTCATCGGGACTCGCCTCGAGGAGCGCAAGCTGATCCGGGAATTCGGCGACGAATACATCGCTTATCAGAAGCAGGTGTCGATGTTCTTTCCCTGGAAATGGATGATGGGGAAATTCCGCCTGCTGCCAAATCCACTGCAATGGAAAGCGCAAAGTGCCAAAGAGAGCTGCCCCTCAGGCAATCCTTGATCCTTCGACGCGGTGCCCTTCGGTCTGCAACAGACGGGTCTTCACGGGCAGACCGCCGCCGAATCCCGTCAGCGTTCCATTGGAACCGATGACGCGGTGACAGGGAATAATAATCGACACCGGATTACGTCCGACCGCTCCGCCCACGGCCCGGCAGGCCGCGGGTTTTCCGATGCTCGCGGCGACATCGGCATAGGAAGACAACTCGCCGAAGCCGATGGTGCAAAGGGAGTGCCAAACGGCCTCCTGAAACGGCGTCCCTTTAAATTCCACGGGCACGGTGAATTTCTTCAGTTTGCCTGCAAAGTAGTCGGCGATTTCCCTCTGGGCCTTCAAAAGGACCGGAGTGTCTTTTTCCCGGGCGGATTGAAAACGGTCCGGGAGTCCCTTTGTGTCGTACTTGCCCGTGTAAAGGCCGACCAAGGCCCGATCATTTGCATAAAGAGTGATTTCGCCGATCGGCGTCTGCATGTGTTTAACATAGAGTTCCATTTTATTTCCCCCTTTTCTTGACCAATTTTCCCGCATAGGCATCCCACAGCAGAAATGCGGCATAGGCCCGCCAAGGCCTTGCCTGCTCTAAATCCATCCCTTGTTCGATATCGGCCACCCGCTTTAAGATCAAATCCGTCGCCGGATAACTGTCCGGGTCGCTGAGGCAGCGCATCCCGATGTATTGTGCCGTCCAGTCGCCGATACCCGGTATGGCCCGGAGTTTTTCCTTCAGGCCGGCCGGGTCTTGATGGGCGTTCAGGGACAGCTCCCCCGCGGCCACTTTCTCGGACAGGGTTCGAATGGTCCGCTTGCGGATTCCTGTAATCGGCACACCGCTCAAATCGGATTCGGCCAATTTCGCCGGATCGGGAAAGATAAAAACTCTTTTATCCTGCCACTGACGTTCTTCCCCATAGCGGGAGAGAAGCTCCTGCATGTTGCGGCGCGCCTGCATCATCGTCACGACCTGACCCATAATAATACCGACTGCCGTTTCAAACCCGTTCCAGCATCCCGGCGCCCTTACGCCCGGCGATTTTTCGTCAAGCGTTCTTAATAATTCCGTGCGTTCAAATTGTGAAGAAACCAGGAGCGGATCGGCATCCAGATCAAACAGCCTCCTGATATTCTGGATCAGACCATAAAGTTGCTCGTGATCGAAGCGGTCAAAATAAGCAACGAGCCGCGACGTTGCTTCCTCATTTTTGACAATCACCCTTCCTATGCCCTTCCCGATCGGGAAATAGCGTATATAAGCATCGGGCGTAATCTCTTCGATGTGATCGGTTTGATGGCGCATCAAATACGTCATCAGGGCCCGCCAGTTGTAAGGCGGTCGATAACTGAGGCTGATGCTCGTCACCGGCGGCTCGGCCTTGTCGCCGGCTCCGGCCCGGCGAAGGGCGACCGGCGCTCTCGAAAACCGTGCCTTAAAAGCGGCATTGAATCTTCTGAGCGATTGAAAGCCGGCCGAATAACAGATGTCGGTTACGGGCAGTCGCGTCTCGACAATCATTTTGCGCGCCAGGTTTAATTTTTGTTCCTCATAGAATTGCCGGGGGGTTTTGCCGATTTCGCTCACAAACAGACGCCGCAGGTGCCGGGCGGTTACTCCGAATTTGTCGGCAAATTCATCCTCGGACAAGCCGGCAAGCCCGTCATTGATAATGGCGCGCAGCGATCTTTGCACAATGGCGGACTTCCCGTACCAGGCGGGTGACAGCGGTGCAGCCTCCGGACGGCATCTCAGACACGGACGGTATCCCGCTTTTTCGGCCGCAGGCGACGACGGGAAAAATTCGACATTTTCGATTTTCGGTCGGGCCGGGCAAATCGGCCGGCAATAGATACCGGTTGTCTTGACGCCCACGAAGAACTTGCCGTCGAAGCGATAGTCACGCGCCAGCATGGCGTCATAATATTTCTTATGTTCAGAGGTCATGGGCCTTCATACCTGTTTACAAAAACTTATGCCAGCCGTTTTCGGACATGAGCGTCCGCATATTTGCACGACATCGGAAGATCTCTGGCCAGACTTCATTTCCACTGGTCTTTCAACACAGGCCTGCCCCGAGAATTCTTTCAAAAAGACCTAAGAATATTTTATACGCCGGAAGTGCCGCAAATCACTCATCGCAACTGCATCCGGCTGCGATGCCCGGATTAAAAGAGATAAATGGTAGCGTCATCCTCCCATAAAGCTACATAAATTCTACAATACGGGGATGCGTCTTATTACTTATCATAAATTGACATCCTGTTTGGCGTCTTTATATTTTTAATGGGTATCGTCCAACGAAATGTTCGTCTCACATTGCCGCCCGCGCTGTTTCGCTTGCGTGTTCCACTAAACCGGTTCATTCGGCCATACGGAGCTTCTTTCCCATGCATCTACGGCATATAAGAAAAACAACAATGAAATGGAGGATCTTATGAAACTTACAAAAAGCATCCTGGGATTTCTACTCATCGGTATCGCGGCATGCGGAGGAGGAGGCGGAGACAGCGCCAGCACCCCGCCCTCGCCACCGCCCCCGCCCCCTGCGACCGACACGGCGATCGTGCTTGCCGCCAACGATCTGGGCATGCATTGTATAGACCGTGAATTTTCGACTTTTTCGATCCTGCCGCCCTTCAATGTTGTGCATGCCCAAGTCATCATCCAGGACGCCAGCGGAAATCCTGTGCTGGTAACGGATGCCGATGCCACCGTCCGTTATGACGCCATCGCGGACCCGACCGGCTCGATCAATTCTCGCAGTATCGGCAAAACAAATTTCTGGCAATACGCGAATAATCTGTTCCTGGGTGTTCAATTAACAACCGGAGAGGGATTGGCCGGGTTCTATATGCCGCAGGATAATCCGCAGGCCAAAGGACCGCAAACCATGCCCTATGACGTCACCGCCGCCCTGTTTACGGCGTTCGGCATACCCATAGTCCCAACCGACGATGCGCTGGCGAGTAACACGTATCCGCTTCTGCGCATCAGGGCCTACAGCAAACAGACAAGCAATCAAATCGGATACCTTGATGCCGTTGTTCCGGTGGCCACCGAAACAAACTGCCGGACCTGCCACCAAACGGGCGGCATTGCTTCGACAAGGGCCGGCATCACCTGGGCGACAGACACCGACATCGAAGTACAAGCCAAGAAGAATATCCTGAAACTGCATGATGCGGATCAGTCTACAAGCCTGGCGACATCGACGCCTGTCTTATGCGCACAGTGCCATTACTCATTTGCGCTCGACTTGTCCGGTCAGGGTCCCACTCCGACCCAGCAGGGAAAACCCAATTTCTCTTCGGTCATGCATAAATACCACGGCACGTTAACGGTTGGAGGCAATCCCGTTTTCCCGCCGGGCGGCACCATGCTGCAAACCTGCTACCAGTGTCACCCCGGTGCAGTCACACAGTGCCTGCGGGGCGCCATGCATACGGCGGGCCTGACCTGCAATGAATGTCACTCCAACATGGCGGCAGTCGGCGGGACATATCCGCTTCTGGCGGGAGGCAGTATTGACGGCACCAATGACGGCAGCCCCCGACGACCATGGCGCGATCTGCCCCGCTGCCAGTCGTGTCATACCGGCGACGCCGTATCCTATCTGACGGGCGCCAATCTCGTCCCCGACCCGACGTGGCCTTTTCATCTGCGTCAGGCTTATCGCACGGGCGACCCGTCCGCGTCGAGTCTTCTGGCCGTAAACAAGCGTTTCGCGGAAAACACCAACACCCTTTACCGATACAGTAAAGGCCACGGCAATATCACCTGTGAAGGCTGCCACGGCAGCACGCATGCCGAATGGCCAAATGCCATTGCCGGCGCGAACGACAATCTGGCCGCGATCAAAATCCAGGGATATGCGGGTAAGATCATGGAGTGCACCGCCTGTCATAAAGCCGGAAGTCTGGCACGGACAACGAACGGTCCCCACGGCCTGCACAATATCAATGACTCACGGTGGTATGATGACGGCCACGATAGTTTCTATAACGCCGACAAGAACAGTTGCCGGGCCTGCCATGGCTTGACGCTAACCGGAACAACGCTGGCCCGGGTGCCGGTCGCCCGCAGCTTTACGATTGAAGGCCAGGCCAGAACCTACGCCAAAGGCGACATGGTAAGATGCGACAAGTGTCATGGGATGCCCAATTGACGGCCAATGGCAACATACAGGCGATGATGAATTAAACTTTTGCCGCCGGCAAGGCCGATCCTGATTCCGCGCCCGAGCGGGATCAGGATCGATGACGGCTGCGCCGTCTGCTGAAAACAAGGGCATAGACGGTGAGATTGATGATTAGGACCAGACCGCCCAGGATGTATTGCACAGAGGCGGTAAGACCGGCGGGATAAATCACCACAGCGATGTAGTGCACAATAAAATCACCGCTATATGCTTCACCGCCGCCGCGCAGGCGCAGGTAATCTTCGAGCTCAGTGAGCGGGCAGATCCAGCCGGCAAATTCAATGAGCGCTCCCCAGACGACAGCGGGAACATGCAGCCAGGCCAGCCCCGGCCGCCACATCACGAGCAGCCCGCCGGCGACGACAAAGGCGATAAACAGAAAATGAACGATGATGACCGCATCGGCAAGAAGTGAATACACTATCGCCTCCGCAAAAAGGATGCACCCCGACTTGATCTGACTGATCAAGGCTGATGATCAGACAGCCCATTTTTCAGCCGCTTGCACTAAAACTTCAGACCCAGGCCGAATTTGAACGCATGATTCGCGAGCCGGATGTCCGTTTCGGTGTTTTGAATCGTCGCACTTCTCTTTCCGAAATCGTAATACGCGTATTCGCCGCGGATCAGGAAATTGTTCGTTACGGCGAATTCAAACCCGACACCCGGCGTCCAGCCCAGATAAGAATTTCTGCTGCCGTATTCCTCACCGGTCGGCAGGTAGTTCACATACGTATCGGCGCCGGCGTAAGCCCATCCGATGGTTACATAAGGCATAAAACGGCCCAGTGCATAACCTAACCTGCCGTGCATTGAACCGATCCAGTTGATGTCAGTATGGCAGGCATATGACGGATTAGGGCAGGAGGAATTAGAGGAGAGACGACCGTAATTGGTTTCCGCCTCGATGCCGACAACAAGTTTCACCGGTGTCTGATACAGGTAGCCGACATAAATTCCGCCCATCCCCCCTTCCGTATCATTTTTTATGTGCTGAGAGCTGCCTTCCGGCTCCCAATCGCTCGTCCCTCGCATGTAGCTTCCCTGAAAACCGAAATAGAAGCCGGTCCAGCTATAAGGCTTGTAGGATCGAACCTGATTATAGTCCTCGGCCCCTGCAGTTGCCGCGAACAACAGGACTGTCATCAAAACCGCTGCTAAAAGAAGTCTTCTCCTTTTTTATCCTCCTCGTCATTGCGTTCCTCTTTGACAATTTAGCCTGATCGAAGCTTTGTTTCAATGAAAATTATGCCGCGCGCATTCTTGAAATGATGTTTTTCATATGATGGCTTTTATGATACAAATTCTGCCATCAGACAGGTAAAAAAGGATCGGCATGTTTAACTGGTTTGCAAAGCGACGTCGCCGGGATATTGTCCGTACGCCTTTTCCCCCCGAATGGGGCGATATCATCCATCGCCATATGACTCAATACAGACTCCTGACCTCTGATGAACGCGCCCGACTGCATTCCCTTGTTCAGATCTTCATCGCCGAAAAATCCTGGGAAGGCTGCGGGGGTCTCGTCCTCACGGATAAAATCCGCGTGACAGTTGCCGCCGGGGCCTGCCTGCTGACTCTGAATCTTCCCGACACCTATTACGAAAACGTCGAAACGATCATCGTCTATCCTTCCGATCTCGTCTTGCCCAAACGCAGACTCGGCTTTTTCGAAACCGCGCTGGAACCCCTGGAGCCCGACGGCCCCGTTTCCGGCCAGGCGTTTGAACAGGGACCGCTGATCTTTTCCTGGGACGCGGTCCGAGACGGCATCCGTCATGCAGGTTCAGGCTATAACGTGGTCTATCACGAATTCGCGCACAAACTCGATATGCTGGCCGGCGCGGCCGACGGCACCCCCCGTTTGCGCGACCGAGCCGAATACCGTGACTGGATCAGGACGTGTTCACGCGAATTCCGGCGGCTGCTCAAGGACGTGGAAAAAGGAAAACGCACCTTCATCGATGAGTATGGGGCCACGGACGAAGCCGAATTTTTTGCCGTGGCTACCGAGCATTTTTTTGATCAGCCGGTCAGATTGACCAAATCTGCGCCGGAGCTTTATCGTGTGTTGAGACAATTCTATCAGCAGGACCCGGCAAAACGGATCAAAGATAATTTCATAGACGACGCCGGAGCGGATCGTCCTGTGGAATAGACGCAACATCGCTATCGTGTTTCATAAGGGAAAGAAATGCCTTCGCCCTATGAATTTTCCGGAGTATGGGAAAGGATAATACTATGGGCATCAAAGCAAATTGGATTGACCTCATTTACACCATTGCAACGGGAAGCAGAAAGATGCGGATGATTCTCACCCCCGTGGTCGGCCTGTCCTATTTCCTGTTTTCAACATTGTTTGTGATCGTTTCTTTGCTGATAGACCACTGGTTTCATTTGCCTGAGTTCCCCGGTACACCCGTCAACATCTGGTTGTCCATCATCTTCGCCGGCAGCGGGCTCACGTTGGCGTTGTGGTGCCTGTACAACTTTCTTAAGGCGAAAGGCACTCCTGTCCCGTTCAATCCACCGCCGGTCCTTATTACGACCGGCCCCTACGCCTATATCCGCAATCCCATGTTGAGCGGAGTTTTCCTGCTGTTGTTCGGACTGGGCTTCTTGTTTCAGTCCGTTACTTTGCTTTTTATTTTTACGCCGCTCTTCATTTTGATCAACGTCCTCGAACTGAAGGCGATCGAAGAACCGGAACTGGTCATGAGGTTGGGTCCGGCATATCTCGACTATAAGAGAAGGACACCGATGTTTTTCCCCAGAATAGCCAGACATTAAAAACGGAAAGGCAAATTATGATCGACTATATCAAAAGGCATGAACGCTATGTTTCGGAGCTTGTGGAAACGAACCCGGGACAAGAGGTCCTTCGCGAGCTCGCCAGCTACCACGACAAACAGATTTCCTGGATGCAGCAGGAACGACTGGCCCACCTGATTACCATGATGTTTGTCTGCCTGTTCTTTCTCCTGGCTTTAGGCTTCACGCTGATTTACACGGGCCTTCCCTGCATGCTGCTCACCGGGTTACTGCTCATTTTGTCGGCTGCCTACCTGCTCCACTACTACCGGCTCGAAAACAGCGTCCAGCGCTGGTATGCGCTGTCGGACCGGATCCGGATGAGCCTGCTCGAGCTGCGCTGAGAAATTGGTTACATCATCCACGCATGCTTTGACGGCAGCTTACGCAGTCTCTGGATGTAAAGCAGAGTCATGATACGGTCTTTTTTAAACTTCTTCCTCTCCAGATCATGTAGATGGCAGGATAAATGATTAGTTCCAGAATGGTGGAGGTAATCACACCGCCCACCATGGGAGCGGCAATTCGCTTCATGATATCGGCGCCGGCGCCGGTGCTGAACATAATCGGAATCAAACCGGCCAGGATGACGCTCACCGTCATGATCTTGGGACGAATGCGTTTGACGGCGCCAAACATGATGGCGCTTTCCAAATCGTCTCTTGTTTTCATCTGGCCATCTGCCTTCCGCTTCTCATAAGCCAGATCGAGGTATAAGAGCATAACGACCCCGGTTTCCGCATCGAGACCGGCCAGCGCAATGATCCCCACCCAGACTGCAATGCTCAGATTGTAATTGAGCAGATACAGAAGCCAGAAGGAACCAACCAGGGAAAAAGGAACGGCCAGAAGCACGATCACCGTCTTGGTCACCGAGCGGGTATTGAGGAAGAGAATCACAAAAATAATCAAAAGCGTCAGAGGAATGATCAGCTTTAAGCGCTCGTGGGTTCTAAGAATATTCTCGTATTCTCCGCTCCAGACCAGGCGGTATCCCTCAGGCAGTTTGAACGACGCCACTTTCTTCCTGGCGTCTTCCACGTAACTGCCGATATCGCGGCCGGTCATGTCAATATACACGTACGACGCCAACAGCCCTTCTTCGCTCTTGATCGACGTAGCTCCCCGGACAACCCGAAACTCCGCCAATTCTCCCAAGGGCACTTGCAGCTTGTCGCCGGGAGTGCCCATAGCGGAGGCAGCGGGACTCGAAGCGCCGGGTGCGGTCATCACCGGCACCAGAATCCGTTTGAGCTTCTCTACATCGTTACGCAGATCCCGCGGATACCGGATATTAACGGGATAGCGCGCCCGTCCTTCGACCGTGGTGGTCAGATTCATGCCGCCAATGGCGGTTTGGATTACTTCGTTGACATCATCGACAGCGAGACCATAGCGGGCAATGGCTTCGCGTCTGGCGGCAATATCCAGGAAGTAACCCGTTGCCACTCGCTCCGCATAAACGCTGCGCGTTCCCGGAACATCACGCAACAGACTCTCCAGCTGAATCCCGATTTTTTCAATCTCCTCCAGATGGGGTCCCAGGATCTTGATGCCTACCGGTGTGCGAATCCCCGTGGCCAGCATGTCAATGCGCGCTTTGATAGGCATGGTGAAAGAATTCGATACGCCGGGGATGTTCAGGGCATCGTTCATTTCATCTTTGATTTTTTCGCTTGTCATCCCTTTGCGCCATTGATCCTCGGGTTTGAGATTAATGACGGTTTCAAACATTTCCAGCGGCGCGGGATCGGTAGCCGTTTCCGCCCGTCCCGCCTTGCCGAAGACCTGCGACACTTCCGGTATCTTCATCAGAATCTCGTCTTGCATTTTCAGGAGCCGTGCCGCTTCTGAAACAGAAGCGCCTGGCATGGTCACCGGCATATAGAACAGCGAACCCTCGTAAAGCGGCGGCATAAATTCCGATCCCAGTTTCAAAAACGGATAAACCGTGACCGCCATGATGACGAGAGCGACGATGATCACCGTCTTCCGGAAGCGCAGCGCGATATGGGCAACCGGTTCATAGATTTTGTGCAGGAAACGACTCACCGGATTTTTTTCTTCGGGGCGAATTTTCCCGCGGATAAATAAGGTCATCAGCACCGGAGTCAACGTAATTGCCAGGAAAGAGGAAAAGAGCATCGCGAATGTTTTCGTATAGGCCAGCGGCTTGAACAGGCGTCCGGCCTGTGCCTCCAGCGTAAAGACGGGCAGAAATCCGACCGTTATCACCAGCAGGGCAAAGAAAAGGGACGGTCCGACCTCCCGGGCTGCCGAGATGATGACATCGGTTCTCACGCCCGGACTCCCCTCCCGTTCCCACTCTTCGATCTTTTTATGGGCGTTTTCCACCATGATGATCGACGCATCCACCATCGCCCCGATCGCAATGGCGATGCCCGAGAGGCTCATGATATTGGATGTGACGCCGAGATAATACATGCAGATAAAGGATATGATGATGGCCACGGGAAGTGTCACAATGACGACGAGCGCGCTCGGCAGGTGAAATAGAAAGATCAGGCAGACAACGCTCACGGCAATGGCCAGTTTGATAATCTCGTCTTTGAGCGTGGCGATCGAACGATGAATCAGGTCGGAGCGGTCGTACGTCGTGACAATTTTTACGCCTTTAGGCAGGCTCGGCGTAACGTCATTCTTAATTTTATCCTTGACCCGTTCAATGACATTGAGCACATTTTCGCCAAAGCGGACAATCACGATCCCTCCGGCGACTTCCCCCTTCCCGTCCAGATCGGCAAGACCCCGGCGAATTTCCGGTCCGAGCTGCACACGGGCGACATCTCTCAAATAGACGGGAGTGCCGGCGGCGCTTGCGCCCACCGCGATATCCTCCAGATCCTTAACCGTTTTGAGATAGCCGCGTCCCCGTACCATGTATTCGGCGCCGGAAAATTCCAGCACCCGGCCTTCGACATCGCGGTTGCTTTTGCGGACCGCTTCGATGACTTTCGTGATCGGCAGACGATAGGCGGACAGCCGATTGGGATCAACCGTAATCTGATATTGATTGACAAAGCCGCCGATACTCGCCACCTGAGACACGCCGGCGACGCTCTCCAGCGCCAGTTTGACGTTATAGTCCTGCAGGGAGCGAAGCTGAGCCAGGTCGAGTTGGCCTGTTTCATCCACGACAGCATACGAAAATCCCCAGCCCAGACTGGTCGCGTCCGGGCCCAAAACCGGATTGACATCCGTCGGGATTTTGTTTTTTACCGCCTGCAGGTATTCCAGGATGCGGCTTCTGGCCCAGTAGATATCCGTTCCTTCTTCGAAGATGACGTAGATGAAGGAACTGCCCAGAAAGGAGAATCCGCGCACCGCCTGGACTTTCGGCGCGGCAAGCAGCGTCGAGGTAATGGGATACGTCACCTGGTCTTCCACCAGGTCCGGGCTGCGGCCCGGCCATTCGGTATAGATGATAACCTGAGTATCGCTTAAATCCGGCAGGGCATCGAGCGGTGTATTTTTGAGCGTCCACAATCCCCAGGCAATAGTGAAAGAAATGACCAGGAATACAAGAAATTTGTTGCGGCTGCTGAATTCAATGATTTTCCCAATCATGCGTCATCTTTCCCATTTGCGGCAATTTGGTCTCTTGCACATTATTTAGAAGGCAGTGGCTTGATCCCCTTCAACTGCGCCTCGGAATCCACCAGGAAATTGGCGGCCACCACCACGCGCTCGCCGTTTTTCAAACCGCGCAGCACTTCAATATTACCTTCCGTCCGGATCCCCGTTTTGATTTCCCGGGGCTCGTAGGCGCCTTCCCCGCGATCCACATAAACCACCATGGCCGTGCCGGTATCCATGACAGCGGATTCCGGGATAACGAGTCTCCGTCCCAGATCAACGTGAATTTCCACGTCACCAAACATCTGCGGTTTGAGTTGATTATGGTGATTGGCAATCTTCAGGCGCACTTTTATCGTCCGCGTCTCCGCTGACAGGGTGGGATAAATGTAGTCGATCCGAGATGACATCTCCACGCCGGGAAGATAAGCCAGAGTGATCGTCGCCGGGTTTCCGACCTTGATAAACGGCAGCTCGTATTCATAAATATCCGCGATGACCCAGAGACTGGAAAGATCGACGATGTCAAACATTTTTTCCCCGGGCATGATCTTCATTCCGGCAACAACCATTTTTTGCGTCACAAAGCCGGAAACCGGAGCATAGAGCGTCAGCGTCCGGACGGGCTTGCCCGTCTCCTCGATAGTTTTAATCTGAGCGGGTGAGATGTCCCACCACACGAGCCGCTGGCGTGCCGCCGCAAGCGTCGCTGCCGCGTCCTTCGCCAGCATCTTGTTGATATCGGATGACGCCGCTTTTTCCCCTTGCGAAGCTGCCGCTGTTTCCTTCGACCACTTTAAAGCCGTCAGGAATTCCTCCTGGGTCGCGACAAGTTCCGGAGAGTAAATTTCGGCGAGCTTCTCGCCTTTTTTGACGTAACTGCCGGTTTTGTCCACATAAAGTTTTTCAATCCAGCCCTCGATTTTGGCGTTGATCGTCGCCTGACGGCTTTCATCCACATCGACTCTCCCGACCGTCCGGATGACCCTTTTCATCGGAAGATATGCCGCTTTGACGGTTTTGACGCCGATGAGCTTTTGCTGGTCAGATGAGATTTCCACCTGCGGGACCTCTTCGGCAGGCTGGGCCGCCTGCGGAGTCCGCTTGGCCGGGGCTGGTTTCATCTCGGCCGCCGCGGCAGCCGGTTTCCCATGCTGCGCGTGATCCTGGGCCGGAATCGGCGCTGCCATAAAAAGCAACAGGCAGCCCGTAATCGGAAAAATCAGTAATTGGACCCATCGGCTGGTCGCTCGTCTCATTTTTTCTCCCCTTCGCCGGCCGATCCGGCCGTAATGGCATGCATCCGTGCAATGGATTTTTCCCGTTCAACCCGTTGTCCCCAGTATAAAAGCTCGTAATCAAGCATTGTCTTAACCCGCGATATCACGCTTGCAGCCTCCTGCCGGCCTGTCGAATAACCCGTCAGGGTCTGCTCAATATCCTGTCTCGTTCTGGGAAGGAGTCCGTTTTGATACAGGTCAATGAGCTTCTCCGATGTGCGCAGCATCGCATAGTTATCGCGCAGTGCCGCTTCAATCATGACGCGGGTGGCTTCCAGGTCACGATCGGCTTGGCGAATATTCGCTTTGGCTTCCGACACGGCGGGTTTTTGTTTTGTAAAAAAATAGATCGGGAGATTAATGGTTGCCGTGGCGCTCCACATATCCATAAAATCTCCTCCCTTTCTAAAATAACCGCCGGAGAGAGCGAAATCAGGGTAGAATTCTTTTTGCGCCATGGCCAGTCTGGTGTTCGCGGCCTCGATCATTTTGCCGCGGGATTTCAGTTCCGGAGAATGCTGCATCGCCATGTCGAGAACGGCGTCGATCGTAAGCGGAAACGATTGATAGGCGGGCTCCGCAGGCTTTGGGAGGGGCAAACCCCGATAGCGACCGATGGCGGACGACAACATGGCTTCCCCGGAGCGGATCCTCTGTCCGGTCATTTGTTCTTTTTCCAAAAGCATGTATTTTTCGGTTTGCGCCATCAGGACATCCTGTTGCATGGCTTTTCCGGCAGCATACCGCGACAGCGTGAGGCTTTCTATCCGATCGAGCAGGGCCCGTTTGTCCGCATACAGTTCCAGGGTTTTGTGGGCAAAAAACAAGTCGTAGTAAAGCTCCTTGACCCGCGCCGCCGTTTTCAGCTTTAAGAGTTCGTGCATGGCTTCCAGACTCTCGGCATCCCGCGCCGTCATGTCTTCCTTGAGCCGGCGCTTCCCCGGAAACAGGAATTGCTGCGTCAAAGTAAACATCCACTGGGAATCGTTCGTTTCGCCCAAGTTATAGCGTTCAAACCCGTCATTCTGATAGCCGAACATGAACATCGGATCAGGCAGGCTGCCGGATTGAGGGATTCGTAATCGGGCCGCCTCAATCCGGGCCTGTGACGCCTGGATTTCGGGATTATTCTTCAGCGCCTCATCAATCAAACCGGAAAGCACCGGATCGGCCTGCACCGGAAGCACGGCGAAAAGAATGATCCCTGAAAGCAAAAGCCAAATATTTACGAACTTACTTGATATCGACATTTAATTTGACCGTCTCAGTTTTGCCGCCGCGGGTAATTTTGATATTGACATACCAGGGACCGGCCATCGAGAAATTGAGCGTGGCGATATTCTTATCCCCTTTGGACGCGGCTTTCGTCTTGTAATTCATCGCGCCCATGCCGGACATAGCGGGCATGCCATAGTCAATGGCAACGGAAGCATCCGTTACCGGTTTACCCGTCGCATCCTTAATCATGACGGTCATGTTATTATTTCCGGTTACCGGCGGATTTTTATCAATCGCTACCTGTATGGTATAATCACCGGCCTTCTTCGTCATCTCGTAATCTTTGGCATACGCCGAAATACTGCCGGCCACCAACACCATCACTGCCAAAAATAAAGTAACTCGCTTCATGATTTTCATTCCTCCTGTTTCTTGTTTTATTCTCAAGTCGACGCGCAACTCAGTAAATCTTTTCTTCGCTATTTTATTAGTTTAGCCGTCATCTTCACTATGTCAACTTACGATCGTCATTTATCCTTTAATGGGATGCTTAAACGTTGTTTGCCCATTCTCTTTCGGGCCGTCAATTTCTATGACAATCAGATAGCCCTTTTCCGGTGGGGTAAAAGGTTCGCCATAATGATCCCCCGCACCGCTCCCCATTCCAACTAAAAGGGTGTAGCGGCTGAATGAACAATAAAAAGCCCCCTATCCTCGCGGACAGGGGGCCTTCCTTTTAACCTAACAGTCTAAATGTCTACAGCCTAATAGCCTGCTTTTTTCTTACATTCCCATTCCGGGATATCCTCCTCCGGGAGGCATACCGGGCATTCCGCCGCCGGCGCCCTTCTCTTCGGGCTTGTCGGCGATCATGCACTGGGTGGTCAGAAGCAGAGCGGCAACGGAGGCTGCGTTCTGCAGAGCAAACCGGGTCACCTTGGTCGGATCAATGACACCGGCTGCGATCATGTCTTCGTACACGTCGGTGCGGGCATTGAAACCATAGGACCCTTTCTTCTCTTTGACTTTCTCGACCACAATGCTGCCTTCCAGGCCGGCGTTCTGGGCGATCATTTTGATCGGCTCTTCAATCGCTTTCTTGACGATGTTGACGCCGATCTGCTCGTCGCCTTCCAGGGCCAGTTTAAGCAATGCGGGGAGGGTGCGCAGATAAGCAACTCCACCACCGGGAACAATGCCTTCTTCCACGGCGGCACGGGTGGCATGCAGAGCATCTTCCACGCGGGCTTTCTTTTCCTTCATTTCGGTCTCGGTTGCGGCGCCGACTTTAATGACGGCAACACCACCGACCAGTTTGGCCAGTCTTTCCTGAAGTTTTTCACGATCGTAGTCAGAGGTGGTTTCTTCAATCTGAGCACGGATCTGTTTGACGCGGCCTTCGAGATCGGCACGTTTGCCGGCGCCGTCGATAATGGTTGTATTGTCTTTATCGATGGTGATCTTCTTGGCACGTCCGAGATCTTCGAGTTTCACGTTTTCCAGCTTGTAGCCCATATCTTCGGAGATCATCTTGCCGCCCGTGAGGATGGCGATGTCTTCGAGCATGGCCTTGCGGCGGTCGCCGAAGCCGGGGGCTTTGACGGCTGCTACATGCAGGGTGCCGCGAATCTTGTTGACCACCAGGGTGGCCAGCGCTTCGCCTTCGATGTCTTCGGCGATAATGAGCAGCGGTTTGCCCATTTTGGCGATTTGTTCCAGAATCGGCAGCAGGTCTTTCATACCGCTGATTTTCTTTTCGTAAATCAGGATTAATACGTCTTCCAGAGCGACCAGCATCTTGTCGGCGTTGGTGACGAAGTAGGGAGAAAGATAGCCGCGGTCAAACTGCATACCTTCGACGATCTCCAGTTCAGTCTCGAGGCCCTTGGCTTCTTCAACGGTGATAACGCCTTCTTTGCCGACTTTGTCCATGGCGCCGGCAATGATGTTACCGATGGTTTCATCGTTATTGGCGGAAATGGTGCCGACCTGGGCGATTTCTTTTTGATCTTTGGTGGGTTTGCTCATCTTGCTGAGCTCTTTGACAACGACTTCAACGGCTTTGTCGATACCGCGTTTGATGTCCATCGGGTTGGAACCTGCCGCAACGGCTTTGACGCCTTCACGGTAAAGGGCCTGTGCCAGAATAGTTGCTGTGGTCGTACCGTCGCCGGCGACGTCGCTGGTTTTGCTCGCGACTTCCTTCACCATCTGCGCGCCCATGTTTTCGAATTTGTCTTCCAGTTCGATTTCTTTGGCTACGGTTACGCCGTCTTTCGTCACGGTGGGTGAACCATAGCTCTTGTCAATAATTACATTGCGGCCTTTCGGACCGAGGGTTACTTTCACGGCGTCAGCGAGGGTGTTGACACCCTTCAAAACCGCTTTCCTTGCTTCTTCATCGTAAAGAAGTATTTTTGCTCCCATTGTATATTCTCCTCCTTAATATTTTCTTATTTTTCAATAACGCCCAGAATGTCGTCTTCTCTCATGATCAGGTATTCTTCACCATCGATCTTGACTTCGGTGCCGCCATATTTGCTGAAAAGGACTTTATCGCCCGGTTTAACATCCAAAGCGATCAATTTGCCTTCTTCTGTCTTTTTACCCTTGCCAACTGCAATTACTTTGCCTTCAATAGGTTTTTCCTTGGCTGAGTCGGGAATGATGATGCCCCCCTTGGTCTTTGTTTCTTCTTCCAAACGTTTTACAATGATGCGATCCTGTAAAGGTCTGATATTCATGTTTTTAATTCTCCTTTCTTCCTTTTATGATTTCACTTTATGAGTGCTGCCTACAAGCCGCGCTATCTTATGCACTATTTCAGCCATGTCAAGGTTTTTGAACAATTTTTTAATGAGTCTTTCTTCAAACCGGATCAGAAAAGATTCTCCAATAATTCGGCAAGTGAATTGATTGAAAAAATTTCCACTTTTGCCATTTTGGCAAGCGAAGGCATGTTGGACTTCGGGACGATACACCGATTGAACCCCAGGCGGGCCGCCTCTTTTACCCGGGTCTCCACTTGAGAAACAGCCCGAACCTCTCCGGCCAGCCCCACCTCTCCCAGGACAATTGTCCGGGCATCCACCGGCCGGTCCAGAAAGCTCGATGCCATCGCGGCGACAATCCCCAGGTCTACAGCCGGTTCCTCCACCCGGACGCCGCCTGCCACATTAATAAAGATGTCGGATCCACCCAGATGCAGGCCGCAAATCTTATCGAGGACGGCCACCAGAAGCGATACCCGGTTGTGGTCGACGCCGATAGCCGTCCGCCTGGGCATTCCTAAATTGGAAACGCTGGCCAGCGCCTGAATTTCGACCAGAATCGGACGAGTGCCCTCCAGGCTCGGAACGACCACTGAGCCGGCGGCATTTTGCGGCCGCTCAGCCAAAAAGAAGGCCGACGGGTTGGCCACCTCTTTCAACCCTCGATCCTGCATTTCAAAGACGCCGATTTCATTGGTCGGACCAAAGCGGTTTTTAATGCTGCGGATGATCCGATAGGCATGTCCGGAATCCCCCTCAAAATATAGAACGGTATCTACCATGTGCTCCAAAACCTTGGGGCCGGCAATCGAACCGTCTTTGGTCACGTGACCGACGAGGAATACGGGAATTCCGTTTTTTTTCGCCGACAGGATCAGCCGTGAGGAGGCCTCTCGCACCTGCCCCACGCTTCCGGGAGCGGACATTAAATCACCGGAATAGACCGTCTGGATAGAGTCGATCACCACAATGGCCGGTTCGACTTTCTTAATCTGTTCCAGGATTTTTTCGAGCGATACCTCTACCAATACGAGTAAATCCCGTGCCTCGGCGCCGATCCGGTTCGCACGCAGCTTGATCTGGCTTGCCGACTCTTCGCCGGAAACATAGAGAACCTTCTTCCCGTTTTGCGCCAGATTCTTCATGACCTGAAGCATGAGCGTGGATTTGCCGATGCCCGGCTCTCCGCCGATCAGGATGGCCGACCCGCCGACAATGCCTCCGCCCAGCACCCGGTCAACTTCGCCAATACCGGTGAGTGTCCGTTCTCCTTCCTGGGCCGGGATTTCATCAATGGGCATGGGCTGGCCGCCAAACTGCATCTCAGCCCGGCTGCCGGATTCGTCAGAAGCGATCAGTTCTTCGGCAAAACAATTCCATCCGCTGCAGGAAGGACATTTGCCCAGCCACTTGGGCGACATATACCCGCAGTGCTGACAAAAGAATCCGGTTTTGACTTTTTTCAACGCTTATTTCTCCTTGAAGGGGATAGGCCACAAGAGCATATTTTTTCATAAAATGCCAATATGAATTAGAAAGTAAAGCTCATGAAAAATAGAATCATTCTTCTCTTATCGGCCTTACGGCCAAAGGGTGAGCTGCGTGCAGAGTAATGCACTCGGGCGGCCGCAATCCCCCAACTTTTAAGAACGGTGCCTCACTCCTGCTTCCGGGCAGCGTTCATCTTGAAGGGGAATACCGACGAGTCAGATACTTCCGCTCCCGATATTCAGTTCTTGGGCGGATGCTTTGCGGCCGGTCATCAGGAAAACGGTAAACACCTCTTTCCGGTTGCCGCCAACCGGCTTTTCAATTTGGGACGCCTGCATCACATGAAGGTCTCGAAATCCTGCGGTAAGAAGCATGCGCTGCATGTCCTCCCGGCTGAAGCCGGTGTGGAACACCCCCTCTGAACTGGAATGAAACCGGCCGCCATCGGAGTCCAGATCCGCAACGCATAAGAGGCCTGCAGGATTTAAAACCTGGTAAAATTGCCCCAGCAGTGGTTCGACGGCTTGAATATGATGGAGCGTCATACTGCATACAACGAGATGATAATGTCCCGTCAAGACGCCAGCCATCTCCGCGTTCAGGAGGACCCCTTTTACATTCCCGATATGGCTTGCGGCAATTTTGTTCTGAAAAACATCCAGCATGCCGCGCGAGCTGTCCATGCCGGTAACCGACCGGACAAACGGCTGCAGGGCGAGCGAAATCAAACCTGTTCCGCATCCGAAGTCAAGCACATCCATGTCGGAGGTAAGGTGCGCCCGGGTGATGACCGCCCGTGCGATATCCGCCGCGACTTTCACTCGTCCGGGATCTTCATCCCAGGCCGCCGCTTCCGCGTCAAAATCTTTTCTCACCGTATCCGTACCCTTGCGCATCTCCGCCGAAACAACTCCCGCCGTGTTCCCCTATCGGCATCTTTTCCGGACATAAACTGCCGTCAGCTTTTTTTGGGCTTGCCGATCGTTGAAATGTGGAAAGGCGCATAGAGCGGACAAAAGCCGATCGCGCTGGTGATCAGGAAGATCAAGGCGAAAATGCCCAAGATGACAGCTGCAGCTCCCGTAATACTTCCGTTCAGGTAGAGGATTACAATAACAATTGCCAGCAGCGTTCTGATAATTCGATCAATGGTGCCCATGTTCTTTTTCATGACAGCCCCCTTTTAATTAGCCGACAGGCTCGAAAACCCTCCGGCACGATGTTCGTCCGATTCTTTTCTCAGCTTCCGGTCCATCTGCATAGCACCCCGAGACGCATTGGGGTCTCCAATAACGTTCTTCATTTTATATGAGTAATAATGCCGTCTGCTTTTGGCAAGACGATCCGACCAAAGCCCGATGTCTGTTTCACTATTTTTCGCTCATGCCGGTAAGACGGTAAGACGGGTTCTGAGATTGCCCCTTTCCTTGGAAAAGCCACGCAGCGTCGTTAGAGGGGTAATATTTACCTGCCAATAAACTTGCACACAACTATTATTGTCATTTGTTTTTGCGGGACTATCTTATGTGTCAGGAAGGTCTTTTAAATGGACATAAGAAAGATGAAAGAAACCGTGAAATTGAGATGCAGGGATCATGTCCCTTTCATAAGTGATATTGCAGCCCTCTATCTCATCATGATCGCCATCCTGGCGCTTGTGCGTTCGTAAGATGAAATGCCGGCAGATAAACACGAATGCCGAATCAGGCGAATGATAAACCGCATGAGGCCAATGGATCGAGATGAACGCTAATTGCCCGAACCGAGTCAAGGTCCCTGCTGAAAGGAGGCACAGCACGATGAAAGAAATGTTTCGTGAAATCAGAAACGATGACGATGTAACGGACATTGTTGCTCGCTTTTTTGCTTTTATCGCCATTCCCGCAGCCTTGTTCGTCATTGCTGTCGCGATATGGACAATCCTTCGGAACCCCGGAATTTCCTGTGGACCCACGGGTTGCTGAGTCCCCGCAAGTAAATGCTCTCGGGCATCCGGCAAGGATAATTTCTGTTTGTGCATCTGAATAAAACGCAAACCGAAGTTTTGGCGGACAATTTTATCCTCGGATAAATTCCATCTATTCTCAACTCATTTTCGGACGGACCGGCTCATCCGAAGAACATCAACTTTTATTTCTTACCAACCGCGTAAAAGGCGGCTTGCCCGTAACGGGCAAATTGATAAACTTCACGAATGCAGGCTGAAATTTGTGAAAGTACTCGCCGCCCCGTTTCGGATCGGAGGTTGGAAGTTCCAGCGTCAGCGTAAAGATGCTGCGTTCATGTCCGGCATAGTTCCCCAGGGATCCCGGGTAATAACCGAATTTTTTCAGCGGGTGATTCGCCTCCTTCGATATCTTTTCCATCCATTGTTCGAAAGAATTCAAATCGGCCGACGGTCCGTCATAATCAAAGAAGTTAAGCGGTGAATGAACGCTCAGAATCTTCTGTGGTTTAAAGCGTTTGATGAGCGCGACCTGAAACATGGTTTCCTGCTCGGACCCCGCATGAGGTCCGGGATAGTAGCGCTTGTTTTTTTTGCCCTTGGTTATCCACTGGCGATGGGCTTCCGGATTCCAGCTCCGGGTCGGGAAATTCCGGTTGATATCCACGCCGGCCGCATTGATGCGAGTCGGCTGGGGCTCAAGATATCCATCGGGATTCACGATCGGCGCAATCACGATACATTTGTTTTCGACGACCTCGGGATGCTCGTTGATGTAGTGCGCCAGTTTGAACATCAGGTAGACGGTCGGCAATTCATCACCGTGAACGCCTCCCAGGAATAAAATGCAATCGCCCGACGGCTTGCCGAAATGCGCAAAAATCAATGGGTGGTGATTCCGGGTTCTCCTGTGATACTCCCAGGGGATACCGCGGCAGGGGACATCCGTCCAGTCATAGCGCACGTTCTGTGCTTCCAGCGTATTGAGAAATCGACTCAGCTCCTGCGATTGCGGATCAGCAGCCCAAACCGGGCCCGCCAGCCACGGACTTGCCCAAAGGCAAGAAATCAAACAAAGACAGATGACGATACCTCCGGGCCTGAAAGTCATCCGGCACAGAAAAATATGGTCAGCAAAAAAAAGGTTAAGTCGTTTTTTCATTCCTTCATGGTTTCTGAATCGGCCGTCGATTCGCCTGCCGCAGTCTCTGCAGGGCGGAATCTTTACCCAGGATCGCAAATACTTTGTCCAGTTCGGGACCTTTCACTTTACCCGTGAGCTGAGCCCGCACCGGCATAAACAAATCCCGGCCTTTGATGCCGGATTTTTCCCTGGCGTACTTTATGGCTGCAACATAGATGTCGTCAGCCGGACCTGAAGCCTGTTCCAAAAATTCGCTGAAATACCGGATCACCGTCTGAGCACTCTCGGAATCGAGAATCTGTCTTGCTTCAGAAGTGATCTTGTATCGATCATCAAAAAATAAATCAATATGACTGTCAATATCAGCAAGCGTCGTCAGTTCATCTTTGACGGTTTCAATCACGCGTCTCAGCCACTGGGCTTCCAGGGCAGCCGTCCGGTAGCCGGCCTCCTGTAAAAACGGTTCAAGCCTCTCCAGCAATTCGGCCGTGGTACAATTCCGGACGTAAATCGCATTTAGCCACCGGAGCTTATCTTCATCAAAGACGGCGCCGCTTTTGGACGCGCGCGAAAGTGAAAAAGCTTCAACCATCTCCGACTGAGACAATACCTCCCGGCCGTCGGCAAACGAACTCCCGAGAAGCCCCAGGTAGTTGAGCAGCGCCTCCGGCAGAAATCCCTGTCTGCGGAATTCGCCGACGGACACCGAGCCATGACGCTTGCTGAGTTTGGCGTGGTCTTTGCCGAGGATCAGACAATGATGAGCAAAGGTCGGCGGCTCAAATCCGATAGCACGATACAGCATCACCTGCAAAGCCGTGTTGGATAAATGATCTTCGCCGCGGATAACATGTGTAATGGCCATCAGATGGTCATCGATGACCACGGCGAAATTGTAAGCGGGCATACCGTTGGACCGGACGATGATGAAATCGCCCATCGCTTCACTCTCAAACCTGACAGGTCCCCGGATTAAGTCGTCAAACGAGACAGATTCATCGGGAACTCTGAACCGGTAGGACGGCCTGCGGCCGGACGCCGCGAGCGCTGCCCGCTGTTCGGCGGTCAGGTTGCGGCATTTTCCCATGTAGCGGGGCATGCGCTTGCTGAGAATCAGGGACTGGCGCTCTTCTTCCAGTTCTTCTTCAGTACAGTAACAGGGATATACCCGATCCGCGTCGATCAACTTCTGCAGGTGACGTTTGTAGATATCCAGGCGCTCACTCTGCTTATAGGGTCCGTATGCTCCATCTTTTTCCGGCCCTTCATCCCAGGTCAAACCCAGCCATCTCAAATCATCGAGGAGATTGACCTGATACGAAAGTGCGCTGCGGGACTCATCGGTGTCTTCAATGCGCAGGATGAAACTGCCTTTGTGATGGCGGGCAAACATCCAGTTAAATAGAGCCGTGCGCGCATTCCCCACATGCAGCTCACCGGTGGGCGACGGCGCAAAGCGAACTCTGGGCGCGTCAATCATTCGTCATCCTTTCCATGCCGGTGGCTATGGCCAGCACGGCGATGCCTTCTTCGCGTCCGACAAAGCCCATGCCTTCGTTTGTTTTGGCTTTGACATTGACGGCTGTCTCCGGAATATTCAGTGTTTTTGCGATCGAGGCGACCATCGCTTCTGCATAAGGCGCCAGTTTCGGTTTTTCCAGCATGATCGTCGCATCTATATTATTGATGCTCAACCCCTTCGACTCAATGATGTGCTTGACCCGTTCCAGAAGAACAAGGCTGGAAATATTTTTGTAGGCCGGATCGGTATCCGGAAAATGTCTCCCGATATCCCCTGAGCCCGCCATCCCCAGGAGCGCATCACAAACCGCATGCAGGAGTGCATCCGCATCGGAATGGCCTGCCAGTCCCCGGTCGCAGGGAATTTCCACGCCGCCCAGGATCAGCTTTCTGCCCGGTGCAAACCGATGGCTGTCGTAACCCAGCCCGCTGCGATAAATTATTTTCCCCTTCGTTCTTTCTTTCATCAATGCTTCCGCCACAATCAAATCTTCCGGCGTCGTAATTTTGATATTATCATAGGAGCCGTCAACCATGCGGACTTTCGCGCCCGTTCGTTCAACCAGCGACGCATCATCCGTTCCATAATAGCGGTCATCACCGGCCTGGGTAAAAGCCCGGCGCAAAAGGTCATATTGAAACGCCTGCGGAGTCTGAGTCTGCCACAGATTGTTGCGGGGCAGTGTTGCCGTGACGACGTTCTCGGCCGTCGCTTCCTTAATGGTGTCCTTCGCCCGGACGCCGACGGAAGCGGCGCCGTCTTCGACCGCAGCTTTTGCAACCCGGGCAATCATGTCCTGGGTCACAAAGGGACGCACGCCATCGTGAATGATGACCACATCGCATGCTTTTGTTATGGCCGAAAAACCGTTCCGGACGGAATCCTGACGCTCGCGGCCACCCGCGACAACGGTCGACACTTTCCGCAATTCGTATTTTTCAACGATCCGGTCGCGCACGAATGCCAAATCATCCGCAGGCACCACCAGGACAATCTCATTTATCAAATCGGATTTCTGAAAAACCAGGAGTGTATGAACCAGAACCGGCAGGGATTGCAGTGAAAGATATTGTTTGGCAATTTCGGAACCCAATCTCTTACCGGATCCGCCCGCTGGAATAATCGCCACTGTTTTCATAACGCCCTCATCTGCGGTCATAAGTGGACACTTTGTCGTTTCTTACACCTGCGCTTCCATAAATGGCCAAACGACAGATTCGACCCGCCTTCCGGCCTTTTGGAATTAGACCTCGTATAAAAAAGCAGGCCCGGAATATATTTCCCGGGCCTGCCCGCCAGAGGTATTTCTATCCGGCAAAAAAGACATAACAATTGTTGCTTATTGATTGCTGCTTTTCTTTTCGGCGGCTTCCTTTAACTCGGTGAAAATCATCCGGCCGGCCGTTGTTTGCAGCACGCTGGTCACCACGACCTCAACCGTCGTGTTAATCATTCTTTGTGCGCTGTCGACGATAATCATGGTCCCGTCATCCAGATAACCGACGCCTTGCCCCGGTTCCTTGCCCTCTCTGATAATTTTGACCAGCATCTGCTCTCCGGGCAAAACAACGGGCTTCATCGCATTGGCGAGCTCATTGACATTCAGGACCCGAACACCCTGCAATTCGGCAACCTTGTTCAGATTATAGTCATTGGTCATGAGCTTGGCATTTAACTTTTGGGCCAGAGCTACGAGTTTGCCGTCTACGCCCTTGATCTTCGGAAAATCCTGTTCCACGATTTCAATATTGATGGCCGAACTTTTTTGCATCCGATTAAGAACATCCAAGCCCCGCCGTCCCCGCGATCGTTTCATTGAATCAGACGAATCTGCAATAAATTGCAGCTCATTGAGCACAAAACGCGGAACAATCAATTCTCCGTCTATAAAACCGGTATCGCAGATATCCGCGATTCTTCCGTCGATAATAACGCTGGTATCCAGTAAGCGATGGTCAGCGTATGCTTTCCCCTCCGCTGCGTGAAAGCTGAATTCTTCCGCTTTTTTCGATCCGAGAACCAATCCCAGATAACCCAGAATCCCCGTCAGAAGCAGATAAATCCATGGAACGACGAGCTGATTCTGCGTGATCTTGATGACCATATTCAAGCCGAAGCCAAGGATTAACGCGACGAGCAAGCCGATGACCATACCGATGACACCGCCCGCGATGATTCTGAGGGAAAGTTTGCGGATATCTTTTTCAACTCTGATGACCAGCAGCGCAATGATTAAACCTACGATAAAGCCAATAATTCCTTGGAAATACGCATATGAACTA
Organism: Smithellaceae bacterium; assembly: GCA_963667845.2. Taxonomy (GTDB): domain Bacteria; phylum Desulfobacterota; class Syntrophia; order Syntrophales; family Smithellaceae; genus UBA8904. The sequence continues at coordinate 2,287,206 of CAXXVL010000002.1, read as the reverse complement.
TCTGCTGCCATGTAGTAAACGATGAAATAACCGCTAACCGAACAGGCTAAAGCCAATAGAATTCTTATGATCAAATACGTCACCTCCTTTTCTAAAAAAATAGAATTAATGTAATATGTGTCTTAATATAAGCAGACTAATCGATTACTCAATAATGGGGAGGTCTCTTTTTTTCCCTGATCAGGAAAAACGATCTGTCCATTCTTCAGTTTTCAAAGAGCTGCGCATGAACCGGACAAATTACGGGTTTTATTGCACGGTAAAAATCATCTGCAAATCGCGTTCAACTTTAGCTTCCTGGGCATTGGTGGCCACGGATATTTCCTTCACCAGCAGATTCTTCGCCGTATCCATCATCTTCCGCTCGCCGAAAGAAAGGTTTTTGTCGCTTTTCAAAATGAACAAATCCCTCAAGACACTGGCAATTTCAAAAACCGAGCCCGTTTTTATTTTTTCCAGATATTCCCGGTAACGCTTGTTCCAGGTCTGCTTGTCAATGGTTACGTCTTTATTGCGCAAGATTTCGTAAACTTTGGGTATTTCCTTTTCCATGATGACTTCACGAAGTCCTACGGCCTTGGCTGAAGTCGTGGGAATCATGATCTTCATACCGTTACCCATAATTTTCATGACATAAAAGGGCTGCTTTTTTCCCATAACTTCTCTATTTTCAATAGCTTCAATGACACCGACACCTTGTGCCGGATACACTGCCAAATCACCTACTTTAAACATTTTATGCTCCCTGCCTTTCTATATAGCGGAGCAGATTAACATAGTTCGGACAATTAGTCAATAATTAATGCAATTTAGTGAAATACTTCAGAAATGTTACATGACCGGCCGGCCAGCGTAATCAGGGCAGGTAGAAAAGCGGATTCCGGGCCTTCCCCTTCAGGCGTATTTCAAAATTGAGATAAGCCTCCCCGGCTTCATCTATTTCTCCCACCAGTGCGATAGCTTCACCTTTTTTGACGCTCTGATCCGCTCTGGCGTATCTCTTCTTCAGATGCGTGTATACGGTTGCGAAATCATTTGCATGGCGGATGATGATCGTTTCGCCGAAATCCTTCAGGCCGGCGGAAAAGATTACTGTTCCGCCGGCGGCCGCTTTAACCTTCGCGCCGGCAGGACAGACAATTTTGATCCAGTTATGGTATGTTTTGTTGGGCTGAATACCGAAGCGGGTTTTTACAGTGCCCTTGACCGGCCAGGCAAAGCTTCCCTTTTGGGTCCGTACTTCATTTTCAGAGAAAAGCGGTCTTTGCCCCGTCCTGGTTTTATCTTCTGCACCCGCGGGCGGCTCAGCCGGTATTTTTGAAGCTTGTGCCCCGGGATCGCCCGGCTCGGGATTCGGACCAACTGTTCTGGCGAGCGCCTTGTCGGCCGGTTTCCCTGATGCCTGCGGCCCGGTATCCGCCGGGTTAATGATGCTTGCATCACGCGGCTTTGTCTCGTCCGCCTTTCTGGCTGAAACCATGACATCGTCGATGACCTGATTGGCATCCGGGATAAAAATGACAGAGCCTTCCTTAATATTCGATACGTCCGTGATATTATTTATTTCTGCCAAATCCTGCAGGCTGACGGAATAGGCCCGGGCGATGCTGTAGGCGGTTTCCCCTTTTTTGACGATGTGATAAACACCTTTGGCCGTACCTTTCTTTACAGATGAACCGGCGCACGAAATCAACGAAAGCAGAGCAATAGAGGCCGCCAGAAGAAGGACCAGGTAAAATGCGCAGGCAAAGCGGGATCGGTTCGCAAGAACCGGCCTTTGCTGATTCATTCTTTCCATCCGCTTTCTCCTATCAGGCTGACAAAACGGCAGCCTCCCAGATCTTCTTTCTTTATTTCATCGGGATTTTCAGTTGAGCGGGTGAATTTATAAAGCGTCTGGACGTCACGATTGCCGATCGGAACGACCATTCTGCCTCCCGGAATAAGCTGTTCGACCAGATACTGCGGAACCCTTGGAGCAGCGGCAGTCGTAATAATTGCATCAAACGGCGCTTCTTCCTTCCATCCGTAAGATCCGTCCCCGACACGGATAGCGACGTTATAACAATTGAGTCTGTCTAAAATCTTCCGGGCACGGGTCGCCAGCGCGGCCACCCGCTCGATGGAAAAAACGCGATCGGCCAGATTAGCCAATATTGCCGTTTGATAACCCGACCCGGTCCCGATTTCCAGAACGCGCTCCCTGCCCTTCAAATCCAAAGCCTGCGACATTAAAGCGACAATATAGGGTTGAGAGATCGTTTGTCGTTCGCCGATGGGCAGCGGGTTGTCGCTGTATGCCTGATCGATGAGGCCCTCATCGACAAAGAGATGACGGGGAATGGTTTCCATTATTTTCAAGACGCCGGGATCGCTGATCGCACGGCTCCGAATCTGCGTTTCCACCATCCGTGTTCGCTGCTTCTTGTACCTGTCCATCAAATAGCCTGCATCTTTTTCTTTTTCGGAGGAACCCGGTAGAGTCTCTGAACCGTTTCATGTCTTCTCAGCCCCAGGGCTTCGCGCGTCACAATCAAGTAGTAGAATTGGATTTCCGCTTTCTGACATGCGGCATTGAATTGATCGATGATTAAATTAATGTCGTTAAGAAACGCCTGCCGGCTCTGCCCGCCGGGAACGGAATCATCCTTCTGATCCGAATAAAAATACCGGAGCTTATCCTTTATCTGTTCCTCAATTTTCGCCAGTCTTTCCAGCGCATCCTCCACGGCAAAGCCGGCCCGGCTCAGAACAACCGCCCGCTCGCGCAGCAGTTCTTCGCACAGACTCTCCTGTTGATCCTTCTTCCCGGCACCCGACGCCTGCATAAAAACCTTCCTGAAATGCTTTCGAGGCCTCTATCATTTAAGCGCCTAATTTTCAAGTTTAAAAGGCTTTTCAGCGCTGCGGCAATCTTTTCCCTTTACAGGCGGCCGTTATTTCGCTAGAGAGGCACTTCAAATAAACATGACCAACGGATAAGCAGGTATTCCCATGGGCCCTGAAGTCAAATTCCCGATGTCCCAGGCTGTCCACCTGGCCTACTTGCGGGGCGAAGAAGATGAAACCCTTCTGCCGCTGGTCCTCGTCGATCAGGAACGCAACCCTGCAGGGCGAATCAAATCGGGTGATTCGGTCATTTTCTATAATATCCGCGGCGAGCGCGAAATTGAGTTAACCCGCAGCTTCACTGAAGCGCACTTCCATGAATTCCCCGTCGATCCAGAACTCTCAGTGAGCTTCGCCACTATGATTGAGTATCAGAAGGGTCTGAATGTTCAGGTCGCTTTCCCGCCCGAGGGCGTTCTGACCGATACCGTAAGCGACGTTATCGCGGCAAACGGTCTGAGTCAGGCAAAAATCACTGAAGCGGAAAAAGCGGTTCATGTGAGTTTCTTTTTCAACGGTAAGAAGAACGACCCGCTGCCCCGAGAAGAACGGATCGTCATCCCGACCCGCAAGGACGTTAAGCTGTTTGACGAAGCTCCGGAAATGTCCATTTCCGAAATCACCCGGGCAGCCCTCGGCAAGATCAAAGACCCCGAATGCAATTTTACGGTCGTTAACTTCCCGAATGTGGACGTCGTCGGCCACATCGAAAATGAACCGGCGGTGATCCGGGCCGTCACAGCTGTGGACCGGCAGGCCGGAATTCTGATTGACGAAGCACGCCGGCAAAATATGGCCATCATCGTCACGGCCGACCATGGGACCGTCGAAAAATGGCTTTACCCGGAGGGCGGTATCGATACGGGCCATACCGACAGCCCTGTATCTTTCATTCTGCTGCACCCGGAGGGCAAGCTCACCCTGAAACCCGCAGGCGAGATGACGGACGTCGCCCCGACAATTCTCGATTTACTGGGATTGCCCACGCCTCCTTCGATGACCGGTGCTTCACTCATCAGGCCCGACAAGACATCCTCTGCGCCGGTGACGCGTTTGCTGCTGATCATTCTCGACGGCTGGGGCTACCGCGAAGACCCGACGGGCAATTTAATCGCGAGCGCTTCGACGCCGGTTATGGACAAGCTGCTCAGGGATTACCCCTCATCGCTTCTTGCCGCATCCGGCACGGCCGTGGGATTGCCTCCGAAGACCGTAGGCAATTCGGAAGCGGGGCATCTGCACATGGGCGCGGGCCGCCGGATTTATTCCGACCGTCTGAAGATCGATCAGTCCATCGCTGAGCGCCAGTTTTATCAAAACAACGCCTTCATTAATGTCATGCGGAAGGCCCAGCAAAACGGCAAAGCTTTGCACCTCATGGGTATCGTTTCTTTTTTCAGTTCCCATGGATCTATCGAACACCTTCTGGCCCTGATGGAATTGGCCAGGAAGCAGGGTGTTTCCCGTCTTTTTATTCACAGCATGCTGGGCAGACGCGGTGAATTACCGGAAAGCGGCGCCCGCTATATTCGCCAGGTGGAAGAAAAATGTCACGCTTTGCAGCTGGGACAGGTGGTATCAGTCATCGGCCGCTACTGGTCGATGGATCGCGAAGACAACTGGGATCGCATCGCCAAAACCTACCGGATGCTGGTTTACGGTGAAGGAACCCCCATCCCGCCGGAGCCCTGAAGATGAAATCGACTTTCAATCAAACCGAGATTGAGATTGTTCCGGGGGACATCACCCGGGAAACGACGGACGCCATCGTCAATGCCGCGAACAGCCATCTGGCCGGCGGCGGCGGAGTGGATGGCGCCATTCACCGCGCCGGGGGACCCGCTATCATGGCCGAGTGCCGTAAGATCGGAGGCTGCCCGACGGGCCATGCCGTAATCACCACGGCCGGCAACCTCAAAGCGCGTTTTGTGATTCATGCCGTGGGACCGATTTACCGCGGCGGCGCCCATGATGAAGCCCGGCTGCTTGCCTCCGCCTATGAAAACAGTTTGAAGCTCGCCGTAAAGAACGGCTTGCAAAGCGTCTCCTTTCCGGCTATAAGTTGCGGGGTTTATGGTTATCCAATCCATGAAGCTGCCCATCTGGCCCTTACGACCTGCATTGAATTTGCACGCGATAACACGGCCATCAGCGTCATGCGCCACGTTTTATTTGATCAACGGACATTTGATATTTTCGCCGAGGAGTTTAAGAAATTAGTGTAGCCGAACACCTGGTGCGTCAATGGAAGCAAAGCTGACCTACGCAGAGCTCGAACACAAAATTACGGAACTGACCCGGAAGGTTCAAGAGCAAATCGGGATTGAGAATCAATACCGTAACCTCGTCGACTCCACAAGCGATTGCCTCTATCTTGTCGATATCAACGGCCGCTACCTTTTCATGAACAGCAACCACGCAGAACGTATGAACATCCCCAAAGGAAAAGCCGCCGGTCTTTCCTTCAAAGACTTTCACTCGCCCCAGCAAAGCGCCGAATTTGAATCCAAAGTCAGAACCGTCTATGAAACGGGTATCTCCATTCACGACGAACATCAGGGCATCCGCGAGGGAGAATATTTCCTCAGAACCTTCAGCCCGGTCAGAGACTCTGCCGACCCCCCGAATATCATCGCCGTATCCGTCGTTTCCAAGGACATTACCAAAAGACGAAAAAATGAAGAAGCGCTGCTGAAATCGGAGGAAAAATACCGTCAACTGATCGAATATTCCAATGAAGCGATTTTCATTATCACCGACGGGAAAATGACGTACGCCAACAGTTGTACGGAACGAATGCTCGGATACTCCGTAAGCGATCTCCAGTTGATTTCTTTTATTAACCTCGTCATTTCAGAAGACCGGGAAATGGTCTTCGAGCAGCAGAAAACCATTCTCCGGGGCGATACCTCGGCCGTCAATATCAGTTTCCGGATTGTGAATAAGGAAGGCGCGACCATCTGGGTGGCAACCAACAGTGTAGCGATTCTTTGGGAAAACGCACCGGCCACTTTAAACTTCATGCACGATATCACCGGACAGAAAAAAACGGAGACCCGGCTTTTGCAGGCGCAGAAGATGGAATCCATCGGTACCCTGGCCGGCGGAATCGCTCACGATTTTAATAATCTGCTGATGGGGATTCAGGGGCATACCTCCCTGGCCCTCTTGAAAATCGGCAAGAACGATCCGTCTTATGAACATGTCAAAACAATCGAAACCCTCGTGATGAGCGGCGCGAATCTAACCAAACAACTGCTTGGTTTCGCCCGCGGTGGCAAGTACGAAGTCAAACGGGTTGACTTGAACGACTTAATAGACAAGACATCTCAAACCATCGGCCGAACCAAGAAAGAAATACACATCCACCGCGAATTTGAAAATCATCTCTGGTCAACTGATATCGATCAGGGACAAATCGAACAGGTGCTCCTGAACCTGTTCGTCAATGCCTGGCAGGCAATGCCCGGCGGCGGGGATCTCTATATCGAAACAAAGAATACGGTCATCGACGAAAGTCGCTTTAAATCATACACCGGCAAAAGCGGTCGTTATGTAAAAATTTCCGTAACCGATACCGGCGTGGGCATGGATGAAAAAACCAGGGAAAGAATATTCGAGCCCTTCTTTACGACCAAAGAAATGGGGCGAGGCACCGGATTGGGGCTGGCTTCCGTTTACGGCATCATCAAAAATCACAACGGTTTTATTAACGTCTATTCGGAAAAGGGCCAGGGTTCGACGTTCAATATTTACCTTCCCGCCTCCGTTAAGAAAGACGAAAAAGGCAAGATTTCGGATCAGGATTCCGCCGCAGACGCAATACTTTACAGGGAAACCATTCTGCTTATCGACGATGAAGCCATCGTTCTGGATGTAGCGGGTGAAATGCTCAAGGCGATGGGTTACACCGTCATCACGGCCCAGGACGGCCCCGCCGCCCTCGACACCTATAGACGGCGTCAATCGGATATTGACCTGGTGATCCTCGATATGGTCATGCCGGACATGGGCGGCGGCGAAATTTTCAATGAACTTAAGAAAATAAACCCCCACATCAAGGTCCTCTTGTCCAGCGGTTACAGCTTAAACGGCCGGGCCGCCGAAATCATTGACCGCGGTTGCAGCGGGTTCATTCAGAAACCTTTCACCATCGGCGATATCTCCAGGCAATTGCGCAACATTCTGGGGCAGTCCCCGCCTCAGGTAAAATCACAGGAATCCGTTCAAATCCCTTTGCCGATTTTTGATTCACCTTGATCATCCGTTCAAATTATGTCACACACTGAACCATGAGAAGAAGATACTCACAGAGGCGTCTGCAATCCATCGGTGAAATCTTGTTTTCCGTCTTGAAAAAAAGGGGCATGGCCGACAAGCTGGAAGAAAATGCCCTCATCAAGCTCTGGCCGAAAGCGGTCGGCCCGCAAATTGCCGCGCAAACCGAACCCGAAACCTTGCGGTCCGGAACCCTGTTTGTAAAAACAACCTCTTCGGTCTGGGTGCAGCAGTTGCATTTCATGAAAGAAGACATTCGTCAAAAAATGAACGAACTGGCCGGATGGGCGGCAATCAAGGAGATTCACTTTACGGTCGGGTATAACCCCGCCCGTCAAAGGCCAAGACGAGACACGACCGGCACACCGAAGTTTACTCTCCGGGAAAGAGATAAGCGGATGATCGACGAATGCACGGAAGCACTGGCGGATCGCGAATTGGCGGCTATCGTGAAACGAGTCATGAAGAATGAAATCAGCCGCCGCAGGCAATTGGAGGAGAAACCCGGCCGACGGCGGACTTGAGTGGATATTTAGGCGTTATCCGTGTCGAAAGGGTTTCTGGAAATTTTCAAAATAGAAAGTCCATTTCAGGAGACCTCTATGCCGAAAAAAAGTCGCTTGATTCCGGTCATCCTGCTTTTTTGGCTTGCCGCCTCCTCCGCCGGTCATACTGCGGACCCCGCCGTACCCTACCTCTATGAAGATACAAAGGAACTGGTTTCTCTGGTGGAGAGCGCAGCCGACGCGATCGAAGCAAAAGGGCAGACCGCCTTCGGAGACTTTGCCGTCCCGGGATCCAAATGGTTCAACGACGACTATTATATCTTCATTTATGATCTTGACGGCACCTGCGTTTTTCATCCGGTTACAAAACAGCTCATCGGCAGCAATCTCATCCATCTCAAAGACATGAACGGCAAGCCCGTCATCCGCATGATCACCGATATCGCCCGGAAGCCCGAAAAACATGCCTCGGGCTGGGTCTTTTATCTCTGGGAGGAACGGACGCAATTCACACCGCTGTGGAAAAGTTCCTATATCCGCAAGGCCGTCACGCCGGATGGAAAGACCTATGCCGTCGGCTGTGGTATCTACGACATCAAAATGGAAAAGGCCTTCATCAAAGAGCGGGTCGATCGCGCCGCCGAGCTCTTAAAGACCCGGGGGAAGGATGTCACTTTCGCTCAGTTGCGCGACACATCAACCCCTTTCTATTTCCTGGGCACATATGTCTTTGTCATGGACGATAAGGGCCGGTCCGTCGTGGACCCTGCTTTCCCCGGCATGCACCGGGACCTGACGGGATTCAAGGACGCACTGGGACGGCTTGTTGTGAAAGAGATGCTTCAGAAGCTTGCAAAAAATGATGACGCCTGGATTCAGTACATGTGGCCGAAACCAGGAGCAAACCTTCCCAGCCGGAAAGTCGCCTATATCCGGAAGGTCAAAATCGATAATGAAATATTCATGATCGGAGCGGATTTCTTCCTGTCGAGCCCGATCTGGATGAAAATGTAATTATGGCAAAAAGACCCCCGCATCTGATCTACGGCGTTGATGACCGGCCCCCCGTTGGGGCACTTGTCCTGCTTTGTGTGCAGCATATCTTTCTGATGTCCAGCACACTCGTTCTGCCCGTGGTCATGGTGACGGAAATCGGCGGAAGCTTAAGTCAGGTCGGCACCGTCGTTGCCCTCACCATGATCGCCTGCGGCATCGGCACCATTTTGCAGGCCTTGCGGTGCGGCATCGTCGGGTCGGGGTTTCTCTGTCCGAATCTGTGCGGCCCCAACTTTTTCACAGCTTCCATGGAAGCCGCCTGGCTCGGCGGACTTCCTCTCGTGCGGGGCATGACGATCGCCGCCGGCCTTTTCGAAGCGGCGTTCTCGCGGGTGGTTCATCGTCTTAAATTCCTCTTTCCTCCCGAGATCACCGGCCTGGTCGTTCTGATGGTCGCGCTGGGCCTGATCCCCCTGGCCACCTCGAAATTTCTGGGCGTCAGCTTCGAAGGAGAGCCCATCCGGGGAACGAGTCTCCTGGTTGCGGCGCTGACGCTTTTCCTGATGGTCGTCGTCAATCTGTGGGGAAAGCCCAAATTAAAAATGTACAGCGTTCTGGTCGGGATGGTCTTTGGCTATTCACTTTCGATCCTGACGGGGCAGATTACCGCGACGCAGTTTAAGTCTTTTCTCGACGCACCCTGGGTAGCGCTGCCGATTTACGAGGGCATGCTGGACATCTCTTTTCGCTGGTCGCTGCTTCCGGCCTTCCTGATCGTCTCGATCACCGGCGCCCTGAAGTCGTTTGGAAACCTGATCATGGCCGAGCAAGTCAACGACGCCGAGTGGAAGGAACCGGATATGAAGCGGATCGGAAACGGCCTGTTTGCCGACTCCCTCTGCGTCACCGCGTCCGGTCTCGTGGGGGGAATGGCGTCGGACACCTCGGCCAGCAATGTAGCGTTGAGTGACGCGACCAAAGCGACAAGCCGCTGGATCGGATACGGCGCCGGCGCGCTCTTTATCCTGCTGGGTTTCTCTCCCAAAATCGGATTGCTCTTCTCTATCATGCCGTCCCCCGTCATGGGCGCGATCCTGATTTTTGTCACGAGTTTCATGATCATGTCGGGATTAAGAATCATCCTGGGAGCGGGTGCGGACGTCCGGAGAACATTTGTGATCGGTGTGTCCCTGATGTTCGGCTTGAGCCTCGATATGCTGCCCGAACTCTATGCAAGCGTCTACCCGTGGCTCAGGCCGCTCTTCGATTCCTCGCTGACGCTCTGCACGGTGCTGGCCGTCATTTTGAATCAGGTATTCAGACTGCATGATCTCTGGACAAAAAAGGAAACTCTCTGAGCGAAGGCAGGCGTTTAAAAACCGAAACGCCGGCAAACCTCCTCACGCGACCATTGAACGAAGGCGTTGGCGCTCACGAATCAGCCCGTTCCCGGAAGAGCAGCGAGATCGGCAAACATCTGTTTCATAGCCTTAGTATATTTCTTTGGCTCGTCGTAAATATAAAGCGGCGGCTCGACTTTCAGCTCCTCACGCGAAGAATCCCTGCCCTCAACCAGAACAAATTCCGCATTGGAAAGGGCATCCGAATAGACCAGTTTCATTCTTTTGGGTTCAATATCTTTCTTGCGAAACAGACTGATCACTTCCACCAGACGGGTCGCCGGATAAATCGTAAACACCCGGCCCTTCGGTTGGAGCGCGTACTTTGCCGCTGAAAGAAAATGACTGAGCGAACCGCTGATTTCATGACGGGCAATGGCTTTCTCCGGCAGCGGGTTGATCCGGCCTGAATCCATCTTGCGATAGGGCGGATTAAAAACAATGGTATCAAAGAAGCCTGACCCGTATATTTTTTTAATATCCCGCGCGTCCCCCGTGTCAATGATCACGCGATGACCCAGACCGTTTTGTTCGACATTCTTTTTCGCAAGCGTCGCGAGACCTTCCTGAACCTCGAGGCCGTGCCAGCGCGACGCGGGATAGCGATTCGCCAGAACCAGTGCCATGATGCCGTTGCCGCAGCCCAGATCAAGGCTGACGCTCCTGGATTTCAGAGACACAAAATGCGCCAGGATGAGCGAATCCAGATTAAAACGATAGCCGCGTTTGCTCTGGCGGATTTTTAAACTTCCGCCGAGGATTTCATCGATGGTTTCGTCGTCGGTCATTCCACAAACCTCTTGTCTCGGGGGGCGCTGCAATTTGCTGCGGTGGAAGCCTATTTGATGAGCAGAAAATAGAGCTCCCCTTTTTCTTTCAGACTGCCTGCTGTGGCCCGGGCGTCCTCGCCGAACCCGCAGAATAGATCGACCCTCCCGGGGCCCCTGATGGCCGATCCCTTATCCTGATTCAGAACAAAGCGCGAAAAGTCGACGCGGCCCACAACGTTATAATCATTATCCAGGACCGGCTTTCGCAATCGGATGAAAGCCAGAGCGCCTTCGGGGAAAAAATCCGGATCGGTGGCAATCGTGCGGCCCGGTGTTACCGGCTGGCCCAGGCATCCGACAGGCTCCTTATCCAGAAACCGGAAGAAAATATAGCGCTCGTTGTGGCTGAGGATTTCCAGGACTTCTTTTTCGCTTCGGCCTTTGAGCCATAATTTGAATCCGCGATAGGATGAATCGCTCTTACCAATTTTATTTTGCGCAAGCATGTTCATGGTCGCGGAGCGGAAAGGCCGGCCATTGTTCTGAGCATAGCCGACCGTCACGATTTTCCCGTCCTCGAACCGGATCTTTCCCGATCCCTGGGTGTGCAGGGAATTCAATTCGACAGGATCCGACACCCAGAGCAATTCGAGCCCCTTGTCCTGCAAAACGCCGTCCACATCGATTTCCCGTCGTGTGTAATAGGGAACGATCCGACCATTTTCCTTCCGGCCGATCCGCGTTTCGTTCCTGGATATTTTTTCCGTCACGATGTCGGGCGGCGGTCTGTATAGCGGATACTTATATTTATCCGTCCGCACCAAAGACCCTTCCAGCAGCGGTTCATAATAGCCGGTAAATAGAACGTCTCCCTCGCCCGTTTGTCCGGCCGCACGCAGCAGATGAAAATCTTCGGCGATGCTTTTTTTCTTCTGCTCCAGGCTTTTACCGGACTGCACGATGGCGCGGAAAGCCATGAGCGTTTCTTTCATCTGGTTTGCACCGACAGGTCTGTCCGCAATGTAAAAGGTCTGATCGCGTCCGGCGCCGTCATAAAATTGCAGGCTGCGATCAATCGCCAGAATGAGAGATGCGTTATCCAGGTCATCCACAGATTCCCGGCTCCCGGCATCCGCATCCGCAAGCTCGCGCCCCGGCGGTATCGTATCAGGCTTATCGATCGTTTTGCGCGCACAACCGGTCAACGCCACGGCAACAATCAACAAAAGGAGACCGAGGATTCGCAGATGCTTCATAGTTCGATGATCATGGCGACTTCGTCGCAGTAGTCGGGATATTTGGAGCAGCGGAAGCAGTCCGACCAGATCTTTTCCGGCAAGGTGGAACGGTCCACCTCCTTAAACCCCAGTCGGGCAAAGAATTCTTTTTTATAGGTCAGCGAAAAGATGCGAAACAACTCGAGGGTAATAGCTTCGGAAATGCAAAATTCGACCAGTTTCCGGCCGATGCCTTTTTTTCGGTGGGCATCCGCCACATAAAGAGAACGGATTTCGGCCAGGTTTTCCCAGATAATATTCATGGCGCAGATCCCCACAATATTCTGTTCGTCTTCATCGTAATAAACAATGAAATCGCGCACGGAATTATAGATATCCATCAAAGACCTGGGCAGCATTTCCCCTTTTCCCGCCGACAGATTAATCAGGCGGTGAATGATTTTAACGTCACCGATGCGTGCTTTTCTTAGCATGCTTGCTCCTTCCTGTATCGGCGGCATTGCGGGCCGCGCCGGCTGCGGAAAGCATCTCACGGGCGTGATCTCTCGCAGTATCCGTAACGTCCACGCCGCCCAGCATCCGGCCGATCTCTTCTACTTTTTGCTGCTCGTCGATCTGATCCACCACAGTTGCCGTCCGGCCGTCGATGACGAGCTTCGCCACACGCAGATGACGGCCGCCGAAACTGGCAATTTGCGGCAGATGTGTAATGCAAATCACCTGATGATGGACTGAAACCTCTTTTAATTTACGCCCGACAATTTCTGCCGTGGCACCGCCGATGCCCTGGTCGACTTCATCGAACACGATCGTGGCCACCGATCCGGTTCGGGACAAGACATTTTTCAGCGCCAGCACGATGCGGGATAATTCTCCTCCGGACGCCACTCTCTGCAGGGGCTTCGGCGCCTCGCCGGCGTTCGCGGTCAGGTAAAATTCTATATCATCGCCGCCTTTCGGGCCATATGAATTTTCGTCATCTGAACAGTGCTGCAAAAACTCAACAGAGAACGATGCATGCGGCATGTTCAAATCACGGATTTCGGCATCGACCGCATCTTTCAGCAACTCCGCTGCTTGCAGCCTCAGCACGGAAAGTGCCCGGGCCTTGTTTTGTAGTTCTCCGACGACGGCGGGTTTGTCTTTGGCAAGCCCCGCCAGTTCTTCCTCTACGCCCGAAACCCGTTCAAGCTCTTCCTCCATATCCTGCTTGCGGCCCAGCACTGCCGCGAGCGTTCCGCCGTGTTTGCGCTTGAGGCGGGAAAGCGCGTCGAGGCGCTCATCGATTGCCGCGAGGCGCTCGGGATCGAAAACCAGGCGCTTCGTATAATCGCGCAGCGTCAGCGCGGCTTCCTGAAGGACGGCGTAGCTGCCCTCCATATCGGCTGCCGGCAGATTCAATCCCGTGTCAATTTTCTGGATTTCCCTGATCTGCAGGAGTACTTCTTTGAGCTGATCATTAATGCAGCCCTTGTCGGCGTAAAGCAGCGCATAGGCCCGGTTGGCCCACCCCGCCAGCTTCTGGACGTTTGCCAGCACTTTCTTTTCATCCGTGAGCGCAACGTCTTCATCCGCAATGGGATTCAGATCTCTTATTTCGGTGAGTTGAAACTGGATCAGATCCGTCTTCTCCGCACGGCTGCGCCGCAGCGTTTCCAGTCTTTCCATTTCACTGCAGATCTTTTGATACCGCGCATAAACGGATTCATAAGCCTCGCGGGCTCCCAGGCAGCCGCCGAATTCATCGAGGATGTCGATATGATTTTCCGCAGACAGAATCACCTGATGCTCATGCTGACCGCAGATATTGATCAGTGATTCACTGATGGAGGCCAGGTTGGCGAGCGTCGCCATCTGCCCGTTGATTTGCGCCCTGTTTTTGCCGGTCCGGGAAATCACGCGGCGGATAACCAGTTCACCGTCCGCCGTAAATCCCATCTGGGCGAGTTTTTCCTGAAGGGGAAGGTTGCCTTCGATGTTAAAGAGCGCTTCAACGGTGGCCGTGTCCGTTTGCGACCGGATCATGTCGGCCGTTGCCCGATCTCCCAAAAGCAGGCTCACGGCACCGATCAAAATGGACTTGCCGGCACCCGTTTCCCCCGAAATAATGTTCAGACCGCCATCAAACGACACATGCAGTTCGTCGATGATGGCAAAGTTGGTGATACTCAGATCATGAAGCATTTTTTCTTTTTCCAGCCCCTGAAGGTATACTGCCCCAACCCAGTTTGGATCGCAAGATTTCTCCGTAACTTCGGTGCGGTGAAAGAACCAGCCTTGTATAATATTTTGATTTTCGTATCGTCATGATATCGCCGGAGCTGATCCGGTAAGATTCCTGGCCGTCCAGCGTTACCGTTGCGCCGCTTTCCTTCGACCATAGCGTGATTTGCAGCGAGGCGTCCTCCGGAAAGATAACGGGCCGGTTGGTCAGGGTATGGGGACAGATCGGATTGATGATGATTAATTCCTTGCCGGGGAAGACAATCGGACCGCCGGCGGAAAGGGAATAAGCCGTCGATCCCGTGGGCGTGGAAATAATAAGGCCGTCCGACTTATACGTGGTCAGATATTGATTATCAATGGATGTTTCCAGCTCGACAATACGGGAGAGATTGCCGCGGTTGATCACGACGTCATTCAGAACGATGCCCGAGCCGATAGTCTTATTGCCGCGGCGGATTTTCACATCCAGCATCATTCTTTTTTCGGTGACGAAATCGCCTTTCAAAATGAGTTCGAGCGCATCATAGGTTTCGTTTAAGTTGACTTCGGTCAGATAGCCGAAGGTTCCCATATTAATACCGACGATGGGAACGGGGTGCTGCGCAACGTAGCGGGCCGTCCGGAGCATGGTGCCGTCGCCGCCCAAAACGGCAATCAAATCCACCTTGGATGCCAGGTCCTCAAGTTTGAATCCGCCGCTTCCGCCAATGGCGGCGGCCAGATTTGCTTCCAGGGATACTTTGATCCCTCTCGCTTCCAGCCACTTCTTTAAAGCGCCGGCAAAGACGGCAATATTTTCTTTTTCGATGTTGGCAATGATGCCGACCTTCTTAATTTTCATAATGATTGCACCAAAAAGACGACGTTTCGTAACATAAAAAAAAGTCTCTGTCTATGGATAATTTATTTTGGACTTCAGGGAAACTCTTTGATTTCTAAAGATATTCCCAGCGCATAAATCCTTGACAGGAGCGGTGGCGATAAGATACGGTGCGCGCCTGTGAGGTGAGGAACATGGGTCTCGTCAAGGGCAATTTCTCTTTTATGCAGTTTTCAGTTGAAGGCCAGTTGCCGCAGGCCTTCACTACATTTATCAACACCCGGATCAAAGGCAACTCCTTCCGGGAGGCGCGCAATTCCACCGAAGAAAAGCGGATGGGCTGGGTATCGGTAACCGATATCCTCGACGCCGATTTTGAAAAAGCAAATTATGTGTTGGGCGACTATCTGATTTTTTCGTTGCGCATCGACCGGAAGTTGATTTCACCCAAATTGATGAAAATCCGTCTCATGGAAGAGCAGAGGCGATTTCTGGCCGAACACGGGCAGACCCGCATCGGCAAGGCGATGAATGAGGGCCTCAAGGAAAAGGTTAAACTGGAGCTCATGACCAAAAGCGACCCTGTCCCCTCTTTCTATGACGTTTTATGGGCCATCGGGCAGAATAAAGTATATTTTTCATCTCTGTCGGACAAAGTCGCCGACGATTTTGTCGATTTATTCAAAAAAACGTTTTCGCTGGGCCTCAGGCGCATCCTCCCCCACGAGTATCCGCAGGCGCTTGCCGCTAAGGAGAAAAATGATGTAGCGGTGGAAGATATTTCATTAATCGGGCGTGAGTTTCTCACCTGGCTGTGGTTCAAATCGGAAGAAAGAAACGGCCATATTGCGCTTAGCAAAACCGAAGAAGTGGAATTACACCTGCTCAAACGCATCGCGCTCGAAGCGGGTGAGGGAGAGTATTCGCAGGGCGTCGTATGCTCGGGACTGCACGCGGAACTCACCGAAGGCAAGGAAGCCATTCGCCGCGGCAAAAAAGTCAAAGAGACCGGCATCAAACTCCATCGCGATCAGAACGAATGGGAATTCAACTTTAAAGCCGACACCTTTTATTTTCAGTCGCTCAAGATGCCCGTTGTGGACTGGCAGGAAACGCCGGAAGACCCGACGGCCAGCCTCCTGGAGCGCATCTATCTGATTGAAAACGCCGTCAAGACGATCGATGCGCTTTATGAATCTTTTCTGGCGGTTCGTTTTTCAAAGCTCTGGACCGAAAACGAAAAACCGCTCGTCACCCAATGGTTAAAAAAAGAAACGGTTTGAATCTCCGCCCTTCGGATTGCCGTCCGCACCCCGCCTTTTGTGATCCGTGCCCGGGAAGAGGTTGCACGCAAACGGTTCTTCAGCGTATCGCTCACATCCAATGATCTCCGGCCTTTCACGGCGGATGCTTTCTCTTTGCCTGCGGGATAAATAACTTTACAAATCAATTTATTGCGCTAAACTAGACAGTAAGTTCAAAATAGGTAACCTATAAAAAACTAACCATTCAGGGAGGTACGAGGCGATGGAACAAAACCTGCTGGCCAAACAAGTGATAGAATTCAATAAAACGGCGTTTGACAATAGTTTCAGCGCGATGTCGGCAATTCAGGATCAGACCGAAAGCCTGGTATTAAGTTTTCTGGAGAAGGCGGCATGGTTTCCTGAAGACGGGAAAAAAGCGATGAGTGACTGGATCCTGAGTTACAAGAAAGGTCGTGAAGATTTTAAGGCGGCCGCTGATGAAAGTTATCAGAAGGTTGTCGAATACTTCGCGCAGACGGAAAAAAAGACAACAAAAAAGGGAAAAGGATAAGAACAGCCCAAACAGCTGGAGGGAGGTAAAAATGGACCCGAAACAAATCGCGAAGCAGATGATCGTTTTTAATAAAACAGCCTTTGACAATAATTTCCGCGCCATGCAGGCGCTTCAGGAGCAGACGGAGCGACTGGTGAACAAATTCTGGGAGAAGTCGCCGATGTTTCCCGAAGAAGGGAAAAAAGCAATTACCGACTGGATGTCGGCGTATAAGAAAGGCTGCGACGATTTCAAAACTGCTGTGGACGACAACTTCAAAAAAGTAGAAGACTTTTTTAAGGAAACGAAATAGCCCTGCGGCAACGCGCCTGGATGGCAGGCGCTTGAGCATAGGGCGCTGCCGCGCGAATGTCCGGCTAACAGGGTGTTGAGAAACCCCTCAGATGAGGCTGAAGCGTATTTTCCAGGATTTGCCTTTGCACTTCAAAATCGCTGTGTTCCTTCATCGGCGGCAGTTTCATGAGCGGACAGAAAATTACCTTAACTCGCGCAAATGGTTTGGGAACCATATACTTGTCCCAGCTCCCGGCATGCCAGGCACGGTCGGCTTCCACATAGACCGGGGCAATGGCCGCGCCGGCGCCTGCGGCCAGAGCAATGGTGCCGGGTTTGACAATGCCGGCCGGCCCGCGCGGTCCGTCCAGCAGATGAACAGCGAGGCAACCCTGTTTAAGTCGCGTGATCATTTCTTTCAATGCCGGGCCGCCGCTCCGCGATGAGGATCCTCTGACCGGATAGACTTTCGCCCGCTCCGCAATCCGCGAAGCGATATCCCCGTCCGTGCTCTTGGAAATCATCACGCACGCCCGATATTTCCGGTAGCGCGCAAACACGCGGACACCGACAAAAAACTGCTGATGCCAGCAGCAAAGGAGAACCTTCCCGCCCTGCTCCAGATAATCGATCCACTCGGACTCATTTTCCACTCTCACCCGGAATGTGGCGGCATAGAGCCGGGCCAGGTAATAGACAATGCTTCCACCCAGTTTGACCGTCGCAATCCGGCGCAGTTTTTTGAACATGGCTCACTCCTTTATGAATCGCATGCAAAATAATCATGGTTGACGTTTCCATGCAAGGATAATTTGCCGGGCCGCTGCCCAAACGACATCCTTTGAAGCGACCATTGTCTGTGCCCTTGGGTGTAAAAGGGTATTTTGAACTTGATTATCAGCGGGCGATTGTTTAAAGAATTGACCGGCTGCCGATGCGGCCTCTTCAAAAACCTTTTTCGAGATCGGAGGAACTGATGCCCCCTTTCAATATCGCAGCCGCCATGGCTTGCCCTGATTTTTACCCGCACCGGCCGCAGACGGTTGAAGTATTGCAGACGCATATCTCATACATCTTCATTGCCGGCGATTATGTCTATAAAGTCAAGAAGCCGGTCAATTTCGGTTTCCTCGATTTCACGACACTCGCCAAAAGAAAATTTTACTGTGAGGAAGAAGTCCGTTTAAACAGGCGTCTGGCCCCCAGCATCTATCTCGATGTCGTAGCAATCGGCGACGATGGTTCGGGACACCTTTCCCCGGGCGCCGCGCATAACATCGTCGAGTATGCCGTCTACATGAAGAAGCTGCCTCTCGACAAGATGCTCAAAGTCCTGCTGGTTCAAGGAAAAGTTGATGAAAGCGTCATGGATGCCGTGGCCGGGAAAATTGCGCGCTTTCACGCGGCTGCCCAGACCGGCGGTCCGATCGACGAAATGGGATCGATCAAAATCATCCGCCATAATCATGAAGAAAATTTTGCACAAACCGCACCGTATATCGACGTCACCGTCCCCGCCTATCAATATGAGTTTATCAAAGCGTACGTCGCTAAATTTCTAACCATGAACACCCGGCTTCTGGAAAAGAGAGTCGCTGCTCACAAGATCCGGGACTGCCACGGCGACCTGCATCTGGAACATATCTGTATTGCCGATGAGATTATCGTTTTTGACTGCATTGAATTCAACGAACGCTTCCGGTTCAGCGATGTGGCGGCTGAAGTGGCTTTCCTGACCATGGACCTCGACTACAACGGTTACCCGCGACAGGCGGAAGATTTCGTGCGCTCCTACGTGGGTTATTCCGGAGACGACGATCTGCATCACCTCTTAAACTTTTACCGCTGTTATTATGCCTACGTGCGCGGCAAGGTCATCAGCTTCCGGCTCGATCAGAAAGAACTACCGGACCATGAGCGAACCGATATCAGACTGACTGCTGCGAAATATTTTGATCTGGCCTATACCTATGCGGCCAGGCTCGAAAAGCCGGTCTTAATTCTCACAGCCGGTTTGATCGGCTCGGGGAAGAGTTATCAGGCCCGTAATCTGGCGATGCGGCTGGGCGCGGACGTGATCCGAACGGACGTCCTGCGCAAGGAACTGCTGCAGATCGCACCTGCCGAAAAACATTACGAATCATTCGGGCAGGGCATTTATTCGAGCGATATTTCCAAAAGAACCTATGAAAAAGCTGTGGAACTGGCCGCGCAAAAGATCGAACAGGGAAAACCGGTGATTATCGACGCTTCATTCAGAAAACGCTCCGATCGCACACTGGCCGCAGAGGCGGCCGCCAGGCTTCACGTGCCGTTATATGTCATCGAATGCGTCTGCCCCGATGAGATTGTCAAGATTCGTCTGGAAAAAAGAAAGCTGGATGCCGATAATCCGTCCGACGGCCGCTGGGAAATCCTTGCGGCGCAAAAGAAGGATTACGAAGCCATCCAGGAAATCCCCGCCGGCAGCTACTTTAAAGTCGACACGTCGGCCAACCCGGAAGAGCTCCGCCGGCACATCGTCCAAACGATCAAAATGGCTGAATTGGAAACAAACAAATGAATGGCTATGGTTTGGGCGTTTCTTTGCCCTTTGTTTTCGCTTTCGCTTTCTCTTTTTCTTCTTTGAGTTTCCGGTCCTGTTCTTCCTGGGCAAGGCGCGCTTTTGTTTCCGCAATGTAGGATTCGACCTTCAAATCCACGCCCACACCGGCGTAATCGCGTGTGATCCCTTCAAACCGTTTCAGGGCGGCATCGTACTTTTTCTGCTTAAAATAAAAATTCCCGATGTAGAACTCGTGTTTGGCCAGTTGCGTTTTGCACTCCCGGATCATTTTTTCGGCCAGCAGAGAAAATTTACTTTGCGGAAAAAGGGCAATGAGCCTTTTAAACTCTTTTTGGGCCTTGATGGTTTCCGTCTGGTCCCGGTCAATCGCTCCTATCTGGACGAAGTGGCACATCCCGGTCTGGTATATCGCATAGGGAACGTTTTCATTCGTCGGGTAAAGCATCGCAAAATCGCGGTAGGCGACTTCCGCATCGGCATATTCTTTGTCGCTGTAAAAAGAATCAGCGATACCCAGTTCGGCCAGAATGGCGAGCTCATGAAGCGGATACTCTTCCTTAAGACGGACGAAGACTTCCCGCGCTTTCTTATAACTGCCGTTCTGATACTCGGCCGAGCCGCGCGCGTAAAGAGCTTCCGGCGTGGACTTCAACGGCTCTTTTTTTACGAAAAAGTCATAGATGTTCCCCTTCACGATGTTTGGCATATCGAAGGAACAGCCGCCGAGAAGCAACAGAAAGACCGCCACAATGCTGATTTTTTTTAACTTCACGCAAATTCCTATGCAAGATGAATGGAGATTGATTGAGTTTCCGTTCAATTTTAGCGGACGATCACATGCTTTTTTTGATAAATTCTTCGAGTTTCTCTTTCGACACGAGGCCGATGAGGGTGTTCGATACTTTACCATCCTTAAACACGATGAGAGTAGGGATACTGCGAACGCCGTACGCAACCGCCGATTTTTGACTGTCGTCAACATTGAGCTTCAAGACTTTAATCTTATCCTGATACTCCGCGGCGAGCTCTTCAACGAGGGGTCCGATGGCCTTGCAGGGTCCGCACCAGGGCGCCCAGAAATCAATGAGAACCGGCTTATCGCTCTTCAGGACTTCTCCCTCAAAATTCTCGTCGGTGGCCACCCCTAAAAGTTGGCTGCTCATTATCCACGCCCCCCTTTTGTATTTTGTGCTATATGTCACAGCGCAGCAAAAAAAGTCAAATGCTATTTGCCGCTGCAAAAGACCTTTCTTTTTTGACTGTATTTGCCGTATCTGTTATAAATTCAAAAATTTTCAGGAGGACGATATGGAACGCGTGGGAGTGCTCGCCGGAACGATTTTGATGGAAAGAAGCGGCCTGACTAAAAAATGCAACAAGCATACGATCAGGAATCCATACGGGGAAGCGCAGGTAATGGTCACGGATCAGATGGTTTTTATCCTCCGCCACGGGGATGACCCCGCCGAGTATATTCTGCCCCACAGGATCAATCATCACGCAAATCTTCAGGCGTTGAAGGATTTTGGCGCAAGCGACGTGATCGGGATCAACTCGACCGGGTCCCTGAAGAAGAGCCTCCGACCGGGCATGATCGTCATTCCCGATGATTTTATCACGCTCACGGCGACACCCTCCATTCATCACAGCAAGGCCGTCCACATCACGCCCTCCTTGAGCGAATCCGTCCGCGGCGGGCTGATCGCGGCAGCGCAGGACTGCAACCTGAATGTTGCGCAAGCGGGAACCTACTGGCAGGTCACCGGTCCCCGGCTGGAAACCAAAGCGGAAATCAGGATGATGGCAAATTTCGCCGACGTGGTCGGCATGACGATGGCCAACGAAGCGGTCATTGCCCTCGAAATGGGTCTGGCTTACGCCTCGGCCTGTTCCATTGACAATTACGGCAACGGACTCGTCGAAGAGCCCCTCACCATGGAAGAAATTATCGCGGGCACCCGCAGTAACGCGGCCATGATGATGAAGCTGCTGGAACGATACATCGAACTTCATGCGGCCCGTCGGTGACGTCGCGTCAAGGGCCGTTATTCTTTTTCAGCGGATGCGATTTTTTTCACCAGTAATTTGTCGACCCGGTTGCCGTCCATATCGATAATTTCAAACAGATACCCGCCGGCCGAGAAGGTATCGCCGATTTTCGGAATGCGGTTGAGCTGGTACATGGCCAGCCCGCCCAGGGTGTTGATGTCCGGCCGTTCATCCTCATCTTCGAAAAGCGAATAAACGGCGAACAGATCCTCGACGTCTTCCACTTTCGTTGATCCGTCCATCAGGTAAGACCCGTCTTCGCGCTGAAAAATCTCCGGCTGATCAAGGTCCCCCAGGGCCGGTAAATCGCCCATGATATTTTCCGTGAGATCATGCAGCGTGATGATTCCTTCCACGGACCCGTATTCGTTGATGACAACCCCGAAATGCCTTTTTGTTTTGCGGAACAGCTCCAGCACCTTGAGCGCCGGCGCCTGCTCCGGAATATAGACCGGTTCAAACAGGATGTCTTCCAGACGCACCGTCCGCTGCTGGATGTAGTAGGCCAGCACGTCCTTGACATTCACGACCCCTTTGATTTGATCAACCTCATCTTCACATACCAGCAGCCGGGGATAGGACGATTTCAACGCCTCCGACAATATTTCCTCCTGGGCCTGATGAATATCCAGCCAGATAACATCCACGCGCGGGGTCATGAGTGAGCTCGCCCGTTTGTCGCCGAAACGGATAACTTCATTCATCATGTCGGATTCTTCTTTTTCAATGACGCCGTGCTCGGAACCCTTTTGGATAACCATCCGCAGCTCTTCTTCCGTCACCGGCGTCTCCCGGCGATTTTCAATCCCGAAGAATTGCAGAATGAGCTTTGTCGAAACGCTTAGAATCCATACAATCGGATACGTGAAGGAGCTGAAGAGTTTCATGGCCGGCGACAGGACAATCGCAATCGCTTCCGCGTTGTTGAGCGCAATCGTTTTCGGCACAAGCTCGCCGATAATGAGCGACAGGTAGGTGATGACGCCCACGACGATGATGATGGAAAGCGCGTGGGCATAAGGAGCAAGAAATGCAACGTTCTTAAAGAGGGGGGCGACATCACCCGCAAGGGTCAGACCGCCGTAAGCACCGGATACGATGCCGATGAGCGTGATGCCCACCTGGATGGCCGAAAGGACTTTCTCCGGCTCCCTGAGAAGCTCGAGCGCCGTCCCGGCCCCCATTCGTCCGGATTTCGCTTCATCCTCCAGACTGGAGCGTCGCGCAGAGACCAGAGCAATCTCATACATGGCAAAAATGCCATTGAATATGAGCAACAGGGCAATAACAAGAATTTCCAAAATATTTGATCCCCGACGATGGATTGCGGCCGTTTGCAGTCTACGGGTTGACGACAGCCGACTTCATACTAATGGATTCTTTCGGCATCCGTCAAGATGTATCATCAAAGGCTGCAATGCTGAAATTCCGAAGGCTCCAAAATGGTGATCTTTCTGCGCTTGAGGTATTCCGGGAAGCCATACAGGCGTTTACCGCGGTACTCCATGACAACGGCCTGGGCCGGGCAGTTGTTGAGGCATCCGAAGCAGGCCAGGCATCTCTCACGGTCCACAAACTGTTTCTCCGGGTGAATGGCTGCCGCCGGGCACATTTTCATGCAGGTCCGGCACAAAATGCATTTGGCGGCATCGACCGTATGCTTGCTGATCCCTTTTTTGTTGAGCCAGACCAGAGGCAGCATCCGCGCCATTTCCCGAAGCTCGACCGTGGACGCATAGGCAATGGGCCGGCCCTGTTGGACGCGTTCCAAAATCTGGCGGGTAAAGTCGCGCACCTGATTGTAGGTATCTTCATTGGGCAAATGCTCACCCGCACGCTGATTGGCGCTGTCCCAGCCAGGCGTCGGATAGGCCGCAATGCTGCGAAAGGCGTCAAGGCCCACGGGAACGCCGCCTTTTTCAGCCAGCAGATGCAGGATGTGGCACAGGGCATTATGCTGATTGCCTTCCGGCCCGCCGAAAGAAACAAACGCCGCAACCGGTATTCCCGTAATTGCCGGCGCCGCCGCGAGCCAGTCGCTTACATTGGATGGGATATCGTAATAAAACACCGGCGAGCCGATCAAAATGAAATCGTAATCCGTCAGCCGTTGTCTGTCAAAGGTCCGCATATCGGCCAGCTCAGTATGAACGCCCTTGTCTTTCAGGCTGCAGGCGATCAGTTTGCCGTACCGGCTGGTGAATCCCGACTGGCTGTAACATAAGACCAGCGCGCGCTTCGGATTGCGGGTCTTTAATTCTCTTGGCGCGGCCTGCACCGGGGCCGAAAACGTAAGCGGCACGCCGGCGGCCGCACAGAGGATGGCGCTTTTCTTAATAAAACTTCGTCTGGTTTCCATGTTGATTGCGCCTTGGTCTTTCTATGGTTGGAGGATCATTCTTTAGCTTGTTGGTCACCGCTGAAATTAATTTTCAGTTCGTAGACACCGGAATCCAGATGCGTCGTCATCGGATAGCCGGACTTGGCAAACACCTGCATCATCGGCTTATTGCGGGAAAGCACATCCGCCGTGAATCCGGCGATGTTTTTCTCTTTCGCAATGCGGATCAAGTAGCGGAGCAGAAACGTTCCGATGCCCCGGTCCTGCCAGTCCTGATGGGTCGTGAAAGCGACTTCGGCATAACGCGTATTCGGATTATTGATATAACGACCGATCGCAACAATCTCTTCACGGCTTTCGGGCTCCGCTTTGCCGATAACCGCGGCAATGGCCATTCTATCGTTGTAATCAATGGCCGCCAGCGGCATGGCGACTTTATGGGAGAAAGATTTCAGGTTTTGAAAAAACCGCGTATAGACATCCTGTTCCGGCAGGCCGTAAATCAGATCCTGAATGGCGCGTTCATCCGTTGCTTTCACCGGGCGGAAAAATATAGATGTACACTTCTTGTCCGTCAAGTTGATTTCGTATTCCTTTGGATACAAAACCGCCGGTAGCGTCTGATCGCGGTAAATGTAACCCTGGCGTTTGGCGGCCTCCAGAAGCTCGTCGCGAAATTTCGGATGGGCAATGCTGATGAGCATCATGGCCCGGTCCCGGATAGATTTCCCGTGCACGTAGGCAATGCCGTATTCCGTCACGACGTAGTGAATGTCGCCCCGGGTGACCACCACACCGCTGCCCGCGGAGGGATAGGGTACGATCCGGGAAATGGTTCCATCCTCCGTTGTCGAGGGCAGGACCATGATGGACTTGCCGCGCCGGGACATGGCCGAACCCCGCACGAAATCGACCTGTCCACCAATGCCGCTGTAAAACTCAAATCCGAGGGAATCCGAACAAACCTGTCCGGTCAGATCGACGGTCAGCGCGGAATTGATGGACACCATCCGGTCATTTTGAGCGATCACATAGGGATCGTTGACGTATTTGCTCGGACGGAATTCAAACAGAGGATTGTTGTCGACAAATTCATACACGCGCCTTGTGCCCATGCAAAAGGACGCGACAATTTTTCCCGGATGCAGTGTTTTTTTTCGGCAGGTCACCACGCCGTTTTCCACCAAATCGATCAGACCATCGGTAAACGTTTCCGTGTGGACGCCCAGATCTTTTTTGTTGGTGAGGTAAGGAAATACCGAATTGGGAATCTTGCCCACGCCGGTCTGGATCGTGGATTCATTGTCAATCAGATCGGCGATGAGCCGGCCGATGGCCTGCGCGATATCATCCGGAGCTTTTTGCTGAAACTCGAGGAGCGGCGTGTTGTTTTCCACAAAAGCACCAATCTGACTGATGTGCAGGAAACTGTCGCCCAGCGTCCGGGGCATATTCGTGTTCACTTCGGCCACGACATAACGCGCCACTTCCGCCGCCGTCTTGGTGATGTCCACCGAGATCCCCAGACTGACGTAACCGTTCATATCCGGCGGCGACACGGTGATCAGGGCCACATCGATGGGCATGGAACCCCGCTCCATGAGCAGCGGCACTTCGGACAGAAAAATCGGGGTGTAATCGGCATGGCCCGCCTTGATTGCCGCCCGGGCGTTGGCGCCGATAAAGAGCGCGTTATGCCGGAAATGCTCGGTGTAAATATCCGATGTATAGTCGGTGAGCCCCAGATCAAGGAAATGGATGACCTCCACATCGGAAAAACTCGGCGCCATATCCAGAAGCGTTTTGACCAGCAGTTGCGGCTCCCCGCAGGCGGAGGCGATGAATATACGCGCCCCACGGCGAATCCGCGACAAAGCGGTTCTCGCGTCCGTCAGTTTTTCTTTATAGATGGGTGGCCAGTTGAGTATCATATCGCTCACCGCTTCTTTCATGCATCAAAAAGGACGCCATGACCTTCAGCATTCTCGCGGTCACGGGCATGCTGGAACCGGGGTTCCCGCACGATTCACATCAGAAAGCGCCGAGTTGACAGGGTTTGATCCTGATCTTCAGTTTTTCGCAGGCGGCGCACACATCCAGCCGCTTCATACCAAACCTGTCCGCAATTTCCCAGGCCGCGGTGCAGGGCAGCCGGTTTTTGACCAGCGCCGCTTTAATGCCGGATGCCAGTTCGGGTGAGACGGACGCCGCGGCGACGACGAGCTTCGACTTGCCTTCGTATCCGAAAAGTCCGAGCTGACACTGCGCAATGTTGATATTCAGCATGTCGATCGCCACGCCGATTTCGTCCATGGGCGTGTTTAAGCCAAGAGAAATCTTTTCCGCCGCTTTGCAGGAGATGTTATTGTCTTTCGCCTGTTTAAGAATCTCCTGTTTCAGGGAATCGCCGATCTTTGTCCCTTCCGGATGCTTCTTGAAAAATTTCCCTTTGTCCATATGGGTCATGATTTTGTCTCCCTTAAAACGATA
Source organism: Smithellaceae bacterium (assembly GCA_963667845.2). Classification (GTDB taxonomy): domain Bacteria; phylum Desulfobacterota; class Syntrophia; order Syntrophales; family Smithellaceae; genus UBA8904. The sequence continues at coordinate 2,260,543 of CAXXVL010000002.1, read as the reverse complement.
AGATGATGTCGTCAAATGCGTCGGAGGCAAGGCGGGCGATTTTCGCGAAGTGAGGCCTACTTTGCGTAGGCCGCAGCGCCGCGAAATGAAGCGCAACGCAGCATCTGGACATTTTCGGGTGCCGTCAGTATTTCATATAGTGGAACGGCTCAATCGCCGACAACGCCTCCGTATCCAGCGTTTTAAATCCATTCTTCTCGATCAGCTTTTCCGTTTTTTCGATCTGATCCACATCAACGACAAAAACGGCTCTTTCAGCGCACTCCAAAACAAAACCGCAGGCGTTGTTGATATTGATGCCTTCCCGATACAGAAGCTGCATCAGCTTGTCCAATCCGCCGGGTTTGTCGGGAATTAAAACGGCCAGAACATTCTTCAGGTGCACGGTCATCCCGGCTTTGGTCAGCGCCTTTTCCGCAGATTTCGGATCATCAACGATCAGGTTGATCACCCCGGACGTCCCGTGAGTCGATATGGTTGTCGCCCGGATACTGATTTCGGCCTTGGACAGAACGCTTGTCACACTGGCCAGCTGACCCGGTTTATCTTCCGCAAACACAGAGAGTTGATAAGCAATCATATTTTTCTCCTCAGTTTATGATATCCCCGCCAAAAGCACGTCTTACCCGTAATTCCCAGCATACTTCGGACAATTACCTGTTCGCATCTTTTGTACAATCCTGCCGTTATTTTATCAAGTCAAATCTGTACCGGGACATCAGGACAAAAAGAAGGTTCGGACGTCGAAGCTCAGGAATAATCAACCGCCGCGCAGCAAGCCGTCGAGGTATGAAGTAAACGTCACTATTTCGCAGCAAGCGACAGGAAATTAACGCTCGTCCCGCAGCGGATGAGATATCTTCGGATCAGAATGAGATATTATAGTGGTCGGCTAACTCTCCGTTTCCATTTCCACCAGGCTGATGCCGCCGCAATATTTTTCACGGAGCTTCGGCTTTTCAATTTTGCCGGTGGGATTGCGCGGCACCGTATCGAAAATGATCTTGTGCGGACGTTTGTAACGCGGCAACGCAGCGCAAAACTGCGCGATCTCGGTCTCGGTCGCGGCAAAGCCCGGCCTGAGCTCAATGATCGCCGCCGTGATTTCGCCCAGACGATGGTCGGGAAGGCCGATCACCGCCACATCCTTGATCGCTTCGTGCGTGCGCAGAAAATCTTCGATCTGCACCGGATAGATGTTCTCGCCGCCCGTGATAATGACGTCCTTTTTGCGGTCCACCAGATAAATAAAGCCGTCTTCATCCATGCGCGCCATATCGCCTGTATACAGCCAGCCGTCCTTCAGTATTTCGGCGGTGGCTTCCGGATTGTTGTAATAGCATTTCATCACGCCCGCGCCTTTGACACAGAGCTCGCCCACCTCGCCCTGCTTAACCTTCCGACCGTTTTTTTCATCGACGATCTGCACTTCCCAGAGGTAGCCGGCCTTGCCGATCGCGCCGACTTTATGAATATTTTCGATGCCGAGGTGGACGCAGCCCGGCCCGATTGATTCCGACAGGCCGTAGTTGGTGTCATATTCGTGCCCGGGAAAAATCTTTATCCAGCGCTTGATCAGGCTCGGCGGAACCGGCTGAGCGCCGATGTGCATCAGCCGCCACTGATCGAGTTGATAGTTTTCAAGTTTGATATCGCCACGGTCGATGGCATCCAGAATATCCTGCGCCCACGGAACCAAAAGCCAGACGATCGTGACCTGTTCCTCGGATACCGCTCTCACGATCCATTCCGGCTTGACGCCGCGCAGCAGAACGGCACGGCTGCCGGCAAGAAAGCTGCCGAACCAGTGCATTTTGGCACCGGTGTGGTACAGCGGCGGGATGCAAAGGAAGTTGTCCTCGCGCGTCTGTCGGTGGTGGTTCATTTCGACTTCGCATGCTAAAGTCAGGGCGCGATGCGCATGAAGGATTGCCTTGGGAAATCCGGTGGTGCCGGATGAAAAATAGATGGCCGCGTCGTCATCGTCGGAAAGCGTTATTTTCGGAGCCGCGGACGAACAGCAGGCGGTGAGCGCGTAGTAACTTTCGGCAAAAGCGGGGCAGTCCTGCCCTAAGAACAGCCGCATTTTTATGTTCGGGATTTTCTCCGTGATCGCCGCGACTCTGCCTACGAATTCGGGCCCGAAGATCAGAACGTCGCATTCGGCCAGATCGAGGCAGTATTTGATTTCCTCTTCCGTATAACGGTAGTTCAGCGGTACCGCAAGGGCGCCGGTTTTCAGGATACCGAAATAGATCGGCAGCCACTCCAGGCAGTTCATGAGCAGGATCCCGACCTTGCGGCCTTTTTCAAGACCTCGTCCGAGCAGGAAGTTGGCCAGACGGTTGGCTTTGTCGTCAAATTCACGCCAGGTCATTTCCCGCCGATATCTCTTCTCGGGATTGGTTTCGACCAGTTCGTAATCTTTCCAGCTGGCTGTCTTTTCTTTGATATCGGGGTTGATTTCAATGAGGCTTACTTCATCGCCGTAAAGAGCGGCGTTGCGCGCAAGAATTTCTGTGATGGGCATTTTTCATTCCTTCAGTTTTTCATTTATGCTTTTGCTCCGATATTACGCGGAAATTTACTTCACGAGTAACACATGGGACAAGAATTGCCTTCTTGTGGCTGAAGCATAAGAAACGCGGTCTGCGATGTCAAGAAAATCTTGGCTGGAAATGACGACGCTCTGCCCGCATCACTTCTTGACGATCAGGGCATCCGCGACCCGGGCACCCTGGGGAAAAACGATCAGCGGATTGATGTCCAGCTCTTCAATCCTGTCTGCAAAATCCACAGCCAGTTTTGAGACTCTCAGAATCACGTCGATCAGGGCTTTCTTGTCTGCGGCGGGCTTCCCCCGGACACCGGCGAGCAGACGGGCACCCTTCACTTCACCGATCATTTCTTCGGCATCATTCGCCGTAAGCGGTGCCACACGGAAGGAAACGTCCTCAAGGACTTCCACAAAGACGCCGCCCAGGCCGAACATCACGGAAGGTCCGAAGACGGGATCGTGCGTTACGCCGATGATCACCTCGACACCCTCGCCGAGCATCTCCTGGACGAGAACACCCCCGATAACCGCGTGCGGCGCACATCTCTTGGCGCTTTTCATGATTTCCGCGTAGGCGTCGCGCACAGCCTTGTCGGTTTGCAGATTAAGCCTGATCCCGCCCACTTCCGTTTTATGGGGAATATCGGGCGACAGCACCTTGAGAGCCACGGGATAACCGATCCGGCGGGCCTCGGCAACGGCTTCCCTGGCTGTTGCTGCCGGCGCCTCTTTCGTTACCGGAATGCCATAGGCGGCAAGAACCTGTTTGCTGTCATACTCGGTCAACGCGCCGTGTTTCCCGAGGATCGTCTTGGCCGATGCCATCGCCTTTGCCGGCATTTTCGGTTTCTTTCCCGCCCGGCCCAGAAAGACCTTGCGCTTCGCGGCATACCTGACCATAGCCGCCATGGCACGGGCGGCATCCGAGGCCTCCGGAATCATCGGAATCCCCTCTTTTCGCACACGGGCAACCATCGCCTGCGACTGCGGCGACGAGTCCGTCCACACGGGGCACAGAATCATCGGCTTCGCGGATGCGTGGTAAATTTCCAGGGTCTCTTCCAGTAACTGCGGCGAGACGTAGCTCATGAACACACCGGGCGCAAAGACAATATCGATCGCGTCGTCTTCAAAGATCGCCCGGAGGCATTTCCCATAGAGTTCCTGATCCGTCATGATGGCGGCCGTCATGTCCACCGGATTGCGGGCCGAGCCGTAATGCGGGATGGCCGCCTGGATCTTCGCCTGCGTCGCTTTGCCCAGTTCCGGAACGTTGAGGCCATACTCCTCGCAGCGGTCGGCCATCTCCACACCCGGCCCCCCGGAATCCGTCAGGATCGCGGCGTTCCTCCCCTGCGGCATTCGGCCGCTCTGATGGACCAGGGCGAAATACGTCAGGTCCCGAAGCTCATCGATGCGGATGATACCCGTCTGGCGGAAGAAGGCATCGTATATCCGGTCATTGCCGGCCAGCGACCCCGTATGGGACGCGGCCGCCCTCTTCCCGGCCCGGGTTCTGCCGACCTTTTTGATCAGCACGGGTTTGCCCGCCGCCAGTGCGGCTTCGGCCGCGCGGCGGAACTTCTGGCCATCCTTGGCGCCTTCCAGGTAGACGCCAAACAGGCGCGTGCTCTCGTCGCGAAGCAGGTGAGCGATGAAATCCGAAAATTCCAGATCGGCCTCATTCCCCACGCTGATGAATGCGCTGAAGCCGACGCCCTCGGGCGCGGTCAGCATGAATGTCTTTTCGCCGTAAGCGCCGCTTTGCGTGATGAATCCCAGCGAGCCGTGGTAGTCGCCCTCGACAAACATGATGTCCGAGAAAGACGCCATCACCGCGTTCGGATAGTAAATCAATCCCAGGCAGTTCGGCCCCAGGATGCGCATGCCGCTTGCCTGGGCGAGTTCAGCAATCTCGGCCTGCAGCGCGCGCCCTTCGGCGCCGGTTTCGGCAAAACCCGAGGTAAATACGACGGCCGCTTTTACGCCTTGCGCAGCGCACTCCTTCAGAGCTGCCAGCGTGCCCTCGATCGGCACGGAGATAATGGCCAGATCGACCGGTCCGGGAATAGCCCCGACTGACGGATAGCAGACTAGCCCCGCGACTTCCTCATAGCGCGGGTTGACGGGGTAGATCGCACCCGCAAACTTCTTCTGAAGCAATGCGGCAATCGGCCGCCCGCTTAACTTGGTCAGATTCGCCGACGCGCCGATAATGGCGATGGACTTTGGATGAAAGAAATAATCGATGTTGGACGGGGACGGGGTATTGAGTTCTGATTTCATTTTGAATTGTCTCTCCTGATTTAATCCGGCCGATTAATTGTGTCTTAATAAAATAATAGACACTTCTTTATATCATGTTGCCGGAAGGATATACACCGGGATATTATCACACTTCCCATCTGCCGCTAAGATTCTGCGATCCGACCCGCTTTGCCCGAAAAACCCATAAAAAACGTGCCATGTATTTGCTGAGAATAAGGACCTTTTACGCGGCACGACAATTAATATTCATTTGATTTTCAAAGAGTCTTTATGTAGAAGAAAAATCATCTCCAAAATCGATTTTGCACAAAAAGCCAGATTTTACGTAATACGTATATTAGCGGAATCATCGATGTCGACAAGCGATATTGGGGTTTGATCACGGCAATGTACTCTAGCTCAACCGCCTATTTTACTCACATTACTCGCCCCATATGCATCCACATGGAAGGAGAACTGAAAGCCTTCGTTATGGGAGTAACTGACGATTGAGTGAGAATGCACCTAACCAGCCAATGGAGTGGGCGCCTCCGTGCTGCGCACGCCGGCGCCGCTCATCAGCGCGTTAAGCTGAAATAATTATTGACAATACACTACAATGTAATTACACTGTAATCATGAAAGAGTTACGGTTTGCATGGGATGAAAAGAAAGATAACCTGAATCAAAGAAAGCATGGTATTTCTTTTCCTGAAGCGCAAACGGCATTCGCAGATGAAAATGGCTTATTGCTCGATGATCCCGACCATTCATTGGAAGAAACGCACTTTGTTCTTCTTGGCATGAGTTCCAAGCTTCGGCTACTCGTCATTTCCCATACTTATCGTAGAGAAGACCTAATCGTAAGAATAATTTCAGCACGGAAGGCAACACGCATGGAGCAAAGACAATACTGGAGCAGGTGGTTATCATGAGAAAAGAATATGATTTTTCAAAAGCAAAAAAAAATCCTTGCGCAAGTATGCTCAAGAAGCAAGTAACGATAAGATTAGATGAGGGTACCGTAGATTACTTCAAGAATCTCGCTAAAACAGCGGGGGTACCTTATCAAACGTTGATAAATCTCTATTTGCGAGATTGCGCTGCTTCCGGTCGTGTACTTTCGATGAATTGGAAAGAAGCATCTTAAAATTCGCACAACCCGTCAATGCAACCGATTGCTGCGCTCCGGGTGATTTCGTCGTAATCGGAGATTACGTGTCGAGGAAAAGTAAAAAAACTCGTGAAAATAGCAAAGAAAATGGCTCGTATATTTATTCTACAGGCTCGTTGAGCCAATACATAAGGAGGTAAGGCATGAAAAAGATCGTTATTTTGCTGGCAGCGGCGGCGGTATTTTGCTGTACATCAGCGTTTGCTGAGATCAAATCCTGTGAAGAGCTGAAAACGGAAATCGAGGCAAAATTAAAGGCGAAAGGCGTAAAAGAATATACGCTGGAGATTATACCGGCGGATCAGGTTAAAGATCAAAAGATCGTCGGCTCCTGTGAGGGCGGCGCAAAGAAAATTTCATACTCCCGTCAGACAGGCAAATAGCATCCTGAAGGTCAGGGGAAGGGTTCATCAGGTTACCGGGAATATCCCGAGGACGCCGACGGATCAGTGATCGGCGAATGCAAGCCGACGGGCGTGTCACTTCCCTACGGATATTTCAAACGATTTGGTTCCTTTCTTGAAGCGGACCACTGTCGGACGTATTTCAACAATCTTAACGCCGTCAATGACAAATCCCTCCCTGGCCACAACATCATTCACGACAGCCCGGCGGGCCTGAGGGTCTTCCTGCCAGACGATGCCGGTTATCCTGAGAACCGGCATGGCGGCCTCAGGCAACCGGTTCGGGACGTCGTGGGTATCGCTCTCGACAGACTTGTCGATTGTCTCGGCATGGGGCGGTGTCTTTACCGTCACCTTCTTTTCTGGTTCGATCCGAGAGCGATCCGGTTCGGGCTGGATAATTCCCTGCGGTTCATTGAGCGGGACCGGCGTTGTTGACGACTGAGCCACAGCGCTGCCGGCAGGCGGCACGGTTGGCGCTTCTTTGGAGTATGTCGCAGGCGTCTGATCGGCGGGTTTCATAAAACCGGGAAACCCAACCATCAGGACGATAGTCGTAACCGCACCGACACAAGCCGCAACGATCGTTAAGAAGATAATCCCTCTATATCTGGGTCTCGCCCGATCCTGCAGGAGGATCTGATCCGCGACTGCACCGGAACTTTTCCGCCCGGCGGCCATCTCACGGTCAAGCTTTTTTAGTGCGTCAAGTATCAGACTCATAGCCTATCCCTATGGACTTTTCTTGCCCGGCAAACGAACGGCGCCGCTGTCGAGCGTACAATACAATTGAAACAGCGTCTGACTTCCCGCAATACCGTCCGGATCAATACCCTGGGCGAGTTGGAATTTCCTGACGGCCTCTTTTGTTTCTTTATCAAACACGCCCGATAGATTTCCCCGGTAAACATGCGCGTCTTGCAACAGAACCTGCAGCCGTTTTATTCCCTCTCCCTGTGTTCCGATTTTACCGATGATAGGAATTTTGTGCACATTCTTCCAGGGAATGTAACTGCGGCCCGTCCACAGCGTCTCCAATTCCTGCGCGGTCAGCGGCGATTTCCCCAGGACGGGCGGCCCGATTAAAAGACGATTGTCATTTTGCCCCGTCAAGGCAATGTAGCGCGCATCCTTCAGCCCTTGAATATTAATTTCCAGAACAGCCGGACGATTGAGCCGGAGAAGGCCGCCGAGATTCCCCTGATACCTGTATAGCTGAACTTCCCGGTCACGAAACACCTGGTCGAGGGATGAGACTTCTTCCCCGCCGGAAAGCGGTGAGATACCCAGGAGAGGTGCAACCGCATTAAACACAGCGGCGATATTCTCTTTCCGGCCGGATTTTGTAAGTTCCGCCCGCGCTCCGGCTGCGAATTCCTCTAATCCGATTGCGGTTCCCGTCGGGAGGACATTCATCGTTATCTTCCGGGTGGCAGCGCTTAGTCTGGCATCTTCAGAAACAATTCTGTCAATAACGTTTCCGGCGTAAAGATAGATGCCCGCGCCACAAAGGAGTGCAATCAAAATGAGACCTGCCGGGATGCTCCGCTTCATTGGCCACCATCGTTTACTCATCGAGTTCAAATCATTGATGGCCAGAGCTGCCATACGGCCGGAAATCACAAACGCGTTTTTCGTGTAGCCGGCCAAAAGCGCCCGGTCGCAGGCGATGTTGATGAGCCTCGGGAGTCCGCGGGAATAGTGAAATATTCGTTTCAGGGCGGATTTCGCAAAGACAACCCGCCCATCGCCCCCCGCGGCGCCAATACGATGATTGATGTAAGCGACGGTATCGTCATAATCCATGGGTTTAAGGTAGTATTGAACAGTGATCCGCTGCCTGATCTGGCGCATTTCCGGCCGGTTCAAGATCGTCTCCAGTTCCGGCTGCCCGGCCAGCAGAATCTGGATCAGTTTGCTCTTTTCCGTCTCCAGATTCGAAATCAACCTTATTTGCTCAAGAACGGCCGGGCTGAGGTTCTGGGCCTCATCAACAACCAGGACCACGGTCCGGCCCGCCGCATTCTCCTTCAGCAGGAATTCATTGAGGGTGCCGATCAATCTCGCGTTCATCATTTCGTCGGCCGGCAGGCCGTATTCTTTGCTGATGCTTTGCAGCAATTCCAGTGCCGACAGACAGGGATTAAAAATCAGCGCCGTCGTGTACTTCTCGCGGTCGAGCTGGTTCATCAGCGTTCTGAGGACTGTGGTCTTCCCGGACCCCACTTCACCGGCCAGCTCGATAAATCCGCCCTGGGAATTGATTCCGTACAGGAGGTGTGCGAACGCTTCTTGATGATTCTTGCTGAGGAATAGAAAGGACGTATCCGGCGTCATGGAAAAAGGCTTTTCCCGGAATCCGTAAAAGCTGCTGTACATGCGACATCCCTTCCCCGGCTGACAATCGGATGATCATCTGAAACTGTGACCTGTGTAAAAGTATAAGATGAATCAATCCAATGTCAATCCGGATCGATCATTTCTTGATCCGCCGGTCCCGGCAATGCTGATGAACCCTTCACGGAGGCTTTATTTCTTCCTCCCGATCCCGATGGTGCTCCGTAAGCCTCAAACGCTCCGGCAAATAAATGATCATGAAACTAGCTTGCGCGATGATCGAGGATGCGTTGGGATTTTTTCTCACTGCGCGGGAGCCCGCCCAGGCGAACCGCTTTGGGAACGACCGTGATGCCGATTTGGGACTTGCATTTTGCCTGAATATTCTTCATCACAGTTTCCTGATTTGCTTCCCGGTCGGCTTCAAAAATCAGCGTCACGACGTCGCGGCCGTTTAAATTTTCGATCACCAGCTGATATTCACTGCTCGCTCCCTCAACCTCATACAGGAGCCGGTCAATTTGCGCCGGGAAGATCATCGACCCTTTGATTTTCACCATATCGTCCGTGCGTCCGATAATGGTGTCGATTCTCGGATACGCAAGGCCGCATTCGCATTCGCCGGGAATGATCCGCGTTAAGTCGTGTGTCCGGTAACGGATCAGCGGTGCTCCTTCCTTCCTCAGGGTCGTGATCACCAGCTCGCCGGTTTTCCCGCAGGGAAGCTCTCCGCCGGTTTTGGGATCGATGATTTCAAAATACAGATAATCATCCCAGAAATGCATGCCGCATTCTTTATCACAGCTGATTCCGATGCCGGGGCCGTAAATTTCGGTCAATCCGTAAATGTCATACAGCTTGATGCCGAGCTCGCCGGCTATCCGGCGCCTCATTTTTTCTCCCCAGCGCTCGGAGCCGAATATTCCTTTTTGGAGATGGATTTTATCCCGAAGGCCTCTCTTGGCAATCTCTTCGGCCAAAAGAAGTGCATAGGAGGCGGTCGCACACAAGACGGTGCTCTTTAAATCCGTCAGCATCTGGATTTGCTTCTCGGTATTTCCGGGACCCGTCGGAATGACCATGGCCCCCAGCTGCTCTGCTCCCGCCTGAAAGCCGATCCCGGCGGTCCACAGGCCATATCCCGGCGTAATTTGAACGCGGTCCGAACGGGTTAATCCGGCCGTCACGTAACAGCGGTGAAACATTTCCGTCCAATCAATGATATCCTGTCTGGTATAAGGGATGATGACCGGAATGCCCGTTGTTCCGGAAGAGGAATGCACCCGGACAACCTCGTGCTCGGGAGCTGCCAAAAGACCCAGGGGATAAGCATCTCTGAGATCGTCTTTATCCGTAAAGGGAAGCGCTGCAAAATCCTCCCGGCTTTGAATTGCGCCCAAATCAATTCCGGAAAATTTTTTAGCGTAAAATTCACTTTGATCCGCAAGCGCGGAAAGCACTTTTTTAATCCGCTCCAATTGAGCTTCCTTCATGCCGCCCCGCCTCTCATTGCATCGAGCTGCGTTGCGAGCTGCACCGCAATGCCGTGGTCCGCCAGAAGATCAAAAAAGCGTCTTTCCACAAGCGGCTGATCGATGGCCCGTGAAAAGCTGATCGATAGTATGTCGCGGTAGCTCATCATCCCGCATTCGATTCTGAAAAAGTGCAGATTCCCGCCCATGGTATCGAAGCGCTCCACTTTATCTCTGATGGCCTCGGGTAAATCAATCGCACCGATATTGGTCAGGTCCATGGAAAGCATCCTTGCGGCCACCTGGTCCAGGATCAGCATCGCCATGCGTTTTTTGATGAAGAGAGGGAATGCGCGAACCAGGATATTTTTTTCATCGGCCGTATTTTTGCTGATGAGCGCATTCTGGTTTTTTTCCGACAGCACTAACCGGCACTGATGGTGCATCTCTTCCGCCGTTTCATCAAAGGTGTACTCGCCGGCGCCCGGGTCGATACCGACATTGCCGAAACCGGAAAAGTTGCGTAGTGTCCGGGTCGGAAAAAACTTTCTGAGGTTCGCTGAGACGGATACTCTTACCGGCAGCTGACGCCGGGATTTGTTTTCACGCTGAAGCATCATCAGGGACTGTACAAGCACCGCCGTGAGATATTCCGTTACGCTGACCCGATACGCCCGCGCTTTGGCCAGGACATCCCCGGCGCTCATGATCCCCGTTACAACGGCCACCTCACCTATCAAATCTTGCCTGCCGGGCAGACTCTCCGGACGAAAAGCCCTCGTGTCGCGCCACATGGACTTCACGCTTTTGCGGCTGTATTTTTTATAGCTGTCCTCATACTCTTCCGGGCAAGGTGCTTCCCGGATATCAAACGCGCCATGCGTAAACGGGACGTCAACCCCCTGGAGTCTGTAATACTGTATAAGAAGTGTTTTCAGAAGAGTCACGGCGCCGAATCCATCAGAAAGGACGTGCGCCATCTCCAGGTTTATTTTCCTGCCTTCGTACCCGATATGCAAAAGCGGACCTTGAGGGCTCAAGGTTTGAAAGTGCTCGAGCGAATCGCGCTGCAGGGTGATCTTTTGCTTAGCTTCCTCCAGATAATGCCAGAAAAACCCGTTTTTCAGGACGACATCGAAATACGGAAAACGCTGCATCGTCGCGTTGAGGGCGCTTGCCAGAACGGCCGGTTCCACTTCTTCGGTAAGTACCGCAATGAACCGGAACCGCGGCCTCCTCTTTGACGTCGTGACGGAAGAAAACAAGCGGCCTGCATTATCAATTTCAAATCGTCGCGCCTTATTCACTGCATCCTTCCTCCAATAATCAACCACCTTGCAGCAAGCTGTCGAAGTAGGAAATAAACGTCATTATTTCGCAGCAAGCGACAGGGAATTAACGCTCGTCCCGCGTGAGCGGGATTGAATCTGCTTGGGCGCCTGAAAAACCAAATTGCCCGGGCCGTCTTTGAATAGGACGTTGCAAGATCCGGCAAATCAGGCGATTCAAAGGAATCCTGGCCATTATGAGCAAACATTGCTGACTAAATTTGTTATCCGCAGATCTCGGCGACGGCCGCAAGAAAGCTGTCCATTTCTTCGTCGGTGCCGATGCTCACCCTGAGATAGTTGTCAATCCCGGGTTTATCAAAATAGCGCACGAGGATGCCCTTCTCTCTCAGCCGCTGAAACAGGCTGCGCCCCGGACATCGGCGGCTCGAGATAAAAATAAAATTGGCCTCAGACGGGATGACGACAAAGCCCATGTCTTTGAGCCTGGCCGTCACGCGCTCCCGGGTCGCGATAATTTTAGAGCGCGTCTCCTGAAACCAGGCATCGTCTTTAATGGCTTCCCGGGCGCCGGCCTGGGCCAGACGGTCCACGGTATAGGAATTAATCGAGTCCTTGACACGCGTAATGCCTTCGATCAGCTCTTCGCTGCCCAGTGCGTATCCCACGCGCAATCCCGCAAGCGAGTGCGATTTGGACAGCGTCCGGATCACCAGCAGATTCGGATACCGGTTAATCAGGCCCGCGGCGGTCCGGCCGCCGAAATCAATATAGGCTTCGTCGAGCACGACGACGCTTGCGGCATTTTTCTTCAGAATCGTTTCAACGCTCGCAAGATCGAGACCCTTGCCGGTAGGAGCATTGGGATTGGCAATGATGATGCCGCCGTTTTCCTGAAAGTAGCCCTCAACCGGAACGTTGAATTCTTCGTCGACCGGAATCAGCCGGTAAGGGGTTTTAAAGAATGCCGCATACACCGGATAGAAGCTGTACGTTATTTCGGCAAACAGGATGGGCAGACCTGAGGGCTCAAAAAAGGCCGGAAAGCAAAAAGCCAGCAGTTCATCGGAGCCGTTGCCGATAAAAACATTAGTCCTCTGAACGCCGAAATTTCCGGCAATGGCATCTCTCAGCGCATCGCCCGATGGATCGGGATAGAGCCGCAGCGTATCGTCGGCGGCAAGTTTGATGGCTTCAATGGCTTTCGCCGACGGCGGGTAGGGATTTTCATTGGTATTGAGTTTAATGTATCTCCGGTCTTTGGGTTGCTCCCCCGGAACATAAGGTTTGATGTTTTTAACCGCGTCAGTCCAGTATCGGCTCATGTTGGTTCATCCGTATTTTCGATTTTTACGTTAATCCCCTGTCGCTTGCTGCGATATAATGACGTTCATTCATACCTCGACAGTTTGCTGCCAGGCGGTTGATTCATTCGCGTTTTATAAATATAAGAAATATTCGCGAATTTCCATTCTTTTATTCTGCCATTTAATGATTGCATGAACCCGTATTCCTTTTCTTCACCGCGGGCCCGACAAACCCACAGCGGCTGAAAACCATGGCCTTACCGAAAGAATTGTTCGCCACCATGGAGAATTCCCGATGCATCATCCATCATGACTGAGGCTTTTGTCCTGCCGATTCTATTTTAGATATTGCAAATTCATATTATTTTGATACTATTAGCAAAGTGCAAAAATGAAACAACGTCAACCCCTCTTACCGACCCTCCTTTTGACGATCATTTTAATGCACGTTAGTAAGCGGTCTGCACAGCACTTTTTATTCTGATAAGTAATATGTGTCTTTAAATTGTTTACCCTTTGGAAAGTGTTTGGCTTTTCAGAAAGGTAAGATTCCGGGAGGCGACGATGGCCAAGAAAATACGTGCTGCTGTTCGGCTTGAAAAATGTCCGACGGGCATCAAGGGGCTCGATGAGATCACGAAGGGGGGGCTTCCGCAGGGCCGGACGACTCTGATCTGCGGCTCAGCAGGCTGCGGCAAAACACTTTTCGCAATGGAGTTTCTCATGCGGGGCGCCCTGGATTACAAAGAACCCGGTGTTTTTATGACCTTCGAGGAGACGCCGGATGATCTGGCCAAGAACTTCATCTCCCTGGGCTTTGATCTCCCCGACCTGGTGTCTCGCGGTCTCATCTCCACGGACCACGTTTACATCGAACGCAGCGAAATCGAGGAAACCGGCGAATACGACCTGGAAGGATTATTCATCCGCCTGGGCAACGCCATTGATTCCATCGGAGCAAAACGGGTTGTTCTGGATACCATCGAAGCGCTTTTCTCCGGGCTTTCCAATACCGCGATCATCCGGGCGGAACTCAGAAGGCTTTTTCACTGGTTGAAGGAACGCGGTGTGACGGCCGTCGTTACGGGGGAAAGCGGCGACAACATGCTCACCCGCTACGGGCTGGAAGAATATGTGGCCGATTGCGTGATCCTGCTGGACTTTCGCGTCGATAAGCAAATTTCCACCCGCCGCCTGCGCATCGTCAAGTACCGCGGCTCATCCCACGGCGCCGACGAGTATCCTTTCCTGATCGACGAGGGCGGCCTCTCCATTTTGCCCATCACGTCCCTGGGACTCGACTACCCCGTTTCCACTCAGCGATTCTCCACGGGCATCCCCAAACTGGATGCCATGTTTGGAGGGAAAGGGTTCTACCGGGGCAGCACCATTCTCATCTCCGGTACGTCAGGCACCGGCAAAACAAGTTTGCAGGCCACTTTTGCCGACGCAGCATGCAGGCGGGGCGAACGCTGCCTGTATTTTGCCTTTGAGGAATCGCCCAGTCAAATCATCCGGAACATGGCCTCCATCGGCATCCATCTCACAAAGTGGGTACAGAAGGGTCTGCTCAGATTTCATGCCGCAAGGCCTTCGCTTTACGGCCTCGAGATGCATCTTCTCACCTTCCATCGGATGCTCGAAGAGTTCAAACCCACCGTTTTCATTGTGGACCCGATCAGCAACCTGACCGCCGCGGGATCGGCGGCCGAGGTCAAATCCATCTTAACGCGCCTGATCGATTATGCGAAAACGAACAAAATAACGACTTTCCTGACGGACCTTACCCGTACTCAAGACAGCCTTGAACGCACCAGCGAAGAGATATCTTCTCTGATCGATACGTGGCTGCTGCTTCGGGATATTGAACTTAACGGGGAGCGCAACCGGGGCCTCTACATTTTGAAGTCCCGCGGCATGGCCCACTCCAACCAGATCCAGGAGTTCCTGCTGACCAACCAGGGTATTGATCTGATCGATATCTATACCGGCACAGGCGAGGTTTTAACCGGCAGTGCCAGAGCCGCCCAGGAAGCCTCCGAAAAGGCCAATGAGCTTACGGCACAACGTGAGGCCGAGCGGAGACTTCGCGAACAGGAGCGCAAAAGAAATGCCCTCGAAGCAAAGATCGCGGCGCTGCGCGCCGAGTTTGCCATGGAGACGCAGGAAGTGCAATTAATGGCCGAAGAAGAGCGGAAAAGACTGGCCATCCTGACGGAGGACCGTTCAAAAATGGCGCGACTGCGCAGGGTGAAACTTTCTACGCTGCAGGCGTTGCGCTCAAAGAAGAAAACGAAAGGACAGTAAGATGAAAGCTGCTGCAACGGCAAAAGGCAAAAAAGCAAAGTTAGCTGCGGGAAAAGAAATCTGGAATCTGAGATTGTATGTGGCGGGTCAGACCCCGAAATCATTGACGGCCTTTACGAATTTAAAGAAAATCTGTGAAGAACACCTCGCGGATCAATACCGCATTGAAGTGATCGATCTTTTAAAGAATCCCCAGCTGGCCAAAGGGGATCAGATTATTGCCATCCCGACA
Source organism: Smithellaceae bacterium (assembly GCA_963667845.2). Taxonomy (GTDB): domain Bacteria; phylum Desulfobacterota; class Syntrophia; order Syntrophales; family Smithellaceae; genus UBA8904. The sequence goes on along the minus strand of CAXXVL010000002.1, from coordinate 2,245,217 downwards.
CTGGTCCGCAAGCTGCCCGAACCGATAAAAAAAATTATCGGCGATCTGGCGAACACGGAGCGTGTGCTGGTAGGGCTGGATATACGGGAGGTTTGAAAAGGTTCAAGGTGCAAGGTAGAACATAGAACATAGAACATAGAAGACCGAATTCTGGATTCTGAATTCTGAATTCTGGATTCTGCATTAAGGAGTTGGCATGGATCGCAAAAAAGTGAAAACAAGTACTGAAGAATTCGAAAAAGCGGCAGCCAGTCACGACAATGCAAAGTACGTTCTGAGGCTGTACGTTACAGGGATGACGCCAAAGTCAACCCGGGCCATCACTAATGTCCGGGAACTATGTGAAAAATACCTGGAGGGCATTTATGAACTCAAAGTGATCGACATCTACCAGCAGCCGACGCTTGCCGCCGGAGAGCAGATCATCGCCACCCCGACACTCATCAAACAACTCCCCCTGCCGTTCCGCAAGCTCATCGGCGATATGTCGGACACGGAAAAGTTTCTTGTCGGGATTGATTTGAGGCCAAAGACAGAAGATAGAAGATAGTGAATAGTGGATAGTGGATAGTGGATGGTGGATAGAAATCAAGAGACAGAAGTCAGAACGCAGAACAAATAATCTTCATCGTCTGGATTCTATCTTCTACTTGAATGAGAGCAAACCTATGAACAACTTGCGTAAAACCCGCCAGCAACTTTTGGATGATTTGCAGCAACTCAGGGAGCGGACGACTCAAGCTGAGGATACGTTGCACGCAATCCTCGGCGGCGAAGTGGATGGTCTGGTTGTCAAAACACCGGAAGGCGACCGCGTCTTCACCTTATCGGGCGCCGATCATCCTTACCGGATCATGGTCGAAACCATGAATGAAGGTGCCGTCACGCTGTCCGCAGACGGCACGATCCTCTTCTGTAATCAGCGCTTTGCCGAAATGGTCGCAACCCCGCTGGACAAGATAACGGGAAATTCCATCTACCGGTTCATCAAACCGGCCCAGCTGACGTTTTTTAAGAAGTTTATCCGGCAGGCGTCAAAAAAAGACAGAATTGAGATTTCTCTTTTGTCTGCCGACGAGACATGCCCATCCGTTCTTCTTTCTAAAAGCATCCTTCACGACGGAGCGGTAGGCTCGATATGCCTGCTGGCAACCGACGTCTCCGAACTGCGGGAGGCGCAGCAGGCGCTGCAGGAGTCCCATTCTCAAATGGAACTTCGGGTAGAAGAAAGAACCAAGGATCTCCGGGCAAGCAAGGTACTCACGCAGATGCAGGCGATGCGGTTGCAGACGACTCTGGACGCAACGCCGGCCATCATCTGGATAGCACATGACCGGCACTGCCGGGAGATTACAGGTAACCATGCAGCCTATCAATTTTCGCGTGTTGAGGAGCTGACCAATCTTTCCAAAACGGGTTCTCACAAGGAGCATCTTACACACTATCGCGTCTTCAAAGACGGGTCGGAACTGCGGCCTGAAGATATGCCGATTCAAATCGTGGCTTTGTCCGGAGAGCCGCTTTGGAATTGTTCCGTAGATTTCCTCTTCGACGACGGCACAACGCGCTCCCTGCTTGGCAATGTCATCCCGATGCGCGATGACCACGGTGAACTGTCCGGAGCTATTGCCGCATTCATCGATGTGACGGAGCATGCGCGTGCTGAGGAATCGCTGAAAGGAAAAGCCGCCGAGCTGGCGGCCGCCAACAAAGAACTGGAAAGTTTCAGCTACAGCGTTTCTCATGACCTTCGGACTCCCCTGCGCGCAATCGACGGGTTTTCCCGTATGCTGGAGCGGAAATACGCCGGCAAGCTTGAAAAAGATGCCTTGGAAAAGTTAAACGTCATCAGAACAAATACCCGGAAAATGGAACAGCTCATCGATGACCTGTTGGCCTTCTCCCGGTTGGGCCGCAGGGCATTAAGCTCGACAGAAGTCGACATGCAAAACCTCATTGAAACGGTTTTGCCTGAAATAAAGAACGACAACATCGATCGGCAACCGGTATTTAAAATCAATGGCCTGCCATCTGTTTTAGGGGATTCCTCTCTCCTCGGTCATGTGCTCACTAATCTTCTTTCGAATGCGGTCAAATTTTCCAGACACCGTACACCGGCCGTAATCGAAGTGACCTGTCATCGTGATAACAACGAGGTTGTCTTCTGCGTCAAGGATAACGGCGTGGGTTTCGATATGCAATACGCCGACAAGCTCTTCGGTGTCTTCCAGCGTCTGCATACCGCCGAGGAGTTTGAAGGAACGGGCGTTGGCCTGGCCATCGTCCAGCGCATTATCCATCGGCACGGCGGACGTGTGTGGGCGGAGAGTATGCCAAACGAGGGGGCCTCATTTTATTTTACGCTTCCGGCAGGGCGGAAGAAGATAGTGGATAGTAGATAGAAGGTAGAAGGTAGAAGCCAGTGGCCACTAGCCAGTAGACAGAAGTCGGAAGCCAGAAGTCAGGATTCCAAAGTTTTTTTCTGGATTCTATATTCTGTATTCTATATTTTTGAGACCAAGCCCATGAACAATTCACACAAAACCCGCCAGCAACTTTTGGATGATTTGCAGGAACTCGGCGAACGGATGACGGAATCCGAGGAAACGCTGCGCGCGATTCTGAGCGGCGAAGTGGATGGCCTGGTTGTCAATACGGCCGAAGGTGACCGCGTCTTTACCTTATCGGGCGCCGATCATCCTTACAGGATCATGGTCGAAGCGATGAACGAAGGAGCCCTCACGCTGGCCGCGGACGGCACGATTCTCTTCTGTAACCAGCGTTTTGCGGATATCGCTCAAGTCTCTATGGAAAAAATAATAGGTTCATCGCTCTACTCGTATTTTTCACCGGCAGACCTCTTACTTCTTAAGGGTTTGTTTGAGCAGGGATTAAAGGAAAACAGCAAACTGGAACTGACTTTAAAAACCGGAGGTAAAAAATCCACACCGGTCCTGCTGTCCATAAGTGCGCTCATCCATACCGGTATGCCCGAAGCGGTCTGCATGGTGGTTACCGACCTGACCGAGCAAAAGCGCAATGAGGCATTGCGGATAGAGGAAGAGGCGCTGCAGAAAGCGCATGACAAGCTGGAGACTGAGGTCGCGGAGCGGACGGTCGAACTGCGGACGGCGCTTGCGGAAATTCAGGCGATGAAAGAACAGCTCGAGATCGAGAATATTTACTTCCGTCACGAGAGTAAAATGAAGCATCAACATGAAAATATCATCGGACAGAGCGACGGGCTCAAGTATGTTCTTTACCGGGCCGAGCAAGTGGCTCCGACCAATGCAACGATTCTCATCCTCGGGGAAACCGGAACGGGAAAAGAGCTGATCGCCGCCGCCATCCATAACCTGAGCCCCCGCAAGGAGCGGCCGTTGATCACGGTTAACTGTGCGGCGCTTCCGGCAAATTTGATTGAGAGTGAATTATTCGGCCGCGAGAAAGGCGCCTTTACCGGGGCCGACAGCCGCCGGATCGGCCGGTTTGAAGTCGCCAATGGTTCCACTCTTTGCTTAGACGAAATCGGAGAGCTGCCCCTGGAATTGCAGGCCAAGCTTCTGAGGGTCATCCAGCATCATGAGTTCGAACGCCTGGGTTCGTCCCAGACCATCAAGATTGACGTGCGGATCGTGGCGACGACCAACCGGGACCTTGATGAAGAGATCCGCCAGGGGCGGTTCCGGCAGGACCTTTTCTACCGGCTGAATGTCTTCCCCATCACGGTTCCACCGCTGAGGCAGCGGAAAGACGACATCCCGCTCATGGTTCAATCGTTCATCGAGCGGTTTTCCAGAAAATTGGGCAAACAGATCACATCAATCCCGAAGGAGACGATGAAGACGCTGCAGGATTATCCCTGGCCGGGAAACGTCCGGGAACTGGAGAGCATCATTGAACGGGCCGTGATCCTGAGCCGCGGACCGGTTTTGCAGCTGGTCGATAAACTCAACATTTCATCTCCCATCCTGTCATCCGTCGTCAGAACTCTGGAAGAGACGGAGCGAAACCAGATCATGAAGATCCTTGACGAAACCGGATGGCGCATCGAAGGACGCGATGGGGCCGCCGCCATCCTGGGGCTCCATGCCAGCACATTGCGAGCCCGGATGCATAAGATCGGAATAGCCAGGCCGGAGGCGCAAGAATGAGATTGGCATATTCGAGAAAATTCTGATATATCTATCCCCATGAAAAAACAAACAAATGCGGTACATACCGGTGTCCAGCGGGATAAAACCGTTCCGGCAGACACCACGGCGCGGCGTAAAAACGCCGCTTTCCCGATTGTCGGCATCGGCGCCTCCGCCGGGGGTCTGGAGGCCCTCGAACAGTTCCTGCGGCATGTGCCCGAAGGCAGCGGTATGGCCTTCGTCATCGTCCAGCATCTGGACCCGACGCACAAAGGGATCATGCACGAACTTCTCGGGCGCGCCACTTCCATGGAAGTATTCCAGGTCCGGGACCGGATGCGGATCAAACCGAACTCAGTTTATGTGATCCCCCCCAACAAGGACATGTCCATTCTGCACGGCGTGCTGCACCTGTTCGATCCGACGACGCCCCGCGGCTTGCGCCTGCCGATCGATTTCTTTCTGAGATCCCTGGCTGAGGACCAGCAGGAGCACAGCATCGGCGTCATCCTCTCCGGCATGGGCTCAGACGGCACCATGGGGCTTCGGGCCATCAAGGAAAAGGCGGGGATAGCGCTTACGCAGGACCCGGCCTCGGCCAAGTTCGACAGCATGCCCCGCAGCGCCGTCACGGCGGGGCTTGCCGACATCGTCGCCCCGGCGGAGGATTTGCCCGGAAAAATTATCGACTACTTAAGGCATGCCCTCGTCATCGCCAAAACGGATTTGCCCCTGGAGGAGAAAGACCAGAGCGCCCTGGACAAAGTCCTCATCCTGCTTAGGAGCAAGACCGGCCATGACTTTTCGATGTACAAGAAAAACACCATTTACCGCCGGATCGAGCGGCGCATGGGCATTCACCAGATCAACCGCATCGCGGCATACGTCCGCTATCTGCAGGAGAATTCCCAGGAGGTGGAACTCCTCTTCAAGGAACTTCTGATCGGCGTCACGAGCTTTTTCCGCGACGAGGCGGCCTGGGAATACCTGCGTCAGAAAGCCATTCCGGCGCTCCTTGCTAAACGCCCGGCGGACAAACCGCTTAGGGCCTGGTCGGCCGGCTGCTCGTCGGGAGAGGAGGCCTATTCGCTGGCCATGGTCTTCAAGGAGGCCGCAGGAGAGGCCAAGCCAGTGCAGGATTTCAAGCTGCACATCTTTGCCACCGACCTGGACCGGGAAACCATCGATAAGGCCCGCCAGGGGTTCTATCCGGCGGGCATCGCCGCGGACGTCTCGCCCGCGCGCCTGAAACGGTTCTTTATCCAGGAAGACGGCGGCTACCGGGTCGTCAAGGAGATCCGCGAGATGGTGACTTTCGCCACGCAAAACGTTATCATGGACCCGCCCTTTACCAGGCTCGATATTCTCATCTGCCGCAACCTTTTAATCTATCTGACGCCGGAACTGCAGAAAAAACTTTTTCCGCTCTTTCACTACAGCCTGAATCCGGACGGCATTTTGTTTCTGGGCAATTCGGAGACCATCAGCGCGTTCACCGATCTCTTTGCGCCGCTCGACATCAAGTCGCGTCAATTCCTTCGGCTCGATTCAGTCGTTATGGCCGAACCCGCTGTGTTTCCGGCCTTTTTTGTCCACACCCTGCCGGGAGTTCCCAAGGAGTTGAATATGAAACCTGCTGCTAATCTTCAGTCACTCGCGGACCAGCTGCTTCTGCAGCGCTTTTCTCCCCCCGCCGTGCTGGTCAATAACAAGGGGGACATTCTCTACATCAGCGGGCGGACGGGCAAATATCTGGAGCCGGCCGCCGGCAAGGCCAACTGGAATATTTTCGCCATGGCGCGCGAAGGGCTGCGCTTTGAACTCGGACGGGCCTTTCAGAAGGCCCTCAAGCAAAAAGGGCCGGTCACCGTCCAGAGTCTCACCGCTGATGAATCGAGCGGCGCTCACGCCGTCGACATTACCGTCACGGCCATCGAAGAACCGGAAGCGCTCAGGGGAATGGTCATGATTGTCTTTGCCGATGTGGCAGCACCAGACAAAAAGAAAGTCAAGGCCGGCGCCAAGGCCGCGCCTGCGGGCCATCCCCGGGTTTCGGAGCTGGAGCGGGAACTGAAGCATTTGCGCGAAGAACTTCAGACCACCCGCGAGGAAATGCAATCCTCGCAGGAAGAGCTCAAGTCCGCCAACGAGGAGCTCCAGTCCACGAACGAGGAGCTGCAATCCACCAATGAAGAGCTGACCACGTCCCGGGAAGAGATGCAATCGATGAACGAGGAGCTGCAAACGGTAAACGCCGAGCAGCAATCCAAAATGGATGAGCTCGCCCGGATAAACAACGACATGAGGAATCTGCTCAACAGCACGGAAATCGTCACCATCTTTCTGGACAACGACCTCCATATCCGGCGCTTTACCCCCGGGGCAGATAAACTCTTCAAACTGCTCCCCGGCGACGTGGGGCGGCCCCTCTCCGACATTGTCAGCGACCTCACGTATCCCACGATGACCGAAGAAGCACGGGACGTGCTGAGGACGCTGGTTTTTTCGGAAAAACAGATTGCCACGGCGGACGGGCGCTGGTTTTCCGTGCGCATCATGCCCTACCGCACCATGGAAGACGTCATCGGCGGCGTCGTAATCACCTTTTCGAACATCACCGCCGCCAAGAAGCTGGAAGCCGAACTGCGCGAAGAAATAGAGAAGCTGAAAAAAGAAGGATAAAGGTTCAAGGATCAAGGATGCCCCCCTTACGGGGGCGAGAAACTGAAGGACCAGAGGAAAGGCATCGTCATGCCGACGAACGTTGGCATCCAGAAAGATTAAACGCCGAAGGCCACAAAAATTAACCTTGAACCTTGAACCTTCAGTCTTGAACCTTGAACCCTGAACCTTGAACCTGGACACAAAGGAGCAAAGATGGGCACCATCAAAGACAAGAGCAAGCCAACAGCCCAAGCTGCGCTGCGCCGGCAAGCGGAGGAACGGCTGCGCAAGAATAAGGCGGATTTGCGTCCGCCCCATTCCGAAAAAGGCGCGAAAAGACTTGTCCATGAACTGGAAGTCCACCAGATTGAACTGGAAATGCAAAATGCAGAGCTCAGGCAAGCCCGGGAAGAGCTGGAGGCATCGCGCAACAAGTATGTCGATCTCTATGATTTTGCACCCGTCGGCTATTATACAATTGATGCGCAGGGACTGATCCAGGACGTCAATCTGACCGGTGCAAAACTGCTGGAAGTCGAGAGGCGGGGGGTGACCCGTAAATCCTTTGTCGGTTTTATTGCCGATGCGAACGGGAGAGAAATTTTTTCAGGACACTGCACAGAAGTCATGCACGAAGAGAGCAGCCGGACCTGTGAAATCCGTCTGAAGAGAAAAGACGGCACGATTTTCTGGGCGCAGCTCCACAGTATTGTGGATAATAATAGCGTCGGCGAAGCCCGTAACATCCATACGACGATCATTGATGTCACTGAGCACAAAACGGCAGAAGCGAAGATTGAGCATCTTGCTTCATTTCCCGAACTCAATCCCCATCCGGTCATTGAAACGGATCTTCAGGGCCGGATCATTTTTTTCAATGCTGCAACGACAAGGATGTTGAAAAAGTTAAATCTCCCGGACAATGATATCCATCTCTTTCTCCCGCATGATCTGGCTAAGATAATCAAGGAACAGGAACAGGAACAGGAACAGGAACAGGAACAGGAACAGGAACAGGAACAGGAACAGGAATACGATGGGCGATATGCGGTCCGTGAGGTGGAAATAAACGGTCGGACGTTTATCGAAAGCATCATTGTGCCTCCTCACCTGAAAGTGGCGCGCATCTATGCGGAGGACATCACCAAGCGCAAGGAGGCGGAAGAGGCCCTCAAAGTCGCGCATGACGGCCTCGAAGTGCAGGTGGAAGAGCGGACGGCCGAACTGCGGACGGCTCTATCGGAAATTGCAGCCATGAAAGACCAGCTTGAGGCCGAGAATATTTACTTCCGCCAAGAGCACAAAATGCAGCATCAATTTGAGAATATTATCGGGGAAAGCGACGGCCTCAAGTATGTTCTGTACCGGGCCGAGCAAGTGGCGCAGGCGGACACAACGGTCCTGATCCTCGGTGAAACCGGCACGGGAAAGGAACTGGTCGCCGCCGCCATCCATAACTTGAGCCCCCGCCGGGAGAAGCCTCTGATCACGGTCAACTGTGCCGCGCTTCCGGCCAATTTAATCGAGAGTGAATTATTCGGCCGCGAAAAGGGCGCCTTTACCGGGGCCGATACCCGGCGGATGGGCCGATTCGAGATCGCCAATGGCTCCACCCTCTGCCTCGACGAGATCGGGGAGCTGCCGCTCGAGCTGCAAATAAAACTGCTGCGGGTGATTCAACATCACGAGTTCGAGCGCCTGGGCTCATCCTATACCATCAAGGTTGATGTCCGGCTCGTGGCGACAACCAATCGGGACCTCGAAAAGGAAGTCCGCGAGGGCCGGTTCCGTCAGGACCTTTACTACCGGCTCAACGTCTTCCCCATCACCGTCCCACCGCTACGGCTGCGGCAGGACGATATCCCGCTGATGGTCCAGGCCTTCGTCGAGAGGTATTCCAGGAAATTGGGCAAACAGATCACGACGATTTCGAAGGAGACGATGCAGACACTGCAGGACTATCCCTGGCCCGGAAATGTCCGTGAGCTGGAGAGCATCATTGAACGGGCCGTCATCTTGTGCCAAGGCCCCGTTCTGCATCTGGCGGATAGACTGGAGATTCAGTCCCCCACCGTGTCATCCGCCGTCAGGACCCTGGAAGCAACGGAACGCAGCCAGATGCTGAAAATTCTTTTGGAAACCAAGTGGCGCATCGAAGGAAAGGACGGGGCCGCGGCGATCCTGGGCCTCAACGCCAGCACGCTTCGCGCACGGATGCATAAACTAGGGATCATCCGGCCTCAGATAAAGAAACGGAGTTAAAGATAGAGTACAGAATGATTTTTATTCTGACTTCTTGCTTCTATCTTCTATCCCCCATCCACTATCCGCTATCCACTATCTTCTGGATTCTGACTTCTGTTCTGTTCACTCATCTCCTCATTTGACATCCCCGTGCTCTGTGCTTTAATTCAACAGGGTTGATTATCGCAAAGCCTACTCTCAGTTATCAGATCCATCCGTCAACTCTCAGGGGCAGTTGATTAAAACCCTTTTATTTTCAGAAAGACAGCGTGATGATGACCGCTAAAAAAGACCATAGAAAGCAGGAAAACGATCTGCAGAAGCCGGCAAAAAATTCTCCCGGGGGAAAAACGGCCCGCATCCCGAAAGACCGCGAGATACAAAGACCCGGCGACGTGCTTCGTTTATACAACGAGCTGCAGGTCCATCAGATCGAGCTCGTCATGCAGAACGAGGAGCTCCGCCGGACGCAAAGAGAGCTGGAAGCCTCGCGGGGGCGGTATTTCGACCTATATGATCTGGCTCCCGTCGGCTATGTCACCCTCAGTAAGACCGGGCAGATCCTGGAGACCAATCTCACTGCCGCCAACATGCTGGGCCTCGCGCGAAGCGCCCTTGTCAATCAGCCCTTGACACGATTTATCCTTCCCGAAGACCGGGACATCTACTACCACAGCCACCAGGCGTTAATTGAGACCCGGACACGGCAAGTATGTGAAATAGGAGTCCTCAGGCAGGGGAAACCTCCCTTCCGGTGTCAGATGGAGGTAACAATGTCCGAGGATGCTTGCGGAACGTCCGTGTATCACACAATGATGAGTGACGTCACTGAACGCAGGAAGATGGAAGCAATGCTGCGCGAGAGCGAAGAGCTCTTCCGGTTGACCTTTGACAGATTACCCATCGGCGCGGCTATGGTGGACGCCGATCAAAGGATAATGCGTGCCAATACTGAATTTTGCCGGATGCTCGGTTACTCGGAGGAAGAAATCACGGGGGTGGCCTTGAAGGATATCACGCACCCGGAGGATATCCCAGCCGAGCTGGACAATTTACGAATGATGCAAAATGGCGGGACAGACAGCTTCACCATGGAAAAACGATACATCCGCAAGGACGGCAGCGTGGTCTGGGGCCAACTCACCGCCGGCATGGTCAGGGATTCCCGCAGCTGCCCCAAGTATGCTCTCCGGATGGTTGAAGACATAACCGGCCGCAAACAGACTGAAAAAAATCTGGAAGAACGCACAGCGCAGCTTGAAGAAGCGAACAATGAGCTGGAAAGCTTCAGCTATTCCATATCGCACGACATCCAAACGCCTCTTCGGGCCATCGATGGTTTTGCCCGGATCGTGCTCAGGAAGCCGGATGACTTTGATGAGAATACCCGACGACAATTAAACCTGATCAGAGACAGCACCAAGGTGATGGGCACGCTGATTGAAGATCTACTGGCCTTTTCCAGGACACAAACGGCACCGCTGAAAAGCGCGGCAATCGACATGGCCGGGCTGGCGAAAACAATATGCGATGACCTCAGGGAGGTCACTAAGGAAAGGACGCTGGAGTTTCAGATCACAGAGATCCTGCCCGCCTATGGAGACCCGGCCCTCGTCCGGCAAGTGCTTTTCAATCTGATTTCCAATGCCGTTAAATTTACCAAAAATCGCAGAACGGGGATCATCAAAATCAGCAGTTACCCCGAGGCCGGCAGAATTGTTTATTGCATAAGAGACAACGGCGCCGGTTTCAGCATGGAATATTATAATAAGCTGTTTGGTGTTTTTCAGCGCCTCCACAGCAATGCGGAGTTTGAAGGCACAGGCATAGGACTGGCCATTGTTCAGCACATCGTCAAGCGACACGGCGGCAAAGTATGGGCCCAGGGAGAGCTGGACAAGGGAGCAGCCTTTTACTTTACTCTGCCGTCGAAGCCGTAAAAATCGGGCCGACGGAAGTCCGAATCATTAAGATCCCGTGTTGCGAATTCTGTCTACTATCCACTATCCACTATCCACTATCTACTATCTACTATCTCCGTCTTCTGTCTCGCGCCCACTGCAAGGGGTCCGAATCCTCAAATCCTTCCCTCAGCATGCTGAGGTTCCGCCAAATGCTGAGGGCAGATCCGGTCCTTCCGTGTTTGCCGTTTATACTCTTCGACAGCTCCAAGTCATTGCTATTAAACCATTAATTTAAACAGTTCATCACATTTCACCGTTGGCAGACTCCTTGCTATTAAAGTGATCGGACCGATCGCGTAATCGCCTTGTCGGTGAGTATTATGCGATCAAAATCGAGTCCGGGGCAAGAGGAAAACCATATGCCTAAATACATGAATCCAACACGATCGGATTCAGATGCGATATTTATCGGATGGCAGAAAACCTCAGAGGGAAATATCTTGCCCATGTTCAATGTTACCGCGGCGGATCATCCTTTTTTTCATTCTACCGTGACCGACGCAACACTACGTTTAGATTCCATCTGGTTTGGGCGCTCAGAACAATTAAAAGCCAAGGCGTTTCGTCTGGCCAAAAGCATGCTTTAGGGCTGAAGGCTTCGGGAGCCGCTCACGAAGGAATTTTCATCATGAAAAATAATTTAACGGTCATCGGAATTATACCCCAATATCCAAGGCATTCGCAGAACAATATCTATGCAAAGATCAAAATGCCGGCGGTGGGCATTCTGGCGGTTATGAGCCAGATGGCTCATCATCCCCGGTGCAGGAACGTCTATGCGATCGATGAAAACAATTACGGCGGTCCGCTCACGGATCAAAAACTTCCGGATCACTGCGTTTTGCAGGCCCGGCAGCCCGCGCACCTGGCGCTATTCTACGGCGGCATGAGTAATTCGATCCCGCGGCTCTTTACGCTGGCCAGGCAATATCGGGGTTTTGGCGCGATCACCATTGCCGGCGGCAGTCATGTCGACGCCCTGCCCGAAGAAGCGCTTCGCTCCGGTATAGATATTGTCGTTCACGGTGAAGGCGAAAAGACCATCATGGAATTGCTGTCCGTATTGACACGCGATGATAGTGGTCCTGCCTTGAACCGGGCCGGATTGGCCGCCGTTTCGGGAATCAGCTTTCTTGACGAAACCGGAACCTATGTCTTCACCGGCAGGCGCGAACCGATCCGCGATCTGAATGATTTGGCCGATACGGATCTGACCCTCGTTAAATTTCTCAAGAAAAAATGGAGCGCCATCCCCATCAACCGGGGTCGCGGCTGCAATTTCAATTGCGAATTCTGCGTCGTGAATAAGCAATATGGAAAGTATAAATCCGCATCGGTTGCAACGGCGTTGCGGCAATTAATCAAATATGCCGATTTGGGGTACCGGGATTTCTTCTTCACCGATGACAATTTTGCCCAGAATCCTGCCGAGGCCATTTTGCTGTGTGACGCGATTGCCGACTACAAAAGAAAATTCAAAAAAAAGATCGACCTGATCGTTCAGGTGCGCACGGAAGCGGCCGACAATGATGCCTTGATCAAGGCCATGCGCCGGGCCGGCGTGACCACGCTGGCGATCGGATACGAAAGCCCGATGGATGAAGAATTGCGGGCCATGCACAAAGGCGTGACCGTCGAGAAGTTAATTGCGCGCTCCAAAATACTGTCCAACTATTTCTATCTGCACGGCATGTTTATTTTCGGCTATCCCGCGAACAAATCCGTAAGGGCAAACAACGGCATTACGATCCGCGAGCGCGTGGCCGCCTTCAAAACGTTTATCAAGAAAGCAAAAATCGACACGATCCAGCTTCTTAATGCCGTCCCGCTGCCCGGTTCCGAGTTACGAACAAGGCTCGACAGCGAGGGTCGTCTTCTGCCTTTATCGCTGGTCGGCTGGGACAAGTATGACGGCCTTTTCCTCTGCTATGATCCAAGACCCGACGGGCTCGACCCTGATGATCTGCAAATCATGCCCAAGTTGCTGATGGAAAAAAAGTATCTCGGGGGATTTCTCAGCCGGAAATTAAATTACGGCAACTGGCTGAATTGGGTTTATCTGGCCACCGTCGGCTTTCCCATTCAGTTTGCCGTGTCTTATTCCCGACGATTCACAAGCAATTTCATAGAAAGACGCCGCGCCATCAATGCGCCCCGCCCGGATGAGCCGATCAGCACTCTTTTTACGGTTCCGCTCGGTAACGCCTGGGGAGACATCAAACGAAAATGGAGAAATCTCTTTGTCAAGACTTACGCAGGCGTCATCACGAAGCGGTGGTTTAAAGAATACCGGAGCAGTGAATACGTGAACACGCTCCGGCAGATGTAAAACCGGTGGGCGTATTGAGGATCCTGCATGGGCAATCGAATAAGCAAATACAAATCTGATCAAAGGAGAATGTGATGAAGAAGATTATTATAACGGTAATGGTTTTAGTGACGCTGCTGATATCCGTCGGCGGGTGCTTCGTACCATGGGATAGAGACGGCAGAGACGGCAGAGACCACAGGGACGGAGGAGACAGAGATCATGACAGAGGCCGCGGTCCCGACAGAGATGGAGGACGGCGTTAGAAAAGATGGGCGCAAATGACAGGAACGCACGGTGCAGGATGATCAACCACCTCGCAGCAGGTTGTCGAGGTATGGAATTAACGCTCTTCCCACGTCAGCGGGATTAATCGGAATTAGCTAATGGAGGCTGCAAAATGAACAAGTTGTTTTTAGGAAAAGTACTTCTGGCGCTGGTATTTGTATTACCTGCGCAGGCCTTGGCCGCGGTCAATGTTGACGTCAGCATTTCTCTGCCGCCGCCCATCGTCTTTGCGGCGCCGCCGGCGCTGGTCGTGCTGCCCGAGACATACATCTACGTCGTCCCTGACGCAGAGGTGGACATCTTTTTTTACGACGGCTGGTGGTGGCGTCCCTGGCAAGGGCGCTGGTATCGCTCGCACAGCTATAGTTCAGGCTGGGGCTACTATCGAAGCGTACCGTCCTTTTACAGGCAGATACCCTCCACCTGGAGGAATGACTACCGGGAGCATCGCTGGAGAGGGCATCAGTGGGACTACAGACCCATTCCCCATCATGAAGTGCAGCAGAACTGGAAGGGCTGGAAAAAGGACAAACATTGGGAGAAGCAAAACACATGGGGCGTCCGGGATTTAAAGCCCCGAACGCAAGCCCGTCAGCAGCCTCCCGCAGTCGAGGCGCAGCATCAAGGCAAAACAAAAGTTCAGGGACCGGCGGGACAACGCGAACCGGGATCCCGGGAGATCCGGGAACAACAGACCCAGCCGCGGTCTCAGGGAAAACAAGAAGTGCGCGAACCGGCTAAACCTCAGCAGTCAAGACCGCAATCCCCGGAGGTAAGGCAGCCCCGCGAGCAGCCGCAGCAACGCGAGGGACAGCAGTCTAAACCTCAACAGGGGAGACCGGATAGAGGGCAGGAAAATAAGCCCGATGGAAGGCATGGTGACAAATAAGCGGAGAACGTGCACATGAATAGGATGTATGGACAATCAGCAATCATGATGGCGGCAGCGCTGCTGCTGATATTCAGCGCGCCGCCGCTCTCCGCGTCGCAAACGGCAAGCGGCATCGCAGCGACCGCCAGGCAGACCTATATTTTCAAGACCTTCCTGAGGGATGACCATATCAAAATCGACGCTAAAAACGGCAACGTGACCTTGACCGGGAGCGTTGCCGACAATTTCAATAAGTCGCTGGCCGGGGAAACCCTTGCCGGCATCCCCGGTGTCAAGCATGTGGACAACAAGCTGGAAATCAAAAACGCCCTCCCCTCGGCCGACTCGGATGCGTGGATCCGCGATAAAGTGAAGGGGGCGCTCTTGTTTCATCGGAGCGTAAGCGCCCGCAAAACCGCCGTTAACGTCCAAAACGGCGTCGTCACCCTGCAGGGCGAAGCAACAAGCAGCGCCCAAAAAAATCTGACGGCTGAATATGCCATGGATGTCGAAGGCGTCAAAGATGTCCATAACGAGATGACTGTGACCGAACCCCCGGCTGAAGCAAGAACGGTAAGCCGGAAGATTGACGACGCTTCCATCACCGCACAGGTGAAGATGACGCTGCTGTATCACCGGTCGACCAGTGCCCTCAATACCAGGGTCGAGACGAAGCGCGGCGTGGTCACTTTGCACGGCAAGGCAAAAAACGCGGCTGAAAAAGACCTGGCTGCGAAAGTCGCCGCGGATGTGGTCGGCGTGAAGGAGATAAAAAATCGGATGGCCATTGAATAGTCCGGGTTAGGGACCGGAGAAAAGGCAATTTTATCAAATAAAGAAAGAGAGAACACGAAGGATGGCAAAATGAGAAAAACTATTTTGCACAGGCGAGGAGAGAGAGACGGCAAATAACGCGATGAAAGTCTAATGATGCCATCAATATTTACAAAGAAACCGATCATAATTTAGCAGGAAAAGGAGGATTGTTATGAAAAGATTTAAGGCTCAGCAAATTTGTCTTTTATTTATTTTAATCCTGAGTAGTTTTTTTATTTCAGGATGCGGAGGAGATTGGACCGGACATTGGTTCCCTTCAGACACCACCGCGCCCACGGTAACTGCGGTAGTCCCTTTAAATAATGCCACCGGTGTTCCGGTCAACACGAAAATCATCACTGCCGCCTTCAGCGAGGCGATGAATCCCGCCACGCTCAATGCAGCAAGCTTTACGCTGGCTTGCCCTGCCGGGACACCCGTAACAGGTGTGGTTACCTACCAGGCGGCAGGCAATCTGGCGACACTGACCCTTCCGGCATTACCCAATCTTCCGGAAAACACTTTATGCACGGCCACGATTACGGCCGCAGCCGCGGACCCGGCGGGCAATCATCTGGCCGCCAACTATGTCTGGACCTTTCGCACAGGTTTAACACCGGACACAACAAGGCCCAGAGTGACGATCACCTCGCCCGTCACGACGATTCCCGGTCCAACGCCCGGCGTGCCGACCAATACAGCCGTCACCGCCGTCTTCACTGAAGATATGGACCCGGCAACGATCACCGCAGCGAGCTTTACACTGACAGGACCCGGCACGACGCCCGTGCCAGGCGCCACGATCCCCGTGACGTATGTCGTCGGCAGCAGAACAGCGATTTTCTGGCCGGCAGCGGCGCTGGCATCCGGAACGACGTATACCGCCACCATTACCACCGCCGCTACTGACCTGGCCGGCAATGCTCTCGCCGGCAATCAGGCCCCACCCTTGCCTGCGGCAAGTAATTATGTCTGGACATTTACCACCGCGGCCGTCGTCCCGCCGTCCAGTATCACCGTACTTTCCATCAGCCCGATCGCGGGTGCCGGCGGAGTGTGCCCCAGTGCAACGATTAATGCGACCTTTACCGTACCCTCCGGTTTGCGAATCGATCCTCTGTCGCTCATCGCAGGAACAACTTTCATTGTGACGGGACCGGCGCCTGCCATAACTGCCGTCAGCGGATCAGTGGCTCTGGACATCGCCACAGGGCGCATTGCGACATTTACGCCTTTGAACCCACTCGCCGTCGGTACCTATACGGTCACGATTAAAGGCGGCGCGGGCGGAGTCAAGGATCTGGCAATTCCCGCCAACACCATGTTAAATGACTTCAGAGTACCCGCCTGGACATTCACCGTAGTTCCCGCGACGGGAGTTTGTCTCCCGCAGATACCCCTTAACTCGGCCGCGCCGTTCGGAGCTCTTTCCTGCGCCGCGCTCAGCGGCAGCACCCTGGGGCCCACGGGGACCACGGTCAACGGAGATATCGGAACAACACTCACGCACACGTCGATCACCAATTTTGTCGGCGGCGGGCCCCCTGCCACACCCGGAATCGTGAACGGAACGATATATGCTTCCGACCTTCCGACTGCCGGCAATACGACATCAGCCACGGCCGTCGCCGACGCGCATCTTGCGTTTCTAGCGGCCCAAACCGTGGGAGTGACCGGAGCCGTGATACCGACAAGCGATCTCGGTGCAATCGCCGGGTTCGGACCGCCTGCCGTCCCCGGAACTTTCTACCCCGGCGCCTATCAGTCGGGGACTTCGATCGCGATCAGTACAGCCATGACTCTCGACCCCAAGGGCGACGCCAATGCAGTCTGGATCTTCTATGCGCCCAGCACCCTGATCACGTCCGGCACCGGGAATATTATCCTCTTACCCCCGGCACAGGCGAAAAATGTTTTTTGGGTGGTCGGCAGTTCAGCCACGCTGGGAGCTCCTGCCTTCAGCGGAAACATCTTGGCCGGCGTAGCCATCTCGGTGACTACGGTAGGTGTAACGGTGGATGGGAGATTGTTGACCTCAGGGCCGACCTGTGCCGCGGTTACGTGGGACGCTCATCTCCATACGGTTAACGTGCCTGCTCCATAAGGCATAGGGGACTGGCAAGAGAAAAGCGGGCAAAAAGGAAGACAGGCTCTTTTCATCATTGGGGTCTGTCCCCTTTTTGCCCTGCTTAAGCGACGCGCTCTTTGGGTACCATGACATTCATGCGTCTTTTTAAAGACGCCATACAGGTAACAAATACGTGACCACATAAAGGAGGACATACAATGAAACCAATCTATCGTGCAGTGATGATCATAGCTGCCCTTGTTCTTTTACTCCCCTTGTCTGCCGGTGCCGAGATAAGGGCGGGAAGCTTTGAAGTGAATCCATACGCAGGTTACAATTTCTTCGAACACCAGCAGAATCTGAAAAATGCGCCCGTCTTCGGCGCACGGCTCGGTTACAATTTCACTAAATACGTTGGTGTCGAAGTCGCCGGGCAGTTCTTAAGGACGAACGTCGACGACAAGAACAAGATGGATAATACGGAAGGACAGTTCGGATATCCCAGGGACAGAGAGGACCTTTATTTTTATCATCTCGATGCCATCGTCCACATCCTTCCCGATTACAGACTCACTCCCTTTATCGTTGTCGGTTTCGGAGGCGCCCACTACAGTCCATCGTTATCGGATAGAGAGATGGCAGCCTTTAATGTCGGCGTCGGCGCGAAATTCGCACTGACGGAGAATATTGCGCTCAGAGTTGATGTTCAGGATTATATCGTTACCGAGGTTTTCCAGGAGACCTTCCATAATATCGGTGTTACCGCAGGTATCGCTTTCTCGTTCGGCGGGGCCAAACCGGCCCGGGCTGCGAAGAGTGAACCGATCGCCGAACCTGCACCCGCGCCCGCACCCGAGAAGGTCGTGATTGTGGTGGCGGCGGAACCAAAAGTTGAGGAGAAGGTTGCCGAAGCCGCAACCGAGCCTAAGATCATCATCCTTGCTTTTGAAGACATCCATTTTGATTTTGACAAGTCCACCCTCAAACCGGAAGCGAAGGTGATCCTGAAAAGGAATATCCAGCTTCTGAAAGATAACCCGAAAGCCAGAGTCCGCATTGCGGGGTATACCTCTGCCTCCGGCACGGAAGAGTATAACCAGAAGTTAAGCGAAAGAAGAGCAAAGGCTGTCGAGGATTATCTCATCAGCGAAGGCATCATTGCGCCCGACAGGCTTTCCACTATCGGTTACGGCAAAACAGACCCGGCCATGTATGAAGCGGCGCCGAAAGAACTATACTCCAAAGCGGCAAAGGCGAACATGAGGGTTCTTTTTCAAATTGTCGTGAAATAAATAAGCATCGGGTTTTGGACCCGGAAAAGTTTCCAACGAATTTCATAGAGACAGGTCCCGCGACCTGTCTCTATACGTTTCATCACCGGATGCGACATCCGGACTCTAGCGCCCGTCCAATTTGCGCACCATCGGCATCCGCAGTATTCTTCAGGACCCATCAGGAATCTGCGGTTGCCCCTTCCCTTCTCAATTTATCCCTCAGCATATGGCGGCTCCACCAAATGTGGAGGCCGGACGAATGCTCTCATCCTTGCGGGACCGCTCTTCCTGATCGTCCAACCGCACGTTATTGAAGGATGAATCCATACTGCTGATTATCTTTCGGCTGTTGGCAGGCTCCTTGCTATTACATCACGTGTGATCCAGCCTAGCCGGGATTCCAAAGAGATGAAGCCGTTGGTGCTCATCCTTCAGAAAACAACGGCAACCGCAAAAGGAGAATGAACAATGAAAAGAAAAATATCTTCCCTTTCTTTACTGGCGGCAGCGGCGACATTGCTGATGCTGAACATTCCCGTCCAGGCGTCGGAGATGGACAGCCGGATTGAATCATCCGCCAGACAGTCCTACATATTCAAAACCTATCTTCAGGGTGATGATATCACCATCGACTCGCAAGAAGGCGCCGTCACGCTGACCGGGATCGTCGCCGACCATGTCCACAAGTCGCTGGCCTATGAAACCGTAGCAGGACTCCCCGGTGTCAAGAGCGTCGATAATCGGCTGGAGATCAAGGGAACGTCCCCGGTCACCGACTCGGATGTCTGGATTCGGAATAAAGTGAGAACCACCCTCTTGTTTCATCGCAGCGTGAGCGCCGATACAACCACAATTGATGTCAGCAACGGCATCGTAACGCTGCGCGGGGACGCTTTAAGCGGGGCGCAAAGGGATCTGACGGCTGAATACGCCAGGGACGTGAAAGGGGTTAAAGGCGTCAATAATAAAATGACTGTAGCCGGGACCGCGAATAGAACGCAAACGATAGACGAAAACATCGATGACTCTTCCATCACCGCCCAGGTCAAAATGACGCTGCTGTACCACCGCTCAACTTCCGCCCTCAACACGAAAGTCGAGACAAAAGACGGCGTGGTGACCATGTACGGCAAGGCCGGCAGCACCGCTGAAAAAGACCTGGCCGGCAAATTCGCGGGCGACGTGAACGGCGTGAAGATCGTCAATAACCGGATAACGATCGAGTAGTCCGATTGCCGGACCGACGGTCCGTCACGGATGAATAGACGATGCGGAAGGCAAGAATATGCTGATGCAGGTTATTCGCAGAGACGATCGCTATGATTACGTCCAGGATGGTGTGCTGGACAGCCTGATTGCAGCCGGGAACATTGTTAAATTCAGGCGCAGCACAGGATGGATAACGGTTGGAACACATCCGATCAGGGAACACAAGCGAGATAGGGCCGCTAAAGATAAGAATGAGAATGCGGTGACCTTCGCGGGTGAATACCGCAAGGCCTATTTGTCATCGCTTACGCCGTTTTAGATTTGCGGCGGCCAAAAGCGAACACGTGTGTGTCTGAAAGATTTTTTTAACACGGCCAGTTTTACTTACGCCAGGGAAAGGGGAGGTTTTATGAGACTAAGGATCATCATTGCAATCGTCCTGATCGTTCTGGGGGTAGCGGCACTCGCGTACCAGGGCATTACCTATACGACCAGAGAAAAAGTTGTTGATATCGGACCCATCCAGATGACGGCCGAGAAGTCCAAAACGATTCCTCTGCCGCCTATTCTGGGAGGTCTTGCGCTCGCCGGCGGCATCGTGCTGCTGGTTGTGGGATACAGGAAAGTTTGAACAGACCGGCAAATCAATCGAAATTCCAAAGGAGAATAAAGATCATGAAATCAAGTACACGAGACAAAGCGGAAGGCAAATTTCACCAGATGAAGGGAAAGCTCAAGGAAGCCGCCGGTAAACTAACCGATAGTTCAAAGCTGGAAGCTGAAGGCGCCGGTGAAAAGATAGCCGGCCTTGCTCAGGAAAAGATGGGTCAGGTCAAAAAGGTTTGGGGGAAATAATGCGACCACTCCGGACAATACTTGCTGTGATTATTGTGGGTATCGGAATCTCGGCCGCCGGCTGGGCGACAGCCCAGGAAGGCGGCACCCCGGATTCCGTTAAGAGTAATCAAGCGTTCAGCACCGAAAAAGACGGGAAGACAACAAAGGCGCTGAACTGGGAGACGGGCGAGGGCAAGAGCTATCTTATTCCGGCTCTGGAAATCCCGACCTTCCTTCTTCTCCTCAATGTATACGACCGGTTTGCTTATCCCAACGAGATGGAGAACGGGAAAAAAGTCTATGACACAAATCCGTCCACTTTCTGGGATCACCTCATCCACGGGCCCTGGGGCATCGACCGCGATGCCTTCTCCATGAACCAGTTCAACCATCCGTATCAGGGATCCATGTACCAGGGATTCGCGCGCTCGGCCGGTCTCAATTATTGGGAATCGCTCGTGTATACGAACCTGGGTAGTTTTCTCTGGGAAACGGCCGGTGAAACCACCAATCCTTCCATCAACGATCAGATCGCGAGCGGTATCGGCGGAAGCTTCTTCGGCGAGGCGCTCTTTCGCATGGCGGGCCTGGTCCTGGAAGGCAATGGAGAAAAACCGGGCCTCTGGCGTGAGCTTTTTGCGACAGCGATCTCACCCCCCACGGGGATCAACCGTTTTGCGTTTGGAGACCGCTTCAAAGCCATCTATCCCAGCCATGATCCGGCCACCTTCTGGCGTCTCAGGCTGGGCGTCAGCCTGACCTCGACTCTGAATGACCGCGGCGACTCAAGCACCGTCAATCGGACCGAGGCATCCGCAGACTTCATCATGGCCTACGGACTTCCCGGAAAACCCGGCTACAGCTACAAGCGCCCCTTCGACTACTTCCATTTTGAACTGACCAGCCTCGGCACCAGGGACAACTTTTTCGAGAATGTCATGATCCGCGGCTTGCTTATCGGAAAGGATTACAAGGCCGGCAATTCCTATCGCGGAATATGGGGACTCTATGGCGGCTATGACTATATATCGCCGCATATGTTCCGTGTCTCCAGCACCTCCCTTTCTCTCGGCACGACCTTTCAATGGTGGCTCTCCAAGGCAGTAGCGCTCCAGGGATCGGCTTTAGGCGGCGTCGGCTACGCCGCCGGCGGCAATATCACCCAGGTTGTTGGCCAGCGCGATTACCACTACGGCGTCGCACCGCAGGGGCTCCTGGCGCTCCGCCTCGTCATGGGAGACCGGGCCATGATCGACTTGACGGGACGCGGCTATTATTTGAGCGGCGTCGGCAGCGATGACCCGGGGGGACGGGAGGTCATCGGCCGTCTGAACACGGGATTAACGGTTCGCGTATACGGCAGGCACGCTCTCGGGCTCCAATACGTCGCGTCCCTTCGTGATGCGCGTTATCCCGACCAGCCCGACAGTTACCAGACCGTGGGAACCGTCAGCCTCGTTTACACATTGCTTGGCGAACCCGGGTTCGGCGCCGTTGAGTGGCGCAGTGCCGACAGCCGGTGAGCTGAAAAGGGAACAGTTATGAGAAATAGAATATTCCAACGCCTTGCCCTGTTTCTAATGATCGCTTCATTAGCGGGCTGTGCCGTGATCCCGCTTATACCCTTTCTTCCGGTTGTGGGATCCGCCTACGAGGGTTATGTCGTCTGGAAAAGCGGCAAAGCGACAAAATATTACGCCTTCGATGTCGACACAACCGACCGGGCCGTGATGCAGGCTTCCGACCGGCTAAAACTCGAAGCGACGGTGACTAAATCGGCGCCGAATGAAGGATATTCCCTCGAAACAAAAGGAAAGGTTCCCATGCACATCGATGTCCTGCCGCTGGAAAATAGCGTGGATGTCACCAAGGTAGTCATCAAGATCTCTCTGTTCGGAGATAAGCAATACGTTGAACTTTTTTACAGACTCGTTGATGACAATCTCCACCCCAAGGCAGTCATTGTTAAGCAGAAACCCGAATGAAAGGAATCGCAAACAAGGGATTGCTGAGCGGCGAAGTTAAATACAGCGCACGTATTAGATGCTTCTAATGTGCGAAAATTGAGTAGCCAGTTTGATAACCTTTAGTGCCTGTCGGCACTGGAGATCAAAATTAAAAGGAGACCACGTATGAAAAGAAAGACTTATCCAGTTGTTTTCAGAATGACACTCGTTTTGGTGACGGCGGTGTTTCTATCCGCCATCTTCTTAGCCAATGCCAACATTTCTTCGGCCGCCACAGGGCAGAAGAAATCGCACAGCATGATGCGAACCTCAGCCGTCGAGTATACGGAGACCCAGATCAAAAAGCTTCAAGATACGCTGAATATCACCGAGGCCCAGCAACCCTTATGGGATAACCTGACGCAGGTGATGCGGGAAAATGCGAAAGACATGGACGCCGTCAACAAGGACAGGGCTGAAAACACTAAGGCGATGAACGCTGTCGAGCATATGAAATTCCACAGCCAGGTTACCCAGGCCCATTTGGATCAAATCAACAAACTCATTCCGCCTTTCGAGGCCTTCTATGACAGTTTGTCGGATGGACAGAAGAACATTGTCGATACAACATTCCGGACGGGAAGATATGGAAAGCATAAGCGACACGGCAAGAGCGGAAAATAATTTCTAACATACTAAAGATTGACGCCTCGCAGGCGATTGGAATCGATCCAGAAATGGAGTAATTTTATGAAAACAACACGCAAATGGAGTTTCAAATCCATAGCGGGCAAGATCATGGTGGGGCTTGTCTTAATCACCCTGATCGGCGGTATTACTGCGGCGCCGGCCCTCGCGGATAAAGACCGTAAATCTTATAACAAGCATGACAATGGCCGTCATCGCGGCCAATATAAGCAATCAAGACCCGATTACCGGCCTTACGATTACTATGGCCACCGGGAGCGCGTCTATTATCCGCCGCCACCGGTCGTTTTTGTGCCGCCGCCTCCTCCGGGCATTGGAATCTTTTTCCCGCCCATCTTTATTCATCCGTGAATAAAGTGAACCGTGACGGGTATCCCGTGATCCCCGCAAGGGTGATCACGGGACCGGAGGCAGTCCCAGGCTAAAAAGATTGCAGGATCAATGCCCCGCCGGCCGTGAATCAACCACCTCGCAGCAAGCTGTCGGGGTAAGAAGTGAACGTTATTATTTCGCGGCAAGCTGCGGAGAACTAACGCTCGTCCCGCATGAGCGGGATTAATGAACCTTAATGAACAAATATATTAGAGGGTACTGTTGTGAGAAAAATAGGTTTGGGATTAATTTTTTTGTCGATGTGTTTTCTGTTGATTACCGGTTGCGCGACATTTAAAGCGGTTGACCTTAATCCGAAGATTAACTCGGGGCAATTGGTCCAGAAAACGAACAATTTCGTTGTCCTGTTTGACAAATCAGCGTCCATGAATGATCAGCAGGGCAAGACACGGTCAGCCGGCAATCCGACCCGCCTGATCTATGCAAAAGATACCACAAAAAACATGATTTCGACGATTCCGGATATTCCGTTGACGGCAGGCCTGCGGACCTTCTGGGCGGAAAGAACTGATCTTATTTATGGAATGACGCCGCTCGTCAAAAAAGACTATAAGAAAGAAGTCAATTCCATCGAAATGGTCAATAGCAGAACAGATCTTGGAAAAGCCATCACGGCGGCAGGCAATGATCTCCGGGGGGCGTCGGGTAATTCGGCCCTTATTGTTGTCAGTGATTTTACCATGAGTCCGGTTAAAGGCGACATCAAAAACAAAGCGGACATTAGTAACGAAGTTATCGTAGACTCCATCGCCAAAATAAATGCGGAATATGGCGACAGGCTCTGCGTTTATACCATCCAGTTAGGGTATTCGCAAAGCGGAAAAGACCTTTCCGAACAGATTGTGCAGAATGTTGCCGGCGCCTACAACGTCAATGCCACCAAATTGGAAAATCCGGTAATCATGGCCGCTTTTGTGGAAGATGTCATCTCCGGAAATTGTCGCCGCTATCAGCAGTACGTTGCCAAGCCGGTGGAGAAGATTGTTATCGTTCCGGATGAGCCGGTCACACAGGAAAAAGTCGTTACCGCCGTGGCGGAGAAAAAGGTCATCGTCCTTGCTTTTGAGGACATCCACTTTGATTTCGATAAGGCGACCCTCAAACCGGAAGCACAGG
This sequence comes from Smithellaceae bacterium, assembly GCA_963667845.2. GTDB lineage: Bacteria > Desulfobacterota > Syntrophia > Syntrophales > Smithellaceae > UBA8904. The sequence continues at coordinate 2,220,375 of CAXXVL010000002.1, read as the reverse complement.
TGATTCTGAAGAGGAACATCCAGATGCTGAAGGATAACCCTAACGCCAAAGTGCGCATTGCAGGATATACGTCTGCTTCCGGCACCGATGCCTATAATCAGGCGTTAAGCGAAAGAAGAGCAGCAGCTGTCGAGCAATACCTCATTAACGAAGGGATCATCACACCCAGCAGACTTTCAACAATCGGCTACGGCGAAACGGACCCGGCGATGTATGAGGCCGCGCCCAAAGAGATTTACTCCAAAGAAGCAAAGGCCAACATGAGAGTTCTTTTTGAAATCGTCATGCAATAAAAAAACGTGAAGGGTGAAGCGTATCTATCGCGCGCTTCACCCTCGCGCTCCCAAGGGCGGATCACCATTCACTATCCACTATCCACCATTCACGAGATCGCAACCTTAAGGACAAAGTTCATTCATGAAGAATAAGATAGCAATTGTTTTAGTCATGGCTGCGCTCATTGCCGCCTGCGCGTCCAAAGCGCCCATGCCCGTTGTTTTCCAGATGCCGGCAAAGCCTGTCGATTACATGAAAGAGGTAAAACCGCTGTTGGACAGGCGCTGTGCGGTATGCCATTCCTGCTATAATTCACCCTGCCAGCTGAAGCTCGATTCTTTTGAGGGCGCTGATCGCGGCGCGACAAAAAAGGCCGTTTACAACGGCTCGCGACTGAGATCCATGGATCCGACCCGTCTCTTCACGGACGCCCAATCAACCGAAGAATGGCGCCGGAAAGAATTTTTCAGCGTGACCGAAAGCAAAGCCTCAGGCGGGATAAACGATTCCATCATGATCGAGATTCTTTCCCACAAGATCAATAATCCGAAAAGCGTCGGAGAGTATAAGTCTGAAGCCGACGATCTGACCTGTTCCCAAAACCCCGAAGAGCTTGGAGGGTATCTGGAAAAACACCCGAACAACGGCATGCCTTTCGGATTTCCCGCACTCAAGCCCGAAGAATTCGACATCATTGCGGGCTGGCTTACGCAGGGCGCGAAAGGGCCGGATGCCAATGAGCAGGAGATGCTGATCACACCAAAAGCCGGCGATGCGCAGGCCATTGCACAGTGGGAAACTTTTCTGAACCAGGACGACGCCAAGCACGCCGTGACCGCGCGCTATCTCTATGAGCATCTGTTTCTGGCCCATATTAAATTCGGAACCCCCACGAACGAATTCTATGAACTGTTCCGCTCGAAGACCCCGTCCGGCCAGCCCGCAGACCTGATCGCCACCGTGCGTCCCTATGACGACCCCGGCGTGGAACGCGTCTACTATCGCTTCCGGAAGATCCACTCCACCATCGTCCATAAGACACATATGGTCTTTGACCTCGATGACGCGAAGCTTGAGCGCATCCGGGAGCTTTTTATCAAGCCCCAGTGGCTGCAGCATCCGCATACAGTAGGATATGACAAGAAAATGAGCGCCAATCCCTTTGTCGCCTTTGAACAGATCCCCCCGCGGTCGCGCTATCAGTTTCTTTTGGACAACTCGCAGTACATCATCATGACCTTCATCCACGGCCCGGTCTGCAAGGGTCAAATCGCCCTCAATGTGATCAACGATCATTTCTGGGTCATGTTTCTCGATCCCGAATACGATCTCGGCGTTACGTATCCGGCCTTTCTCAGGCTGCACAACGACAAGCTGCGCATGCCGATTGAAATCGGCTCTGATATGCGCGTCTTCAATGCAATGACCGACGAATATAAAAAAGCCGCCGTGGAGTTTTATAAAGCGCGGCAGGACTATTACACGTCTCATCACTATGCCGGCCTCGGCTATGAATCCCTGTGGAAGGGAAACAAGGCCGCCGATGCGCCGCTTTTGACCGTCTACCGCCATTTTGACAGCGCATCCGTCCATAAAGGGGTCATCGGGAATCTGCCGAAAACAATGTGGGTCGTGGACTATCCGCTGCTGGAGCGCATCTATTACGCACTGGTTGCCGGCTTTGACGTGTACGGCACGGCAGGCCACCAGCTCGCGCTCAGGCTCTATATGGATCAGCTGCGTGTCGAGGGCGAGAGTTACTTTCTGGATTTCCTGCCGGCGGCCTCGCGGCAGGAGCTCATGCAATCGTGGTACAAGGGAATTGATCTCAAAAAAATTGACTATTATCCCTCCACAATGCCGACGCAAATCTCCTTTGTGACAAACGAACCCACACGGGAGTTCATCGAATATATGGTGAACCGGCACCTTTCTCCGGCAACCCGTATCACCTTTGATGAGGTAAATTATGAACGGGGAGCTGTTGTCAATCCCGGTCTGCCTGATAGAAGCGCTACGAAGGTTGACATCCTCAGGGCCTTTCGCGCCATATCCAGACCCGGCATGCCGTTTTTCACATTGATGAAAGATCACCAGATCAAAGTGGCCTACATGAGGATCCGCCTGAAAAGCGGCAAAGACCTGGCCATCTCCATCGTGATCAATCAATGGCACAGCAATGTCACCCATTTGTTCGGTGAAAAGGCCGAGCTCGATGTATCCAAAGACAGCGCCGATTTTATCGGCGGCCTCATCGGGTCCTATCCCAACTACTTTTTTGATGTCCGGGAAGAAGACCTGCCCGACTTTCTGGATCTCCTGGCTCATTTCAAGAAGAGCCCGGGAAACGATGCAAGACTGGCCAGATACGGCGTCAACCGGGCGGAAGACCGGCTCTGGGATACCTATGACTGGTTTCAAAAGCGATTTTATGAGGATGAACCTGTAAACTCCGGATTGTTCGATTTGAACCGGTATTACTACCTCGCCAGGTAGTTTTGGTGAAGATATTAACTGATTTCTAAATGAGACAGGAAAATGGATCGACAACAAATTACTGCGGAGATGATCGAATTTAACGAAGCGGTAAAACGGCTCTGGGCCACGTATGACTCATATCAAAAACGATTCTACGTGGATGACCCCTTAAACGCCGGACCGGCAGATTTGAACCGGTACGACTACAAAGCAACCTGAGGTCAGATATTAAATTATTAATTCTTGAAGGAGGCAGATCGCCGATATGATCAAGCATATTCTTGTGGTCAGCTGGTTGACCCCAACTTGCAGCAAAACGGTACAGTTCGGAATTTCGCTCGCCGGAAAATATCAGGCCCAACTTTCCGTCGTTCACGTTATCGACACGACCTGGCTTACGGGGTGGAGTACTCCGATGATGTCCATGGAACAGGAACGCAAACGGGAAATGGAAAAGAATAAAGAAGATCTGCATCAGAGGATCAGCATTGAAAATAAAAAGGACATGGTCATCAGAGAATTGGTCAGAGAAGGCATCCCTTCCGAAGTGATCCTGAAGCTTATTGGGGAAGAAAATATTGATCTGCTGATCCTGCGCAGCCACAAAGAAAGCCGTCTGGAACGCCTGCTGGTCGGAGGAAGCAATGACGAAATCATCAGAGCCATGCCCTGCTCTATTCTTCTGGTAAAGCAGGAACTATGCGGCGTGGATGAAAACAAGGAGAAAGACGATGAAGAGATGGATTGAATTAATGGTTTGTTTGCTTCTTGCAGGGCTGACAATAGCAGTGCAAGCGTCAGCCGCCAACGCTCCGGCCATTATGGTGGGCCGCGTATATGCTATCGAAGGCGACCTGCTCCGTTACGTTCCGGAGGAGAAGGATTGGGTGCCCATGGTCAAAGACTCGCCCTTCGGTACAGAGGATGCACTTTTCTCCGGCAAACAAGGGATGGCGGAGATGATCATCCCCAACGGGACATGGATCAGGATCGGGCAAAGCACACAGATCCAGTTCATTGCGCTCGACTCCGACTTGTCCGAAATGGATGTGGCCGAGGGCGTGGCCCGTTTCTATAACAAAGGCTCCGAAACGGTTATTAAAGTCACGTGCCCCTTCGGATACGTCCTGGCTTACCCCGGAACGGTCTTCGATTTTTACGCGGGTGAAAATTCAGTCGAAGTGATCGCGGTAAAGGGAAAAGTCAGTTTCGTCCATACGGCAACGGACGCCCGCTATGACGCCGCAGCCGGCTCCCCGTCAATCCTCGCCGACGCCAGTCAGGTATCATCAGGCGACACAACGGTTGATCCCGACTGGAACGCCTGGAACAGGACCCGTGAAAACTTCTGGGCAGCGAAAGCAAGGATGCGTGGCCGCTCGGCCGAATATCTTCCACCCGACCTCCGCGACGAGTCGTACGCCCTCGAAGAAAACGGCAGATGGGAAAGCGTCCCCTATGAAGGTTCACCGCGCTGGTTCTGGCGGCCCACCACCATAACCGTGGGATGGTCACCGTTCACCGCCGGCCGCTGGACCGACTGGAACGGCGATCAGGTATGGATCCCCGCAGAGCCCTTCGGATACATCACGCACCATTACGGCAACTGGATCTATACACGGAATTCCTGGTACTGGGCGCCGCCGGTGGTGAGCGTGCGTGTGGGCCTTCCCCTTCTGGCCATTGGTTTTTTCTGGTCTCCCGGAAGAGTTTCCTGGATTCATCATGACAATTATGTGGGATGGGTGCCTCTGGCGCCTCGTGAAACGTATTACAGCCACCGCAACTGGGGAGGCCCCCATGAAGTGGTCGTCACCAATGTCAACGTCACCCGCATTAATATCAATATCAGGAGCTACGCTTACGCGGGGCATGCGGTCGTCGTACCGCGCGAAAATTTCTATCGCGAGAATAATTACAGGAATGTCCGGGTGACCAACATAAACTCCACCACGATCATCAACAACTATCGCGCGGCACCGGTCGTCAATAATACTGTGATCAACAATTACACAACAAACAAAGAGCGCTACACTTTCACCAACAGAGCCGCACAGGAAAAGCCCCACAATACGGTGATCAACCGGATCGAGAAAAACGCACCCGTTATTGAAAAGGGCAGGAAAGATAATGCTGTTGCGGTCCGGGAACGAGTCAATCGTCTTCCGGAAGGAAAGGTCAAAGGCGACGTCCGTATCGAAACGCCCAAAAGCACAAACTATATCGTACCGGCCAATGAAGTGAACCGGCCGAAAGCGGAAATAAAACTTCAACAACGAGAGATCAAAACCGGAGGAAAGCCAAGCCAACCCGCAGGACCACGGCAAGTGAGTCCTGCACAACCTGTGCGGCCTGATGAACCGGCTGCACGTCCTGAACGCGTAACGCCGGTAAAACCACCTCCGCAGGAGCGGCTTCCCCAACCCGCGAGACCCGAACGGGTGATCCCTGCGCAACCACCTGCGCGGCCAGAGCAACCCGCTGCACGTCCTGAACGCGTAACGCCGGTAAAACCACCTCCGCAGGAGCGGCTTCCCCAACCCGCGAGACCCGAACGGGTGATCCCTGCGCAACCACCTGCGCGGCCAGAGCAACCCGCTGCCCGTCCCGAACGCGTGGCGCCGGTAAAACCACCTCCGCAGGAGCGGCTTCCCCAACCCGCGAGACCCGAACGGGTGATCCCTGCGCAACCACCTGCGCGGCCAGAGCAACCCGCTGCCCGTCCCGAACGCGTGGCGCCGGTAAAACCACCTCCGCAGGAGCGGCTCCCCCAACCCGCACGACCGGAACGGGTGATCCCTGCGCAACCACCTGCGCGGCCAGAGCAACCCGCTGCCCGTCCCGAGCGCGTGGCGCCGGTAAAACCACCTCCGCAGGAGCGGCTTCCCCAACCCGCAAGACCCGAGCGCGTGATCCCTGCGCAACCACCTGCACGGCCAGAGCAGCCCGCTGCCCGTCCCGAGCGCGTGGCGCCGGTAAAACCGGCTCAACCGGAAAAGCCCCATCAACCCGCCGAGAGAGAAAAAGTTAATCCGGCAGAAAAGGATCTCGAAAAATCGAGGTAAAAAAACCCGAAACAACTATCATCTTCAATCAACCACCTCGCAGCAGGCTGTCGAGGTATGAAATGAAAGTTATTATATCGCAGCAAGCGACAGGGAATTAACGCTCGCCCCGCTTAAGCGGGATTCAAAAATGGGAGGCAATGACCATGGATCAACAGAACTCAGATCAAGCGTGGCAGCAGATTCAGACAAACATTGAGAGCTTTTTCAACCGGACTATTGCCGGCAATCTGCAGAGCATCGAATACAAACCGCGATTTATCGCCCTTCTTACGATGTCTTCCGAGCATCATCAGAATGATCTCCAGGAAACGGGTATGTAAAGAAAATCCCGTTATCGGAATGGCATAGCATTCAGCATCACGAATTTGTCACAGACGATTGATTCAATGCCTGGTTCCACAAAGAGGAAAGCTGAAGATATCGGCTTTAGTTAAAGAAGCGCCCGGCGCCGATTATGATATCAGCGACAAACGTAACATTAGCGGTGATCATCGCTGTTTCGCCTCGCCTGTGTTGTGGCTGAAAGCCGGAGTGTGCCGAAGCTCTTCGGTGGAGCATTAGTCGTTCCTTTGCTGAATGATTTGTGAGGCTTCCTTCCCTGCTATCAAGAACCATTAAAGACGCCGGTTGTCTTCCTTTAGATTATCTTCCGGAGACGGTTCCTGGCACTAATGAGTATGGTCCTATCGGTGCCCACGATCCGCCTCGTCCAGTCCCGCCGAGAAGCGCTGAAGACTCGTGTGAACTCGTCATCATGCAGACGGGACGTCCACCACATTCAATATACCCCTCAGCATACTGAGGTTCCACCAAATACTGAGGCCCAACAGGTTATTCCCTGCTTCTATATTACGCTGTTCTACCCATGAATCTCATCGTTATTATAGGATAAACTAAGTTTATGATTCTCCATCACTTATTGGCAGGTCGATTGCAATTAACATTTTTTGCCTCCGGCCATCTCACGCAAAAAAGATTCTACCCGGCAAGGAAGTATCCCTAAAGCAAGAGGCAGGAAATTTTTTAAAGAGGTAATGAGGCGCAAAGTAAGTAGTAGAAGGCTCTTCATAAACAATCATTAATTTAATAATATTGAAAAGGAGAACACATGAAAAGATTTAAGACCAGGCAGGTTTATGTTGCAGTCGTTATGTTAATCTTGGGGGTTTGGTTCATTACAGGATGCGGTGGTAGTGATGAGGCGGCGCTGGCAAGAGCCCTGAGCGACAATGTTCTCCCCGGCACATGTACTGAAGCGGGACCCAAGGTTCTTTCGTCAAATCCGACTAATAACGATGAGGGTGTGTCGAGAAGCAAAGTGATCACAGTTAACTTCAGTGAGGCGATGGATCCGACAACGATCGTAGTAACCAATTCCACAAACCCGGAGGTACTCACGTTTACGCTCAGGGATAATAACGAAGCAACCAACACAAAAGGTACCGTCGCCATGAGTTTGTCAAATACGGTCGCGACCTTTACGCCCGACGCAGCTCTAAATGGCGATAGTTGGTATACTGCGATTATTACCAAGTACGCTAAGAATGCCGGGGGCACATCACTTGGCTGCAGCTATAAATGGGAATTTAAGACAGGAACGTCCTTAGCCGCGGGCCAGGCGCCGGTAAATCTTGGAACTGCCGGCACCTACGGCATTTTTGCCAGCAACGCCTCGGTCACCCTCGCAGTTAATTCATTGGTTAACGGGAATGTCGGGCTTAATCCCGCTGCTGCATGCAACAACTGTGTTGTGGGTACGACCGTGAAAAACGGGGTAATCAATAACGGCGGTGCTCTGGCAGTGAAGGCACAAACCGATTTCCAGACTGCGTACGCCGAGGCTTCGATCCGGGCAACCGGCGCCTGCACTCTTTCAAGCCCGTCAGATATATCCGCGGCACAGGCAGTATGCGATGGCTTTACGCCGGGCCCCACCTATAGACCAGGACTATATCGCACCGCAGATCCGATCGGGTTCACCGGTACGATCACCCTCGACGCCCAGGGCGATGCCAGTGCCGTTTTCATCTTCCAGACGAACTCAGCACTCACAACCGCATCCAACAGCATAGTTGTTCTGGCCAATCAGGCGAAAGCCAAGAACGTGTTTTGGATAGCCGGCTCTGCCGCAACTCTTGGCGTGAGTTCAAACTTCAAGGGCACCGTCATTGCCAATTCAGCGGCAATCACTGTCCTTAATGGTGTAAGTCCGTCACCGCTGACGGATGTGGAAGGCAGATTGTTTGCAGGCGCCGCGGTTACCGTGAATCAGTTTGCAACGGTCACCGTGCCTCTCCCGTAAGGCATGAGTGGCGTGAAGGCAAGATAAAAGAAAGGGGCAGGTTGCGTTCAAAATTCAGCCTGTTCCTTTCTTTACGCTCAATTGAATCATTTTCCTTGCCCTTCTTACGAAGTCCTCCGAGCATCATCAGAATGATCCCGAGGAAACGGGTATGTAACATAAGCACTCAAACTCTCCGCTAAATTGGAGTTTTCTGAAAATGTTCTTATTTGAATCGATACCGTGGCACAGCGCATCTGACGGCCCACAAAGCGGTCGACGCAACCTGATGGGTGAGAAGGGAATCCGGTCGTTACATTCGGCTCAGGCAGCCCTGGAATGTTATCCCCTGTGAAAAGGGTGGCAAGACGGTGCGCGCCGCAAAGCGCTGCCGTATGCGAGAACCACTCTTAAAGGACAATGAATGATATGAAAACAAAGCGCTACGGCATCGGCAATCCGTTCAAACGAATATACCTTATTGCACCCCGGCATCCGGAAAACTTCTGGTCCATGCAGGGAACAGCCGCGCTTCTTGGTGCCAAAACACTCATGCCCAATGCCGCGTTACCAACGCTGATGGCTCTGACGCCGCCCGGAATAAACGTGGAATATGTCCTGTGTGATGAAAACGTATCTGAACTGGACTGGAATATGCCATGTGATCTGGCCGTGATCACCGGATCGACACTGCACAAAAAGAGGATACACGAACTTTGCGACGGATTTCGAAAGAACGGAGTGGAAACCGCTCTGGGCGGCGCTTATGCCAGCATCAACCACGATCAATGCACGGGGCTCGCAAATTATCATTTTATCGGTGAGGCGGAATATACGTGGCCTGTATTTCTTCATCAATGGGCTAAAAAATGCGCGCGGCCCGTTTATCATCAAAAGACCTACATCGACTTGAAAGACAGCCCGGCGCCCGATTGGTCTCTGATTGATGTGAAGGATTACATCAATATTAGCGTGCAGACCGGCCGGGGTTGTCCCAATCATTGCGAGTTTTGTGATGTCACTCAGTACATGGGCAGAAAGCCGCGCACCAAATCAATAGAACAGGTCATGCTGGAAGTGGGAAACGCTCACGCCATGGGAGCCCGGACTGTTTTTTTCTCTGATGATAATTTCCTGGCAAACAAAATTTTTGCCCGGAAGCTGCTTGCCGCAATCATTGAATGGAACACAGCCCAAACCCGTCCGCTTTCCTTTTCCACGCAGATCACGGTGGAAATTGCAGATGACGAACAACTGCTGCGGATGTGCGCTGACGCCCGCTTTTCCGTTTTGTTTCTCGGCGTCGAGACCGTGCGGCGCAAAAGTCTGGAAGAAGTAAAAAAATATCTTAATTTGAGATTCGACATTTTCGAGCGGATCAAGAGGATCTCCAGTTACGGCATTATGCCGTTTCTGGGAATGATCGTCGGTTTCGATCATGATGATGAAAGCGTCTTTGCCGAACTCGACGATTTTATCACACGCACCAACAGCCCGATTGCCGGCATCAGCCTGCTCAACGCGCCGAGAAATACGCCTCTCTATCAGCGCCTGGAAAAAGAGAATCGTCTTGTCGGCGACGATTTTTCCGGTGAATGGCAGCTGGATACAAACATTATTCCCAAGCAGCTAAGCCGCGAAGCTCTCTTGAGCCATTACTGCGAGCTGTTTAAGAAGATATACGATCCGGATACTTTCCACACAAGGCTGCAAGGCTGGCTCGGGCAAGTGGAATACCAAAACGTTTTGTACGTTCATAAAAAATTTGACCGCAGACAATTTTCCCATGGCATAAGAATGTTTATATACTTTCTGTTCCTGGCAGCGCCTGCGGAGCGGAAAGTTTTTTTCAAAACCGTGATCGAAACGGGGAAGGTCAATCCCGGGCAGATGAGGCGGGCATTCAGCTTTCTTGCTCAGTATCATCACTTTTACGATTTCGTTCACAGCAAATTGCCAGAAAGAATCTAATGATTTACTCTCGACAAAAAACGAGAGAGCCTGATTATCTAACCAATGGATGCACTATTGGGGTGCCATGCTCAATATATTTTCGATAAAGAGCTGAGAAATCGTTTTCTTGATCGCTGCCATAGATGGAATGTGCAATCCCCTGCGTCCCGCAATATACTGAGGTTCCGCCAGATATTGAGGCCAAAAGAATCATTTCACACTTTTCTGTTTTTCTCTCGTTTCAATCCAATGCCCTGTTATTAAAGGATCAATCTAAAATTCCGACTCTCCTGTGACTATTGGCAGGCTACTTGCTGCACCATTACAATTGCATGATCATTTTATGATGCGAATCAGAGATTTATTCTGAGAAGCGTAGGAAGTTGTCACAGACGTTCAACAAAATGAAAGATGGAGATGAAAATATATGGATTCGTCATACACCTCACCCACGACCAAACCATTGTACCGCGGCACGCAGGCTGTCTGGTACATTCTGGGTCTCATCGAAGTGCTGCTGGCTTTTCGGTTTTTTTTAAAACTGCTTGCCGCCAACCCGCAGGCCGGGTTCAGCAGATTTATTTACGCAGTCAGCTATCCTTTTGCGGCACCGTTTCTCAAGGTCTTTAATGCCACAAAGGTCGAAAGCGGCACTTTTGAATGGACCACCTTGCTCGCCATGTTCGTCTTCCTTTTGATTGCCTGGGGCATCGTCAAGCTGTTTTTTATGAGCAAAACCGTGTCCACGACGGAAGCTGCGGCTAAGCTGGATAAAGAGAATAAGTAAGACGAACGCTAAAGTAAGGCGGCACTCCGGTCTCAGACAGGAGCGCCGATCGGCATGGTCCTGTTCACCACCCTTTCGAATCGGAAAGCCGATAAACGGCTTTATGAAACACAGCTCCCAGAAAGGATCAGGATTTATGCCCGAGAAGAAACATCCGGCCGGGCTACCCCAAGCTTAAGCATCCTCGCCCTTAAAGTACTCGGACGAATGCCCAGGATCGTTGCGGCGCCTTGATTCCCCTCAATCCGCCACCCGGTTTCCGAAAGGATTTTTAAAATATGGTTTCGCTCAATCTCCGCCAAAGTCCTCACGACGGATGAGATAATCGCGGATGAAATCTCCAGTTTATCGATCAGATGCAAAACCGGCCCGGGACACAAAATCACTGCCCGTTCAACGATGCTTTCCAACTCCCGGACATTTCCCGGCCACGCATACTCCTGCAGAGCCTTCATCATCTCCATGTGGATTGACGAGATTTGTTTGCCCAATTTATCGGCGTACCTTTCCAGGAAAGCCTGGGCCAGCAGAGGAATGTCATCTTTGCGCTGTCTCAGGGGTGGGATGGTGATGGGGAAAACATTCAGCCGATAGTAAAGATCCTGCCGGAACCGGCCCAGGCGGACCTCTTCATCGAGGTCTCGATTGGTTGTTGCTATGATCCGCACATCGACCTTGATCGTACGGGCAGAGCCCAGGCGCTCAAATTCGTTGTGCTGAATCACCCTCAACAGTTTTCCCTGCATTTCCAGCGGCAGCTCCCCGATCTCGTCCAGGCAGAGCGTGGAACCGTCAGCAACCTCGAATCGGCCTTCCCTGCGGACATCGGCTCCGGTAAAGGCGCCCTTCTCGCGGCCGAACAATTCGCTTTCAATTAAATTGGCGGGCAGAGCGGCACAGTTGACTGTGAGCAATGGCCTTTCCCTGCGGGGGCTCATACGGTGGATGGCGGAAGCGATCAGTTCCTTCCCCGTACCGGTTTCACCCAGGATGAGGACGGTTGTGTTGAGCGGAGCAACTTGCTTTGCCCGGTAAAGAACGTACTTGAGGCCATCACTTTGCCCGATAATATCGTCAAATATATTTTGTGTTTTACTCTTATGGCGAAAGTAAATATTTTCAGCCCCGGGCTGTTCTTTTAATGCGTTGTCTTCAGAATGAGTCTGCTGAAAATCAAGCGTCCGGTCCCCGACCAGCTGTTCCAGTTCGCCTGTATTGAGATAGCGCGCGTGATGACGCGACGGGTTTCGCTGTCCGCCATCGCCGGCCTCGGAATCATTTTGGAAATGCCAGTGATACCTCTGGTCCGGACGATTGGACGACGTCTCCCTTCTACCTTCTAAATGATCATTGTTCATATCCACACCTTCGCTGACGTTAATTCAAGAGGAAAAAGTACCAGTCATTCATTGCCCACACATTTATCCGTATGGAATAGAGAAGACAATAGTAGAACATATGTAACTCATCAGGGGGATGAAACTACCATAGCGACGACCTGCGGTGATACGATGCCCTGGCTTATCCTTGCGATCAGGCACAAATGTGATGGGTACGATATTCCGTAACAAATTATTTGGTCTTCATACGATCATCAATTCTTTCGCATGGCCCGCTCACCTTCCTTTAGCATGCCCTCAGTATATTGAGGTTCCACCAGATATGGAGGCCCCATGAATCATTTCGTCCCTTGTGCCGTTATGTCCTGTTCATCCAATGCCCCGTTATTAAAGGATCAATCCCCATTTCTAATTACCCGGCAGTTATTGGCAGGTTAATTGCTATAACAGTTGATAAAGAATGAACCCGAACAGATGCGAACAAGTAAGATCGGCGAACTCAAATCCGGACAGGACGTGGCGCAATCATTATCAGGGTTGGGCATGCATCAAACCATTTACAATGAATAGAGCACATTTGAACATTCTTGAGGAGGTACCATGGATAGCAAAAGCAACAAAGACGAGGGCCACAAACAGGAAACGGCAGAAGAAGAGCCCCACAGCGCCGGTGCTGCTGCTCAGAGAATTATTGAACGCGGCGCCAAAATTTACGGGCAAGTGGAACAGTCCGCCACCGACGCCTACGATAAGACATCCCGGGCGGTGAAGGATACGTATGACAGAACCAGGATCTACAGCAGCGAGAATCCGGGCAAGACCATCCTTATCTCTTTAGGGGTAGGAATGGGACTGGGGCTGCTCCTCGGTGTCGGCGCACGTACTCTTCGCATGAAACACATAAGAGATCACCTCGCCTAAGCATGGGGACAAATCGCGGGGATTTTACTTTGGACCCAAGCGATCTGATCAGAGAGATACAGCTTTCGGCATGCGTGTGTGCCAGAGGCAGTGCGGTCAGAAGGGTCCGGATAAAGGAGGAAAAATATGTTTACCGTACTGATTGTTATTTTGGTTCTTATTCTCGTTGGCGTACTGCCGACCTGGCCTCACTCTAAGAGCTGGGGATATTATCCCAGCGGCGGAGTCGGATTGATTCTTCTGATTTTGATCATCCTGCTGGTACTGGGACGGATTTGATTTCCATAAACAGAAGATCGCATGAGAAGCTAAAGCGATGATGCTCCCGCAAAAGCAGAAGGCCGCCGGCGAAAAAATGGCGGCACAGTTCAGGAAAATGACCGATCAAAAATTTCCCGGATCATCGGGCAGCGTGATGCCGCCGGCCTGAATAATTTTTTACTAACCCATTTAATAAAAGGAGAAATAAAAATGAAAAAAGTAAGCGTTAAAGTTTTTTTTGTCGCGTGTATGGCTTTGATTATAGGAAGCCTCCCGGTTGCGTCTTACGCAGCCACGGCAGGTGAGATCGATGCCAGCGTTAATGCCTCCCTCGAACGCTTTGTCAAGGAAGTCAAGGGCGCGCAGGAATTTCTGGACGCCGCCAAGGGCGTCCTGATCATCCCCAAGGTTATTCAGGGAGCACTGGTGGTCGGCGCCGAGTATGGCGAGGGAGCCTTGAGAATTTCAGGGAAAACGGTTGCCTACTATAACATCGCTTCTGCATCTTTCGGAGCCCAGATCGGCGGCGAGCAAAAAGACATCATTCTGGTTTTCATGGATAAAACGGTCCTGAAGAAATTCCGTAACAGCAAGAACTGGAAAGCCGGTGTGGATGCCAAAGTGACCGTGATCAATGTCGGTGTAGACGAATCCATCAACACGATGAAAATCAAGCAGCCTGTTGTGGGATTTGTCTTTGGCCAGAAAGGGCTGATTGCCGGCGCCTCGCTGGAAGGTTCGAAATTTACCAAAATGAAAAAATAACCGGCAGCTTAGGCAGGTGACTCAAGGGAAACCGACGGAGATGGTTCTATTACTTTATTTCCCCCTTTCTTTTCAAAGTAATTGAAACCGTCTCCTGAACCTAATGAAAGACATTAACGATTCACTATTCGCCCGCTTCGCCAAAAGCTCGTTACGGTGAGTGAGCTGCGGGATCGGGCTGTTTGCTTTTAATAAATAACTGTCTGATTCTGCGGGCAGGATTTAGTCATGTTCAGCCATTCGCGAAAGGAGATACCCATGCTGAAATATTGCAAACGGATCATCGCCGTGTTGGCCATCATCGCCCTTATTGCGGGGCTGTCTTGTTGTAAGGAGGGCCCATTGGAGCGTGCGGGCAAGAAAGTCGATAAGGCGGTGGAAGACATCAAGAAGTGATCGCCGTCGGGCAAAGACAGGCAGAGATGTAAGCCGCACAACCCCGGACCCCTGCCAACCAATAGACGGCGCTCGAGGCCGCTTTGTCAAAAAACCGGGCAGCGCTATTCTTCCAGCGGGCCGGTTTTGTGATCGAGGCCGGTGCTTTTCCCCAGATCAAAACAATGCGCCAGTCCACAGGCTTTCAGCGCCTCTTCGGCAAAGTTGCAGCAATTGTGGGTTACCGGATTATATTCAAATACCTTTGTCCGTTTTCCTGCTTTCAACATGTGCTCAGGATTGTAACTTCCCGCATAGCTACTCAGGCAATCCTGATACCACCGGGTTGATTTCACGGCGGATTGTTTTTCAACACAAATCGGCATGGTTGCATAAGGGGGTTCTTTAGGGTCCAATTTTTTCCGTTCATCTTTGTCGGTAAATTCCACGACATCCATTTGATCTTTGATCGCGCCGAATAGAGCGATTGCAGCATCTATCCGGTGATAATCTTTCATGCCTGCTTTTTGCAAATCAGGCAGCGATTGCAGCTCGATCTGATAAAATGAGTGCGGATCTGTTTCGATACGAATGGCACAGTGAGAAAAAACACCGCCCCACATTTTATAAAGTTCCAGCGTGGGCGCTTTAACCATTCTTGATAAATGATCTGCGGTGCCTTCTTTCCCTTCAAAAGATTTAACCTTGGCATCGATTGATTCCTGATTCACTATCGAAAAGCCGCCTTTCGGAAAATCGGAATCGTCAAAATATGAGAATAAACTTTTCCCGGGAGTCTGAGCATCCATATGAATTTCAGCCCTGCGGTTTGCCTGCCTTCCCCGGGCTGTTTTGTTTTCGGCGATGGGTTTCTGATCATCGTACCCGATCACCTTGATGCGCGAACGGTCGATTCCAAAGTTCGAGGCCAGATATGATCTTATATTGGCGGCGCGAAGGTAGGAAAGTTTAACATTGACCGCTTCTCTGCCGACATTGTCGGTATGCCCGACAATCACCGCCGCCGCCGAGGGGTATTTTTCCATCAGGACGGCAGCGCGCTTAAGGTCATCGTGATACTTTGCTTTGATGTTTGCTTTGCCGGTATCAAATTGGACAGTAAGCGCGATGGAAACATTTTCCGGCGCCGGCTGGGCTTTGGATACGACCGTTTCTCCTGAAGCTTTGCCGGTTTCTTTTACGGGCTTCACCCCTTTTTCAACTTCAACAGCTTGAACCGCGAGACCGGCACCTGGTTTTTCAGCGATAACCCTATCGGCCCCGGGGACCGGCCGGCTCGAATTCAATGACGCATTGACGTCTGCGACGTTCGCCGGGGTTACGGATTTTTGAGCGGCGCAACTGACAAGGAGTATACTCAGGATCAAAAAAGAGAACTTTCTTAAAAATTCTTTTAACATATTGTATCTCCCGCAGAATATTTTAAAGTGATTGGCTGATGCGCCATTAATGAGCCTGATGAATGGGGTCAGACAATGCTTCCGGAAAATGAATGTGCGAAAAAAGCGGAAAGTGATCGGAGGGGTAGCGCCTCTTTTGCCGCAGTTGAATGATTTGCGCATCCTGCACGCTGACGGTGGACGGAACAAAAATATAGTCCAGCTTGAAACGGAAAAGAAACCGCCGATACCCATGGAAGGTGGCCGCATTGCGATGATGCGGGTACTGCACCCGGAAAGTGTCCATTAAAGGGGTGGGGTTTTGCACCTTTCCTTCCGCTTTGGTGTTGATGAGAGCTCTGCCCGTTAAATATTTTATCGGCACGCTCTTTTCTGTGGCATTGAAATCACCGGTTAAGACGAAAGCGTCCGGATGAGACCGTGCCTGAATGCGCCGGGTCAAAAGGATAACGCCTTTCTTCCGTGAACGTTCCGAAAGGTGATTCAGGTGGGTATTATAGAAATAAAAAGCCCGTCCGGATTCTTTTTCAATCAGGCGCGCCCAGGTACAGTTTCTCGGCATGATATTCCCCCACCCTTTAGATCCCGGATTATCGGGGGTGTCCGAATACCAGAAAGTCCCTTCTTCAGAAATATTGAAACGCGCCGCATTGTAAAAGATGGCGTTGTGCAGGACTTTATTGTCGCCCGAGCTGATGATGTTGACCATCTCATACCCGGGAAGCATGGCGCGGATTTCGGCAATTTGAAAATCCAGAGCTTCCTGCAGGCCCAGGACATCGGGGTGATAGTGCCTCAGGATCTCATTCACCAGATCACGGCGGAATATCCAGTGATTTTTGCCATCCTGCTTTGTTCCGCGCCGGATATTAAAACTCATAATATTGATATTCAAACCGGTACCGGGCAACCGATTAGAAAAAGAACCGGCCGGCATCTGGCGATATCTGCGTTTTGGACTGAACCGCTGCAACCATTTTAACGTCCGGGAAAGCGGTTTAAATGCTTTGGGGACGGACTTCATTTGCTTCATTTGCTGCCTTTCCCTTACCAACACCTTGGCCGGGACTCTTTTCAATTCACGATCAATGATTATGCTTAGTTTAAGCATGAAATTGAAATAGGCAACTCGCCTTATCAACGATGGCCATGAAATTTTATTTAATAGGATAAACCGATGAAAATCCTCAAACTGGTTTTTTTGTTCTTTTTGTTCGCATCCGTCTTGGCTCTGGGCCATGGATGTGCAACCCTGCCGAATGTATCGGACAAGATGGATAAGGCGCAAACGGATGAGCAACCTCGCCAGATCGTTTCCTCGAAAGGGCTTTTGTCCCCCCAAAAAAGCCAGGCCATCATGGAGCGTCTGAAGAAATCGGTCAACCCGACGGACCTGCTGGAGCGCTACACGGCCGTTGTCGAATCGGTTACGGAAAGCCCGCTGACCAAGGGAAACAAAGTTTCCATGCTGATTGATGGTCCGGCTACTTATGCCGCAATGTTCGAAGCCATCCGGAATGCCAAAGACCATATCAACCTCGAAACCTTCATTATCGAAGATGATGAGATTGGCGCTAAATTTACCGCCCTGCTCTTGAAAAAACAGGCCGACGGCGTTCAGGTCAACATCATTTACGACAGTGTGGGAAGCATCACAACGCCCGAATCTTTTTTCAAACGCCTGAGGAACGGGGGAATTCAGGTCGTCGAATTCAATCCGGTAAGCCCGTTCAAGGCTCCCGGAAGCTGGTTCCTGATGCG
Source organism: Smithellaceae bacterium (assembly GCA_963667845.2). Taxonomy (GTDB): domain Bacteria; phylum Desulfobacterota; class Syntrophia; order Syntrophales; family Smithellaceae; genus UBA8904. The sequence continues at coordinate 2,202,688 of CAXXVL010000002.1, read as the reverse complement.
CCAGGACCACCGCAAGATTTTGATTGTTGACGGCAAAGTCGCCATCATCGGAGGCATCAATATCAGCAGCGTCTACTCGGGCAGGCTTTCGGGAAGAAAAAGAGCCAAGGGAGAGTCTCTGACCTGGGGTGATACGGATCTTCAAATTGAAGGACCTGCTGTCATTGAAGTCCAAAAACTTTTTTTAGAAACCTGGACCCGGCAGAAGGGACCGGCACTTGCCGGGCACAACTATTTACCGGATCTGAAAGAAAGCGGAAAAGCCCTGGTGCGTATCGTGGGCAGTACACCCGGCACTGACAACCGAATCACGTTTATCGCATATGCGGCCGCCATTACGTATGCGGAGCATTCCATTCATCTGACCAATGCGTACTTTATCCCGGACGATCAGATCTTGGATGCCTTCAAGGATGCTGCCCGGCGCGGCGTTGACGTCAAAATTATTCTCCCCTCAACCACCGATTCGTCACTGGTCTTAAGCGCAGCACGGCATAATTATGCCGAACTTCTGAAAGCGGGGGTGAATATCTATGAACGCCGCACCGTCCTGCTGCACGCGAAAACGGCGGTCATCGACGGCATCTGGTCGACGGTCGGCTCCACAAACCTTGACTATTGGAGTCTCTTGAGTAATGATGAGGTGAACGCGGTTGTCCTGAATCGTGAGTTTGCGGCAGAAATGGAGCGCATGTTTGTAAGTGACCTCGCCCAATCCGATCAGATTCTAAAGGAGGAGTGGGAAAAAAGGCCTTTATCGCAAAAGATGAAAGAGGCGGCTGCACACTTGTTGCACCGCTGGTTATAAAACATCACCGAAAATCGGCTTGCTAATGTAGAAATAAACTTTCAATTCCTGGTCATTCTCCAAACCGGCAACTATTTTCAGGAATATTCCATAACAGCAGGAATAATCAAAGGCAGACACGCTTTACGATGAGAACAATCAAACGACACGTTATTTTTATTTTGTTTCTTGCGGCACTTCTGGCGGGTGGCTCCCTGACCGTCAACGCGGCTCAGGTGGCGGAAACGCCGCAGCAAAAGAAGACACCTGCGCATCATACCCTGGATGGTTTTCGCAATATTTATCAGTATCCGGAACACGGATTCGCGGATTTTCTGCGTTGGAAACTGGGGCGTGTCCCTGATGAACAACCGGCCATTCCTCCTGCCCAGATAATCCCCTATGTGCCGGATATTGTCGCGCCGGATTATCGGCGGATTGATCATCCCGATCCGGCTAAAATACAAGTTACCTGGATAGGCCATTCGACGTTCCTAATCCAGGTTGAGGGGATCAATATTTTAACGGATCCCATTTTCAACAGCAGATCATCGCCGCTGGGCATAGGTTTCGCAAGGAGGAGTCCTCCCGGGATACCTTTTGATCGCCTGCCGCCGATCCATGCCGTTCTCATCAGTCACAATCACTATGATCATCTCGATTTATTCACGGTTAAAAAGTTGGGAAACTCGCCAAAGTATTTTATTCCTCTGAAGCTTGGACAGTGGTTCCTTGATCAGAAGATTACAAACTATGTGGAGATGGATTGGTGGGATTCATCGATGTTCAAAGGCATCAGCATTGTGTCCATACCGAGCCAGCATTTCTCCAGGCGAACCGCTCTTGACGGCAATAAGACGCTCTGGGCGGGATGGGTCCTGGAGACGAAACGCGCGAAGATACTCTTTGCCGGTGATACGGGATACTCTCCCCATTTCAAGGAAATCAGGGAAAGGCTGGGACCGATGCGCGTGGCGTTCCTGCCCATCGGAGCCTATCGGCCGCGCTGGTTCATGAAGACCATCCATATGGATCCGCCGGACGCCGTGTCCGCCCACAAGGATCTGCAGGCCCAGCAATCCATTGCCATGCATTGGGGAACCTTTTACATAACCGACGAACCGCTCGGTGAGCCGCCCCTTTATTTGAAAAAAGCCATGAAAGAGACCTCCCTGGCCGACGATTCCTTCCTGATCATGAAATTTGGGGAAACGCGGATATTTTAGCCCCAGGCCTTCTCCGCTGCTTGCGGCGGGGAGATTCGAATTCGGCAGCGGGCATCCTCCGAGGAAATCTACAGCTATGCAAAGGGTTAATGAACTGAACCTATCATGGACTGCACGGCCGCTTGCAGCGTGAAATAATTGCACCTCTCCCCTTAAATTACGCAACTGACAACGGGCCTGCTGACTCAACGTCGATCTATCCGGAAACTTTTAATACATTCTCCTCTTTACCAATGTCTGCGTTATGGTATAGGTAATCTTTACCGCTCAGGGAAGGAAGAGCCTCTGAATATGGAGTCACTCAAACTCGGCGTAGAAACAATAGAAAAAACGATTGAAAGCACTCCGGCGTATATGCGGAAGCTCTTCATCATGCCCGACTCGTCGGACAGATTTGTGGAGTTCGGCGTTCATCTGATCGACCTGATTCACGATTTCTTTCAAGAGAAAGGCGGCATCCATTCTTCCATCTCCATGGAAGGTCTGGCAAAAATTTTCAACACCATCGAAATGCCCGACCATCCTCATCTCATCAAAGATGTCCTGGACGAGATCAAACGTAATGTTGTCAAGCATTCGGTAAAGGTGGCCAATCCCTATTATATCGGCCACATGACCAGCGCTGTTCCCTATTTCATGATTCTGCTGGAAATGATTGCCGTAAGCCTCAACCAAAACCAGGTGAAGATCGAGAGCGCCAAGGCATCATCCTTTTTAGAAAGAGAATTTTTGTGCTGGATTCATAACCTCGTCTATAACAACACGCCTGCTTTTTATAAGAAGAACATCCAGAACCCGAAAATTGCTCTGGGCAATATCACCTCCGACGGAACAATCGCCAACCTGACGGGCCTGACGCTGGCCATGGCCAAGGCGTTTCCACCCGATCACAAGGGCTTCAAGGGGATCCGGGCTGAAGGGCTCGCCAGCGCACTTGATCACTACGGTTACCGACAGGCACTCTTCCTTGTTTCCAGGCGCGGGCACTACTCGATCAGCAAAGCGGGCACCATCCTCGGCATCGGCGATCAGGGGGTCGTCCGTATTCCCGTCCAACCCGGCATCAATAAAATTGATATCCGCAAACTTCAAAACATTGTGGAAAAGATCAGAAAAGAAGACAAGGTCGCCGGGAAACCAACCAAATTCGCTGCCGTCATCGGCATCGCCGGAACAACAGAGACGGGCAACATTGATGACCTTGATGCTCTGGCTAAAATTTCGCACGAGCTTGGCGCCCATTTCCATGTGGACGCGGCATGGGGCGGCGGAGCACTGATGATGGATGGCGCGCGGGAGATGATGCGGGGCATCGAGAAGGCCGACTCCGTGACCATGGACGGCCATAAGCTCCTTTACGTTCCCAACAGCCTGGGGATATGCGTATTCAAAAATATGGATGACTCCAGATTCCTGTATCATACATCAAACTACATCATCCGCAAAGGCTCCGTGGACCAGGGAAGATTCACCATTGAGGGTTCACGGCCTTTTGCCTGCCTCAAACCCTGGGCATCCATCAAGATTTTCGGCAAAACCGGCTACAAGCTCCTGTTTGACCATGCGCGCGACCTGCAAAACACCTTCGTGAAATTCATCGAACGGGATCCTCTTTTCGAACTGATGAACACCCCTGAGCTCTTTATCATCAATTACCGGTTCATTCCCGACGAGCTGAGATCCGGGCTTAGCAAGCTTATGAAGAATCCCGGAAAGAACTCGGCGCGCATCACCGCCATAAACTCGCTGATCAACGATCTGAACATAGAACTGCACAAGACCATCCGTGATCATGATATGTCGTTCGTATCGCGCACCCAGATAGAGTCCACAAAATACGCCCCAAGAAAGATCGTCGTGCTCCGCGCCGTCACCATCAACCCCAACACGGAGCGGGGCATGCTCAGGCAGATACTGGGCGAGCATAGAAGCATGGGAATCAAGTTGTGGCGGGACATGAAAAAGAACTGTCTTGATGCAAAAGGACGTCTCAAGACAGCATAGTGCCACTGTTTTGTTACACAAAACCGGTATTTCAGGAGGTGAAAAAGCATGAAACAGATGAGATGGTTTTCTTTTATAGCGGTCCTTTTACTTTTTATATTTACGGCGGCCCAGAGCCTTGCCGGTGAAAATCCGCCGCTTCCCAACGGGCTTTACGCAAAAATAATGACCTCTAAAGGGGATATCATCGTCAAGCTGGAATTTGAGAGGACACCCCTGACGGTCACAAACTTTGTCGGTCTGGCCGAAGGCACCAAGGATTCCAACCGGGGAAAGGGCGTCCGCTTTTACGATGGGCTGACGTTCCATCGCGTCGTTCCGGATTTTATGATTCAGGGGGGTGATCCAAAGGGAAACGGTACGGGCGGACCCGGCTACACTTTTCCCGATGAAATTTATTCGACGCTCCGGCATGATGGCCCGGGCATATTATCTATGGCCAATGCCGGTCCGGACACCAATGGGTCTCAGTTTTTTATTACGCATACCAAAACACCCTGGCTGGACGGCAAACACACGGTCTTTGGCCGCGTGATAGAAGGACAGGATGTTGTCAATGCCATCAGGCAAGGTGATGCCATTAACCATATTAATATTATCAGAATAGGCAAAAAGGCCGCGGCATTCAAAGCGGATCAGGTTTCCTTTGAGATGTTGCTGATTGCCAGCCTTGTCCAAAGACGGTGATGAAAGGGCGAGAGAGAAATTTTGATGATCTGGCCGGTAAGACGGGCAAAACCGGTCAAGGGATAACGGACTAATTTTTCCCTAATACAACTTTTTCCCCTAAAAGAGGTGTCTTGCCCAAAATGATTTTCAAATATTCCAGCATCAATTCTTCAACGATTTGTTCCTTCGGTGTGCGGGCATAGGAGTCTGTCTTTCTTGTGTTACTTTTTTCGATCTGACCGCTCTGAATGGCCAGGGACTGTCGCGCCTGCTGCAGGGCGGTATATTTTTCCAGTAAATCATTCTGCGGTGAAGCCAGGAGCTGTTGATACGTCGAGGCAATCTGGTTTGGTGCGGGCAATTTTGGAGACTCGAGGATTGTTTTGAAATTATTAGCATGACGCTTCATCCCCAAGATGACATGCTTCGTCTCGACAAAATTGATTCCGGACCATCCGGCCCGAATCCATTGAAAGGTACCGGATCTGACCCCGGATGGCGAAGAGCCTGACTCCACATAAACACCCACGGAAAAATAGTCGTAGATGTATGATTTAATCCAGCCCAAACCTGTTTTGGCCGACCCGGTTTCGCTCGAGTAATAGTAATTCCAATCATTATCATTCCCGAGAACGACACCCTTTTTACCTACATCGGATACGGCAATCTGGTTGGAAATGTTAATCAGCACCTGCCTTCCCTTGTAATTGAGAAGAATGAGCGTTCTTTTCAGATTGTATTCATAGTAGACGCCGGTGGTGAGATCCGGAGTAATACCATCACGCTCTGATCCGCGAATGATTACAGGCTTGGAATTCGGCGAGACCAGTTTCCAGCTGACGGGCAATTTTTGGATTTCCCCCCGGACGCCTGTCCACAGGGAATAGCGGAGGGATGCCGGACTCGTAAGAACCGACGGGATCTGGCTGTTGTAGGCGTATTGCAGGAAACTGGAAAAATTGATCCTTGTGTCGAATTCATAATAGGCGCCCGTGGCTTTCCGGACTTTTTGGAGCTCGGCTTCCTTATTGGGCTTGGGTTCGAGAACAAAATCCACAAGCGCAGCAATGGCCTGAGCATCCAGCGCGGCGTTGGGATCAGCACCGAACCCGACAAGTTTCATTGCCGCAGCGGGGACAGGGCTCGCAGGGTCTGAGACGGAAAGGGCCAGGGCAGATTGATGATGGGACATTATCAAAAGCGAAATCACCAGGGCTATCCACAGGCAGCGGATAACCTGATCGCCCGACCGCGTGATCTGGAGGTCAGGCGATCCTGCGGCTGGATTTGTTGTCCTTCTTTTCATGATCTTCTCCGTTTAAGTCAAGTAAACTGATTTCTATCTATCTCCGCATTGTGCCCCCGCGTTTGAGCGACGATGCACAGACCACAAAGGTGAGAATCAGCATAAAAGCGGCAAACATAAAACTGCGGACAAAGATATTTTCCTTTTTCATGGAATACATCTTTGCAAATGGCTTGCCATCCAATAGGAAAAAGCAAAATTCAGAAATACTCCTCTAACAACAGAGTATTAGGTTGACCCCCAGAAAACAACCGCATCACCTGAAACAACGGCAGGCCTCAATATACTGAGGTTCCACCGCATATTGAGGCCTGGTGAATCAGCTTAGGCCTTACTGTGGTTCTCTCCTCCCGATCTAAGAACCGGTTATTAAATCATTAATCAAATTTACCGGCTCTCCTTGGGGCTGTTGGCAGACTACTTGCTATCATATTTGTATGATTATATTTGTCATGCGCAGGAAGGTCCCTTCCGGGAATACGCATGGAGTTTACCAGATATTGAACAGGAGGGTTGTCATGAAATGGACCGGTGTTTATCTTATCGGATATGTTGTTTTGATTGGCGGCATTGGGGCCGCGCTCTGGAAAATGGGTGTTCTGGCCAGCATCGGTGCGGCATGGAGTTTGATTGCGGTCATGATTGCCATCGGTATCGGCATCATGCTCGCGGTTACCAGCAGCAGGAGTAAAGGAAATATCGAAATCGGCCCCAAGTGAGCATTACAGGCCCTGAAATTGAAAAAATGCCGGCTCATTCGGAGCTGAGAAAGGAGACCGGATACCATGCAACTTGCCATAGCGCCGCAACCGGTGGTTTCTCTGATCGCGGGAATATTGATTTTCATTTTCCCGAAACTATTGAATTATATCGTTGCCATTTATCTCATTATCATCGGCATTCTCGGGCTGATCCACTGACGGACTTGCGCATCATCTGAAATAATAGAGCAGGTTCTCATCAAGCGAATCCTGCTCCCTGACTATTCTTTTGACGATCAAAGGAGGATATATGATTTCAAAAATTCTTGTACCATCGGACGGATCCAAAGCAGCTCAAAGGGCGGCCGAGTATGCCGTTGACCTCGCCTCGCAATTGAAAGCCTCCATTATTATCCTCTCCGTTATTGATCAGCGCTCACTTATCGCCCAGACAGCTCCCGCGTCGGAAACACCGAGGCACACGATAGAACCCCTTGAGGATTATCTGAAAGAAGCTGCCGAAAGCTACGCCGGAGAAATTAAGAAACTGTGTGATACAAACGGCGTTGCCTCGACGATTTTGATCAAGACGGGGCATCCGGTGGAGGTGATTGTAAAAGAGGCGAAAAAATCCAAGTCCGATCTTCTTGTCATGGGCTCCCACGGCCGGAGCGCTTTATCCGCCACTGTTCTGGGCAGTGTTTCCTATGGTGTTATCCACAATGATAAAAGCATTCCCGTGCTTATTGTGAGGGCGTGATTGCCATCAGGCACTCACCCGAAAAGAGAAAATAAAGGGGGATCAGCATGCCGGATTCAGGATCAGCCTTTTCCGGGTCGGCCAGGGAAAGAAAACTCACAGAGGACGAGCTTATCAGAGCAATTCGTTTTATGGTGGCCTCAGAGCACAAAACCATCGAGTTGTACATGCAGCTTGCCGCATCGACCGACAACAGGCTTGCGGTGGAAGTGCTCACGGACATAGCGGACCAGGAAAACAGGCATGCGGGAGAGTTTCAGCGATTGCTCCACGAACTTGCCCCCGCTGAAGAAGAGTTTTATGCCGGGGGGCAGTCGAAGCAGAAACCGAGGTGAAGTAGCGGATTCCCGGGGAAAACCGAACGTGTGCGGATTTGCACTCTTAGGATCGGCCCGTCACTTCTGAGGAGTAAGTTGTCAGATTCAATTTAAGGAAGCAAGTATGAAAAAGATAATGGTCGCGGCATTTATCGTCCTGGTGCTGTTTATCGGAACGGTGAGCGCTCAAAATGATATTGAAAGAAATAAAATCGAGTTCTTAATATCAGCGGTGGAGAATTTAAAGGACGCCAAATTTATCAGAAACGGCTCGGAGTATAACGGACAGGAAGCTGCAAAGCATTTACGAATGAAACTTCAAAACGTTTTGGTGGTCAAAACCGCTGATGATTTTATCAGGCTCATCGCATCAAAATCTTCTGTCTCGGGCAAACCGTATCTGATCAGATTGTCTGATGGAAAAACCATTACGTCAGAAAAGTACTTCCGAGAAAAATTAAAGGAATATCGTTGAAGCTCTTCAGGGCAGGCAGTTAGGGCTCCCGCGCTCCCGCCCTAGAAGAACGTCCTTCAGTATTCATTCATGTACCAAAGCTTTGATGCCGACCGCGTCCGCTCAACCATCTTGACCGGGCGTCCCTCAACATGCTGTGGCTCCGCCAAATATGGAGGTCAAGCAAACGTTTTCTTGCTTCTATGACGTTTAGCCCTCTTAGACTAACTCGCTGTTATTACACTTAGAATATTAAATTATAATTTTCTTCCGCCGATGGCAAGCCACTTGCAATGATGACTTGGAGAGACGGCCGGGCATGGGTACGAAAAAGGAGAGGTCTTTCTAAAGGAGGTCCTGCTTTATGAACGTTTTGAAAATTTTGCTTTTCGAGGGTTTGCTCCTGACATTTTTAGCAGCCGGTTTTACTGTCTTCGCCGCCGACCAATCCATTTGTCATTCCGGCACAAAAATTTTGCTTTATAACAATGGATCTCTGCAAACTTGCCAACTCAAAAGTGATTACGATGTGAACGGCATCCAATGTAAAAGCAACACAGCCATTAATTTTTACAATAACGACAGCCTGGAATCCTGCGTGCTCGCCAAATCGACCAGCATCGGCATGGTTAAATGCCAGCAAAATGGATTAATTTCATTTTTCATCGACGGCAAGTTGAAATCCTGCACGAAACCGGACAACTAAAAAAAGAAAATTGGTTTGCGCATCTTTTGAACAATACTATTAACGAAAAGAAGGGAGAATTTAGTATGACCGAACACGAAACACCCCATAGTCATTTATTCGCCGGATTATTGATCGGCGGGGTTTTGGGCGTATTGGCAGGCATTTTATTCGCGCCGAAATCCGGGAAAGAACTGCGGTCTGATATCAAGGAAAAAGGGAACGCGGTTTTAAACGATGCAAAGGAAAGGTATGCCGACGCCAGTTCGAAAGCAAAGCAGATCGCTGAGGAAGCCGGACATCAGGCGACGGAGCTGAAGAAGGACGCCGATCGGCATTTCTCGGAGGCTCGCCGGAAGACGAAAGAAATTTTGGCCCAGGGCGAGAAGAAACAGGCCGAAGCCGGTGTTACAGAAAAATAAAAAAAAGGAATCCCGACTGGACCGTGCTGATCATCCATTCGCTCGCGGCGACATGATCGGCCATCCGGGGGGTTCCCGGTCGGTGGCGCGCAAAATCGGGCGCATCCGCGAAGTTCTGGGCGGACTCAGCTGGAAGCGAGGCCTCATTTGTGTTCTGATTTGCATGACCATCGTGACCACCACGCTTGCTGCACTGGGATTTTATCATATCTATTTTGACCGAACCAACCTGCCTGCCCTGGAACCATTGACCCGCTTTGAGTTTCCGACCATCGGCCGTGTTTACGATGCCTCCGATCAGCCGCTCATGGAGATCGCCCGGGAGTACCGGCTCAACACCATGTATGCGGACATCCCGCCCATCGTTCGCGATGCAATCCTCGCCGCCGAGGACAAGAATTTCTTCACCCATGGCGGCGTTGACTATTCCGTCATTCCCCGCGTCCTCAGCAAGATCAGGTTTGCGACTCTGGCGGCCCGGATGACAACATTAAGCCGGGAAGACGAGGTGAAGAGCGAGGCGATCTTTCCGCACGGCGGATCGACCATCACCCAACAGCTCATACGGTGTCATTTTCTCAAGGACCTGACCATTTTCCAGACTATGACGGCACGGGAAAACAGCGATGAACTTCTGAACGGCCGGCTCTTACCCCGGGCGCTGTCCTACCTGATCGGCTCACAAAGCATCAACATGCTGGTGAGGAAGATCGAGGAGATCAGACTGTCTTTGTGGGTCGAAAATGAAATGCAGAAGCATTTCGGTTCGAAGCGCCGCGCCAAGGAAGAAATCCTGGCCCGCTACGCCAGTTTGATTTACCTGGGAAACGGTCAGTACGGATTTGCGGCGGCGGCGGAATACTATTTCGGCCGGCCTCTCGCTACCTTCACTGCGGATGACGCGGACCTGGCGGCCCTGCTCGCCTCCATCGCCAAGTCGCCTCGCCACTACGCGCCCGATGCAAAAGACACCGGGAAAATCCTGCACCGGAGAAATCAAATCCTGGCCCTGATGGCGGCCGGCGGTTTTATTTCCAAAGATCAGGCGACCGCCGCGAGAGAGCGCCCGATTCGGGTATCCGGAAAGCGCAAGAACAAGGCGTCGCGGGGACCTGCGGTCGTTGGAAATGTTCTGGAAGAAATTAAGGACTGTCATGCCGACCTCAGTATGGAAGACCTCCTGCAAGGCCGCATCCAGGTTTACTCGACAGTGGACTCCCGGGTGCAGCAAATTGTCGACGATGCCCTTGAGCAGGGCCTCGCCCTTTACGAGAAGCGGCGTCCGGCCGCCAAAGGACTGATCCAGGGTTCCGTCGTTGTGCTGAGAAACCACGATGCCGGCATTCTCGCCGAAACGGGCGGCCGCAAGCTCTACCGGGACCGTCCCAGCCTTTACAGCGACTTCAACCGCGTGACACAATCTCTCCGGCAACCGGGTTCCGCAATGAAACCGATTGTCTACCTTGCTGCTTTTCAACAGGGGATGTTCAATCTGGATACACTGGTTCCCGACGAACCCATCAGCGTTCCCGACACAGGAGACCGGAAGATAAAATGGATCGCCAACTATGATGGCCAATTCAAAGGCATGATCCCCCTCCGGGAAGCCCTGTCACAATCCAGAAACGCCGTGGCGGTTTGGATCGCCGAACAGATCGGAATGGAAAACGTTATGTGGACGGCGCGGCGCCTGGGGATCCGGACACCGCTGCAGCCATACGCCACAACGGCGCTGGGTGCATCCGAAGTGAATTTGCTCGAGTTGGCCAATGCATATCGTATTATGGCCTCGGGCATTTACGCAAAACCGTATGTCATCCGGAAGATCGTGCGCAGTTCCGGCGAGGTGCTAACCGATAAAGAACACAGCGGTCCGCCGGTCGCCGTCAGCCTCTCCTCGCTTGCCCTCATTCAAGAGGGCCTGCGCGGTATTGTCCGCATGCCTTCCGGGACGGCCCATTCGTTGGACACAGGCCGCTTTCCGATCCCCGTGATGGGAAAGACCGGAACGACCAATGACTTCCGGGATGCGCTCTTCGTGGGCTCCACTTACGGCCCTCAAGGAATCACCATTGCCGTGCGCATCGGTTTTGACGACAATCGCTCCCTCGGACACAAAGAGACAGGCGGCAGAGTCGCGCTCCCCGTGTTCAGAAAAATCATGCTGGCCGTATACGGCAAAGCGCTGGCCGGGCCCGTGCCTGCGTTTCCGGAACAAATGGAACAAAATATCAATAATTATTTAAACGGTGATCTGATTGAAACAGTATCGGCACGCGCAAAAAGGGTCCCTCAAAATATTGAGGCTCCGCCAAATGCTGAGGCCAAAAGGATTATTCGCAGCCAATCCGCAGGTCTCTCTTTTTAACCCAACCTCATGTTATTAATGAATTAATTCAAAATTAAAATTCGCCTGCGGCTGTTGGCAGACTCCTTGCTATCACATTACTATGAGTGAGCCTACTTACATGAAAAAAGGTTTTTTTATGATCCTTGTCGTCACACGAATGAAGGTTGTCTCTGAGAAACGAATGGAGTTGTCACAGACGATTGCCTCACTCACCGGTTCGATCAGGAAGGAGAAGGGATGCAGACGCTGCGATTGCTGCCAGAGCATCGACGATGAAAATCGGCTCTTTCTTCTTGAAGAATGGGATACCCAGGAAGATCTTATGACCCATCTGAAGTCGGAGTCTTTCAGTGTTATCCGGGGGGCCATGAACCTTCTCCGGGAGCCGTATGAAAGGAACCATTACACCGTTAAACTTATTAGAGAGGAGTAACCGCCATGAAAAAGAAACCTATCGTTAGACAGTTTTTAAGCATTTTATTGCTTCTGGCAGTGATCGCGACCCTGGCGGCCTGCGCAGCGACACCCACACGGGAAAGCACGGGGGAATACGTTGACGATTCGGTCATCACAACCAAAATAAAATCCCTGCTGGCAGCAGACGATCTGCTTAAGTCGTTTCAGATCAGTGTTGAAACTTATCAGGGCACGGTTCAGCTGAGCGGCTTTGTTAATTCCCGGAAGGCCGTCGATAAAGCGGATGAAATCGTCAAGAGCGTCAAAGGGGTCAAATCCATCAAGAACAATCTGATCGTGAAATAAACGAAGGAGAAGCACCATGAAAGTGAACATCATGCAACCCTGCTCGAGAGACCAGGTCCCGATGTTGAGTTACATCGCCACCATTTATCTCATTACCATCGGCATTTTCGCGCTGCTGCGCTGACTTGCCCCGGCATCCGTTAACAACAGGACTCCGCAAGGCATAAAACATTGCGACTAAAGTGGTGTGGAGAATTAAGAGACCAAGATGACCGTCCGGGTAGCATGAGACCAATTAACCGCTCATTGTCTTCCTGCGCAGTGCGAGCGGGAAGGCAATGAGAACAAATCATCAAAGAGGAGAAACCCATGTTGTGGACTATTGCTGTTGTGCTGTTAATTTTGTGGGCCCTGGGACTGGTAACCGGCTATACACTGGGTAATTTTATTCACGTTCTGCTGGTCGTCGCCATTATCATCGTGTTGGTCAGAGTCATTCAGGGGCGGAGAGTCGTCTGAATGGTGGATTCGCAATCGGCTTTGCGAGAAAACAGCCGGCTGTCCATGAAATGGCTGCCCAAAGCTCTGCGCAAAGAGCGTGCGTATTCCTTTTGAGTTCGTCGCATCACAGAAGCACCGGGTTTCAGGCCCCAAAGGGATATTTTCATATCGCCCGGGCCCTGTGCGATTGAACCGACAAACTGACAAGTTATTGCGTTGCACCTGCGGAAGCGACCTTGATATTTGTGTAAGCGAGAAAGCAGTTCATGATAAAGACGACCAAAATAAAATTCGAGAAACTGATCGTTGGGCTGCAAATACGAAACCTCAATATGACCATCATGTCATCATTGCTCTTAATTTCCGTATTTCTCGGCGCCATGTCTTATCTTTATCTGCAATCTTCAGCGGCCCCTATTGACGGGCAGATATCCTCCGATGCTTACAGACAGGCATTGGAGGAATCTTTCAGGCCGGAGACTGCCCGGCTGGAAGGGAAACGGTTATACAGATATCACGGAAATCCGGCAGTGGTCATTTATGAAGAGGGAAAGACGCCCTATTTTTACAATCAACAAGGCAGCAAATGTCAATTTATTTATCCGTCCCAAGGAGCTGAACCGGTTAAGCACACGGCGGAGGACAACGAGTATTATGCGGAATTGACGTTGAATAAATAACGCAGCAAAAAAACAAAATGGGAATCCAAAACAAGGATGTGCGGCATGAATAAAAGTATGCTCCGTGAAATCAAAGAAGACGAAGACGTAACCGACATTATCGCTAAATTTTTTGCGTTTATAGCCATTCCCTCTGCTCTGTTCATCATTGTTTTCTCATTATGGACAATCTTCGTGGCGCCGGGAACCGCCTGCGGACCCGGCGGTTGCTGAGTTCATGAGGCTTGACCATGCCGAGCACAGACATCGGAAGCAGGCTTTGTCCGGACGACAGCGAAATGAACCGCCGGATTGCGCTTTTGGAAGAAGCATTGCGAAGAAAACACAAGAACCCCAGAGGCACTGCCCCGGCGGTGCCCGCGGGCACCGCTCACATAGAGTCAGCGTCCCAGGATGACGTCCCCGGTATCTGTGATGAGCTTTTCCGGCAGTTGAAAGAGGCGCCGGAAGGTATCGAAGGTTCCCTTGGCCAGCGACCTTACCGGTATGGGCCGTACATCGGGGTCATCCCAGCTTCCCGTGGCTTTGAAATGAACGGTGATCAGGTTGCCCCCCTCGTCGGTGAGCAGCCACCCCGCAATGGGAATTCTCGCAGCGATCCGATCGAGGGTTTGCAGAGGATGTGCGCCGACAATGAAATCGAGCTTCTCCCTGATGAGATCGATGCTCCCGGCACCGGACATCTTCATCGCCTCGCTGTCAATAAGAAAGTCGTTCGAAGATAAAACCCCTTCTTTGAGAGAAACGTTGGCGGTGATCGTTTTATAGGGCATGCCGTCCCTGGCCATATCCGGCAGGCTAAGCCTGACGAGCTGAGAGACATTGAGAAGCGAAAATATTTTGGACAACACGGAAAACTTTTTGAGAACACCCTTTTCCGCTCTGATCCGTAAAGTGCCGCCGGCAGTTTTCTTGAGATCATCCATTTTGTCCCCAGCGGCCGCCAGATCGCCCGTGAGCGAAAGATCTCCCGTCACTGTGCGTTCACCGATCTTGAGAGTTTCCGAAAGCGACCCGAGCGATACCCGGTCAAGCGCAAAGCGAACCGTAAAACGGTTGGGCAATCCTTCGCGGGTCTCCATCCGGCCGCTGCCCGTAAGGCCGCCGCCCAACACCTGAGCTTCCAGATTTTCGACTGTCAGAATCCCCCGGTTCCATTTCAGGGAGGCTTTGAGCTTCCGGAAATCGACATCCTTGCATACGCCGCTCTCCACCTGCAGGGCGAGGTCCAGTTCCATCGGCGGCGAGGCGGCGTCTCCCGGTTTCGAACTTTTCAGGCCGGTCAGGCGCAGAGCGTCATCCGCATGGATATACGGCGAAGTCAGGGCCCCGACGATTTTGGGGCCCGCAAAATCCAGAATGTCCCCGGAGAACCGGAACGTGGATTTCCCCAGTTGCATCGACAACCGGTTCACGCTCAGACGGTTGTCCTCGCGTGTGATCCGTCCCCGGACCTGCTGGAAAACCGGCGCGCCGTCCTCTCCTGACAAACCCAGATCCGCCGCGTCCAACTGCGGCGAATCGCATCGGCACGAGAATTTCGGTTTTCGGAAATCGCGTATGCCGCATTTTATCTGGATTTCGCTTTCACCGATGCGGCCTTTAATCGCCGATGTTTCCATCCGGTCGCCCTTGAAGGAGGCCGCGCCGGTGAGACCGCTGACCCGTTTGGCGGCCCCCGGAGGCTTCAGGGAAACATCGCTTATCGAAATACTGCCCTGACGGAAAAAAGCGCCGGATTCCGGGACATCGCTGCGGCCGGCAAGATCGATCTTTAAGGTCCCGGCCGGATCGTATTTGCCGAGGGCCGGCAGGAATCGCGATGCCCGGCCAAGGTCAATTTCGTTGGACCGGATACGCGCCGACAGGACTTTGCCCGAGAAGCGATAGCCGGCCGAACCCGTGAGCGTCACGCCCGGCAGCTCGCCGATAAAGGAAGAAATATTGAAATCTTTTTTCGTCAGCAGCATTTCCGCCGACAACCGGTTGGGCTGCAAGCGAGGTTTTTCCACGACATCCGGATAGGCATATGCAGCCCCGGTCAGGTCCCATTGGGCATTGATTCGGAAGCTGTCGGCGGGTCCTCTCGCGGAGAGAAGAAGTGTCGAAGTCCCGTCGAATTGGAGACGGTGGAATTTTTCTCTTCCCAGAAGCCAGAGAACCTCCGGCCTGGCGGGCTCAATGGTCAGCTGCGCATTGTAAACCGCCGGCGTGGACAGAGCGAAATCAGAGATGCCGCCTTCAAGCCGGCAGGGTGATGCACCGAAGCGGCCGGTCATTTTCCTGAGCGAAAATTGCCTGTTTCTCAACTCCAGAGCGCCGCTGATCTCGCGAAAGTCGGGCGTCTCGCTTTTCGGACCGAACGTAAAGATCCCGTTTGCGACCTCCGCCCGGATCGAAAGAACACCGGCGTTTTCCGGCTGCATCATGCGGGTAATCTGGCTTAGCCTGCCTTTCATTCTCCCTTCGATCAGCCGGAAATCACCCCCGGTGACATGAGACTCGATAAAACGTCCGATCCCCGGCGGGATGATCTCCCAGGGAATATAGGAATGCATTGCGGCAAGTGAAAAAGTCGAGGTTGCAGCGGCGGCTTCGAAAATGGGATCTTCCTTGTCCATATCCGTAATCGAGAAATGGCCCGCCACGGCAACACGATCTACCACCAGACGGTCGACCTTCAGGTTCAAATGACCGCTGCCACGTGTCATATTGTAATCCAATTGAAGGACTTCGGGCTTGAGCGTCTTGCGGAATGCCTGCGGATAAGAGAGCCGGGTGTCTTTTATCGCAATATTCCCTTTTGCCGTAAACGAGGCTGCGGTTCCGGAAATCGTTGTTTCCATATTCAGGCGTCCGGCCGCCTGCAACGCGGGCAACCGTGTGTACATGTAGGAACGGTAATGAGCGATATCCATTCCGGTCAGCCGGATGGTCGTATCCCACCTCCCCTCTTCCAGCGATTTGCCGGAAGAGGCCGGGTGAAAGGTTCCGGAAAGCGTTAGCGTTCCCTGACTTTTATTTTCCTGAAGCACGGCGGTCATTTTGAAACCCGAGGCGTCGCTGAAATGCTGCGCCTCAATGCGGCATTGCACATTCGTCAACAGAGTCGTCAGGCCCTCGGCGGCGACCATTTGGTCCATGAAGGTCAGCGACCCATCTTCAATGGTTACTTTCCGCAGTTTCAGGAGTTCCGGTTTCTTTTGTTGAGACAGCAGATCGGCGATGTTCAGGGCACCGGTCTTGTCCCGCTTCAGAAGCAGACGGGGCTGATCGAGAAAGACTTCCCCGAAGGTCACGCGATCGATCAGCAGAGGAAAAAGATCCACCCGGAAAAAAGCGGTTCGGACATTAAGCAAGTCTGCCTGGCGGTCTTTCTCGCGAATCACCAGATGGGTCAACCGGATCGACAGCCCGTCGCGGAGCGTCAGGGCGGCCCTGCCCTGTTCATAGGTCACGTCTCGATCCAGTGCCTTGCTCAAGGCGGTCGTGATGTCTTCCTTGAATGCATCGAGACGCGACACCTGGTAGGACAGAAATGCCCACGCAGCCGCAAAGAACACTGCCAGCACAAAGACGGTGATCGGAATGACTTTGATGAGGATGCGTTTCTTCATGGTCCTGACGCCTTAATGAACTTATTCTATCACGATGAAAACATAAGCAGAACAGTCCTGTCTGTCAAATGAATTCGGATGCCGGCCAGACCCGTGTGCTTTTGGAAACATGAAGGTCCGGCTATGAATCGGCCGGCCGGCAAGCCATTTCTTCTGCCGGATAGGGCTGTAGAAGATTGCAGAGCCTTGCCGGGTCTTTAACGGCCGGATTGAGCCAGAGCTCCCGGGCAACCTCGGGGACAATGACCGGCATGCGGTCGTGGATGGGTTCGACGATTGCATTGGGCTGAGTCGTGATGATGGTACACGTCTGAATGGCTTTTTTATCCGGGGCAATCCATGTTTCGAAAAGCCCGGCAAAGCCCATCGGTTTTCCGGACTTGAGAAAGAAGTAATAGGGAATTTTTTTGCCGCCTTCTTTTTTCCACTCAAAGAAGCCGTCGGCGGGAATCAGACATCTTCTGTTGAAAAATGCATTTTTGAAACTGGGCTTTTCGGCAATCGTTTCGGCCCGCGCATTGAACAGCTTTGCGCCGATGGACGGGTCTCGGCACCAGGCGGGGATGAGACCCCACTGGAAAAGTACGAGCTCATTGTGCCCGCCCCGCCGGACAACGGCGGGAATCCGCTGGCCGGGGCTGACGTCGCGGCTTGCGGAAAAACTGACCAGGACATTGGGCACGATGAAATCCCGTCCGATAACCGACAAATCCGTAATCAACACAAAACGCCCGCACATGGCTTCTTTGTCCTAAACCGTTATTCCGGCAATTCTGTCATTGCGAGCTTTCTCAGGAAGCGCCGCAATCTCTGCAATGTCCAACAGGCCATTTTATGCAATGATTTAATTATGGCTCAGGTAAGACGCTCAACGACTCATCAAGTTTCCCGATCTCTGATCCATCTTTTCAATTGCCGGTAATTCCGCCGTCCGCAGTGACGACGGTGCCGGTGATATACTGCGCACGATCCGATGCGAGAAACGCGACGACGTTCGCGATATCTTCGGGCATGCCCGGCCGCGGATCGGCGGGCATCAGCTCTTTCCAGCGTGTCGGGTCGTTGAATTTTGACTGCGCAAGCCCTGCCAGCAGAGTTTCCAGCCTTTGCGTTTGAATCAGCCCGGGGTTTACTGCCACGACGCGGATGCCGTCTTTCAGGCTCTTCGCGCCCAGCGCCCGGGTGAAGGCCATGAGCGCTGCATTGGCTGTTCCGCCGGTGATGTAGTCCAGGCGCGGCCTTTCTCCCGCCGCGCCGATGACGTTGATGATAACGCCTTTGCCGCGCGC
This sequence comes from Smithellaceae bacterium, assembly GCA_963667845.2. GTDB lineage: Bacteria > Desulfobacterota > Syntrophia > Syntrophales > Smithellaceae > UBA8904. The sequence goes on along the minus strand of CAXXVL010000002.1, from coordinate 2,184,218 downwards.
CTTCATCTGCGGATAGACGGCACGGCACAAATTGATGTAGCCGAACACTTTAAGGTCCCAGGCCTCGCGCCAGCGCGGCTCATTGATCTGCCAGAGGTCACCGCGCGGGATCGCGCCGGCGTTGTTGACCAGGATATCAATATCGGTCAAATCCGCAGCCAGACGACGCGCTTCATCCCCCGCACTCAGATCGACGGAATGAATTTCCACCGGTACGGCGAAGCGCGATTCCAGATCTTTTTTGGCGTCAAGCAAGTCCGATTCGCTGCGTGCCGCGAGATACAGAGGGCAGCCCTCCGCCGCCAGCATCTGTGCACAGGCCAGGCCGATTCCCTTCGAGCCGCCGGTAATGAGGGCGACCTTTCCCTTCAAATCTAAATCCATCTTCTTACTCCTGTTCCAGTTCCACCTGCAATGTTTCCAGTATCCGGCAGACCATTCCATAATAACTGATGGTCGTGGTCAGTTCCACGATCGCCTCTTCATTTAAGAACGACCGTACAGCGTTAAATGCATCATCTCCAGCCCGCGTATTCAGCGTTACTTCATCCGTATAATGAAGCACTGCTTTTTCCTGATCGTTAAACTCCGGCGAGTTCAGCCAGCCGGGCAGCGCGTCAATCTGGGATTGACGGACACCCACCCTGAGCGCAATGGGCACATGCTGCGTCCATTCGTAGTTTGCCGAATACAGGTTTCCCACGCGTAGAATTGCCAGTTCGCGAAGCGCCTTGGGCACAATTCCTTTGAACAAAATGACATTCCCAAGTTGCAGGAACTGCCTGCCGACTTCGGGAGAATACGACATGATTTTAAAGAGGTTGAGAACCTTGCCGCCTCTTTCCCGAATCCGTTTGTAGGTATTTTGAAATTCCGCAGAAGCGGATGCTTCAGAAGGATACGTTAGACGTGCCATGGAGACTCCTTTAGGAGGTTCAAGGATCAAGGTTCAAGGTCAAAGGTGGACAATGAGTTCTTGTACCTTGTACCTTTCTTATTTCATCCTATTCTACTCGATTGTCCACCATCGACCGGCAGGACCGCACCGGTGATGAATTTGGACTCATCGGAAGCGAAGAAGAGTGCGGCGTACGCTGTGTCCCAGCCTGTACCCATGCCGCCTTTCAATGGAATCCGGCTCTCCCGTTCTTTATAAAGATCTTCCCGGCTGATGTTGCGGTATTTCAAATTTCCTTCGATGGCCATCGGCGTGTCGATAAACCCGGGCATGATCACATTGGCTCGAATCCCTTTCGCTGCGTAATTGAAGGCGATGGAATGCGTCACAGAATTTAGCGCGGACTTTGACGACTTGTAAGCCAGCATCGGAGTCGCACAAACCGAGGCAATCGACGATATATTCACAATCGAGCCCGCTCCCTGCCGTTCCATGAACGGCATGACATGCTTGCACGTTAAAAAGACGCTTCTGACGTTGACGTTGTAAATCCTGTCCCAGTCTTCTTCTTTGAGATTGATCGGACCCAGCGCCTCTCCGCCCGTACCGACATTGTTAACCAGAATATCAATCCGGTCCCAGCGTTTTATGCATTCCTCGGCCATCCGGCGACAATCTTCTGATGACGTCACATCCACCGCCATAGCAAATGATTCGCCGCCTTCCTTTGCGATGATGTCCCGTGTTTCCTGAGCGGATTGCAGATTGCGGTCGATGAGCAACACCTTCGCTCCCGCCCGGGCAAAGAGGATTGCAATCGCCCGGCCGTTGCCGACAGTTTGTCCCGGTGTCTGCCCCGCGCCGGTCACAATCGCCACTTTACCTTCCAGTCGTTTTTCCATCCATCCTCCCTAATGTTCCTGATATGAAAAATCTCCTCCCGCTTAGATTTCCATTTCACGAACTGCCTTTGTGGTGCCCTCATTGCTTTCCGCAATGTACTGTAGTCTTTCCAGTAACGCTTGTCATATCGATCGAAGGCGACAGCCCGGCGAATAACCTGATCACCTGAAGGTCACGCGATGTCACACGTGCCGGGGAGATATCTTTCATCGCTCTACCTTTGCTAAGATTTCTCGCTGCGCTTACCCTAAAGGGCACGCGGCGAAATGACGATATTGTAAAGCTAATACTGAAACACCGCCTTTGGAGTCGGTGATCAAAAAAAGGGGTTTCCTGTCAAATTTTTCAATACCGGTCTTGAGTCGATTGTTTCGATCATGGCCGGCATCACGTGATCTGAAAATCGGATTTCCTGTGCTCTGCCCGCCAGTTCGACGTCTCTCCGAATGCTGGTCGGGGAGATCAACCTGCAATCTCCCCGACCAAGACATCAGAAAAAACTCTATTTATCAACTTTCTGCCACAAAGAGGCGTTGCCGTTTCCGAAACCGCCGCAGAGCATGGCGATGCCGTATTTGGCGTCCTTGAAGTCCGTCTTCATAATGTTGTTGAGCGTCACAATGATCCGGCAGCCAGATTCTCCCAAGGGATGGCCCAGCGCCAGGGCGCCGCCCCAGACGTTGACGTTGTCGAAAGGTGCGTTCTGGGCAATTCCCAGCTCACGAAGACAGGCCAGCCCCTGGCTTCCAAAGGCCTCGTTGAGTTCCCAAACGCCGATATCTTTTACGGACAGCCCGGCCCGTTGCAAAAGCTTTCTGGCTGCATAAATGGGGCCGACACCCATGACCGTAGGATCACATCCCGCCATGGCGCCGCCGGCATACTTGATATGATAGTCAAGACCCAGTTCATCAGCCTTCTCCCTGTTCATGAGAAGGAGCGCCGCCGCACCGGCCGTGAGTGGAGAAGAAACGCCGGCCGTGACCACGCCGTTTTCCTTAAAAGGCGTCTTCATGGTGGCCATCTGTTCCAGAGATACATCATCGCGAATCCACTGATCCGTCGTGACCATGAATTTTGTACCGTCTTCCTTCTGGCCTTCAATGGGAACAATCTCCCCGGCAAATTTACCGGCATCCCGGGCCGCTGCCGCCTTCTTGTTGCTCCAGTAGGCCATCAGTTCCGCATCTTTCCGGCTTACTTTCCATAGTTCGGCCACCTTTTCGGCCGTGTTCCCCATCGGAAGGTCTCCCATATTGTAGCGGTCCAGGAGTTTCGGAGAAATATCCATTGCAAACATCATGGGAACTTTCTCCATATCCTCAACGCCCGAGGCAATATAGATGTCACCCTCACCGCACATGATGGCCCGCGCTGCATGTTCCGTTGCCGCCATGCCCGACGGGCACTGCTGGTTGATACCATTGGACGCCACGACTTCCGGAAAACCGCCGGACAACCACGCCAGCCTTGCGATGTCGTTCTGCATACCCGCCTGATTGGCCGTTCCACAGAAAACCGCTTCGACTTCTTCAGGTTTCACTTTGGGGTTCCGCTCAAAAAGAGCCTGATAGACCTTGATCAGCAATTCTTCCGGCCGGACATTCCTGAACCAGCCCTTATCCTTATGAGCCCGCGCATTAACACTTCTCACACCGTCGATTACCACGCATTCTTTCATTGAAACTGTCTCCTAAAGTCATTGATGTGCTGTTCTAAATATTTCCTGAAATTCTCCCGCAGATTCCGGCAATGGATGGAATCAGACTTTAATCTTGCCTTCCTTCATGGTCTTGGTCGGCTTGAAAATATCCAGAGGGAACTTTTTGTACACTTCTTCGAGTTTCGCAAGCAGCACAGGATAGCCGATGCCCTGAGCCAGCGCGAAGGGGCCGAACGGTGATCCACCGCCGTTGGCCATCGCCAGATCGACCTCTTTGGGATCATCGGCAACGCCTTCTTCCAAAATCTTGGTTGCCTCATTGACCTGCAGCGCAACCAGATGATTCAGATCAAATTCCTTGGTGGCTTTGCTAAGATCGATCGTCGGCCGGCCCTTCGACCAGTCATAGAACCCTTTGCCGGTTTTCTTGCCGAGGTTGCCCGATTTCAGATAGGCCATAATGGCGTCGGAGGGCTTGTAGTCCTTGGAAAGCACCTGCGCAAAGTATTCCAGCCCGTGCAGAGCGATATCGATGCCGACGTAGTCGAGGAGTTCAAACGGGGCCATGGGCATGATGGGTTTCAGGGCCGCGTCAAATTCCTCCGGCGTGGGATGCCCGGCTTCAACGACTTTCGAAAGCAGAACCAGCGTCGGTTCGTTGACCCGGTTGTAAATGAATCCGGGAGAGTCCTTCTTCACAATGACCGGGACCTTCTTGATCTTCTTGGCCAGGTCATAACCGATCTGAATCGATTCGTCCGAGGTCTTATTGCCCTTGATTACTTCCACGAGTTTCATGAGCAGTGCCGGATTGAAAAAATGATAGCCGATGACCTTGTCGGGTCTGGCCGTTGCAGTCGCAATTTCCGAGATGCTGATATTGGAGGTGTTCGACGCCAGAATGGCGTGCTTGGGCGCAAACTTGTCCAGGTCGGCAAAAACGCTTTTCTTGAGTTCCAGTTTCTCGGGAACCGCTTCGATGATAAAATCCGCATCCTTCACCGCCGTCTGCAGATCAACCATCGGGATCAGCCGCTTAAAGGCGTCATCATAGGCCTCCGGTGTTATCTTGCCCTTCTCCTTGAATTTGTCAAAGCTGGCCTTGATGCCGGCCATGCCCTTGTCCACAAACCGCTGTTCGATGTCCCTCAGAACGACGGTATAGCCGCCCTGTAAAAAAGAGGCCGCAATCCCATGCCCCATATCCCCCGCGCCGACCATGGTAATCTTCTTTACGTCTTCAGCTTTCATTTTTTTCTCCTTCCCGAACGGAATTTAAAATGGGGTGCCGTCGTCAACGCCCCCACCGGGCGTGAAGACGGCACCCGCATGGTGTTTATTTTTTCAGCTTCGCCACTTCTTCATCCCTCAGCACCTTGCGCAAAATCTTGCCGACAGCCGACTTGGGCACGGCGTCACGGAATTCCACCACCTTGGGCACCTTGTAAGCGGTCATCTTTTCCTTGCAGAAATCGATGATCTCCTGCTCCGTGGCTTTTGCGCCGGGCTGCAGGACGACGAAGATCTTCACCGTCTCCCCGCGGTAGTCATGCGGAATGCCGATGGCCACTGCTTCGGAAACCTTGGGGTGTTCATAAAGGACCTCTTCAATCTCCCGCGGATAAATATTGAAGCCGCTCGCGATGATCATGTCCTTCTTGCGATCCACGATGAAGAGATAACCATCCTCGTCCAGCTGCGCGATGTCACCCGTGTGGAGCCAGCCGTCGGTCAACTGGTTCTTCGTCTCTTCCGGATTGTTCCAGTAGCCTTTCATCACGGTGGGACCTTTGACCAGGAGCTCGCCTGCTTCGCCCGGTTTAACATCATCAACGCCGTTTTCGACATTCACCAGCCGGAAATCATTGTCCGCCATCGGGATGCCGATGGAGCCGACCTTGCTTGCGGAAATCGGGTTGGCAATCGTGATTGAGCTTGTTTCACTCAAGCCGTATCCTTCGTTAAACGTAATGCCCAGATCGATAACGCGCTCGATGAGCTCCGTCGGCATCGGCGCGCCGCCGGAGTTGAGCAGGCCGATATACTTGCCCAGGTCGAGGCTGGCAGCCTTGGGATGATTGACAATGGCCGTGATCATCGTCGGAACCGCCGGGAAATACGTGATATGGCCGGCCTTGACGATGGTATCCAGAATCTCGTCGATGTCAAACCGCGGCACCAGAATCTGCGTGGCGCAGCCGAAAAACGCCCAGTTCATCGCCGCGATATTACCATACACATGGAAGAAAGGCAGGGCGCACAAGGCGCTTCGTTCCTGCTGGGGCGGGGCTGCGGCCGAATACGCACCGGGCGAAGCCCACATGCCGCACTGAAAAGTGGCGGCCACCAGGTTTCCGTGCGTCAAAAGCGCTCCCTTCGGGAACCCCGTCGTGCCGCCGGTGAACTGAATCATCGCCGGGTCGTCAGGCACGATGAGAACGCGCGGCGGCCTCGTATCCTTGCAGTTCTCAATGAGTTCGGAAAAATGCAGCCAGCCTTCCTCCAGATCAAGGCTCTTGGCCGTGCTGACACCCAGACCATTGATGTAATCCGTGACTTTTGTGACGACGACACGCGTGAGTCCCGTTTCCTTGACGACGGGACGCACATTGGGCAGAATCATGTCAAAGGTAATGAGCGTCTCCATCGAAGTGTTCTCGATGATGAACTTGAGTTCCGTCGGCGTATACAGCGGATTGATGTTTACGACGATGCCGCCCAGATGCAAAACGGCCAGGTAGGATACAATGAATTGCGGTATGTTGGGCAGCTGGATGCCGATGCGGTCGCCTTTCTTTACCCCTTTGGCAGCCAAGGCGTTGGCCAGACGCAGGACCTGTTCGCGAACCTGCCAGAAGGTCAGCTCCGATCCGTAAAAATTGGTGCAAATTTTATTGGGAACCTGCCCGGCGGTCAACTGAAAGATGCGCTGCGCAGGATACTGGGGATAACGGATGGTTTGAGGAACATAGTAATCGTAAAATTTATGCCAGGGCTTCATTGTCATAGGTTAGAACCTCCTTGAAGTATTTGAGTTTACCCGGTCTATTTTTTAGATGTTGATTTTCTGCTTAAGGCTTCCCGGTCCCCGCCGCTCATGCCGGCGATATACTTGACCAGTTTCTTGCGCGATTCGATATCGTACTGCGTCGTGATTGCGATCTGCTCCATGATCGGCGAGCCGCCGCCGTGATAACCGCCGATTTTGGCAATGCCGCCGGAGGCCGAACAGAGACTGTCGCCGATGAGGCGCCAGAGCTGGGCCTGATCCTCGGCCGACATGTTGGGACTTCGCTTGGTGTATTTCAGAAGAAGTTCCCCCGTTTCCGGATTTAAGAAATCCTTCTCGTGCGGGAATGTGGCGGGAACTCCGCCGGCGATGTCACAAACGATCTCCGCCTCCCGCCAGACCGCTTCCCCGGACATACAGCGGCCGACGTTACAGTAGATGGAATGGGGAATATAGGAGCCCGGTCCAAAGGGAACAAACCCGTATCCCGGAACATACAATTCCGGCTTGCCCAGATCGGAAGCCGTGTAGCCGGCCGCGTAGCCCAGTTCGGTTGTCATGATCAACTCGGCCAGTTTTTCCCGGACATGGGATTCTTTGTGGATGTTGTTCGCCTCGGCCGCCAGAGCGGCCGTTCCCAGGATGAGGTCACCGATCGCCGGTTTGCAGCCCGAGTAGGAATGCCTGTGGAACAGAGCGAACAGCAGCGCCATGGCCCCGCCCAGCATCGTTTCACCCGCCAGAAAGACCCTTTCCCACGGAACGAAACAATTGTCGAAGATCATATAGGAATCCGTGGCCCCCTGGGTCACACCGCGTTTGTAATGTTCCCGCGGCCGGAGATTATGGATGGTGACGACCTGCTTGAGACCTTCCCAGTCTCCGGGAACGGCAAAGGAAACCGCCCAATCCTTATCATCTTTGAGCAGCGCCCGCGTCGGGGTGACCAGCACCTCATCCGCCACGGAGGCCTCCGAGATATGCACCTTGCATCCTTCGACCACGATTCCGTCTTTGAGTCTTTCCTTAATCCTCAAATAAGCGCCCGGATTGGGCTGCTGTGAGGGCCGCAGCAAGCGGTCCCCTTTCACATCCGTCTGGGCGCAGCAGCCGATCAGGTCTTCGGTCTGGAAACGGGTCAGCCACTTTTTGAAGTTCTCATGATATTGAGTTTCTCCGTTATTCATTTTATCGGCTTCGTAGGAAACATTGTAGATCGCATTCGATGCGTCGATACCCATGCAGCGCTGAACGCAGCCGCCGACTTTCTGGCACATCATTCTGGTCATGTCCTGCTTCTTATGCAAGTCGTCCGTGTTCTGGTGAATATGTGTAAACCGGTTGATGCGCTCGCCGGTCAGGTGAGAAATCGCCGTCATCAACTCCTGATTTTCCGGTTTTTCCGCCTCGTCATAGGTCAACCCGATCGTATTGAGACAATCCATCTGCAGTTCGTCGGTGCGGTCGATCAACTGTCCATCGAAATAGATATTGCGTTTCATTTTGGACAGGCCCTTAATATAATCCTGCTTGGTTCTCATTTCCCCTCCAGTAAATAGCGCATCAGCGATTGCTCCCGAGGGAGCAATCGCTGATGCTTATCATTATTCTACTTGAACCTTGGACCTTGAACCTTGGACCTATTCTTTAAGAGCTCCGGTAAAGTTGTCCGACTCTACCTTCAGCGCTGCGCCTTCATTGTTCATGATGCAGGCGAGGCGGCCATAGAATTTCGGGAATTCCGCACCGATATAGAACTGCGACGACAGCACGCGGCCGCTGTAGTAGGCGGCTTCGGGGTTGTCGGCCAGAATCTTCTGCCGGTCGGCGCCTTTGGCATCGCCCATGAGCGCTTTGGCTTTGGGCGTGGTGATGGTGAGGCTCCACAGATGCAGCCACGCCAGAATCAGCGGATACATGGCCTGCTGGAAGGGGGTTGCGTTATTGAGCAGGAGGAGAATCTTCATTTCGCCCAACTGCTTCTTCATCATCTCGATCATCTCGTCAAGTTTTGCCAGACCTTCGACGACCGGATTGACATACTTGTCGTCGACGACGCCTTTGGCCTTTGCAATCGTGCCATTCATCCATTCCCTGAGCTGCGAGTAGTTGTACATCTCGGGATTCATGAGAATCTTGCGCATGACCAGGTCGAGTGACTGGATGGCGTTGGTCCCCTCATAGATCGAAAATACTTTGGTGTCGCGGGCGTACTGTTCGACCGGGTATTCCTGGCAGAAACCGTAACCGCCGTAAACCTGCATCGCCTCGGCGGTAACGAGCCAGGAGGCGTCGGAGATACCGGCCTTCACGATCGGGGTCAGGATTTCGACTATGCCGGTCGCCTTTTTCACCTCTTCGGGATCCTTCGAAGCATGCATGATATCCTCGTGATAGGCGAGGAAGAGGCACAGCATACTCATCCCCTCAACGTTGCTCTTCATGTAAAGGAGCATCCGTTTCACGTCCGGGTGATTGATAATGGCGACGGGGCCGCCTTTGGGATTCGTGATCAGGGCGCTCTGAACCCTGTTGCGGGCGTAGGTCACGGCATGCAGATAAGCGGCGCTGGAGCAACCCAGGGCCTGGACGCCTGTGTGGATGCGGGCTGCGTTCATGAGATGGAACATGATCTGCATCCCCTGGCGTTCCTTGCCCAGCAGATAGCCGACACACTTGCCGTTATCGCCAAAATTCAGCGATGAGGTGGCGTTTCCTTTAAGGCCCATTTTGTGCTCGATGCCCGAACAGATCATGTCGTTACGTGCGCCGAGAGAGCCATCCTTGTTGATGAGGACTTTGGGAACGACGAAGATCGATATCCCCTTGGTCCCTTCCGGATCGCCTTCGATCCTCGCGAGGACCGGGTGAATGATGTTCTCGTTCATGTCGTGTTCGCCGTTGGAGATGAAAATCTTTGAGCCGGTGATCAGATAGGTACCATCGGCTTGTTTCACCGCCTTGCTCTTGAGGGCGCCGACATCCGATCCGGCTCCCGGTTCCGTCAGACACATGGTGCCGCCCCATTTTCCTTCCAGCAGCTTGGGAACGACCATGTCATAGAGTTCCTTATTCGCGAAGGGGGCGATGATGGCGAGCGCCCCGGTGATCGAGCCGCAATACATCGTCAGGGCTGTGTTCCCCGCGTTGAAATACTCCGCGCAGGCCATCGAGATGCTGGAGGGGAGACCCATCCCACCCATTTGCTGGGGCAGGGCCAGGGAATGGAATCCGGACTCGATATAGGCATTGAATCCCTTTTTGAACGATTCGGGAACCTTGACCTCGCCCGTTTTGGGATCGAACTTCAGGCCCGTCTTGTCCCCTTCGGCATTGGTCGGATAAAACTGCTGGATGGCAATCTTCTCTGCCAGTTCGAGCGTATCCTCATATACGCTCCGATCAAAATCTTTAAATGCATCGAACCGGTTCAATTTCTCCAGTTCCAGCATTTCAAACAGGGTAAAACGGACATCACGCGAATCGATTAACTGATTTAACGACATATTAACTCCTCCTTAAGAAATATTATTTTTATCCCCTTCAGTACGGGACGGGCAACCGGATCTGTAGAACCGCGTCATTGACATTGGATGTTTTGGAACTGCGCCATATGCGGATCGGATTTTCAGGCGCCGGTGGCCACAAAAACAACAAGCCGCAGGACCGTGCAGAGCTGATGTTGCCGCCGTTCGTAATATGGAAATTTGTCCAGGAAGAGGGATGCTGATAGTAATCCCAGAGATGAAACTTCTCAAATGCCCCACGTCCGCCCCCTCATTTTGTGTTGTGTAGAGTGCCGAATGACGCCGAAAAAATCGCTATCTCGATGACTGACACTCGCAGAATTTTATCGAACGATCGTTATTTTTCTTAGCAGATAAAAAAGGAAATGCAAGAAATATTTTTAATTATCTTCAATGTTTATGATTTTTCGGGTAAAAATAAAAAAACTCATATTTTTAAATAATTACATTGTTTCACTAGAAGAATTATTGTATGAGGCTTCGATATTTCACGCTCTGACGAAAAAGGAATCCGTATGGCGCGTCCCAAAGACAACCGGCAAACGGTTGAGACCAGAATCAAAAATCCCAGGCTGGTCCGGGAAAAGCATTTGTTGATTGCCAGTAAAGCAACCAAACTTTTTATCAAGAAAGGATTTTCCGATACCAGCATGCGCGACATCTCCCGGGCGACTCGAATCACCCTGGGCAACCTTTATTCTTACATCAAAAAGAAAGAGGATGTGCTTTGCCTGGTCTTTGAACTGTACCACAAATCCTGGATAAAAATTCTGGAGAAAAACGGCATTTACGATATTGATGATCCTCTGGAGCAGATTCGCATGGCAGTGCGCGCGATGCTGCTCAAGTGCGAAGACTATCAGGATGAAATCAAGATCATGTACCTGGAATCGCGTTTCCTGCCCCCCAAATTTCTGAAAATCGCGATGGAAAACGAAAGGCAACTGGTCTGCGAGTTTGAAAAAATGATTCTCCGCGGCATTGAACGAGGCATCTTCCAGGTGGAAGATCCTTTTTTTGCAGCCAACATGATCGTCCTGCAAATGTCTGTAAATCCGTTGCGCGGCTGGAACTTGCGAAATAGATTCAGTTATGACGAATTGGTTCGGCTTTCCGAAAATTACATTGTAAAAGCGCTGATAAATAAATAGCGAACACCGGCAGCCGGGGGCCGGCCCCGCACCTCTTCGTCGCGAAAACCTCCTTTAAAACAACCATAGCGGGTCCCGGTGCAGACGCGTCGGCACGGGAACAGGTAACGTAAATCAATCTGACGGCCCCGGGAGACTTGCCGCAATGCCGCAGATAAAAACATGAAAGGTAATCAATTTGCTGGAGAAGCCTGATCTTAGAAGAAGGATAATTGATGTCGTTCTATTTGACTTCGGGGGTGTGCTTGCTGAAGAAGGATGGAAGAAAGGATTCAGGGTCATTGCCGAAGCCAATGGTCTGGATGGCGGCCATCTTGTTCAAACGGCTTCCGATACGGTTTATGAGACCGGTTACATTCTGGGAAAAGGTTCCGAAAGAAGCTTCTGGGACGCCATGAGAGCAAAAACGGGAATCAAAGGAGATGATGCGGCGCTCCTGCAGGAAATCATTTCGCGGTTCATCATCAGGGACTGGATGATTAAGCTTGTGCGGCGGTTAAAGTCTGAAAACCTGGCGGTCGGCATCCTGAGCGATCAGACGGATGTGCTCGATTTGCTGAATGCGCGATTCGATTTTTTCAAAGAGTTTGATTTTGTGTTTAACAGCTACCACATGGGCAAAGGAAAACGTGATATTTCCCTGTTCGACGATATCGCCGAAATTCTAAAAACGCCTCCTGACAGAATTTTATTTATCGACGATGACCCGGGAAATGTCGAACGCGCAAGGCAAAAGGGTTGGCAGGCCATTCTTTACACCGATGCTGAGTCGTTTAGTCGAGACATGGACAGTCTGTTGAAAATCTAGACGTACTTTTTTTGCAAACCGATGAGCCAGCCACACATAGAAACGCTATTTGGGTGCCAAGCTCAAACCCGCGTGCAGCCTGTGCTTGCCGAATTTCAGCCGCAATTCATCAGCGACAGCATAAACCTCTTTGATCTTTTCGGCCTGTACGGAATCGTCGAACAGCATACAGCGGGTCCTGGCATCGGCAGCCAGTTCCGGCCAAACGACGCCCGTTGTCCGTGCGGTCGAGACCGGCTCCGTCAAGGCACCTGCGGGGGTTTCAACCCTCGCGCAAATAGTACCGCTCCGTTTCCAATTGGCGGACCACATCTCGCTTGATGAGGTCCTGGAGTGCAGCAGGCCGGTAGTCCCGTAAACCGAGATGCATCATCGGGCTTTTCCGATAAGGAAGATCTACCGCCGAAACCGGGTCAAACGCCTTTTTCTCCCGCAGATCCCGAATGATGAATTCGCAGGCCTTCTTCATCTTCCATCCGGTCATACGCAGCGAGAAAAACAGGCCTCCGATCACAAAGAGAATCAGTAGAATAGTCTTAAAGGTATCTGTCATCCTCTCCATCGCCTCATCTGTTTGATTCTTTCAGTTCTTCCACGCCGTATTTCTTTATTTTTTTATACAGCAGGGTCCGGTGAATGCCCAGGATGCGGGCCGCCCGGGCTTTATTGTGGTCGGCTTCATCCAAAGCCTGGCGGATAGCCTGAACCTCGGCGTGGGCCTGAGCCTCCCGCATCGGGGAGTGCCTCTCGGGAGGCAGGATATCCAATCTGGATTTCAGATAGAAAGGCAGATCCCTGTCCCGAATGCAATTGCCTTCGAGCGAGGACAGGGTCCATTCCAGGACGTTGGAAAGTTCCCGGACATTGCCGGGCCAGCTATGCTCCATCAGGACTTTTTGAGCGCTTCGGTCAAGGCGGATATCGAAGCGGTCGGCATCCTCCGATAATTTCTGCAGCAGGTGCATAAAAACGGGAATGATGTCTTCCCGGCGTTCCCGTAAGGGCGGAATAGTAATTGGAAAAACGTTCAGCCGGTAAAAAAGATCCTTGCGGAAGCGTCGGTCCCTGATCATGGCGTCCAGATTCTGATTGGTGGCGGCGATCAGGCGGAAATTGGAACGGATCACCCGGGTGCCGCCTACGCGCTCGAATTCCTTCTCTTCCAACACACGCAACAGTTTCGGCTGCATCGGTACGGGCAGTTCCCCGATTTCATCGAGAAAGATGGTTCCCCGATCGGCCAGTTCGAACTTACCGGGTTTTCCTTCCGATTTCGCTCCGGTAAAGGCTCCCTGCTCATAACCGAACAGTTCCGACTCGAAAAGATCCTTGGGGATGGTTGCACAATTGATCCGTACAAAAGGAAAGACCTTGCGCGGGCCGGCCTGGTGAATGGCCTGAGCGAACAGCTCCTTGCCGGTACCGCTTTCGCCGGAGATCAAGACGGGGGAATGACTGGCGGCGGCTTTCAGTGCCTGCGCTTTCAGAGAGGTGATCGCGTCGCTTATGCCGATGACACTGTCCAGCGTGTAGCGTGTGGATCGCATGGCGAGTAGTTCGGCTTCATAAAGTTTGACTTTGGATTCGAGCAGAGAGAGTTCTTTGGCCAGCTTGCCCACGTCGCGCACATCCTTGAAAACCAGTTGACCGTAAACGGCGATCACCTTGCCGTCTTTTTTGATGGGGATGCGGTGCACCACCATTTTCTGGCCTTTGAGGAGGTGGCTGTTGCTGAATTCCGGCTTGCCTGTCTGGGCCACTATATGCATGCGCGAATTTTCGACCACCTCGGTGCAATGCTTGCCGATCTGGGCCTGAGGATCTAAATTCAGATAATTGCCGTAAGGTTTGTTCATGTGGGTGATATAGCCTTTTTCATCGGTGACCAAGCCGCCGTAGTGAATGCTTTCAAAAATCAGTTCATACATTTCCAGCCGCTTCCGCAATACTTCGATCTCCCCGATATCGGAGTTCACCGTATTGCTTTTCGGCGTGCGTATCAGAGACAGATTTGCATTTCTTTTCATGCCGACTCCGTAGCTCCAAAGATACATGTATTAAATATGATACGAATTCTAACTTTTTTTTATACCATCTTCAACTGTTTGTCGAGAAAAATATCCTGAATTTTATATTATGTAATTTATTGATATTGCAAGATAAATATTAATTCTTATTTTTTTAACCCTTCCCGATGACGGCAATGGTTCCCTTTTTGCACAGAATATTACGTCATTGCGTGATCGAAAAATAATTACCATTTTTTCATTCGCTGTTTTCTTATGTAGATACAGAAATACCAATGCAACATGAGTTGTTCCATTGCCCGGCTGTATTTTAACAATTTGAGGAAAGAGGGCCATTATGAATCAAGAAATGTCCAAGCGCATTCACCCCATGCTGCTGCAACTCCGCACCCAGCGCGCAAAGAAGGGCAAGGTGGTTTCGACCGAGGAAGCCGTGCGCATCATCCGCGATGGAGATACCGTCGCGACAGAAGGATTTTGTGGGGCCTGTTTTGCCGAAGAGATTGCGATTGGCCTGAAGAAGCATTTTCTGGCAACCGGCACGCCACGAAATCTGACCATCGTTTATGCCGCCGGTCAGGGAGACGGCCTGGACAGAGGTTTGAATCATCTTGGGCATGAAGGCCTTGTCGGAACCGTTATCGGGGGCCACATTGGCATGGCGCCGAAACTGCAGCGTTTGGTCAGAGAAAATCTTGTATTAGGCTACAATATGCCCCAGGGGGTGATTACCCACCTATTCCGTGATATCGCCGCGGGCAAGCCCGGAACCATCACACAAGTGGGGATGGGAACCTTTATTGATCCCCGGATCGACGGCGGGAAACTCAATGAGAAAACATTTAAAGAAGGCAGGAATCTCATTGACCTGATTCAGATCAACGGTGAGGAGTACCTTCTTTATAAAGCCTTCCCGATCAATGTGGCCATTCTCAGAGGAACAACGGCGGATACGGACGGCAATATCTCGATGGAGAAGGAGCCCCTGACCCTGGAGTCCTTGTCCATGGCCATGGCGGCAAAGAATTCCGGCGGTTTTGTCATTGTCCAGGTGGAACGGATCGCGGACCGGGGGACGCTCAATAGCCGGGATGTGAAGATTCCCGGGATTCTGGTGGATTGTATCGTTTTGGCGCCACCCGAGAATCACTGGCAGACATTTGGCGAATTTTACAATCCCTCTCTCAGCGGAGAGGTCAAGATTCCCATGCAGTCTATTCCACCGATGGAACTGAGCCCGAGAAAAATTATCGCCCGCCGGGCGGCCTTCGAACTCACGCCGAACAGTATCGTTAATCTCGGCATCGGCATGCCGGAAGGCGTGGCCAGCGTGGCCAATGAAGAAAAAATCATCGAATATCTGACCCTGACGACGGAGCCCGGTACCATCGGCGGCATGCCCCTTGGTGGACTGTGCTTCGGGACGGCCACCAATATGGAATGTTTGATCGATCAACCCTACCAGTTCGATTTTTATGACGGCGGCGGGCTGGATACGGCCTTTCTCGGCGCAGCGGAGGCGGATGAGGAGGGTAATGTCAATGTCAGCAAGTTCGGACCGCGTTTCGTCGGGCCCGGAGGATTTATCAACATCAGCCAGAATGCCAAGAAGGTGGTTTTCGTGGGAACCTTCACTGCCGGCGGTCTCCAGGTGTCCATAGCCGAGGGAAAACTCCGTATCGATCAGGAGGGAAAAGAAAGAAAGTTTATTAAACAAGTAGAACAGAAAACGTTCAGCGGAAACTTCGCGGCGCATAATCATAAGCCGGTTCTCTATATCACGGAACGGTGTGTCTTCAATCTGACGGAAGAAGGAATGGAATTAACCGAAATTGCCCCGGGCGTCGACCTGCAAATGGATATCCTCGACCAGATGGGATTCCGGCCCGTTATCAAGGGAACACCGAAGCTGATGGATGCCCGGATCTTCAGGAGTGAGTCCATGGGGCTGAAAAACGACCTGTTGACCATTCCGCTTTCGGACCGCCTGACTTACCATGCAAAAGAGAATATCTTTTTTGTCAATTTCGAAAATCTATACATCCGTTCCCGTGGAGAAATTGATAAAATCAGAATCATTGTCGACGAAATGCTGGGGCCGCTGGATAAGAAAGTCAACACCATCGTCAATTATGACAATTTCAACATCCTGCCCGATTTGATCGATGACTATACGGATTTGATCAATCATGTCGTGCAGTATTACGAAGACGTCACGCGCTACACGACGAGCGCCTTTCTGCGGATGAAAATGGGAGACGAATTGGAAAAACGCAATTTGGCGCCGTACATTTATGAAAGCCCCGAAGAGGCCCATCAAGCGGTGCATAAGTAGAAATCCCTATGGAAAGGAAAAATCTTAAAATAGCGTTAAAGATAAGAAACAGATCGAGACACTTAAGGAATGGTTTCTTTTTACAGGTTTGGATGTTTTTTTTACAACCGGCTCTATGAATGACTAAAGAAAGAAGGAGGAGGGAGAAATGAAAAGCAGAAAAGTCGTTTTTATTTTTGTCATGATGATGGTGTGTTTTTTTGTATTGGCAGGATTAAGTTACGCCAAAGAGCTGCCCAAAGTGCGTTGGACGATGCAGACCACTTGGATGAAGGGCTGGCTGATCCATGATGAGGTGGAAGCTTGGGCTAAACGCATTGGCGAAATGAGCGGCGGCAATTTCGTGATCAAGGTTCTTCCCGCTGGTGCTATTGTCGGGGGCATGGAAGTCCTCGATGCGACTTCCAAAGGCACTATTGATGGCTGGCAAACCTGGGGCGGCTACTGGCAGGGCAAGCATCCATCGGCTAATTTCTTTGCTTCCATTCCCATGCATCTGGAACCGCTGATGTATCTAACCTGGATGTATCAAGGCGGCGGCAAGGAACTCATGCAGGAAATGTATGATGAAATGAAAATGAACGTTATAGTCATTCCCGGCGGCTTGACCCACTCGGAAATACTGGCCATGTCCAACAAGCCTCTGAGGAATGTCAAAGATTTTAAAGGTCTGAAATACAGAACCCCGGGCTGGTGGGCGGAAATCCTTAAGTCAAAGGGCGTCTCCGTTACCATGATACCCGGTGTTGATCTGTACCCCTCGCTGCAAAAAGGTATTATTGATGCCCTGGAATTTTCCACCCCGATCGTCAATAAGCAGCAGAATTTCCATGAAGTCACTAAATTCGTCGCCGGCCCCGGCATGCACCAACCGACCTGTTTTTTTGAGCTCGGTTTCAATAAAGACAAATATAATGCGTTGCCCCCTGAATACAAGGCGATGATCCAGGATGCCGCCAAGGCGATGGCAGTTGAAATGTTGACGAAGGATATCGTCATGGGTATCGACACCTTGGAATTCTACAAAAAGAAAGGCTTGAAGTTAACCCGTGTTGACGACGCCTCCCAGAGAGAGTTCCGGAAAACCGCCTGGGCTTATATTAGTCAAGAAGTGAAGAAAATCAACAGACCCCATACGACCAAAACATGGGCTTCCGTAAACAAGTTTTGGAAAGACTTTTCCGACTATGAGGAGTTCATGTTGCCTATTCGCAAGTAAAGTCAGTTTCCTTAATGCCTAATGCTAATCTTTTCCTGCGTTGCCCGGTCGGAACTTTTGTTTCCGGCCGGGCGCGCAACTGAAGAGGCCAATGTCCTGTTTTAAGGAACGAGAAACTTAGGAGTGTTATGATGAAAACCGTTATTGCCATTATGAAGATCATCAATATCGTCAACGAAAAAGTCGCCTGGCTTGCTTCTTTTTGCCTTCCTTTGTTGATTCTCGCGCTTATCTATGAAGTCGTTGCCCGCTATGTCTTCAGTGCGCCGACGACCTGGAGCGGGGATGCGACTTATTTTCTCTGCAGCATAGCCCTCGTCTTTACCATGGCCTATACTTGGCAGGTTGGAGGACATGTCAGCGTGGACATGATTCTGGTCAAGTTACCGGTCAGGGTGCAGGCTTTTTTGAATGTATTTTTTATGCTGACCATGTTCTTTTTATGCTGGTTCCTGATTATCTGGGCGATGGTGCCCGCTGTTATAGAATCCTGGCGGATTCTGGAGAGATCCACAATCGGCTTTTTCCCCCCCATCTATCCTTACAAGACCTGGATACTGATTGGCACCATCATGCTGGTTTTCCAGGGGTTCAATGTGTTCATCTCAGAGCTGTACCGCCTGATTAACGGAAAGGAGCTGACGATCTCATGAGTATTGAAATGATCACTTTTATGATGTTGACGATTCTGATCGGGGTCATCATGATGGGTTTCCCGATTGGTTTTTCGCTGGCCGGCGTCGCGACAATTTTCGGCATTATCTTTGTGGGGCCTCAGATCAGCAATGTCTTCATGCTGCGCATGCAGGTTGCCTTTTCCGACAGCACACTGATTGCCATTCCGCTGTTTATTTTTATGGGGATCGTCATCGAAAAATCGGGAATCGCTGCGAGGCTCTTTGATGCCATGTATGTTATGCTGGGAGGATTGAGAGGCGGACTCGCCATGTCCACCGTTGCTGCTTCCACGATCTTTGCGGCGGCGACGGGCGTTGTCGGGGCCACCGTCACCACGATGGGCATCATAGCGATGCCGGCGATGCTGAAATATAAATACAACAAACCTCTGGCCTGCGGGGCCATCTGCGCGGGCGGCGCTTTAGGCATTTTGATTCCGCCCAGCATTATGATTCTGGTCTATGCGCCCACCGCGAATGTTTCCGTCGGCGCTTTGCTGATCGGCGCTTTTCTGCCGGGCTTTATTCTGTCGGGTTTGTATCTTCTTTACATCGGTATTGTGTGTTTTTTAAAGCCCGAAATGGGACCGGCCATCCATGAAGACCTCCGGGTGCCGTTAGCGAAAAAGCTGCAGATGCTCGTCACGTCGGTGTTGCCCGTGTGCATCCTCATTCTGGCCGTTTTAGGCGCGATCTTTTTCGGCGTAGCCGCGCCGACGGAAGCAGCCGCTTTTGGCGCCTTTGCCGCCGTCATTCTCGCCGCCAGCTATAAAAAACTGACCTGGCAGGTTATTAAAGAGGCGTCATTCTCCACAACGAAGGCATCCGCCATGGTTTACATGGTCTTCATCGGCGCCTCGTTTTTTACGAGTGTCTTCATGCGTCTGGGCTGCGGCGACATTGTCGAGGAAATGGTTATGGCGCTGCCCTTCGGCAAGTGGGGCGTTATGGTGGCGATGTGGACAATTATCGTTATTATGGGATGTTTTCTGGACTGGATCGGCATCGTGATGATTGTCGTGCCACTCTTTTCGCCCATTGCACTCAAGCTCGGCTTTGACCCGATCTGGTTTGCCCTGATGAATATTGTTGTTCTGCAGACGTCGTTCTTGACGCCGCCCTTTGCGTATACGATCTTTTACCTTAAGGGTGTGGCGCCTCCTGAGATAACGCTCAATGACATCTATAAGGGTGTTGTGCCGTTTATCCTGCTGATGCTCGTGGCCGTGGCCATATTTGCCATTTTCCCCAACATCCTGCTATGGGCTCCGCGGGCGGCGGGACTTGCGGGTTAAGGCAGAAGAAGAATATTTAAGTTAACCCTGGATCAGTTAAATTTAAATCCGGGCAACATGTTTGTTCAATTTACAAAAGGAGATAAACATGGGTTTTTTGGATACGATAAAAGGCTTTTTTAAAAGTGACGATACAGTGAGCGCCAACAAGCTGATGATGATCGTCACGAAAATGATTGCCGACCCGAAAAGCGGAGGTGTAAAGGGTCTGGTAAAGTTGTTTCAGGACAACGGCTTTGGTGAGCAGGTTGCATCGTGGGTCGGCACCGAAGCAAACTTGCCGATTTCAGCCGATCAAATTAAGAAAGTATTCAGCGGTGAACGACTGGTGCAAGACATCGCCGATGCGCTCGGCGTATCCGAAGACGAGGCGGCAGGCAAATTAGCGGCTATGCTGCCCGATGTTATCGATAAGCTTACGATGTACGGACAAATACCCGAAGACAAATTGCTGGAGCAGAGACTGAATATCGTGAAGGGTAATTCCGCCTGGTGATTGTGACCTAAGGGGTTCATGGTTTTTTGCATGGGCTCGCCTGACAAAACAAGGATGGAAACGGCTGCCTGAGTCCTTTCCATCCCTGTTCACAGCCTTCCTGCCGATTGCCGAGAGCGTCCGGCAGCAGCTGAAGGAGTCATCGCCGCTCAAAAAAACGCGGGCAACCGGACTTGTTTCCGGATTAAAAAGGAGGAATGAGGATATGATTCCCAAGATACAAAACGTTCTGTATGCAACCGACCTGAGCAAGAACTCAGCCTATGCTTTTCGCTATGCCGTCAACACGGCGCGGCAGCACGACGCGAAAATCCATCTTCTCCACGTCATCGAGCCCCTTTCACCGCAGGAAGAAGCGCTCGTTCTCGTATACGTCGAAAAGGAGGAAATCGACCGGCGGCGTAAGGATGCAAAAGAAGACCTGCTTCAGCGGATCGAGGAACGCCTGAAACAATTTGCCGAAAAAGAACTCGACAATGATCCGGAGACCTTGAATCGGATTGTCGGAGTCCATGTCGTAGAAGGCGACCCCGCAACGGAAATTCTGAATATGGCGGAAAAGCTCAGCTCCGACATCGTCATCATGGGGACGCACGGAAAAGGCGTGATCCGCCATGCCTTCCTCGGCAGCGTCGTAGAAAAGGTCCTCCGCCGGATCCGCAAGCCGGTCTATGTCATTCCGCTGCCGGAAGGAGAAACCGACATTACCCTGGGAGAGATTTAGCCGCCGGGAGGAAACCGCGTCAAAAAAACGTAAAGACGCCCTGATCGCTGCAAAATTCAGGGCAAAGCATTTATCCGGAGGCTCTGTGCTCGTTCATCCCGTCGTCGACGGGATGAACATCTGTCTTTACGTCTTCACATGAAGCAGCGGCAGACCCAGATGGCGGCGCTTCGTTTCGCCTTTGAGCTCAGTCTGTGCTCTCACCG
The DNA here is from genome assembly GCA_963667845.2 of Smithellaceae bacterium. Classification (GTDB taxonomy): domain Bacteria; phylum Desulfobacterota; class Syntrophia; order Syntrophales; family Smithellaceae; genus UBA8904. The sequence goes on along the minus strand of CAXXVL010000002.1, from coordinate 2,163,279 downwards.
TAGGCGCCCCGCGGCGGCCCTTGCCGAGTTTTTCAATCAGGTGCGAGGAACCCAGGTGCAGCGTGTGCTTGCCGAATTTCAGCCCCAGCTCGTCGGCAACATCATACAAATCTTTGATTTTTTCCGCCTGCACGGGATTGTCGAAAAGGGTATACTGCGTAGTGGAGTCGGAAACGAGGTCCAGAAGAACCACGCCGGTGGCGCGGTAAAGGTCCTGCGGGCGATAGCAGGCATCAAATAAATCACGAATGACGTCGGAAAACTCCAGCGGGCAGGCGCACGGACGCGATAGAGCCGCTTCGCTGCCCGCCGAATCGAAATTCTGTTTTTTCAAATACACCACAATTTTCCGGGGCGCCAGCGCGTAGCGCCTGGCCTTGATGCAGGCCGATTCCATGTTGCGCATGAGCTGTGCGAAGAGATAATCGGCATCGGACGTCGGCGGCGCGAACGTCTTGGTCTTGCTGATGGAAGCGTAAGAGCTTTTTTCCTCGGTCGTTACGGGATAAACCGATTCGCCACGCAGCTCCCGCCAGATTTCCACACCCGGCTTGGTGAATTTCTTCTGCATGGTTTTCTCGGGAAGCTCGGCAAAAGCCAGCGCCGTGCGGATGCCCAGTTTGGCCAGATAATTGGTTGTCGCCGGACCGATGCCCCAGATTTTTTCCACCGGCAGATTCGTCAGGTATTGAGCAATATCCCGCCCCCTGATCACAGTCATGCCTGCCGGCTTCTGATATTTGGACGCCACCTTGGCCAGCACCTTGGTCACGCTCAAACCCACGGAAACCGTGATGCCGAGTTCGCGCTCGATTTCCTTTTTCATCTGCAGACCGATTTCTTCATAGGAGGAATGCAGGGCGCGGCGCATCCCGGTAATATCGGAAAACGCTTCGTCGATGGAATATTCCTCTACGTCCGGCGTGAAGCGGCGCATGATGGCAAACATCCGCCGGGAAAACAGGCTGTACGTTTCATAATCCGAAGGAAGAATGATGAGGCCCGGGCAGATCTTGCGCGCCTCGGCAAGCGGCACGCCGCGTTTGACCCCCATCCTTTTCGCCGCATAGCTGGCGCACGCCACAATGCCGCGCTCACCGCCGGTGATGAGCGCCTTGCCCCGGAGTTCCGGATGAATCGCCTCTTCACAAGACGTAAAAAACGCATCGCCGTCGATGTGCACAATCGCACGCGGCCAGGAACGGAGAGAGAAAATTTGATCACTCATAGAAAAACAAGGCTATTAGGCTATAGGCTGTTAGGCTGTAGGTTTAACCCCTAAACTGAAACAAATAAAAAGATAATGACTTCGTGTTTATTATTTTCCAAACTTTTACAGGATTCCTACTCGGACATCAGATAATGCAGGATTTTTGAGACCGATTAGATTTGTCATTGTACCGTGTTTAATATGATAAGAGATTTTGTTTTTTTTGCAAAACTCAATAACTGAGACGGCCAACCCGGTGTAAAATTCTTTGTGATACTTGAAACCTGAAATCACAGAATTATAATTTAGCCTCCCAAATACGATCTTATCAACAAAAGAGATCGCTTTAAGAATTCCCGACAAATCTTGTATCACCAGATTTGGTATCGGATAAGGTTCAATGCTAACCCAGGTTTTAAACCCTGCCTTGCTCAAAACTTTAAGTGCTTTGATTCTTTCCTTAAAATTCGCCGTATTTGGTTCGTACTTTTTACGAAAATCTTCATCAAGCGATACAAGGGTTATTCCATATTCATTATTCTTACTGTATCCATTGCGTTTAGCCAATTCCTGCGGATAAACACCCTTTGTTAAAACCGTGCACCGGATATGACTTCGGTTAAGCCTGTCAATAATTTTCAAGCTTAGCTCTGCAACTTCATTCTGTTCGTGCATGAAGGGATCCGTCGAGAAACAAAGATGTACGTATTTGATTTTATTCTTCTGACGTGGAATCTCTTTTTCCAAAAGTTCTAATGCGTTGGAAACAATTTTAGGATTACACCAGTCTTCGTAAGTTTTGATTACTCCACAACGCTTTTTCATCATAAAAGCATAGCAAGGATACTTGCAACCATGAGAACAACCTTCGACGTGGTTTAAACAGTAATCAGCATATTCCACGCCGCTTTTATAAAGTAAGGTTTTTCGTTGAATCGTTTTAAGCTGCATCAAAAGAGGCTCCTTTGTCCTCTTGGATCAATTTTAATGATACTGTTCCATATTTTTTGGCCGAGTTCATGTTTGGATGCCAAAATTAAGACATACAAATTAACATTCCGAGAGTTTTTTATTGACACGGTTGATAATTGCTCTAAAAAACCTCTTTCTGATTCTTGTAATTTTAATCCTTCTTCTGGATAACCGATAGATTTAAGCTGTTCTTTAAAAACATCTATTAAAACATAATAGTCGTTGCGCTTAGCATTTTTACGAGCATCTTCTATACGTTCACGCCAAGTATCGGTTCCCAAAAAAGTATCCAGAATCGTATTTGTTTTGTTCATCCAATTATCTAAATTGCGATGGATGCTGCCTATGGGAAAGTGAATGAGCATATCCATACGCTTGAACTGCGCCAGTGTTTTCAGTGTGTTGAAATTTAAATTTTCCGGCGCAAAGGGATCGACATAAGCGCAATGGTAACGATAGTCTTTTTTCTTTAAATAGTTGACGATACTTTCAATAGTCTTATTAGAATCACCCGTGTAAAAAATACAATTTTGTTTTTGCTGAGATCTGTGTCTGAATGCTTCAGTATTTCTTTCGTCGATATCGCAGAAGATGTATTCATTAAATGGTGCTTCATTTAGTTCCATCGCACGAAATCCACCGCTGGTAATTTCTTCTTTTTTCTCTCTGATCATGCAACGTCCCGGACCGGAAAACAAATCAATAAAAACAGCATTGCCCTGATCGGAAAATTTTCGGCGCGCTTCGCGGCTGGCATTTAGATATCGTTCGAGGAAATAATATTTATCTTCAGCCCAAGCACCAACACATTGAACAGGATAATTATCGTTCCCCAACCAAAAACAATTGCCATTGTCTTTTACGTGCTTGCACTTCTTGCCGATCTTTTCACAGGCTCTATCCATAAGCGCTTAATCCTCCTATTTTTTGCCATGAAACATCGACTACGTGACGGAAATATTTGAATTATACCGTATCATAAATCTTTTACGTTTTGTAAAAACGTTTCATTCCCTTCTTACATCTGATGATGGCTTTGTAAAATCGCCAGAGGCAAGGCGCGCAAGGCCCGCAGAGTGAGGCCTACTTTGGCGTAGGCCGCAGCGATCGCGGGGCGAAACGCAACGCAGCATATGGTGATTTTACAAAGCCATCACCTGTGATATTTTCGAACCAGCGCCGTGATCACCCCCGCGACCCGCAGCTCCGTCTGCGGGACAATCGGCGGATACTTGGGATTAGCCGCCTCCAGCGTGATCGTTTTGCCTTTCTTGCAAAAATATTTCATCGTCCAGTTGCCGTCCACCTCCGCCAGGATAATATCGCCGTTTTTCGGCTGGCGTCCCCGTTCCACGATCACCAGATCTTTTTCCATGATACCCGCGCCGCTCATGGAATCCCCTGTGACCGAAAGCAGAAAGGAAGTATCCGGATGCGCAACAAGGTAATCATCAAAGGAGATAACGTCACGCAATTCCTCTTCCGCAGGCGACGGAAATCCGGCGCAAACCTCACCGTTGATCATCAATCCCACTACCCGGCAAAGGGCTGGAACGTGGAACGGGTCTTTCGGTCCGGTGCAGCAAGCACCTGTGACCAGGTTATGCGCCGGAGTCCCCGCCACCGGATCAAACCGTTCTCCGGCAGACCGTACCTCCGCGAGCGCGCCGAAAAATTCAATCATTTCTATACCGCCGGGAATATCCCTTTCCTCAACGCGCAAAAAGGGCAGAAACGTTTCCGCAACGGGTATGTCTTTTATTTTTCCCATGTCATCCTTGTATAGAACGATCGTTCTATTGTCAAGACAAAATCATTTGCTATGAAGTTATTTTCAACAGACGGCAAACATCAGATGAATGGCAAGCCCTATTCCCCGCGTTCAATAAGAAAGAAATCGCAATCAACAACCTCGCAGCAAGCTGTCGAGGTATAAAAAGAACGTCATTATTTCGCAGCAAGCGACAGGAAATTAACGCTCGTTCCGTTTAAGCGGGATTAAACAAAAAAGCCGAAACTTCAATCTTGAATAGGACATATTCGCGCCGCGACAAAGCTCGGCACTTCAATAATAGGGACATGATCAATATTTCATTGACACAAAAGACTGAACATCTTATTGTCTGACCACGTAAGAAAGCCATGTTTCATCGAAAAGAGAAGTAGAGTCGCCTGATGGGTAAGAACTGTTTTGTTTGAGCTCTTTCTCAAAAGTCTGGAGAGAATGTTCGTCCCATCCGAACACGTTTTTTTCCGCATCACACCGGCTCAGTGTTGGGCAAATGATCAATCGCACAAATCACTTATTTAGGAGGGGGAAAAATGATAGAGAAACCTTGGCATCGTCACTACGATTACAACGTACCAACCACTATCCGTTATCCGCGTCTGGCGGCTCACGAGCTGCTTGATCTTCCCGCCGGAGCCTATCCGGACAAGGCCGCTTTGATTTTTTTCGGCAGTGAGATGACATTTCTGGAGCTGAGCATCGTCTACAAAAGCTTCGCCAATGCTCTGGCCGGACTGGGAATCAAAAAGGGAGATCGGGTCGGTCTGCACCTGCCCAACTGTCCCCAGTATCCGATCGCCTATCTTGCGGTCCTGTCGCTGGGCGGCATTGTGGTCAATCTCAATCCGCTCTACACCCCCGACGAACTGAAAATGATGGCCAACACGTCAGGAATGACGTCTCTGATCACATTTGACATGGCCCTCCCGGCCATTCGCACCCTGTGCAAGCAGGTTCTGATCTCCCGGGTGATCGTCACCGCCGTCACAGACTTTATCAAAGGCTTTCCGGTGAGCACGCCCAAGAGCCTTGATCTGGAACCGGGCTGGTATCACTTTTCGGAACTCATTGCCAAATATCCCAATCCCAAACGGGTGAAAGTCCAGATCAATCCTGAAGACCCGGCCCTGATTCAATTTACGGGAGGGACAACCGGAATCCCCAAGGGCGCCGTTCTCACCCACGCCAACATCGTCGCGGCGACGCTCCAGTGCTCTTTGTGGGGAAACGCCACCATCTCGCTCACACCCCATGAAAAGCGCAACGTCATGGCCGTACTGCCTTACTTCCATGTTTACGGAAACATCGTCGTTTTGAACTGGGCTTTATTCAACTGCGCGACGCAAATCCAGGTTCCCCGTTTCAATATTGACGAGATGATGGACCTCCTCGCCAAATTCGAGCAGATTACCTTTTTTCCGACCGTCCCCACGCTGATTACCGCTCTCATGAATCATCCCAAAGCGGGAGAACTTAATCTGGCCAAGAAATTCGGCATGCTGAACTCGGGCGGGGCGCCGATGCCCGTGGAACTCATCGAACAGGTCAAAGATATGGGCATCTATTTCAGCGAAGGTTATGGTCTTTCCGAATCAACGTCGCTGGGTATTTCGAATCCTGTTCTGGGCTTAAAGAAAGTGGGCAGCATCGGTATCCCCTTCCCGGATAACGATGTTCGATTGGTGGATGTCGATACCGGAGAAAAGGATGTTCCCGACGGAGAGCCGGGTGAAATCATCATGAAGGGTCCATTGATCATGCAGGGTTACTGGAACAATCCCGCCGAAACAGCAGGACAGCTCAAAGACGGCTGGCTTTATACCGGCGACATCGCCATCAGAGATGAAGACGGTTACCTCTTTATCGTGGACCGCAAGAAAGACATGATTATCGCCGGCGGATTCAACATCTATCCGCGCGACATTGATGAAGTCCTCTTCCAGCATCCCAAGGTTGCTGAAGCCGTGTCTTTGGGGGTTAAAGACAAATACCGGGGAGAAACAGTCAAGGCGTTTGTTGTTCTGAAGGCAGGCGAAAGCTGCACGGCAGAGGAAATCATCTCTTTCTGCAAGGAAAAGCTGGCTCCCTACAAGGTACCCAAACTGGTTGAATTCCGCGAGTCGATTCCCAAGTCGGCCGTCGGTAAAATCCTGCGCAAGGTCTTGCGGGATGAGGAAGACGCCAAGGCGAAAGAAAATAAATAGCACGACTGACCGGGCTTGTTCGTGGTTGCGGATTCATTCGTGAACGGATCGCTCATCGGTCTGATTGAGAAGCAAAACGAATCAATGCGGGGGATTTTTCAACCGTCCCCCGCATTTTTCCGCGTATTCATAACCCATTCTGCTCCATTATACGTTTCTGCATCCTTTCGAAGTGTGGTTGACTTCGTGCTTTCTTAAGACTAAACTTTCCCCAGAATTCAATTCCGGTATTAAGGAGGGAATTCATGTATAAAAAAGGAATTCTGATTCTCTTCGCCCTCGTTTTCTTGAGCGTCATCGTCAGTTGCACGGATTGGGAAGATCCATTTTTCGGAACCGGCGATCTTACTTTATACAATAATACATCATTAACCATAAACGCCTTTTATCTTACACCCGTTAGCGAACCCACATGGGGACCGAATCGTTTGGGAGCGCCCGTCCCCTCCGGCACAAGTTATACCCTGACAGGAATCCTCTCCGGCGCCTATGACGCGAAAGCTACGATTATAGGAACGTTCAGTACTTATTACGCATATGCCTATGATATTCCCATCTATCCCTGGGAGACAACGGATTTGGTCGCGTACAATTCTGATTTTTCAGGGTCACTTAAGATTGTTAATGATACGGCCGGCTTTTATATCGACGGAATATACATTTCACCCACGGGCTCCGGCAGTTGGGGTCCAAATCAAATAACGTCAAGTATTGCACCGGGTGCTTTTATTCATTTTTATGATCTTCCTGCCGATTCCTACGACGTCCGGATCGTCTGGAACAATGGGCCTGATTCTTTCTATTATTCGAATATTGTCAGTTCTCTGACGTTGCTGACACTTTACGTTAATTGAGCCATGGGAGGCTGATGATGAAGAAATATCTAATAATCGTTTTAATGACCTGTATATTCCTCGCTTTTTCGGGCGTCGTCCTTGCAGGGAAAATAACAATTCAAAATGAAGTCTCTCTCGAAAAACAGCAGGGGAATACTGCAACATCCCCCGTGAAGAAAGAAAACAGACTATCTTCCAAGAGAAGCAAGGATAAGGTAGACGCCGATCAGACGAGCACCAGCAGCTCAAGCAACGAACGAATGATCAGGTATAAGCGATTTGAAGAAGGTGAAGGTGAGACAAAAGCTAAAAACTAAGAGAATCTGGGAGATTTAACGGCTTATCTGAACCCCTGAAAAAAGCAAGGTGTGCCATTGATCCATGGCATACTTTGCTCGCGGGATAATTCGACTTACAAATTTCAGCGCACTGCGTTTCTGAAACCAAAGAAAACAAGGTGTCATTAATCCCTGCTCGCCTTGCTCGCGGGATAATTCGACTTACAAATTTCAGCGCACTGCGTTTCTGAAACCAAAGAAAACAAGGTGTCATTAATCCCTGCTCGCTTTGCTCGCGGGATAATTCGACTTACAAATTTCAGCGCACTGCGTTTCTGAAATTTGAGTCTCATTAACAGCAAAAGCCCCTTCGGTTGTTCGAAGGGGCTTTATGTTTTAAATCCGGCGGCACGTTCTCTCTCATCATCACGCATGAGCACCACCGGTACAAAGGAGCTTGACTTCCGCGTCCGGGATGGGAACAGATTTTGTTTTCTTGCGACAGAACCTAAATCCGTACAGAGTTTCCATCGCTTTTTCGGGCAGATTTTGTCGGCGCAATTTCTCCTGCATAGGCCGATTTCCGGAACGCGTCGGCACAATCACACAACCGGACGCCTCACGCGCAGGCTGTTCATCCAAGATAGTGATCCGAAATGGAAGTGATCAGGAACGGAAAAAGAAGTCCCGTTCCTGATCTCCATATTTCATCGGGCGATTTATTCGCCCCAGCCATTTTTACCCTTGCACCGATCCAGATTCTGGTCCATCCAGGGAAGGATTTTTTCCGCCGGAATTCTGTAAACCGGTCCGGTGTAGGAAGCATTTTTAAACCAATAGTAAGGAGGAATATTGAAGGACACTTTCTGCTCCTCCGGTGGCACGTATTCGACGATGGCAAGATCCTGAACCGCTTTGTGATCGCAGGCTCTCATCTTGATCACCTTACCATTCACAAAACGATACGAATCATTTTCCCAGACTTTGATGATCTTTTCGGGATCTAAACTTGCTGCCCGTTCAACAACGCTGAAGAGCCAATAGGTCTGCATCATCCAGACCGCGCCGTTTGCGGTGGCGTGCTGGTAGGCAATCGTGTTGAAAGGCGATGTTTTCCATTTATTTTTCCAGAGATTGAGCCAGGTATTGTAAAACTTGATTTCTTCTTTGCTTTTGAAATACGGATTCGGCACACTATAGGAACTGATATTGATAAGTCCCTTCGTTCCTTCGACACCGACCTCATTGAGGAAATTCTGGTTATCCATGTAGACATTGGCGAAAGGCAGCTTCAGCCCCATCTGGCGGGACTGCTTGAGAAGATTGCCGGCATCGGGGAGCCAATCGCCCGTGAAAATGACTTCGGCCCCGGAGGCCCTGACTTTCTCCAGATAAGGCGCGTAATCCGTCAGGAAAAGTTTATGGAAATCTTCACCGACAACCTGCGCCCCGGGATAATATTCAGCCAATCCCTTCTTGAAATTCTCCGCCAGGATGTGACCAAAAGCATAATCCTGATTCAAAATATAGAATTTTTTCTCTTTTTTGCGGATCTGACCATAGAAGTATGCCAGCCCACGGGCAATCTGTTCCGTTGAATACGATGAATGGAAGGCGTAGCGGGAGAAATTTGTGGCATCCTGCAGGTCATCGGACAGACAGGGAACATTAAGAGCAATAATCTTATATTTGCTGGCCGTTTCATTGATGATCTTCATGAAATGGCTGCCGTCCGTACCCCAGAAGAAATGAACTTTTTCCTGGAGAGCCATTCTTTCAGCGACCTTCTTGCACTGATCAGCCTTAGACATATGATCGGCTTTGAGAACTTGAATCATCCTCCTTTTTCCATCGACCATCAGACCGCCCCGTTTATTGATATCATGGGCAACCCATTGGGCAATGAAGAAATAGCTCATGCCGTTAAAAGCGCTTGGGCCGGAAAAAGCCGCCACAACCGCTATTTTGATGGTATCGCCTTCGGGAATGACGGGATTGGCAGGATCATAATCAGACATGTCGCTCATTTTGTTAACGTCAAAAGCGGCATTGGCCTTGATCGTCTGCTCTGTCTTAACCGTTTTTGCTTTTTTTTCAGCTTTTGCAGCAAAGACCGATGATGGGTTTAAAGATGATAATAAAAGAATTGAAAGAACAAACGCGAAAAAAATAACACCTTTTCTGATACTTTTCATCCGCAATCTCCTTCTTGATTATTGAAATCATTGAGTGTCCATTATCATTCTAAATTCTATTAAATTTTCAGCAAATAACTGGATTAATTTTCCTCCTTTCTTAATTATTTAATATACTTGTGTGTGTTTTTAATTCAATGGCTAAAACAAACGTATGTTTTCTAATAAAAATATTTAAGTCTGTCAATCTTATTCGGCGGTTTCTATTGTCCCTCTTTTGCGCCCGCCTTTTGCATAGATTCTTTCCCCCGCTAATAATTTGAATCCAATGCTTTCAGTTGAGAATAAAAGAAGGACTTATGGCAGCTGCAGTGAAGTTGTTTTAAAAGCAGATGTAGATGAAGCTTTGACAGCAAAAAGAAAGGTTCAAGATTTAATAACAAGAGCTAAATGTATTGCGCGATATAGAGTATCTGTTCTTGCAGAGCAAATTCAAGAAATTCATGAATATGCTTGCGGGAATGTATATTTTTCTTTCCGCCGACCTGCCCGAGTGTTTCGACACCTGTAAATGAGGCAAGCAGCCTGTTTATCATATGATCGATGATCACTGTTTTAACGGCGCCGCCGCAATTATAAACAATCAGGTACGTTTTCCGAGGGCAATAGCAATCAATGAATTCTTCAAAGGTAAGTTCACCTACATTCATGAGCTCATTGAAATCATATTTTAAGGAAAGCAAAATAGTCCCGGAGGATAAACTAAATACGGTTTCATCATTAAACTTGTTTTCGCCTGCCGAAACGAGCGGCCCGGCATAGAGCGAACGGTTCAATGCGCCATGAATAGCGATGATATCCTCCATGACCGGAAAAAGTTTTTTTTTGTTGTATCTGATGAACTGCTCCCTGACAAAAGAGGATTGCCAAACGGTAATTTCCTCTCTTGTAAGCCGAAGAGATTGTTCACATGATGACAAATACACTGCAAAAGTTAAAAGAAAATCGGCGGGCTTTAAGTCGAGGGTTTCCAGGACCATGAACATCCAGCCCGCAGCACCCCCGCGGTTGTAAAAAATTTCACAGGCCTTTTTCAGGTCGAGAGCCTGCGCCATTTCTGATTCCGAAAAACCGGGTGAAGAAATTAACGTGTAAGGAGCATCCGGAAGAAAGTTCAGCAAGAAGCATTCTGCCTGATCATAAAGGGCGGTCCCCGGAATAACGGCCAGAGGAAAAATATCGAGATGATTCGGCTGCAATCCCAGAGCATAATTCAGGCTCTCTTTGAATCCATCGAGTGTGTCACCCGGAAGCCCGTAGATCAGATCAAGCCCGAAAATGACACCGGCTGAGTTGAGGAGCGATATCTTTTCAGCAAATTTAACTATGTCGATTGTTCTGTTTACTTCGGCGAGGACTTCCGGAATGGCACTCTCCAGTCCAATCTGGAGGCTGCAGTTAATCCCGGCAAAGAGTTCGGCGATTTCACGGTCGATAAACTCTGCTCTTATTTCAAAAGTAAAATGAATCGTTGGTGCAATTTTTAGAATCATGCGCAGAATCTTTTTTGCACGCTTCTTGTCGCAGTTGAAAGTCGGGTCCAGTACAAAGACCTGGTTTACTTTTTTTTCTTCGAAGAGTTCCAGTTCTTTCCGGATCCGTTCTAGAGAGATCTGTCGGACGCCTGCTACACCCCGTGATTCGAAACAAAAGCCACATTTAAAAGGACAACCGCGGGAAAGTTCCCATAACAGGCCGGAATACCGGCGCGGATCAATTGTTCCGGTCAGATATGGCGAGGGCGGCACGTTGAGGTCCATGACGGGCTGCTGGTCTTTCTCCGGATTAAGCTTTGCACCTTTAAAAAAGACCCCGGGGATGGCTTTCAGTGATTCACCGTTTATCAGCCGGTTCATGACTTCTGTCAGCACGATCTCCCCTTCCCCTTTGATGACAAAGTCAAAGGGTGCGCGGTCGAGCAGCATTAGCGGAAGTGCCGTTGCCTCTGCACCGCCGGCAAAGAGTTTTACAGCCGGGAATTTCCTCTTGATGAGTCGGCAGACTTCGAGAACGATGTGCCTGTTCCACAGGTATGTGGAAAAGCCGATCATATCCGGAATGTTTCTGCAAAGGTCCTCAAATATAAAATCCACTGACTCATCGACAGTGTAATCTCTGAAGGATACATCCAGCCCCAGTTTGATTGCCGGTACAGAATCGAGCTGCGCCTTAAGGGTGGCCGCAGCGAGAGGAACAGCCTGCGGTGAGTCCTTGATGTGAATGGATACCAGTATAAGCGTTATTTTTTTCAAAAAGCAGTCCCCGTAATTTAATCAACCACCTCTCAGCAAGCTGTCGAGGTTTGAAATGAACGTCGTTATATCGCAGTAAGCTGCGGAGAATTAACACTCATCCCGCAGCGGCGGGATTTAACACAACGGCACTTGTGAGTTACCACCTTTCAGAGGGTATGGAAAGATTTTCAATTACGGACCATTGCACTTCTCATCCTCGTCAGGGCGTCATTGTTCCTCCCCGACTGCGAGGCAATAACGGTTATTTGAACTCACCAAAAAGGCATCAAATCCCTCAAATTCCATACAGGGAACACTCCCGTTATTTCTGGCAGTTATTAATGGTTTGTTTGCGATATTTTACCAATTGTAAAAGCTTCTGGCAAATTGTATAAATACAGAGACTTTTAAATTCCGCATTGTTGCGCCAAAAGCAGACATTCATTGCCTATGAAAATACTTCTGATCACACCACCCTTTACGCAGTTGAATACCCCCTATCCGGCAACACCCTATTTGACAGGCTTTCTGAAATCGCGAGGCTATGAGGTATTTCAGGCCGACCTCGGGATTGAATTGATTAATGCCCTATTTTCCCGGAACGGTTTTCAAGAACTCTTCGAATCAATTCGTAAGGGAGGCAAGAAGCTTTCTCCAAATTCCCGTCACATTCTCAAGAATAAAGAAAAATACATTCAGACCATAGACCTGGTCATGAGTTTCCTGCAATACCGAGACAATACGCTGGCGCAGCGGATCTGCAACGAAACCTTTTTGCCGCGAGCCTCCCGATTTGATTCCGTGCCTGATCTGGAATGGTCATTCGGAAACATCGGGATAAATGATCAAGCCCGGTTTCTGGCAACGCTTTATATTGAAGATGTCGGCGATCTCATCAAAGACGCGGTCACCCCCTATTTCGGTTTCAGCCGGTATGCTGAAAAGCTGGGACTATCGGCGCATTCTTTTGCTCCGCTTGAGCAAGCCTTAAAGCTTCAGGAAAACATTCTTGAGGTCCGGCTGTTGGAATTGCTTAAATCTCATATCGAACAGGTTCGTCCCGATGTTATGGGAATCACCCTGCCTTTTCCCGGAAATCTTTATGCGGGATTAAAATGTGCTCAATTTATCAAAAAACATTTTCCCGACATCAAAATTATTGCCGGTGGCGGCTTTGTGAACACGGAACTTCGGGATTTGTCGGAACCGGTCATCTTTGATTATCTGGATTTCATTACCCTGGATGATGGCGAACGTCCTTTTTTAAGTGTCCTTCAGTTTCTCCAGGGAGAAAAGAACCAGAAGGAACGTCTGTGTCATTGCGAACGAAGTGAAGCAATCCCTGAGATTACCGCGCAGACGGGGCACCCGCTCGCAAAGACAAGAGGTTCTTCTATAATTAACGCCGGTGTCATACAACACCGGCCACTTTTTACCAGAACGTTTATCCGGAGTGATAATGAAGTACAGTTTATCCATAACAACAAGGAGCCGGATTTTCATCATGCCGAAACCGGCTGTCCGGATTACTCCGGCCTTCCATTGGATAAATATCTATCGC